>NZ_CP015231.1:277500-475000 GCF_000376545.2 Tritonibacter mobilis F1926
GAATACTGACGCAGAAACTCTGGGGCGACGACGATATCGAGATGTGCACCGGCACTCCACTCCGGCAGATCGGAGCCATCGGCAGCACGGAACTCGTATTTTGTGACTCCTGCGGCCATCTCTTCGACCTTTGAGACGATCACCTGCAGAACCGGGCTTTCGTCATCATTGGTATAGAGGTGATCCCAATCACCGGTTTCGCCCCGTTCTCTGCGTTGTTTGTATTCCTCGGCGGTGATCATAGCCTGATAGGCTTCGATCCCAGCTTCACGATCCATTGGAAACGGATAGGGATAGGGGTGCGGTGCGAGGTGGGCCGGGTAGACTGCCAGCGTCTGATCCTCGTAGCGCAGGTTGAGGTCCTTTTGCAGATCGCGTGCATTCACCGGATGCCGGGTCGGGCGATAGGCGCCGTCTTCTTCCAGTTCCAGATCCCACCACCATTTCTTGGTCGGGTTCATCTCGCCATGGCCCAGCATATCGTCGAGCCGGGCCAGTGCGGGGGCAGCCTTGGGAATGTTCATCGCCGCCCAGCGGAAGGGCTTTTCCGCAAAGATCCCTTCGAGGTTCCAAGGACAGGTCTTCATGCACCGCCCACACATCGCGCCGCCGGGCGTGGTGATCCGGTAGGTGGTGCATTTCTGGCTGTCGGATTTCCAAATCTCGTAGCCGTTGAACATCAGCTTCGGACCCGCAGTGATCGCGCCCGACGGGCATTCGCGCGCACATTTATTACAGGACTCGCAAAAGGATTGCAGGCCGAAGTCAATCGGCTTGTCATGCGCCATCGGCATGTCGGTGGTCACCACACCGGATTTCAGGCGCGGACCGAGGAAGGGGTTGAGGATCACCTCGCCAATGCGTGAGACCTCACCCAGACCGGACAGCAACAACAAGGGCGGTTGCAGAACCTCGCCATCCATCACCGTGTGCGCCTTGGCCTTATAGCCAAGATTGCGGATCTGGCGTGCAATCACGCCCCCCAACAGCGAGAACCGCAGATACGCGCGCATGGATTGCGCAACCGCGATCCAATCGTCGCCTGAGGTCCCTTCGGTCGTGTCGAACCCCTGATCGACGATCATCGAAATCGCATGCGGCTGATCCGGCACAATGGGTGTGCCGGTGGCGTCGTGACTGTACCATGTCCAATCTGGGCAACGGCTGATCCCGACCGCATCAATCCCCAACCAATAGGACGCCGCTTTCACCATATCCGCATTGCGCGTAGCATCCGTCGGACGAGGCCCGCCGGCAGGCGTGCCGTCCTGCAACAGCACAAACGCCCCAAGCATTCGCCGCTGCGCCATCGAAGGCGCCGCCTTGCGGACATAAAAGCCGCCGGTCGCGGCCTTTTGGTTCCCCTTGCCCATATCGCCGAACTGGGCACGGGCAAACATATCGGCGCGTTTGGGCACACGGGCCACCCGCGCCTCATCTATATATGTCGTGGGCGTCTCTACCCGCTTCAGTGTCTCAAAAGGGTGCGAGCCGTCGCGAAAATCGCGGTCTTTATAAGGATCACCGTTCAGGGCAGACCGCTCTGCCCCTGCTCCGATCCACCAGCGCAAATCGCGCCCGTTTTGTCCGGGCTGTTCGGGCAGCGGCGCCAAGGGGCGATCTTCGGCCAACTCAAAGTCGGTGGTCACAGCCGCCAGACCAAACCGGGTGCCCAAATAGGGCGCAACAAGCTGGCCGTCTTCCATACGCACCAACCCCGCCGCAACCGCGAGCCGGTTTAGATCCACATCAGACGACGTTCCAGTATGCGCCTTGGCATCCCAGCCAAGCAAACGGATGTAATTGGCAATCACCACTGCCGTTTCGGCACTGCGCAAACAGGCCCGATGCGCCTCCGCGCCCTCGATCCAGTCACACCCCGCCTCTTCCGGGCGAGGATCACGCGGCATTTCATAGAGGAACACAATCGCATGACGATGCGCACCAATCGTGGTGGGTGGTGCTTGCATGGCTTCTTTGAGGTCCGCCATGATCATGTCGATCCCCGAAGCCAGCGTCTTGGTCTGACGCGTCTTCAGATCCTCGGCCAGACGGTCGATATCCGGGTTGTGCCAAGGATGTGCCAAACGCGCCTCATCCCTCATCGGACCGATGCCCACCATGGAGGCATCCGCAAAGTACCCAAAAGCTTTGATGTGATCTGATCGCTCTTGCAGATCGGTCGGAACCTCGCCGCGAGAGCCATTCACCAGCCCATCACGGATCGCATCCATCATCGCCTGATATTCGCACATCGCGTTGATGATGCTGTCAGGCTTTTGCGGGCGGCGGAAATTGAGCGGCGCCGATGGCGGCAAATCACTCAGTTCCGCATGATCGCAACGCTTCAACCGCTCCAGCGGGAAAGGCCCCATATGCACAGGCCGATGCCGGGAGGAAAAGAAACGAATGGACATGCTGGCTCTCCTGAGGACGGCGATGGCGATCTGCGGGCGGGGATCTCCCGCCAGATGTCAGATGCTACTGGCCTTATGGATTGGATGCAGGACAAACAGATTTGATGTGCCGCCAAGTGGCACATTGCTCAAATTTCATGCGTCCCCTTCGCAGCAAAAGGCGCAGCAGCGCGCATCAGCTTGGCGCTGGCCTCAGCGGCTTGTGCATCGCATTGCATTGTGGTTGGAGGGCAGTAACCGCCCCGCATGCCGATGTTTGGTATTTTTTCCGAGAGGGCGACAGAACGTTAATCTTGTGAATAACCTGTGATTTCATAAGCGTGTCGAACTAAATCAATGCCCCCGGATCGCGTCAGGCGGACCGGGGTTATTTATTCTTCCTTAGGGG
This sequence comes from Tritonibacter mobilis F1926, assembly GCF_000376545.2. NCBI lineage: Bacteria > Pseudomonadati > Pseudomonadota > Alphaproteobacteria > Rhodobacterales > Paracoccaceae > Tritonibacter > Tritonibacter mobilis. The sequence goes on from NZ_CP015231.1 coordinate 280,306, forward strand.
CGAAGGCGAAACTCGTAGCGCTCTAAGTCAATGTCAGCGGAGTGCAGCTACTCGCTGCTCGCAGGCTTGCGACGCATGGCGCATTGGGACTATCTTGAAGATAGCTAGTCACGTTTGCTACCGTCCAAATAGCCTTCGAAAGGCTTACAGCAAAAGGATCGCGTGAATGTCGACCGAGCCAGCACAAGCGGCATATGAGTTTAAGGATTTTGTCCCCTTGATCGCCGCTTTGGTGGGCGGCTTGGTTGGAGCGGTGGGTGGCAACCTTCTGAAGTACCACCTTGATGCAAAGCACAGTGAGCGAAGCAGAGACGAGCAAGCAAAGATTCTCAGTGACTCACTCAGAGGCGAAATCAAATCCCTTCGTGACCAGATGAAGACTTTTGAACGGGCAGTTTCCGGCTACATTGGTTCCATCAATAAACGGGTTGAGGAAGCGGGCGAGTCGGATTGGACTGAGGGGATGAGACACGACCTTAAGTACTTCTCGGATATCGACAGCCCTATCTACAACGCTAGTATCGGCCGTATTGGATTGCTATGGAACCTGCTTAGCAAAGAAGTTGTCGAATTTTATGCTGACTTGGAAGCCCTAAAACGGTTTTCACGGAGGACAGTAAGTTCCCCTAAGCCGGATGTATTTGATCGAAGGGCTGGTATTTTCCTTCGGGAAGTTGAGTCAATGAAGGAAGAGGCAACAGTGATATCAGCTAGATTGTTGGCTTTTTCCAAAGGGGACCCATATCCGGGAAAGCGGCAAGGGCGTCAGAAGCACTTGTTTAAAGAAATGTAGAGTGATCGGCCCACTCCGGAACTTCGAGAGGTTCGGCCTCGCTACGTCGCAGCTTCCCCTAAGCGGCCCTTCATGACATCGTGCAGCGAAACCGGATAGTCGGAGGTCTGCTAAGCGGGACTTAGCTGCCGCCATTTAAATTATGAGAAGGTCCGGTCTGCTTCCCGTTGCATAACCTCGCCTCTGAGCAGCTCATTGCGGAGAAGTGGCGTCACCCAGCGTCAGGGCTTCCATTCCTCTTAGATACCTGAAGAGATCGCTGTCGGTGGTGAGGACGAGTGTCGTCCCGCCAGAGATCATGTCCTTGTAAGCCTGTATAGTTCGCGTGAATGCGTAGAATTCGGCGGCCTCTGGGACGACGTTGTATGCCTTTGCATAGATGTCTGCTGCCGAGGCATCGGCCTCACCGCGTATTTCTTCCACGGCGCGATAGGCTTCGGATTGTATCTTGTTCAGATCCCGTACGCGGTTGCCACGAATGCGTGCGGCCTCACCATTCCCTTCGGAAAGGAAGCGCTCGGCGATCTGCCGGCGCTCGGAAATCATGCGGTCATAAATTTTCGGACGCACACTTTCGTTATAGTTGATACGTTTGAACCGGATGTCCAGAAGCTCGATACCGAAAACGCGGACTTTCCGGGCGGCGGCGGCGAAGATCTCCTGCTCCACCAACGCCCGTCCTTTTTCGATGGGCACCAGCGCACCAAAATTCTGCGCGCGTTCCTCATCCGTCAAGAGCGTGTCTCTCAGCGGCTCCCTGTCTTTCGTTGTCCGGATGATTTCGATTAGTTCGTGTTTCGCGACGGCATTACGGGTCTCGCTGCCGAGAATGTCGTCAAGCCGCGATTGGGCGCTACGCTCGTCGCGCAGGCGTAGAAAATATTGTAGCGGGTCGGTGATTTTCCAGCGTGAGAACAGATCGACGGATATGTAGAGTTTATCTTTGGTTGGCATGTCGGACGGATTTCCATCCCACTCTAGAACCCGGCGGTCAATTCTATTAACCTCTTGAATAAAGGGAAGCTTCATCTTGAGTCCGGCAGTCGTGATCGGTTCTCCGACCGGTTTGCCGAATTGCGTGATGACAGCCTGTTCGACTTCGCCGACCGTGTATACTGACCCCGAGATGGTAACGGCGACTGCAACAAATATCCCTGCGATAATTACCGATATCATCTTCATGGCTGGTCCCCCTGTTGCCGATCGAGGTTTAGAAGTGGGAGGATGCTCGCGGTTGAACCGTCAACGATAATCTTCGATCCGATACCGGGCAAAACTTCCTGGAGGGTTTCTATGTATATCCGCCTCTTCGTGACTTCGGGCGCTTTCAAATATTCGGCCAGAAGCGCAGTAAACCGCGCAGCATCGCCTTCGGCTTCGTTGATCCGTTTCAAACGATAGCCATCGGCTTCTCGGATGCGTTGGTCCTTCTCACCTTCGGCCAGCGGGATCACTTTGTTGTATTCACGGCGCGCCTCGTTGATCAGGCGCTCCTTCTCCTGCTGCGCCTGATTGACTTCATTGAAGGATGCCTGAACTGGCTCAGGCGGGTTGATATTTTTCAGCTGTACTTGGTCGATACTGATACCCATGGCGTATCTCGTGGTCAGCGCCTGCATTTTTAACAGTGCTTCACTCTCGATCTCTTGTCTGCCGATGGTGATGACTTCATCTACTGTGCGGTCACCAACAACCTCGCGCATTACGGATTCAGAAACGTATCGCAGGGTTGCACCAGGCTCACGCACCTCGAAAAGGAACTTCAAAGGGTCAGAGATCCTGTATTGTACGACCCATTCCACGAGGGCTGCGTTTAAATCACCTGTGACCATCTCTGTTTCGCGCCGGCCATCAACGGGGCTTTGGAAGGGATCACCTGCACCGGGCGTCGTGAAGCCGAACTCCTGCTTCAGCTGCCGCTTTACGGAAACCAAAGTCGCGACGTCGATGCCGAATGGTAACTTGAGGTGAAGTCCGGGCGGAACTTCAGCGTTGTATTTTCCAAACCGCTGGATAACTGCAACCGAGTCGCTTGGAACAGTATATAGCGAAGACCAGGCTGAAACCGCGACGAAAGCGATCGCACCCACCACCGCGATACTTATCAGAGGTGGCGGCCCGCCGGGCACCAATCCACCCAGACGTTCACGTCCCAGGCGCAGAATGTCTTCAATTTCTGGAGGGGCGCGTTTGTGTTTGGTTTCCCATGGTCCCGGATTTTCCGGGCCATTATTGTTATCGGCCATATCATTTTCCTTGTTCTCTGGCGCAAGCAGCGATTTGGCCCCAGATTTCTGGCGTGTTTTCTGCGACTTGGTTCGATTTGTCGGAGTTCCTTCGCCCTTCGCCCTTCGCGTTCGAGATCGAAGACCTGCGTTGTGATCTTATGATTCAGTCTTCGTCTTTGGGGGCATCAGAGGTTGCTTTGGACATACGCACATTGGAATAAAGACGTCGGAGCTGTCTTTCAGAGACCCCATCGGCTTCCATTACCATTTGCACCATAGGGTCGGACAGCATCTCTTCGAGGAAGAAATCGGCCAGTTCCTTTCCGGTCATTTTGTCCTTCGCCCGAGCTTCGTCGAGGTCGGCCAAAGACACCTTCAAGGTCCGCGCCAGTCCTGGGTGTGACTCCCGCTGATGCAGCTTCACAATGACCGACGCCTTCCACAATTCGGGATGCAGGTGGTCTGGCGGAGAACTCAATTCGGTTTCAATGCCATATTCTCCCGCTGGCAGCGTCTCGTTAAAACCTGGGATCGTGAATGGGTTGGAGAAGACTGCAACGCTCTGTCTTTTCGGGCTTTTCATTGGTACAGTCTCTTTCATGTTGGGTGACTTTGTTCGCAGGCTTCCTGCTGCAAGCATAAAAGGGCATTATCGGGCTTCGAACCGGTGACATCCTGCGCCAATACTGGGAAGGCGAATGACGCGACCACACTTGCCACAATTGCGAGCTTGGCATGCAATCGCGTGAACGGGTGTCCCGCGAGCATTTTGTCGCGTTTCATCATCTCAGTCTTTCCTAACCGAGACCCATCGGGTTTCATGCTTGCTTTTGACTTCCTCAGCCGGAGTGTTCCCGTTTTCCGCCCGGAGCGCAGGACAGTTGGTGAGTGTTCCTCGATATATGGTCTCGATGGCATGCCTTCGTTTTCAGCGACCTGGATCGAAAAGTCCTGTGGAACTGTCGGGCGGAAGCTACCGGTCATCGGAGGGACAACTTGTGTAAGGCTGCAGCTGCAAGTGCATGTTCCTTTTGGTGATAGTCACCGTAAAACTTGCCATCGACCTTCACCTCCCAGACACCGTTTCTTTCGCGTACCTGAACACTGCCTCGCCGCGCTGGCCAGTCCATGTGAGACCCCCGTCCTCTAATGCCCTTCGACGGTACGAGTGGTTGGTAGGGCACTTTCAGCTTCTGGGGCGTGGGAACGCGCGCGTCTCCCAGAAGCATCACGGCGCGGATAAACTCTTCGGCGTAGTCGTCTGTTTCTCGGTAGTCGTTCTCGTGCTGCTTCATCTTCATCGGCTCCACAAACCGTTCTCGAAGATGATCGATGAAACGTGGCTCGGTGCGAGCCATATATGCGATCAGCGCTTGGAGCACTTTTTCTTGGGCGAGCACCCGCCGTTCAAGTTCGGTGGTCTCGGGGGAAGCTATCGGCATGGCGCGAGTCATCCTTCATCGATCGCGCTTTGCGGGCGCTCCGGCGAACGGTCGACATCAAGGGCTGCCAGGCAAGCCTGCGCGATATCCCGATTTGGCATATCTGTACCTGGCATCGTCGCCCATCCAGCTGTCATGAGAGCGTCGCGCCGCTGGTAGGTCGAGGCCGCTCGGATCGTTGCCATTTTGTCCGCTCGAGCCGGGTCTGACCGCGCCATATCGAGGCATACCGGTAACATTGAGGCGACGACATCGTCTCTAGACATCGCCATCGCCCGGTCATGCGCAGTGCCGCCGGTCACCCAGCCTCCCCAAGAAAATCCGACGACGCCGACGAAGACAGCGCCGATCACGGCACCATACATACCGGGTTTGAGCCATTCGGGAGTATTCATTTCAAGTCCTCCTGCGGAGAAAGCGCCGCCTCGCTTTGGTTATCCATCTCAGTTGTACCCTGATCCCGGTACAGCGCTTCATGCAGGTCGCTTTCGGAAATCGTGCGCAACTCGGTACGTCCGGCATGGTTCCCCCTGCCGCGCACCCTCAAGTAGGTCGCTGTCCGTCGGTAAGCTTCAAAGCTCAGCCCTTGGAGAAGCTCCTCTTCGATGAGAACTTCGTAGTCGCCAGCGGGTAACTCACCCGGGTATCCTGACAATGAGAACGGGTTAGAAAACGTCACCGTCGATTTGGTCGACCGCATGGTCATCTCTGGTCTCCGCGATGTTGGCAAATTCGTCGCTCATCACTGAGGACGGCACCTTGGAGAGCGGTACGGAACAGTCGAGCGACTTAGTGCCTTGTACCTCGGGATCGCGCGACCGGCGCTGACGCATGTTAGCCTCGGGCACCGAACCGGCTGCGACCGTCCCACGGGCTATCACCCTCACTGACCTGTGTAAGGGCGACGAGACCGACCTGCGCGTATCTTTCGGAAAACAGGGACGATCTGCGTTCTTGCAACCAAGGAAAGGAATGACAATGGCCGACCTCAATGCTCTTAATCCGCACCCGCCTGAATTCGATCGGTTTCTCCATGCCTCCGTCGGCGAGGACCGCAACGGCTATGCCGTGACTGTGCTCTCCACGCTTGCGCGGCTTGGCCTCGATCCATGGAAGGAAACCGCTGAACTGGTCACGCTGGGACGCGACGACGCACGAGCGCGATTAGGCGCATTGCTCGCCCGATTTCGGGACGTTCCTGCGCTCGCCAGCGATCACGGCAAAGTCGCACAGGACTTGAGCCAACTGCTCCCAGATTGCCCGACGCCAGCAATTCTGAAGCAAGCTGCCTCGACGCTCGTCGACGCTCGTCCGGGAGCGAGCGGAGCGATCTGGACAGTGTTCGCGATTATCGTTGTACTGTTTCAGATGTTTATTGTTGGCGGCTCCGGGTCAGGCGAATGACCGTCTTAACTGAGACCGAGAGGACGCCGGGTCATGCGGCGCATGAATCCGGCACGCTATCGCCTAGCGAACAAGGCGTTCTCTGGGACATGGAGGAACATTTCTGGACCAGTGGTGCCGACAATGCACTGGCAACGACTGCGACCAACGCCGTCATGGTGTTCCCCTATCCGCCCGGCATCCTCCAGGGTGACCAGATCTGGACCCATCTTCGGGAAAAGACTGGCTGGCGTAGCGTCGTCATGGCCGAACGGCGCGTGACGCGATGCGACGACATCGCGATTCTCACGTACCGGGTCTCGGCTGAAAAAAACGATGTGCCGATCTACAAGGCGCTCTGCGCCTCGACCTATCTCAACGACAACGGCAAATGGCTAAGGATTGCCCACCAGCAAACTGAGGTGACTTGAAAAGCGCAGAGGCATGCGCACTGCCGCACGCCCCTGGACTAATCTGCGTCAGTGCGGCGGGGCGTTGATATCGGCTAGGTGAGATGTGCCCGCCGAATATTTGGTAGGGCATATTTTTCCGAGTACCTGAGAAGCGTGTGGGCGCGCTGAGCCCCAAAAGGACGGCATGTTGGCACGCTTCTTATTCTCGGATCGTCTAGGAAAGGACAATCCCAATGAATCCCGAACAAACAAAAATCGCCGACAAAATGAAAGACGTCAAGGCCACGTGGGACAAGGCGCCCGCTGGTCCGAAGAAGGATGCCGCTCTGAAGCATTACCAGGCGGCTGAGAAGGCGCACACGGCGAGCAACGACGCCGAGACCCACAAGGAACTCGACGCGGTGACCCAAGCACTCGCATAATGTCCAGCGTCTGATCTTAACACCGGGACCGCTTGCTGAGCTTAGGTGGGCGGCCCTCCTATTTCAGCAGCGGCCCGGTCTGATCCAAATATGCCGGATCGAACTCGGCAAGTTCAACCAACCCGGCATAGTCGTGAAACGTCACATGACCGTCCCGAAAGGTCACCACACCACTTTCGCGTAGCTGTCGCAACACACGATTGACGTGGATGGCGCTCAGACCAAGCGCATCCGCAAGGTGATATTGAGTCAACGGGCAGTCGTATCCTTCCTTGCTGCCGATTCCCACGAGCGCCAACCTTGATGCCAGTTCCAGCAGGAAGTGTGCCATGCGGGCATCCGCGTCGCGCCTGCCGATCCCCACGAGATGCTCGACTACCATCGCCTCGTCCCGCGATGCGGCCCATAGAATTGCCGTGGCAAGCCGCGGGGTCTGCGCAAAGGCTGCTAGAAGATCTGACTTGAGGACTTCGGCGGCCTCGATCGGAACAATCGGCTCGAAGCTATGGTCCGAGGTGCGTAACAGCACGCTACGCAGACCGATGAAGTCACCCGGCACCTGGACGTCGACGATCTGGCGGGTTCCATCGGGTTGGATCTTGTAGGAGCAAACCCATCCGCTTGAGAGGATGTAGGCGGCCTGATCCGATTGACCCTGACGCACCATGTCCCGCCCTGCGGCAAATGTCCGGCGCCGCTGTTGGAGTCGCTCGAGCACGGCAAGTTCGGCCTCAGACAAAGCGACGAAGGCCGAGAGTTTGCGATTCAGGGGGCTGTGCTCTTCTGATATCATGAGGCCTCCCGGCGTAATGCTATATAAGAGCAACTAATTGGCCTGCACGCTGCTCTGGATCAGTACAGCATAGCTAACTTCCTGTCAGATGTACGGTTCAATCCGAACCCTCTGTTAATCGGACCATATTCATTGGAAGGAGCACCGGCATGTCCATGGCGAGCGAGCACGCAGGTCTGGCCGCCCTGTCGATCTGCGAGGCGTTGCTGCTTGCTATGAACGATCATGGTGTGCTGCCGGAGCACGAAATCATGGGGGTACTGCGTGACGCCGCAGCTACCCATGAGAACGCGGTCGGGACTGAACACGAAATGCAAAGGCACCGAGCCGTCGCAGATTTGATCAACGCAATCATTTCTGGCGGCAACACTGTTCGGCGCTTGTGACGACAAGCTTCAACAACGAGCGGGAGCATTAATGGCAAGCAGAAAATAATTATTTTGGGTGCTACGGAGCATGATCAGCGAACATTCTGAGCTTTCGGGATCATGGCGAAGTCGTAATAGGGTTCTCGTTCGCCACCATAATTGAGTGCATCACCAAGCCTGATACGGCAAATAGGCCGGAGCGGGTTCAGCGCGGGCAGTTGATCAAGGATGTATGCGATCCCAACGCATTTCCCTACATCACCGACCTTGCCAAGGGCGCGAAGTTCCCTAACGACGGGCGATGGATGTTCGGGCAGGATGAAAGAGTCGTATCAGCGAAGCAGTTCAAATCGCAGATGCATGCGATGTTGGTTGACGAGTTGGCAAAGTCTGAGGGATTGAACCGCAGCCAACGCCGCCAGCTTGGCCGAAAAGCATCTATGACCGAGTTGATCCGAAAGCAGATTCAACTTTCGCTTCACTTTGGGCTACTACCCAAATTCGAATGGCTGCTTTTGCCCGAGTGGTCTTAATCGTTTATGGTTGCAGCGAATGACGGCTTTCCGCCCGCTCCTGTTGGAGTGTCAACTCATGCTGCATCTTGCACGGATGTCTGTGAAGCGCAATTCCGGACTTTGCAAAGTCCACGCCGCCAACCCCCACCTATGGCGTGACCAGCCACAAAACGGATATTGGAATGCGCCGAGGGAGATAGCAAGTCCCGGCTCAAACAGCGACATTCAATATAGCGTCCAGTGTTCAAGGTGCTCAAGGCTGCATGCCAGCTTGCAAAGATCTCCAGCCGCGACTGAAATTTGTGTTTCCGCTCACCTGATTGATTACTCGATTGATGATTTCATAATTTAAGCTGCATAGATATTGGCTGACGCTCGCAAACCTCTTTAGTTCATTTTCGCGCTCCGATAGCGCTAGTTCTAATTCATCTGTATCGCGGAGTGCGGAAGGAAAAGCCATCAGTCTGGGAAGTGACTTTTTAGTTGAAGGTCTCCAACATTCTAGCTCGTGCCGGTAGTTAATCGCATTCCGAACTGAAGAAAACCAAGCCCCACGACCGCCGCCTTCGATAAGGCAGGACGACAAAGCGGCGGCCTTCCTAACAAAATCACCTGATGACGGCAGCCCCTGACTGACCGCATCGCTTGAGGCATTTTCCAAGAACGTCGAGAAATAGCGCCAGAAACCGTCATGAACCCCACCTCCACCATTGGGCGCTCGCAAATTCAAAAAGACCCCATTAGCGTCTTCCCGAACAGAGGCATCATAGGTCCCAGACTTCAGCTCGTCATCGCCTCCGATAAGGGAAACGAAGGAGTTAACGGACCTCACGATATCCTGACCGAGATTAACTTGGCCATTCCCCGTGGCTCGGGTCACAGCATGGGCAGCAAAAAAGGCACCATAGTACAGCTTGAGAAGCGGCCAGCCCATAGAGGAAAATTTGTCCCTCTCCAATCCAGCCACTAAGAAGGTTTCATAACTAGAGAACGCAAACCTCTGGAAGTCTGGCGTGAATGCTTCATAGAGCTCATCGTCCGAGTAGGCGTAGAGCCGACACTCTCCGCCTTGAAAGTCAACTTTCGAGAAGCGATTACCTCGAATCCACTCATGAAGACTCCGAGTGTTGCGTGAAGCAGCACCCAATCCCGGAAGGATGAATCGGCCTATTTCTTCCCGCATTGCTTTGGCAAACCTACAGGCTTAGCTTGCTGCAAAGCCGATCGGTCAAGTGGTTGTTGATTGTCACTGAGAACTGACCCGGTATTTTCACCGAGATTTGACCCACCCTCAGTTATGCGCTTTAGTCTATGACGCGGTCAATGTTTTGGTCTCCTTCCCTGTTTTCTTTGCAGCCTCAGAACTGGCCTTGAACCGATAGCTGTCGTTGCCAGTTTCCAGAATGTGGCAGCGGTGCGTTAGCCGGTCGAGAAGCGCGGTTGTCATCTTCGCATCGCCGAAGACTTGCGCCCATTCCGAGAAGCTGAGGTTAGTTGTGATGATGACGCTGGTGCGTTCATACAGCTTGCTGAGCATATGGAAGAGAAGTGCTCCGCCGGTCGAACAGAACGGCAGATAGCCAAGCTCATCCAAGATAACCAAATCGACTTTGGTCAGCATCTCGGCCAGTTTCCCAGCCTTGCCGAGCGCCTTCTCTTGCTCCAGTGCATTGACCAGCTCCACGGTTGAGAAGAAGCGCACCTTCCGCCGGTAATGTTCGATCGCTTGAACGCCGATAGCGGTTGCAGTGTGGCTCTTGCCCGTTCCAGGCCCACCGATCAGTACGACATTCTCGGCGGCTTCGATAAACTCGCAGCGGTGCAACTGCCGCACTTTCGCTTCGTTGATCTCACTCGATGTAAAATCGAAGCCGCTGAGATCCTTGTACGCCGGGAAGCGGGCAATCTTCGTGTGGTATGCAATGGACCGCACTTCGCGTTCCGCGATCTCGGCCTTGAGGAGCTGTGACAGCATTGGAATGGCGGCCTCGAATGCCGGCGCGCCTTGGGCGCCCAAATCTTCGACCGCATTTGCCATGCCATAGAGCTTGAGACTTCGCAGCATGATCACAATGGATGCTCCGGCTGGGTCATGACGCATGGCACTTCTCCCCGGCCTGTCTCAGTCCGTCATAGCGATCTACGTTTGCTTCTGGCGTTGTTTGCAATGCGAGTACCTCAGGCGGATCGACCTCGGGGTGGTCGGTCGGTTTGCGATCAATCAATCGATGCAGCAGGTTCAGGATATGCATTTTGGTTGGCACACCCGCTTCCAGCGCCAGTTCCACTGCGCACAGGATGTCTTCCTCATTGTGCTGAAGAACCAATGACAGGACATCGACCATCTCTCGGTCTCCGCCCTCTTTGCGCAGCATGTGATCCTGCAGCTGGCAGAAGGCATCCGGCATCTCTGTAAACGGCGCGCCATTGCGAAGGGCACCTGGTTTGCGTTGGAGCGAGGCCTTGTCCGCCATTGGTCCGAGGACAATGGGCGAGCGCAAGATAGTGGCGCCAGTCATAGATGACCTTGCCCGGCTTGCGTTTGGATCGATCAATAATCCGCGCATGCTCGCAAACCGTTTGCCCCTCAGCGACGATGACCAGCCGTTCGGGGTACACGTGTAAGCTGATCCGACGGTTCGCAAAGCTGGCAGGCACGCTGTAGCGATTGCGTTCGAATGTGATCAGGCACGTCCACTGCCCGGCAGTGCATTGCCAAAGGCAATGTCACGAGAGGGGCGATACACGTTTGCTGTATTCTATGAAGCCGTCGAATGCCGGCGGCAGTGCCATAAGAACGGACTTCTCAGCTTCCCAAACGTCAGTAATGGACCCCGGCAAGGACTTGTGCGGTGTCTCCGCCCACAGAGCGATGCAGCGATCTTCAAGCCACTGGTTCAGTTCTTCCAAATCGGCAAAAACAGGCATGACCTGCCACATGCGGTTGCGAGCATCCTGCACACTCTTCTCAACCTGGCCTTTTTCCCAACCCGCCGCAGGGTTACAAAACTCAGGTTCAAACACGTAGTGGCTGGCCATCGCCTTGAAGCGTGCATTGATGTCGCGCTGCTTGCCTTTGCCGACGCGGTCCACCGCCGTCTTCGCGCGTCCATTGTTCTTGAACCAATGGCGAACAAGGACTTGCTATCGTAAATCCCGCGACCGGGTACGCCGCCGAAGACCCGGAAGCCATGCCAATGAGCATCGAACAGCATCTCATGGGTTTGCAGCGGGTAAGCCCGAACCAGAAACGCTCGGCTGTGCGATAGCTTGATATGAGCAACCTGAAGTTTGACCCGTTCACCGCCGATATTGGCCCAATCTTCGCTCCAGTCGAACTGGAAGGCTTCCCCGGGCTGGAACACCAAAGGTACATAGGTGCCGCGCCCCGTTGTCTGCTCAGCGCGGTGCCGTTCGTCACGCCAGGCCCGCGCAAAAGCCGCAACGCGTTCATAGGAGCCGTCATATCCCAGCTTCACCAGATCAGCATGCATTTGCTTGACTGTGTGTCGTTCTTTGCGTGACTTTCGTGTCTGGATCAGAAGCCAAGCGGATAACCTATCTGCATATGGGTCCAGCTTGCTCGGGCGCTTGGGCGTATTGAACTTCGGCTCTACAGCGCCCTCACGCAGGTACTTCTTTATGGTGTTGCGAGACAGACCCGTCCGCCGCGCAATCTCTCTGATTGGCATATTGTCACGCAATGCCCAGCGTCGGATGACACTTAAAAATCCCATGTCGATCACTCCAAATACCCCCAACCAAAACCGTCGGGGCAGTGTGTTCACATGGGTCAATTCTCAGTGACAATTTATGGGGCTACCGGGTCAGTTCTCAGTGACAATCAACACCCGACATCCTCGACCAGCTCTTCCAACAAAAACTCACTGACATCGCCGAGGGCATCAAGGCCCAGTTTGGTTGGAAGTGGGTTGAGATTTGCACCGAGTCCTATGTGCCCTACTCTGCCCATTCGGGTTATGACCATATTCAGGGTGAGAAGGTCGCCCTCTTAAAGAAAGACCAAGACGAGCAAGCCCAACTTGAAGCCAAAGAGTACGACGAAGGCCTGACTGATGCAGAACTCGAGCGTCTGGAAGAGCTGGAGGCAAAGACCAAACGCAGCTGGGACGAAAAGACCCGTGCGGATTGCGGCATCTTTGTTCATGTCGATACATCGGGAAGATTGAAGATCGATGGGGCGTACAGGGACGCAAAACGCAGTGGTGCAAAAGGGAGCGCCGACACCGCCGGTGGCGCGGCGTCCGCACCACGCCCGAAGCTCACACAGGCTGGAGTCGAAGATCTCCGGAGGATCCGGCTTTTAGCCCTGCAGACGGCCACCCTTGGGAAAACCGAGTTGGTGCTGGATCTCTTCGCGTGGCAACTCGAACTTGGATATGCCTGCCACAGCGGTTTGTTCAACGTTACATTGACCGACCCGCAGATCGAACCAGAGGTCGAGGGAGCATGGACCGTCGATGAAGCCCTCACCGACGGCAGCAACCAGAGTCAACTGGGTGGAACACGGGGCGACTATGCCAGCTCCTTCAAGGACTTTCAGGCCAAGGGTAAGAAGCACCGCAACACGGTCCTGACGCGTCACCTGATCCGGGCCATCAATGGCCCAACCATGAACTCAATTGGCATGTCCTTGCTGGCGCCGATGGTCAAACCAGATATCCGGTCAATCTGGACACCCGATGCGCCTACCTATTTCAGCCGGATCGACAAAGGATCCCTTGAGCAAATCTGGAAAGACTTGGTCTCTGATCAATCGGCTGAGGAAGATCCGCTCGCGTTCGACAAGCTGAAAAAGGGTGAAAAGGTCAATCACCTACACCGGCTGTTCAATGACAGCGATTTCCAAAGTGCTTTGAACCTCAGCCAGGCGTCACTCGATAAAATCGCGAGTTGGTTGCCACCCGAACTTAGCTCGGAGTCATCGGCATGATGGCCCTTGATCTCGTTACGCCGCAATGCCGGTGCCAGGTCGAATCCGAAGACTAGGGTACACGCACAGCAGGAGACCTGACATGGCGAAAGACTACACCATCAGCGAGATCAGCTTGTTCGGCTCAGTTTCTTGGGCTGCTATGCGGTGTGGTCTCTCGCGTGAAACCTTCAAGAAAAAGAGGTCGCAGATGGAAACAGATGGTTTCCCAAGGCCCGACAAGATCACTGGTACCTATCTAAAAGCTGACGTTGATGCTTGGATAGATCGTCGGCGTCAAGTGCCCGACAGGATCCATAGGGCACAAGCTGAGGTACCAGAAGAGGAGTTTAATTTTGATAGGATTTAAACCAGCGCTGTGGGACGGTTCAGACCCACTCTATGCGCCGGGTATCAAATGGAATGTGGGGAAGAACCCAGCAATCCAGTACCCACAATGGAACCCGCCAGCCAAATACAAGAAGGCTGGCTATGCGTATGGGCCGGTGAAACTAGATCCGCCGGGCCGCAAGGATGACGAACACCAGCCCGCCCGCGCACTGCGCTGCCGCGAGCTCACCAAGGAAATGCTCCGTTGGTTTGAGGAGCAGGAAAAGCCCAAGGTGGACCCGTCGACATGGAAATACCTGATCGCTCGGTATCAGACGGATGAATTCTCACCAATCCATGATGTGAAGGCGAATTCCCGAGCGGGATATATAGAACGCCTTCGCCTGCTGGAGGATGTGATCGGTCACACCAAGATTTCGACGATGACTTACGAGTCGATCAAGAAGTTACAGAACGCAATGAAGCAGAAGGGCCGATCGGTTGCCTACATCCATCGCTTCTTTAGCACCCTGCGTATGATCGCCAAGTATGGAAAGGCTCTCCAAATAAAACCCGCTCGTGAAGTATCGGAAACACTGAGCGCGATGAAATTTCAGATGAGTCCAGCGCGTCAAGTGGCTCCGACCCGTGAACAGGTTTACACCATCATCCATGCGGCGGATGCATCAGGTCTGAAAGCCTTCGCATTAGGTATCATGATCCAATACGAGTTTGCGCTGCGTGCTGTCGATGTGCGCGGCCACTGGCTGCAGACTGACGAACAGGAAGGGGGAATCGTCCTGGATGGCACCCGCTGGCAGGATGGCCTGACATGGGACATGATCGACAACGACCTAACCCGAATGGAAAAGCTGATCTCAAAAACCCGGAAGAGCCTCACTGAGCCCTATATCTTTGACCTCACCGGAACACCGGAGATCCAAGCTCGACTGAGAGAGCTGCGACCCAAAGATGCCGTGGGCCCGGTTATCATCAACCCGCGTTCAGGCTTGCCCTATACCGTGCACGCGTGGGGGAAAACTTGGTCACGGTTACGGAACCGAACTGGCCTACCCAGCGAGATCCGAATGATGGATGTTCGGGCAGGTGCTGTCACAGAAGCAAAGAGCCTGGGCGCAGATCCCTACATGCTCCGCGATGCCGCTCAGCACAAAGATGTGATGACCACGAGCCGCTACTCTCAGGCGCGGTCAGATGCAGCAAACAATGTTGTGAAGTTGCGTCAGTCAAGAAGCTGAAAAAGAACCATCCTAGAACACTTTGATACTACACTAGTTCTACACCAATTCGACACCTAGATAGGCGAAGCAGATAAAGGTCTGACTTTCTGGACTTTATCCAAAAAATGCGTTTCACAAGCGACAGAACGTTAAATGGTAGCCGTAACACATTTGACAGGCGCAGCGCCGCCCCGACCTATCAAGGATACGCATGGCTTATTCGTCTACTTATATTTACGCCCCGCTGAAATGGATCAGCGCCGGGCTGATTTCTCTGGCTTTATCCGCGAGTGCGTCTGCCCAACCGATGCCCGGCGGTGATCGCGGCCCTATACCGGCTGGGGTGATCACACTCAGCGAGGCACAGGTGCCTTTCTCGGTAACGCTGCCCGGACGCGCCATCGCCTATGAAGAGGTCAATATCCGCCCGCGCGTCGACGGCACTATTAGCGAAATACCCTATGAAGCTGGGCGCAAGGTCGAAAAAGGCGATGTTCTGTTTCGCATTGAAGGTGACACCTTTGAGGTAGATGTCGCCGCAGCCGAGGCCGAAGTCGCGCGCGCAGAGGCCGCCGTCACCGCAGCCGAGGCCACATTATCTCGCTATGAGCGCCTGCAAGGAACAGGCGTGACCATTGAGGACGTGGAAAACGCCCGCGTGACGGTGCTGCAGAACAAGGCGGAGCTGAGTTCGGCAAACGCAAAACTCAAACTGGCTCGATTGAATCTGGAACGGACCGAGATCCGCAGCCCGATCACGGGCATTGTCGCGGTTCCCGAAGTCTCCGTTGGGGCCGTGGTCACAGCTAATCAGGCTGATGCGCTCACCACGGTGACCCGTCTCGATCCGATCTACATCGATGTTGAAGAATCCAGTAAACGCCTCGCAGAGGTTCGCGCGTTGATGGAAGGTGGCACACTGCAACGGGGCGAAGGGCTGGATCTGACGCTCACGCTGGAGAACGGCGTCCAATACGACCAAAAGGGCACACTTGAATCGCCCGGCACCCGCGTCTCCACCACAACCGGCAGTTTTGAGTTCCGCATCCGTTTTGACAATCCGGAGCGACATATTCTGCCAGGGCAATTCCTGCGCGTCGAAATCGAGCTTGGCACGACACGCGCCGTTATGGTGCCCCAAGGGGCCACGTCGCGGGCTGCAGACGGCACGCTCACCGCTTTTGTGGCCGTTGATGGCAAGGCGGAGCAACGCGAGCTGACCGAACACGGAAGTTATCAAAACGCGTGGATCGTCACCGAGGGCATCATCCCCGGCGAAGCCCTGATCGTCGACGGATTAATGGCCATGCGTGATGGAGCCGACGTTCAGCCCGTCAGCGTGGAAATATCTGAAAATGGCGTCGTCACGGACGCCAAAGATGCCAGCAGCGACGAGAGCTAATCATGGGTCTATTCTTTATCCGGCGCCCGGTCTTTGCCTGGGTGCTTGCCCTGATGACGATGCTCATCGGCGCGTGGTCCGCCTTCACACTGCCAGTGGCGCAATACCCGGACATCGCGCCCACCACTGTTCGGGTTTCGGCCAGCTACAACGGGGCCACTGCCGAGGCGGTCGAAAATTCCGTCACCCGTGTCATCGAGGATGCGATGACGGGGCTCGACGGGATGATCTACATGACCGCGCGCTCTTCCGAAGGGTCAAGTTCCATCCAGATCACCTTTGACGAAAGCGTCGAGCCAATCGACGCGCAAAACGAGGTGCAAACCAAGGTCTCACAAGTTGAGAGCCAGCTGCCTACGGCCGTGCGCAGCCGGGGTGTGACCGTGTCGCGTTCCTCATCGTCGATCTTGCTCGTCGGGGCCATCGTTGCGGATGACAGCCGATATTCTACCGTTCAATTGGGCAATATCCTGTCAGAACAGGTCGAGGGGCCGATCCAGCGCACCGAAGGTGTCGGCGGCGTCAGCATCTTTGGCTCAGGCTATGCCATGCGGATCTGGCTCGATCCAATTGCGCTGGCCCGGTTCCAATTGACACCGCAGGATGTTGTTGGTGCGGTCGAGGAGCAAAACACCACCGTCTCTGTCGGCTCACTGGGCAGCCAGCCGACGCTTGCGGGGCAACAATTCAACGCCACCATCACCGCCCAGAGCCAGATGACCACCGTCGATGAATTCGAGCAGATCCTGCTGAAATCCGACGAGGACGGCGGCGCGGTGCGGCTGGCTGATGTGGCGCGGGTGGAAATCGGCCAAGAAAGCTATGGCGGTGACTCGCGCTTTTCGGGCCAGAACGCTACGGGCTTTGGCGTTAACCTCGCAACCGGGGCCAATGCGGTCGACACAGCCGCTGCGGTGCGTGCGACGCTCGACCGGCTTGCGCCATCGCTGCCCGATGGTGTCAGGTTTGAAATCGCCTATGACACCTCCCCCTTTGTGGAGCTGTCGATTGAGCAGGTCTACCACACCCTGATCGAGGCCGTGGTACTGGTCTTTCTGGTTTTGCTGCTGTTTTTGCAAAGCTGGCGCGCCACACTGATCCCACTGATTGCAGTGCCGGTTGTCTTGTTGGGAACCTTTGCCGTGCTGCAGCTTGGTGGTTTTTCCATCAACACGCTCACCATGTTTGCCATGGTGCTCGCGATTGGGCTTTTGGTCGATGACGCCATCGTCGTGGTCGAAAACGTCGAACGCTTGATGGAAGACGAGGGCCTCACGGCATTGGAAGCGACTCGCAAGAGCATGGGGCAGATCACCTCGGCATTGCTCGGCATCAACGTGGTACTGGCAGCGGTTTTCCTGCCAATGGCATTCTTTGGCGGCTCCACCGGCGTCATCTACCGGCAGTTCTCCGTCACGATGGTGACCGCCATGACGCTGTCGCTTTGTGTTGCGATTATTCTGTCGCCGCCTATGTCGGCTCGCCTGCTGAAACCCAAAACAGGGCAGCCGCGTTTTGCGCCGTTTCGCTGGTTCAATGCGCTCGTTGCCCGCGCCATCACCGGTTACGGCACAGGCGTGAAGGGCACGCTGCGGCTGCCGTTTTTGATGCCACTTGCGTTGGTCGCCGTTTTGATCGGTGCCTATATGGTCAATAACCGCCTCACCACCTCGTTCATCCCGACCGAGGATCAGGGTGTGTTGATCACCATCGTCACCCTGCCAGAGGGCGCAACCACCGCCCAGACTACGGCCACGGTTGAGAAACTTGAACAGTTCTTCCTTGCCGATGACGGAGTCGAGAGCACCTTTGCCGCGCTGGGGTTTGGCTTTTCGGGCAGCGGCCAGAACCGGGCACTGGTGTTTGTAAAACTCAAAAGCTTTGATGAACGCAGTGGGCGCGCCGATCTGACTGCTGCGCAGGTGGCGCAACGCGCCAACATTGCGTTCAGTCAGCTGCGCGACGGGCAGATTTTTGTGCTGCAACCCCCGGCAATCCGCGGGCTCGGCAATAGCGGCGGCTTTGAGATGTATCTGGTGGACCAGTCGGGGGCCGGTTCAGAGGCCCTGCAGGCTGCAGCCGAACAACTTGTTGCAAACGCCACAAATAGCGAACGCGTGACCAACCTCAGCGCCAATGGCACGGAAAAAGACAGCGCGGTGAAGATCACAATTGACCGCGCCAAAGCCGAGAGCTTCGGCCTCACCCTCTCTGACGTGAACGGCATGCTCTCGGTGATTTTTGCGGGCCTTGAGGTGAACGATTTTGAACTGGGTGCGGCGCTGCGTCCGGTTATCGTACAGGGCGACGCCGCACATCGGATGCAGACCGAAGATGTATTCGACTGGTATGCCCGCAACGCTTCCGGTGAAATGGTGCCCTTCTCTGCCTTCATGTCGACCTCGTGGGAACCGGTCGCACCCACGCTAGAGCGTTATGGCGGCACCTCTGCATTGGAGATTTCCGGCTCTCCCGGCGTCGGCTACAGCTCCGGCAGCGCGATGGAGGAAATGGAGGCGCTGGTGGCGGAACTTGACGGGGGATATGCCGCCGCTTGGACTGGTCTGAGCTATCAGGAACGCCAGTCCGGCGATCAGGCACCAATCCTTTATGCAATCTCTGCACTGGTGGTCTTCTTGGCTCTGGCCGCGCTCTATGAGAGCTGGTCGATCCCGCTTGCCGTGATGCTGGCGGTGCCGGTTGGCATTCTTGGCGCGCTGTTTTCCGCGTGGATCTTTGGGCAGTCCAATGATGTCTATTTCAAAGTGGGCATGCTGACGACCATCGGCCTCGCCGCGCGCAACGCCATTTTGATCGTCGAATTTGCCGAAGACCTGCGCCGTGACGGTATGCGCATCGCAGAAGCCGCGATTGAGGCCGCACGTCTGCGCTTACGCCCGATCCTGATGACTGCGCTGACCTTCATCCTCGGCGTGCTGCCGCTCGCGATTGCGACAGGGGCCGGGGCGGCCTCGCAAAACGCCATCGGGATTGGTGTCATTGGTGGGATGTTGGCCTCGACCTTCCTCGGGATTTTCATGGTTCCTGCCTTTTATGTCCTGATCATGCGTGTCACGCGAAAACTCTCGGGCGATAGAGCCGCGCAAACCTGACCGATGTGGCGCGCTCAACCGGGCGCGCCACATCCTTACACCTTGGGGCGCAAACTGTTTGCGGCTCTTGTCGCGCCTCTGCCATAGTCCAAACCACACCACTAAATGTCGAAGTGCAGAGCCGTTGGCCACCTTCGATCAATCGCGGGCTTGGTTATGCTGGACGTTTTAAAAGATCGCACCTATCGCCATCTGTTTCTTGCACAGCTGGTGGCTCTCCTTGGCACCGGACTGGCCACTGTTGCCTTGGGGCTTACGGCTTACGATCTGGCGCAGGACAGTGCCGCCATGGTGCTTGGGACAATATTCACCATCAAGATGGTGGCCTATGTCTCGATCAGCCCACTTGCGGGCGCAGTAGCAGAACGGGTCAGTCGGCGTAAGATGTTGGTTGCGCTGGATCTTGTGCGGGCCAGCTGCGCGATTTGCCTGCCCTTCGCCACCAGTGCGGGGCAAATCTATGTTCTGATTTTTTTCCTGCAGGCTGCCTCTGCAGCCTTCACACCGACGTTTCAGGCCACAATCCCAGAGGTGCTCCCAGAAGAAGAGCGTTACACCCGCGCGCTGTCACTCTCGCGGCTGGCCTATGATCTTGAAAACATTCTGTCGCCGATGATTGCGGCGCTCCTGCTAATCATACTGAGTTATAACACGCTCTTTGTCGCCACCGCCGCTGGTTTCATTGTCTCTGCGCTACTCGTGATCAGCGTGGCTTTGCCCTCTCCACGCCCGACCGCACGCCGGGGCATCTATGATCGCACCACACGCGGTATTCGCATCTATCTCGCAACGCCACGCCTGCGCGGATTACTTGCCCTGTGCCTTGCAGTCTCCAGTTGCGGCTCCATGGTGCTGGTAAATTCTGTGGTCTTGGTGCGCAGCCAGCTAGGGCTTGGAGAAAGCGACCTTGCGTGGGCTATGTTTGCCTTTGGTGCAGGCAGCATGGTTGTGGCCCTTGCCCTGCCCCGGCTGTTGGAAAGACTGCCGAACCGCCCGGTGATGATCGCTGGTGCGATGATTATGACGCTCGCACTCGCCGCACTGGCAGCGGTGATCGCGATGTTTGGCCTGTCTTGGCCACTGTTGTTGCTGGTTTGGTTTCTGGTCGGTTTTGGATTTTCCGCAGCCCTGACCCCGTCTGGGCGCTTGCTCAAACAATCCGCCCACCCCGAGGATCGTCCAGCACTCTTTGCGGCTCAGTTCGCGCTGTCTCATGCTTGCTGGCTCATCACATATCCGCTGGCAGGGTTTCTGATGACAACCTACGGAACCGTACCGACGCTTATTGTCCTCATTGCGTTGGCCCTGTTCAGCATCATAGCTGCACTCCGCCTATGGCCAGCACAGGACGTGGAAGAGATTGAACACAGGCATGACAACCTCCCGCTGGATCACCCGCATCTGAACGGGCAACGCCAGCACAGCCATCCACTGATCATTGACGATATGCACCCGCGTTGGGATATCCGGTTCTGAGATGGAATGCGGGTGCCGCCCAGATTGCCAATCACGGGATTATCTCTCATAAATGAGTATCTTATCCCTTGCCCGGTCACCTGACTGGAATCATTTCGAGACGTTAGAATTTAAGAGCTGCGCCATTCTCCGCGCGGCAGGAGATCCCATAAATGAAGACATTCTCCAGAAGAGCGGCCCTTGTTGGGCTTGGTGGCGTGGCGGGCTGGGGGCTGTCGCGCGGGCTGGGCGCAAACCTTCCCGTTTATGACGGAACCAAGCGGATCACACAGCAAGCCGGTGAGAATTTTTTAAATGATGCCAGCGGCTTGTCTGAAACCCCAATCCATAAACACCTGATTATAGAAGAAGACGCCGGGCAAGCATTGATTGATGCGCTGCGCGCTGAGTTCAAACAGGCTCGCCTAGAGGGGCGGCCGCTCAACATCGGCGCTGCGCGTCACTCCATGGGCGGGCAAGCGATCCCTAAACAGGGCACCGCGATCACCTTTGACAATGGCGCTGTCGAGCTCGACAGCGCGCAGCAAACCTACAAAGTACACGCCGGAGCCCGCTGGTCGCAGATCATTGCCGCATTGGATCCCGCTGGCTGGTCTCCCAAGGTCATGCAATCCAACAATGATTTCGGCGTCGCAGCGACGTTTTCGGTAAACGCCCATGGCTGGCCAGTTCCCTTTGGCCCGATGGGATCAACCGTGCGCAGCCTCAGGATGCTTTTGCCCTCGGGTGATCTGATTACCTGCTCTGCCACAGAAAACAGCGATCTCTTTAATATGGCGATGGGAGGCTATGGTCTGATTGGCCTCATCATCGACCTTGAGGTCGAAATGGTGAAAAACACGCGTCTGACACCCTCCTTTGATCTTTTGGATGCTGCGGATTTCCCCGCGGCCTTTCGTCAGGCGGTTGATGATCCAGCGGTGACCATGGCCTACGGTCGCCTGAACGTCGAACGCGCCAGCTTCTTCCAAAAGGCCTTGCTCGTTACTTACCGCGAAACACCGGATCAATCTGATCTGCCTTCAGCATCCGGGTCAGGCTGGATGGCTCATGTTGCAAGCCGTCTGTACCGCGCGCAGCTCGGCAATGAGGCGATCAAGTCCTTTCGCTGGTGGAATGAAACGCGGGTCGGCCCTGCGCTCGGCTCTGGTGATGTCACACGCAACTCACTGATAAACGAGCCTGTCATTACGCTCGATGACCGCGACCCCGATCGCACCGACATTCTACACGAGTATTTCGTGGGCTTTGACGCTTTTGACGGCTTCCTCAGCGCCTGCCGAGAGGTGATCCCCGCCTCCTATCAGGAATTCCTGAACGTGACCCTGCGCTATGTGGCACAGGATGAGCAAAGCGAGCTTTCATTCGCGACCGAACCGAGGATTGCTGCGGTTATGTCCTTCAGTCAGGAGCTGACCAACCGCGGCGAGGCCGATATGGCGCGCATGACCCGCGATCTGATTGACAGGATTATCGCAATCGGAGGGGCCTACTACCTCCCCTATCGCCCGCATGCGACGGTAGAGCAATTTGCGACCGCCTACCCCAAGGCGCGGAGTTTTGCGCAGGCAAAACGTGCACTGGACCCTGAACTGGTGCTGCGCAACAATCTCTGGGACAGCTATCTGGATCGCCTATGACCTTGCTTCAAAAACTCTCACTTGGGTACTTCGTGGCGCTGATGATTGCCGCGTCGCTGAATTATATTCCCGGCCTCACCGATGAAGCCGGGCTGGCCTTTGGGATCTTTGCGCTCGATATTTATGACGATGCCCTGCATGTGGCCTCCGCGCTCTGGGCGCTGGTGGCAGCGCTCCTGTCGCACAAAGCGGCGCGCAGTTTTCTGATCCTGTTTGGCTTTGCCTATCTCGGGGATGGGATTTTTGGGTTCTTTACCGGTTACGGCTACCTCGACCTTGGAATTTTCACCAACGAGGCACTTGGGATGGAGATCTCGATGCGCCGCGTGTTGGCAAACCTGCCACATCTGGCATTGGGGGGGCTGGCTGTCTGGGCAGGCTTGCGCAATCTTGGGCAGCCGAAATGAACACCCTTTGGCGCTGGACCAAACGTCTCGGACTGCTGGCGGTGCTGCTCGCACTCAGCCTCAGTGCACCCGTTATCTATGTCGAGACCATGTGCAGGGGCAACGCCACGCCTGAGCCTTATCGCGCGCTGATTGAACCCGCGCACCAGCGGCCTGAGACCCGCACGCTGATGACCTATCCGGAGTGGTACATCGTACACGCCTATGAAGATTACGCCGAAGTGCTCCGCACCGGAGATCCGCACGACTACGCCTATCTGCGCGGTATTGGAGGGTTCTGGTCGTCGCTCTGCGCCCTGAACGAAGAAGCCTCCGCCTACGGCGAGGTCGATGGTGCAACCAAACAGATGGTCTATGTCATTGGCGTCAGCTTCACTGCGGAACTGGCCCTGAAGGCAGCTTATGAAGAAACGCTGGGGCGGGTCTTTGCGGTGATCCGTGGGTCTGAACACAGCCCGCTTGACCAGATCTCTGCCCGGCAGGCGGCAGATTATGCCACCTTCCTGCAACAAGTCCCGTGGTACAAATGGCCGTTTCGCGATGATGCCGAAGAACTGAGCCAAGAAGCGACCTCGGCGCTACGTGATCGAGAGCGCAATATCGCCTTGGGGCTGGAGTACCGTGCCAAAGCTGCCTACGCAGATCTGATCCAACAGGCCGTCGCGCAGGTCGGCGCTGATGCGTTGACCCTGCGGATGATTGTCCGTGGCGCATCGGAGGCACAACTGCGGGATCTGGACGGCGTCAGTGTTATTCAGCAGCGCCACGAGGGGACCGAGATTGAAACACCGCGCTACCGCACCCTGACCCATTTGCTGCAAAACATGGCCGCCCAAGAGATTGATGTTGTCGAAATTGCCGGAAACGATGACATCCTGCTGACGGCGCTGTCAAAAACACCAACCGCACCCGGGTCGATCATGAGCGCGCGCCGTCAGGGATTTCAGGACTATCGGCACCTGATTGGCCTCAAGGTCGCAGATCTTGCCGAACGCCTGCGCGATATGCAGGGCTCGGATCTGACGCTGGAGCATATCCATGACTATTAGATCGCTCCTTTTTGCCCTGCCACTCTTGTTGGCAGGGTGGGTATCGGTGCTGATCGCGGTTGCACTCGTGACGGATGAGGCCCCGGCCTATGTGGTGCTGTTTCCCAGCACCCAACTTATGCAACACCTTCCCGCAGGCAGTGCCATCATTGCCGCATCACAGCTCAGCATAACCGTTTCCTCTGCGCAGCCGGGATACGCCAAGGCGCTCTATGCCAGTGGGGCGCGACTGGTTTTACCCGCGGGCCTGCCCGGATGCTTGCCCCTGCCAGCGGGCTTTCCCAGCGCGACACAGTGAACCCCGCTGAGGTTTGTTCTAGTCCGTCCGTGGCCTCGCGCGATGTGATATTTGGTATACATGATACATTGTGAGTGCCCCTAAAACACTCTACCAATCCGGTCGCACGCCCAGCCCGATTCCCAGCTCGGCCAAAATCTACGGACAACTCTCCAATGACTTTACGTCTCACAGCCCTGTCGGGGCTGTCTTTTCTGCTGACCTCTACGGCACTTTTCGCCGCTGATTTACAACTCTACCACGAGGAAGGCCTGTCGACAGGAATTGCCCTGTCCTTCCCATTCGCCATCGAAGAGAACCGCGCCACCATCGCCCGGCTGTCTTATGGCCGGGACGAGGATCATAACACTCAGCTCAGCATCGAGGCCATGCGGCGCATGACCCTCGCCCATGGCTGGACGGTTGGTGTGGGGGTGTTTGCCGATAGTTCAACGGATGACATCGGCAATCGTTTCTCTCAGGTTGGTATGAGTGGAGATCTGCAGCGCGGGATCTTTCAAGCCAATCTGAACGCCTATCTGCCAGTCGGAACCAAGAGCCACGCGGACGCACGCTATGACGCCCTTGCGGAAATGGATGGAACGATCCGGTTCAAAGGCGGACGCAGCCTCGCACTTAGGGGTCTGGATGCGGAATTGGGTGCGCGTTTTGCTTTCTCTGCGCTGGGAGGCGGGTCTTTCGGCCTGTTTGGCGGTGGCTTCACCTTTGAACACAGCGATGGTGCATCTTATGACGGCACCTCCGCACGTGCCGAATTGGAACTGGAAAACCTCTTTGGCACCTATCCGGGCGCATTGGTGCGCGCTGGCGTACGTGCCGAACGCGCCGCAGGCCGCACCGATAGCCGCGCCTATGTCTCGCTCAGCATTCCTCTGGGGGCCAAACCCACCAAGGCCACAGGAGAAAATGGACGTCCGCGCGCATCTAGCCTTAATCGCCTGACGCGCGACACCCTGCGCCGTCGCCGTGTCACCACCCGCGCCGGAGCCTATGGCGCAGCAGAAGCCGTCACGCTCTCCGGTCAAGCTCTTGGCGGTTTCACCCGCGCAAGCGAGGGCGACAATCTACAGGACGCGCTGAACACGACAGGTGCCAATGGTTTGGTCTTTGCGTCAGGGAGCTTCACCACCGCAGGTTTGACCCTTGCAAACGGTCAAACGCTTGTTGGGGGCGGCGGTGCCGTGACATTACAGGCCACAAATGGTCGCCAGATGGTGCTCGCCAACTCGGGCGCTGCAACCACCATTCAGGGACAGGCCGTGACGAGTGGATCAGCAGATGCCACCAACGCTGAACCGGTATCCGCTATCCTGACCATGGCGAATGACAGCACCGCGCGACATCTGACGCTGACGGGCGGCGTGCAAGGTATCGCCGCACATGGCGTGGATACTGTGACGGTCTCAGATATCCATATCTCCGACACCCTTGATGATGCGGTTCATTTAACAGACGTCAGCAATGCCAGCTTTAGCAAGATTTCAATCGACAATGCTGGTGGCAACGGCTTTGCCGCGACGGGCGGCAGCGACATCGCGATCAGCGGCGCCAGCATCGCTGCACCTGGTGAAAATGGGTTTGAGCTGCGCAACATCGACGGGTTCAGCCTGCAAGATGCCCATCTCAGCGATATGGCAATCTGTGAAGACAACACCCTGTGTGAATTCAGCGTCTACAACCCCAATTCCGTCCCCAATTCCGGGGTGAATGCCATCGGCCTGACCAATGCCAGCTTCAACAATATCCGGATGGACGATGTCACTTATGGTTTCTTCCTTGCCTCGGAAATCAACACCGCAGATTACGACTACACCATCACCCGCGCCTCAACTGATCTGAGCCTCAACAACATCACCATCACCAACAGCCGCCGAGAGGCCATTCTTGCTGTGGGGGTCGATGGACTGGATATGACGCATGTCACCCTCGACAACAGCGCGCAGGATCACGATATGGACCTCGTGGTGATCCAGTCCAGCGGGCGTGTCACTATGGAGAATGCCACTCTCAGTGGCGGTATCAACGGGCTGATGCTGGTGGACGCCTTGCGCCTAGAGAGCATCACCGAGGATATGCGTTTTAGTGACATCACCATAAGTGACACCGGCCGGGCGGGGATCTTCCTGAACCCGATCCGAAACGTGAACTTTGAAAATATCACGGTGAGCAATGCAGGCACCCACGGCATCTTCATGCTCGGGGACAGCTGGGGCTACAATGGCGGGCCAATTACCGATGTCAAATTTACCGATGTCACAATCGACAATGCGGCGACTGCCGGTGTGAACTTCTATGGGCCTGCAACCAACGTCAGCGGCAATGTGACAGTGCTCAATACGCCCGCAGATTGCAGCGCTGATACCGGGTCTTGGTCCGGCACCGCGCTCGACAATGACGCAAGCCACACACTGACAATCAATGGCACGGTGATGGGCACGGACACACTTGCAGAGTGCGCATCCCCTTACTGAACGAGAACACCACCCCGATCCAAATTTGGGTCGGGGTGCGCCATCCTCAGCTCAGTCGGCGGAGCAGCTCCAGCGACGGATCACCCGTTGCAGCAAGGCCTTGGCGGCGCTGATAGGCGCTGATGGCCTCGCGCGTTTTGGGCCCAATCACACCGTCAGCGGTGCCAATATCAAAGCCATTCGCCGTCAGCCCCTTTTGCAAGGCGATCCGGTCAGCCTTGCGCAAACCATAGCGATCCGGCGGGAAGCTCGCACGCAGCGGCCCGACCCCCGCAATCCGGTCAGAAAGATGGCCAACACCGATGGCATAGGAATCGGAGTTATTATAGCGTTTCAGCGCCCGGAAGTTGGCTGTGGTGACAAACTGAGGCCCGCCGGGCTGTGGCTGAATAACCGACCCAGAGGGCGCGCCGGGACCATTTTCAGCGCCCCATTTCACCCCCTTTTGCCAGCCATTGCGAGACAGATAGGCCGCGGTCGAGGCCAAGGCATCACTGGGATCGTCCGACCAAATATCCCGCCGCCCGTCGCCTGTGAAATCCACCGCAAAAGACAGGTATGACGTTGGGATGAACTGCGTATGCCCCATCGCCCCCGCCCAGCTACCGGTCATGTTTTGTGGGGCAATATCACCATTGCGCAGGATCTTGAGCGCCGCGATCAGCTGCTTTTCAAAGAGTGCGCCGCGCCGTCCATCATACGCCAGCGTCGAGGTGGAGGAAATCACCGGCACATTGCCACGCCGTTCTCCATAATAGCTCTCCAGCCCCCAAACGGCGGCAACCACATGGGCCTCAACCCCATATCGGCGTTCAATCGCATCCAGCGTAGCGCGATGACGTGCATAGGCCGCGCGTCCCTTGCTGACTCGTTCGTCCGAGACTGCAATCGACAGATAGTCCTCAAGCGTGCGGCTGAACTCGGTCTGGTTGCGATCTCGTTTCACAACACCAGGCAGATAGCCGGTGCCCCGAAACGCACGCGCCAGCAGATCCTGAGAGAACCCTTGCCGCGCCGCGCGCTCACGAAAATCGGCAACCCATTTGTCATATCCTGCGTTGCGGGCCGGGCGCAGGTCGGCGGCAAGACCTGAGGCGCCGGACGGGCCGCTTGTGGTGCTCACCCCTGTGCAGCTGGCCAGCCCAAAAGCAGCAGCAACCGCACCGAATTGTCGTCTGTTCATGGACATGTTTCACCCTCCGCAAGTTTCAATGACAGGTTGCAGGAAATCCGCTTTACCGCAACCACTTGCACGAGATTTCGCCGCAAGGTGGCGGCGCAATGCCAAAGGGGGCGCCAAAGCGCCCCCCCTCACACAGGTATGATAGCCTGATTGACTTAGCTGTCGCCGCCAGATGCACGCTTGGACAGCATGTTCATCACGTTGTTTGCGACTTTGGTATAGGGCGGCCAGAACAGCTCTTCGGCAAAGAACTCGGGGTTTTCGTCGAGCATCGGGTTGGCGTCGACCAATGTGGTCGCTGCCACCATGCCAAGCCCGTTCACAATACGCTCCTGAACCTCTTTGCCGATAAAGTAGTTGGCAAAAATTTCAGCCGCTTCGAGCTTGTCGCCTTCGAGCGTCTTGGAAAAGTTGATGGTGTCGAGCCAGACCGTGCTGCCCTCATCAAAGTTCACAAGGCTCCAATTGCCGCCCGAAGCCACATGCGCGGATGCACCGGGACCATAGGATGCCACAAAGGCAAAATCATCGCGGAATTCCGGACCTGCGCTCCAGAAGAAGCCGACCTGCTCATAAAGCGCCGTCAGGGTTTGCTGCAACGCACCATCGGCTTTTTGCATTTCTGCCATCTTTTTGCGATCGCCAGAGGCATCCTGAACCGCAAAGGGGGCCTCTCCCATTGCCATCAGCGCCAGAGCCACATTGGGCTGCACCTGACCAGAAGTGAGCGAGATACGACCGCTCCACTCAGGTTTCAGCAGATCAGCGACCGACGCAGGATGCTCGGACACCACGTCATCATTGGCCCAAATCCCATATGCACCCCCGCCAAATGGCAGATAGAGCGGTCCTGCGTCGGACATGCCCATCTCAATAGCACTCAGCTCTGGCAGCAGCGCCTGCGCATTGCTCAACCGCGGCGAAGAGGTATCGATGGGCTGCAACAGGTTGGAGAACGGAACGCCCTCCATGTTGATGTAGTTCAGCGTCAGGAACGACACATCCACATCACCAGAGCGGATCACGTCAAACATCTGCTCCGGCCCCTCGGCGAGCGTGTCCATAACGCGCACTTCGATGTCGTAGCCTTGCTCCTTCAAGAGCGCATTGACTGCGGTGACTTCTTCGGGCGCGACATAACCGTCCCATGTGAAAATGTTCAGATATTCCGTAGCTTGCGCCATTGTCCCGCCTAGGGTCAGCATAGCGCCAAGAAGCAAATTCCGCATGTGAGAGAACTCCTGTCTAAATAAATCCACCCGCCGCCCTCAATATGGCAGCAGGGCTGGCTGCAAGGTCGCTGGGAGGTATGAACAGGACGTGAATCCGACCCGCTAAGGTGCGGAAATACATGATGCAATTTAGACAAGTTACGGGCGCTTTGCGCAATCAACCCACGCGGCTGGCGTCCGTGGTGGAGCACATAAAACAACGCCGCGCACGTTCACTGCGCGGCACCAGCTAAGTCTTGGGTTGGCGAAGCCTGCCCGCCAACCCATAAGTTCATATCAGATCAAACGTCTTGGGGCGCTTAGGCGATCGCCACAAGTTCCACGTCAAAGACCAGATCCTGACCGGCCAGACGGTGGTTGGCATCCAGCGTCACGCTCGCCTCATCGACTTCGATCACAGTCACCGGCAAGACCTGCCCTTCGGGCGTCTGCATCTGCAGCATGGTGCCGATTTCAAGCGGGATATCATCCGGGATACCTTCGCGCGGCACAGCCTGACGCGCCGATGGGTTTACCGGGCCGTATGCGTCCTCGCAGGCGATCTCCAGCGTCTTCTTATCGCCCTCGGCCATCTCCAGCATGCCTTCGTCCATGCCCTTGATGACATGGCCGGCACCAACAGTGAACTCGAGCGGGTCACGCCCTTCGGAACTGTCAAAGACGGTGCCGTCTGTCAGCTTGCCTGTGTAGTGAATGCGAACCGTGTCGCCATTTTTTACCGCGGTCATGATGACCCCCTTTCGGGTTCTCAGGTGTATTTCAGGCACGCAGGCCCAATGATAGCGCGCACCCTAACGGCCATGGCGCGAGAGTAAACCCGTACCAACACAATTTAGCCCATTGAGACCAGTGCTGCTTGTGGCAGGTTTCCCCTTCATACGGGAGGGCTCTGAATGACGATCAAAACCTGCATTTTCGATGCCTATGGGACGCTGTTTGATGTCAGCGCTGCCGCACGACAAGCCGCCACAGAACCAGACTTTCCGCAACTCGCCGAGAGCTGGTCCACATTGGCGCAGAACTGGCGTTTGAAACAGCTGCAATACACATGGCTCAGGGCCATTTCCGGCGCGCACACAGATTTCTGGCAGGTCACGCAGGAGGGGCTTGATTGGGCGTTGGAAGCGGCGGGCCTCAATGGTCAGCCAGCGCTCCGGCAACGATTGCTCGATCTCTATTGGGAGCTTGAGGCCTATCCAGAAGTTCCAGCCATGCTGCGCCAACTAAAAGGCGCGGGGTATCGAACCGGCATCCTGTCCAATGGCTCTCCCGATATGCTCGCAGGTGCCGTTCAGTCTGCCTCTCTCGGGGCCTTGCTTGACGATGTGCTTTCTGTGGAAAGCGTTGGTATCTTCAAACCCGCCGCCGCCGTCTATGATCTGGTCGGGCAGCGATTTGGGCATTCGAAATCCGAGGTGCTGTTTGTCTCTTCTAACGGCTGGGATGCAGGTTGCGCGGCGGGCTACGGGTTTACCTCCGTTTGGGTCAATCGCGCGGCAGACCCCATCGACCGCCTCCCATGGCAGCCTGCACATGTCCTGAGCGACCTCACTTCGATCCCGGATATTGCCGCAACCGCCTGACTCTCAACAGAGGACCAACCCCACATGAGCCGCTTTGACACATCCGACGGGCTGTCGCTTTATTATGAAACCCACGGCGACCCGAAGGGGCCACCGTTGATCTGCCTGCCCGGTCTCACACGCGATGGGCAGGATTTCCGCTACGCGCTGCCACATCTCACTGATTACCGGATGATTCTGCTGGATCTGCGCGGGCGGGGCCGCTCGGACTATGCCAAAGATCCTGCCAGCTACAACATCCTGACCGAAGCCTCCGACGTGCTGGCCTTGATGGACCATCTGAACTTGGCTCAGGCCGCAATCCTTGGCACGTCGCGCGGCGGCCTTGTGGCGCTCGCCCTTGCCGGGACCGCCCGCGAGAGGCTGTCAGCCGTGATCCTCAATGATGTGGGCCCCGATATCGCGGATGAGGGGCTTGACCGTATCTTTGATTATCTCGGCCGCCGCCCCGCCGCCAAAACTCACGCACAGGCTGCTCAGGCGCTAGAGGCCGCCATGGCCCCCGACTTCCCTGGCGTACCCACGTCGCGCTGGCTGGAAGAGGTGCAGACCTTTTACAAAGCCACGCCCGACGGTCTGGAACTGCGCTATGACGCTCGCCTGCGCGACGCAATGCTCGCGCAGGCCAAAGCGCTCGCCGAGATGGAAGAAAAACCCAGCCTCTGGCCATGGTTTGCCGCATTGGATGGCCTCCCCTGCGGTGTGATCCGCGCAGCCCAATCCGATATTCTCTCACAGGACACCTACCACGAGATGCAGCGCCGCCTGCCTGCACTCTACGCTGTGGAACTTCCTGATCGCGGCCATATCCCTTTCCTTGATGAGCCTGACGCGCTCGCCCTTATTCATTCCGTTATGAAGGACATCACATGACCTCCCTCGCCCTGATCGAAGCCGCTGCCGAGCGGCTCAAAGGCCACGCCCGCCGCACACCGCTGCTGTCATCGCCATTTCTGGACGACGTTGCCGGTCGCCGCGTATTCGTCAAAGCCGAATGCCTGCAACACACCGGGTCGTTCAAATTCCGCGGGGGCTGGGCAGCGCTCTCGGCCATGGATCCTGATTTGCGCAAACGCGGTGTCATTGCCTATTCATCTGGCAATCACGCTCAAGGCGTCGCCGCCGCTGCCAAGGCGCATGGCGCGCCCGCTGTTATCGTCATGCCTGCCGATGCGCCACAGCTCAAAATCGACAACACCCGCGCCCTCGGCGCTGAGGTCGTGCTTTATGATCGCGCCGCAGGCGAGAGCCGCGAAGCCGCAGCCGACCCCTTGATCGCAGAACGCGGCCTGACACTCATCAAACCCTATGATGAGCCCGAGGTGATCGCCGGACAGGGCACCACCGGGCTGGAGATCGCCGAACAAGCCGCCGAACAGGGCATCACCAAAGCCGATGTTCTGGTGTGCTGCGGCGGAGGGGGTCTTACTGCGGGCATTGCTCTGGCCCTGGAGGATCGCGCCCCAGGCCTGCGCGTGCGCCCAGCAGAACCCAAAGGATTTGACGATGTCGCACGCTCTCAGGCTTCAGGAAAGATCGAGAGCAACCCCACACCCACCGGTTCCATTTGTGATGCAATTCTGACGCCCGCGCCCGGAGACATTACATGGCCGCTCTTGTCACGGCTCTGCGGTCCCGGCCTGACCGTTACCGATGACGAGGCGCTGCGCGCTATGGCACTTGCGTTTCAACGCCTCAAGATCGTTCTGGAACCGGGTGGCGCCGTCTCCTTGGCTGCCGCGTTGTTTCATCACGATGAACTCAATGGTGATGCGGTCATCGCAGTGGCCACGGGCGGCAATGTTGACCCCGCAACATTTACCAAAGCCCTCTCGCGCTTTGCCTGATCTTTCTTCTAACCGCAAATATCCCGGGGAGCGCGAGGGGCAGCGCCCCTCGCATCTGCGGTCACTGGCCTCTCGCGTCGCTTGCTCCTAAAGTCATCCGGCAACCAACAACAGAGCCATCCTCATGCCTATTGCCGACCTCGGCGACGTCCAATTGAATTATACCTTGCGCGGTCCGACCGGTACCCCAGCCGTTGTCTTCGCCCATGCGCTTGGCACCGATCAAAGCATCTGGGATGCCGTTATCGGTGCGTTGCCGGAAAACCTGCGCGTCCTTACCTTCGACATGCGTGGACATGGGGCCTCTTCGGTCCCGGATGCGCCTTACTCCATGGGCACCCTGATACGTGATGCGGAACGGCTCATGGAGGTCTGCGAAATCCGCGACAGTCTTTTTGTCGGCCTGTCGATAGGCGGCATGATCGCACAGGGGCTTGCAGTCAAACGCCTCGATTTGATCCGCGCGCTTGTGCTCTCCAACACGGCTGCAAAAATCGGCACCCCGGAAATCTGGGCACGCCGAATGGACGCGGTCCGGGCCAATGGTCTGAATGCGATCTTGGACGATACCATGCAGCGCTGGTTTCCACGCCGCTACCTGCAATCGGGCGCGCATCTTGCGACCCAAAGACGTGTTCAGAAGACCCCCGTTGAGGGGTATCTGGGATGTTGTGCCGCGATCGCAGGGACGGATTTCTATACTCCGACCTCTGGTCTGCGTCTGCCTGTGCTCGGCATTGCAGGCTCTGATGATGGCTCCACCCCGCCCGACCTCGTCCGAGAAACCACTGACCTGATCCCCGGATCACAATTCACAGTGTTGCGCCGAACCGGCCATGTGCCCCCCATCGACCAGCCCGAAGCTTTTGCGGAGCTTCTGACCCAATTCATGCACGACGTGGGGCACCTCGCCTGACCCCACCCGCCCCACCAGCATGGCGGGGGCGGTACGGGGCTGAATACACCAGTTGCCTCAGGACAAATGGTCTTGCCTAGGGATCAAAAAATCGCCGAGGGCAGCCACGTTGCGATCTCAGGCACAAGCCAGACCAACAAGACACCCAGCACCTGCAACCCGATAAAAGGAGCAACGCCTTGATAGATATGACGGGTTGTAACCTCTTTGGGCGCAGCCCCCCGCAAATAGAACAGCGAGAACCCAAATGGCGGCGTCAGGAATGAGGTCTGCAGGTTGATTGCGATCAATATCCCGAGCCAGACCGGATCATGCCCCATCAGGATCAGCGTCGGCGTCACCAGCGGCAGCACAATGACCGAGATCTCGACAAAGTCCAAAAAGAACCCCAGCACAAAGATGAACAGCATCGAGAACACCAGCGCCCCCATTGGGCCACCGGGCATATTACCAAGGATATGGGCAACGCGCTCTTCGCCGCCCAACCCGATAAAGACCAGTGAGAACATGCTAGCGGCAAGCATGGTGGCAAAAATCATCGCAGTCATGGTCGCCGTAGAGGTGACAGCTTCGTGCAGGATGCGTTGCTTCATGCCGCTGCGCAACGACAACAGGATTGCAGCAGCCCCCGCAATCGCGAGGAATGCGTAAAACAGCCCAATTGCAAAATCGCTGCTGCTCAGGTCACTGCGTTGCAAACGCACAGGATGAAGACCCGACAAAACGCCCAACGCAATAAGCGCCCCTGCCCCCAGAAGAATCACGCGCGCAGACCCGCCACAGCGCAGACCCGCCATCAGCAAGGCTCCGATAGCGCCGACAGATGCAGCCTCGGTCGGCGT
Organism: Tritonibacter mobilis F1926; assembly: GCF_000376545.2. Classification (NCBI taxonomy): domain Bacteria; kingdom Pseudomonadati; phylum Pseudomonadota; class Alphaproteobacteria; order Rhodobacterales; family Paracoccaceae; genus Tritonibacter; species Tritonibacter mobilis. The sequence continues at coordinate 314,626 of NZ_CP015231.1, forward strand.
CGCAACACCGCCGAGAATTGCGCCCAGCACCGCAAAGATCAACAAGATCGGCGGCACCACGGCCTGCAAAACCTGAGCGCGGCTTGGACGTGCGACATCAGCCGGGGCGGATGGCATATCCTGTGGCCGCAAGACGCCTCTGACCAGAATGTAAAGCAGATAGAGCACAACCAGCAGCAGCCCCGGAAGCAAGGCCGCCGCAAAAAACTGTCCCACCGACAGCGCCTCAACGGCAAATTTGCCCTGCTCATACTGGGCCTGCTGATAGGCGTTGGACATCACATCCGCGAGGATAATCAGCAAGGTTGATGGCGGAATGATCTGCCCCAAGGTCCCCGCAGTGCAGACAATCCCCGAAGCCACCCTTGGATCATACCCCGCACGCAACATGGCCGGGAGCGCAATCATCCCCATGGCGACAACGGTCGCACCGACAATTCCTGTCGAGGCCGCCAAAAGCGCCCCCACCAGCACCACCGAGATCCCAAGCCCACCTTTGAGCTGGCCGAACAAACGCCCCATTGTATCTAGCAACTCTTCGGCGATCCGGCTCTTTTCCAAGATCGCGCCCATCAGCACAAACAGCGGAATGGCGATTAGCACCTCATTGCTGAGGAGACCAAAAACCCGCTGACCAAACGCACCAAGGAGCGAGATATCCATCACCCCCAGCATCCAGCCGAGATAGGCAAACAGGATCGCAATTCCGGCGATGGAGAAGGCAACCGGAAACCCCATGAGGATCACAGCCATCAACGCCGCAAACATGATCAGGTCGAGGTAAGCAATCATTGGGCGGGCCTTTCACAGAGCAAGCGGATCAGCAAAGCAACGGATTGCAGCATAATGAGCACGCAAAAAGCGGGGATCAGTGATTTGAGCAAAAACACGGCCTCGATTCCGCCCACGGCGATCGGCCCCTCAAGGATCGACCAGGAGTTGCGCACAGATGGCCACGACCAATAAAGCAGCGCCATCATCGACGGCAGCAGCAGGAACACATGACCGAATATGTCGATCCGGCGCTGTCCGCGTGGGCTAAGACCTGCGTAAAACACATCCACCCGTACGTGTTTGTCGACCAGCAGCGTATAGCCCGCAGCAAGCATAAAGAGGGTAGAATGCATATAGAGCACGCTTTCCTGTGCGGCGATGGAGTTTACGCCAAAGACGTACCGCCCCACCACGATGGCGAATTGCGCCAGTACCATCAAAAGCGCCAGCCAGCGTATCACATGCGCAAGCCCGCGATTGATGCCGTCCAGAGCATCTGCAACCCGTAGCATCCTGCACCTCTCCCCAAGAAAAAACCGGCGCTCACCATCAGGGAGCGCCGGCAGGTCCGTTTCTTTTGCGATCAGTAGCCCATCACCGAGGCACGGGCGTTCATCTGACCGTTGTCAGCATAGGTCATGTATCCACCGACGCTGTCACGATACGCGATAAAGCTCTCGGTGATGCGGCGCACCAGCTCGTCTTCGTCTTCGCGCAGTTCAGAGATGACCTCGGCCGCCGCGGTGCCCATTGCGGCGATCACGTCCTCGGGGAACATTTTCACCTGCACGCCGTCTTCTTCCACCATCTTCTTCAGCGCCAGTGCGTGTTTGGTGGTGTATTCGGTCCAAACCGGGTTGTAGAGGCTCTCGCATGCCAAGGAGACAACCTGCTGCAGATCTTCCGGCAGTTCCGCAAAGACAGTGGCGTTGACACCGCATTCCTCAGCCGAGGACGGCTCACCGACGCCGGGCCAGTAGTAATTCTTGGCAACCTGATAATAGCCAAGCGCGCTATCGGTCCATGGGCCGATAAACTCACCCGCGTCCAATGCACCGGTCTGCAGGCCTTGGAACATCGCGGGGCCGCTAGTGGCCTCTGCCGCCATACCCAGCTTCGAGGCCATTTCCGATGCGAGGCCAGTAGTGCGGAACTTCAGACCCTTCAGATCTTCGGCGGAATTGACTTCGTTCTTGAACCAGCCACCCCATTGCGGACCAGAGTTGCCGCACAGGAAGGGCTTAATGCCAAACCGGCCATACATCTCGTCATAAAGCGCCTGGCCACCACCGTGATAGAGCCAGCCGAACTGCTCATCTGCGCGCAGACCAAAGGGCTGCGAGCCAAACAACAGAATACCTTTGGACTTGGAGCCCCAATACGCAGGAACCGCGTGGTACAGTTCTGCGGTGCCCTCAGAAACCGCGTCAAAGACGCCACGACCCGGAACCAGTTCACCCGCCGCGAACAGTTTGACCTCGATCCGGCCACCCGAAAGCGTGGTGATCCGATCCGCGAGCATTTGCGCCGCCACACCGGGGCCGGGCAAGTTTTTTGGCCAGGCTGTGACCAGCTTCCATTGCATCTTGCCCTGAGCAATTGCAGGGCTTGCCAGCGCAGTGGCCGCCGCGCCAATCGCGCCGGTTTTCAGAAACGCACGTCTTTGCATATGTCCAGTCCTCTGTCGGTAGATCTGCGATTGGGCGGTGGCCAGCAGCGCAGACTCAGTTTATTTTGTAGGTGCTTTACATTAATATGTAGGTACATATTCTTGTCAATCATCGTCGCAACGTTTGGATACGTGTTTCGACATGTGCCCTCATTCGCATGAATATGAGGCAGTTTTTTGAGTTCAGGTTTTAGGAGCGGCAGATGTCAGAGCGGCGACGGCATTCATGGATGGAGATCCGGGACAGCATTCGAGGCCTGATTCTGAACGCAACCTATGGTCCGGGAGATAAGCTGCCGCGCGACGAAGAACTGGCCCTGCGCTTTGGCTGCGCCCGCTCCACGGTGCACAGGGCGATGCGTGATCTGGCCCAAAACGGCATCGTGGAACGCAGACGCAAAGGCGGAACCACCGTACGCCGCGATCCAGTCACACGCGCCACTTTGGACATCCCCATCACCCGACTCGAGGTCGAACAACGGGGCTATCGCTATCGCCACCGCTTGATCCGCCAATCGGTCCAAGACACTCCCCCTGCGATCATGGCCAATTTCGGGTTTTCAGAGCCCCGCGCGATGCTGCGTGTCGAGGCCCTGCATCTCGCCGACAATCGCCCCTACATCTTTGAAGATCGCTGGATTTCGTTGGAAACCGTCCCCGAGATCACCTCCGTCGACCTCACCCATGAAAACGCAAACGAATGGCTGGTGCGCAATCGCCCCTACAGCAAATGCGACTTGCGTCTATATGCGCGCACCGCCACGGCAGGTGATCGCGACATGCTGCAGGCTCAGGAGGGGGAAGCCTTGTTTGTGATGGAACGCACGACATGGATAGACGCGGCCCCAATCACCAGCCTCTGCGCGGTTGCGCACCCCGGGTATCAACTGTTCACTCAAGGCTAGGCACCGCCCCCATCATCGACCGGATGAATGAAGCAGATAGAGGATGATCCCCGCCCCTCGTCCGCCAATTGCATCGGTCGCAACACAGGTTTGCCGAACATGCCGTCCTCCTGTGGTCCTTCCCTGACATGAATACGACACCCAGACGCCGTTTTTCGCATTGCGATCCGCCTGACCGCCCGTCACGCTAGAGGCAACAAGCGGGGAGAGCCTTATGCAGACCATCAAAGCCGCCGTATGCCACAGCTTTGGCAGCACATTACGGATTGAGGAGATCACCATTGCACCCCCCGGCCTCGGAGACGTCGAAGTCACCCTTGACGCGGTCGCGATCTGCCACAGCGATATTTCATTTGCGGATGGCGCTTGGGGCGGGCCACTGCCCGCCGTCTACGGACATGAGGCCGCAGGCCGCATCAGCGCATTGGGGTCGGGCGTCGAAGGTGTCTCTGTCGGGGATGATGTTATTGTCACATTGATCCGCGCCTGCGGTCATTGCCCCTCTTGTGCCTCTGGTAAACCTGTCAATTGCACCACGCCTTATGATGGGCTGACAGGCCCCCTCTCCACTGTCGCCGGTGAGCCGGTGTTTCAGGCCATGGCCTGCGGTGCGTTTGCGGAAAAGGTGGTGGTCTCCAGCCGCCAGATCGTCGCGATCCCCTCAGATATGCCCAAGGATGTGGCCGCGCTGATTTCCTGCGGCGTCATCACAGGCATTGGTGGGGCCGTCCACGCGGCAAACTTGCGCGCAGGCGAAGACGTGGTGGTGATCGGCGCAGGCGGCGTTGGCCTCAACGCCATCCAAGGCGCTCGGATCGCAGGTGCGCGCCGCATTGTAGCGGTCGACATGAGTGCGGAGAAACTGGAAATCGCCAAAGAGTTTGGAGCCACCCACGGTGTCCTCGCCAACGCGCCGAAACCATGGCGCAGCGCCGCCGCAGCGCTTGGCGGCAAAGGAGCGGAGGTGGTGCTGATTACCGTCGGCGCTATTGCGGCCTATGATCAGGCCCCACGCTATTTGGGCCCGGGCGGCCGTGCGGTGATGATCGGCATGCCGCACTCCGGCGAAACTGCACAGTATGAACCGGTGGTGATGGCAGCACTTGGTCAGGGCCTCAAAGGGTCAAAAATGGGAGATGTGGTGATCCAGCGCGATGTGCCATGGATCATCGATCTCTATCAGCAAGGGCGTCTGAAACTTGACGAGTTGATCTCCGGCAGATGGTCTCTCTCGCAGATCAACGAGGCGATCGCGGACACCAGGTCTGGATCAGCCCGCCGCAATGTCATCCTGTTGAACCGCTAGAATTCTGTTCAACCGCCACCAAAAGCAGGCGTCTTGTCGCCTCCCTGACCGCACCTCCGACATCTGGCGACGTGACATAGCAACCGGCGCGCGCTCCCACCTCCACCCGATTGGCCAAACAACAAAGGACCGAGAGACATGAAACTCCAGGACCTCGACATCATCATCACCGCGCCGCCTGCACCGGGCTGGGGTGGCCGTTACTGGATCCTTGTAAAACTCACCACAGACACAGGGATCACAGGTTGGGGCGAATGCTACGCGTCCACCGTCGGGCCGATCGCCATGCGTGCAGTCATTGAGGATGTCTTTGCGCGCCATATGCAGGGCGAAAATCCCGAAAACATCGAATTGATGTTTCGCCGCGCCTACTCATCGGGGTTCACCCAACGCCCCGACCCCACCGTGATTGGTGCCTTCTCGGGTCTGGAAATCGCCTGCTGGGACATTCTGGGAAAAGATCGCAATCGCCCCGTTCACGCCCTGCTTGGCGGTCGCATGAACGACCGCATTCGGGCCTATACATATCTATACCCATTGCCCCACCACGACATCAGCGCCTTCTGGACCTCACCGGAAATGGCGGCTGAGTCGGCTCTGGATGCGGTTGCGCGCGGCTATACTGCGGTGAAATTCGACCCTGCAGGACCCTATACGATCCGGGGCGGACATATGCCTGCGATGTCAGATATCACCCAGTCGGTCGCCTTCTGCAAAGCGATCCGGGACGCGGTTGGCGACAAAGCGGATCTCTTGTTTGGCACCCACGGTCAATTCAACACCGCCGGAGCGATCCGCCTCGGACAAGCGCTGGAGCTATTTAGCCCGCTCTGGTTCGAAGAACCCACCCCCCCGGATGCCATCGATGACATGACGCGCGTCGCACGCGGCGTGCGCATCCCCGTCGCAACCGGCGAACGGCTCTGCACAAAGGCGGAATTTGCAGCCATCCTGCGGGCGGGTGCCGCGGAAATCCTGCAACCCGCCCTCGGGCGCGCCGGTGGGATCTGGGAGATGAAGAAAACCGCAGCCATAGCCGAAGTCTTTAGCGCGCAAATGGCGCCGCATCTCTATGCCGGTCCGGTGGAATGGGCGGCCAACATTCATCTCGCCGCCTCGATCCCGAATATCCTGATGGCCGAGACAATCGAGACCCCGTTTCACGACGCCCTGATCAAAAGCTCCATTCGTGTTGAAAACGGCTTTGTCACGCCGCCTGACGCACCGGGGTTAGGCATAGATGTCGATGAAGACCTCGCCCGTGCACATCCGTTTGAGGGCAGTGATCTGCACCTCAACATGCAAGAATCCCCCTGCAATTATGCCGAGGGTAACGCGTTTGTGGGCGGCGCGCCCCCAATCAAAGGTTGAAACCTGATGGCGCGGCTCCCTATATCCAGCGAGGTGACTGAGCCGCGCAATGAGCAAAGGTCCGCTAAAAAGAATAAATCTTTACCAAAACTCTTGCGACGGCACCGTCATCCATGGCTTTACTCTAATTAGCGTCAGTTTTTGCGCTAAAATTCTCATTTTTGCCCAAGGCCGTCTCTTCGGCCCTCGAAAGAAGACCCGAGTATGATGACTGAGACATTGGACCTGCCCGCAAACTCCATGGTGGAGAACGCCTCCGACGCGGCCGCGCTACTCAAGGCGCTCGCCCATGAAGGGCGGCTGATGATCCTGTGTTATCTGGCCGGCGAAAAGGAACTTTCGGTCGGCGCGCTAGAGGACCTTCTGGGCAAACGCCAAGCGGCGGTCAGCCAATTGTTGTCGCGCCTGCGCGAAGATCGGCTGGTGGTCGCGCGGCGTGAAGGAAAGACTGTCTATTACTCTCTCGCGGATGGACCGGCCACTCGGGTTCTGGAAACCCTGCACGACATATACTGTCGCTGAGGCCCCACACAGGCGGGGCCTCTTTCGAGACATGGACTTAACCGTCAGCACGCAAAACTTGGCGTTGCTGACCAAGTCCTTGAATTTCCAACTCCATTACATCACCGTCGCGCAGGAATACGGGTGTTGGTTTTTGCCCCATACCGACACCCGGCGGGGTCCCGGTTGCAATCACATCGCCCGGATGCAGCGTCATCAACTGGCTCAGATGGCTGATGATCTCGGCAACAGAGAAAATCATCTTGTCAGTATTGCCGGTCTGCATGCGCGTCCCGTTCACGTCACATGACAGTGCGAGGTTTTGCGGATCGGCAACTTCATCTGCGGTCACCAGCCACGGGCCAATCGGCCCAAAGGTGTCGCAGCTTTTGCCTTTGGTCCACTGACCGGTAAGTTGCATCTGAAAATCACGTTCAGAGACATCATTGACAATGCAATAGCCCGCCACATGTTCAAGCGCGCTTTCAACCGTCACGTATTTGGCCGCCGCACCAATAACGACTCCCAGTTCGACTTCCCAATCTGTGGCTTTCGATCCGCGAGGAATGCAAACATCATCATTGGCCCCAACGATGGCTGAATTTGCTTTCATGAAAAGAATAGGGTGTCCGGGAGGCGTCGCCCCCACCTCTTCGGCATGATCGGAATAGTTGAGTCCGATACAGAGAAACTTGCCGACCTGTCCTACACAAGGCGCATAATCGATCTCTCCGGAAATCTCTGGCAAGGCGCTCTGATCGAGTGCCCGGATGTCAGCCAGAACCGATGCGCCCAGCGTTTCCGGCCCAAGATCCGAAACGTGGCTAGACAAATCCCGCGCAACGCCCTGCGCGTCGATCAGACCCGGACGCACACCCTCAGCCGTGCGGTATCGAAACAGTTTCATGCGATCTCTCTCCCTTGAATTAGCAGTTGCCTTGCCCATTGCCTACGGCAGGTTGCGCAGCACACACCTGCCCTAGCTGGACAGATAGCCCGCCACAACCTGCAGCAACTTGAAGGCGGTATTTGCGTCATTCTCGACCACAGCAAGGAATTCCTCCTCACCGATACGCAAACAGGTCAGATCACTTTCAGCGATCATCGACAAGGCGCGGGGCTCTTTGCGGATCAGGCCCAACTCGCCCACCAAACGACCGGGACCGACTTTGGCGATCAACTGACCTCCCGCGCCTTCACTCTCAGCCGGCAGATATAACCCCGCCTCGCCTTCGATGATCATATAGGCACCATCCGTTGCCGCATCATCCTTATGAAACACCGCCGTGCCCGGCGCAGCTTCATACCAGCGCGCCCCGAACGCAAGAAGACGCAGCTGACGTCGGTTGAGACCGGAAAAAAGCTCAGTCGACTCAAGTGCCCGCAGCTTGCGCGACAGATCGGCGGCGGAGGCGCTGTCCTCATCTCCTGCGCCGCGATCCTCTGCGCGCTCGTCCTTGAGACGGCCCTGACGCATCTCGAAATAATGGTCAAACCGATCCGGCTCGCGAAAGGCTGGTTCAAGGAAGATCAATGTGGTCTGTGGCAACAACTCGCGCAGATTGTCCTGCATCGCACGCCGGGTACTGCGGTCAAAACTGGCCAATGCGCCATCAAGGATCAGAATGTCCGGCCGTTTAATTGACGCCCGACAAAAGGCCAAGGGTTCCGCAAAGCTCTGCCCAAGCCCCTGCCCGCCAACAGAAACAGGCAGATCAAAGATCAGTTCCACCACCATTTCGCGTACGCCAGCCGCATCAATGACCTCAGCGACGGCCTTGCGCAGATCCTCGGCCCGCGCCCCGGCGTTGTCCGAGATTTTGCCAAATATCGCGTTTTCCAACACCGTAAAGCCGGGAGCGAAATGACCCTTGTGGAGCGGCACAAATAGGTCATCGAGCGTTTCAAGAAGCTCGCGACCGTGGCTTTCGCGCAGCGTCAGAATGCGGTCCTCAATCTCAGAACTGAACGCTGGCCCCAATGCTTCGGCCGAGATCGAAAACGGCACGATCATCATCTGTGCCAGCTCTTCTGGTTCCAGCGCTTCTGTGCCTCTGGATTTCACCTTTTGCAGCAGTTGCAGCGCCGCCTCATAATCGCTGGCCTCAAGCCCGAGTTTGCGGAACAGCGGATGAACCGTGCCATCCATGCCAAAGATCTGCCGCAGCATCTCCAGCACGTCCTGCGCCAAGCCGACCAAGTCCGTGTCGAGCCCGATCCGTCGCAACGTCTGCAAAAACTCGGTCTGCTCACGCAGCAATTCAAATGTAATCGGCACCGAGCGCGTGGCATAGAGCAGGTTTTCCACCACCGGCAACGCCGGGCTATAGTGGGCACGGTTGTTGAAATGCGCAAATGCATCCAGTCCCGCATCCATCAAGGCCTGCTGCACACGCGGACGCAGCTGAACCAAAGCATCCGCCAGCTTGGGGTGATCATGTTTGTCAAAAACCTGATCCATACCACGACGCAACAGTGCCGTATCTGAGCCAATCCCTTCGACGATGCGCAACCACCAGTCGCGCAGTTCTTCTGTCTTTTCAAACCCTGCGATCTTGGGATCGACCCAATTGACATCAAAGGGGTCGGGGCTGTTTCCCGCGCGGATTGCATCGCGTAGCGCACGCGGGTCGCTTGGATCTTCCAGCGGGCGCACCCGCAGCGGCATAAGAACATTTTCACCAAACGATCCCTGAAACAAAGCAGGGCGCGATGTGGCATGGCCAATACGTGTGGCCAGCACCATCTGGTGCAATTCGCGGATGTCATGCCCGGCCAATGTCACCGTACCCGAGGCAGGCAGGACCTCGCGCGTCAGCACCTCGGCAAGTGCGCGGCGGTCCTCCTCCGACGGGGCGGCAATGCCAATCAACTCGCCTTTCGGGAAGGTGGCTGACAGCTCTTCGAGCACCAGATTGCCGTCGGCATCACGCACACTGACACCATCCAGAACGATGTCGCCGTCCAGATGCGGAAGCTCTTCTGGTTCCCCCTGCATCAGGCGTTCGTCCACCATATCCGGCGGCGCAAATCGCTCAAGGATCACCTCCCAGCGCAGCGACATATCCTGCGTCTGGTTGTAATAGGTCAGCAATTCCTTCCAAGGTGACGCGAGATCCTTATAGGCCGCAAGCGCGGCCACCAACGCCCCCAAAGATACTTTCCCCTGCAGCACCAGATAACCGCCAACTGCATAAAAGAAAAATGGTGTCAGCTGGGTGATGAAGTTGTTGAGGAACTTCATGAAGAATTTCTTCTGATAGATCTCAAAACGGATCTCATAGAGCCGTCCCAGACGTTCCGTCACCCGCGCCATCCGGTAGCGCCAGCCGCCATTCACCCGCAAAGTAGAGGCACCGACCGCGCTTTCGCCAATCTCTGAAGCCAGCGCGCGCACCTGTTGGATGCGTTTTTTGTTGAGCACATTGATGCGACGCTGCAAGAGCGGGATCAGCCAGCCCTGCAGTGGGATCAAGGCAACCGCAGCAAGGCCAAACCAGAAATTTTGCGCAAACAGAAAGTAGAGGATGGTCAGCATCTGCCCGGCCTGCAGTACCGGCTGGCTCACGGCGTCCCCCATCAAGCCGCCCATCGGCTCGGACTCAGAGGTGATCATCGAGACCAGTTCCCCCTGACTGGTGCGCTCGAAATACGGCTGAGGGAATCGCAAAACCCGCGCAATCAAACTGTAGCGGAACCGACGCAGCATTCGCTCTGCCAGCACACCTTTCATGGTGTTGATACGCATCTTTGTCAGCCCATGCGCAAGCACTGCCAACAGGAACGCGCCACATAGAATCCAGAGATAGGTCAGTTGATCAAACTGCTGCCCCCAGACCTCGATGGTCGAGCTTTGCGCGCCGATGGCGTCGTTGATAATGCGTTTGGGCAGCTCCAACGTCAGGTAGAGCAGCGGAAACAGACAGGCGGTAACAACCAGCAGAATCAGCTGGTCGCGCTTGGAATATTTCCAGATGAAGTGGAATAGCGAGCGTTCTATGGGGCGGCTCCGCGGATCTTGCGTCAGGGCGAAGGTCTGCGTCACCAGACCTGTGGAATTTACGTGTTTTGACATGGTTAGCGCGGTTTGTCCCTTGCAGGCAATGACGCAGGCACGCACCGGTCACATGTCTAGAGGGATGGCTGATACACGTCTGTGAGCTATGTCACAGACAGTTGGATGCGATATTTGCGATACGGAGAAAACACCGTAAGGTCCGTCGGATATATGCTCCGCCGTTTGATGCCACTGCCAGAGGAAGCCTGCCTTGCCAGAACATATCGGTATAGTCCTGCTGTTGATCTGCCTGTTTGAAGTCAAACATATGTTTGCCGACTTCTACCTGCAGACCAAAAAAATGTTGTCAGGACGGTGCCAGTATTTTCATCCGGGCCGGGCGCAACATGCGGGCGTCCATGCCCTGGCCTCGGTGGTGGTATTGTTCATCGTCGGCAGCCCGCCTTGGTTTATTGCGGTGATTTGCGCGGTGGAATGGTTCATTCATTTCAATATCGACTTCTGGAAGGCGCATCACACTGAATGCCACAAACTCGATCCGACCCAAGGGGCGTTTTGGCGCGCTATGGGCACAGACCAGCTGTTGCACCATCTGACTTATGTGGGGATGACCGCCGCCTGGGCTGCGGTAAGCTTCTGATGTAACGCACGGTGGACGGGGAGGCTCCCGCCCGTCTCGGAAGCATATAGATGCTCCCTCCCCCGTTGGGCCCGGCGCCGCGCTTACGCGCGGCGATTGCATCAAGACGCGGCCTTTTGCCCCGATTTGTGCTCCGCGCCCAGCATTGACTTCAGCTGGTGCACAGTCTCCAGGGGCGCGTTGAGTGCCGCCATGATCTTGGCAGCAAAACTCACCGGTGCCGTCCCCGGTGCTGTGATCACCCCCCCGTCAGACAGGGCTGTGGGCTGATCCACATATTGCGCAGCCCCGGCGTAGCCCACCGCATGTGTGCCAAGAAACCCGACATCGTTTGACGTATGGCGTACACTGTTCAGCAGCCCTGCCCGCGCCAGCGCCAATGTGCCGCCGCAGATGCCCGCAACCACGGCACCACGCGCATGCATCCCCTCCAATACGCCAGAGATATCAGGCGCTTCGGGCTGCTCCCAGAGGGTGCCTCCCACGACCACCAACGCATCGGGTTCCCAGATATCGAGCAACTCGAAACCATCGGGCACGCGCGCCACAAGCCCTCCCATCGAGGCCACATCCCCCGGCGTGGGCGTCACATAGCGTATGTCCAGCCCAAAATAGACCTGTCCGAGACCACACAGAACCCCGTATTCCCAATCCGCAAACCCCTGCGTCAGCAGCACAGCCACTTTACTCATCCAAATGCGCCCTCTCTCACTCACCACTTGAATCAGAACATATAGTGAACATTTTGGTCGAGCAAGCAGAAATCTAGCGCGCGAGTGTGAGACTGCGTCGCGTTAAGGCACCACCGGTGTGTCTCGTTTAATGGTTTTCAAAATGACATGCGTTTGTGCGCTTGCAACACCCGCCAGCCGAAACAAAAATCGCTCCAGAAACTGATTATAGGCCTCCAGATCCGGGGCCAAAACCCGCAGGTGATAATCCGCCTGACCTGTGGTCGCATAGCATTCCACCACATGTGGATTGCTTTCCACCGCACGGATAAATTCCGTCAGATGTTCTGGGGCATGGCGGGTCAAATTCACTTGGACCAAGGCCTCGAAACTCAGGCCCATCGCCTTGGGCACCACCACAGCACCGTAACGCGCAATGATACCTGCGTCTTCTAATACGCGCACGCGCCGCCAGAACGCCGAGGGCGACATACCGACGGCCTCTGCCAGATCCGCATTGGACATGCGGCAATCTTCTTGCAGCAAGGTAAGGATACGGCGATCACGTTCATCCAGCTTCAATGCCACAACACCCTCTCGGCAAATCAACGATTGGCGAATAATTTATCCCCTCTTGTGCAAAATCCCGTGAAATCTGGCAAGTTTTTTCGCCACTTCAGGAGTATGATTGCACGACCAGCCATCCCTTTGAACGATAGCCACCAAGGAGCCCCCATGACCGAGCTGTCCCATGCGTTTCAGACTTACCAGCTGGAGGACCGCTACGCCCGCACCGAAGGCCGCGTGTTTCTGACCGGAACACAAGCCCTCGCCCGGATCATGTTGGACCAATCCCGCCGCGACCGCGCCGCGGGGCTGAATACGGCGGGCTTTGTCTCCGGCTATCGCGGCTCCCCCCTTGGCGGTGTCGATCTGGAATTCTGGCGCGCCCGCGACCGGATGAGCGAGGCTGGCATCACCTTCATGCCCGCTGTCAACGAGGACCTCGGCGCAACGGCCGTTCTGGGCGCGCAACAGGCCATTCTTGATCCCGACTGCGCGGTCGAGGGCGTGTTTTCCATGTGGTACGGCAAGGGCCCCGGCGTGGACCGCTCCGGCGATGCGCTGAAACACGGCAATGCTTATGGCTCTTCGCCTAAAGGCGGCGTTCTGGTGGTGGCGGGCGATGACCACGGCTGTGTCTCCTCCTCCATGCCGCATCAGTCGGATGTGGCCTTCATGTCGTGGTTCATGCCGGTGCTGAACCCCGCCGATGTGGGTGAATACCTGTCCTTTGGCGAATACGGCATCGCGCTGTCGCGCTATTCCGGCACATGGGTGGGGTTCAAGGCGGTCTCGGAAACCGTGGAAAGTGGCCGCTCGGTCGAGCTGCCCAAAGACCGAACCTTCACCCTGCCCGATCTGCCCGACTACCCCGGCGGGCTGCATATCCGCGCCTCCGACCTGCCCAGCCCCGAGATCGAAACCCGCATTCGCGCCAAACTCCAAGCGGTGCGCGCCTTTGCCGAAGCCAACCCGATCGACCGCCGCATCTACGATCTGCCCGAGGCCCGCTTTGGCATCGTCACCACCGGCAAGGGGCATCTCGACCTGATGGAGGCGCTGCGGCTGCTGGATCTGGACGAGGACGCCTGCCGCCGCTTGGGCATCGATATCTACAAAGTCGGCATGGTCTGGCCGCTGGCCCGCGCTGAGGCGCTGCGTTTTGTGAACGGCAAGGAAGAAGTGCTGGTCATCGAGGAAAAACGCGGCATCATCGAGAGCCAGTTCAAGGAGTATTTCTACGACTGGCCCGGCGACAAGCCCAAGAAAATGGTCGGCAAATACCACGCCGCAGGCGAACCGCTGATCCCATGGGTGGGCGAGTTGAGCCCCTTGATGCTGGTGCCGGTGGTGGCCGAACGTCTTGACCGTTTCTTCCCGGAACTGAACCTGCGCGACAAGGCGCGCGCCCTGACTGAGCAGCCGCCCAACCTTTTGAACATCCCTGGCGCAACCCGCACGCCCTATTTCTGTTCCGGCTGCCCGCATAACACCTCCACCAAAGTACCCGAAGGCTCCACCGCCAACTCCGGGATCGGCTGTCACGTCATGGCCTCATGGATGGGGCGCGACACCGCGGGCTATGCGCAGATGGGCGGCGAAGGCGTGCCGCATCTGGTCGCGTCCAAGTACAACGGCGGCAAACATGTGTTCCAGAACCTTGGCGAAGGCACATGGTATCATTCCGGCTCGCTCGCCATCCGTCAGGCGGTGGCAGCGGGGGCCAATATCACCTTCAAGGTGCTCTATAACGATGCGGTGGCCATGACCGGCGGGCAGCCGGTGGACGGCCCGGTCTCGGTCGCAGGCATCGCGCAGTCCGGGCGTGCCGAAGGCGTAGAGCGCATCGCGCTGATCTCGGATGATATCGGGAAATTCACCCGCAGCGACTTCCCGGCGGGCACGTCTTTTCATGATCGCGCCGACCTTGATCTGGTCCAGCGCGAACTGCGCGAGATCAAGGGCGTCACCCTCCTGATCTACGAGCAAACCTGCGCCACCGAGAAACGTCGCCGCCGCAAACGCGGCAAGATGGAAGACCCCAAGCGCTTTGCCTATATCAACGATCTGGTCTGCGAAGGCTGCGGCGATTGCTCTGTCGAGAGCAACTGCCTGAGCGTCGAACCTAAGGAGACCCCGTTTGGGCGCAAGCGCAAGATCAACCTCTCCAGCTGCAACAAGGATTTCTCCTGCCTCAATGGCTTCTGCCCCAGCTTCGTGACGGTTGAGGGCGCGACGCGGCGCAAGAAGGAACTGCGCGATCTGGACGCCCAGCAGCTCACCGCCGATCTGCCCGCACCCGACCTGCCTGCGCTGGGGAAACCCTTTGACCTCTTGGTCACGGGCGTTGGCGGCACCGGTGTGGTCACGGTGGGCGCGCTCATCACCATGGCCGCCCATCTGGAGGGCAAAGGCGCATCGGTGCTTGATTTCACAGGCTTTGCGCAGAAATTCGGCACCGTCCTCAGCTACATCCGTCTCGCCAAATCCCCGGATGAAGTCCATCAGGTGCGCACCGATCTGAGCGCGGCGGACGCGGTGATCGCCTGTGACGCAGTGGTCTCTTCCGCGCCCAAGGCTTCTGCGCATTACCGTGAGGGCAGCCGGGTGGCGCTGAACCTTGCCGAAATGCCCACCGGCGACATCGTTCTGCGCCGCGACGCCACACTCGACATCCCCGCCCGCGCCCGCGCGGTTGCCTCGGTGGTCGGCACCGAGAACATCACGGCCCTCAATGCAAACGCAATTGCCGAAACACTTCTGGGCGATGCGGTCCTGGCCAATGTCATCATGCTGGGGTTCTCATGGCAGCAAGGTCTGGTGCCCGTCAGCCTCACCGCATTGCAACAGGCCATTGTGCTGAACGGCGTCGCGATCGAGAAAAACCAGCTCGCCTTCGCCATTGGCCGCGCCATGGCCGCCGCACCGGACCGCCTGAAATCCCACTACAGCGAGGACACGCCAGAGGAAGAAACGTTGGAGCAGCTCATCGACCGCCGCGCCGCGTTCCTGACCTCCTACCAAAACGCGGCCTACGCCAAGTCCTACACGGATCGTCTGCAGCGCCTGCACACAGCATTGCCCGCAGACCAAGCCGACGCGCTCACGGACACCGCAGCCCGCAGCCTCTTTAAACTCATGGCCTATAAGGACGAATTCGAAGTGGCCCGCCTGATGAGCGCGGACAGTTTCAAGGCCGAACTCGACCGCGAATTCGACGGCGACTTCGCCCTCAAATACCACATGGCCCCGCCGCTCTTGAACTTCAAAACCGATGCCCGGGGCCGCCCAGTCAAACGCGCACTTGGGGCTTGGATGACACCGGTGCTGTCCTTGCTGGCCAAAGGCAAGACCTTCCGTCAGTCCCCACTCAACCCCTTCGCCTACCACGCCGAGGCCCGCATGCACCGCGAACTCAGGGAGTGGTTCCAGAACATGATCGATGACATCATCGCCTATCCCACGCTGGTTTCGACCGAAACGCTCGAACAGATCCTGAAAGCTCCGATGGAGATCCGTGGCTATGGCCCGGTGCGCGAAGAGGCCGCCATAAAGACCAAAGCCAAGGTCGAAATGCTTCGCAAGCACTGACCTCCTTCATCTTTTGACAAGTACCTCCGCCGGAGGCATCGGCCCTGCTCCCCCATGGGGGCAGGGCTCAAGCCTGTCGCGCGTCAGCGCGCCCGTCTGGCTGACATCACTACTGCGACAGGTCGCGCCAGAAGGCGCGGCTATACTCCGCAAACTCCTGCAGCTCGGCCTCTGTTGGTGCCTGACCGGTAAAGACCTTCAGATACTCCGGTGTCATCGCCAGCCGGTAGTCATGGCTCTCTTCCGGTTCCGCCATATCATAGCCAAGCTGCATATAATAAAGCACTTTTGCCCGCGTCAGAGCCTCGCGCTCCCCGCAGCCGTAACGCCCAAACATTGACGTCAACGCCGTCACACGGGCCAGATCTCCCGCCCGCATACGTGCCAGCACCGCATCAGACCGGCGCGCCCAATCCCGCACTGCAAAATCAAGCGCGGTGTTGAACAGATCCGGGTTTGCGATGCAGCGAAACACATTCAAAACCGCGCCAGTCACCCGCTCTGCCGGCGCCTCTGCCTGACGGATCAGGCCCGCGGTATTGGTCTCTTCCCAGCGGGTCAGCAGGGCGTCCAGCAGGTCCTGACGGGACTTGAAATACCAATAAAACGACGAACGCGAGACCCCCATCGCCTCCGCCAAGGCCAGCACCTTCACCCGTTCTTCCCCGTCGCGGATCAAGACATCCAGCCCGATATTAAGCCAATCCTCACGGGTGACTTTGATATTGCCGATCAAAGGCGCGGCTTCGGGGTCATCGCGATGGAGCAGGGGTTTGGGGGGCATCAAGATCTCAGTTCAGGATTTAGGCTCCGTCACAGTGCCCCGCCCTGCATATCAGTGCAAGCCACCCCGGGCATGGCGCACCGGATCACCACGTTTGAGTGCGGCTCGGCCGCGTGGCATCAGATTTCTGCCCCCAAGCTGGAACCGCATCCGCGATTGTCGCGTTGGTGTTGCATCACCCCCCTAAGAGCGCCCCAAGAGCCGGGCTACAACGACTGGACGCTGTCCAAAGGGGCACAAATCCCGAAACTCCACGGCACTCGGGGTAAATGGCATTTGACTACAAGGGCCTGCACGCGCGAAGGTAAGGGCCAAAAATCAGGGAGAACTCTCATTTCCAAACCTGCGCGGCGGCTACGCGGCTGGGGCGTCTGACATGCGCCCCCTCCTGTCAGTCGAAGATCTCAGCATTGGGTTCGGACGCGATGCACCCGTAGTGCAGAACGTGAATTTTGCCGTGAACCCCGGCGAAACGCTGGCACTTGTCGGCGAAAGCGGCTCTGGCAAGACCATCAGCTGCCGCGCTGTGCTGCGCATTCTGCCGCGGGCCGCGCGGTTGCACTCGGGACGCATGATCCTGAGTGGGCAGGAAGGCGACATCGACCTTGCCCGGATCAGCGAGCGTCAGATGCGCCGCGACGTGCGCGGCAACCGCATCGCCATGATTTTTCAGGAACCGATGCGCTCGCTTTCGCCGCTGCATCGCATTGGCAATCAGGTGGTCGAGGTCATCCACCTGCATAGAAATACCTCAGAAGCAGACGCCAAACGCGAGGTGCTGGAGTGTTTCGAACGTGTGGGCTTTGCCGACCCGGAACGGACATGGCGGTCTTATCCGTTTGAACTCTCGGGCGGGATGCGTCAGCGCGCGATGATTGCCATGGCCATGGTGGCCAAACCCGATCTGCTGATCGCCGATGAACCCACAACCGCGCTGGATGTGACCACACAGGCGCAGGTTCTTGGGTTGATGAAGGACCTACAGCAGGAAACCGGCATGGCGATGATCCTTGTCACCCATGACCTCGGCGTGGTGGCCAATATGGCCGAGCAGGTGGTGGTGATGCACAAGGGCCGGGTCATGGAGGCAGGCCCTGCAGAGCCGATCCTGCGCGCACCCGCGCACCCCTACACCAAAGATCTGTTCAACGCCGCCCCCAAGATCCCGGAGGCGATCTGCCCACTGCGCGACGCGCAGGAGGACTTGATCCTGGAGCTGCGTAACGTCTCCAAAACCTTCACCATGCGCTCTGGCAAAAACTGGTCCAAACCCGCGTTGGTCCGGGCCTGCGAGGACGTCGATCTCAGCCTGCCGCGTGGCAAAACGCTGGCCATCGTTGGCGAAAGCGGCTCTGGCAAGACCACCGCAGCCCGCATCGCTTTGGGGGCGGAAACCGTGGATGCCGGTGGCGAGGTGCTATTTCGCCCGACCACGGGTGCCGCGCCACTTCAGGTGCACGCCATGGACCGCGACGCACGGCGCGCGTTCCAGCGTCAGGCGCAGATGGTGTTCCAAGACCCCTACTCTTCGCTCAGTCCACGCCAGCGCATCTTGGATACTCTGGCCGAACCGCTCGAAATTCACCGCATCGGCAACCGGGCCGAGCACAAATCCCGTGCCGCCGAGATGCTGCGTCTGGTGGGTCTTCCGGTGGATATGCTCAGCCGCTATCCACACGCGTTTTCAGGCGGCCAGCGTCAGCGCCTGTCGATTGCCCGCGCGCTGATGCTCGATCCGGCGCTTTTGGTCTGTGACGAGCCGACCTCGGCGCTGGATGTTTCGGTGCAGGAGCAAATTCTGACCCTCCTCGAAGAGATCCGCGACGCCCGCCAGCTCTCATATCTCTTTATCAGCCACGACCTTGCGGTGGTGGCGCGTATCGCGGATGAGGTCGCGGTGATGCGACGGGGCCTGATTGTCGAACAAGGCCCGCCCGAAGTGCTGTTTCATGATCCCAAACACCCCTACACCAAGGCGTTGATCGCCGCTCAACCGGTCCCGGATGTGGATCGGCCTATCAATCTCAAACTTGTGGCACAGGGCGCAGGCGCGCCCGAAAGCTGGCCGGAGGCCTTCCGCTTTGCGGGACAGGACGCCCCGCCATTGGTGCCACTGGACCCCGGACATAAGGTACGCTGTCATGTCTAACCCCCGCCTTCTGCTTTCTATCACCTCCGCGCTGGCCTTGGCTTTACTGCCGCTTGCGGCCCTCGCACAGCCGTCGGTGCAGGAAAGCGCCTTTTGGAGCCAAGAGGTCAGCGCTGGCGATCTGCCCCCCGCCGCAGATCGCATCCCCGCAGAGCCGTTGGTGGTGAATGTCGCCGCCAAGGGACGTACTCCCGGCCTGCAGGGCGGCACGCTCAACACGATGGTCACGCGCTCCAAGGACATCCGCCAGATGGTGGTCTACGGCTATGCCCGGCTTGTGGGCTATAACGAGACATATGATCTGGTGCCCGACATCCTTGAGAGCTTTGAAAACGAGGGCGATCGCAAGCTCACGCTGAACCTGCGCGAAGGGCACAAATGGTCCTCTGGCGACCCGTTCACCTCTGCCGATTTTGAATATTGGTGGAAACACATCGCCAATAACGAAGAGCTAAATCCCACCGGCCCACCGGATTTTGTCCGCGTCGAGGGGGAGCTGCCAGCGGTCACATTCCCAGACGCAACCACAGTGGTGTTTGAGTGGAGCAAGCCCAATCCGAGCTTTCTTCAGGTGCTGGCGCAGGCGGTGCCGCCCTTCATCTACCGCCCGTCTGCCTATCTCAAACAATTCCACAAGGATTTTGCCGACCCGGACTCCTTGCAGGATGAAATCGACTATGCCCGCGTCAAAAGCTGGGCCGCGCTGCATAATAAGCGCGATAACATGGATAAATTCGACAACCCCGACTTGCCGACGTTGCAACCATGGATCAATGCCACCGCAGGCAAGAAGATCCGCCATCAGTTCGTGCGCAATCCGTATTATCACCGCATAGATGAGAACGGCGTGCAGCTCCCTTACATCGACACGGTCGAAATGGAGATCGTCTCGGGCGGGCTGGTCGCGGCGAAATCGAACGCGGGTGAAGCCGATCTACAAGCGCGTGGGCTTGATTTCCGCGACATCCCAATCCTGCGCAAGGGCGAGGCAAACGGCAATTACCGCACGGAGCTTTGGTCGTCGGGCACCGCATCGCAGATCGCGATTTACCCCAATCTCAATTCCGCTGATGATGTCTGGCGCGAAACCCTGCGTGACGTGCGTGTGCGCCGCGCCCTGTCGGTTGCGATCAACCGCGCTGCGATCAACAAATCGCTTTATTTTAAGCTCGCCAAACCCGGCGCGATGACCGTTCTGGAGCAAAGCCCCTTCTTTGATCAAGCCTTGCGTGATGCCTGGGCGCAGTATGATCCCGATCTGGCCAATACGCTCTTGGATGAGGCAGGTTTTACTGAACGCGATGGCTACGGCATCCGCCGCCTGCCCGATGGCCGCCCCATGGAGCTGGTGGTCGAAACCGCAGGAGAGCGGCAAGAGATTGAAAACGCGTTGCAAATCATCACCGACGACTGGCGCGATGTGGGAGTAAAACTGGTGATGCGCCCGCTTGACCGGGACATTCTGCGCAATCGCGTGTTCTCTGGCACCACCATGGCATCGGTCTGGTACGGCTGGGACAATGGCCTGCCGCAAAGCTACACCTCTCCCGCCTATCTTGCGCCAACAGATCAAGTCTTTCTGTCGTGGCCCAAATGGGGGCAGTTTTATCAGACCAGCGGCGCGGTGGGCGAAGCACCAGATATACCAGCAGCACAACGCCTGATGGAGTTGTTGGACAATTGGAATAACGCCCCCGACGCCAACAAACGCGCCGAAGCATGGCACGAGATGCTTCAAATCCACGCCGACAACGTTTTTGCCATCGGTCTGGTGGCCGGGGCACCGCAGCCGGTGGTGGTCTCCAACCGTCTGCGCAACGTACCCAAAACAGCCATCTGGGCCTGGGAGCCCGGCGCACATTTCGGCGTGCACCGCATGGATGAATTCTACTTTGAGGACGGCGAAGGCTGATGGAAATTCTGCGCTACGCGGTCTATCGCTTTGGCACCATGCTGCTGACACTGCTTCTGGTGTCGGTGTTGATCTTCTGGATCATCAACCTGCCACCGGGGGATTTTCTCTCCAATCAGATCGCAGAGCTGCGCGCCACCGGTCAGGAAGCAGGCGTCGCCAAGGCCGAATTCCTGCGCAAGGAATATGCACTCGACCGATCGCTGACAGAGCAATATCTGATCTGGATGGGGTTTTGGCCCGGGCCACACGGGTTTTCCGGCATGCTGCAGGGCAATTTCGGCTGGTCGTTTGAATTTGATCGCCCGGTGTCGGAAATCGTTGGGGAAAGCCTCTGGCTCACGGTACTGGTGAACCTCGCAGCCGTTCTGTTTGTTTATATGGTCGCGCTGCCCTTGGGCGTTCTGGCCGCCGCCAAGTCGCGCACCATGATCGACTACACCGCTGCTTTTATTGGCTATCTGGGCCTTGCCACACCGAATTTCCTGCTCGCGCTGATCCTGTTTTATTACGGGCACCAATACCTGAACCTGCCCATCGGGGGCCTGATGGCACCCGAATTTGAAGGCGAGCCAATGACTTGGGAGAAGGTCAAATCCATCCTGATCCACCTGATCGTGCCGACCTTTGTGATCGGCACCTCCGGGGCTTCTGCGATGATGCAGCGGTTGCGGGCAAACATGCTGGATGAGCTAGGCAAGCCCTATGTGGAAACCGCCGTGGCCAAGGGCATGCGTCCCTCAAAGATGCTTGCGAAATATCCGCTGCGAGTGGCGTTTAATCCCTTTGTGGCCGACATTGGCAACCTGCTCCCCGCCATGGTCTCAGGCTCGGTGCTGGTCTCCGTGGTGCTGGGGCTGCAAACCATCGGCCCGGTCTTGCTGCAGGCGCTTAAATCGCAGGACATGTTCCTGTCGGGGTTCGTTTTGATGTTCGTGGCGCTCTTGACCCTCATCGGCACCATGATTTCCGACGTGCTGCTGGTTCTGCTTGATCCGCGCATCCGCTATGAGGGGCGTGAGACATGAGCCAGAAGTCCCCCGATGGGCGGTATGTCGATGATGCGCCCTATGATCCGCAGACCTCGATCCGCGAATTGGAGCGCAAGGATCTGGACGCGCCCAACTGGGTGTTGATCTGGCGCAAGTTCAAGACCCATCGTCTGGGCCTGATCTCCGGCATCTTCCTGCTGTTTTGCTATGTGATGCTGCCCTTTGTCGGCTTCATCGCCCCCTATGGGCCGAATGAACGCGACGCCGAACATCTTTACTCGCCACCGCAATCGGTAAATCTGTTCCATGAGGGCGAATTTATCGGCCCTTTCATCTATCCGCTGACGTCTGAAGCCGATCTTGAGACCTTTCAGTGGGTGGTAAAGCCCGACTACGACAACCCGCAAAAGATCCGGTTTTTCTGCGAGGGAGAACCCTATCGGCTGGCGGGGGTGATCGAAGCCGACACCCGCCTGTTCTGCGCCCCCGAGGGCGCGACGCTGTTCCTCTGGGGGTCGGATCGTTTGGGGCGCGATATTTTCAGCCGTATCCTGTTTGGCGCGCAGCTGTCGCTGACTGTGGGCCTGATCGGGATCACGGTATCTTTTGTGCTGGGGATCTTTTTTGGCTCTGTCGCGGGCTATTTCGGCGGTAAGATTGACTGGGTCATCAACCGCGCCATTGAGATCCTGCGCAGCCTGCCAGAGCTGCCCTTGTGGCTGGCGCTCTCGGCGGCGGTGCCTTCGACCTGGTCGCCGGTGGCGGTGTTTTTCATCATCTCAATCATCCTCGGCATTCTTGATTGGCCGGGGCTTGCGCGTTCTGTCAGGGCCAAATTCCTCAGCTTGCGCGAGGAGGAATACGTCCGCGCGGCTGAAATGATGGGAGCCTCCTCTGGCCGCGTCATCAGAAAACACCTGTTGCCCAACTTCATGAGCCACCTCATCGCCTCGGCCACATTGTCGATCCCGGCGATGATCTTGGGCGAAACCGCGCTCTCGTTCCTCGGCCTTGGTCTGCGCGCACCTGCGGTCAGTTGGGGCGTGATGCTCAATGATGCCCAAAACCTCGCCAATATCGAGATCTACCCTTGGACTGCGATCCCGATGCTGCCCATCATCGTCGTGGTGCTTGCGTTCAATTTCCTCGGCGATGGGCTGCGCGACAGTCTGGATCCCTATCAGCAATGAGCCTCGTAACCACCCTGCCCGCGACTGGCATCTATCGCGTGACCAGCGAAGGCCATCGCCCCAGCCTTTATGCGGTGTCGGAGCTCGCCAATGCCTCGGTTGCTGCTGTGGGTCTGGCGATGGCGGATCTCATAAAGGCACTCGGGTTGGCCCCGCATGCGCCCGAGGTCACCGTGGATCAGCGTCTGGCGTCCTTATGGTTTGGCTATTCTTTCCGTCCCGAAGGGTGGGAGATGCCATCGCTGTGGGACCCGATTGCAGGCGACTACCCTTGCGCGGATGGCTGGATACGGCTGCACACCAATCTGCCACATCACCGCGCTGCAGCGCTCTCTGTGCTGGGCTGCGCTGAGGCGCGTGACGCCGTGGCGGCAGCGGTGCTGAACTGGCAGGGCGACGCTTTGGAATCTGCGGTGGTCGGCGCGGGTGGCGTTGCAGCCGCCATGCGCGGCCGCTCAGATTGGCTCGACCATCTGCAAGGAGCGGCAGTGGCGCAAGAACCACTGATCGACTGGATCAAACCTCGCCGGGTTGTGCTGCGGGATCGCCCGAAGGCATGTCTGTCCCGCCCCCTTCAGGGGATGCGGGTGCTCGATCTGACGCGCGTGTTGGCCGGTCCGGTCAGCACCCGCACGCTGGCCGGGTTCGGCGCCGATGTGCTCAGGGTCGACCCGCCGGAGTGGGACGAGCCGGGCGTGTTGCAGGATATCTCGCTGGGCAAACGGATGGCCTCGCTGAACCTGCGAACAACATCAGGCCGTGACCGCCTCAGAGATCTGATGTCGGAGGCGGATGTATTAGTCCATGGATATCGTCCGGGGGCATTGGACGCGCTGGGGCTGGATCTGGCCACGCGCGATGCCATCGCCCCCAACCGCGTTGAGGTCACACTCAACGCCTATGGCTGGACCGGTCCTTGGGCCGATCGGCGCGGGTTTGACAGCCTTGTACAGATGAGTTCCGGGATTGCCGAGGCCGGGTGGCGATGGGCACAGGCTGAAAAGCCAACCCCCTTGCCGGTTCAGGCCTTGGATCACGCCACCGGTTACATGATGGCGGCCGCAGTTCTCTCCGGACTGGCCACGGCAGCGCGAGGCGAAAGTGTCGGTGTTGCGCGCCTGTCGCTTGCACGGATGGCGGAGGAATTGACCGGCTTGCCAAAAACACTTCCTGGGCCTGAGATTACAGGGGCCACAGGCGAAGACTACGCCAGCCACGAGGACAGCGGTTGGGGACCCGCATTGAGACTACGGCCGCCGCTCTCGCTTCATGGCTGTCAGATGTGCTGGAGCCTGCCATCCAATCCAAGCGGTCGTCATCCGGCGCAGTGGCCTGAGGCGCATTTCTGACCTCATTTCCCACGCCCTCTGTCTCAGAATAGTCGTATGCGACACCCGACAGGTATGATTTCGCTTCGGGCTTTGCCCGAAGCGACCCGCGCGGCGCGGACCCTCTGGGTCCGCGCCGCGCCAGGCCCAACTCCAAAGGAGGCGCAGGGCACCTGCGGCTCACTGCGGAGGCGGGAGTGCCCCCGGTCCGGCTCCCCTGTCAGCGATCGTCTCCAGTACCGCCGTCATTGGCATCCATCAGATCATCCTCAATCGCCGCATGCGCCGCCCCCAAGGCCGCATCGCGCTTGGCTGGCGTGACCTTTTCACCGTTGTCGGCAACAACCCGCACCGTAACCTCGCGGTGCGCAAACTTGATACCTTCGCGTTCAAACAGATCGCGAATCTCCTGAAACACCTTCTTGCGCACCAGCCATTGATCACCGGGTTTGGTCATGAATTTCACGCGGATGATCATCGCAGAATCCTGCATCTCGATCACACCTTGCGATTTCAATGGCTGGATGAAGTTATGCCCGATCACCGGATCGTTCAGCAGCTCCTGACCCAGTTTCTTGATCAGCTTGCGAACCTTTTCAACATCCGTGTCATAGGTCACCCGCAATGGCAGTTTCATAATCACCCAATCGCGCGAGTAGTTGGTCAGCACCTGAATTTCACCAAAGGGGATCGTATGCAGCGCACCAAGGTGATGGCGCAACTGGAATGAGCGCACGGAGATCTTCTCTACCGTTCCTTTCACACTGCCAATGTCGATATATTCCCCGCGCCGGAACGCATCATCAATCAAGAAGAACGCGCCCGAGAAGATATCACGCACCAGCGTCTGAGACCCGAACCCCACCGCAAGACCGACAACACCCGCCCCAGCAAACAGCGGGCTGACGTTGATGCCGATTTCCATCAGCACGATGAGAACGATGGTGACAACGACCACCGCCAGAATAGCCCCTCGAAACAGCGGCAACAAAGTGGCGAGACGGCTGGCACTGCTGCCGCCGCCCTCGTCGCCCAACTCCCCATCCGGCTGGTCCTGCGTCTCTTCCTCAATTTTGCTGTCGATCCAGATCCGCGCGATGTGAAAGACCAGATAGCCGATGAACAGGATCACCAGCACATCAATCGTCCGGTCCAGCCGGGGCGCATCCTGAAGCGCAAACTCCGGGTCCCAGACATAGATCAGCGACACAGCCCCGCCGAGAAAGGCAAGGATACCTGCCGCGCGCCGGGCCAGATCCTTGAACGTCGCGATGGGGTGCGGTGCACGCCCCGGCGCCGGGGCATCGTCCAACAGTACCTCCGCCCCCTCATCTTCTGCGCTGTCAGAGCTTGGCACATCAGAGATCACCCTGCGACGGGTCGCGAATTGCTCAATCACATAGTTGATCAAGCCGTAGACCACCAAAATCGAGGTCAACACCGCAAACAGACCCATGTTCGGCGGCACCGGGCTTGGGTTTTCCAAGACCAGATCAAAGGTCAGCGCAAGCCAGCCAAAGACAATGTAAAGGATCACCATCGGCGCCCAGACCCATGACAGCAACCGATTGGGCCAGGCCACCGCCTGCGCCTCTCCGTTGCCTCGGATCGCACCAGAAATTGCCCCTGCGTTAAACAGCACCAACAAGATTGCCAGCAATGACGACGCCAGCATCAGGATCGAATAGGTCAATGCGTAGATATTGTAATTCAGGCCAAAATCCTGAACCCAGGTCGAGACCATCACCGCCGCGAAATCAAAGGTCGCAAGCCCCGACAGCCAGAAATAGAGCCGCCGTGCGGCTCGGTCATCCAGCGACGGAATACGGTATTGGCTGAGATAGGGCGACAATACCATGCGCCAAAGATCGGAGATGGTCCGCGCCACAAAAAAGGTCAGATAGACCGCAAGCGAGGTGAACTCGACCGACACATCGCCAGAGGTTCCAAATACCAACAGCGTCACCACCAAGGCAAATATCATCGCAAAAAGCGTCGCCCCGACACCTGCGAAAAAGCGGATGAACAAAAAGGGCATCTTGCCCGCGTAGCCTTCGGGTTGCTCTTCAATACGGCTCACCACATAGCGTTTGATCAGTCGCTTGCCGTAGATCTCTGTCGAAAGCCAACGCCCGATCAGCAGCAGTATCGTGGTAATCACCACCACACGCACATAAGTCATGATGCGCCCATCCGGGCTGGTGGCGCGCAAAATATAGGCCATCTCATTATACGAACTGGGCAGCGCTTTGAGCCGCTCGTTCAGCTTGGCGCGAAAATCACGCACCTCGCTTTGGGCTTTCATCATGGTGGATGCGCCGCCCATGACGCCGGGTTCCTTGACCATTTCGGCTTCGGCCTGCGCCACGACCTCTGCACCACTCAGCGCCCGACCGCTGCTGTCGACAATCACCACACCGACACCAGCCTCTGCGGCTTGGCGAATGGCCGAGGCCAGATCCTGCTGTGCTGCTGCCTGCGGTGTTTCCGCAGCCTGCGCCTTGAGGGCAGCACCGCTTAGAAGACACAACGTGGCAGCAACCAGACACAGGCATAAGGCATTTATAAGTCTTGGCATGGCATCGCTTCCTCTCCCTCGGGCGCATTATTTTCCAGCTTAGCCGCAAACGGGCCACGATTGTCGATTTTGCGCCTCCGATTACGCTCGGATTCCATAGGTTTGATTGCACGATGGGCCGACGCAAGCTATATCACGGATGTTTCAGAGCTTGGGTTGTTGTCATGGCGTGTTCACACGGCCATATGAAGCCCCGGTAACAGGCATGAGAAATCCGGCCGCGCCGCTGGTTCAAAGAGGCGCGTTCAAAGGACGTTGGGGCGGAATATGGCCAAGACGCATCGCGCCACTCAATCGAGGCGCTGCACATCCCCCCCGATGCGGCACCACGCCGTCTCTCGCCATGCGCGATTATCACATTGCCTGCGCCCCTCTTTGACCATCCGCCCGACCATCAGTTGCAAGCGAGCCCCCGCATGAGCGCCAGCACCACCCCCCGTTTAGGCCCCTCGGACCGCGGCCCGCGTATCCTGTTTTACAGCCACGACACTTTTGGCCTTGGCCATCTGCGCCGCTCGCGCGCTCTGGCGGCGGCGATCACCTCCGCCGATCCAAAGGCCTCTGCGATGATCCTGACCGGCTCTCCGGTGGCGGGGCGGTTTGCCTTTCCCAACCGGGTGGACCACATGCGCCTGCCCGGCGTCATCAAACGTGCCGATGGCTCTTATGCCAGCCGCACCATGGGCATGAATATCGAAGAAACCACTGAGTTGCGCGCCGGGCTTATCCGCTCCACCGCCGAACAATTCGCGCCCGATATTCTGGTGGTTGATAAAGAACCCACCGGTTTTCGCGGCGAGTTGATCCCGACACTGGACCTGTTGCAGGATCGCGGTCAGGCGCGATTGGTTCTGGGGCTGCGCGATGTGCTGGACGAACCCGAAGTGCTGCGCGCCGAGTGGGACCGCAAATCCGCTCTGCAGGCCACCGAAAAATACTACGATGAAATCTGGATTTACGGGCTGCATGATGTCTACGATCCGACCGCCGGCTTATCACTGAGCAAAGAGGCGCAGGCACGGATGCATTGGACCGGCTACCTGCGCCGCGACCTTGGCGAGGTGGGAGAGCCACCCGAGCAGCCCTATGTGCTGATTACCCCCGGCGGCGGTGGCGATGGCGCCATGATGGTGGATCTGGCAATCTCGGCTTATGAACGCGACCCCACCCTCGCACCCCGCGCGGTTCTGGTCTACGGTCCGTTCCTGTCGGGAGAGACCCGCGCCGCGTTTGAGGATCGCGTCGCAGCACTGGATGGTCGTGTCACCGCTGTCGGCTTTGAAAGCCAGATCGAGACTCTGTTTGCCGGTGCGCAGGGGGTGATCTGCATGGGCGGTTACAACACCTTCTGCGAGGTTCTGTCCTTTGACAAACCCGCCGTGATCGTGCCCCGCACCACCCCCCGTCTGGAGCAATGGATTCGCGCCAGCCGCGCCGAGGAACTGGGCCTTGTCACCATGCTCGATGAAACCCGCGATGGCTGGACGCCGGATGCGATGATCGGCGCAATCCGCGCGCTGGAGCGTCAGCCCAACCCGTCCAAAGCAATCTCTGACGGGCTGCTTGATGGGCTTGATTATGTCACCACACGGGTGGATGCCTTGTTGCACCAACTCCCGCGCGAGGCCGCCGAATGACCGCTGAACGCCCGGCGCTCGCCGTATTGGTCAAAGGCTGGCCACGCCTGTCTGAGACCTTCATCGCGCAGGAACTCGTCGCCCTTGAGGATGCAGGCCAGCCATTTGAGATCTGGTCGCTGCGCCACCCCACCGACAAGAAAACCCACCCGCTGCATGATCGCTTGCAGGCCCCGGTGCATTATCTGCCGGAGTATCTCTATGACGACCCGGCCCGCGTGGCCAAATCGCGCGCCATGGCGCAAGCCCTGCCCGGCTATGCCGCCGCCTATCGCATCTGGCGCGCGGATCTGCGCCGTGACCCCAGCCACAATCGCATTCGCCGGTTTGGTCAGGCTTGTGTGCTGGCGGCGGAACTGCCGCCTGAGGTGCGCGGGCTCTATGCGCATTTCCTGCACACGCCCTCATCGGTGGCGCGCTACGCCGCCATCATGCGCGGCCTGCCATGGAGCTTTTCCGCCCACGCCAAGGACATCTGGACCTCGCCCGAATGGGAATTGCGCGAAAAGCTTTCATCACAGACCCATGGCGCGGCCTTTGGCGCGACCTGCACGGGCTTTGGCGCGAAACACCTGCAAGATCTCTCGGCTGGCACACCGGTAGACCTGATCTATCACGGCCTTGACCTGACGCGGTTTCCTGCCCCGCCCGACCGCGCGTTGCGCGCGCCTGACGCCCCCTTTCACATGATGTCGGTAGGGCGTCTGGTCGAGAAAAAGGGCTTTGACCGGCTGATCGCCGCGCTGGCGCTGCTGCCTGCGGACCTGGACTGGCACTGGACCCATATTGGCGGTGGCGGGTTGGGCGATCTGCTGCAAGGCATGGCCGAGGACGCAGGGATTGCAGCGCGCATCACATGGCGCGGTGCCTGTGACCAGCCGGAGGTGATCGCCGCCATGCGCG
This sequence comes from Tritonibacter mobilis F1926, assembly GCF_000376545.2. Taxonomy (NCBI): domain Bacteria; kingdom Pseudomonadati; phylum Pseudomonadota; class Alphaproteobacteria; order Rhodobacterales; family Paracoccaceae; genus Tritonibacter; species Tritonibacter mobilis. The sequence goes on from NZ_CP015231.1 coordinate 344,109, forward strand.
CTGCCGACCTCTTTGTGTTGCCCTCGCGTGTGGCCGAGGATGGCGATCGCGACGGGCTGCCCAATGTTCTGATGGAGGCAGCATCGCAGGGCCTGCCGATCCTGTCGACGCCCGTGTCGGCGATCCCGGAATTCATCCAAAGCGGCACCCATGGTCTCCTAAGTGATGACGCGCCCGCAGCGCTTGCCGATGCGATGCTGCGCCTCGCGCATGCCCCAGACGAGGCCCGCCGCATGGCCGACGCCGCGCTCAACCGCCTGCGTCGTGATTTTGGCATGGCCCCGGGCATCCAGCAGCTGAACACCCGCCTGAACACCATGCTCAAGGCCCCTGCATGACCGCGCCCCGCATCGCCTATTATGCGCCGATGAAGGCCCCGACCCATCCGACGCCCTCCGGCGACCGGGCCATGGCACAAAGCCTGATGGGCCTGTTGGAAAGGGGCGGTGCGGAGGTCATTCTCGCGTCCGAGCTGCGCCTGCATGACAAACTCGGCGACCGCGACCACCAGCAGATCCTGCAACAGCGCGCTGCGGATGAGGTGGGCCGCCTGATAGAAGAGCTGCCCGAGGTCGACGCCTGGGTGACCTATCACAACTATTACAAAGCCCCCGACCTGATCGGCCCCGCCGTGGCTGCCGCCCGCGACATTCCTTATGTGCAGATCGAGAGCACCCGCGCCAGCAAACGCCTGACGGGCCCGTGGTCGGAATTTGCGCAAGCCGCACATGCGGCAGCCGATCAGGCGGCGGTGATTTTCTACCTCACCGAACAGGACCGCGAGACACTCGAGCGTGATCGTGCGGGCAACCAGCAACTGGTGCACTTGCGCCCCTTCCTGCCGCAGGATGCCCTCCCCGCGCCCAGCACGGGTGATGGCCCAATGCTTGCTGCCGGTATGATGCGACGGGGTGACAAGCTGGCCTCCTATGCGCTCATCGCCGAGACGCTGCGCCATCTGGAGAGCACAGAGCGCGCGGTCGACTGGCAGCTTTTGATTGCGGGCGACGGTCCCGCGCGCGCCGAAGTGGAATCGCTTTTTGCACGCTTTGGAGCACGCGTGCGCTTTCTCGGGGAGCTTGATGCCGCAGCCATGGCGGAGGCCTATCGCGCAGCACAGCTGTTCCTTTGGCCCGGCGTCAATGAGGCCTTCGGCATGGTTTACCTGGAAGCGCAATCCCACGGGCTGCCGGTGGTGGCGCAAGACCGCCCCGGCCTGCGCGATGTGTTATTGCCCACAATGCCCGGTGCCTATACTGCGCCCGACGCCGGGGCCTCCGCACTGGCGGGTCGCGTTCTGCGCCTTCTCGACAGTGCGTCTGAGCGCGACGACCTCGGGCGGCGGGCGCGCGAACATATCGCCACGCACCACCTGCGACCCGCCGCCGCAGACACCCTTTGGGCTGCGCTGGGGCCACTGATAAAGGAACGGGGCATATGATCCGTCTTGCCCTGCTGCGTCACGGCCATACCGCATGGAACCGTGCGGGCCGCATTCAGGGGCGCAGCGACATCCCGCTTGATGAGACCGCACGCGCAGACCTCGCCGCGCAGTCTCTCCCCGAGGGTTGGAACGACGCGGATCTCTGGTCCAGCCCCCTCACACGCGCCTCTGAAACCGCCGCGCTTGTGGCCGGGCGCGCCCCCCAGACCACAGCTGCGCTCATCGAGATGAACTGGGGCGCATGGGAAGGCCAGCACGGGGTGGACCTGCGTGCAGATCCCGCGTCCGGCTTTCGCGACATCGAACACTGGGGCTGGGATTATCGCCCCCCCGGCGGTGAAAGCCCGCTTGAGGTCTGGAACCGCATCAATCCGTGGATCAAGAGCCTCGCGCGCGACACCATCGCGGTCTGTCATATCGGGATCATGCGTATGATCCTTGCCCGCGCCTATGGCTGGGATTTCGACGGCCCTGCTCCGTTTCAGGTCAAACGCAATCGGCTCTTTGTGGTGGAGGTTTCTGGCGACAAGCTCACGCCCTGGCCCGATCCCATTCGACTTGAGCGACGCCCATCATGAAGGTTCTGATTGCCGTCACTCACCTTTTGGGCACCGGGCATCTGTCACGCGCCCTGACACTGGGGCGCGCATTTGCGTCCGAAAATCATCAGGTTACGGTGGTTTCTGGTGGTTTTCCGGCACCGCAACTCTCTGCGCAGAGTCTGCAGTTTGAGCAGCTACCTCCCCTGCGCTCTGATGGCGTGGAGTTCTCGCGCCTGCTTGGCGCGGATGGCACGGTTGCGGATGAGGCCTATCACGCGCGCAGGCGGCAACAGATGCTGGCGCTGGTGCAGGATCAGCAGCCGGATGTGCTGATCACCGAGCTCTATCCGTTTGGCCGTCGTTCCCTCCGGGGTGAGTTTCGCGCCCTCTTGGAGGCGGCGCACGCTCTGCCCCGCCGTCCGCTGGTGCTGTCGTCAATCCGCGACATCCTCGCACCGCCCTCCAAGCCCAAGAAGGCCGAAGACGCCGATGCAATGATCGCCACCTATTACGATGGCGTGCTCGTTCACTCGGACCCCAAGGCCACGACGCTGGACGTCAGTTGGCCGGTCTCAGAGATGCTGGCGTTACGGCTGCAGTATACAGGCTATGTCGCACCACCTGCTGCTGCACCGCACCCCGAGGGCCTCGGCAAAGGGGAAATCCTCGTCAGTGCAGGCGGTGGCAGCGTCGGGGATGCGCTTTACGCTTGCGCGATCGAGGCCGCCAAACTGATGCCCGATCACCGCTGGCGCATTCTGGTTGGCGGCGCGGATGCACGCGCGCGCATCGCTGATCTTGAGGATGCAGGCTCGCCCGCGATCCTGGAACCTGCCCGCCCGGATTTTCGCGCCATGCTGCCCCACGTGGCGGCCTCTGTCAGCATGTGTGGCTACAACACCGCGCTTGATCTGCTACAATCCGGCACACCCGCCGTTCTGGTGCCGTTTGATGCGGGCAAAGAGGTGGAACAATCCCTGCGCGCCCAGAGCCTTGCACCCCTCGCGGGCATTGAGGTGGAGGGGGCAGCAACCCTCACCCCGGCTCGTCTGTGCGCCGCACTCTCCCGTGCCATGCACGATACGCAACGCGGCCTTGACGGCTTTGAATTTGACGGGGCGCAGCGGAGCGTGGAGATTGCCGCAACGCTGCTGAGGCGGCAGCGCGCTTGAGCGCAACGGGGGGACGGACATGACACAAGGCTGGGACGCGCTGGACGCGGAGTTGGCGCATTGGGCCACGGAGGGCCTGCGGCTGCCGCTCTGGTGGCGGGATGATGATGCGATTGCGCCCACGGAGGCGCTGGCCCGGCTGGAAGCACTGGCGACGCGGCTCGACCTGCCGGTGCATCTGGCGGTGATCCCCGAAACTGCGCAGCAGGAACTGGCACAGGCGGTTGCGCAATCCAGCCACCTGATCCCGGTGGTGCATGGCTGGGCGCATAAAAACCACGCCAGCGCCGACAAGAAGAAATGCGAATTTCCCAGCACCCGCCCGGTGGATGAGGCGCTCAATGCGGCGGAGCAGGGGATGGATCGCCTGAAACATCTGTTTGGCCCGGCGTTGCAGCCGATGTTTGTGCCCCCTTGGAACCGGATTTCTCCAGCCATGCTGCCCTGGCTTGCGGGTCTGGGCTTTGCTGCGGTCTCCACCTATGGGCCACGCAAGCGCGTTCAGGCCGCGCCGGGTCTGGTGCAGATCAACACCCATATCGATCCCATCGACTGGAAACATGGACGGGGTCTGGTGCCCGAGGAGCACCTCCTGACTCGGTTGGTCGACACGCTCATAGCGCGCCGCACCGGTCAGCAAGATAACGCAGAGCCACTTGGCCTGCTGACACATCATCTTGTGCACAGTGCCGAGGTGTGGGAATTCTGCGAAACACTGCTGCGCCGACTGCTGGATGGCCCGGCACACCCTTGGCGTTTCAATGAAAGGATTGGCTGAGATGAGCCGACTGGACAGCATGCTGCGCCGCCTCACTGCGCAACGCGATGGGCTAAACTGGGCCGCGCAACAGATCTCGGGCGTTGCGGGGGATGTGCTTGATCTGGGATTGGGCAACGGGCGCACCTATGACCATCTGCGCGAGGTCATGCCGGAGCGGCGGGTCTGGGTCATTGATCGCGTCCTGCAATGCCACCCTTCTTGTGTGCCCCCGAAAGAAAACTTCCTGCAAGGCGAGGCAGAACCGATGCTGGCGCGACTTGCAGACGGCGGACACCGGCTGGCGCTTGCACATTACGATCTGGGGTTTGGCGTCAAGGAACAGGATGTTGCCGAAGCCGCAAAACTCTCGCCCGCGATTTTGCAGGTTATGGCAGCGGGAGGGCTGATCATTTCGGGCCAGCCACTGGTTGGGTTTGAGGAAATCGACGGCCCCGAAGGCATCCCCGAAGGCCGTTACATGTTCTACCGCGCCGGGTAGGCCGCGATCTCTTACCCCAGCGGAGAGCCTTGCGGCTCTCAGGTTTTGCGCTTTGCTTTGCAAATCGCGGTGGGGCGGTGGCCGCGCCTGCGGCGCGGCCACCGCCCGGCCCAACGCTTTTGGGGGAGGCTTTGCCTCACTCATAAAGGGGCGGGAGGTCCCCCTCCCTGCAACACAGAGAATAGATCAGCACTCCTGTCATATTGTTTCGCATGCGAAACAACAGGTCACAGAGACTGATACTTTATGTGGGCGTTGCGCATGCAACGTACGCTGACATCTGGGGATGCGCTGGCTTGCACCAGATGTGAACGGACTCACCGGCTCTTTAAACTACTGAAACATAACGCGCACCCACGTAAGGCGCGCGTGTTATCGCTTCCCAACGCCTTCCCCGTCAGGCGACACGCGCACCGCGCGCATAAACCGCCCGTGGCATCGGAACCCCTTCGCCAACACGGAACCGGATGAGGTCTGCGCGTTTGCCAACCTCCAGCACGCCGCGATCCGTCAAGCCAACCGCAGCAGCAGGCGCCGCTGTCACCGTCGCCATACCCCGCGCCAGATCGCCCCAGATGTCACCGAGTTTGACCGCCGCCTGCAACAGTGCCGCCGGGATGTAATCTGACGAGACGATGTCCAGCAGTTCCAGATCCGCAAGCTCGCGCGCCGCGACATTGCCGGAATGCGACCCGCCGCGAATGAGGTTCGGCGCACCCATCATCACCTTGATGCCATGCTCGTGACAGGCCCGAGCCGCCTCGACCGTGGTGGGAAACTCGGCCAGTCGGATGCCGTGACCTGCGGAGGTGGCAACCTGCTCGGCGGTGGTGTCATCGTGGCTTGCGAGCACCGCCCCAAACCGCGCCGCCTCAGACACCGTGGCCGCTTCATGCATATCGCCATATTGCACGCGCAGGTCTTTCAGCTCGGCCACATGGTTGATGAACTCCTCATCGGACATGCCGCGTTTGGATTTCACATATTGTTCGAGCTTGGAGATGTCGCGGAACTGACGCTGACCCGGCGTGTGGTCCATCAGGCTGACCAGCCCGACACGGTCCTCGGCGGTGAACTCCGACAGCTCCTCGGCCAGTGTTTCCGAACAGACCTCGGCGCGCAGGTGCAGGAAGTGGCTGATCTTCAGCATGTCCTTGGCGCGCAACTCCAACATCTCGGTGGCAAGCTGGCGGGCATATTTCAGGTAGCGCCCCTTGCCGCGCGGGATCGAGCCCACGCGCATCGCATCAAACACCGTGGTGATCCCGGTGGAGGCCAGTTCCGCGTCATGGGCCACCAGCGCTGCCGCGTGGGGCCAGTCCACGCCGGGGCGCGGTTCGATGTGGCGTTCAAGATTGTCCGTGTGCAACTCCACCAGACCGGGGCTGAGGAAATCGCCCTCAAGATCCACCGCACCGGCAGGAACAGCGGCACCCTCGGAGATGTCGGCAATCACGCCTTGGCTGATTTTCAAGCTACCTGTGCGGGTTTCACCTGCAAGGATCAGCGTGGCATTGGCAAGGATCAACTCTTGTGTCATCTGAAGTTCACATCTTTCGGGATAGGGAAGGCCCACGTCTTAGGAGGCCAATGTGACATTTACGCGATATGCGATTTATTATGCGCCCCCCGCCGCGGCGGCGTGGAGCAAATGGGCAACCGGCTGGCTCGGTTGGGATATGGAGGCGGGCTGTGCGACCGCGCTCCCCGACGCCGGGGCGTTGGATGTGGCGGCGATCACGGCAACGCCGCGCAAATACGGGCTGCATGCGACCATGAAGCCGCCAATGCGGCTGGCGACAGGCACCAGTGAGGACGCCCTGCGCGCGGCGTGCGCGGCACTGGCCGCCACCCGCGCCCCCGTCAGACTGGATGGTTTGCAGGTGGAACGTCTGGGCCGGTTCTTGGCACTGCGCCCGCTTGGGGATGTGACCGCGCTGAATGCGCTGGCTGCGGCTTGCGTGACCGAGCTTGACACCTTTCGCGCGCCCGCACCCGATGCGGAGATCGAGAAACGCCGGGCGGCGGGTCTGAGCGCTGAGCAGGACAGAAATCTCATCCAGTGGGGCTATCCTTATGTGCTGGATCAGTTCCGCTTTCACGTCACCCTCACCGGCAAGCTGCCCAAGGGCGATCTGCCCGCGGTCGAGGATTACCTCGCGACCGAGCTGGCACCGCTGTTGCCACAGCCCTTTGAGATCAACGATCTGGCGCTGATGGGCGAGGCCGAGGATGGGCGTTTTCACCTGATCCAACGCTACCCCCTCTTGGCCTGAATGATCGACTGAGCCTGAACGATAGCGGCGCAAAGATCGCCGCTGTTGTCCACCTCATAGACCTGTTTCAGCCCGTCGGGCAGCGCGAGGCTGGCGCGTGCAAGGCGGCGTTTGACCTCATCGGCATCCTCGCGCCCCCGGCCTGCCAGCCGCTCTGCCAGAACCTCTGGCCGGGCGGTGACGGAGATCACGCGGAAGTCGTCAAACACCTCCTGCGCTTGCAAAAGCACCGCGCGTGACAGGTTCACCAACACACCGGACGCACCGATGCGCAGTTTCTCGATGTCGCGCGGCACGCCGTAGCGCAGCCCATGGGCATTCCAATGGAGCGCAAAGACATCCGCCTCGACCAGGGCAGCGAACTCCGCCTCGCTGACGGGTTGATAATCCTCCCCCCCGGCCTCTGGCGCGCGGGTGATGACGCGGCGCATGCTGCGCAGGCGCGGATCGGCCACGGCAAGACCGCTCATCAGACTGTCCTTGCCGACGCCCGAGGGGCCGACAACGGCAATCACCGGCCCTTTTGCGGGGTTTATGTCGGCAGGCGCGCTCATGCGGCGGCCTTGGGCGCAAAGGCCGAGACATCAATGAAATGGTCGCAGACCTGTTCACGGGCGGATTCGTCGTGGAAAATGCCGATGATGGCCGCGCCGCGATCCTTGGCGGTCTCAATGAGGTTCAGCACGGTTGCGCGGTTCTGCGCATCAAGGCTGGCGGTCGGCTCATCAAGCAGCATCGCCGGATAGTCATAGGCAAAGCCGCGCGCAATATTGACCCGCTGCTGTTCGCCACCAGAAAAGGTTGTGGGGCTCAGGGTCCAGAGCCGCTCGGGAATGTTGAGCTGCGCCAGAAGCGACGCCGCGCGGTCGCGGGCTTTTTCCACCGGGGTTCCCACCGACAACAGCGGCTCTGCCACCACATCCAGCGTCGAGACCCGTGGCACCACCCGCAGGAACTGGCTGACATAGCCCAGTGTCTTGCGGCGCAGTTCCAGAATTTCGCGTGGCTCGGCATTGGCGACATCCAGCCCGCCAATCATGATATGGCCGGAGGCGGCAAGGTAATTGCCGTAAATCAGCCGCATCAGGGTCGATTTGCCGGCGCCCGAGGCACCGATCAGCCCGACACATTCGCCGGGGTTCACCGAAAGGGTTGCCCCTTCCATCACCGGGATCAGGGCGCTGCCCTGATTGTGCAGCGTGAAGGTCTTGGAGACATTTTGAATGTCGATCATAGGAGAGTAAGACGCGGTCATAGCCAGCCTTTCCATCGGAAGAAGAGAAGCGTGCCGAGCGCAGAGAACCCCATCAATCCGGTGGCGATCAGCCAGCCGAAATCAGAGTGCAGCCCCGGCAGAAATTCGAAGTTCATGCCATAGACAGATGCCACCAGCGTCGGCGGCAGAAAGATCACGGCCACCACGGAGACAATGCGCCCCGTGATACCCTGTTCGAGCGTGACCATGCCGAGGATCACATCGGTGAGATGCGAGATCCGACCGGAGAGAAAATCCGCATGCACCAAAAGCGCCTGAATGTCGCGGCCTGTCGCCTGAGTGAAACCGCGTAGATCCTTGGCATCATGGGTGACACCAAAGGTCGACAGCGCCCGGTCAAGCGTCAGCAAGCACTGGCGGTACTTTGCCAGCATCTCACCCGCACGCCCCACATCGCGCAGCATCGCCTCAAGCGCATCACCCCAGACGCCCTTGTCGTCAAAGAGCTTGGCCGCGCGTTCGTCCAGCTCGCGCCCGACCCCCTCAAGAAGGTCGGCCATCCGGGCGACGATCTCTTCCATCAGAGTGAGGAAAAGATGCGGCACCGTTTTGCAGCCCGCATTGCTGCCCTCCGCATGGGCGGGGAGCGTCTCAAACGGGCGTGGCGCGTGGTAGCGCACCGTGACCAGACGATCCGGCCCCAAGAGACAGGCCACCGGGCCAAAGGTGCGGTTTTTCTCCGGGTCCAACCCCGGCAGGGACACGGTCAGCACATCCACTTTGCCCGCCCGATAGAACCTGTTGGAGACCTCGATCTCCTCCATATCCGCAAGGGTCGGAACGCTGAAACCCAGCGCCTCCACCCGTGCCACCTGTTCCGGCTGGGGCCGGTAGAGATCGACCCAGTGGGCCGTCTCCAGCGGGGCATCATCTGCCAGCCGGGTCAGGGTTGCGTTATCCATCGAGTAGGCAAAGAGCATGTTCACACCTGCAGCACTGAAGAGACCAGAAGCTGAGTATAGGCATGTTGTGGATCATCAAGCACCTGATCCGTGAGACCCGTTTCCACGACGTGGCCCGATTTCATAACCATCAGGCGATCCGCCAGCAGACGCACCACAGCGAGGTCATGGGTGACGATAATCGCCGAGAGGCCCATTTCGCGCACCAAGCCGCGCAGCAGGTCCAAAAGCCGCGCCTGTACCGACACATCAAGGCCGCCGGTGGGTTCATCCATGAACACCAGACGCGGGCCAGTGACGAGGTTGCGGGCAATCTGCAAGCGTTGCTGCATACCGCCCGAGAAGGCCGTGGGGCGATCATCCACTCGGCTCTCGTCGATCTCCACGCGGTCGAGCCAATCGACGGCACGATCGCGGATGTTGCCATAGTGGCGGTCGCCGACGGCCATCAGCCGCTCACCGATGTTACCACCGGCAGAAACCGACATGCGCAAGCCGTCGCGGGCATGCTGGTGCACAAAGGCCCAGTCGGTGCGGCCAAGCATGCGGCGCTCGGGTTCCGACATGGTGAGCGTATCAACAGGACCACGGTCGCGAGTGTCAAAGATCACCTCGCCGCCGTCCGTGTCCAGATGACCTGCAAGGCAGTTCAGCAATGTGGATTTGCCGGAACCGGACTCGCCCACGATGCCCATGACTTCGCCCGGATAAAGGTCAAAGGAGACATCCGTACAGCCGATGCGATGGCCATACATCTTTTTGATATTATTGACTTTCAGAAGGGGATGCATCACGCGGCCTCCGGTCCGGTGGTGAGAGGAGCGTCCTGGCCCAGACGGCCCACATGGCCCGCCTCACGCCGAGAGCGGCAATAATCGGTGTCGGAGCAGACGAACATCCGCCCGCCCTGATCGTCGAGGATCACCTCGTCGAGATAGCTGTCCTCTGCGGCGCAGAGATCACAGGGGTGGTCGGCCTTGGTGGCCTCGAACGGGTAGTCCTCAAAATCGAGAGAGACCACTTTGGTGTAGGGCGGAACCGCGTAAATACGCTGCTCCCGCCCTGCACCAAAGAGCTGGATCGCGGCCATTTCCATCTTGGGGTTGTCGAACTTCGGAATGGGAGACGGATCCATCACGTAGCGCCCCTCCACCTTCACCGGATAGGCGTAGGCGGTGGCAATGGCGCCATGTTGGCTGATGTCTTCATAGAGTTTCACATGCATGAGGCCGTATTCCTCAAGCGCGTGCATCTTGCGGGTCTCGGTCTCGCGCGGCTCCAAAAAGCGCAGCGGCTCCGGGATCGGCACCTGATAGACGATGATCTGATCCTCGCGCAGATCGGCCTCCGGGATGCGGTGGCGGGTCTGGATGATCGAGGCTTTTTCGGTTTCCTCGGTGGTGGCGACACCTGCGGTGCGTTCAAAGAACTTACGTATGGAGACCGCGTTGGTGGTGTCATCTGCGCCCTGATCGATCACCTTAAAGGTGTCATCCGGCGTCAGCGCCGCGGCAGAGACCTGCACGCCGCCGGTGCCCCAGCCATAGGGCATCGGCATCTCGCGACTGGCAAAGGGCACCTGATAACCGGGGATGGCGAGACCCTTGAGGATCGCGCGACGGATCATCCGCTTGGTCTGCTCGTCGAGGTAGGCAAAGTTGTAGTCAGACATATCGAGTCCTTTCGGTCGCTCGAAGGGATCGGGAATGGGTGAACACGGGTGCGGCTCTCACGCCCGGGGCGCTTGCGGCCCGGGCTGCGCCTGCCTGCCCCCCGGCAGGCGCATGCGCGCCCGCCCAGGCAGTCGCTGCCCTCATGATGGAGTGCTTCATTCCGCCGCCTCCCGCGTTTGCTCCGCTGCGGCACGCGCGGCCTCGGCCTCGCGGCGCAGCTTGCGCACCAGTTCGAGTTCGGACTGGAAATCGACGTAGTGCGGCAGCTTGATATGTTCGAGAAAGCCGGTTGCCTGAATGTTGTCGCAATGGCTGAGGACAAATTCCTCATCCTGCGCGGCGGCCCCCAGGTTATCCTCGCCGAGTTCTTTCCAGCGCAGCGCGCGATCCACCAGTGCCATGGAGATCGCCTTGCGCTCTGTCTGGCCAAACACCAGACCATAGCCGCGAGTGAACTGTGGCGGCTCGGTCTTGGAGCCTTTGAACTGGTTCACAGTCTCGCATTCCGTCAGTTCTACCTCGCCGATTTCAATGGCAAATCCCAGCTCGGGGATGTCCATTTCCACCGCGACGGTGCCGATGCGCAGCTCGCCCACAAAGGCGTGATTGCGCGCATAGCCGCGCTGGGTGGAATAGGCCATGCCCAGCACAAAACCCTCGTCACCCCGCGTGAGCGTTTGCAACCGGGTGGGACGATCCGCCGGAAAGGACATCGGCTCGCGGGTGATGTCCTTAGGGGTTACATCCGACTCTTCCTCGGTCTGGATGATGTCCTCACCGCGCAGGAAGGATGTCACATGCGGTGTCGGCTCGCGACGCGGCTCCGCAGCAGGAGCCTCGGGCACCTCGCCTTCGGCGGCGAGCTTGAAATCCAGCAAACGGTGCGTGTAGTCGAATGTCGGCCCCAGCACCTGCCCGCCCGGCACATCCTTGAAGGTCGCGGAAATCCGGCGGTCGCAGGTCATGTCCGCGGTTTCTACCGGACGCGAGTTGCCAAAACGTGGCAGCGTGGTGCGGTAGGCACGGATCAGAAAGATCGCCTCGATCAGATCGCCCCGCGACTGTTTGATCGCCAGTGCGGCCAGATCGGGATCATAGAGCGAACCTTCGGCCATCACCCGGTTCACCGCCAGTTTCAGCTGCTCGCGGATCTGCGCCAGCGTCATCTCTGCGATGCTTTGATCGCCCCGGCGTTCTTCGGCAAGCCACGCATGCGCGTTGTCGATGGCGCGCTCACCGCCTTTTACGGCTACATACATCTGCTTAGCCCTCCGCTTGGATCTGGGTCGAGCGCGGCAGCGCCGACACTTCCGACCCGCAGGTGAAGAACAGATCCACCCCAAGCGGGTAGAGCATTGAATTGCGCTGCATCAGCGCCACATCGGGCAGGTTCATCCGCACGGTGTCCTTGATGCCCGGACCGGTGAGCGTGGCATTGGGGGCGGCAAATTCCGCCAGTTCCACCACCAGCGTGGCGGAGCGGTCCGGGTACTCCGAGGTGCCGATGCGGTATTGGTCGATGGGCATCAGCGCTTCCCAGCCCCCCACGGCAAAATCGGCCTCCGCTGCGAGTACAATCGGCGCGCCGGTGTGGAAGGTGATCCAGCCGCGCAAGGCAGAGCTGTCTACATCCGACGCGAGATAGATGCCGGTTTCAGGGTCGCAAAGCGTCAGGATGAGGCTCGCCGCCGCGATGCTCAGCCCATCAGGCGCCACAGCACCCGTGATTTCGCGGATCTCGCCCGGACGTGCCATCACGTCCATCGCAGCGCGAAAGCCATGGGCCGAAGCCACCGCCGGGTCGGCAAAGCCGCCCGTGTAGATATTGGTCTGCGTCATCAGTCCTCTCCTCGCACCATGGTGAAGAAATCGACCTTGGTGGCGGCTGCCTTGGCGGCGCGGGCATCGCGGGCCGCGTCACGCTCAGTGCGCAGGGGGGTCAGGATCTTATCCTCGACCTCTGCCGCAGCCTCTGTTTGCATCATCGCGTCGAGCTTTGCGGCCAGTTCCGCCTGCCGTTTGCTGCGGCCCTGCACGTACCCATGCCCCACCGCGCCGGACGCCAGTTTCAACGTGCATCGGGTGACGGTCATCTCACCGAGGTTAAAGGGCGCGCCGGTGCCCCCTGCCCGGCCCCGCACCATCACGCCACCGGTTTCCGGCGCGCGCAGGGTGTCATGGTCGGGGCTGTCGTCCAGCTTGTCGAAGAGCGCGGCAAGCCGGGCCTCGGGCGCGGTGGACAGCAGGCTCATCCAAGCCTTGCGTGCCTCCGGCGTGATTTCTTGTGTCATGTCTGGTGTCGCCTCTTGGCAGATTTGTCTACATGTCCTATACAACTAGACAAATAATACATGAGTCGGCTCAAGGAACGCAAGCCGCTCTCTCGTGAAGGTTTCGTGACAGAGGATTGAACATGGCCAAATCCGCCACCCGCACACCGGTCTGGAAGTCGATCGCGATCACTTTGATCGATGACATTGCGCAGGGCCGTTATGAGACGGGAACAAAACTGCCAGCCGAAGCGCAACTCGCCGAACGCTTTGGTGTCAACCGTCACACCGTGCGGCGCGCATTGGCGGATATGGCGGAACAGGGGCTGGTGCATGCACGCCGTGGTGCGGGCGTGTTTGTCGCGGCAAAGCCCACTGATTATCCGGTGGGAAAGCGCATCCGTTTTCACCAGAACATTCGTCGCGCAGGACGCGTGCCGAGCAAGAAAGTCCTGCGCCTGGAGGTGCTTGCAGCAGATGCCCGCGAGGCGGATGCGCTGGATCTGGACCCCGGCGATCCGGTGGTGGTCTATGAGGGGCTGTCTTATGCGGACGATCACCCCGTGGCGCTGGCGCGTACGGTGTTTCCGGCAGAACGGCTACCCGGCATCCTCGACGCGCTGGAGACACATGAGTCGATTACGGCTGCGCTGAACGCCTGCGGGGTGGAGGACTACACCCGCCGGGAAACCCGGATCACCGCCAAGCTCGCCACCGCGACGCAAGCGCTGCACCTGCGCACATCAGAAGGCGCGCCCATCCTGCGCACCACCGGCATCTCGGATGATGCGGGCGGCACACCGATCGAATTTGGCCGCACCTGGTTTGCGGGCGACCGGGTCACCCTCACCGTCGGTGACGATTGAACAAACAAGGGGGCACTCCCGCCCGTCGCTGGATCGCGGATGCGATCCGCTCCCGTTGGGGGTGGCGCCGCCGGTGTACCGGCGGCGCGCCGCGCGTCCCCGAAGGGGACGCGCGGCCGGGCCCAACTCCGCCAAGGGGTTTTGGCCTTTTAAGGCCAAGGCACCTGCGGAGGCGGGAGTACCCCCCTTATGGCGCACACCCCTTATTTCATTCGTATTTCTCCAAAAACTCTTCCGCCTTTAGATTGCGAAAATCCACAAGCCTCTCGCGCAACACCGCGTGATCCCAATCCCACCAGGCAAGTGCCATCATCCGGTCCGCGACCTGCTCCGAATACCGCCGACGGATCAGCTTGGCGGTGTTTCCCCCCACGATGGTGTAGGGTGCCACATCCTTCGTCACCACAGCCCCGGAGGCCACCACCGCCCCATGGCCAATCGTGACCTCTGGCTTGATCAGCGCCCCATGGCCGATCCACGTGTCATGCCCGATCACGGCGCGGCGGCTCTTGCGGTGCTGAAACCAATCCGCGTCATCCTCGGCATCTTCCCAATAACTCGCGGAGCGATAGAGGAAATGGTGCAATGAGGCCTTCTCCATCGGATGATCCGTTGCCCCAATCCGCACGGAACTGGCGATATTGGCGAATTTTCCGATCTCGGCATTGGCGATGTCGCACATCCGGTCGCAATAGCTGTAGTCACCAAAATGACTGTTGGCGACCCGGGTGTCGGCCCCGATCTCAACCCAAGCCCGAAAGGTGCTATTGGTCAGGCTACACCCGGCGTGCACAAGCGGTTCGGTGGCGGAAAGTCTGGGCATCTGGGCACCTGTCGAAATTCAATATACAACTAGACTTATACTATCATCGCGAATGTCAGAGGGCCACCGGAAACACCACGAACCGGATACAAAAAGACCCCTCTCAAGGCAGCGAAAGGGGTCTTTTGACAGAGGCATCGGTATCGGCGGTACGCCTTTAGTGGCCGCCCTCGTCCCCGCTGATCAGACGCTTGCGCAGCCAGCCGGAGAACCAGTCCATGAACATCACCATGACGATGATCAGCACGATATAATAGGAGACCTCTTCCCAGTCCTTCTGGGTGATGATCGCCTGCGTCAGCAACAGACCGATACCGCCGCCGGTGATCGCCCCGATGATGGTGGCCGACCGCGTATTGGACTCGAGGAAATACAACAACTGCGACAGCAGAACCGGCGTGATCTGCGGGATCACCCCAAAGCGGTAGCGCTGGATCGGCTTGGCACCGGTGGAGGACACCCCTTCGATCTGCTTCTCATCGACGTTTTCCAGCGCCTCGGAGAAGATCTTCCCAAAGGTGCCGGTATCCGTGATCAGGATCGCCAGCGCCCCGGTCAGGGGACCGGGCCCAAAGGCGCGGGCCAGAACCACGGTCCAGATGAGCGAATCCACACCGCGGACAAAGTCAAAGAACCGCCGCGCCGCAAAGCGGATCGCAAGGATCGGCATGAAGTTACGCGTCCCGAGGAAGGCCAGCGGTAGCGCCACCAGACCCGCACCAAAGGTGCCGAGGAAGGCCATCAAAATGGTCTCTCCAATGGCCCATGCCACATCACCGTGGCGCCACATCTTGTTGTTCCAGAAGTCATTCCAGATCGCCCCGGCCTCGCCAGACACTGCACGGCCCGCCAGTTCAAACGGGTTCAGACCGTGATATGGGCTGTCGAGCGTAAAGAAGAACAGCTCCCAGCCATAGAAATAGCGGAAAACCTCGGCACGGTTGCGGGTCACTGTCAGGCGGCCTGCGTCGGTGGTAATCGCCAGACGGTTTTTCGACAGGTTGATCCATTCAGGCACGTCACCTTCGGGCAGGACGGTCTGTACGCCCTGGCTGCGTGTTGGCGTGGCGGTGACCAGACCGTAGCCCGGAATATCATATTCGATGGATTCAGGACCAAAGCGCACAACATGACCACCGGTCAGATCGATCACCGTTGTGGACCCCGGGGTGACCCATTCGGGGCTCATGCCCTCGGGGTATTCGCCTTTGCGCTCCCCCTCGACCGCATAGGTCACATCGCCCGTGCGATTGTCGCGGGTCACATGGGTTTTATAGCTATAGGTGTCAGACACCAGCGTGCGCGCATTGTCCATTGACGCGCGTTCCCACAGGCCCGGCACGTCAAAGGCAAAGAACACATAGGTCAGATAGGCCAGGATCATAGCGGGAATGCCGAAGTTCATCAGCCGTTTCTTGAAAAACAGCTTGTCCATCTGCCCTTTGAGCGGCGCGGTGTTGAGGTCCATGGTGGTCATGTCTCAGGCCCCTTTCCGGTTGCCGTGGGTCAGACGGTCGCGCAGCGCGCCAGAGATCTGGTCCACCACCACAATGGTCACAAACAGCAGAATGAAGATCGCCGCCGCCTCGTCATATTTGCCCTGACCCCAGGACATGGAGTTCTTGAGCTCATACCCGATGCCGCCCGCACCGACAAAACCGAGGATCGCAGAGGCGCGAATGTTGATTTCAAATCGCAACAGCGCATAGGACACATAGTTCGGCCCCACCTGCGGGATCACCCCGAGCCACATGCGTTGTGCCCAAGAAGCACCGGTGGAATTCAGCCCCTCGACAGGTTTGAGCGAGGCGTTTTCATTGACCTCGGAGAACAGCTTGCCCAAGGCACCCGCTGTGTGGATCGCAATGGCGATCATCGCAGGCACCGGGCCACCGCCCAGTAAGAAAATCAGCACCAAGGCGATCACGATTTCAGGGATCGCGCGACAAATGTCCATCACCCGACGAAACACCGGTATCAATGCGGGCCAGGGGGCCATGCCGCGGGTCGACAAGAGTGACAGGAGCGTGCCGAAAATCGCGCCGATCAACGTCGCGGCACCGGCGATGTTCAGAGTCTCGACCAAGGCCGGGAAGAAATGGACCACATGGGAGGGCAGCTCGGCCACCTTTTCCCCCGCCTCAGAGAGCACTTCTGCGGGGTAGTCAAAGATGCGCTGATACCCATCAGCAAAAGAGCCAGCATTGCGGTCATCGGCGGTGCGGAACCCTGCCATCATCAGCGCGACGAACAGAGCCAGCAAAACCCCGCCATAGATGCGCTTGCGGCGGGTGAGATCGGCGTATTGCGCCTGAATCTCAGCCACCGATCCGGGGGCCTGAGCGGTCAGATCAGCCATTGAATTCTTCCTGAGTCATTGGGAGTGGCCAGCGGCAGAAAATACATTGCGGGCCACGAAAGCGGGGTCCGGACCTTGGCCCGAACCCCGCGAAGACGTAAACGCGCGCTTAGTTGGATTTCAGCTTGCGCGCTTCGATGATGACTTCATAAGCCTCATGCGTGATCGGCTGGAAGCCTTTGGAGTCGCCCGCTGCAACAGAGTAGTAGCAGTCGTAATCCATCGCCGGCATGGAGGCCATCAGCGCGGTCATCTTGACCTTGACGTCCTCGGGCAGGGCTTTGCGCAGAACAACCGGGCCTTCGGGGATCGGCTTGGACTGCCAGATCTGGACCAGATCGTTCATGTCGATGAGACCTGCATCAACCGCCTTGCGCAGCGCGCCGGAGTTGTAGCCATCTTCCCAGTTGCCCAGACCGTCGGCCCAGGTCACGCCAGCGTCGATGTCGCCGTTTGCAACCGCGACGATGGTCTGCTCGTGACCGCCGGTGAATTTCACCTCACCAAAATACTCGCCCGACTGCATGGTGGAACCAGTTTGCTGCGGGATCTCGATGGAGGGGATCAGGAAGCCGGAGGTGGAGTTCGGATCACCAAAACCAAAGACCTTGCCTTTGACGTCCTCAAGCGCGTTGATGCCGCTGTCTTTGCGAGCAAAACCAACAGAGTAGTAGCCATAGCCGCCATCGACGTTGACCTTGACCAGAACCGGCTCAACCGCTTCGGGGTCGGAGAGATAGGTCTTTGCGTAACCGGATGCGCCCAGCCATGCCATGTCGATGGTGCCGCCCAGCAGACCCTGGATCACGCCGTTGTAGTCGGCAGGGGCGAACAGCTTGGTTTCAACACCCAGCAGCTCTTCGGTCTTGGCGCGCAGGCACTCGTTGGAGTTCAGACGGTCCTGAGCGTTTTCGCCGCCGAGGATGCCGATGCGGAATTCAGAGATTTCTTCTGCCATGACCGGGGTGGTCAGGGCGGTGGTGGCCAGTGCGGCAAGGATCAGTTTTTTCATCGTGGAACACTCCGGTTGTTGGTTGGCCCGAGACCACACCGGCCCCGAGGTGATGAAAGGGGTCAGGATCAGACGTAGGCCTCTGCCGTGCGTACGGCTTGGGTCTTGTCGAGCGTCTCAATTTCAGTGGAGGTGGCGGCCTCAGAAAAATCCGCGCCAGCGCCATAGATTTCGCGAGCAACGCCGGTGGTCAGCTGCTCTGGCAGGCCGTCAAAGACGATACGCCCATCGCGCATGCCCACCACTCGGTCACAATAGCGGCGCGCGGTGTCCAGCGTGTGCAGGTTGGCGATAACGGTGCGGCCGTCTTCTTCGTGGATGCGGCGCAGGGCCTCCATCACGGTTTGTGCATTCATCGGGTCGAGCGAGGCAATCGGCTCGTCGGCGAGGATGATCTTGGGGTCCTGCATCAGCGCGCGGGCAATCGCTACACGCTGCTGTTGACCACCCGAGAGGGCCTCGGCCCGTTTGGGCGCATGTTCGGCGATACCCAGACGATCCAGAATCTCGATCGCCTTGTGAATGTCTGCCATCGGATAAAGGTTGAACATGGTCGCCAGCGTCGAGCGCCGATTGAGCGTACCGTGCAGGACGTTGGAGACCACATCCATACGTGGCACCAGATTGAACTGCTGAAAGATCATCGCGCATTCGGACTGCCATGCGCGTTTGTCTTTGCCCTTCAGGGTGGTGATTTCGCGGCCCTCAAAGCTGATCGAGCCCTCAGAGGCATCGCCCAGACGGTTGATCATCCGCAGCAAGGTGGATTTACCTGCGCCGGAACGTCCGATGATGCCCAGCATGCAGGGTTTGTCGATATCAAGCGTCGCGGCTTCTACAGCCGTTTTGTCGCCGAATCTCTTGGTCAGTTTATTGATGCGCAGCACTTGGCGGCCCCCTTTGGTTCCGCGATGGCTTACGCATTTCGCTCAAATCATTTGTGTCGAACGTGTAAAACTTTTGTAAACGGCCCCGAATTCAACGGGGCTGCTTTGGCATAGCCTTAAATCTGGGCAGATCTCGCGCGTTCTTGGTGTGATGCGGAGCCTAGATGCGCGCTCAGGTAGTCCAACATCACCCTGAGCCGGGTCGGCATATAGGTGCGACTGGGATAAAGCGCCCATGCGCCGCTTTCAAACCCGGTGGCGCTGACCTGCCAGTCTGGAAACAAGGGAACCAAGCGCCCATGCGCCAGATCATCCGCAACCAGCCAATCTGCAAGTAAAGTCGGCCCCAGCCCGACCCGCGCCGCCTGTCGCAGCGCCAATGGGCTTGTGATCACCACTTTGCCGGTGACGGGCACTGTTTCCTCTTGTCCGCTGGGGCTGCAAAAACGCCATGTGCCGTCGAACCCGCGCAACGGCATGCGCAGGCAGTCATGGCCGTTCAGGGCCGCCGGCGACGGCAGATGCCCTGCGCGCGCCAGATAGTCCGGCGATGCACAGACCAGATATCGGGTACACCGCAGATGGGTGCTGACCAAATCGCCCTGCGGCGCAGGTGCAAGACGAATAGCCAGATCGATCCCCTCGGCCAGCAGGTCCAGATAGGTATCGGTAAAGATAAGCTCCAGCTCAATTTCCGGGTAACGGCTGCGAAACTCGGGCAACAAAGGCACCAAACATTCCTGCCCCCATGCCACGGAGGCTGTGATCCTCAATTTACCGGTGGGTGCGCGCCGGGCAGAGCGCGCCTCTTCCGCGGCAAGGTCCAGTTCTTCCACCAGCGGCGCAATCCGGTCCAGATATCCGCGCCCCACACCCGTCACCGCAAGCCTGCGCGTGCTGCGCTCAAAAAGTCGCACGCCGAGACGCGCCTCTGCCGTCGCCACCACACGCGAAATGGCTGAAGGGTCCTGATCCAGAGCACGCGCTGCAGCGGCAAAGCTGCCAAGACGCGCGACCGTCAGAAGGGTTTTAAGTTGCGAGATATCCATTCATGCGAATTTCGCATCAAGGTCACGATGAAACAAGCATTTCGACGCGAATTCAGCAGCAATAAGATATGAGCGACTTTGACATACCGCAGGAGCCTCTCCCCGATGACCGACATGACTGGAAAAACTGTCATAATCACCGGGGCCAGCCGTGGCATCGGGGCGGCAGCGGCAGAAGCCTTTGCAGTCGCGGGCGCAAATGTGGTGCTGGCCGCGCGCAGCCAAGATGAGATCGCTGCGATTGCGGCAGATATCACCGCTGCGGGTGGCAACGCGCTGGCCTTGCGCTGTGATGTGGCCGACTGGGATGCGGTTGCAGCCTTGGTAGCTCAGGCAGAAGAGGCCTTTGGACCGACCGATCTATTGATCAACAATGCAGGCCTCATCGACCCAATCGCGCGCCTTAGCGACAGCGATGTCGAAGGCTGGAACAAGGTGATCGATGTGAACGTCAAAGGCGTTTACCACGGCTTGCGCGCGGTGCTGCCGGGGATGCAGGCACGCGGCAAGGGCACCGTCATAAACATCTCATCTGGCGCGGCGACCAGCGTGCTTGAAGGCTGGAGCCACTATTGCGCCTCCAAAGCGGCGGTGCTGTCACTCACCCGCTGCGCTCATGAAGAATATGGCGCGCAGGGCCTACGCATTATGGGGCTTAGCCCCGGTACGGTCGCAACCGCGTTGCAAACCAGCATCCGTGCATCGGGCATCAATCCAGTATCGCAGCTGGATCCCGCCGTGCACATCCCCGCCGAGTGGGTCGCAAAAGCGCTGGTCTGGTTGGCGGGTCCCGGCGGAGACGACTGGGTTGGACAGGATTTCGCCCTCAAAAGTGATGAGGCGCGGGAAAAGGTCGGGCTGCCGCCAGTCTCCGGCTGAGCGGCGCGTCCGGGCGGATGCTGGCGGGTATTATCGAGGGCACCCGTCAGCACCCGCGTCGGCGAGCAGTCATATTCGGCGTCCAGTCATATCTAGAAATGCGACCCTGTGCAGCAGCACAGAGACGCGTTATATGGCGCGCAGAAACATGAGACTCATCCCGTCTCAGCCACTTTGCTCCAAGGAACCCTGCTGATGTCCTTCGACCGTTCCATCAAGATCGCCCCCTCCATTCTGTCGGCGGATTTCGCCAACTTCGGCCAAGAAATTCGGGCCATCGAGGCCGAAGGCGCAGATTGGGTTCATGTGGATGTGATGGACGGGCATTTTGTACCCAACCTTACCTTTGGTCCCGCTGCGGTAAAGGCCTTTCGCCCGCATGTGAAAACCGTGATGGACGTGCATCTGATGATCGCACCGGTTGACCCTTACATCGACGCATATGCGGATGCGGGCGCAGATGTCCTTACCGCCCATGTGGAGGCCGGACCGCATATTCACCGGACCCTGCAAGCCATCCGTGGTGCAGGCATGAAGGCAGGTGTTGCCCTCAATCCCGGCACCCCCGCCGAAGCGGTGGCACATCTTCTGGACCTCACCGATCTGATCTGCGTGATGACTGTAAATCCCGGATTTGGCGGCCAGAAGTTCATCGACATGACCGCCAAGATCCGCTCTCTGCGAGAGATGATTGGTGACCGTCCGGTGCATATTGAAATCGACGGTGGCGTGGATCCGAGCACCGCACCTTTGGTGGTCGAGGCCGGAGCTGACGTTCTGGTGGCAGGCTCTGCGGTCTTCCGGGGCGGCTCTGTCGACGCACCGCGGGTTTACGGCGAAAACATCCGCAAGATCCGCGAAGCTGCCTCCAACGCTTGATCACAACAATCGCTTATCCGTGGCGGGCGCTCTCCCGCCCGTCACGAATGCATTAATAAATGCACCCCTTCCCGTTGGGCCGGGCGCCGGGCCTTGCGGCCCGGCGTATCAGCGCGGGTTGATCCGTCGGAAGATCGCGGTCGCCGTTGCCACCAGCCGACCGTCAGCATCGTGCAACTCACCCAGCACATGAGCCGTGCTTTTGCCGCCACCGATCGCACGCGCAGTTGCAACCACCTGCCCGATCTTGGTCGACGCGATGTAGGATAGGTTCAACGCAATCGTCACCAAGGCGGCACGGCCATCGGGGTCGAAATACTGCGCAGCCGTGTTGCCGCAGGCCACATCCATAACGGTCGCAACCATCCCCCCGTGCAAAATTCCGTGCCGGTTGAGATGCCGCGCCTCGACCTCTAGAGTGACTGTGCAGATCCCGGAGGCGTCTATTTTTGTCTCATACCCCACCATGTTCTGACACCCCGGATCGGAAATCTCTCTTCCACCCACGTCATGCGTCTCAGATGTCATCATTGCCCCTTCTCGCCTGCACAGCTTGGTGGCGACTGTGGCCCGGACCTCACCTGAGGTCCAGCCCACTTTCCGGCAGGAAAGATGGGCGCGGCGCATCCGGCCTCGATGGTCGGATGCGCCGCCCTTCCCTCAGTGCGAGATCACGCCTTCTGCGACCCAGCGATCAAAACGTGCAAGCACCGCATCGGTAAAAGCCACATCATTGATATGGCAGGGCAATTCCTGCACATCGACATTTGCAGGCGATCTGCTGCGCATTTCCTCGCAAAAGGCAGAAAGCCCTGCTGCGTCATGCAAATCACCGCCCGCGCGATCCCACTCATTGCACCCCGCAGTGGGCAAAAAGAACGCCACCGGAGCAGTTGCACCAGCCAGCTTCTCACATATGGATCGCGCCACCACACGCCGCTCCTCAGCCGCCAGCATGGCCGAGGTCAACAGGCGATTATGCGCGTGACACTCCCGCCCGCGAAGCGGTGCGGGCACGCCCTGCCACCCCACAAAATCCACCAGATCATAACAGCCCGGTGCGATCATCTGCGGCACGCCCGCGCGACCCGCATGGGTCATGCGCCCCTCACCGGCCGAGAGCCCGCCAAACAGATGATTGCTCACCTCCTGCGGTGCAAAATCCATTACGGCAGCAAAGGCACCATCGCCTGCGAGGCTCTCAAACGCCCGTCCGCCCATTCCGGTGGCATGAAACACGGCCACATCAAACCCGCGCCGTTCAAGCTCCGGTTTCAGCGTCACCATGTAGCGCAGCACCGTCTTGCCAAAGGAGGTCATCCCGATCATCGGCCGCGTGAACGTCGGTGCCTCCACCGCGCGAGAAGCACCCAGAACCGCCCCCGCCGCCTGACTGAGCGATGCCTTGCAGATGTCATTCAATCCATAAAGTCCCCCGGCCCAGAGGATCATCTGCACATCCGCCGGAATGCGATCCGGCGGCAGCAGCGGCGAAAACGCCACGGTAGAGACCACATATTTCGGCACCCCAAGCGGCAATGCTCCGCAGAGATCCAACGCCAGATCGGTACCCATGGTCCCGCCCAGCACGATCACACCGTGAATGCGCCCCTCCCGCCACAGATCAAGCACAAGCCGGGCCGACCCTGCCCCCATGATCTGCATCGCGGTATTTTCATCCCCGCTGTCGATCGCCGCCTGAATGGAACTGCCCGCCGCCTCGGCTACCTCGTGTTTTGACACATCCGTGGGCAGCTTTGGATCGCCCAAGACACTCACATCCATGCTGAGCACCTGACCACCCTGCCCCCGGATCACGTCTGACAGATAGGACAGCTCATCATCCTTGGTGTCCCAGGTTCCGGCCACAAGGATCGTCTTTTCACCGCTCATCTCATCCTCCCCTCAGGTGCCTCCCGCGCCTGTCTTCATCTTCTTCCAAATATCCCCGCCGGAGGCCGCGCGGTCAGGGCGCAGCCAGGGCCGCGCTCCCGTCAAAGCTGAATCCAGGCGGTTTTTAGATCGACGTATTTCTCCAGCGCATGCAGGGACTTGTCATGTCCGTTGCCGGACTGGCCAACACCGCCCAAAGGCACCGTATTATCCGTACCGCCATAGGTGTTCACATGCACCACACCGGCGCGTATGCCCGCGACACAGCGATGGGCACGAGACAGATCCTGCGTCCAGACCCCGGCGGCAAGGCCATAGTCGGTGGCATTCGCGAGCCGTAGCGCCTCTTCTTCCGTCTCGAACGGGGTCACCGCCAACACAGGCCCAAACACCTCGCGTTGAAACAGGCTCGCCTGCTGGGTCACGCCGGTCACGACAGTGGGGGCCATATAGGTCCCGCCAGTGTCCTGGAGAATTCGCCCGCCACCACACAGCACCTCGCCGCCTTCGGCGATGGCGCGTTCCACATGCGCGAGGTTGGCCTCTAATTGCACCTCAGAATTCACCGCACCGATCTGGGTGCCCAGATCCAACGGATCACCGACCGTCAATGCTTTGGCATGATCCACCACCCGCGCGACAAATTCATCATGGACCGACGCCTCCACCAGCAGGCGGGAGCCCGCGACACAGACCTGCCCGGAGTTGCGGAAAATCCCCATGGCAGCGACCTTGGCCGCGTGCTCCAGATCCTTGGCATCGGCAAAGACGATGTTGGGTGACTTGCCCCCCAGCTCCAGATAGCAGCGTTTGAGGTTCGAACGTGACGAAGCCTCCAGCAACCGCCGTCCCGTCGCGCCAGAACCGGTAAAGACCATCACGTCCACATCCATATGCTCCGACAGGGCGGCACCTGTCACAGCCCCCGGCCCGGTCACAACATTCAGCACGCCATCCGGCAAGCCGCAGTCCGAACAGATCTCCGCCAGCCGAAGTAGCGACAGCGACGCGGTCTCGGCCGGTTTCAACACCACCGAATTGCCCATCGCGAGCGCGGGCGCCAGTTTCCACGCGCCGATCATCAGCGGGAAGTTCCATGGCACGATCGCACCCACCACACCGACGGGCGCGCGCTGCACCAGCCCCAGCACATCCGGCGCGGTGGGGGCCACTTCGCCCGCCACCTTGTCCAACGCCTCGGCGTAATAGCGAAAGGTCCCGGCAGCAGATCCGGCCTCGGCCTTCAGCGCCAAGTTGAACTCGGTGCCGTTGTCGCGCACGCCAAGCACCGTAAGCGCCACTGCCTCGGCCTCGATCCTGTCAGCGATCCGGTGCAGTACTTTCTTGCGCGCCGCCGGCGCCAGCCCTGACCAGCGGCCATCCTCGAACGCCCGCCGCGCAGAGGCAACGGCCCGGTCGACATCCGCCGCCGTGGCCGTGGCCAAGGTGGTCAGAACAGATCCGTCAATCGGCGAAGTAGTTTCGCGTGGCGTGCCCGAACCTTGCGTCCATGCTCCTTCAAGAAAGAGGTTCTGCGGCGCAACAGCAGTGCTCCGAAGCGTGTTGATGAGGTCTTGGTTTGCCATTCGGCCTCCTTCAGCTCGCGCGCTTCCTTGCGAATGCGAAGGATATGCGTCGCCAGCACGATCAAGATGAGAGTGAACAGGATGAACGCCACCGGGCGGTCAATGAAATCAAAGGGTGTTTTCACCCGCGCCATGGCGGCGCGCAGCTTCACTTCCATGATGCCGCCCAGAACCATGCCGAGGATGATCGGCACCGCGGGCAGTTGCAGGCGCTTGAGGATGAAGCCAAAGAGACCAAAGCCTGCCGCAATGAAGCAATCGGTGGCGGAGTTTCTCAGGGAGTAAACGCCCACAAAGCTGAGGGTGAGGATTGCGACACCCAGAAACCGATTTGGGATACGCACCACCTGAATGAGCGATCTGGTTGCGCCCAAGAGGAAGACCAGCACCAGCACATTGAGGATCAGCAGCGCCAGATAAAGCGCGACGACAAAATCCATCTGGTTCTGAAACAACCCCGGCCCCGGCACCACGTTGTGCACGTAAAAGACCGAGAGCATCATCGCCGTCAGCGCCTCACCCGGAATGCCAAGCGCCAAAAGCGGCACCATGGCGGCGGCGGGCACGGCATTATTTGCGGTCTCGGCGGCGATCAGCCCCTCGGAGGAACCATTGCCAAAATCCTGCGGCCGTTTCGACGTCTTCTGCGCGTAGGTGTAAGACATGAACTGTGCCGTGAACTCGCCCACGCCGGGGATCATGCCCATCACAACGCCAAAGCCCGCCGACACGGAGGCCACGCGCGGGTGGCGCGCCAGCTCGCGCAGGCCCTGAAACATGCCGCCGCGCAGTTTGGTCAGGCGGATTTTCTCGTCCTCATCAGTGAGCAGCACAAAGGCCTGCGAGATCGCGAACAGCCCCAGTACAACCACGATGAGGTTGATGCCCGAACCGAGTGCATCCGTGCCAAATGTGTAACGTTGGGTGTATTTCACCGGCTCCATGCCGATCGTGTTGAGAAAGATCCCCAGACAGGCCAGCGCCCCCGCGATCAGCGCCTGTCCCCGGTGTGCCACAACCACCAGCAGCAAGCCCAACAGCGCGGCGAGGAAGATCTCGCGTGCGCCAAACAGCGGCGCGATTTTCGCCAGCACAGGCGCAAAGAGGATCAAACAGATCACCGAGAAGATGCCACCAAAGAAGCTTGCGGAGTACGCGAGGCTGAGGGCGCGGCGCGGCTCGCCTCGGGCGGTCATCGGGTAGCCGTCATAGGTGGTGAGCGCATTGACGGCGGTGCCGGGGGTGTTGATCAGGATCGCAGGGATCGCACCGCCATACATCGACGAGCCATAGATGCCCAGGAGCACCGTCAGCCCCACGATGGGATCAAGCGAGAAGGTCGCAGGCAGCAGGATCGCGATGGCCACTGCCGGGCCGACGCCGGGGATCGCCCCAATCAGCACACCGCCGACGGAGCCCGCCAAAAGCGCCAGCGCCACATCCCAGCGCATCAGGATTTCAATTGCAGAGAGGATCAGGTCCATGCGCGCGCGTCTTTCTGAAACAGGGCCTTAGAGGTAGAGAATGGCAAAGCTGCGCCATGCATCCGGCAGGTATTCATAAAGCGCCGCACCGGGGATACGCACAGCCAGAACACCCTTGAAGAACAGGACAATGAACACCGCAAACCCGGCACTGATCGCCATCATCTGCGGGCTGCGATAGCCGATCCGCCATGCCAGAAGTGGTACGAACACCAGTGTCACGGGCAGGTAGCCAATAAGCGGCACCAGCACGACATAGCCCATGAACCACAGCGTATATTCCAGCGCGGCGGCCCACCGCAGCGCCTCACGCAAGTCCGTGCGTGCAATCCGGCGAAAGGGGAGCCGCCACAGGTGCAAAGCGGTGAACAGCACCATGCCGCCCACGCCCACTGCGGGCCAAAATCGCGGCTGGGCAAAGAAATCGGTTTTCTTCACCCATGCGGTCTGAGTGCCGATCTGCGACAGGAGCAGCACCGAGAGGGTCAGGAAGGTCAGGACAAACAGAAGCTGTCCCCGGCGCGGGCCGACAAATCTGCGTTCGCGTTCGCTTTGCATGGAAGGTCTCTGGCTGGGAAGGCGGATCGTGTGGGTGCATTCAGCGCTGAAAAAACCGCCGGGTCATATAGATGACACCGGCGGAAGGTCGGGGAGGTTACTCCAGTGTTTCGCTAATCCGCGCCATGGTCTCGATGTCGTTGGCGACCCGCGCTGCGCTTTCATCGGCGTTTTGCCAATAGACGAGCGCGCCGGTTTCAGCCGCCACAGCTTGTGCGCGCTCCGAGAAGACGGTTTCCTGCGCCACTTCGATGATCTTGTCGCGTACGTCCTGCGGCGTGTCCTTGGTCACGAACAACCCATTCCAGAGCGCGATATCCAGATCCGGGTTCAATTCACCAATGGCAGGCGCATCCGGCACCAGTGGGATACGTTGGTCGGTAATGGACACCAGCACTTTGACATCATCAATGCAGGGCAGGATCAGCTGCAGCGTGGTGTTGATCACATCCGCATCGCCCGAAGCCAGCGTGTTGCAATCCAGCGCATCAAAGGCCGCGTCAGACCCCCACTCAAAGCCCGCCGATTTGGCATAGGCCTTGGTCACTTGGGTCGGCGTCAGCACATCGCCAAAGTGGCCAAGCACGACATCGTTGTTCTGTGCGTATTCTGCCAACTCCTCCATGGAGCTGTAAGGCGCATCACCCGAGGTCGCGATGACAAAGGGATAGGTCAGGAAAATCCCCAGTGGGTCGAATTTTGCAGGTGTGAGCGGCGGGATGTCGATCTGATGCCCCATCACCGGCACGCCGATCACGAAGGAGCCCACGGTGTAGCCATCCGCCGGCGCATTGGCGACCTCAATCGCGCCGGGGAACGGTCCACCGCCGCCGCCGGGCTTGTTCACCACCGCTGCCGCAACGCCGTATTTCTCTTGAAAATCTTCGGCGATCATACGGGTCAGCACGTCCTCAAGATCACCCGGCGGCCAAGGCACAATAAAGTTCACGGGCTTTTCCGGGTAGTCCGCAAACGCGGCCCCCGCTGTCAGTGCAAGGCCGGCTGCGGCCACACATCCCTTGAGTGCAGTTGTCACGGTCATTGGCTGTCTCCCTGTTCGCCATTCAAGTTGCCGTTGGTCAGTTGGCGACGTTTTTCGTCGCTCGCTTGGTTGGACTCTTGTTGGTTCATTATTTGAACCGTTGGTTTGAAATTAGATTGACAGCCATAGGGGATATCTGTCAACAAAAATGAAAGCGCATCGGTCGGCCGTGACTGTCTGCGCCAGAATTTCAGGCAAGCTAGGACTGCGATCACTCATGGGAACCGTCTCCAAAGCACTGACATTGCTCACGTATTTCAACCACGGACGGTTGGAGATCGGCCTGAGCGACCTCACGCGGTTGTCAGGTATGAACAAAGCAACCGTCTATCGGTTGATGGCAGAATTGCAGAGTGCAGGATTCGTCGAACAGGTCGATGGCGCGCGATCTTATCGCCTTGGTCCGCAGGTTTTGCGTCTCGCGGCCCTGCGCGAAGCCAGCGTGCCGATTCTGTCGGCCTCGCGTCGGGTTCTGCGGGAACTTTCTGAGGAAACCGGCGAAACCACCCACCTTTCGCTCTTGCAGGGCGATCAGCTGGCATCACTCAGCCATGCATATTCGCCCCGCAATGCGACCAAGGTGATGATGGAAGATGCCGAGGTGCTGACTTTTCACGGCACCGCCTCGGGTCTGGCGGTTCTGGCCTACTCGGATGCGGGTTTTGTTGATGCCGTCCTGACGCAGCCGCTGACCGCGCGCACGGCCCACACCCAAACCGACCCGGCCGCCATCCGCGCCGAGCTTCTGGAGGTCCGTCAAACGGGGCTTGCGCAATCCGTTGGTGGCTTTGAGGCGGAGGTGCACTCTCACGCGGTGCCGATCTTTGGCCCGGACCGCGCCGTTCTGGGTGCCTTGGCCGTGGCGGCACCCACCTCACGCATGACCGACGAACAAAAAACCGCCATTCCACGCGCGCTGCGTGCGGCTGGCCTTGCCCTCACCGAACGTATCGGCGGCGCTTGTCCGCCAGAGTTCCCCACCGACATCGCGGCTTGAGACGCCGCGCCGCGACAAGGAGACAGACCATGACCGCACATCAGCCCGATGCCAATTTCCTCAAGGAACACAACGCCCGGAGCCTCTGGCATCCGATGGCACACCCCGGCGATAGCCTCGCCAATCCGCCCACCATCATAACCGGCGCCTCCGGCGTTCGGATCAAGGATGTGGACGGGCATGAGGCCGTTGACGCCGTGGGCGGCCTGTGGAACGTGAACCTCGGGTTTTCCTGCCAGCCCGTAAAGGACGCCATCGCCGCACAGCTGGATGTGCTGCCCTATTATTCGATCTTTCGCGGCACCACCAATGATCAGGTGATCCAGCTGGCCGAAGAACTGCGGGCGTTTTTCGCGCCCGACGGCCTCAGCCGCGCGTTTTTCACCTCGGGCGGCTCAGATTCGGTGGAGACCGCCCTGCGGCTGGCGCGGCAATACCACAAGGTGCGCGGGGAGCCGTCGCGGGTGAAATACCTGAGCCTGAAGAAAGGCTACCACGGCACCCATTTTGGTGGTGCTTCGGTCAACGGTAACGCCAATTTCCGCACTGCCTATGAGCCGCTGTTGGCGGGCTGCCACCATATTCCGGCCCCCTATACCTATCGCAATCCGTTTAATGAGACGGACCCGGAGCGGCTGGCGCAGCTGTGCCTCACGGCGCTGGAAGATGAGATCGCCTTTCAGGGTGCCGGTACCATCGCGGCCTTCATCATGGAGCCGATCCTAGGCGCAGGCGGCGTGATCCCCCCGCATGAAAGCTTCATGCCCGGTGTCGCGGAGATCTGCCGCAAACACGGTATCCTGTTGATCGCGGATGAGGTCATCACGGCCTTTGGCCGCACCGGGTCGTGGAGCGGATCACGCCATTGGGGCGTGCAGCCGGACATGATGTGCACCGCCAAGGCGATCACCAATGGCTATTTCCCCTTTGGCGCGCTGATGATTTCTGAGCGGTTGGTCGAGGTCTTTGAAAAGGACGAGAGTGGCAAGGCGGCGATCGGTCATGGCTATACTTATTCAGGCCACCCAGTGGGCGCAGCGGCGGCACTGGCTTGTCTGGCCGAGACCAAGCGGCTTGATGTGCCCAGCAATGCGGCGGCGCGCGGAACGCAAGTATTCAACGGCCTCAAGTCCTTGCAGGATAAATATTCCCTGATCGGCGATGTGCGTGGTGGCCACGGCTTGATGAGCGCGCTGGAACTGGTCAGCGACCGCACAACCAAGGCTGCGATTGACAAGAAGACCATCAACACCATCCAGGAGGTCGCCTATCAAAACGGTGCCATGGTGCGGGTCAGCGGGCCCAATATCATCCTGTCGCCGCCGCTGGTCGTGACGGAGGCGGATGCCGCGCAAATCCTGTCGGCACTGGACGCGGGCTTTGCTACGGTGAGCTAACACACGCGTTCAGGCGCGACCGCCTCCGGGCCCCAATGGGGCGCGGAGGCCACCAGATACCATGGCGGCCCCGAAGCCAATGGCTTCGGGGCCGCGCTTTTCGGCAGCGCCGCTGGCGCGGCGCGGTCCCGCGTGGAGTTTAGGGTGCCGCACCTTCGCGGGTGCAGGTCCAGACAGTCCGGCTGGAAACCTCATCGAGTTTTTGAAAACCTGCCTCGCGCAAGATGGTCTTGCAACGGCGCATGCCTTTGACCTCATAGGCCTCCGGGTGGAATTCGATCACGATGGCCCGGAAGGGGCTGAGGTCCATCGCTTCCAGCAACGCCAATTCGCCGCCCTCGATGTCCATCACCAGCACAGTGGGCTGAAGTTCAGCAACCACCTCGCCTATATCTGCGGTCGGGATCTCCACCACGCGCGACGGACGCCCGCCCTCGTTCAGCAGCGAAGAGCCGAGAAAGCTGTTGCGCAGGTGGAATTCCATATTCTCGGGTCGGTCTTTCCCGGCAAAGAGCACCTGATTGCGCAGCTCCACCCGATCGCCAAGATCATTCATCTGGTGCAAAGCGCGAATGACGGGCACCAATTCCGGGTTGGCCTCGAACGACAAAACTTTTTCGGGCTTGGCGTTGGTTGCGATCACCGCCCCCACCACACCAAGGCCTGCGCCAACCTCCAGCACCCGGTCGTCTTCACGCACCACATGCAGCGCGCCGGCAATCTCCTGGCCCTCATAACGCGCCGCATTGATCCGATTGATCCGCGTTTCGGTCAAAAAGGACGACTGCGGCACCTTCACGCCAAGGCAGGTCGCTGCGACCTCCTGCGTCACCACCGGGCCCGCATCATGCGGTGCCACTTCTGTATCAGACATGTTCTGCTCATTTCGCCTGAGTTGATTGTGCCGACACTCTGGCGCTGCCGCGCGAGAAAAAGCAAGCGCAGGCCACAGCGGGCCTGCGCAAGAGCCACTATCTGTGTCTCAGTTCAGACAATCCGTCAGACGAAATGTACGTAAAAATCGCGCAGCGCATCCCCTTCCAGATCGCGGGTTTTGCGGACCTCTTTCTGTTTCATATAGACATGGTTGGCGATCAGATCCGGCCCTACGGCCTGTGTCAGCGCGACGTCCTTCTCCAGATCCGCCACCGCGCCCTTCAACGTCATTGCGGTGCTTTCGCGGGTATCCGTGCGGTCAAACCCGTCGCCTGTCTCCATCGGCCCCAGCGCATAGCCCTGCTCCACCCCAAGAAGCGCCGCCTGCAACAGCGCGGCCACCGTGGTGTAGGGGTTCGACGAGGCATCCGCCATCCGGTGCTCCAGCCGCGCCTTGGCGCCGCCTTCGGAGCTGATCCGCGTGGTGACATTGCGATGATCGCCGCCCCAGTTCTGCCAGAAGCCCGACAGGCTGCCGGGTTGCAAGCGCATGTAACTGTTGGCGGTGGGCGCGATCAGACCTGCCAAGCCCTTGTGGTGATGCAGAAAACCCGCAAGGCAGCCGCGTGCCAGATCATTCATGTGCTCCGGCCCGCCGCGCGGTCCGGAGGACAGCGCATTGCCGCCAGCCTCATCTGTGAATGACAGGTTCACATGCATGCCGGAGCCGCCCGCCTGCGCCACCGGCTTGGGCATGAAGGTCAGCAAGATGCCGTATTCCAGCGCAATCTCCCGCGCCATCAGACGGAACAACACGATGTCATCCACTGCCTTCACCGCATCGTCAAAGGTCAGCGTGTATTCGAACTGCGGGCTGTCAAACTCGGCGGTGATCATATCGAGCGAGAAGCCCATCTCGTCCGCCATCGCCCAGATGCGGTCGTTGAACCGCAACGGGTCGGCAAAAGGCCCGGTGCCATAGACCACGCCGCCCGGCGCGTCATAGGGCACCAACCGGCCATAGTCGTCCGGCTGCAGGGCAAAGGCTTCCAGTTCGATCCCCACCTTGGGAGTGAGCCCCCTGGCCTGCCAGCCCGCCACCGCGCGCTTCAACGCGCCCCGCGGACACAGCGTGAGCAGCTCGCCCGCATCGTCATAGAGATCGCCCAGCACGATCTTGGTCGAGGCATGCCAGCTGTCGCGGATCTCCTCACCGCGCCAGCGCAGCTCCATATCCGGCAGGCCCTGTTTCACCATTGATCCCGGCGCATCCAGCAGATCGCGGTCGTAGTGCGTTCCAAAGACGGAGCGGCAGAACCGGGTGTCATCGTCTCCGATCTTGGAATGCGGCAGGTATTTTCCGCGCATGATACTGAGATGGTCGCAGAAAAGCGCACGCAGGCGGGTTTTCATTTGGCTTCCTTTCCTGTTGGCGGCCTGCGCATCTTTGGCGTGCGTCTTGGCCCAGATTGGGTCCCAACAGAGGGCAGTGGCCGACCTCGGGTGGGTGCGAAGCGCCCTCCCGTGGGGGAGGTCGGGCGCTGTCCGGGCGACCGCCCGAACGGGTCTTCTGTTGAGCCTACGCGGCTTCCACCCGAACCGGCAATTCCTTGATGCCGCCGACGAAATTCGAGCGCAGGAATTTATGCGCACCGGCTGGCTCAATGGACTTGATCCGCTTGGCAAGCTCCTGAAACAGCACGGTAACCTCCAGCCGCGCCAGCCACATGCCAAGGCAGACATGCGGGCCGAAC
Source organism: Tritonibacter mobilis F1926 (assembly GCF_000376545.2). NCBI lineage: Bacteria > Pseudomonadati > Pseudomonadota > Alphaproteobacteria > Rhodobacterales > Paracoccaceae > Tritonibacter > Tritonibacter mobilis. The sequence continues at coordinate 377,264 of NZ_CP015231.1, forward strand.
TGGCCAAAGGACAGGTGCCGGTTGGGATTGCGCATCAGGTTCACCCGGAACGGGTCGTCAAAATAGCTGTCGTCGCGATTGGCGGAGATGAACCAATAGAGCAGCTTGTCGCCCTCGCGGATGGTCTTGCCGTGCATCTCCACATCCTGCGTCGCGGTGCGGCGGAAGTAGAGCGCGGGCGTCGCCCAGCGGATGATCTCATCCGCCGCCGTCTCCCAGACCTCGCCGCCCGCCTGCATCTGCACCAGAAGCTCCGGCTGATGACACATCGCCTGAATGCCAGCTGCGATGGAGTAACGCGTCGTGTCATTGCCCGCAGCCACCAGCAGGCAGAAGAAATTGCGAAACTCAGTCTCGGTAATGACAGATCCGTCGCGGGCCGGCTGCAAGATCATGTTGAGTACGCCAGATGTGTCGCCCGCCTTTTCCTTCGCTTCCATCGACTCCTTGGCATAGATGTATAATTCTGCCCCCGCCGGAGAGTTGAAGGGCATCATGCGGAATTCATCCGTGTTCATCTTGTCCAGTACGTGGGAAGTGAAATCCGGGTCGGTATTGGCGATCAACGCATCGCCTTTCTCCACCAGCCACGGCAGATCCGAGTCCGGCAGGCCCACCACGCGCCCTAGCATCCGCATCGGCAATTGCCGGGCGATCTCCTTGGTGGCGTCAAAGGTGCCCTTTGCCAGCGCCGCGTCCAGAATTTCGGCGCAGAGGTCGCGAATATCCGCCTCGTATTGCGCCATGGTGGTCTTGGAGAACGCCTTCAGGAGCTTCATCCGCACCTGTGAATGGTCGGGCGGGTCGGTTTCCTGAAACGTACGCCGGGCGAGGTATTCCTCATAGGTCTGGTCCTCCATGCGGATGCCACGCGCCGAGGAGAATACCTCCGTGTTCTTGTTCATTCTGGTGATGTCGTCATAGCGCGTGACCGACCAGAAATTTTGCCCGTCCGGGTAGTCTGTCCAATGCAGCGGATCATCACGCCGGAGCCGGGCAAAGGTGTTGTGCGGCGCACCACCGGCAAAGGCGTCATGGCTCGACAGGTCCGCGTATCCATCATCGGTCGGGGTCCAGATCGTCATGGCGGGGCTTCCTTTGGGTTACTTCACATGTATATTATTAAGCACTGTAAATATGCATATGGGAAGCCTGAACATGCGCATCGCGATTTTGATGACCAATACGGACGACAGCGCCTTTGCACACAGGCACCCGAAGGATGGCGCAAAGTTCACCGCACTGGTGCAGATGGCGCGGCCCCACTGGTCCTGTGATGTCTTCGCGGTGAAGGACGATATTTTTCCCGAAGATATAAGCCGTTATGACGGAGTGATGATCACTGGCAGCCCCGCCTCCACCCGCTCTGGCGCGCCCTGGGTGGACCGGCTGCTGGCGCTGATCCGGCAGATCCATGATCGCAAGATTCCGCTGTTCGGAGCCTGTTTTGGCCATCAGGCGATTGCCCTCGCCCTGGGTGGTCGTGTCGACAATCTGCCCGGCGGCTGGGTGCATGGCCGCACCGAGAATCACCTGGTTGCGCGCCCGGAGTGGGCCACTGAACTGCCAGAGGTGGTCTCGATCTACGGCTCTCATGTGGAATATGTACGCGAATTGCCGAAAGGGGCCGACCCGCTGATGACCCGCGACGGCCACAACACCGGCTTTACCCTCGGCACCCATATCGCCACCAGCCAGCACCACCCGGAAATGACACATGCGTTTATCAGCGCGCTGACCGAAGAGCTGCGGCAGGACATGGGCCCCGAGGTCTACGCCCGCGCGCAGGAGAGCCTAAAGCAGAAGGTCAACCAGCCCGCACTGGCAGAGGCCATCGCGCGGTTTTTCGAGGCTGCGCGCGCCGCCTAGCCAAGTGCTGCGAGCAGATCCATCACCGTGACCTGATCAAACAGCACATGCGCCTGCATCGCGGCCTCGGCACCCGCGCGGTCATGCGACAGGATCAGCGTTGCGATCTCGCGATGTTCCAGCGCCGATTGCGCAATGGCGCCGGGATAGCGGTAGCGAGCGCGATAATAGGCCATCAACTTGCGGGCATTGGTCTTGATCATCTCGACCAGAAACGGGTTCGCCGCGCCCAGCGCGACCGTTTCATGAAACCGCAGGTTCAACTGGTAATACCCATCGGGGTCGGCGTCGCCCTTTTCCGACGCATGCGCCTCGCAGGCTGCGACCACCGCGTGCAGCTGCTCTCGCAACACGGGCGAGATCCGCCGCGCGGCCAACCCGGCCGCCTGCCCCTCCAGCTGCGCATGCACCTCCTGGATGGCGAGGAATTCCTCCAGCGTGGGTTTGAACAGCACCGCACCCTTTCGGGGCAGACGCCGGATCAGGCCAGAGGCTTCGAGCTGTATATAGGCCTCGCGGATCGGGGTGCGCGACACCGAATGGCGCGCAGCCAATGCGGCCTCGTCAATCTCATGCCCCGGCGCCAGCCGCCCGGCGTCGATATCCTCAAGGATCGCGGCAATCAGCGTATCTGTCTGCCCGGCCATCGCTTTCTCCTGCTGCCTGCCCCCTGCTTACGGCAGTATGGTTAGATTTGGCAACGCAGCAGGCCGATCCGCGTGGGAGGTCAGCACATTGCGTTACCATTTTTTGCGAATGTGTATTTTTGTGTTACATTTTTCTTGAGCCGAATCGAGCGCGGGCGTAGATTGATCCTGCGTCGCGCAACATGCGGCGATGCACGCCAAGTTATTCGGGCCGAGTATTGGGCCAGGACCGGAGGAGCCAGCTATGTACGCGCAAATGGTCAAATCGACCGGCACGGGACTAAAATCCGCGGACGAGATGAGCGCCGAGGAGCGCGCGTTTCAGGCCCGCATCGACGCGGGCGAAAAGATCGAGCCCAAGGACTGGATGCCCGAAGGCTATCGCAAAACACTGATCCGCCAGATCGGCCAGCACGCCCACTCCGAAATCGTCGGCCAACTGCCGGAGGGCAATTGGATCACCCGCGCGCCAACATTGGAAAGGAAGGCGATCCTCCTGGCCAAGGTGCAGGATGAGGCCGGCCACGGGCTCTATCTCTATTGCGCCGCTGAAACGCTGGGCGTCAGCCGCGATGAGATGACCGAGATGCTGCTCGATGGGCGGATGAAGTATTCGTCGATCTTCAACTACCCGACGCTGACATGGGCCGATATGGGCGCGGTCGGCTGGCTGGTGGATGGCGCGGCAATCATGAACCAGGTGCCGTTGCAGCGGACCTCCTTTGGCCCCTATTCGCGTGCGATGATCCGCGTCTGCAAGGAAGAGAGCTTCCACCAGCGTCAGGGCTTTGACATCATGATGAAGATGGCTCAGGGCAATGCGCAGCAGAAGGCGATGGCACAGGATGCCCTCAACCGCTTCTGGTATCCGGCGCTGATGATGTTCGGCCCCTCGGACAAGGACTCGGTGCATTCTGCGCAGTCGATGGCGTGGAAAATCAAGATGAACACCAATGACGAGCTGCGTCAAAAGTTCGTCGATCAGACCGTGCCACAGGCCGAATACCTCGGCCTGACGGTGCCGGACGAGAACCTCAAGTGGAACGAGGAAAAGGGCGGCTACGACTTTTCTGAGCCCGATTGGGAGGAGTTCTTCGAGGTCATCAAAGGCAATGGCCCCTGTAACACCGACCGTCTGGCCGCGCGCAACAAGGCCTGGGACGATGGCGCTTGGGTACGCGAGGGCATGATGGCCCACGCCGAGAAGAAACGCGCCCGCAAGATGGCGGCGGAATAAGCGCCCCCTTCGTTTTGACATTCCCTGCGGCAGCGCCGCGCGCCCGCAGCCCCGGGCGCGCCCTGTCTCAGCACCGAAAGGACCAAACATGAAAACCGAATGGCCCCTCTGGGAAATCTTCATCCGCGGTCAGCATGGCCTCAGCCACCGTCACGTCGGCAGCCTGCACGCGCCGGACGCTGAAATGGCGATCAAGAACGCCCGCGACGTCTACACCCGCCGCAATGAGGGCGTGTCGATCTGGGTGGTCGAGGCGGCGCAGATCACAGCATCCTCTCCCTCGGAGAAAGGCCCCATGTATGAGCCCTCCGAGAGCAAGGTCTACCGTCACCCCTCATTTTACGACATTCCCGAAGACGTGGGGACGATGTGATGTCGCGCGACGCAGCTTTTTATGAGTTCCTGCTCAGGATGGGGGACAACACCCTGATCCTCGGCCATCGCGTCAGCGAATGGTGCGGTCATGCGCCGGTGCTGGAAGAGGATATTGCGCTCGCCAACACCGCGCTCGATCTCATCGGTCAGACCCAGATGTGGCTTGGTCTTGCGGCGGAGGTGCAGGGCGAGGGCAAGACCGCAGACGATCTGGCTTTCCTGCGCGACGCCTGGGACTTCCGCAATCTGCTGCTGGTCGAGATGCCAAACGGCGATTTTGGCCAGACCTTGATGCGGCAGTTCCTGTTTGATGCCTGGCACGTGCTGCAACTGCGCGCTCTGACCGCCTCCTCAGACGACCGTGTTGCCGCGATTGCCGCCAAGGCGGTGAAGGAAGCGACCTACCATCTGGAGCGCTCTGCCGAGACGGTGGTGGGCCTTGGCGACGGCACCGGGGAAAGCCACGCCCGGATGCAGGCGGCGCTTGATTACCTTTACCCCTATGTGGGCGAGATGTTCCTGAGCGACGCAGTGGATGCAGCGCTGGTCGAAGCCGGAATTGCCCCTGATCCCGCGAGTTTGCGCGCGGACTACGATGAAACACTCGCCCGTGTTTTGGGCGAGGCGACGCTGACACTCCCCGAAGCCCGCCGCGCCCGTGGCGGGGGCCGCGATGGCAAGATGCACACCGAACACCTCGGGCATCTGCTGACCACCATGCAATGGATGCAGCGCGCCTATCCGGGAGCGACGTGGTGAAACTGCTGAGGGCAGATCCCGTCCGCAGGTGGGGGTGTAGCCCCCGCCCGTCAAACCGCAGGTTAGCCTTCGGCAAAACGGGGCGGACGGGGGCCGCCCGGCCTTCGTCCGGGCGAGGTGTCTAAATGCAAGACACGCAATCCAACCAACCTTCCCTCGCGCAGATCTGGGAATGGCTCGATGCGGTGCCTGATCCGGAAATCCCGGTGATCTCCCTCGTCGACCTCGGCATCGTGCGCGATGTTGAGTGGAGCGACGACGGGCTGATCGTCACCCTTACGCCCACCTATTCCGGCTGTCCGGCGACCTCGATCATTCGGCTGGATGTGGAAACCGCGCTGGCCGCCCACGGGGTTGAGCACGTGGAAATCAAGACCCAGATCGCGCCGCCCTGGACCACCGACTGGCTCTCGGAGAAAGGCCGCGCCCGGCTGGAGGAATACGGCATCGCGCCGCCCTCCCCCGCTGGCGGCCCCGACCATTGCCCCCGCTGCGGCAGTCCCGATGTGACCCGCGTGAGCCAGTTTGGCTCCACCCCGTGCAAGGCCCATTGGCGCTGCAACAGCTGCCTGGAACCTTTCGATTATTTCAAGTGTATCTGAGGAGGCTCGCTCCATGGCCCGCTTTCACCCTCTCGAAGTCACCGACATTAAACACACCATCCGTGACGCGGTGGTGGTCACGCTGAAGCCCGTCAATGGCGCCGCGGCAGAGTTCGACTTTACCCAAGGCCAATACCTGACGTTTCGCCGCGATTTCGACGGCACCGAGTTGCGCCGCAGCTATTCGATCTGTGCGGGCAAGGACGAGGGTATCCTGCAAGTCGGCATCAAACGGGTCGATGGCGGGGCCTTCTCGACCTGGGCCAATACTGACCTCAAGGTGGGCGATACGGTCGAGGCGATGCCGCCGCAGGGTCGGTTTTTCACCGATCTCGATGCGGCAGCCGAGAAACACTACCTGGGCTTTGCTGGTGGCTCCGGCATCACGCCGGTGCTGTCGATCCTGAAAACCACCCTGCAGGCAGAACCCCAGTCCCGTTTCACGCTGGTTTACGCCAACAAAGGCATCAACTCGATCATGTTCCGCGAAGAGATCGAGGACCTGAAAAACCGCTACATGGGGCGTCTGTCGGTGATCCATGTGCTGGAGGCCGACGCGCAGGAGGTGGATCTCTTCACCGGCCTGGTCACCCAGGAGAAATGCGCTCAGCTGTTTGAGCGCTGGATTCCGATCCAAAGCATCGACACCGCGTTCATCTGCGGACCCGAGCCGATGATGCTCGGCATTGCCGAGGCACTGCGCACGGCGGGCCTCTCGGACGCGCAGATCAAGTTTGAACTCTTCGCCTCCAACCAGCCCGGACGTGCTGCGAAAAAAGCCGCCAGCGGAAATGCCGCCGCCAGCGCGCCGGTCACCGCTGCCATCACGCTGGATGGGGCCACCCGCTCGGTGACGCTGGATCGCAATACCAGCGTGCTAGAAGCGGCACTGGACAACGCCATGGATGCTCCGTGGTCGTGCCGCGCCGGTGTCTGCTCCACCTGTCGCTGTCGCGTGATCGAGGGCGAGGTCGAGATGGCCGCCAACCACGCGCTGGAGGATGACGAGGTGGCCAAGGGCTTTGTGTTGTCCTGTCAGGCCTACCCGCTGACCGACAAGCTGGTCGTAAGCTACGACGAATAAGCACGCCTTAGCGCGACAGATCGATACATTTCTTGCAAGTTGCCCGATATGTGTCGATCTGGCCTTTCGGCTGGACCTCGCCGCGCCTGCCCCCTAACGTCCCGACAAATCACCCAAGACGTTCCAAGAACCCGAGGTTTCCCAATGGCTGTCGGCAAGACGATCCGCACCTATTTCAACGGCCAATGGCATGATGGCGATGTACCGATCATGTCCGCCGCCGACCATGCCGCGTGGCTTGGCTCTTCCGTCTTTGACGGAGCACGCTGGTTTGACGGCGTCAGCCCCGACCTCGACAAACACTGCGCCCGCGCCAATGCCTCTGCCGAGGCGCTGATGATGGCCGCCACAGTGCCCGCCGATCAGATGGTGGAAATCGTGAACGAGGGGCTCAAGGCCTTCTCCCCCGACAGCGCCGTCTATATCCGCCCGATGTATTGGGCCAGCGAAGGCGATCAGACCCTGATCGCGCCCGCACCCGAGGCCACGCAATTTGCGATCTGCCTTGAGGAAATCCCGATGGCACCAGAGGCGGCCTCTGCCACCCTGACCCGCACCCGCTTTCGTCGCCCGGTTCTGGAATCCTCAGTCGTGAACGCCAAAGCCGGCTGCCTTTATCCAAACAATGCCCGCATGCTGCGCGAGGCGCGCGCCAAAGGGTTCACCAACACTCTGACCTGCGATGTCATGGGCAATGTGGCCGAAACCGCGACAGCCAATGTTTTTATGGTAAAGGATGGCGAGGTCTTTACGCCGATTGCCAATGGCACATTCCTTGCTGGTATCACACGGGCCCGCCACATCGAGAACATGCGCGCAGACGGGATCGCGGTGCATGAAACCGTGCTGAGTTATGCCCATTTTGAAAGCGCGGATGAGATTTTCCTGTCCGGCAACATGTCAAAAGTCACGCCTGTGACGGCCTTTGACGATGTGAGCTACCAGCATGGCTGTGTTACGCGCCGCGTGCGCGAACTTTACTGGGATTGGGCGAAATCCGGCAGCTGACCCCCCGGTTGGACTGCCCAACCCACCGCGGGAACGCTCCCGCCCCCGCGCGATCTTCTGGCTGCGCCAAAGATCCCTGGCGGCGTTGGGCCGCGCATCGCAGCCCTGACGGACTGCGATGCGGTTGAGCCCAGATCCTGCCCTCACCGCAGAACGCAACTGCGCCGGACGGCAGTCCGGCGCTCGGCCCAACGGATTGCGTGGCATTTTCAATGCAATGAAATCGGGCGGGAGCCCCCCTTTCGTCGGCGACGCTCAACCCGACACTGATGACAAATGCGATCACAGGCCTCTATTGCGCGGGAGGGTTGCATCGGCCAATATGGCCAAGACACGACAACAGAGGTTTTGATGCGCAAATTCTTGGTCGTCCTCGACGACAGCCGTGAATGCCTGAACGCCATGCGCTTTGCCGCGATGCGCGCTTCCAACACCGGTGGTGGCGTGGTGATTCTGTCGGTCATTCCACCGGATGAGTTCAACCACTGGATCGGTGTTGGCGAAGTGATGCGCGAAGAAGCCCGCGAACGCATCCACGCTCATTTCGAGGTCTTCGCCAAATGGATGCGTGACCGCCAAGGTGTCGATCCTGAACTGGTGATCCGCGAAGGTGACATTGTCCCCGAGATCCTCGCCCAGATCGAAGCCGACCCGGAAGTCGGCATTCTGGTTTTGGGTGCCGCCAGTGATCGCAAAGGCCCCGGCCCCATTGTCACCCAATTGACCCGCACCGCAGGGACGCTGCCGTTTCCGATCACGATCGTGCCAGGTGATATGTCCAAAGAAAAACTTGAAGCAATCACTTAAGGTCAGAGTTCACGGCCTATCAGCATCGCAGAGCGATCACCAAACATACGGTTTACCACGCACAAAGGTCGGTGTTCATCACATCAGCCCCCGTGAAACGGCATATTGCAGCCTCGCCACTGCACACTCACCAACAGACGGGACAACCAAAGCCGTTGCAGTGCGGGAAGGATAGTTCAGTAGTTCGCCGAAACCAATATATACAGTGACAACCCAACCAGCGATCAACTCAAACCAACTGAAAAGAGCTGGATGAGTGAGCTTTAGCAGCTTCTGGGTATATTGGCATGCAACTGATTTTATGGTGCTGCTGGAGAGAATTGAACTCTCGACCTCTCCCTTACCAAGGGAGTGCTCTACCTCTGAGCTACAGCAGCGCCGTGTGGGGGCTTCTATGCATATTCTCAGGAGAGCGCAAGAGCATCTGGACGGTTTTTTTTGACTAAGTTAGACAAGCTCTATGGCAGAGAAAAAGAAACCCACCGGTAACCGATCCGAGGCCTCTCGCGAGGACCGCTTAAAAGCGGCGCTCAAGGCGAATATGGCCCGGCGCAAGGCACAAGCCAAAGCACGGTCCGAACAAAAAGACGGCGCCTCGGGCGACGCTGAAGGATAGAGCAGATGGATTCGATTTTGGTAACTGGCAACGGCCCGCTAAACGGAGTGATTCCGATTGCCGGGGCCAAAAACGCGTGCCTGACGCTTATGCCCGCCACATTGTTGAGCGAAGAACCGCTGACCCTCACCAATGCACCGCGCCTAAGCGACATTCGCACCATGACCTCATTGCTGCAATCGTTGGGGGCGGAAGTCTCCGCGCTGCAAGAAGGGCAAGTGCTGGCCATGTCCAGCCATGGGCTCGACAATCACACGGCACATTATGACATCGTGCGCAAAATGCGGGCATCGATTTTGGTGCTCGGCCCCATGCTGGCCCGCGAAGGGCATGCGGTGGTGTCATTGCCGGGTGGCTGCGCCATCGGTGCACGTCCGGTTGATCTGCACCTCAAAGCGCTGGAAGCGATGGGTGCGGAACTGGATCTACGCGACGGCTACGTCCATGCCAAAGCACCGGGCGGGCGTCTTACCGGTGGAACCGTGGACTTCCCTATTGTCTCGGTGGGGGCAACGGAAAATGCGCTGCTGGCAGCAACATTGGCCAAGGGCACCACAGTGCTGAAGAACGCGGCGCGTGAGCCTGAAATTATCGATCTGGCCGAGTGCCTTATCAAGATGGGCGCTCAGATTGAAGGGCACGGCACCAGCACGATCACCATTCAGGGCGTTGATCGACTGCATGGTGCGACTCATCCGGTGGTCACAGACCGGATTGAACTGGGCACCTATATGCTGGCACCCGCGATCTGCGGCGGCGAAGTGGAACTGCTGGGCGGTCGGCGCAATCTGCTGGAGGCCTTCTGCGCGAAGCTCGAAGAGGCTGGCGTGGACATCTCAGAAACCGATGCGGGCCTGAAAGTGAGCCATAAATCGGGCCGCGTCAAAGCCGTCGATGTGGTCACGGAACCCTTCCCTGGCTTTCCGACCGACCTGCAAGCGCAAATGATGGCGCTGATGTGCACCGCCGAAGGTGAATCGGTGCTGGAAGAAAAGATCTTTGAGAACCGCTTTATGCACGCCCCGGAGCTGATGCGGATGGGGGCACAGATCGATGTCCATGGCGGCACCGCCAAGGTCACCGGTGTTGAACGCCTGAAGGGTGCGCCCGTGATGGCGACGGATCTGCGCGCCTCTGTGTCGCTGATCCTTGCAGGGCTGGCGGCAGAAGGTGAGACGCGCGTCAGCCGGGTCTATCACCTGGATCGCGGTTATGAACATGTGGTGCGCAAGCTCTCTGCGGTGGGCGCCAAGATTGAACGCATCAAGGAAGACTAATGTCCGATGCCAGCTTTGAAGACGGCCGCGAACGCCCCCTGAACCTCGGCGCCTATGAGGCTGAGGATCTGGAGGTCATCTCCTCGCTTGTTCAGGATGCCGTGTTTCCTGTGACGGAAATGAGCTGGCGCGCCTCTGCGCGCCGCTTCGCCATTCTATTGAACCGGTTTCGCTGGGAAGACCGCGTCGCAGCCGAGCGTCGCGGGCGTGCCTATGAGCGGGTACAATCTGTGCTGGTTGCAGAAAACGTCCTGAACGTGGCCTCTCAGGGGATTGATCGCACCGATAAGGATATGATCCTGTCGGTGCTGTCGGTCACCTATGAGCCGGGCGAAGATGGTGCCGGGCATCTGTTGCTGACGCTCGCCGGGGACGGAGCAATCCGGCTCTCCGTGGAGGCACTTGAAGTCACACTCAAAGACGTGACACGCCCCTACCGCGCACCGTCCAAGCACATGCCACAGCACGATACATGACACCACGCGCACTCTCGAAGGGGGATGTCGTCGCCCTTCGCCGCCTGTGGCTGGATGGGCTTGAGCGCTTCCCAAGCGCGTTCCTGCTCACACCCGCAGGAGCGCGCAACCTCTGATGCCGCATTGGCAACCGGATGCGAGGCGGGGCAGTACTGGGGAGCCTTTATCGGAACGGAACTTGCGGGATTTGCAAAGATACGCCCGGGTGGGTCCGAGCGATTGCGCCACACTTGTGATCTCGGCCCGCTCTATGTCCCCCCGGAACATCAAGGTAAGGGCATTGCGCGCGCACTCATGTCCGCAGTCATTCAACACGCGCAATCGCTGGGCCTCAAACAAATGGAGTTGTGCGTAGATCAAGAAAATACAGCAGCGATCAGGCTCTATCGCGCTTGCGGTTTTGTGCCTTTTGGGATGCGCCCGCGATCGGTGATACTTGACGGCGAAGCACGCCACGATCTTCTCATGATCCGAATGTTGGATGCGGCCATTCACCCCGAACGGATTGCGCAAATGGCGCGCGCCGCTGTTGACTGAATTCAACCTGCTGCCAATCAAACTTGAGGCAGACGCACAGGCAGGGTAAGGCTCCGCACAAAGGAGTGCCGTAATGCCCGTATTTCTGACCTCTTCCGATGCCGACTTCGACCAGTCCTTCACCGCGCTGCTGGGCGCAAAGCGTGAGGACAGCCCGGATGTGGACGCAATTGTTGCAGATATCATTGCTGACGTGCGCCACCGGGGGGATGCCGCGCTGCTGGAGTTGACGGAAAAGTTCGACCGGCTCGCCCTCAAGGACGCAAACGCGCTGCGGATCTCGGCAGCCGAGGTCGATGCGGCCATCGCAACTGTATCAGACGCAGAGCGCAGCGCACTCGAACTCGCGGCCGACCGCATTCGCGCCTATCATGCCGAGCAGATGCCCGAAAACAAGACCTGGACCGATGCGAGCGGTGCAACGCTGGGCTGGCGCTGGTCGGCGGTGTCTGCGGCGGGGCTCTATGTGCCCGGCGGTCTGGCAAGCTACCCGTCGTCCGTGTTGATGAACGCCATTCCGGCCAAGGTTGCAGGTGTCGAGCGTCTCGCGGTGACCGTGCCGACCCCGGACGGGCAGATCAATCCGCTGGTTCTGTTGGCCTGCCGCATTTCTGGCGTGGACGAAATCTACCGCGTGGGGGGCGCGCAGGCCGTGGCCGCGTTGGCCTATGGCACCGACACCATCGCGCCTGTCGACAAGATCACCGGCCCCGGCAATGCCTTTGTCGCGGCGGCCAAGCGGCGTGTGTTTGGCAAAGTGGGCATCGATATGATTGCGGGGCCTTCGGAAATCCTTGTGATTGCCGACAAGGACAACAACCCCGACTGGATCGCGCTCGACCTCCTGAGCCAGGCGGAGCATGACGAGAGCGCACAATCCATTCTGATCACGGATGATGCAGACTTCGGCAAGGCCGTCGCGGCTGCGGTGGATAAACGGCTGGAAACGCTGGAGCGGCGCGCCATCGCGGGTGTGAGCTGGCGCGATTTTGGTGCCGTCATCGTGGTGCGGGATCTGGATGAGGCGGCCGCGCTTTCTAACCGGATTGCACCGGAGCATCTGGAACTGTGCGTCGCCGATCCGCAATCGCTGGGCGAGAAAACCATCCATGCCGGTGCGATCTTCATGGGGCAGTATACTCCAGAGGCTATCGGCGACTATGTCGGCGGCCCCAACCACGTCTTGCCCACCGCCCGTTCCGCCAGGTTTTCCTCCGGCCTCTCGGTGATGGATTTCATCAAGCGCACCACGCTCAGCCAGATGACACCAGAGGCACTGCGCGCAATCGGCCCTGCCGCAGCAACGCTTGCCAAAAGCGAAAGCCTTGAGGCACATGGGTTGTCGGTCTTGGCACGGCTGGACGCATTAAACACCTGAATGCGAAGGTTCAGCCAGTGGGGCTGCCCTCCCACTGACTGAACCTGTTGCAGGCCGAAACTTGACGCTTCGGACACAGAATGATGAAAGTGCCGTCACGGTTAATAGAGTATTGACGCCAAGGCGCGACAACTCGCTTTTCTCTCAACTCTCACAGATTTAACGCAGCGATGACGTGACACTTGCGCAATGATTGCGCAGGGTCAGTCAACACGCCCGATTGTGCGAGAGGAAGCGATCCGCTAGGTCATGAGGGGAGACAGTACTGGGACCAGAGCCATGAGCCGGATCAGCCAAATTGAACTAGACGATCGCAACCTGCCGCCGCCAACGCCGGAAATTGAGCAGGAACGCAAAGTCGCAATTTTCGATCTGATCGAAGACAATAGCTTTGTACTGCCCAAACGTGATGAGCGCGACACGCCCGAGGGGCCTTATCACCTCGCGTTGTCGATCCGCGAAAAGCGTCTGGTCTTTGATATCGAGACTGAAGGCGGCGACAAGGCGGCGGAGTTTCACCTGTCGCTGTCGCCCTTTCGGCAGGTGGTCAAGGACTACTACCAGATCTGCGAAAGCTACTTCACCGCAGTCAAAACCCTGCCGCCGAGCCAGATCGAGACCATCGATATGGCACGCCGGGGCATTCACAACGAAGGCAGCCGCGTCCTGCAAGAACGCCTTGAAGGCAAGGCGGAGGTGGATACGGATACCGCCCGTCGCCTGTTCACCCTGATCTGCGTTTTGCACTTCGGAGGCTGATGCGTGACGGAGCTGCCGCAGTCCATTTTGTTCTGCTGTGACCACAACGCGGTCCGATCCCCAATGGCCGAGGGGATCATGAAAAAACTCTATGGAACCGGCACTTATGTGCAATCCGCCGGGGTCAAGAACGATCTTGAGATCGACGGGTTTTGCATCTCCGTCTGTCAGGAGATTGACGTGGAGCTGTCCCGGCATCGCTCCCGCTCCTTTGACGAGATGGAGCAATGGGGCGACGATATTTCCTCATATGATCTGGTGATTGCGCTTTCTCCGGCGAGCCAGCGCCGCGCGCTGGAACTCACCCGTTTTTTTCACCTCGATGTCGAATATTGGCCAATTATGGACCCAACTGGGCTCGGCGAGTCGCGGCAAGCAAAGCTAGAAAGCTACAGACAAACCCGAGACCAGATCCTCGAGCGGCTGATTGCGCGCTGGGGAAACACGACGGAGACATAAATGAACGACACAATCGCGCGCTATTTCAACGCCTTCAACGCCGGTGACACCGATGGCATGCTTGCCTGCCTCGCAGATGATGTGGCCCATCACGTCAACGAGGGGAATATCCGCGTCGGCAAAGAGAAATTCGCAGACTTCTGCGCCCATATGAGCCGCTGCTACCGTGAAGAGCTGACCGATATGGTGATCCTTGCCAACACGGATGCGACACGGGCGGCGGCGGAATACACCGTAAATGGCACCTACTTGCAGACCGACGAGGGCCTGCCGGAAGCACATCAGCAAACCTACAAGCTGCCCGCGGGATCATTTTTTAACCTGCGCGACGGCCTCATCACCCGCGTCACCACCTATTACAACCTCTCTGACTGGATCAAACAGGTCTCAGCCTGATGACCCTGCGGATTGAGACCCTGACCGGCGCGGCACTTGCAGCCGCGCTGGACGATGTGGCGCGCCTGCGGATCGAGGTGTTTCGCGCCTGGCCCTATCTCTATGATGGCGATCTCGCTTATGAACGTGATTATTTACAGAGCTATCGCGACAGCGCAGGCGCGGTCGTTGTCGGCGCATTCGATGCAGATCGTTTGGTGGGAGCGGCGACTGGCACCCCTCTGGCCGATCACGCGGATGACTTCGCCGCAGCCTTCGCCCAAAGCACGCTCGACATGGCGGATATTTTTTACTGCGCGGAATCGGTGCTTTTGCCTGCTTATCGCGGCCAAGGCGCAGGACACGGTTTTTTCGATGCCCGAGAGGCTCACGCGCGTGCTCTCGGTTTCGCCAAGTCAGCATTCTGCAGCGTGATACGCCCCAAAGAGCATCCGCTTCACCCTACGGGATATACCCCGCTTGATCCGTTTTGGCGCAAACGTGGCTATCGGCCACTGCCGGGGGTTGTTGCAGAATTCGCTTGGAAGGACATAGACCAGCCCAAGGAAACCACCAAGACCTTGCAGTTCTGGCTCCGGGATCTCTAAAACTCTCCTCGACCCCGACGTCCCTTGGTCGTGACAGCACGGCACACACTGTTCGACGGTCGCATAATCGGCTAGCCATATGGCAAGACCTTTAATGGAGCTCCCTATGAAGATCGCAACCGCCGCATATCCGCTCGACTGGCTTGAGAGTTGGAATCACTACGAGGACAAACTGTCGAAATGGGTCTCGGACGCGGCAGGCAACGGTGCGGATTTGCTGGTGTTTCCAGAATATGGGGCAATGGAACTCGCCACGCTGGATGGCGCTGAGATCGCAGGCAACCTCGAAGCCTCCATTCAATCCGTTTCCGACAAGATGGAAGAGGCCGCCGCGCTTCATCTGAAGCTGGCAGCGGAACACAACGTACACATCCTCGGAGCCTCTGCCCCCGTGCATGCAGGCTTCGCGCGCCCTGTAAACCGAGCGGAGTTCTATACGCCCACAGGCCAGCGCGATCATCAGGATAAACAGATCATGACGATGTTCGAGCGCGCCCCATGGGATATCGCGCCGGGCGGCCCGCTCAAGATGTTCGACACAGCGCTTGGCAAGATTGCAGTGCTGATCTGTTATGACAGCGAATACCCGCTGCTGGCACGCGCATTGTCTGAGGCAGATATGATCCTTGTTCCATCCTGCACCGAAGCCCTGGCCGGGTACTGGCGGGTTCGCATTGGTGCCATGGCGCGTGCGCTGGAACAGCAATGCATTACCGTGATGGCGTCGGTGGTCGGCTCTGCCGCATGGTCAGAGGCCGTCGACGAAGGCTGCGGCATGGGCGGTATCTTTGGCCCACCAGATACGGGGTTTCCCGGCACCGGCGTGATCGCAGAAGGCACGCTCAATCAGCCAGGCTGGACCTATGGCGAGGTGGATCTTCAGGCGGTTCACCACGTGCGCCGTGCCGGTGTTGTCCGCAACCGCAGCCACTGGGATGAGCAGGAAACGCGGGTCAAAGATGTTGTTAACCATAAACTGCTATAAAAGCGCTCTTGAAAAATGGGGCAAATAGGCCCATTTAAGCGCACGTCCCGTCGATATTCGGGAAAACACAACTATGGAGACAACATGGCCAAGGAAGATACGCTCGAATTTCCCGGTGTCGTGAAGGAACTCCTGCCAAACGCGACGTTTCGGGTCGAGCTGGAAAACGGCCATGAAATCATAGCACATACGGCAGGAAAGATGCGTAAGAACCGCATCCGTGTCCTCGCAGGCGACCGGGTCCAGGTGGAAATGACACCTTACGACCTCACCAAAGGACGGATCAACTACCGCTTCAAGTAAGTGCGATTCGTTTGAGATGGTAAGAGCCCGGCCCGGTGCCGGGCTTTTGTTTTGCCGCCGCTTTCGGTTTCATGGTTTTCTGCCGCTGCCTGCAGGCCTAGAACAGGGCGGCACAACAGCAGGAGTTCAGGCATGGGGTTTATTCTTGGCTCGGGTAGCCCGCGTCGGTTGGAACTATTGGCACAACTGGGCGTAACCCCCGATGATATCCGCCCGCCGGATATTGATGAGACCCCACTCAAAGGGGAACTGCCCCGCGATTATTGCGCGCGTGTAACCCGTGAGAAAGTACAGGCCGTGACTGCAGCGCCCGACGATCTGGTGCTATGCGCTGATACCACGGTGGCGCTTGGGCGGCGCATTATGGGCAAGCCCCGCGACGCAGGCGAGGCCGCAGAATTCCTGCTCGCCCTGTCTGGTCGCCGCCACCGCGTCATTACCTCCGTGGCGCTGCGCCGAAACGATAAACTATGGCAGCGTGACGTCGTGAGCCAAGTCAAAATGAAGCGCCTCTCGGACGAAGAGCTTAACGGCTACCTCGCGACAGGCGATTGGGACGGCAAGGCAGGCGGCTACGCCATTCAGGGCCCCGCGGGTGCTTTGATCCCGTGGATCAGTGGTTCTTTCACCGCCATCGTGGGCCTGCCATTGGCCGAGACCGCCACCCTGCTGCAAACGGCAGGATATCCCCTCTACAAGGACAAAACACCATGAAGGGCACTCAGATCATTCTCGATCACATCAACGGGCGTGAAGCCGCGGCCCTGATGATCGATGGAACACTCGACGATTTTCTGATCGCAGGCGATGCGCCCCTGCCCGGCACCATCTATCGCGCCCGCGCCGACCGCCCCGTAAAAGGCCAGGGGGGCATGTTCCTCAGCACGCCTGATGGTCCTGCCTTCTTGCGTCAGGTGAAAGGTCTCGCGCCCGGACAGATGCTGTTGGTTCAGGTCACAGGCTATGCTGAACCCGGCAAAGCCCTGCCCGTCACGCAGAAGCTGCTGTTCAAGAGCCGCTATGCAATCGTGACTCCGGATGCGCCAGGGCTGAATATCTCCCGCGCAATTCGCGATGAAGACGAACGCGACCGTCTCCTTGAAATTGCACATGCGGAAATGGATGGCGTGGATTTTGGGTTGATCCTGCGCTCGGTCTGCGCTGGTGCCGATCCGGAGGACATTGCCGAGGATATCGCCACAATGGTCGCCACCGCCCGCCAGGTGCTTGAGGATCCGTCTGAGACATCCGAAGTTCTGCATGAGGGCGACGCGCCCCATCTGCAGGCTTGGCGCGAATGGACCGATCCGGCACAAATCGAACAAGACCCCGGCGGTTTTGAGCGCTGCGGTGTTCTGGACGCGCTCGACACCGTCCGCACTGGCAAAATTCCCATCGGGGCGGGCGCTTTTCTTTACGTGGAGCCCACTCGCGCACTGATAGCCGTAGATGTGAACACCGGTAGCGACACCTCGCTTGCCGCAGGTGTTAAGGCCAACATGGCCTGTGCGCGTGCCTTGCCCCGCGCACTGCGCTGTCTCGGCCTCGGTGGCCAGATCGTCATTGACGCCGCACCCATGCCAAAGAAAGATCGCCGTGCTTTTGAAAGCGCTCTGCGTGCGGCCTTCAAATCTGACCCCGAAGAAACCACGCTCGTGGGTTGGACCACCCTCGGACATTTCGAGCTACAACGAAAACGCGCACGCCTGCCCCTGTCGGAGATTCTGTCATGAGCTGCCCGATTTGTGGCGAACCCACCCTACAGAGCTACCGCCCCTTCTGCAGCAAACGCTGCGCCGACCTGGACCTCGCAAAATGGCTGAACGGTGGCTATTCGGTCCCGAGTGAGGATCAGGAAGATCTTGAAAATGCACTAGAACAGCAAGAGTCGCAGTCCCCGACCGAACATTAGTGATTTTCTTTAAAAAAGCCTCTGGACACTGCCGCACACAGCGCATAGAAGGCCCTCACCCAAGGCGAGACGCCTTCCCGTGCCCGGGTAGCTCAGGGGTAGAGCAGTGGATTGAAAATCCTCGTGTCGGTGGTTCGATTCCGCCCCCGGGCACCACAAAATCTCCAAAGAGAACAAATGCTTAGCTGTGAGATTGAGACGTGGCTTAATCGGCATGTGTAGCCCTGAGCTACATATGAGCTATAAACCATCTCTGCTCACTTTGGTGAGCTACAGGCGTCTTATTGGTCAGTCTCAAAAATACTGATATTTCCTACGGCACAACCAGCTCCTCCGCACGTATAGAGAATCATTCGAACACCTATCTGCGTCATGGAGCCAGAATGACCACCCTACCTCACGAACAAAATCGCTACCTCCCAGTTGAAGATGTCGCCACACGCTTCAACGTCTCGGTCGATACAATCTACCGCTGGCGTCGCAAAGGCTAAAGGCGCTGGGCGACAAACTCTGCACCCGTGCCGAGCAACGCAAAGCATGGTCCTTGAACCTCGGACACGAGAGCGTCGTCGTCACGGATACACACTACGGGAAAATGACTGATGGGGCCCGGCTGCAAGTTCTAGACTCACTTAAGGAGGAAGATCGGACCTCGGATGATGAGAAGGAGCTCCTGCTCAAATATTTCTTCCATGCTCTGGTTCCTGGGTCTCCCGAATATAGGGCTGCACGGATTTTGGTGAGAAAGCGAGAAGCAGCATTGGATGATGACGTGCGAGAGTGACTGACTTTCCGCTGGGTGCATGCGGCAGAGCAGCGCAGTGTTGGTGCGATACTGGTGAGGCGCTTCATTTGAAGCGCCCCCGCCCTTCTCTCGAAAATACCATCCATGCTGGATTTCACTCCCAAGATCACGGCGAGAGCCCACATTCAGGTAATGAACGGCGCTCACGGAGGCGGCATATCGCGTATGCCCGAAGGACCTCATTACAGGTTGGCGTGACGATTAGGAGCAGGCGCGGGAAAGAGCCGCTTCTTGCTACAGCGGTATCTGTCTTTTTGCGCGAAACGCCTTAGCTGGAGTCGACCCGTTACTGATGTCCTGACCATAGCAGTCCATCAGGCGATATCCTTATCGAAGGTTGTCCCTGATCAACGTTCACATCCAAATCTCCGCATACCTTTCAAGCTAATCATACATGCATGGAAAGGAGATAAGGACATGCTTACCAGACGCGCCGCGCTTATTGGGGCCGCAGGGATTGCAGCGATACCCGTACTTCACAAAACTGCTCAAGCAGAGGAGATCATGGACACATCCATGGTCCCACCAGCTGATCTGTCTAAGCTCAAGCGGGTGAAACGTAAATTAGTGCGCCCTCCGATGGTTCACGAGCACGAGCAGGTGGCTTCGACAGAGCCGCAAATTATCGAATTCGAGATGCAGATCGTTGAAAAGGAGATCGAAGTCGATAGCGGTGCCTACCTACAGGCCATGACCTTCAACGGGTCAGTACCAGGACCTCTGATGGTCGTACATGAAGGTGATTATGTCGAGCTTACGCTCTACAATTCTCCTGAAAATCTCATGCAGCATAACATTGACTTCCACTCAGCAACCGGTGCCCTTGGCGGTGGTTCTCTGACGCTGGTCAATCCCGGTGAGAAGACAACATTGCGGTTCAAGGCAACACGTCCGGGCACCTTTGTCTATCACTGTGCGCCGGGTGGCCCCATGATCCCATGGCACGTCGTCAGTGGGATGTCGGGCGCGATCATGGTGCTGCCCCGCGATGGTCTAAAGGATCACAATGGCACCCCCGTCAGCTATGATCGCGTGTTCTACATCGGCGAGAATGACTTCTACATCCCGAAGGATGAAAACGGAGAATACAAACGCTTTGAAGATGTCGGCGAGAGCTATCCCGACACGCTTGAAGTCATGAATGGCCTCATCCCGAGCCACGTGGTGTTCAACGGTAAAGTCGGCGCGTTGACTGGTGACAATGCATTGCACGCATCACAAGGCGAGAAGGTTCTGTTCGTACACTCGCAAGCCAATCGCGACTCTCGCCCGCATTTGATCGGCGGGCATGGGGATCTGGTCTGGGAAACCGGGAAATTCAACAACCCACCGGAGCGCGACCTTGAAACCTGGTTCATCCGCGGCGGGTCGGCTGGGGCAGCGCTTTACGAGTTTTTGCAGCCGGGCGTCTACGCCTATGTGAACCACAACCTGATCGAGGCGGTAAACCTAGGCGCAACCGCGCATGTCGTGGTGGACGGCGATTGGAACAACGATCTGATGGAGCAGGTCGAAGCGCCAACAGCCTATGACGCAGCCTATGAAGGCAAGACCGCACTCCCATAACCCGCAGGTTTTATCAAAGAACACGGTCGGCCGGCACGACCGGCCGGCTTTGAAGCGCTTGGGAGATCACCAATGAAACCATCACTCAAGAGTGTCGTTGCCACAAGCCTTGTGGTTTTGGTTGCACTGGGTGCCATAGTTGTGACCCGCGCGCCCTCCCCCAGCCTATCACCAGAAGTAGACCTCATTGAGGTCCCAAGTGGGCGCATCAGCTATCGTCCGTTTGGCAATTTTGTCGAGAATGGAAAATCGCGCTCACCACACCCCTACGAGATTGAAGTCGCGGGATTTTCCATCATGAAATATCAGGTCAGTCGCCGCGAATACGCAGCCTGTGTCGCCGCTGGCGCTTGCCCCCCGGTGCCAACAATGGGCGGCGATTATCCGCAAACCCATGTAAACTGGAAAGACGCCCACGCCTACGCAACTTGGTACTCCCGCAAAACCGGCGAGAACTGGCGCCTGCCCAGCGACATGGAATGGCAGCTGGCCGCAGGCGAACGCTATGGGGACGCGGCCCCTGACACCCGAGAGATGGACCCCGGACGACGTATGCTGGCCCAATACGCGGCAGGAACTTTGCTGCGTGGAACCGCCAGTCCTGCGTTGCGTCCAGCGGGCGGATTTGGCCTCAACTCGCATGGTATTGCAGATATATCCGGCAATGTCTGGGAATGGACCGATGGTTGTATGCAAAGTGGCTCATTGCACCCGGACGGCACCGTTCGAGAGAGCGAACCCTATTGTTGGGTTCGCATTGCAGGCGGCATCCACCGCGCGGCAATCGTCGATTTTGTTCGCGACGCCAGCGTCGGCGGCTGTGCCGTGGGATTACCTCCAGATCATCTGGGATTTCGACTGGTTCGGGAACACGCTGAGGCTCCCGAACCTTGGTGGCGGTCTTTGTGGCAAAGGATGCGCCCGGGTCAGGACGCCTGACTGTAACGCCCGTTCATCGGTGCATAGGCATCAAAACAGCTGGCGATGATCCGCGTCAGCGCCCGGCCCTCCGGCAGTATCTCAAACCCATCGGGCCGGATCTGAACCATGCCGTCGAAACGATCAATCACGAGGGCGGTTTCTGGTCGCAACGCTTCCGTAAGAGCGCCGAATTCTCTGAACAGTTCCGCGAAATCCAACTGGAAATCACACATGATCATCTCGATGGCGCGGGCGCGCAACAGGTCTGCGCGGCTCAGTATGTGGCCCCGTGCTCCGGCTAGCTCTCCCGCTTTGATACGCTGGACATAGGCCGCAGTGGCGGATGCATTCTGGATATAGCCGGTGGGAAGTCGCGACACCGAAGACGCGCCCAACCCAATTAGGGTGGAGCAGCTATCATCCACATATCCTTGAAAATTCCGCCGCAGCCGCCTTGTCTCCATGGCGCGGGCCAACCCGTCATCAGGCTTGGAGAAATGATCAATCCCGATGCTGCGGTAGCCAGCATCCCTGAACCGCGTTGCAGCGTATTCGGCAAGATGAAAACGCTCCACCTCTTTGGGCAAGGCCGTCTCATCGATCAACCGCTGTCGTTTGGACATCCATGGCACATGCGCATACCCAAAAAGCGCAATCCGATCCGGTGCAAGATCCAGCACCTTTGAAACGGTATCATTCAGTCGAGTGATGTCCTGATGTGGCAGACCATAGACCAGATCGGCATTGAGCGACTGAATGCCAGCCGCGCGCAGATCCTCCACACATTGCTGGGTGACATCAAACGGCTGCAGGCGACCAATCGCGTTTTGCACTTTGGGATCAAAGTCTTGAATCCCGAGCGAGGCCCGGTTCATCCCTTCCTTTGCAAGTGCCGAGATCTTCTGGCGATCCACCATGGTCGGGTCGATTTCCACGGAGAACTCCCAATCCCCAGTCGGCGGAATCACCGCCTTAACCGCCCGAGCCAGCCGGTGAATCAGCTCTGGTGGCAAGATTGTGGGTGTCCCACCGCCCCAATGCATCCGTCCCATGCGCAGGCCCGCAGGCAAGATATGCTTTAGTAGCGCCAGCTCTTGTTCCAGCGTCGTGATGTAGCTTTCAACCGGGCTGAGCGTCTTTGTCCCCTGTGTGCGGCAGGCGCAAAACCAGCACAAGCGCTCGCAAAACGGGATGTGCAGATAAACAGATACGGGATCACGGGGATCAAGCACTCTCAGGGCTTCGGTCTGCTCTATGCTGCCGATCTTAGGCGCAAAAACAGGCGCGGTTGGGTATGAGGTGTAGCGGGGCACCCGTGCCTCAAAAAGGCCATGGGCTCGAAGGCGGTCAATCTGTGTCATGCGGCGACCATGCGCCCAAACGCAGGGCGAGACTTTGCGTGGGCTCAATATGCCGGTTCAATTCTCGAAAAAATCACAGCAGATGCAAGGCGCGCGCGCTCGGGCAATCTCCGGCTATTGGCCAATCTAGGGCGAGCCGGAGATTGCTCCATTGATGAAAGAATTGCACGATGCAGGCACCGAGATCGTTTTGCCGGCGGTAAAAAAACACAAGCGCCACTGGTCTTTCGGCGCTGAACACCTGAAACGCGCATGATGGCGGTGATTGGCACATCCCGGTGCCGCCCACAGACGCACCCGAACGAACGCCCAACATTCTATTGGCCCCTTGCGCAGGCAGGAGCGCGGATGGCTATCGGCTCGGCCAGGGTGGCGGCTACTTTGATCGCGCACTCGCAAACCTAACCCCGGCACCCACCGCAATCGGGATTGGGCTGCTGCAATCCCGTATCGCAACAGTCCGCCCCCCAGCCGTATGACATAAGGCTCGACATGACCGTAACCGAGCAAGGGCTGACCCAAGGCTGAGTGATGCAGGAAAGTCGAGCACGCCGGTTTTGGAATTTTCTCAGATGTCCAAACCGTGATTTTCTGATAGGTCGCTGCGCAACAACACATGACTGACGCCAGCATGAGGCCGCTTTGAAACAGCTCGATGAAAGCCTGCTCGCGGGTTTACCCCCGTTCAGTCGCCTGCAGCGCGGAGAAATTCGCAAAATTCTGGATCAGGCCACACCGAAGCGAGTCGAGGCCGGCACCGAAGTCTTTCACGAAGGCCATGACGCAGAGCGGTTCTATCTGCTGCTCGACGGCTACATCCGCGTCGTCAAAGTCACGCCAACCGGCGAGCAAATCATCGCATTGCATATCTCTCCGGGGCAGTTGTTCGGCATTGCTCCCGCCCTCAGTCGGGACACTTATCCTGCCACCGCAATCTCTGTGGTCGAATCCATCGCCCTTTCGTGGCCGGTCCGCCTCTGGGCAGATTTCACTGCTCGGTATCAGGGGTTTGCGACCGAAAGCTACAAGACCCTCGGCGAGCGGCTCGGCGAAATGCAAAGCCGGATTACCGAACTGGCCACGCAAGCGGTCGAGCAGAGAATTGCAACAGCGCTGCTGCGTCTCGTGAACCAGTCGGGACGCAAAACGGACCAAGGGATCGAGATCGCCTTCCCCATCACGCGGCTCAACATCTCGGAGATGACCGGAACCACCTTGCATACCGTGAGCCGCCTGCTCTCGGCATGGGAGCGCGACGGGATTGTTGCCTCACGCCGCAAACACATCGTGATTACAGACCCGCACCGGCTGATGCTGTTGAGTACGCCGGAGAGCTAAACCTCTGATGGTCACGAGCCGGAAGCGCATCGCGCCCCCGGTCGCCGCTGCGGCGGTCGCACCTTGTCTGGATCACGCAGCATCGCACGGAATGCCTGTTCCCGCAGCCCGTATTCCTCACACGCGTCGATCACAGTGTGAAACGGGGCGATAGGACAGCCCGGACAGAGCATTCTGTAGGCGAGAAACACCGCCACCATCTCCGGCCAATGTGCGAATAAATCTGCAAGCGGCAGATCCGGGTCATCCGGGTCGTGTTTGGCCATCGGTCAGATCCTCCTATTCATACATTCTGCATTCACGAACAGATCCGAACTTTGCGCTTGCGCAACATCTGACACACGTCGGCCACTAAGGGTTGGGTATCCGCAACTGTACTCAGGACCGCGACATGTCAGAGATACTTACCAAATCGCGGGCCAGGAACGTGTTTTACGGAGGCTCCTTGTTCTTCGTTGTCGTGTTCGTGGCCATGACCGTGCATAGCCACCGCTATATCGTCGAAACCTCCACCGCCGGAATGCCGCTGACCGACGAGGTGCGCCTCGGCAAACACGTCTGGGAACGTGCCTCCTGCATCAACTGCCACACCCTGCATGGCGAGGGTGCGTATTTCGCACCTGAGGTGGGCAATGTGATGACGCGCTGGGGCGTCCTTGATGACCCCGAAAGCGCATTTGAGATCCTCAATGGATGGATGCAGGCTCAGCCCTCGGGCATCGATGGACGCCGTCAGATGCCGTTCTTCGACCTCACGGAAGAAGAAACCCGCGCCCTCGCAGAGTTCCTGAGATGGGCCGACCAGACCGACACCCAGAACTGGCCACCCAACGACGCAGGCTGAGGGAGAGGCGCGCAGCACGCGATCAGTTCATCACGTTCTGATCAGCGCAGGCGCAAGGAGAAAATCATGAAATATCAATCACAAAAAGTGGCCTACGCCTATTTCCTCGTGGCGATGGCCTTGTTTGCGATCCAGGTAGTGGGCGGACTGCTCGCTGGCTGGATCTACATATCACCCAATACGCTGAGCGAGCTTCTGCCGTTCAACATCATACGCATGCTGCATACAAACGCGCTGATTGTCTGGCTGTTACTCGGCTTCTTTGGCGCCGCTTATTATCTGGTGCCCGAAGAAAGCGAACGAGAGCTGTTTTCGACCAAACTGGCCTATATACAGCTTGCGATCCTGGTCGTCGGCACTCTTGGTGCCGTGGTGTCCTATCTCGTGGGCATCCATGGCGGGCGCGAGTTCCTCGAACAGCCGCTTTGGGTGAAATTCGGCATCCTCGTTGCGGCGGTAATCTTTCTCGTGAACATCTCGCTCACCGTCTTGGCCGGACGTAAAACCGCGATCACCAATATCCTGCTGATGGGGCTATGGCTCCTGTGCCTGCTGTGGGTCTTCGCCTTCATCAACCCCGACAACCTGTCGCTTGATAAAATGTACTGGTGGTTCGTCGTGCACCTCTGGGTCGAGGCCACATGGGAACTGGTGATGGCGGCAATCCTTGGCTACCTGATGCTGAAGATGACCGGCGTCGACCGTGAGGTCGTTGAAAAATGGCTCTATGTCATTGTCGCGACTGCATTGTTCTCGGGCATTCTGGGCACCGGTCACCATTTCTTCTGGATCGGGACACCGGGATACTGGCAGTGGATTGGGTCGATCTTCTCGGTCTTCGAAGTGATCCCCTTCTTCGCGATGATGAGCTTCGCCTTTGTCATGGTCTGGAAAGGTCGCAAGAACCACCCCAACAAAGCAGCCCTCCTATGGTCGCTTGGGGCCTCGACCGTCGCGTTCTTCGGCGCAGGCGTCTGGGGCTTTCTGCACACGCTGCATGGGGTCAACTTCTACACCCATGGCACCCAGATTACCGCAGCCCACGGTCACCTCGCCTTCTATGGGGCCTATGTTGCGATGAACCTTGCAATGTTCACCTATGCGATGCCGCAACTCCGGGGCCGCGCGCCCTATAACCAGGTGCTCAACATGGCGTCCTTTTGGCTGATGACCGGCGGCATGTGTTTCATGACCTTCGTGCTGACGTTTGCGGGCACAATCCAGACCCACATGCAGCGCATTGTCGGCGACTATTACATGGAAGTGCAGGACCAGCTTGGCCTCTTCTACATGATGCGGTTCGGCGCAGGTGTTGCGGTGGTCCTTGGGGCACTCCTGTTCAT
Source organism: Tritonibacter mobilis F1926 (assembly GCF_000376545.2). Taxonomy (NCBI): domain Bacteria; kingdom Pseudomonadati; phylum Pseudomonadota; class Alphaproteobacteria; order Rhodobacterales; family Paracoccaceae; genus Tritonibacter; species Tritonibacter mobilis. The sequence continues at coordinate 403,515 of NZ_CP015231.1, forward strand.
CTACAGCCAATTGGTCGTGCGGCGTGAACTCATCGCGCCCGGCCCAGTCACAACTCCGGGAGAGTGATCATGAACGCAATCAACACCCCGAAAGTCCCGTTCTATCAGGCGGCACATGACGAGGTTTCGGTCTTTGAAATGGCACAGGCGAACCAATTGCCCATGTTGCTGAAAGGCCCGACCGGCTGCGGCAAGACCCGCTTTGTGGAACATATGGCAGCCCGACTCGGGCTGCCCCTCTACACCGTTGCCTGTCACGATGATCTCTCAGCAGCCGATCTGATCGGGCGGTATCTGCTCAAAGGTGGCGAAACAGTCTGGGTCGACGGGCCGCTGACCCGCGCGGTGCGCGAAGGGGGGATTTGCTATCTCGATGAGGTGGTCGAGGCCCGCAAGGATGTGGCCGTGGTGCTGCATCCGCTAACCGATGACCGTCGCCGATTGGTGATCGACCGCACCGGCGAAGAGCTGGTCGCTCCCAAATCCTTCATGCTGGTGGCAAGCTTCAACCCCGGCTACCAGAACATCCTGAAAAAGCTCAAACCTTCGACACGGCAACGCTTTCTGTCCATTGGCTTTGATTTCCCGGATACCAAAATTGAAACCGCAGTGGTCGCCGAGGAAAGCGGCCTGGATCATGATCGCGCAGCGGCTCTGGTACGACTGGCGGGGCATATCCGAAACCTCTCGGGTATGGATCTCGAAGAAGGGGTCTCGACCCGGCTGTTGATCTACGCAGCCACGCTGATTGCAAATGGCATGAGCGTGGATCGCGCGCTGGAGGTGGCAATCATTGCCCCCCTCAGTGACGAGGCAGACATCTGTCAGGCGCTGCGCGACCTCACTGCATCTGTCTACGGGTGACATCATGATGCACGCGCTTGATCTTCTTGAACCCGAAGAGACCGTGGGCAACCTGTGGCACAATATGGCCACGCGCATCGGGGCTGAACGCCCCGATGCAGAGGCAGCAGTGCGCTACAATGATGTGCGCAGCAGCATTGCCACCCTGTTTCGTGCGCTGGGTGGCGACAGCGGCGTGGAGATTCTTGAGGCACCAGCCGTCGCGCTAGAGCACCGGACAGCGCTGCTGCGCCGTCTCGGCACCCCGCGTGAGATCGGCTATGTCGCCAGCTTTGATGGTGAGCGGCTGCGCCTGCCACCGGTGATGGCGGCGTTCCCGACCCCAACTCTCAACCGACAGGCCTATCTGTGGCTCGCGGCCATGGCCGCTCATATTGACCTGCCCAGCGCAGTTGGTGATCCTTATCAGGCAGATCAGGGCGAGATTGCCGCCAACGCACAAGCAGCGGATCGGGCCTTTGCCTCCTGCCCCGGATTGCGCAGCGCCTATGGTGCGCTCTGCGCGCATATCGCGGCCACACGACAGCGCAACAACCTGCCCCGGTTTGAGGCCCGCATCGAACGGATGATCCTTGACCAGCTTGGATTGCCCTGCGCCGTTGTCGAGCACTGCGACTGTGCCGCACCACGCGGATACCGCCGCTTTCAACCGCTTCCAATCTGGTTGCGCCTGCCCGCAGCGCACAAGGGCCGCCCGCCTGCCGCCGATAGTAACCAGTTGGGCACCGCCAGTGTGGAGATGGCCACCCGCAAGACCGGTCTTCGCGAAGAACGCGAACAGGCCGGTCGCAAGGACAGTTTCATCGTTCACCGGTTCGAGTCGATCCTCTCTTGGGCCGAAAGCCTGAACATCAACCGGATGGTGGATGACGACGATACCGAGAACGCACAAAAAGCGGCGGAGGATCAAGACAATATATCCCTGTCCCAGCAGATGAAACGCGCAGCCTCGCGCCTGCGGATATCGCTCGATCTGTCGCCGCAGGATGCCGAACACGAACGCTTGGCAGCGCGTTATACCTATCCGGAGTGGAACCACCGCCTGGCGCGCCACATGCCAGATCATACGCGCGTACTGGAGGTGGACGCCGATCCTGCCACCGATTTCAGCCCGGACCCGCGTTTGGTGGCACGAGTGCAGCGCCAGTTTGCGCCGCTGATGCCGAAACGTGTGATGTTGCCCCGGCAACTGGACGGTGAAGAGTTGGATCTGGACGCGGCTGTGCAATCCCAAATCGACCTGCGCATTGGGCAACAAGGCAGCGACCGTGTGTGGCAGGCCAACCGCCCCATGGCGCGGGATCTCAGCGTCGCGGTTCTCATTGATTGTTCCCGCTCAACCGAAGCAACCGTGGGCCAACGCCCGGTGATTGAGACCGCGCGCGAGGCACTCGCCGCGCTGGCTGCTGGAATTGCAACCGCCGGCGACCGCCTTGGCATCTGGGGGTTTTCCTCACTGCGCCGGGACCGGGTCTTTCTGACTCGCGCCAAACGCTTTGATGAACCGATGGATGCGAATATCACCGCCCGGATCGGCAGCTTCACCCCCGGTCACTACACACGGTTGGGTGCCGCGATCCGTCACGCCTCGGCCCAACTGACCCAAGAAGGCAGCGCCCGCCGCCTGCTTCTTGTTTTGACTGATGGCAAGCCCAACGATCTTGATCACTACGAAGGCGTGCATGGCATCGAAGACAGCCGCATGGCAGTGCGCGAGGCCCGCGCGCTCGGGCATGCAGTGCATGCGGTGGTGATCGACGCCGACGGGCAGGACTGGTTTGCGCGCATCTTTGGCCGCGCCGGTTTTACCCTGCTGCCGGACCCGGACAGATTGCCCCGCGCCCTGCCCGAGATCTATCAATCCCTCACGATGGAGCACTGAAATGAAACGTCTTTATTGCGCACTCGCATGTGTTTTGGTCCCGTTTTCCGCGCGTGCCGAACGCTTCGAGCGGCCCATTCCACAACCGCAAACCGATGTCGCGGAGTTCTGGTTCTTCATAGCTTCTCTGGTGTTGCTCGCTGCGTTGGTCTGCGTTCATCTGCTGGTGAGCCGGCGATGACCCATCGTGTTTCGTGCAAATTGGTGGCGGGTCTCTACCCCTTTGCGACGGGGGCCGCTGCCATCAACGTCTTTTTTGCCTCGCTGATCGGCAGTTGGCTTGGTTGGGACGTACTCACCCCACAAATGAGCGTAGTGATCGGTGGAGTGCTCGGCCTGCCTGCGGCGTGGATATTCGCCCGCCATATCCGCAGATTGATCATTCAGGCCGAGAACACATGACTGGCTGGATAGAATTTATTGTGGCAGTGGCGGCATTTATGCTCAGCCACCTTCTGCCGCGTGTCGGCGGCCTCAGGGGAAATCTGATCAAGCGCTTGGGGCGGCGCGCTTATTTTGCCCTTTACGGGCTGGCGTCGCTGATCCTGTTGGGCTGGGTGATTTCAGCCGCAGGCCGCGCGCCCTATATCGAGCTTTGGCCCCAGGCACCATGGACGCGCTGGATTCCATTCGTGGCAACACCAATTGCGTTCGTGCTGGCCGCCTGCGGGATCGGGGCCGGACTGCCCGGTAGCCTTGGTGCCAGTCGCAGGCGAGAGTATGATCCCACCCACCCCGGCTTTGCCGCGATCACCCGCCACCCTGTGCTGCTGGCGCTCACACTTTGGGCTCTGGCACATTTGCCGCCCAATGGCGATCTGTCGCATGTTCTCCTTTTTGGTCTTTTTGCACTGTTTTCGCTGCTAGCGATGCCTGCATTTGACCGGCGGGCACTCAGAACCATTGGCCCTGGCGCTTTTGCCGCTGCGCCGATCCTGTCGCTTCGGCCAGTGTTTGATCACGCATGGTGGCAGGAAAATACCCGCGCCGTTATGTTGCGCGGCGCGGTTGGCGTGTTGCTCTGGTGCCTCGTCTTGCACCTGCATGCATCTGCTATCGGCGCATGGCCATTTCCCGGATAATCCCTGCGCAGCACACGTGTCCCACCCCACACGGACATCAGGCACATGAAACGATGCAGGCGGATAATCCCGCCTGCATCTGCATTCTACCGGCCCAAGCTTCAGATCAACGACTGCGCAGCGGTGTCGGCCGTTTGCGATCCTGGCGTTGCATCGCGAGCCACGGCACAAGCTTCCAGCAGAGCAGCGCAAAGGAAAGCGTCCAGAACAACGCCGCCAGATCAAGCCCCGTGACTCCGCCCGGATACTCGACATGAGGAAATAACCGCCCCAACAGTGCTGGTATCAATCCTATGAAGGCGAGGTTCAGTACCGGTCCCGACACCAGCGCACGTCCGGTATGCCCCATTGTCGCCCGCATCATCACGGCAACTGTCATGCCGCCAATCGCGCCGATGCCCCAGATGTGCAGGCCGGCGCTGGCGTCAAGAGACCCAATCGCCGTCGCCGCATTTGCCAGCATCCCGACCGGCGCAAACAGGAACGCGATATGCAACATCGCCAGTACCGGATTGCGCAGCGTCGACAATCCACGCCACCGCGCCAGACGCGCCGTCTGCAGCAGCGCCGCCAGGCACATCAGAACCGCAACACTCAGGCTCTCTGGCCGAATAACCCAAACCACCAGCGCCGGAATCGTGGCAAGAAGGCTCAGTTGGTCAAACTTTCCGAACGGAGCAGGAAGAGCGCGATATCCCCTCTGGTTCAACCAGTTGCGGGTAAAGCTGGGAATGACACGCCCACCGATCAACAACACAAGGAAGATCACCAGCGCAAGGCCCAACCGGCGGCTGACGTCTGCTTGCCCCATCAGCGCACTCTCAACAAAAAAGCACAGATTACTCACTCCAAGAAGCGAGACCGGCACCAGAACCATCAGGTTGCGCCAGTTTTTTCCTGAGATGATTTCCCGCGCCACAAGTACCGACAACACCAGCAGAAACGCACTGTCGACACTGGCAACCGCACCCCATGACAGGGGTACCACCCCCAATACAGCAAGGCGGCCCGCCAACCACAGCATCAGCATGGCGCATAGCGGCCAGCCCCGGGTCGGCATGCCGCCGGTCCAGTTAGGCACCGCCGTAAACAAAAAACCTGCAATCACTGCGCTGCCATAGCCAAAGATCATCTCATGGCTGTGCCAATCGACGGGCATCAGGACACTTTGCAGCGTCAGCCCGCCCGTCCAGATCAACATCCACAGCGGTATGATCACAACGGCGAACAGGCACGCCGCCATGAAGAATGGGCGAAATCCGTAGGACAGAAAAGCAGGGCCGGAATAAGAGTGAGGGTGGGACATGGTTTGTCTCCTCTAGCGGGACACAAAAGGCGACACCGCGATGGTGCCGCCTTTGCTAGGTCTGAACTGGACTGTCCGATCACTGGACTTGCGCGAACAAATCTTCAAAGCGGCCTTTGGATTTGCCTTTTTGCGTGACACCCTGTGCCTCTTCGAGATTCACCGCCTCCCCGACCTGAATGAGGGCCACCATACCCATGCCATAGTGCGGTGTGCATTTCAGCCCATAGAGCCCCTCGGCATTCACGGTCAGCTCGTAGTCGACGTTGAACTTGCTCTTAAAGCGCTCCACTCCCTCGGGCAGCATCCCCTTGATGCTTTCGACGTTGTGGCCCTTGTCTGTCGCAATGAAATGAATGACATCGCCGGGCATGGCTTTGATGTATGCAGGTTCAAAAACCATCGCGCCAGCCTCACCCTTGTTGAGCATTTTGACCTCAAAGGTCTCCGCTTGGGCGATGGCCGCAGTGCACGCGAAGACAACGGCGTAGCTGATTTTCTTGAACATCTGAGTTCCTTTCATGCGTTCTGAAGATCTCGTTTCTGAACGCCTTATCGACCATCGCCGGAACGCATTTGTTGTTCTTCAACAAACTTCAAAGCAAAGAAGCGGTACACACTACGGGAAAACGACTGATGGGGCCCGGCTGCAAGTTCTAGGCTCACTTAAGGAAGAAGATCGGACCTCGGATGATGAGAAGGAATTGCTGCTCAAATATTTCTTTCATGCTCTGGTTCCTGGGTCACCGGGATATAGGGCTGCGCGGATTTGGTCAGGAAACGAGAAGCCGCATTGGATGATGACGTGCTAGAGTGACTGGCTTTCCGCTGGGTGCATGCGGCAGAGCAGCGCAGCCTTGGTGCGATGTTGGCGAGGGGCTTCATTTGAAGTGCCCCCTTCTCTTGAAAGAGTATCGGCGCTGGGATTTTACTCCCAAGGTCACGGCCCTTAAACCAAGGACGGTGAATCCTGCGATGGAAGGCAGCGCCGACATACTGACCATAAAATCCAAGTCCGCCCAAATCAACGCATCAAGGGCAGGAACTGAGCCCAGCGCAGCCGATAATTGTTACGCTTGGTTTAATCCGCATCGTAAACACATGGTGCGCCCGCGCGATGCGCTCATCGAAACAACAGCAAAGGCAACTTAAGCGTGGAGCCCCGCAGATTACTGCGGAGCCTGCCAACTCAAGAGCGTTTCGGCTTGGCTCAGGACCAAACTGATTGCTGCCGGGGCCAAATCGGGCGGGTAGCCATATTTCTTCAATATGCGCCGAACCAAAACTCGCAACTTCGCTCGTGCACTCTCTTTGCGCTGCCAATCGACGGTCACGTTTTTCTGGAGTTGTTCGACAAGCACATGAGCGATCTGTCGCAACTCGTCATTGCCAAGCACCTCTAGCGCGCTCTGATTTTGAGCCAGTGCGTCGTAGAATGCTAATTCCTCCTCATTCAGCCCAAGATCATCGCCACGGTCTGCCGAGGCCTTCATATCTTTGGCCATGTCGATCAGCTCTTGAATCATCTCAAGACTGGTTATCGCGTTGGCATGATACCGGGCAACGGCAGCCTGCAAGCGCTCCGAGAACGCCTTGGCCTCGACAACATTGCGCTGCTGTCGTGCTTTGCGAACAACGGAACGAGGTGTGAAGAACTCGCCGCCACGCTTGCCCTCGGCGCTGTCGTGCATTTTAATGTTGGAGAAGAGGTCCACCAGCTCGCCCAGCATGGTCTTGTCCAGCGTCGGGCGGGCGTAATTCTTGGGGAGAACACCTTTGAGGGTTTCGTTGGTGGGCTCGGCCTCAATGGCCTCCATCGCGTCGTCGATGATCTTGCCGATGTTCTCAGAGCGAGCGTTTTGCTGGATGTGGGACCAACGGGCGGTTTCCGGCACCCAAAAGACGTTCTCTGCAAGGTATTCCTCGGGGTCCTCGGGATCGGCAAACTCATCTTGGGCGAGCTGATCGTGCATCGCCTGGAATGCTTCCGAGATATATTTGAGGAAGATCAGCCCCAGCGCGACGTGTTTGTATTCGGACGGTTCAAGGCCCCCACGCATTTTGTCGGCTGCTTAGAAAAGGTCGGCGGCGAAGTCGAGATCAGCGGAACGGGAGTTTTGCGCCATGCGAATAGGTTCTTTCAAATAGATGCTTGGCAAAAGAGGTAGCAGAGGTTTTTGCCAGTTCACAATGCCCGCTGCCGCTTTTTGGCGTCATTTGTGGACGCATATAGTCTGGATTGGCCTTGGGCAGTGTCTATTCTCACCTGGCACGTGCATTCGCGCTTCTTTCGGCGCGGCATGGCCTCCGCTCGCGCTGGGCGTGGTGTGCGCCGTTTCTTGCGTTCAAGAACTTGAGCTTGATGGTCGACACCATTTTCGACGGCGCACGGACTGGCCCAAGTGTCGGAAACCCGATGCCGCACCAAATGTTACCGGTAGGATGACATCGTCTGGAGAAAAGGGAAGTTTGCTCAAATACCGCTTCGAGCAACAAAGTCGGTTGTAGTCTACCTCTGTTTGGGTCGATATGAGACGGATTCTGTCAAAGATTAATTGATTGAGTGTTTTTGTATGTGCGGCTTAGAAGCATGGATCGGTGATTGCTACTTACGCGACGTAGAAGATGGCACCGACTATCGCTGTCACGCTGCCGTGTGGGCATCGGATCACGACAACTTTTGTGCGGCTCTTGCGGCTCACATCGAACCTCTTGGTCTTGCGATCATCTGGCTCGAAGAGGCATTGCCCACTTCGCACTACCTTGCTCAGAACGGTACACTGGCCCCTCTACAGACCAAGGCCCTGGCGGAGGTCGTTCATTCCCGACACCTCGTTGAACTCGGACCAATGCAGCGCGTCGCGACAGACGGCGTACCGCAACGCTATCTGACGATTGAGGATCATAGGCCTGTGCCACTACACGATCAGACCGGAATCCCGGTGTGGGATCAGGACTGGATAGCGCCTGAGCTGAAAGAGCTGTTGTTCGGGCAGCCTGAAGATGAACCCAAGATGCGGACCTATCTCATCGTGGACGCCAACTTGCGCAAAAACATCACGGGAGTGTTCGACCTGGATAGTGTCGATGTGCCGGTACAGTGTTTGTTCAAAGGAGAAACCGCGCAGGAACTCGAAGAAAGCGCGCCCTACCTCATCGACATGACCCTGCCGGACGGTGCCTGGGAGGACCGCGCATTGGTTCCAGATTTTCATCGTGATTTCTTCCGAAACCACTGGGGCCACAACACAGGAATATTCATTCGGACAAACGCGCTCATGGGCGAAGTCTGGCGGCATTTCAGAAAATTTACGCTTGTGCCGCGTGAGGGCAGGAAAACCCGTGTCTTTGTCCGGTTCTGGGACGAGCAATATATCCGGCTTTATTTCCCGCATATCGCGGACAACCGGGAACGGGTTGCGCTTTGGTTTTTGCGAGACGGGTTCTGCGTCCGTGGATTGCTGGCAGATCAGGATGGCGGGAAAGCCGTCCGGGAAATTCTGTTGCAACACGCGCTGTTCCTTGTGGATAACATCCCGTCAAAGCCCTTTGAAATCACCAACTATGACCTCGCCCCCTTTTACAAAGAACGCGAGCAGAAGGATCTTCGGAAACTGGCGGCAGCCCTCAAAAAAGGCTTCCCGAATGACCTCAAACATTACTCCGAAGAGATGATCACTTCTCTGATCGACGAGCCAGTAGCTCGTATGGTGGCCTATGGTTTCAGCCAGCAAAAGCACCTCTACATTCTTGCCGCTTGGTCGCTGTTTTTCGGGAAGACCTTTGACCAAAAAGACCCCTCCGGCTACCTTCTCGATATTTTCAAAAGTTCTTTAAGTGAGGCCGACAAAATGAGTGCCCTTAAAAATCGTATGGACCAATTGTCCCCCGCAACGGGAACAACATCATGACCGATCTGACTCCCGCAGAGGTGACCGCACAGGCCGAACCGGTCGCGAATACACAGTCCGGCACATTTGGTGGCGTCTGCCAGACCTGCACTGCGCCGCGACAGGTTAAGTTCTTTTATGATGATCCGTTAACGACGCCCGTAACGGATTTGACAACGCGATTTCTGGATGCTGATGAAACGGTTTTGGCACAAACTCGCACGTATCACCCGCTGAACTATGGTGCCAAAGACACCGAAGCCCAGATTCAGGAAATTCGGGATAATCTCGGCATTGCAGAGCAGCCTGACCTGCCGCATGCCCCTCTAACCATCGACACAGGTGCAGAGGCGGACATAGACAGCGCCGCCGATGATGCATGGGAGCTCGAGAAAGGTCTTGTCGGCGATTTATGGACATTTGAAACGGCAATGGTGCGTACCTTTCAACCCTATGTGGATGAATGGAATCGTGATGGTTGGACGGGTGCCGCAGGGGATTTCATCAACGGTGTTGGGCGCGGTATTTCGTCGTGGTGGAATGGGGAAAAAGACTTTTGGGGGTCTGCATGGGGCTGGCTCAAAAGCACAACCAGCAGCGCGGCGAGTGCTGCGTGGGATGCTGTTACTAGTCCGATTGAAACGGCTCAGGCTCTTGGACGTGCCGCATGGGATGGAGCGCAAGCCGCTTACGAACAACTGGAGAATCTGGTTGAAATACTTCGCGCCCTTTTGACAGGCGACATCGACGCATTTTTCGAGAAAACACAGCTTCTTGCGGCACTCAGAACCGCTGGCGGTGCTATCGGAGAATTCGGGCAGATGATTTACGACGCCTTCCAAAACGGCGTTGAATGGCTCAATTCGCTGATCGAGATGATCCGACGCACACCAGTTCTAGGTCTCATCGCCAACACAGCGATGCGGGTCATCACCATGATGACACCAAATTTTTGGGCTGAGATGGTCGGCACGGGCGGCGGTTTCGTCATTCCTGAAGTCATCATATGGTTGATTTGTCTGCTGATTGGCGCATTGGCCGCTGCGTCTGGCGCAGGCGCAGCCCCAGCCGTAGCAGCTTTGGCAGCGCGGGCGGCGTCAACAGCGGCAAAAATCCGAAGGCTGATCAAAGGCTCTGGCAATGCGTTTCGTGCCATTACTCGCTTTCTTGATCTGCTACAGCCGATTATCGCCAAAATCGGCCCACTTGGCCGCAAACTACGTGACAGCATCCGTGAGATACAGCGCGGAGTTGTCGATAAAACGCAAAAGCTGTTCATGCCGACGAGGTACTATCTACAGCGCCTGCGACAGCTAGAGTTCGATGTACCAGGCGCACACGGCCCACAACGGCATGAAGGGGATGTAACTGCGAAAGCACTGGGGGATCGTACGTATTACGGCATTGATCCTATGACAGGTACAAAGGTGGACGGTGTGCATGGGGGCAATCACATGGCCCCACGCAATTCCACCAAGTTCAAAACGCCCGCTGATTATGTGCGGGCGGATGATTTTATGAGAAATACGGCAGATTTCAAGGCTGGGGTCTCGTCAGGAGATAGTTCTATTGAAGTAATTGAATCGATATCTAATCCAAAACTATTTGGCCCAAGTGCGCAAAGCCGATTTATGGGGAAGCAACGCGTTGGTTCTGCAAAAAATCCAACTGGCATGCGTGATCTTGATTTTCGCAATGGCACAATCAAAGCGGTATATAAAAAGAAACCAGACGGAACATATGGTTTATATACAATGTTCCCTCAGCACTCTGGTGTTTTTCCTGCTGTATACCCATGGAAATAAGGAATCACAAAATGGAGCTCAGTGAAGAATCTTTAGAAAAGAAAATGGATGGCATAATTACGTTATACATAAATCCAAGCATTGGCGAGCCATCATCTTTAAAAAAAGAAGTCTTACGGTGCAAATCGGAACCAGTATCGGATGCAGCTATTGAAAGACGTTCCCTTGAAAAAGCCGCATTTGAAGATTTCCTTAGGCGCCGCTACATGACTATAGACGATTTCGACAACGCTACAAATGGTCTTTACATGAAGTCCGAAAAGGCAATCTACCAATACATGCAGGCGGTTTATGATTACGTCTACAAAGACGGAGCGGAACCAGATTGGAAAGACTACATTCACCCTGATTATATATGAAGATACAATAGCTATTTGGTCGCAAACTGCGTTACAGCATCCGTGAGATAGCGCGTGGTGTCGTTGATAAAACGCAGAAACTGTTTCGCCGAACACGGTATTGGCGTGAGACGCTGGATGATCTTGCACGGCAGGTCATGGTCCGCAGCATCATGAGGGTGATGTGACGGACAAACAACTGTTTAATCGTGTCTACCGTGGCATCGATCCAATGACAGGCAATCATCACCCTAGGCGGAGTAATGGCTCAGTGATGGGGGTAGGCAGGCATTCTACAAAGTTCAACACACCAGCCGACTATGTAAGAGCGTATGAGAAAGCTATAGAAGACCCCGTGTACAAAGCACTTAGAAATAGCACTGTAGACGGGAGGGATAAAGTTACTCTCAAAATGACAGACGTTTTCGGCCCAAACTTTCAGGCGAGGATTAAAGGATTTACCCGCGCCTCTGGGAAAACAGGCCGCCAACCCATAATCGTAAGGACGGCATTTCCAGATAGTACGGAAATTGTGGCCGTGTTTGAAAAAAGGCAGTGTTGTCGAACTTCTGACAATGTACCCGGACCCAAAATAGGATATAATGATGTTTTCTGCGGAGCTAAAAAATATTTTGATCGAATACGATCCCAATGCGATGCGCCCCGATCAAGAGAGAATAAACCCCAAGCCCTTTGTTCAATCATTGAACGAAGTTCAAAAGAAGTCCTTGATGGCGGAGATTGACAATCTTATTAGAGCTGATGATTTCAGCCAGAACCTGATTAGTCAATATTCTGGAGAAGAGTTTGAAAGTGATGGGGCGGCAAAAAAATTTATGTTGCGATTAAATAAATACCTGTTCGAAAAAGGAGATGAACCCGACATTTCGGATTATTTGGCATGATATCACCATGCTTAAATACACTACTTAGTTCCTACAATGCAAACATATTAGGACCAAACCAAGATGACTATGAGATTGGCGCTTATTTTTACGAGCTAGGTCATGTTGACAAATGGCGCACCCAGAGCCGGATGGATGTGATGTCGATGAACCCGAGGTAACTTTCTGCAGTTTTGTCATACCGGGTAGCAACGCGGCGGGCGTTCTTGAGCTTATTGAAACACCGTTCGACCAGGTTTCTCAATCGATACAGCCCATGATCCACGCCGACGCGCATCTTGCGGGTCTTTCGCATCGGAATTTGGGTCAGGATATCACGTTCATTCATGTTTTTCCGAATGCGATCAGCATCATAGCCCCGATCTGCCAGTAGCACTTTCGGCTCAGGCAGATTATCAGACATGACGAGATCAAAACCAAGGTAGTCCGAAGTTTGCCCCGGTGTGATGTCTGTTCTCATGGGCAACCCGTGCGCGTTGACGCGGAGGTGGATCTTGGTCGTGAAGCCACCTCTTGAACGGCCAAAACCCTGTCTCGGAGTCCCCCTTTTGCGCCCGCTGCTTGATGATGCGCGCGAATAACAGTGCTGTCGATCATTTGGAGAGCGTTTGGAACGGCCCCGCTTTGGTTCAAGGCTTCGAGTATGTCCTCCCACAGCCCAGCCAACGTCCAGCGCCGGAATTGGCGGTAAACACTGGACCATTTGCCAAACTCTTCGGGCAAATCTCGCCAAGGTGATCGAAAGAAGCTGCGACGCACGCTCTCTTCGCGGTTGCAATCAAGCATAGCGCAATTTTGGCGGCCTTCCTGAACCGCGTTGTCAGGGAGCAATTTCGCACCTTTAAGCACGACCTGCCGCGCAAGCTCTGGCCCGAATTCGTTGAGCATCTACGAAATGAGGACGAGGCCATGCCAGTCTGGAACGATGCTACAACCAACAAGCTCGGTGACAGCATCTTCCAAATCTTGAAGGAGGTCGGGTTCATCACCGACACGAAGACCTACCGTTTGCAACCGGTACAGATTTCGTCCGAGGTTCTCGCCTGTCATCTTTGATGATCCGGTTTCCTCGCTCGATCACCTCCACAGGGAAGCCATCGCCAAACGGCTCGCGCGCAAGGGCAGGGATCGACAGGTGATTGTCTTCACCCATGACTTGCCGTTCCTGTTTTTGCTGGAGCGCGCGTGTAGTGAGCCCGACGATGGCCTGCCGCAAACACCCGTCGCCATCAGGCACGTCGCCAAACGTGGAGACCGACCCGATCATTGCGAAAATCAGGCCCCAATGAAAGCGCAGAATGCTACCAAACGGGTCGAAACCATTGGAAAGCACCTCGCCAACACGCGACTGCAGTATGATCAAGACCCCGAAGTTACCTGGCTCTTTACCGCGAAAGGCATCCTCGGGCAAATTCGCGACACTTAGGAGAGTGCCGTCGAGGCCGCCGGTCATCAAAACCTTCTCTCACAAGGTCAACACGAAAGGTTTCGCCAAGCTCTCCGTGATCACAGAGGCCGATGCAGAATCCATGCGTGCAGCCTACGGTCGTTGCTCCGAACTTCTCCATCACGCCAGTGATGCAACGAACCCCTCGATCCCAACTCCTGACCAGATCGAAGTCGAACTCAAAGTTCTTGCCGAGTGGCTGGAGGACATTTCGCAGCGGCAAAAAGCCGTCTCATAGCTGCCCCTCATAGCTGAGCGGGATACTTCTCACGCTCGTCGCCAAATATAGTCCAAGGCGAGCCCGCCGAGTCAACCTTGGTCGTGGGTGGGACGCCGATCCGAAAAACTACAAGAAACAATGGGACGAAAAACTGTCCCACCTGCCTCTAAGACCTTGAAATGCCGTTGCTCTGTGATGCCGCCCTCGGGCACCACAATCACTTCCAGTTGTGGTTTGTAATTTCTTCTAATAGCCTGATTTCTGTCTAAAACAGTGGACCCTTTGTCCGATTTTGTCCGGAGCGATCCAGCCCAATCTACCCTCAAAGGGGGTATGGGGCGGGGTGCCGCCGAGGTCGTGAAATGAGGGTACCCCCACGTGATGCCAAAGTCCGCGCGCTGAAGCCGGAAGAGAAACCCTATAAGCAGGCCGACTTTGACGGCTTGTCCCTATTGGTCAATCCCGGTGGCTCCAAACTGTGGCGATTCAAGTATCGCTGGATGGGCAAGGGTGCTGTTGCACAAATTGTGGTCTGAGCGCGGTTCCCCTTGATCAGCCCCACTTGAGTGGTCCAATTTGATTGATAGTGCATGACCGGCCTTTGGTCCACCTGAACGGTGGTTCCTGGCGCCGGAGGGCGTAGCCCAGAGCACCATGTGGGCGTTTCGTGTTGTAGTGTTTCCTCTATTCTTCGATCAGGATTTTCGCCTCACGCAGGCTGTAGAAGGTTTCGCCACTCAAGAACTCATCCCTGAACCGGGCGTTGAAGCTCTCGCAGTATCCGTTCTCCTACGGTGACCCAGGTTCCATGTAGGCTGTCTTTGCTCCCACGGCTTTGATCCAATCCTGCACGGCCTGCGCAACGAAGCAAGCCATTGAAGGCGCCATTGGTTCGAGCCCAATGGCGAGCGGGCCATTGTCAGACCGAATGAACGAGGGCACACCGCGCAGGATGAACAGGTCGCTCAGCGCATCGATGACGTTGCCTGAGTTCAGCTTGCGATCTACACGGATGGCCAAACATTCCCTGCTGTATTCATTGATGATGTTGAGCGTGCGGAACGCTTTCCCGTCGTCGGTCCGGCAATGCACGAAGTCGTAAGACCAGACATGTTCGCGATGCTCCGACCGCACCCACAGATGTCATTGGGAAAACAGAAGTCTTGCGCTACTGAGCGCCTGAAGCACCAATCATGAGGAGCGCCATTATGGAGATTTGCATCGCTGCTGCCGCCATTCTTCGGGAAGATGGAGCAACCTTGCTTGTCCGGAAACGTGGAACGACCGCATTCATGCAGCCCGGTGGGAAAATCGACGGCGATGAAACGCCCGTGAACGCTCTTCGCCGTGAACTCTTCGAAGAGCTCGCACTAGATCTTCAACCCGAGGAAGCCGAATATCTCGGTCAATTTTCCGCCCCCGCGGCGAATGAGCCACGCTGCCTCGTTACGGCCGAAATGTTTCGCATTCATCTCAACGATCATGTCGAAGCGCGAGCAGAGATCGAAGAGATTCGATGGGTGTATCCGAACTCGCAAGACAAACTTGATCTCGCGCCTTTGACGCGGGACATGGTTCTCCCTGCGATTTGGCGCTAGTAACTCGGCGGGATGGGTCTGTTCATGTAAAACAGCTATTGCGCTGGTTTCACAAGATATGTCCCGCATCATGCCTTTGCGCAACAAATTCAGGCGAGATGATATCACACCCATTGAGAACGTTTAGAAGACGATTAAATCTGACATACGCCTTCGGATAAGGTCAGGTTCAATGAGATTAGTTCTGTGGGAGGGAGCCATCATGGAAGATGCAGGAATTGGCTGGATTGCAGCCATTATCGTTGGAGGGCTGGCCGGTTGGATTGCCTCTGCGGTGATGAAGGCAGACACTGGCATATTTTTGAATATCATCCTTGGAATTGTCGGCGCAGCCGTGGCGAGTTTTTTGTTTGGCCTATTGGGCGTGTCCTTTGGGGGTGTGCTAGGGTATCTGGTCGCTGGGGTTGCAGGGGCCTGCATTCTTGTCGGCGGAGCACGCGCACTGAGGCGCTGACCGCCCTGTGGCGACTTGTGGTGCGTAACACAGGTGTGGATCTTGATGAGGTGCTGACGATATTACAGCAGGATATAGGCGCATGAAGTTGAAACCGGGACGGAATTGCTGGCGTCTTGAGCAAGCCGATAGGTTCGCTTTCATCGTCGACGCTGAAAACTACTTTGTCGCTGTTCGCGCTGCGATGCTTAAAGCGCGGCATAGTATTATGCTGATTGGTTGGGATTTTGATGCCCGCATCAGTTTGGGAGAAGGCGAAGGGCCGGAGCAGCTTGGCGATTTCATGCTGTGGCTTGCTGACAGAACGCCGGCACTTCAAATTCGACTGTTGCGCTGGGACACGGGCGCCTTTCAGGCTATGTTTCGTGGCAACACGCTTTCTACGATATTGCGCTGGAAGTGGCACAAACAAATCATGCTGAAGCTTGACGGTGCCCATCCGTTTGCCAGTTCGCACCACCAAAAAATCGTGGTGATTGATGACTGCATCGCATTTTGCGGTGGTATTGATATGACTGTTGGACGTTGGGATCGGCGCGACCATGAAGATAACGACCCCGGCCGCATTGACCCGGATGGTAAACCCTATGGGCCATGGCATGACGCCACCAGCGCATTTGACGGAGCGGCGGCACGCGCGATGGGCGATCTGGCCCGCAAACGATGGAAGATCGCAACGGGTGAAACACTGAAGCCGGCAGGTGACAATCATGAGTGCTGGCCGCCTGCGCTTGAGGCAAATTTCAAAAATGTGGAACTGGCCATAGCGCGCACGCAACCGGAGATGCCGGATGTCGCGCCACTGCATGAAATCGAGGATATGTATCTCGACCTCATCGCGAGTGCCAAGCGTTGGATTTACGCCGAAAGCCAGTATTTTGCATCGCGTCGTATCGCCCATGCTGTGGCCAAGCGACTGGTTGAGGTGGACGGCCCGGAGATCGTCATCGTCAACCCAATTTCCGCCGAAGGATGGCTCGAGCCTATAGCAATGGACAGCGCGCGAGCGCGGCTACTTGAAGCCCTGCGTCGGATCGACAAGCATGACCGGTTTCGCCTCTATCATCCTGTGACCGCACAAGGTGCCGAGATCTACGTGCATGCAAAGGTGATGGTTGTCGACAACCAGTTTCTGCGTGTCGGGTCTTCGAACTTCAATAACCGCTCTCTGCGGCTTGATACGGAATGTGATGTGGTCCTCAGCGGAGTAGGTCCAGAAAATGCAGAGCTGTGCGAAGAGATTGCGCTGCTGCGGAACGATCTGATCGCGGAACATCTTGCGACGACACCGGACGAGGTCGCACGCCGACTGAAGAGCTCGGGATCACTGATTGCTGTGATCGAGGCTTTGCGTGGTGAGACGAGCGGGCGAACATTGCAGGCATTCGAAATGCCAGAGTTGAGCGACATAGAGGAATGGTTGGCCGACAATGAAATTCTCGATCCTGAAGGGCCGGATGCGCTGTTCGAACCGCTGAGTAAGCGCGGATTGTTTTATGGGTGGCGCAAGCGATTGCGACCGCATTGATCGCTTGTATATCCCTAAACTGCCATTCTGACGCTACAGAATTTCTGCGCTGAAATGTTGGCCGGCAGCTTTGCGACACGAAAGATATTACGGCAGTATATGCGCGCCTCGGCGGGCAGAGGTTGTGATGCGCGAGAAACCTTCTCTCTTCACATCGAGTTTAACCGTCTCAGAGGTGCTGACGTCAGACAAGCCCGGCACATGACCTGCAGGGTGAAAGGACAGCGTAACGCCGCCGACGTCATGCGGGCTCTGCGCTACTTGTCGCGCCCCGGCAGAGCCCTCGCCACAGCGGATCGCCATGATATCAGGAGTTTGCGCAGCCGCCATCACCACGCCATGTACCGCGCGGGCGTGATGGGTATGGCCATGGGGGATGCGCACAGGGGGCGCTGGATGGATGGAGCCCACATAGAAATCACCCGAAGGGCAGTAAAGCCCCTCGGGTCGATTTATGAGGATCTCCGCTGGGTTCAAAATGTCACCGTGACATGACGGCCCACGTCAGGCTGCGTATCAGTCAGATTGGCCTTCAGAGTTTCATAGAGAAACACCATCCCGCTTTTGGGGCTGAGCCACAATTCAGAGGTCTTGGGCGTCATCCGGACCAGAACCAAATCAGGATCATCCTTTCCACCCTCGAACCAGGAGGCGGCGACGAAGTTCCAGACCTCGGCCAGTTTTTCGCGATCTTCCGACAGCTGTAGCGTGCCGTTGACAACGCCATGCAGCCCTGCGTCCGTATCGCAAATGGCAAAGCGGATCTCTTTCCCGGATTGCGCAGCCTTGGCTGCGTCGGTGCCACGGGCGGTCAGGAACCAGATGCACCCATCCTCGGGGGCGCAGTTTGGCGACATGGGAATGAGGCGGCCATCCACCTCCATCAGTCCTGCGCGCACATTGGCGAGGCGGTCCCAGAATTCTTGTGTGTCGGTCATGAGGTTTCCCCTTTGTTAAAGGCTTGTCGCACCTCTAACGCCCTGCGCGCCCATTCGTTCCTTCGCAAGCCCCGCAGCGCGGCTCAAATCGGCGGCCAGTTCGGCGCGCATCTCCGCGCCACGTGATCGCGCGCGCAGGATCGCTGCGGGATGCCAGGTGATGAGGACGTCACCGCCACGGATTGCCGGTTCCAGCGTGCCACGTCGTGACGTCAGCGCGGCGCGACGCCCGGTCAGCGCAAATGCGGCGCTCGCGCCAAGCGCGACGGTAAGCCGGGGCCGGATCAGCCGTCGTTCCTGGTCCAACCACCAGCGGCAATGGTCTATCTCGCCGCGCGTCGGGCTTTGGTGCAGCCGTTGCTTGCCACGCTGCCTAAACTTAAAATGTTTCACGGCGTTGGTCAGATAAGCGGGCGGGCATCCGGCCTCTGCCATCGCGGCGCGCAACAGCTGACCAGCCGGGCCGACAAAAGGCCGGGCTTGCTGGTCCTCGTGATCGCCGGGTGCTTCGCCGACGATCATCAGGGAAGCGTCGGTGGGCCCTTCACCCCAGACCATCCGTCGCGGAGCACAAAGGTCACAGCGCGAACAAGTCTCGGCCTCCGCACGCGCCTGATCGAGCGTGGCAGGCATTGCCGCGATCAGTTCGACCGCTTGCTCGACCTCGATCCTGTTGACCACGGCGACAACCCCCGTGGTCTTGGCGGCGAGATCACGCGCCCAAGTCTTGCGCTCGGTCGTCGTTGTCGTGCCATCCAGAAACGCGATGCTGTCATCCACGCGCACAGATGCGTCCGAATACCACCCCGTCGCATCAAGGATCTGCGCGATCCGCTCCGCGATGCGAGTATCCGCAAGCCCCGGCTCCACATCCACCGCCTGATCGGTAGAGGTTACCTCACCACCCGCGTCCGCAGGCGTCTGGGCCAACACGGGTGCGGCCGTTAAAAGCAATAGGATCAAAAGGATGCGCATGGCGACCTCGGTTTGGATAGGTGCGAAGTTTGGGCCAAGGGGAGCCCGATACATATGGGAGCGTAGGTGCCGACATAGGCCCGGAACAAGCTTTGCAGCATCAGAAACGGTTTGCCATGCCTTTATTCTCTGCGCCTTCCTGTGTCGTGCCTGTGAAAGCTCAAACCTCTTTTGAGTTACAGAGAGATTTTCTGGCCCACTCAACGGTCACGTCGCCAAAACAGTCGATGAGCGAATCCGTTGCCCACCTTTGACCTTCGGTCGTACGGCCGAGCACGGAGAGCCCAGCCGTCACTGGTTTCAGTCCGCAGTCGACTTTTAGGTGTCCAGCGTGGATCAAACCGCGCACCAAGGGATCGGTGATATCGTCGGGCGATGGTCCGGGAAGAACGCAATCGATCATCGCGTCGGCAAGGATCTTGTCATCCAGCCGCCACCCACCACGCTCCAGTACGATCGACGGGTCCTCCGCAACGGTCAGACGGACTAGGTCGTTGTTGATCAGGGCCCGAAGCAGGCGGGCGCTGCGCACGGGTGGGCCGTAGGAATAGCGCTTGAGCCCATTTTCAAAAGTGACCAGCGCGGAGCGGGTCTCGCAACTGCCGCCGCACGCCGCAAACGGACCCCGCACATCCTGTTGTAGTTTTCGCCAAATCTGCCCGACCGCATAACCGACTGAGGGCGCGCGCTGTCCTTCCGCCATCAAGAGTCCGATCTCGAGCGCGGACGCCGGGTCATCGCCTTCTTGCGCGCCGGGCGCGTCGCGCTCCGCGGCGAGCCACGGCTGGGGATCGGTGCTGGTGATGCGCGCGACGATCGGCGCAAGGGCATCGGTCAGGCACTGGACCGCAGCATCCGGCGAAAGCGTCAGTGCCCGCGTGACCGCGCTAATGACCGCGCGCCGCTCGGTTGGGAGCGGATCAAAGAGGGCGTCGATATCGGCATTGGCTGGCTTCGGAACAGGAGGCATCCCGTCAAGGGAGAACGGCACGATGAGCTTCGGTTCCCGCCCCGAGGCGCGATAGCTGTCGCCATCCATTCTGCCGCCTTGCCCAAGCGTGAGCAGGGCGATCACATCCAGCGCCGAGAGTGCGAGCCCACGCAACGCCGCGACCCGCCCGCGCCACTCTGTGGAGCGGATCGCCGTTGTCGGGTAGGCGTCGATAAAGGTTAGCCTTTGCGCGGCGGCATGCGTGCTCCAGCGGGCGGCCTGCGCATCTTGCGTCACCGGGGGTTGGCCTTGCGTCAGGAGCAGGTTGTCAAACGGCCCCCGGCCATCGACGATCCAGCCGCGATCATAATGCGCCGACACGGCAGTGGCGGGGACATGTTCAACGTGTGGTCGCAGTCTCTGCCAGCGCTCCGTCAGGTAGCGGCCCACCTCAGCCCTTGGTGGGTAGGCCTCGGGCGCGCCCCCCAACCAGTCGGCAAAACGCGGGGCACCAAGATCAAGCTCGCGAACCGGCAGGTTCAAAAGGCACTCGGGCGCTTCGTCTGGACGAAAGTTTGGTCCGACGCCTGGGTACGGACCTGGCTCAAAAATGCAGATATGCAGGTCAGGAGCAACCGCCAGCGCCGCCTCGGCGGCGGCCAGCCCCCTGGGGCCGAACCCTATGATTGCTAGCTTTTTCACTGACACGAGAGGCGGCGTAGCTCAGCCGCAGTGGAAAGTAAAGCGCGCGGTTTTCTGGACTTGCGTCGAAAAATGCCAAGCGCGTCAGAACATGATCGTGACCAACGGAACAAGCGATGCCGGCGAAATGGACGCGGGACTTCAAGCCAAATGCTGTTCCCATGGGCAGCCAACGACCGAATGGAACGTGGCCTCGCAATCCACGCCTTGTGTATGGCGATCAATCTGGGCCTGCCAGCCCACAAGGCTGCAATCCAAACACGGATCGCGGACCGCACCATTGGTCCTACGACGATCACAGAAATCCTTTGAAAGCATCATTTCGAAGATTGTCAAATCTCATCCTGCGCGAATGTGGCTGCTTCTTGGATACGATACAGATGGCATGTCCGAACCTGTGAGCGTAGCCAAGTGGGGCAATGGCGCGTCAAGCCAGAAGTGCTTTTTAAACCCGACTTGTAGAAACGCGCGGAGCGGTGGACCGGTGTCGGAAAGGTTGAAGGTGAGCAGATCTATTGCAGACAGACTTTTGTTCAAGGTAAAATCTGTCTTTGTAGCGCGGCACTGCGGAACAGGCGCGGTGGCCGTGATGAATTATGATAAGATCCGGAAGACCAAAGATATTGAAAGCTGCCTTGTCAGCCGCCTTTCCCGTTTCGTTGACCTGACTGAGCGTGAACGTGCCTTCATCGCTGAAATGGAAAAGGATGAACGACCTTGCCGTAAAGGAAGAACGGTCATCAGCGTCGGCGACCGGTCGGATGGCGTGACCATTCTTAAGTCCGGCTGGGCTATCGTGAGGTCTGACAGCACCGACGGCCGAAGCCAGATATTGAGGATTTACCTGCCCGGAGAAGTGATGGGACTGGCAGAGATCGGATCGTCACGTGCCAATCATCGCGTCGTCATGCAGACCGACGGGGTCTTGTGCCCATTCCCCAGAAAGGGGTTGGCACCGCTCTTTTCGGACCATCCGCGGCTTGGGGCACTTCTGACTGCGGTTGGCAGCCTCGATCAGATCGCGCTGAGGCACCATGCCAGTAGTCTGGCGTCAATGGATGCAACGCGAAAGCTCAAGTTTTGGCTGCTGCAATTGCGATCACGTCTTGAAATCGCGAAGGTCGGTTTGGGCAACCGCTTCAAAGTGCCCTTCAGCCAGGTCGAGATTGGACAGGCGGTCGGCCTGACATCAATCTACGTCAACAAGCTGCTTCGCAGGTTTGTGGAGGACGGTGAAATCGAAATCGAGCGTCCTTACATGCGTCTGCTGGATCGCGAGAGATGGGAAAAAGACTGTGAGTTCGTTGATCCATTCGTCGACATGGATACGTCTTGGTTTCCACAGCCCGACTCTGAGGGACGCGATGCGGCCAGCCCGGCTAAATTGGCCGAGCCAGAGTTGGAGCCAGATTAGGGCGTCCAGGTTGATGCCATCAGTTGCCAGCGGAGTCATCGTGCGGTCGCCGTCATAAAGTACATTGAGGCAATGCCTTCAGCCCAATCATGTCACTGTCCAATTTCGGCAGGTCGGCGAAAGCCGCAGGGCATCCGTAACCTGCGATCGCATAGTGGACCAGCCGCTGATACTGCGTGATGATCATGGCATCGGGCGTTGCGCCCTCGCCGAAGCTATCTTTGACCGCATGCGGCATGCGCTTGTGGCTATTCGGCTGACTTTTCCAGTCCCTCTCAGTGCTCCCCCAATGGTGGGCTCGTCGTGCTCACTTAAGATCTTCGCGATGGCCTCAATTCCTTGCTGGATGCCCTAGGCTCCGGCATTCAGGGCCTGCATCAAATCGGCGTCTGAGGCTGCTTCCACCAGTCTCTGGGTGGCCTCCAACGCTTGCGAATTGGCGCTTTTCATTTCCTTGAGTTGCTCAAAGTATGGGTCTGCCAGAGTGTAGATACTCATGCCCGGCACCGACATGACGTTGACGCAGTTCTCTTCGGTTCGACTAATTTCTTCGATCTCTGCCGACACCTTGTCGATGCGGTCGTCCATCCACACCCAATCGCCGTAAAGGCCGATCAAAATCGAGCGCATTCGCGGCGATATCTCGCCTTTACGCTCTTCGAGGATCGCCTCGAACGAGTTCCTCAAAGCGCGCAGACCTTTGCGAACAGTGATGCCCTGTTCAATCAAGAAGGCGCGGATCTGATTGATGGTCGCTGTCCGGCGAGACACAAGCCGCGACCGGACGCGATGTAGAGCTTATAGATCAAGCTGCTCCTGGCTCTTCTCGGAAACGGTCTGCCGGTTGAGCCGAAGCGCCGCCTCGGCAATAGCTTCTGCATCGTTGTAGTCATTCTTCTGACCCTTGGTGAAAGGTTTCACATAGATCGCAGGAATAATCCGAGGTTCGAACCCCATCTGCCGTAATGTGCGGCTGACAAAATGGGCGCTCAAACACGCCTCCATGCCGACAATACAGCGCGGCAGCTTCTCGAATGATGCTACCAACGCCAATCGCTTGATCTGTTTGCGCAGGACACGCTGCCCATCGTGGTCAAAGCCAACAAGGTGGAACGTATCTTTGCCGATATCGATTCCAATCGACATCAACTCGTCAAAATCTGTCTTCGCCATGCTACTTCTCCTATCTGCAGGTGAAATAGGCTCAGCCTAACCTGCTGGGTGAAGCAGCCGGTACATCCCATTAGCGGACATGACCTGTGCAGCCGCAGCACCAAAGGCTTTCAGAAGTGACGGCGGGGAGCCGACATTCTCTGCGACTTGGACGAACGTCGGCGATGAGCAGAGAATGGATATACTATGAAATGCAGGTTCTAGCCTCGAATGTACTCAGACTTTCGCAACAGGCTCTCTACTGCATTCTTCATTTCCAATAGCCTTGCGTCATGCCCCGTGAGAAAGATAGCGTGAGCGATCCGGCCATGGATATTGTTAAGGTATGCTATGGAGTTATTCCACCCAGAAACCCGCGATTGCTCCTCAACCCCATACTTGGATATGTAATAATATTCCTGTCGAAGCTTGCGAATGAAGTCACGGCCAGGCCCAAGTTTTTCGTTCACAACTACACCCGTGACTTTTTGCCTCTGATGCGACCGGATCAAACGGGTTTTTCCGGAGTGCATTTTTAGATCAATATCTCTAAGTTCCCGATTCACAAACGCAGACAGCTCTGAAAAATTTATTCCACTCCCGGAAATTGAAATATCATCGGCGTAACGCGTAAAGCGAAACTTCCGCTCAGTGCAGTATGAGAAAACCGCCTTATCAAAACTCGTCATGTAGATATTGCTCAGATAGCCGCTAGTTGGCGCGCCCTGAGGAAGGGCGTTTTCCTTGCAGCAAATGGCAGTCAAGACCATAGAGACGGCTCGGGAGTATCCCAGGCTTTGGAAGTGACTGTAAACCCACCTACTACTTATTGATCCGAAGAAATCTCTGACATCACTCTTGAACAAATGACGCTGACCTCGATGGAACCGCGCGTTTTGCTTGATGGAGGATTTCTTTAGATACGCCTTAGCTGCAGGATGGATAGCCTGAGGCTCAAGAATATTTTTTAGAACCCATCTTTGAATAGAAAGAAGCAAGGGTAGTGGCGCAGATATCTTCCGCGTGCCCCCGCTCTTTTTCTTTGCACGGTATTCCCTGTAGAAATGCTGCGGAGCATTGGATATCGCGTATATGTCCTCCAGCCGCATTTGAAGAAGGTGACCTAAATGCTCCGGAGATAGTATTACCGTCAGGCCTTTGCTTTCAATCCTAGAAGCATACAGATAAACTAGTTCCCGATGATTTTCATCTACACCGTCGTCAAATCTAATATTGAGGGCCGAGGGGGTCATTGAAGGAAGCTCTGGAGGTTACCGAAAATCATAGGAAATATTTTCATTAATTTTCCTAATGAGGACTTGTCCGAATTACCGTCACAGTTTTCGCAGCTCCGCGAGAAAATTGTGACGGTAATGGCTTGTTGTACGTCCGGTCAATGGATGGCGACTCGCCATCCCGGCTTGCAGTATCAAAACTACTCACCACTACTAACCTCCCGAGCCAAAGAACTCGCGAGAGAGCTTCCTACAATGAACTCCTTGGTGTCACCCTTGCCTGGCAGGCGCGCGTCTTGTTTGAAGTCGATCAAGGGGGGCTTGTTCGCTCCGTATGCCTTTCTTAGTGCTTGCACACCTTCGCTGGTAAGTCGAGGTCTTTCAGGTGTTTTTTCAAGCAGGCCCGCTAGCTCAAGCAAGTTCATTCGTCTTTCGATCGACAGGCGACCTTGCGCGAGCAAAGCGTTTGGAAATGATTGCTTATAATACAAGGCTCTTAGAATCCACTTATACCCAACACCCAGTTTTTTATTCCGAAGTTGGAACAGCTCATCCTCAAAGCCAGCAGATGTCTCGGATTGTGGCTCCCACCGAGAAACATACCTCGAATACAATAGGTCGAGCTCGTCGCTAGGAGAAGTCGTCACGCCAGCTCCAGACTCAAGCCAGCGAAAAGCACTGTCATCATCTGGTAGCAAATTTTTCGCAATTGCCGATGCGCTCAACTCATGTTCGGGAATCAAATCTCGCTGAGCGCGGCTCGAAACTGATCGGATTTGAAATTCAATTGCCCTTAATAGTTTTCGAACCTTAAATGCATCGACGCCGGGATAAGCCTTCTCGATTCTTTCATAGGTGTCTGTGACTTTCATACTCACAAACTTAACATCTTGAGCCGCTAGCAAGACGCCCACATTCAGGGATTCTCCAGACCACGCATCGTGTCGATATTGCAAAACGGTAAAGGTGTAGTGAATTTCGATCATGATCTTCGATTGACCTCGATTGCATCCCGTATCGTCTCAACATTTTCGATTGCCTCAAAAATGTATTCAGAAATTCTGTCGCTGGCGCTACGAGACCAAATGTTGAACTCGACACCAGAGCCATAGGATTCAATCTGCTCTTGAGGAAGGCGCTTAAACTTTCGAACTATTCCATCAAATGAAATGCCACGACGGTTTTTTATTCTTTCCCAGAGCGGATGCTCTTCGAACTCTCCACTGTGGTTGGCCACACCGTTCTCCATCCAAGGTTTGGGCAGATAGCTGCGTTCCACTTCAAGCCCAGCTGCCTCGACGAAACTTTCCTCTTGATCTATCATGCCATACAAGTCGTTTTTTATCAATAGGTTCGGATTGTGTATAACGCGATCCCAGTTCTGGACGAGGGTGTCGAAGAAGTAGATTTCGGCGGCCATCTTGAGCTGATTAATTGAGGCAGGTGCTACTGGTGTCCACTCCGACCATCCAGTTCCTAGGGAAATGGATCCGATCAGTAAGTCCGGTCCATTTTGAAGTGATTTGGATATTGGAAATGCTCCCTGCAACATTGCGCCATCATCTTGGAAAACTTCCGCAGCCATCCTGATGAGTTCGCTGGTGACCTCGACAGGCACGATCTTTGCACAAGGTAAACGCAGATCACGTGCCAGATGAGAGGCGAACCACTCCCGCTCTAGGCATACAGGCGATTTTTTCTCATGAAATGCTGGTGACTTAAGGTAAGCCTCAACAAGAGTTCCTGAACTGTTGCTGAGCGTTACCATCGGAGGGCGAGCTCTTCCGCTTGTGGCGCGCCTGAGAAATCTAACAACTTTCCAATTCATTTAGGTATCAGTTTGCGCAGTTTTTTTGATTCTTGATCCACATCCATTGGGATTGAGCAAGGCCCTGGCGCGCGCCTTGTTGCCTGCCAACCTAATCGGCTTTCCGATTGCGACACAGTCCATTAGGTTGACCTATGTCAATTTCATGTTGAAACTCCGGCATGCGATCTTTGGAACTATCCCGCGAGGGCGTCAGATTGTCAACGACTGGCGGGAACCGACTGAAAACAATTCCGTAGTATCAGTGGGCTGTGCCACGGCGATCGCGTTCTTGGGCTGGGACTGGCCATCCGCTGCGCCTGGCACGAAGGTCGGCTGTGGGCCGTCCCCGGCACACAGGCTCGAAGATTTCACCTTCCTCGCAATGCCGGTAGAAAAGATGCCGTGTAGAAGCTGGAAGGGGCTCGAATCGTGACAAAGAACTGGACTGCGATAAAGGGGGCGTTGTCGGGGTTTTCCAAGGTACAGCTCCTAGGCCTCGTCCAAGACCTGTATCGCGCCGACCCGAGGAACCAGGATTTCCTGCATGCAAGATTCCTAGCTTCGGATGGGGGCACCGACCTTTCGCCCTACAAGAAGCGGATCAAAGCAGCCATCAATCCAAGCCGGTGGGACGCCCCCATCAAGTACCGAGACGCCAGACGCGCAATATCCGATTACAACAAGGCTAGGGGACAGCTCGGCGAAACGCTGGAGCTGATGTTCTACTACGTCAAATGCGGCAATGACGTCACGCTGGAGTTCGGTGATATGGATGAGACGTTCTACAACAGCATGGGGTCCATGTTTGGCTCGATCGTGAAGAAACTATCCATCCAAGCCGACTCGGAACTGACAGCAACTTGGCTGGACCGGCTGGAGAAAGAATATCAACGGGTTGCGGATACCGGCTGGGGCTATGGCGACGAACTTGGTGGCTACCTTGAAGACCTCAGGTCTTCGCAAAAATAGTTCCTATTCAGTCCTGTCAGCGCGGAATCAACAGTGTCCCGCTCAGCAGACCTTCACCCTCCGAAAATGCTGCACGACGAAGGAATGGCCGGTCTCGTGAAGCTGCACCGCAGCGCTCGGCCAGAGACTGAACGGCAGGTCTGGGCCGCACAGCGAACTCGCGCGGGACCGGTATCGAAGGTTCGGTTTGGTAGGAAAGCCCTAGGTGAAGGACAGCCCCTGCGCGGGGAGGAGGAACGACGCCCGGTGTGCCATGAGGCGCTTCAGTCGGACCATCTGGCGCAGGTGACGCCGCCCGTCGCGGGGCGGCGTCACAGGGCGTTACAGCAGGGCCAGGACCTTCTTCGCGGCATCTTCCGATGATGCGGGGTTCTGCCCGGTGACCAGGCGGCCATCGGCCACGGCGTGAGGCTGCCAGTTGTCGACGCCGTCGAACTTTGCGCCGAGCTCGCGCAGCTTCGTTTCCAGCAGGAAGGGCACGGCCTCCACAAGGCCCACGGCTTCTTCCTCGCTGTTCGTGAAGGCGGTGACCTTGCGGCCCTTCACGATGGAATCGCCGTTCGCATCCTCGACCGCAGCAACCACGTGATCAATCGCCGCCAGGCCCGCATCGAGCTCTATCCTTTGCGCCCTCACCTCCTCCGCCTCCGTCACCAGTTCTGACCGGGCCGTTGCCACTTGCTCCTTCTCCAGGGAAATTTCTCCCGCACGGGCATCCAGATCCGCGGATTTGATCCGCGCTTCTTCTGCCTGTTCTTCTTGGCGCTGCTCTCGCTGCGCCAGCTCATGTTCTTGCGCCACGTGCGCGCGGGTATTTTCCGCCAATGCGGCTTCGGCCG
Organism: Tritonibacter mobilis F1926; assembly: GCF_000376545.2. Classification (NCBI taxonomy): domain Bacteria; kingdom Pseudomonadati; phylum Pseudomonadota; class Alphaproteobacteria; order Rhodobacterales; family Paracoccaceae; genus Tritonibacter; species Tritonibacter mobilis. The sequence goes on from NZ_CP015231.1 coordinate 431,799, forward strand.
CTTCCACGGCCTCGGTCCTTTGGACCAGAGCCACCTTCTGCGCCGCGATTGCGGCTTCTTTTTTCGCGAGGCGGGCCATATAGGTCCGACGCCGTTTCTCCTTCTTTTCTGCAGCCACCGCCTTGGCATCGAGCTCTGCCAGGTGGCGACGCGTCTTCTCAGCGGAGGCCATCCCGACCACCTGGCCTTTGACAGGCCCGCCAAGTATTGGAGTAGAGCGAATGAACACAATGTCGGACAGGCGCAACGATTTCCTGGAGCCTGCGCTGTTAGAGACGCGCCGCAAGCTAAGATCTGTCGCAATTGAATTTCTGGCGCTGACAGGGTTGCTCGTGAGCGTCGTTCTTGCCGTGATGATTGATGTGAAAGTCCTCAAGAATTCCGCGTCAGAATCATCTCTCACTGAAATGCTGCATGCCTTGCTAGCGCTGGGTTCCGCGCTCATATATATACGGCGGGCGATACGTGAGGACGAGGCGCGGGGTTATCGGTCGTAAATATCGTGACACCGGGACCGGCAAATCTGAACACGCTGCGCCGGGCCGTGCAGTTGGGCGGCAAACGGGTCCTGCCGACAATTTTTGGCAACGCCCTCGGTCTTGCCCTTGGCGGGGCCATTTGCGCAGCTGGCATCGGGTCCTTTGTGATGGCGTCGGGCTTCTGGTGGTCGCTCTTTCGTTGGCTGGGGGTGGCCTATCTGGCCTGGCTTGGCCTCAAGCTGATCTTCAGAAAAGAAAGGTTGTCCCTGACGGCAAAGGCAGAGGCGCCTATGCGCGCCAAGGCGCTGTTCTCCGAGGCATTCCTGCTTGCCGCGTCCAACCCCAAGGCGCTGCTCTTCTATATGGCGCTGTTCCCGCAAATCCTCGACGCGGAGCGCGGTCTAGCGCCGCAGGCCGGTATCTTGATTCTGACCTATTGCGGCCTGTCCATCCTGTCTCTCAGCACCTATTCCGCGTTGGCCCATGTTCTACGCACCCGGTTCATGACCCAGACGAGATACGACAGGTTTCGGCAGGTTTCGGGCGTAGTTCTGTTGGGTTTTGCGGCCAAACTTCTCGCCGAATTGAGTTAGAGCAATGAAATACGGTCTTTTGCTCCTGCTGGGGGTGTTGTGGAGTCTGCGCCTTGCCGCCATGAAATCAGCGGGCGGTCGGACATTCCGCCCCACGTGGTTGTCCCGGTGTCGATACTGGGCATAGCGGTCCTCTATTCCGGAACGTCGGCCATGCGCCGTAACTGGCCACCAATCGATCGCCCTGCCTTTGCGTTTTATTGTCTCAGTGGCCTCTTTGGTTTTGTCTTGCCCTTCATCCTGGAGATCATGGTCTCTCCCCGGCTTCCCTTGTTCGCCTTTGCGTGACGCATTTGTCCCACAGCGCCTCCTTCCATTCCAACGAAAGGGCCACACCATCGAACCGCGGGGTCAAACACTGTCCGAGGCTTACCAAAATTACGCTACCACTACCGACGCTACTGTAGAGCACAATACACTGTAGCAGGGACGCGCCCCAATAGCCTCCCAGCAAAACCGCGATCACACCAGAAATCATTCCTACGAATAGTACTCCCAATGTTCCTTCTCCCTTCATTGTGCCTAGACACTGCAAGCTCGAGCAGCGGGCACTCACACAAATCCTACAATGCTGATGGTGAGAACCGGACAGGCTGCCTGATATTCCAAATGTCGTTTTCAGTAATCGAGGACCGGACACATACACATCCGGTCCCAACTGTCGGGAAACGCCGTTAGAGCAACCCACCTTCATCACTTCCGGTGAGGCCAGCCAGCAAGTCATCCCCAAGCAAGCCATCGGTTACACCAGCCAGCGGGTTACCATCGCCGAGGAGCCCTCCAACGAGGCCATTTTCACCAAGCACCGTGTCAACTAGGTCGTCAACAAGACCATCCTCGCCAAGCACGCCATCCACGACACCGTCCTCACCGAGAATACTTGCGAGGAGACTGTCAGAGTCGCCTAGCAAACCATCGGTCACGCCGCCCAGCGGGTTTCCTTCGCCGAGCAGTCCACCGATGAGGCCATCATCACCAAGAGCACCGCCAACAAGGCCGTCCTCGCCAAGGACACTATCAACAAGCCCCTCTTCGCCAAGCACACCGCCAAGAAGTCCGCCTGCATCACCCAGCAGCCCATCAGTCACGCCATCCAGCGGGTTGCCCTCGCCAAGAAGGTTTCCGATGAGGCCATCTTCACCGCCAAGCAATCCGCCCACGAGGCCGTCCTCGCCCAGAACCGTGTCAACCACACCTCCGACAAGCCCGTCTTCGCCAAGCACACCGTCGAGCAGGCCATCTTCGCCGCCCAACAAGCCGCCAGTCAGACCGTCCAGCGGGTTGCCACCAGCGAGCAAGCCGCCCACGAGGCCGTCCTCGCCCAGAACCGTGTCAACCACACCTCCGACAAGCCCGTCTTCGCCAAGTACTCCGTCGAGCAGGCCCTCTTCGCCGCCCAGCAAGCCGCCAGTCAGGCCGTCCAGCGGGTTGCCACCAGCGAGCAAGCCGCCCATGAGGCCGTCCTCGCCCAGAACCGTGTCAACCACACCTCCGACAAGCCCGTCTTCGCCAAGTACTCCGTCGAGCAGGCCATCTTCGCCGCCCAACAAGCCGCCAGTCAGACCGTCCAGTGGGTTGCCACCAGCGAGCAAGCCGCCCACGAGGCCGTCCTCGCCCAGAACCGTGTCAACCACACCTCCGACAAGCCCATCTTCGCCAAGCACACCGTCGAGCAGGCCATCTTCGCCGCCCAACAAGCCGCCAGTCAGACCGTCCAGCGGGTTGCCACCGCCGAGCAAGCCGCCCACGAGGCCGTCCTCGCCCAGAACCGTGTCAACCACACCTCCGACAAGCCCGTCTTCGCCAAGTACTCCGTCGAGCAGGCCATCTTCGCCGCCCAGCAAGCCGCCAGTCAGGCCGTCCAGTGGGTTGCCACCAGCGAGCAAGCTGCCCACGAGGCCATCCTCGCCCAGAACCGTGTCGAGCAAACCTCCCCCATCAGAGTTGTTGCCATTGCCATCACCAAGTAAACCTGCACCAAGCAGTCCTCCGACCAAACCGTCTTCGCCAGTGACATCAGACAGCAACCCGTCGTTCCCGACCAGATCGCCAAGGAGGCCATCGCTTCCCGTTACATCTCCCAACAGGCCGCTATTGCCGGTGAGTTCACCAAGCAGACCACCGTCAGCAACAATTGGGTCGAGAATCCCGGCCTGCGCATCGGTAGGGTCTGTGCCGTCAGTGGGGTCCGTACCGTCGGTGGGGTCCGTACCGTCGGTGGGGTCCGTACCGTCGGTGGGGTCTGTGCCGTCGGTGGGGTCCGTGCCGTCGGTGGGGTCCGTGCCGTCGGTGGGGTCCGTGCCGTCGGTGGGGTCCGTGCCGTCGGTGGGGTCCGTGCCGTCGGTGGGGTCCGTGCCGTCGGTGGGGTCCGTGCCGTCGGTGGGGTCCGTGCCGTCGGTGGGGTCCGTGCCGTCGGTGGGGTCCGTGCCGTCGGTGGGGTCTGTGCCATCGGTGGGGTCCGTTGGGTCGGTATTGTCATCGTTTGACGCCAAGGCCGCAATGCCAACAGCGCCTAGGCCAGCGAGCGCGGCGATCTCGCCACCTCCCATCGCACCTGCGAGGCCTGCCCCCCCTTCAGCCCCTTCTTCAAGTTGGGCTTCCGTCCCATCCGCAAAGATCAGACTGTGCAGTGACCCGTTTTCAGCTGGGACATAGAAATCCTCTACCAGAATACGGTCACCCGCTTTCAACTCGACAACAAGGTCATCTCCGGTGCGCAGATAGCGCAGGACCTGATCGCGCACTGCATCAACTTGGACGCCGATCTCACTTCCTGCCTGAATTGTTCTGTCTACCACAGCTCTGTCTCCTTAATTTCCCACCCGCCCAGGCGTGGTGCTCTTCAAAAACTGAACGATAATCACTCTTTAGTATGTATTACCCATACCTTTGCATGTTCAGTCAACCCAGGAGTGGGAATTATCCTTTAAAATTGTATCTTTTTCTCTCGTGAGGAAGTCAGGAACCTAATTTACACCTATACTTGCTTACACATTCAGGATTCAGTTGTTTTTGCCCCGGGAAACTTCGCACAACCAGTGAGAGAATTACGCAAATCGAATCGACCACAACCTTGCGGGCGCTACCTTCACTATGAGACGGTTACGCGCATCACGAACTAAAGAATGGGTACAGAGTGCATCGCATGAATTCTTTGCATCCCACAGGAGCATGACTATAAGTCAGTATCGACTTGCCTCCGAAGGATGCATACTTCACCTGAGCGCTTAACATGCGTGCTCACCTCAAATGGCGGAGGGGACATTGCCCACAGAGGAAAACACTTCGACATCACCCCCTCTACAGTCACACTCGGCGGTCGAGGTCACTTCATTGCGGTCCACTTTGCAAACGATCGCGCGCATTATTTCGACAGACCGTCGCGCGACGATCCTAGCAAGTGAAAATGGTGATGTACTTCTGGCCAATGCGGCAGCGCAGCGTGTCGGAATCCACGAACACCTCACAGACAAGTTGACTGCGTGGTCGACACATTGTCTCAACGCCAGACGCGCAGGAACTCAGACTATACAACCGGAGCTGGACGATAGGTCGGTAGAAGGGCTGCTGGTTCACCTACCCTTGGGATCAAATGAGGCTTATTTGATTCGCCTGTCGGAAACAGAGCAGGAAGCAGCATCACTGAGAAATCGGGCCCGCGCAGCAACCCTTCTGCGTGTCGCCCACGATCTCAAAACCCCAATCCAATCCCTATTGTCCGCATTTGAAGAGTGGTCCAATACCACAAGCACCGCCCCCAGAACTTTGCACGAAGATACGCGCTCGGATCTCGATCAAACTGCCCAACGGGCATTGGATCAAATCGATCATGTGCTGAGCATCATTCGCAGCGAACAAACGCCAGGACAGATCAACCCTGATGAAGCCTTCAGCCTTACGGATGAACTGAAGGGGCTCATCTCGATGATTAGACCGATTGCGCGCTCTAAGGAAACACTGCTCGAATATAACCAAACACCATCTGCAGATGTCTGGGTAAGTGGCCCAGTTCGATTTGTCCGCGCACTCTTTCAGAATATGGTGGACAATTCTGTGAAATACGGCGGCCCGAAAGTCGAAATCGGGCTTCGTTGCATAGAAGAACCCCTCGACGCAGAGCGCGCTGACGATGCCCAGCAACTCCGGATCCGTTTCGAGGTTGGCGATTGGGGAGGCGGGCTGCCTGTTGAACAAAAAGCGCGTCTATTGTCCGCGCTCGGTCATCCGTACAAATCGGCTGCGTCAGACACTTCGCCACATCGCTCCTCTGGTCTGACCATTATGTTACACGCCTTGCGCCAACTGGGTGGCACGATGGAGGTCTTGGACCGACACACGAATGGAACACCAGCGCAAATGGCTGACGATACACCCGTTGCCGGTACAATCTTGCGCGCTGAATTTAGCCTACTGTCAGCCACCCCACCGGCCTCTAGAGCCACGCAATCACATGCTCCGGCTTACGCCGCGGCAGACATGTCTCTCGAAAACCACAAAATTATCGTTGTTGAAGATAGTCCCGCAAGTCGCGACTGGTTGGTGCAGGTGCTACAGCGTGCCGGAGCAACTGTCTTTGCAGCTGGAAACGGAATGGAGGCGTTGGAGCTGTTGAGCGCACCGGAAACCTTGGACGATGGCCTCGAGCAATGTCGCTCAATCCTCCTAACTGATATGACCCTGCCCTACAACATGAGCGGATTGGACCTCGTGCAACGCCTCCGCGCGGCTCAGGATGCTGCGGAGTGTAAGTGGACCGGCCAAATCGTTGGCCTAACCGCACATGTGGATGATCAGTTACGTAAAGCCTGTCACGAGTCCGGCTTCTACCGTGTGCTGGACAAACCGATCCGCGCCTCAGCCCTGATTCAAACTATAAAAGAAGCCGGTCGCGTCGCACAAACCGCACTCTCAACCGCGAACACGCAACCACACTTCTTGCAAACGGGCGATTTGCTCGCACAGCAGGTAGTTGCAGATTTACTGGAACAGATGGGCAGCACTTCGACGCAACGCTTCATGAAGCGAGCATTGACAGAAGCGGAGGTAATTGTGGGTGATTTATTGGAGAATGGGGCCACCCCCGACAGCCGCCGTCAGCTACATGCAGCAACTGGAGCATGCGGATTGACGGGGCTTTCCAGAGCAGAAAAGGCGCTACGCGCCCTTGAGCTACGCCTCGAAGAAGACCGTGAACTCAACCGGGATCATCTGGAAGACGCCCGATCACTACTTGAAGCCACTCGCCACGCCATCGAGGAACTGGCGCTTGCGCAATGCGCGCTCAAACAGGTGCTATAAATACACTTATGGACATCCCGCCTTAGCAGCCACTAAAATGCGCCGTGTCGACGCAATAGGAGCTTTGCTCCGCAGAAAGATTAAAAATGACCGCTAGCGCGCCCAAACCAGTTCGAATACTCGTTGCAGACGATCACGCCATGGTACTGGAAATGTTTGAGCATTTCCTTTCTAACCTCCCCAATGTGACGGCAGAGACTGCTGCTGATCTGGATGAGGCGCTGGCGAAGATCGAACAAGGCGGAGCGTTTGATCTCGTACTTCTTGATCTCAACATGCCCGGCATGAACGGCACAAGCGGCCTCAGCAAAGCCATTGCCCTCAACGAGGGTAAACCTGTTGCAATTCTGACCAGCAACCCGTCGCAGAAAGTCGTTTCAGACATTTTGTCACTCGGCGGAGCGGGACTGATCCTCAAGACCACATCCCTAAAGGACCTTGGCAATGAAGTGAACTTCATCGCGGCGGGGGGGCGCTATATACCTGTCGACCTCATCGAAACGCAGCGTGTGAAGACACAAGATACAACCAGAACACCGCTATCGGATCGTGAAACCACCGTTCTAAATTTACTGGCCGAGGGAAAACCGAACAAGGAGATCGGCAGCGACCTCAACCTTGCAGAACCCACTGTAAAGATGCACGTAAAGTCGATTTGCACCAAACTCGGTGCAAGCAACCGCACACAGGCTGTGATCGTGGCGCGGGATTTGAACCTCATCTGACGGTCCTTTTACCCCGTTCGGAACTAGCCAGGGTCCGGTGGTTTTATTGTTCAACGGGTTCACACAGGCCTCCACACCACATGCATTAGTCTGTATGGTGATGAGTACATACTCTCGGAGGTAACCGTGACAAAGCCAGTCATTGTATTTGTGGGATCCGTCTATCCGGGCCAATTTGGCGGCCTCTGTGATTACCTGCGAAAATCGGGTGTCGCCGAAACATATTTCTTAACAACGCCAGGGCACCGAGCTCGGAACGTGGACCGCGGCGCGCATATCCTTGCCTTCCAGCCCGACGGAAAGATCGTTGGCGAGCAAAGTTACTACTATTCAGCTAAAGTCGAGCGTTCAGCACGGATTGGTCGCGGTGTTCTGAACGCATTAAGAGAATTCCAAAGCAAGAAGAAGATTGATGTAGTTGTCTCGCATTCGCTCTTTGGTGCGCCACATTTTCTCTATGATGAAATAGATGCCGCAATCATCAGCTATATTGAATTCCCTAGCTACCAAGCGCACGGCTGGGATCCGGCCTATCCACCCGACTTGGCGCAACGCATGGCCGACAAAAATACCGAGATGCTCAACTTCCATCAAGCGGTTCGAAGCGATCTGGTAATCTGCCCAAGCCACCATGCCAAGCAGATGTTCCCCCGCGCGCTGCAAGGCAATATTGAAGTCCAACTGGAAGGCTTTGATTTCGAAACCAACTCCCATGCAGCAAGAGCGAAGGCATCGGATGCGCCTTTCACCATCGGTTTTGCCGCCAGGGATCTATCCAGCGCCAAAGGATTTGATACCTACATGGGTCTGGTCAGCCAGCTGATCGATCAAAAAGCCGAAGCCCGCTTCATAGCGCTTGGCGGAGCTGGTGTTACCACCTACGGCTACGAGGAGCAGTGGGTAAGGCGAGAGCACAATGGGGCAATAGCCAATTTCTGCGAGCATTTGAAATCAGTTTACCCTCAGGCGGGCGAAGCTGTCGAATTCGCTGGCACGCTTCCTTACGAAGAGTACACACAGCGGATCGCCGACATCGACCTGTTCCTTTATCCGTTGAAATACGGCGTAGCGAACTGGGGCCTCGTCGAGATACTCGGAAGAGGCGCATGCGTTATTGCTCCAGATAGCGGGTATCCCACAGAATTGATCATCGACGATGTAAACGGTTGCTTGCTACCAAATAAGGACGCGGCATGGATTTCTGCGATCAAGGCATTGATGGAAGATCCAGATCGGCGCAAGCGTTATGGTGCAGCGGCGCGGATCATGTCGATCCAACACCATAGCTATGCAGCAGTTACACCGCGCTATATGCAGCTGTTCCGAAAAGCGATGCAAAACAGGAAGATGCGGAACCCCTCGTGACATCACATCGTTGAAAGCTTAAAATCGCGCTGAAACACTTAAGCCGAAAGTCTGGCTCTCATCCCCAGCTTCTCGCTCTATAGGATGTGCCACATAGAGCGAGACCGGTATATCGGCCACATCAAAGGTCAAAGACACCCCAAGGCTACTACGCCGGTGCCAGCCATCATCGATCAGGCCATCGCGATCGTCATCCAATCCCCAGCTGGTACCGACATCGGCAAAGATCCCCGCTAGAAAATTGGGGCCGTGCTCCAACTCAAATTGACGTTGTAGCTCAACTGATCCGACAAGATAGTAATCCCCACCCAAGACATCATCACCGTCTTGCGGCCCAAGACCGCGGGGAGCAAAACCGCGAAAAGCCTCGCCCCCGGGAAAAAAACGATCCACGGCACGGGGCGAATTTCCATCCATTCCAAGTACAGCGCCACCTCTTAGCCCTAACACCAAGCGCGTTCGGGGCTGCAGCGGCACGTATACTCTCCCACTGACGCGTGTTTCAGATAAAACATCATCTGTACCTAGGTTCCAAAAGAATTGCTGTAGGCTCGCCTCATACCCCATCCTCACAGCCTCATCGCCATCCAGATTGTTCAGCTGTAATCCAAATCGCAAATAAGGAGCCGTTACCTCGCCCAGCGATATCGCCTCATCTATCAGCAATGGACTTGCATCCGGTTCGACGCCTTCCATGCGGTACTGGCGCACCCCCATACCGACCTCAATCCGAATTCCATCGTCCGGTCGCCATGCCAACTGCGGCTCGATTTGAATGCTCTTTTGCGCATAGCTGCGATCGTCGTATTCAAGGTGCTCGCCATAAACGCTCAAGCCAAAATCAAGCCCTTCGCCTAAGGCGTCGTCCCAGATCAACCGCCCATCTAGTCGCTTGATTTCAGGGTTGAAACTAACTTCGAGCGCGCCGTAGACGCCGGGAAACAGGTTTTCACGCTCATATGACAAACGCGCGGTGACATCATCCTGAGAATCATAAAACAGCGCGCCAGACAAACGGCCCGGACGCGTATCAAGCTCAACCACGTCAATAATGAGCGCATCACTCTCTCGATACAGAGAAACGCGCTCGAATACGGCCGTGGACATCAGACATGCCTCGATATCGCGCAACTCAGCGTCGCTATAAGGTACGCCTGCCTCCACGCCACATGTACGCTGAATGTCCTCCTCAGGAATAAACTGCGCACCGCGAACTTCCACTCTGGAGCTGACAGCTCCCCAAAGGGGACCGGCCGCTGCCACTAAAGCAAAACCTGTCAGTCCCGCAATTACCTGCGTACATCGTGACAGGGTGGCGAAACGAATAGTGTTCATTATCATATTGGAGTGCATCTTTCATTGTCTTCCGCCGCATCGCTGCGGGAGCATAGTTTCAACGCAGCCGCGCCCTCAAAAGCGGGCGTGTCAGATAGCTCAGAACTGAACGCTCTCCGCTCTCGATATCGACCTGAGCAAGCATCCCCGGACGGATCGCAAATGTCTCACCATGGCGCTCCAGAAAATTGTTCCCGGTCCGAACCATGACGCGATAATAATCCTGTGGCCCCTGCGGCGTATCTTCTTCGACAGTATCCTCTGAGATCTGCGTCACAACGCCCCGCAGATCCCCATAGGTGGAGAAGTCATAAGCTGTAATTTTCACGCTGGCTTCCATTCCCGGCGCGATAAAGGCCACATCGCGCGGCAATACCTTGGTTTCGATCAAAAGCTGGTCATCGGTCGGGGTCACCTCCATGATCGGCTCTCCCGGCTGAATGACACCGCCCAAGGTCGTAATGTCGATATTATTAACCCGACCAGAGACCGGAGATCGGATTTCTGTTCGCAGAAACTCGTCTTGCTTTCGCACCACATCTTGCTGCAATGCGGTCAACTTAGCTCGTCGCTGCGCCAAATCCTTGTAGGCGTCTTGAACATACGCGTTGCGAGTGTCGCTGATTTTGCCTTCCAATTCTGCACGTTGTTGCTCGAGACGCAGTACATCAATGCGGCTGACAGATCCCTTCGCCACGAGCGGACTGGTAATATCGATCTGCTCCTGTATTGAGAGGCGCTCAGCCTCGAGCGCCTCGAGAGAGGCCTCCAATTTGGTTCGCCTCGCTTCAAACAGGCGCAATTCTGTGCGCTCTGCCTCGTCAGGGTTCTGTCCAAAATCGAGCTTCGGCTGCTCCAGCACCTCTGCTTCCAGCCGCGCCACCTCTGCCGCCAGAGCAGTAATTTCAGCATTGGCAGCGAGGAAAGCAGACTCGGAGCGGGTTGGATCGAGGCGGACAAGCACTTGCCCCTCTTCCACAATATCGCCTTCACTGACGAGCAGTTCTGCAAGGATACCACCCTCAAGGCTCTGGATCATCTGCATGCGGCGCAGGGGCACGACCCGGCCGTCACCACGCGTAATCTCATTGATCTGCGCAACCGACGCCCATCCAATTGCAAGTAGCAACGACAAGACGATCAAATTGATCATCAATCGTGACTTCCGCAAAACTTGACGGCGATAGCTCCCGTCCATTTGGCTGGGTGACGTGTCCATATCCAATCACTTAACAGCCTGAACCGGTTTGACTTGTGTCGTGTTCGACCGCGCAGAATTGAGGATTTGCAACAGATCACCATCCCGTACGACCCGACCATCCTTTAACACCACGGCCCGCTTGGTCAGACTCAACAGCTCTCGTTTGTGAGTTGAGATCACGGTGGTCCGTCCCTCCAGCCATTTGCTCAAGTGATTGATCACATGCATTTCGGTTAAATGATCGAACGCAGCCGTCGGCTCGTCCAGCAAGACTATCTTTGGATCTTGTAACAACACCCGCGCCAGACCAATCGCTTGCCGCTGTCCACCAGACACATTGGCGTTGCTATGAATACGTAGATCTAATCCGCGCACATGGCGCCGTACAAAGCTACCCAGTCCTACCGCGTCCAGCGCTTCCAATAGTTCCTCATCAGAATGCAACCCATGATCAAGCAGCAAATTGTCCCGCAAAGTACCTTGGAAAAGCGCCACGCTCTGCGGCAAATATCCAATCTGCCGACGCCGGTCGATTGGATCGATCTGACTGAGTGCAAGATCATCCAGCAATACAGTACCAGACTCTGGATCAGTCAGCCCAGCCAACATGCGTAACAACGTTGACTTTCCTGCGCCATTCCCACCCAAGAGGGCTAAATGTTCACCGGCGGGAATTTCGAAATTATGGATCGATACGACGGGCGGCCCTTCGGGATCATGGCGGTAAACGGCATCATCCAAACGATACGCCCCATTTATATTTGAGGCCCGCACAAAATGACGATCATCCGGGCGCTCCACCTTCAGGTTCATAATCCCGTCCAGCCCTTCCATTGCCGCCCGGACATGCTGCCAGCGTGCTAAAAGTCCTGCCACTTGCCCCATCGGGGACATGGCACGACTTGAAAGCAACGTACAGGCGATGAGGCTGCCCACCGTAAGGGATCCGTTATTGATCAGATAGACACCGGCAATCACCACGCCTGCATAAGCCAACTTTTGTACTGTCGAGACAAGCTGTGTTGTGATCGTGGTGAGATGCCGAGTCCGTACAGCAGTGTTCGCCATCGTGGCGGTAAGCTGTGCGTAGGCCCGCTGCAGGCGCCCTTCGGCCCGAGACGCCTTGACGGTCTCGAGGCTCGAAATGGTCTCAAGCAGAAGGCCATTCAACGCGGCTCCTTCACGCGTGTTTTCCTTTGATGCAGCAGCCAGTCGCCCTTGCATAAGAAGCCCTGGCAATACACTAAAAACCACGCCAGCCAGAACAACCAGAGCAACCTCACCGCCGATGAACCAAATCACCGCCACAAAAACCAAAACAAATGGAAGATCGCATAAAGCCGTCACGGTTCCTGAGGTAAAGAACTCTCGCACTGTGGCAAAGTCTCTGACCTGACTAGCAAAGGCACCTGTTGACGATGGTTGCTGCGCCAGCCGCATGTTGGCTACTTTTTCAAATAGACGCGCAGAGAGTGTCAAATCGAGGTCTCGGCCAGACACATCGACCAATGAGGCCCGCATGAGCCGTAGTACGAACTCTAGCACAATCGCAATGCCAACACCGCTGGCCAGAATCCACAGCGTATCGAAAGCCTGATTGGGGACGACCCGATCATAAACCTGCATTGAAAACAACGCCGTTGCCACTGCGAGTAAATTAGCCGCGAACGAGGCTGTCATTACATCCCGATAGATCCGCACATTTCCGAGAACCGGACGCAGCAACCAATGGCCCTTCTGCGGTTCTTTGCCATCCAGTCGACTGGATACAAGATCGATAGGCTTAGAGACCAGCAAGCGCCCGTCATAAGCCTCAAGCAGATCACCCCGATTCCATATTGCACGACCGCCAGCCGCTTCAGGGTCAATCACGCGTGCTTCAGTTGCCCCGAATGCCTCCAGAACCAGTGTGCGCCCGTCTTTGAGGAACACGAGGACGGGCAAACTACTTGCAGGGAACTTCTCCAAAGGCTCACGGCTGATCCGACAGCTCATATTTGCGCGCCGCAAGGCAAGACCGATCTGCCCTTCACTCAGCGGCTCATCAACCTCAAGCGCCAAGCCATCCGTCAACTGGGCCGCAGATGTGGAAATCCCATGAATTCGGCACAGTTCCAAAAGCCCCCGAACGACCGGATCTATGTACTCCAGATCTCTCATCGCATTCCCCATTGGCAATTCAGCGAATTTATAACAGTGCTCATAGTAAAAGCCCTCGCCTCTAGCCGCCTGCAGACAGGATTAGAGTGCCCAAGACCCCCAGATCTCTGGCGTTCTGATATTCAGTTCTCTTCCTGTCATCGTAGGTCTCAATGACATCAATCTGCGCGTCATAGAGGTCTCGCCCCGTTGACAACAGATCCACCAGTTCACGCTGCCCGGCAATGAATTGCTCTTCATAGGTGTCCAGAACCTTCTCGGCTTCAACGAGTTGACGCTTGCGAGCGGCTTCCGTTCGTCTCAGGGTTCCCAACTCGGCAAGCGCATTTCGTGCTGCGTTGGTTAAGTCTCGCTCAACCGCCAGGAGCGAGGACTGTGCCGCTTGATTGTCTAACACTGCAGCCTGCATCTGGCGTTTACCAAACCCACGAGAACTCAAATCGACGCCCGCAGAAATACCAACCGCCGTCCGTGAGCGCCCACCATCCAAACTTCCGCGCGCTTGTGCCTCTAGGTTAATTGTAGGCAACCGTTTAGCTTTAGCGACGCCAATATCTGCTGCGGTCTCATCCACAAACGCACGTGCTGAAATATAATCTGGCGCAATTCTTACCGCCGTTTTGAGACGTGAAGAATTCCCATAGATACGATCGAACCCAATTTCTGGTGGAGATATCGTTCTTCCCGGGCCTTGCCCAATTAGAAACGCAATCTGCTCTACTGCCCGATCACGGCTAGACGTGAGTTGCGACATCTCATCTCGCGCACGTGCAATTTCCAGATTGGCACGCGCCACCTCAGCCCGATCCCCTAAACCGCCCTCTGCACGGTTTTTTGCATGCTCTGCAATTCGTTCTGCAAAGCTCAGATATTCGCGAGTTTTTGAAATTTTCAGATGGAGCGTTTCAACATCAAGAAAGTAGAATGCGACCTGAAGCGTCAAATCCTCTACCGCCATTTTTAGATCCGCTACAGCCTGTGTTCGGACCTGCGTAGCGGCGGCGATCTGGTTACGGATCAACCCCCAGTCAAACAGAATTTGCGAAACCGTCAACGTAATTGCCGGTCCATCACTGTCTGTTGTACTGCTTTGTCCAGACAAGCTGAAGCTGGGGTAATAGGCATCGCGCGCAGACTCGACGTCAACGTTACGACTGGCAACCCGCTGTCGCATAGCAGTGACATTGGCATCGCGCTCAGCTGCGATGATCACCGCGCGCTGTAAAGACAAATCCGCAGTGGCGACCGTGGCTGATACGCTCGCACAAAATGCAAATATTGCACATTTAAGAGTCAACTTTTGAGGCGCAACTTGTCTCAGCCAACTATTCCAAAGACGCATCATAGCCCCACTTCGCTTTCAAATTCGGGGGTAAGCCCTGTCAACAGGTCTATTTCGACAGGAAACATCACCGCCATATCGGCACCAGCCTCAGCGAGAGGGGAGTCTTCGCCGCCAGTTTCTGATGCGTGGTGATTATCACCTCCAACCACCTCAGGCTCAGACGCTGGCATGAAGGCAGCGATGTCGTCGCTTCCACCAACAGACACCAGCCCTAAATCTTCTTCGGTGACCACCTGCCCGAATGTCGTAAACTGTTCCGTCACGTCGAGCACATGCGCGCTTTGGTCGAAAACGTCATCGCTTGGGGCGGAGCCACCACCTCCTGCGATCATCCCCGCACCTGAGGCAAGCCCTGTCCCGGCCAACAGCGTGATGAAGTCTCCACCACCCTCAGAAACCAGCGCGGCACCTCCAGCCTCGCTTTCGATCGCGCCTGCATCAGCGGAAACTGGATCTTTAAAGTTTGGGAAAACTTCGTTGTCTTGTGTGTCATCAAATTCAGCCGGTTCTGGAACTTGCAGCCCGGATACGACGATCTCTCCGGTGGAAGCCACGAGCGTGCTAAATCCCCCTTCCGGCCCCACAACAAAAAAATCTTCGATAAAAACCCGCTGCCCGTCCGCGAACACCACGGATAGATCACGACCGCTTTTGACAAGATCAGAGATTTCAGAGTGAGTGGAGTCTAAGCTTACGCGTTCTGGCGCACTCAGTTTCAGCACGCGGGCGATACTCGTAGGCGAATTATCTTCAACGCCCCCCAACCCGGACACCAATTCCGTCGCCATTGACACACCTCAGGCCTGTAAAAAGAATTCAAATATTGAGGTGATAAATTACCCCTCGTCTCCCCTCAGAATGCAAGTCTGCAAGAAAAAATGCAAGTGATTAAAGTATCTTAAAGTTTATTGACCTCCCCAGAAATAGGGATGCGAATCGCAGCGACGCTGCCTAATGGCGATTGCCCGCCGCTTGAAAGCAAGAAAACGTCACCGACTTTCAATTTTCGCATTTATTCATGCAGTTAATCTAACGTCAGATGTCTGCATCTCCGGCATCGTCAAACCCATCAAGCACTCCAGACCCACCGAGCAAGGTACCCAGTGCGTTTTCAACACTGAAATCGTCATCGGAAATAAATCCGTCCCCTTCAGCGCCAGTCGCATCATCCGGCTCGCCACCTTCCTGGAGGAACGAGGCAAGTGCGACATCGCCGGTTACGATACTGCCGGAGCCACTGCCCAAGATCGTGTTGAGCAACTGATCAACATCATCGACGGTCTCAGACAGAACCGCCCCACCACCTTCCAGCACGCCCTCGTCAACAAGAGTACCGCTCAACGCATCCACCCCGGCAAGCTCGGACAGTAGGTCTCCATTAGAAAGATCATCTTGTGGCGCAACGTCCAGACCAAGCAGATCTTCGTCACCAAGTAAGGCTTCAAATACATCTGCACTCACTGCGCCGCCTATCTCCAGCGTTGGGGAGACAAGTTCGTTTTCACCGACAGTGGCCACACCGAGCAAAGTGTCCAGAAAGCCGCCGTCACTTCCGGATTCGCTATCCAGTGCGACGACATTCTCCCCATCAGAGGACTCACTTGAGGAGCCACCCAAAACCCCGCCAAGCAAACCACCGCCACCCAGCAGCCCCCCTAACAAGCCGTCATCGCCGACAACGTCATCCAGCACACTACCAACGATGCCATCCTCGCCGAAGACACCATCCACCAAGCCGTCGTCACCAAGTAACCCGCCTGCTACGCCATCGCCACCGAGCACACTATCAAGAATGCCATCGTCGCCCACAACCGCGTCAAGAACTCCGCCCACAACCCCATCATCGCCGAGGATTCCATCTATCAATCCACCATCACCCTGCAGACCTTCGCCGCCAGCAACCGCATTAACAACGCCAGCGACAATGCCGTCCGCACCAAGCACGCTTCCAACGACGCCATCTTCACTGAGGAGGTCGTCAACCAGACCATCTTCACCCAGAACATCGCCGACTAGACCCTCATCGCCGAGCACACTGCCCAGCAAACCATCGTCACCTACAACCGCGTCAAGAACTCCGCCAACAACACCTTCCTCGCCTAGGACACCATCAACCAGCCCACCGTCGCCCAGCACACTGCCAAGCAGGCCATCGTCACCCACAACAGCGTCAAGAACTCCGTCAACGAGGCCATCCTCTCCAAGAACGCCATCAACAAGACCATCCTCCCCTAGAAGGCCGTCGACAAGACCACCACCGCCAAGCACATTACCCAGCAGTCCATCCTCGCCGACAATCACGTCTATGACATCTCTAACGAGCCCATCCTCCCCGAGGAGGTCATCAATCAGCCCATCTTCTCCGACGACAGCATCGAGTACATCGTCAACAAGACCATCTTCCCCAAGAAGACCGTCGCTAGCTTTAGGCGAATCGACTTCGCCACTTAGCGCGCTGCCGCCTACTCCACCGACGGCAGCGTGACCCTCAGCGGCAGTAGCGCTGGTCGCAACATTTGTCGGATCGCCTGCTGTATTGATTTCTGTGGAAACCTTAACCGAACCAAGTGCAGAATGTTGTGTATCGAAAGCAGCAGCCGCGACACTCGGGTTTAACGCTATAGCCTCTGCGCCCTCAGCGGCTGGCACCGTAATATCAATGTCAGGCGATATATCGAGATCTTGACCAACGGAGGCATCGACAGCAACAGAATCCGCGTTCTGGGGCGACGTGAGCGTTCGCTCACCTCCCTGACCCGCACCCGCCCTCTGCACATCATGTTCAGCGAGCGGATCTTGCGCAGCCAACGCACCATCGACGGCAGCGCTTTGTAGAGCGAGTGAAATACCAATTGCCGTTGCGGTTGACGACACGCCGGCAGCACCGCCCCCAGAACCTCCAGAAACGAACTTTTCTGGGCGAAGCGCAGCGCCGATATTGGCCGCAACCTCTACCGCCTCTTGGCGTTCATGCCCAACACGACTGTTTTTCTTGGCGACCAATACCGCTCTCCAAATCTAGCACCACGGGATCCCGCTCCATGGCATAGAATACCGCCATGAGATGGATTGAGCCCAGCACTCTCAGCTTAAGTACCACACCACAAATTGCAGGTCAAAACTAAAGGATGTAATTATACACCAGCGCCCCTTTAGTATATGCCTCCTCTATGATCGTGATGGCGCCAAGTAAGGACGACACCTAAAAGAGCGTATCCGATGGAAGTGTAAACATCCTCATTCAGGATGCCGGAGTAGTGTGCCCATTCATGGCGGGCGCATGATCAGAATTGGCGTAGATTTTTCGCCCAATAAAGCATGAACTCGGACTCACGTCGCGACCCTCAGCCACAGACGCCAACGCGGATGCCAAACCGTCAAAGCCACTGGCAGCTGCTTTTGAGGCCGCAACCAAAGCATCGATTCGTAAATCCCCGTCACCCGTCACTACGGCCTGCCCCGCATAAGATACACGATACGTCACTGTTCTGCCTCCATACTCGAATAATTTCTTAAATAGGCGAGCGGGCACAATTGCCTTGGTGGGGTGCAAGACCCGCTCGCCGGTAAAGAACTGCCACACCCTCGGGGGGAAGGCTCTGACAGCTCTTTGCTCAGGCGCAGACCGACAAAGGGGGCTTGGTCAACGCCCGTCATGACAGCAACCCGCTTACAGCAGGGCGCTCTCATTACTGCTGTCCGTCAGGCCACCAACAAGCCCACTTTCACCTAGGACGCCATCAAGCAAGCCGCCAACGAGGCCCTCCTCACCAAGGACACCGCCAAGCAGTCCACCATCTCCTCCCAACAGGTTTTCATCGTCATCAAACAAACCATCGGTGCCGATGTCGCCGCCCTCATCTGTACCGATCAAGCCGGCGCCCAACACATCACCCAAGAGCCCACCTACTCCGGTCACCGACGACAACAAGCCATCATTGCCTATGAGATCGCCAAGCAAGCCACCACTCCCTGTCACATCTCCGAGCAGACCGCTGTTACCGGTCAAACCGCCAAGAAGACCGCCATCTGCAATCACAGCATCAACGAGCCCTTCATCGCCAGCGGCTCCGCCATCGCCCAACACTGGCCGCCCCAATAGCGGCCCAAGCAGACCACCCAACGGACTATCCGTACCGATCAAATCCCCCAGAAGCCCTTCGGATCCGGTCAGATCACCCAGCAGGCCATCGTTGCCTGTTAGCTCACCAAGCAGCCCATCATCAGAGAGGATCGGATCAAGAACACCCGCTTGATCTTCGACACCGTCGGTGCCATCACTAGGATCGGTTCCGTCTGTACCGTCGGTGGGGTCGGTGCCGTCAGTAGGGTCGACATTATTGTCGCCATCATCGTTGGCCAAGGCCGCTGCCCCCAAAACCCCGAGGCCAGCTAGCGCAGCAATGCCTGCTCCTCCGAGAGCCCCCGCCATTCCCGCACTACCTTCGGCACCCTGCTCGAATTCCGCTTCTGTGCCATCTGCAAACATCAAACTATGGAGCGAGCCATTCTCGGCTGGTGTGTAAAATTCACTGACAGTGATCTGATCACCAGTCTTCAACTTGATAACCAGATCGTCGCCGCTGCGCACATAGCGCAGGACATCGGTACGCAGCGTGTCGACACGCACACTAATATCGTTCCCTGCTGAAATTACCTTGCTCACCGAAGTCTTCTCCCACCCGCCCAAAAGGGCAAAGCTCGCATTGATTCTATATTCTTTAGATATTTAATTACATACTTTCGAACCTAATCGCAACAATTTTCCAAGCTTCGATCGACCCGCGCCTCAAGTTGACACCTGACAGCAGGATTCAGGTTTCATCGCCAACCCTGCCAAGCGATGTGGTTGAAACCAACCGCGCAGAAGACAGGCGTTGTTGCGGAGCTATCACCTTGGGGTCGAGCCGATCTGCCGGGTTCTGCAGATTGCCTCCTTCGACTTTTTATGAACGCATTGCCATCGAACGTGATCCTGACCGCGCCTCGGATCGGGCCAAGCAGGATGCGTATCTGCGCGAGGAGATGAAGAATGTTTGGGAGAACCTGGGCCAGTTCGGTGGCCATGTCGGACAGGAGACCGATCATGCTCGGCATCGGGGAGGAGACGTCATCTTCCAGCAGTCGTCTCAGCTCACGTTGAAAGATATGTCGGCCGGTGCCAATGCGAATACCACGTTCCATCAGGAAGTCACGGGCCTAGTTGACCAGGCGGGTCCGGTTCTGAAGAAGGCGCTCCCGTGCCCGGTGCAGGGCCTGAAGATCGAGTTGCTCCGGCCGCTTCAAAGTCACGAAGGACATGGTAGGGCGCGTTGCGGCCTCCGCGATGGCTTCGGTGTTTTGGTAGTCGGTCTTGTGAAACTTCACGGAAGTCCGGACATACAGAGGCGAC
Source organism: Tritonibacter mobilis F1926 (assembly GCF_000376545.2). NCBI lineage: Bacteria > Pseudomonadati > Pseudomonadota > Alphaproteobacteria > Rhodobacterales > Paracoccaceae > Tritonibacter > Tritonibacter mobilis. Next base: position 451,692 of record NZ_CP015231.1, read on the forward strand.
ATCAAGCGCGGTTCTTGGCCCTGCTCGACACAGGAATGACCAAGGTGGTGGGCCCTACCGCACGCCTCCATCGCCACGATGCAAGGTGGAAGTCGCGACAAGAAAGCCTAGAGCCGATGGCGTTGGACGCGTTTACGTAGGACAGGCGAAAGAATACGGACGCTGGAGTTACGAATAAAAAAACGGCCAGCAAGGCTGGCCGTTAGTTGTGTACAGACTAGTGTACTAGCGTGCAGTTGGCGGCAAATCGAACCACCAAAAGAACGTAAATAGTATACCTAATGATACATACCCCTGCAACTTATTATTACAATTTTAGCTAACTTGAACAGGTGGGTAATTGGGGTGTGAACATAGCCACTGCGACTTTCCGCCGAACTTGGAACTGGGGATAAGAAACGGGCTACATGAACTCCGTCAGCAACTGGCTGCGACGGTAGTTCGGCTACTTACGAAAATTTATCTCGCACTGCATCACGCATCGCACTGCTGGTACGTTCACGAACGGCAAGGCGGACCTTGACTAGGGTCAGGATGCATTGATTTCGGTCGCACTGCCTGATTGACGGCTCCGAAAATGGAGCTGTGACATGAGCGATCTTTTCTGGCTGACCGACGCGCAAATGGCGCGTCTGGAACCTTTCTTTCCGAAGTCGCACGGAAAGCCCCGGGTCGATGACAAGCGTGTTCTGAGTGGGGTAAAGCTCATCAACCGCAATGGGTTAAGGTGGCGCGATGCCCCTGCAGCCTATGGCCCGCACAGTTGAAGGGGACCGTGGCCCCGGTGGGGCCGCGTAAGCCCCGGAAACGCTTTACAGCCGCTGGAAGCGTTGGAGAGAGAAAGGCATCTTCGCTCGAATGATGGTCGGGCTGGCTGCGGAACACGGCGAGGAGAAGACCGTGTTGATCGATGCAACATACCTCAAGGCACATCGAACGGCGACCAGTATGGTTGCCGAAGAAGAGCGCCTGCACAAATCGCAGTCCGCCATCAGCCACACAATCCGCCAACTGGAAGAGGAGCTGGACCTGGAGCTGCTCAGCCGCGAAGCCTCCCGGGTGCTGCGGCAGATGCAAGGGCTGCGCACCACCGCGTCCCGCCTGCGCGCCCGCGAAGAGCCGGAACTGACAATTGCTGTCAGCGCAACAATGGATCTGGCCCCCCTGCTGCCTGCGCTTGCGGATACCGGGCGGAGCCACCCGGCCACCCACCTGCGGCTGCGGATGGAAATGATGGGCGGCCCGATTGCCCGGCTGATGGAGGGCAAGGCGGATATCGCGCTCGCCTCCCTTGACGGGGTCCCCCTGGACGAAGTGGAGGCAGAGCCGGTTGCAGAGGTCACGATCCGGCCGGTGGCCGCCCCCGGCCTGGGCCTGCCCGCCAGTTCCCGGGCGTTGTCCGCATCCGAAATGCAAAGCCATGTGCAGGTGGTCGCTGCCGGCACGGGCGGCGCAGCCCATGAACAGAGCCGGGACCTGCTGCCGGGCGGGCTGAAATGGACAGTTTCAGACCTCGCAACCAAGAAACAGGTGATCCTTGCAGGCCTTGGCTGGGGCGGCTTGCCCGATCACATGACGGTGGAGGAGCGGCGGTCCGGGGCTTTGCTTTCCCTGAACCTGGAAGGGTTCCCGCTTCGCCGGACCATGATCTTCAAGATGAGACGCAGAGACCAGGCAATTGGCGTCGTTGCCGATGAGCTTTGGAGCAAAATCGGGTCTGCTAAGCCGGAGTAGAGCAGGAATCGTGCAGGACAGCTGATCCTCAGCAACTGAGGTGATCCTGTTAAATCTTTGGTTTTCTGCTGCAATGATGGCTGTCATCGCAGGCGCGATCTTTTCGATTGTTGCCTCTTTCTGGATTTTGCCGATACGGCACTCAGCCTTCCAATCACTCTGCAAACCTAGACGCGGTTATCTGAGTCCACAAACAAGTTAATTCGGGAAACTGCTCCCGAGAACTCTCCTTAGAGAACATACACATTGTCAGGCTGTTGCTCACCTACGGAACAATGGTGGAGTACAGCAATCATGTTGGCTGCCGCATTCGGCCGATTGTGTTGAAAAACTCCGTCGGCGGCTGCTGGACTGCAGAAACGCAGAATATTGTTCCCCAAATCGGTATGGGAGGTCAGCTTTCAAAGCGAAATCGCCAGCTATCGGAACGATTTCCCGCAAGATCAGATGCAGAGCGGCTCCATGCGAGTTTTTCAACACAATCAGCCCAAATACGACATTCATACAAGGTGCGGCGAAAGCGCTGCTGCGAGCGCGAAAGGCTTCCCGAAAGCAGACCTTCAGGTCTGCTCTGTTGACCCAGACAATGCTGCACCCGGTTTTAAGGTCAGCGAAGCGCAGATAGCGCCCTTCCGTATTAGGGCGGGTGTCAAGTGCATTGGCCCGCCGGCAATTGGCACACTGGTATCAATGGAGGTCCCAACAATAGTCTGTCCTTCTTTGTTGCGCGTTTGGCTGTACGTTTATTGATCCGAACCGGGATGATGCTTCCGTCCGTAGTCAGCGCTTAGGCTGCCAAATTATGCCTCGTCCAAGTGCAGATCCCGAGCGTCCATCTTTGCAGCGTGCTTGGAGGTGTTCTTCCAGCATCTAGTTCGCTTACGACGTCATCGGGGACTGCGTCCCGGTAGGGATCTCAAAGCGCACACATGAACGCGTGGGCTTTTTCCCTCATGATCTCAAGCTTCTAACTTGAAATCGGTTCCGCTCGGGTGAAGCGGAACGGCGTCTCATCACGCCACATGCGATGCAGAATTACGCCGATGCGCCTCGCCAAAGCGACCATGGCCCGGCGTTTCGCGACGTTGAGCGCCCAGGCCGTCAGCCAACTCGGGCGACCTTTGTGCAGCATGACCATGGCAGCCTGATAAAGCACGGTACGCAATCCGGCATCCCCGGCACGAGATATGGGGCCAATTATGTCTCGTTCACCAGATTGCTCTCGCCTCGGCGTCAAGCCCGCCCAAGGACCAACGTCCTTCGAGGAATGAAATCGTCGATGGCTGCCTTCACGGTCTACGCAACAATGGGCCCAACGCCGGGCATCGTCATGAACAGATGCCACAAACGATCTGTTCTGGCCTAATCTCCAAGCAGTTTCTCCAAACTTGCCAGCTCATGCCGCAGGGCTCGTCGCGCATCAAGTATCGGCTTCGCCGCAGCGTACAGCTTCAAATTGTCTTCTGCCAGCTCTATCACGCGCTCTGCAAATCCGCCCTTGGAAACTCGACCGAGTTTGAGGCCGAAATTCCGCAAGATACCCCGTATGGACAATTCAAGGTTTGTGATCGCCTGCACGATGGTCTTCCGGGCGGACAAAAGTGCGCGCATCTCTTGCGCTGAGATCGACTTGCAATGCACAGGGCGGAACCAGCCCATATGAAGCAAACGCGCGATGCCTTCTGCATCACGGCGATCAGTCTTGATCGGCATCGCTTTGAGGGCACCTTTGACTTGCCTTGTTTCCATCAAGACCGTTTCAAACCTGGCTTCGACCAGATGCCGATACAGCCATTGGGACAATGGCCCGGCCTCAAGCCCAATACAGGCTACATCGCCTTGCAGGGTTCGCAGAAATGCGATGAGATCATCGGGTTAACAAGCAGAAGTAGTCTCCTTGTGAACCTTCCCGCGGGAAGACAGAACACATATCGCGATGCTGTTCAGCGAGACGTCCAAACCAACGAAGAGTTCCATGGCCAAGCCCTTTCTCAGAAAAGAAACGCGCGGGAAGACCCGCCAGGGCTAACGACACAAGAACAGCAGCTGGTAAGCAATCCTCAATGCTGCGACCAACCGAAAGTCCCAATACAGCATCATTGCAAAGTCTAGGGCATGAGGCCCCGCCGTGAAGCGCGACCGGCCCTCTACCGCCTATTCGAAATGCTGCACTGCTGTCCGTTGAAGGAGGAGTTCGCTGCAACTGCGCAAACAAAGCTTCGGCGCAGTCGGCACAGCAGGGCTTCACAATACCTCCCTAATTCTACTGTGCCGAAACAATTTTCAAAAGAGGTACACACAGACATGAGACTCACCTAAAAGCTAGCTCAGCATTTCCCGGGCGATGATGGTTCGCTGGATTTCCGAGGATCCTTCGTAAATCCGGAAGATCCGCAAGTCGCGCAGGTAGCGTTCCAGCGGGAAGTCTCGGGTGTAGCCGTATCCTCCGTGGATCTGCAGCGCCCGGTCTGTGATACGCCAGGCCGCCTCGCTGGCATACAGCTTGGCAAAGGCCGAGTCCGTGGAATACCGTTCTCCGGTTCCCCGCTTGCGGGCGGCTTGAAGCCCCAATGCCCGCGCCGCGGCCAGTTCGGTGGCACTGTCGGCCAGCATCCACTGCAGCCCCTGGAAGCTGCCGATTGACCGTCCACCAACCTCGCGCTCCTTGGCATAGGACACAGCCGCACCCAGCGCCGCGCGCGCAATGCCGGTGGCCTGCGCGGCCACTTCGATGCGGCCGTTGTCCAGCACCTTCATCGCGGTGCGGAATCCGGTGCCCTCGTCGCCCAGCCGGTTTTCCGCGGGCACGCGGCAGTCAAACGAGATCGGGAACACATGGCCGCCGCGCAGGCCCATGGTTTCCTCGCGCTTGCCGATTTCCACACCATCAGTCTTGCCCGGTTCCACCACAAAGGCGCTGACTCCGCGAGCACCGACTGCGCTGTCGGTCTTGGCATAGACTACGATGAAATCAGCCTCTCCCGCATTGGAGATGAAGCATTTGGAGCCCTTCAGCCAGTAGCCGTCGCCGTCGCGGGTGGCGGTGCTGCGCATGTCCGCAGGATTGGAGCCAGCCATCGGTTCCGTGAGGGCGAAGGCCCCCAGCGTCTGGCCCGCCGCTGCGGCGGGCAGAATGCGCTGCTGCAGCGCCTCATCCGCACCCAGAAGCAGCGAATCCGTGGCTAGGAAATGCGCCGTCAGCATCGAGGCGGTAGAGCCGCAGGCCGCCGCGACAGCCTCCACCGCGCAATAGAGCGCAGGCCCGGATAGACCGATGCCGCCATGGGCTTCGGGCAGGTTCATCCCCATGATGCCCATCTCAGCCAGTGCCGGAAGATGCAAGGTTGCAAATTGGGACTTTGCATCGATCGCGGCAGAGGCAGGCGCCAGCACCTCGTTCGAAAACCGCTCGATCTGGCCGATGACGGCCTGTTCTTCGCTGTTCAGATCAATGCTCATCGGGGCTCTCCCTGTTTTGCCGCAGTTGTTGCAGAATGTCCTGAGTGTGTGCGCCCAGAGCGGGCGCTGACTGGCGTCCGCCCCGCGGCGCGGCGCTGAAATGCACCGGCTGCTCCGGCACCGTTACCGTTCCAAGAATGGGGTGCTCTACCACCGAGGCCAGCCCCCGCGCCTGCGCCTGCGTCGAGCCCCAGGCCTCGGGCACCGAACAGAGGGTCGCGGCCGGAATGCGTGCCTCGGACAAAATCGCTACTGCGTTCTGCGCGCTGCGGGCCGCAGCCCAGCGTTCGATATGCTGCGCCAGCGCGGGTTCGTTCTGCCGCCGCAGGGAATCGCCAAGAAAACGCGGATCCTCCGCCAGCTCCGGCCCGCCGATGGCTTCTGCAAAGCGCGCAAACATCCGGTCATTCAGCACTGCGACCGTGAAACTGCCATCCGCGGCCGAATAGGTGCCGAAGGGTGCCGACAGCGCGTGTTTGCTGCCCGTCCGCTTTGGCGTTTCACCCGCCATCAGTGCCCGGCAGGCCGCCACCGGCATCATCGACACCAGCGAGTCATAAAGCGCCAAATCAACATGCTGCCCTCTGCCGCTGCGTTTCCGGTCAAACAGCGCCACCATCGCTCCGAAAGCCGCGAACATGCCGCCTGCAACGTCGGCAAAGGCATCTCCGGCCATCATCGGCGGGCCGTCCTCGGCGCCGGTCATATCCATTAGCCCACTCATCGCCTGGATGATGACGTCATAGGCCGGCAGCATCCGGTTCGGTCCTGTCTGGCCGAACCCGGACACAGAAACATAGACCAGCCGGGGACAGGCCGCGCACAGTTTCTCCGCACCCAGCCCGAACCGCTCCATCACGCCGGGGCGGAAGTTTTCGACCAGCACGTCGCACTCTTCCGCCAGCGCCCGTGCCGCCGCAGTCCCGTCCTCGGATTTCAAATCCAGAACGATGGATTTCTTGCCGCGGTTCACCGATTGGAACAGCAGGCTTTCGCCGTCCTTGAACGGGCCGATGTGGCGGTAGTCATCGCCCGCGGGCGGCTCCACCTTGATCACCTCTGCGCCCAGATCGGCCATCAGCGCTGTGCAGTAGGGCCCGGCTAGAACCCGGGAAAAGTCCAGAACCCGGATCCCCTCCAGCGGCTTGCGGCCTGCCGTTTTGTCATCTTCGAACATGCGCCCCCCATCAATTGCTTGCTGAAGGATAGCGTCCGGTTTGCTATATTCGGAAATACGGGATGTGTATGAAGGCTATACCAATATGAATATACCATTGAACTTCCGCCAGGTTGAAATCCTGCTGGCGGTCGCGGACACTGGCAGCACTGCCGCGGCGAGCCGCGCGCTGAACACGTCCCAGCCCTCGGTTTCGCTGGCTATCGCCCGCTGCGAGGAAGTGTTCGGACAGAAGCTCTTTATCCGCATCCCCGGGCGCGGGATGGAGATGACCCCGTTCGGTCAGCACAAGCTTGCACAGCTGCGCGAACTGGAGAAACAGGCCCGCTGGGTGCTGAGCGGCGGCGAGGGCACGCCGGAGTTCCTGACTCTGGGGGTGTTTTCAACGCTCGGCCCGCGCTATGCGCCGCAGCTGGTGCGCCGCTTTTTGGACGCCCGGCCCGACGCCGAAGTCCGCATCCTTGAAGGCGACCTGCAAACGCTATTCGACTGGCTCAGCGAAGGCCGGATCGACCTGGCGCTGCTGTACGATTTCGGAATTCCGTCCGATTTTGTCATCACACCGCTGATGGCCGCGGAGCCCTACGCCCTTCTGCCGAGGGGGCACAAGTTGGCACAGCAGCCCTGCGTTCGCCCCGAAGACCTTGCGCAGGAGCCGGTCATCCTGATGAACCTGCCCCACAGCCGCGGCTATTTCCTGTCTCTGTTGCAGAATGCAAGTGTTTCGGTGCGGGTGGCCCACGAAACCGGCTCGATCGAAATGTTGCGGTCAATGGTGGCCAACGGATTTGGCGTTGGCCTGCTGGCAACCGACCTGCCAGACGGCCCGTGCTATGATGGCAGTCCGGTGATCCGGGTGCCGCTCAACGGTCGCCCGCCGCAGCATCAGGTCGCCCTTGCCCATCGCAGCGCGGCGCTCAAGCGGCCAATCACCCAGGCTTTTACCGCCTTTGCCGAAGCCTGTTTCAGCCTGCCGCCCTGAGCACTAGGTGATCCCCGGCGCTAATCCGCGGCATCCTGAATTGCGTCTATTGTTCTGGCTCCAGCATGCCACGACAAGCCCAAACACAACATTGGTTCTGTAGATGTATGGCTGAGCATGAACCGAAAGTGGGACGGACAGTGTAAGTTTTCTGCAGGCGCGAACGCCCTCTATTGGCTATGCGGAGCCAAGCACCAAGCAAGCCCTACCAGGACGAGATGAGGACGATCGTCGCGAACAGCGGACTACACAGATAAGAATTTCTCTTTCCATGCTTAAGCGAAAGCGGCATGTTCGGCGACTTGCCCTCCCAAGTGTCCGGCATTCACTCTGCGCCTTCATCAGAATGCAAAAGAATAGCTCGCCTCGATACCGTAGCTTGAGTAATCGTTCGCCCCGAACCCGTCGCCGTATGCGCTGAATTGAAACCGGCCACCGTTCGTTAATACCCCACCGTAGCCTAGTTCCAGCCGCATTCGGCCACCTTCATAGGTGGGTTCGCGCAGGGCGGCAGCACCGGAGCCTGAGGTTTCTGACCAGATGCCCGAAACCCCTCCCGTCAGAACTCGCTCACCGGCCTGATGAGTCAGTTGCAGTTCGAAATCTGCGCCTAACTCCACGTTGGTCAACCGAATTCCTTGAACCGGGATCATGTTGCCAAGGTGGTCAATATAAGCGCGCTGATCATCGCGAGTATGAGTGGCCGTCAGGAAGGGAAATACGGTCCAATCGCCACTGATGACCTCTCCAGTGACACCGAGTTGCGCCAGCCAGCGTTCGGTTTTGAACTGATCGCGATAGGTTCCCAATGGTGCGATTTCGTTTTGCGATTGCCCATAGAGAATTTGCGCGCTGAATATCACCGGCTGATCGGGCAGGCGATAAACCGCATAAGGACCGATCAGCCAGCCATAGCCCTCTACCTCGGCTGGTCCTTCGGTGGATTCCGCATAGTCCATTTGCAGCATTGCGCCCAACAGCAAATTTGGCTGCACCTCAATGTGTCGACCAACCGCTGCCAGCGCATAGCCGCTGTCTTGGCCGTCGCTCTCACTAAAGGCAGCGCGCAAACTGGCCCACGCTCCGCCTCGTGGGGAGACCGCCATATCCATATTGACCTGACCCCGGGTGACAGAAGCGTTCAACTGGTTTTCGGAGTTGCGCCCCAGCAGAAAATCTGCGACGCGCGGCTGGTTGCTGATCAGATTGTTGGCACGGCTCTGCATGAAGCCGGCAATCAACTGACTGGTCTGTTCGATAATCCGGTTCAATGCAGTCATTTGGTTCGACGCTGCATTGGGAATACCATTGTTGTCATGGGTTACGCCCGCAGGAAGAGAAACCGAGAGATCACCCCGACCGCTGGCCAGCAATAGTGCCTGATAACGAGCACCACTTCCGCTGAGCGACTGAACTTCGCCGCCGGAGACCACCAGATCGCTCACGGTCAACCCGCTCACCGCCCGCGAAAACTGAATATCGATCTGGTGCTGACCGGGACCACTAAAGCTATCGGTCAGCCCGGTAAGTGTCACGCTTACATCAGTACGAAGGGTGATCCTGATCTGATCGCTGTGGGTTTCGGTGCCATCATCCACGGTGAGAGTAAAATCCAGCACCAGATCCGGGTCACCGAGAGAAAGAGTGGGTGCCGTAAAACTGGGCTGTACCGACGTCGCATCACTCAGGGTGATGCCTGCGGGCGCTGTCCAAAGATAGGTCAGGCCGTCGCCATCTGGGTCCGATGAGCCAGATCCATCCAGAGTGATGAGCACACCGCCACCAACCGCTTGATCCGATCCGGCAACCGCCAAGGGCGCGGTATTGATAAAGCCGGTCGCGGTGAGGGAGGCTGCGACATTGGTGTTGCCTCTGCTGTCCTGTGCCACCCCGGCTGGGAGAGTGATCGAGACCGAGCCGCGTGCCAGCGGGGCAACATCAAACTGGTAGGAACTGGGTGAGTGTTTCACAAAAGCGCTGAGCGCAAGGTTCTGCAGCTGCAAATCGGTCTCATCAAAGCCCGTAACATCACCGCTGAAGTCGACAGTAATCGTCTCGGAGCCGGTGATATTGGACGGCAATCCCGCGAGCGTGGCGGAAATCTCAGCCATCACCGTGACGTCGACGGTGTCTTGGTGTGTCTCGGTGCCATCATCGACCGTCAACGTAAAAGACAGCACCTGATCAGGGTCACCCGGCGCTGGGGTGGGTGTCGTAAAACTTGGCTGTTCCGCCGTCACATCACTAAGGACTATGCCTGCAGGGGGTGTCCAGAGATAGGTCAGGCTGTCGCCATCTGCATCGGATGAACCAGACCCATCCAGAGTGATGAGCACACCGCCACCAACCGCTTGATCCGCTCCGGCATCTGCCAAGGGCGCGGTATTGGTAAAGCCTGTTGCGGAGAGGGAGGCCGCCACATTGGCGTTGCCTCTGCTGTCCTGTGCCACCCCGGCTGGGAGAGTGATCGAGACCGAGCCGCGTGCCAGCGGAGCGACATCAAATTTATATGAGCTTGGCGAAGTTGATGCGAAGTTACTGACCGAAAGGTTCTGCAGCTGTAGATCGGTCTCATCAAAGCCCGTAACATCACCGCTGAAGTCGACAGTAATCGTCTCGGAGCCGGTGATATTGGACGGCAATCCCGCGAGCGTGGCGGAAATCTCAGCCATCACCGTGACGTCGACGGTGTCTTGGTGTGTCTCGGTGCCATCATCGACCGTCAACGTAAAAGACAGCACCTGATCAGGGTCACCCGGCGCTGGGGTGGGTGTCGTAAAACTTGGCTGTTCCGCCGTCACATCACTAAGGACTATGCCTGCAGGGGGTGTCCAGAGATAGGTCAGGCTGTCGCCATCTGCATCGGATGAACCAGACCCATCTAGAGTGATGAGCACACCGCCACCAACCGCTTGATCCGCTCCGGCATCTGCCAAGGGCGCGGTATTGGTAAAGCCTGTTGCGGAGAGGGAGGCCGCCACATTGGCGTTGCCTCTGCCATCCAGTGCGATCCCGGCTGGGAGGGTGATCGAGACCGATCCACGCGCAAGCGGAGCGACATCAAATTGATATGAGCTTGGCGAAGTTGATGCAAAGTTACTGATCGAAAGGTTCTGCAGCTGCAGATCGGTCTCATCAAAGCCGGTGACATCACTGCTGAAGTCGACAGTAATCGTCTCGGGGCCGGTGATATCGGACGGCAACCCCGCGAGTGTCGCGGCGACCTGAGCCATCACCGTGACGTCGACGGTGTCCTGGTGCGTGTCAGTGCCATCATCAACCGTCAACGTAAACGACAGCAGCTGATCGGGATCACCTGGTGCGGGAGAAGGCGCGGTAAAATTGGGCTGTACTGCCGTCGCATCACTCAGAGTGATGCCTGTGGGGGCGCTCCAGTGATAGGCGAGCGTATCTCCATTCGGGTCGGAGCTGGCGCTGCCATCCAGCGTGATTTGCGCGCCGCTTTGTACCACCTGATCTGGCCCCGCATTGGCCACCGGGGTAGTGTTATAGACCGTGCTCACCGGGGCCGCAGCGACCGAGAAAACACCGGGCACCCCTGCGACCGCCACATGTTGTGCCGCATCTGCCGGGACGGAAACCGTGATTGAAGCGCTGCCGTCCGGTGTGATCCGGGCGGTATAATTCGCACCGCTCCCCGAGAAGGACGAGAGCGTACCGCCACTGATCTGAATGTCCGATCCGGTGAAGCCTTTGACGGTTTTGGAAAACGTAATGGTTGCCTCAAACTCACCACCCACCGATGCGGGCACACCGGTAATCTCCGGTCGTGGCTCGTCCACATCCGCATACCCCAAATCGAGCCGAGTCTCGGCGCTGAAGTTACCGGCAACGTCCCGGAACATCCCTGCGGGGAAGGTCACATAAACCGGTCCATCACGTTGCGGTACAATCGTATATCGCATCTGGTTGCCGGGAAGGATACTCGTACCCGTAAGGGTGACCGTCCCCGGAACCGATGCCGAGTATCCGAGCACAAATATCGTCCCGGGTGAGTATTCGAGGACTGCACTATAGCCGACATAGGGGGCGGTGCTGGCGCCCGCATCCACCAGCGTGATGGTGGGCGCAGTGGTGTCCACAAAACCAGAGAGCGTGTTGGAGGCCGTGTTAGCTACGCTGCGGTAATTGGACACCGCACCTGCTGGCAGGGTCAGCGATATGGCCCCGTCCCCATCCGGCGTCGCGGTCAAAGTGTAGGTCTGCGTCTGGCCATATGCGGGCGTCGGCGACCCTGCAGACAGGTTTGAGAGCGTCAGGTTGGTTGCGTCAAAATCCGACAATTGCAGCGCATCTGATGTATCCACGCCCGCATTGAATTCCACTGTCACGATCTGCGCGCCGACTACGTTGCCACTAAATCCGGACAGAGACGGGGTCATGGTGGCAGGCACATCCACTACTTCGATGGTCATGCTCTGGGTGTCGCAGGTCGTGTAGACGCAGGTTTCCAGCGTTGCGGTATAGGTGCCATAGCTCGTGTATGTGTGAATAGGGTTCTGTGCCGTGCTGGTATCTCCGTCGCCAAAGTCCCAGCTCCACCTCATCAACGCCGGTGGCGTGGATGAGGATTGGTCAGTGAAGAAGACTGTATGCGGCACCGAAACTCCGAATCCCGGGTTTGCGGTGAAATCCGCTGTAATGCTGCTGATCCCTTCAGCCGTGCCGGAAAGTGTATTTGAGGCAAGGTTTGGGAACGATAGACTGTCGGTCGCCACGCCTGCAGGTACAATGACCGTTACCGCGCCCGGCCCATCGGGTGAGACTGTGAACGTATAGGTGGCCCCCGCCCCGGCGAAGCTGGAAATGGTGGCGTTTGTCACCTGGATGTCCGATGCATCAAAACCGCTGACTGTCTCGCTAAAGGTTGCGGTGACGGTCTGGGGGTTAATAAAGGTGCTGCTCAGACCCGAAAGGGTAACGGTCGGAACAGGATCAGTGAGCACGACATCTCGCTTCACCACAGTGCCGGTCACCCCGTACAGCCCGTAGTCAAAATCATACCGACCTATGCCAGGCACATCTGCTGTGAACCGGACGAACATTTGATCATCAGACGCGACAGTGCCATCCGCGCCGTCTTGGACAAACCCCGTCACATTCGTGAAACCGCAGTTCGCCTCCAACCACGCGACCGTGATCGGCGAATGAGGCGTAGAAGCGCCGTCGGAGTAGCGAAAATAACTCCCTCCTGCGGCCCTAAAACCGGAAACAGGGGGGAAGATGAAGACGCTGGCACCTCTGGGAACCTGCCGCACCCTTGCCGCGCACTGTCCTCCCGGCATTGAGACTCCCTGTGACGCGTCGTTGGCGTCCAGCGCCTGTGCTGGCTGAGTGGCGCAAAACAATGAGACGACGACCAATGCGCTACAAACGGCAACCTTGGTCACAGATCTGCAGGAGAGACTCTCAAGCCTGCCCCACACCGCCGCTGCAATTTTCATCAGTGTCACCATTCCCAACCTCCCGCCCGGCCACTTTGCCCTGCGCCGCCGCTGCGCAAGCATGCCAAAACATGCCGCTGCCGGTGAGAGCGCGATCAGGAAGAAACCGGTTACTATCTGTCTTAAGGGCCGCCCGACTTAGACATGCGCGGCATCAGGCAAATCATATCCAATTCGCACGGGTCGTGTAGGGAACGTGTTTGTCGAGATAGCGGCTCTTTTTGTCGAATCTCAGCCTGCGATACTGAAAGGTGCTCCGCCACTTGCACGCGAGGCGTCGTTCACCTAGCCTATGCTTGCCCGTTGTTTCTGATAGCCTTTATCTCTGATGTCTCTTGATTCATCTTCTTCTGACGCCTCTCAACCGGTTGAGCTCTGCTTGTCGGGGGTGGAGACCGTAGCGGTGAAGACCGCAGCGGTGGATATCGAGGTCCAGCGGGCAAAGGCCGCCCCGGACACCGGCATCGCCTGGACCAAGACGCGGTTTCGCTCCAACGGCCCGGACACGGTAGAAGTCGTCAGCAACCGGCCTGCAGATTTTGTTTTTACGCAGGTGCCTTTGGGAGGCAGCTTTGCCGCAGAGTTGACCTGCGGAACGCACTACGAAAGCGAAACAGTGGGGCTGGTCCGTCCCCGCGACTCCGGCGCGCTGTTTCGATTGCAGCGGAGCGAGGCCGACATCTTCGGGGTAAATGCACCACTGGAAATGGTCGAGCGATGGTTTGCGGGCAAGGTCCCCAAGGCAGTTCAGAGGATTTTGGACGGGATGGGGGGACCGTCCCTTGTCACACAGGCCCCGCTCCCCAGCCACCTCAGGATTTCGCTTAAGCAGGCGCTGCACAGCCGTCTGCCACTTCGCACTCAGTTGATCGAGGCCGCCGCCCTGCAAATCCTCTGTTATCAGCTGGAGACCCTGTCCACCGACAGCTCTCCCGGAATTGCGCCGCATGAGGTTCAGGCTGCACGAGAAGCCCACGCAATGCTGGAGGCCGAGCCAATGGCACCGCCCGGATTGGGAGAGTTGGCGTCGCGATTGGGTCTGGCGGCCAACCGCTTGGCGTTGGCCTACCGCGAAGTGTTCGGCTGTACCCTGGCGCAGAGCGCCGAACAGGTCCGACTGCACGCCGCATGCGACGCGATACTTGGCGGTGCCCCAATAAAACGAGTAGCGAGCCAACTTGGCTATGCAAGTGTCAGCAGTTTCACCTACGCATTCCGCAGGCAGATGGGCATGCCCCCTCGCAAATGGCTCGACACGCAAGCGCGTAGGGTTAACCGAATAAGGTCAGATTTTTAACATCCGATGGTATCCGCCAGCGACCAGAGAGACACACAACTCAGGCTTCAGAAAGGTTAACGTGCCGCTTTCCTAGCTCTGGTGATGGGATCAGTCGCAATGCATGCGCGCCTACATCCCGGGGGCCGCGGCGTCGAGATCGGAGAAGATCTCGCCGTTCTGCTCGGTCCGGTGCTTCTCAAACTGCGCACCGAGCTGGTGCTCGATCTCGATAGACTCCTGCTCGGTGCCGATTGGCTGCACGTATTTGAGGTTCCATTGTGGCTCCGAACTGACGCGGTAAGCGTTAAAGGCGGCCATCCTCGATATGCTCGACGCCCTGCCCCTGCTGCCAGACGCCTGACCTCCGCCCCCTCATCTGATCATTTCAAATCGGCCTTGGCCGATCCCGAACCTATGGAGAACGCTCATGTCCAATATTCAGAGCTGGGCCCCCTATGCCCGCGATATCCTGCGCCGTTTGCGCCACGCTCAAACTGTCGTCACCAACGATCTCTTCGATGAAGCAAAGCAAATCGTCCCTGTCGAGGATCCGCCCGCCCGGAACCTCCTGCAATCCCTAAGCGAACTTGAAGAGGCGCAAACACGCGACAGCCAGGAGCTCGCCGAACTGCGTGAGGCCGGGATTGATGGCTTCGCGATGGATGAGGATGGCAACGACAGGCCACAGCACAGTATCCCAGCCGACACGATCTTGGTGTGCCTGCAACTCGCCGCCAGCTTCGGCACGCATAAAGGATTCTGCGAGCGAGCACTGGTGCCAGGTGCTGTCAACGTGATCGAAGGCTTCAAAATGAACCAGATGGAGACTGCTGCCACGCAGATCGGGCGCTTGTTCCTGCCTGAGGGCTGGGCGGCGCAAACCTATGCGGCAAAAAACGTGACCTCGCCTGCCCTGCAAATCATCTCTCCGCCAGTCGGCAATTCAGGCACGCTCAGCCCCAACTGCCAACGCGAGTTTAAACGCAAAGTTCTATCGAGTCTGGCGCAACCTCATCCCCTGCTCATTCTGCTGCCTGAAGGGCTGCAACTCGATCCCAACCTGCGCCATGTTCTTCCCAAAGCTCAGCGGCTCGTCGCCCTTGATGGGGACATGATGTTGATGCTTCTGTCCGAGACTCACAGTGCGACCCGTAAGATCGACAGCGATGTGGTGCGTCCGCTTCTTCCGCACGATGCAGACCTCAAATCGCTGGACACACCGATCCTACTTGCTAGCCTTCGCGCACCGACAGCGGCAGGGGCTGCAAAACAGATGTCGGATCTGCTGCACACACCAGTTGATCCCAACCGTATGACCCTGGACGACATCAACGGCAACTCACCCGCCCATCACGCGGCACAGGGCCTGGTCGACGATCTGACGACCTGGCGCGCTGGCCAGACGCCTTGGTCCGCAATTCCACATTCGCTCTTGATCAGCGGCGAGCCGGGAGTTGGCAAATCTTTCCTGGCCCGGGCGGTCTCTGCATCGGCAGAGGTGCCATTAATCGAAAGCTCGTTCGGCCGGTGGCAAGCCCAAGGACACTTGGGCGACATGCTGGGCGCGATGCGCAAGTCCTTCGCTGAAGCCATCGAGAAGAAGCCAGCGGTATTGTTCATCGATGAGATCGACTCCGCTGGGGCGCGCGATTCAGCTGATAAGAACAACAGCAATTACCGGCACCAAGTCATCAATCAGTTCCTCGCAGAAGTAGATGCGCTGATGCGCGAAGAAGGCGTGCTGCTCATCGGCGCCTGCAACCACCCCGGGAATCCCGATCCCGCAATTTTGCGACCCGGACGGTTTGACCACCACGCTGAACTCGGACGTCCACCGCTCGCGCAGGTTCGGCACATGATCTCCCGCGTGCTCCCAGGGGACACAAAGCTGGAGGAGCTGGCGCTCGAATTCGCGGGGCAGACGCCCGCAGAAATCGATGCGCAGCTGCGATCAGCCAAGTCGACCGCGCGCCGGGCAGGTGGCAGTTTTGATGCCGCTTGGGTGCTGGCACATCTGCCTGCCGCGACCCCGCAGACGAACGCACGCCAACGCCGCATCGCGCTGCATGAGAGTGGCCATGCGATTGCAGCCGCCCTCCTCCGGGCCGTGCCCGTGACTCAAATGGTGCTGGCGAAAGGCACCGGGCAGACTCACAGGTCCAATGTCGTACATGAAGGACTACTCAGCGAGTTTGAGGATGAGATGACAATTCTACTGGCTGGGAGGGCGGCAGAACGGCTGACCCTCGGCACCATCAGCGCGGGCGCCGGTGGCGAAGACGGCAGCGACCTGCAGCTGGCGACGCAGCTGCTTCTGAGCTGCGATCGCCAGGCAGGCCTTGGCATCCATGGCAACAGCTGGCTCGGCAAAGCTGAGATGTCTCGACTGACGCAGCACGAACGGGACCGATTGCGGGTCAAACTCGACAAAATGGAGCGCCGGGCCCTGCGCCTGCTTGAGCCGCATCGCGAGCGACTGGAACGCCTTGCGGCCCAGCTGCTCGAGGTGCGGGAGATGGATGCTGAGGATCTTCGACCATGGTTGGAAGATCTGATCCCCTCAGCCCGCCCGCCGATTGACAGCCCGCACGCTGGTTTCAAACCAAGCTGATACCAGGCGGGTTTGCCATTTTACATTTGGCAAACCCGCCGCAATGACGGCCAGATTGCACGCGATTTGCTCAATAGCTTTTGGCAAATCGTTGGCCCCCAATCGATCGCTCTCAAAAACATGGAGAACTCTCTCTAGGTAAAACATTGACGGATCAGAGCGTTAGATCCTAGCCCCCGGCGCGACCGCCTGTGACCCGCCAGGGGGAGGTTTTCCACATAAATGCGACCTGACGACGTCGTCGAGGCTTATCGCCCCCTAGAGTGAACACCTCTCCGCCGAGTATCCTGTTTTCATCAACCTCACGGCACTCAACGCCGTCATAGAACAGGAGACCTCGGCCCATGGCACGAGACCGATACAGGCATGCCCAAAGCCCGACCCCACATGATCGGCGCCATCGCGACAAGCGGAACGCGCCGACAACCGGACGCGATCCGGACAAATCAAAGCTCTATTCCTTCTTGCGTGCGCTCGCGCGGGCGGAAGCAGAGCGCGACCATAACATGGACATTCAATAGAGAACGGATCAGCTCATGCCCCACCTCCTGCGCGCCGCCATCTACGCCCGCTATTCCACGGACCTGCAAAGTGACGCCTCTGTCGAAGATCAAATCCGCAGCTGCCAGGACCTCGCCAAGTCGCTTGGGGCCGAAGTGGTCGCCACCTACTCCGATCATGCGGTGTCCGGTGCCAGCCTCATGCGACGGGGCATCCAGTCCCTGCTTCGTGACAACCAGTCAGGTTCCTTCAACGTCGTTCTCGCCGAGGGGCTCGACAGATTGAGCCGCAACCAAGCGGATGTGGCGCAAATCTACCAACAGATGTCATTCACCGATACCCGCACTGGGGAGCTTTAAGGTCGTAGACGTCGAACGCCGCGACATTGCCGAGTTACACCACAAATTCCGCGACAAGCCCTATCAGGCCAATCGGACGCTGGGCGTTCTGTCGAAGATGTTCAATCTGGCCGAGATCTGGGGCCTGCGCCCGGATGGCTCCAATCCCTGCCGCCATGTCCCGAAGTATCGCGAGGTGAAGCGGGAGCGCTTCTTAAGCCAGCAGGAATTGCAACGGTTGGGGCAGGTTCTGACCGAGGTGGAACGCGAAGGCAGCGAAACGCCGCATATGGTAGCCGCATTCCGGCTGTTGATCCTGACCGGCTGCCGGTTGGGTGAGATCCAAACTTTGAAATGGGACTACATCACCGCAAACGGAATGGAGCTACCGGACAGCAAGACCGGGGCGCGGCGTATTCCCCTGCCCCAACCAGCGCGGGATGTGTTGGCGCGCCTGCCGCGCAACCATGATGCGTTTACCCAACGTCTTCATGTTTTGCGGTTTCGGTGCGGCCAATTATTTGGCGACTGACGGTTCTGGGTTGGCTGTCTTCATCGGAAGGTGAAGACTATGTACGGTACCGCAGCAACGCTTTTACCGCACCTCCGCAAGTGCGGTCCGAACCTAAGTGATGGGTATGCAATGCGGGATTGTATTTTTTGGGTGGCGTATTCAGAGCGACCGAATAAGGGAAGAAGTCGATGAAATTAACGTTAGATTGGAATTGTGTTATAGAAGTTGAGGAAGGGCGAGCTCAAGCTAGTCACGTGAGCGATTTGGTCAGTCACCACCGGCAGGGAAATTTTGAGGTTGCGCTTTTAGCTGCTTCGGCGTCTGAAAACTCGAGGTCGAAGAAGTTTCCCGGCAACGCCAATTTATTCAAGGATAGGGTCTCCGCGCTGGGTTGGGATGACTTACCCTTAGTTTCCATGCCTAGTATACTCGGCTTAAGCTATTGGGATTTCAGTTATATTGTTGATGATGACGGCAAATTCAAGCGGGATATGGACGCACTCTGGTGTGTAATCGCCCCAAAGGTGACAAGAAGTCCATCCGACTATCTGCCTGCAGGAGTTTCTTTGACTGACGAAGCAATACAGTCTGAAGAACTGTCAAAATGGAGAAACGCTTGGTGCGATGTGATCTCGGCATACTCACATATCCACGATGATCGAGATGTTTTTGTGACAAATAATACTCGCGACTTTCAAGATAACGCTGAGGCGCTTTCACGCCTTGGAATGAGGCAAATCTTTACCCCGGCTGAAACACTCGAAGGATTGGCACGCCTGAACAGTCAAGGCGAGTAACAAAAGGAAGCTGCGTCCACGCTGCTATTGATCAACATTGCTTGAACGGTGCGCGTGCCGCGAACGTGAACTCGCGCACTCGAAATCGCAACATGAAATCTCGACGGCTCCCGGCACAGGGCTGAGTTTGCGAATGTAGCTATCTGCTCATCGCTAACCTCGAAGCAGGAGGCAGCATAGTGCGGGTCGACCTAGCGGATCTGAAGGTCCGCTCTCGGGAAAGCTATTCGCTCTCGCAACTGTTCTTCGGTGCGCCTTTCATGAATGTCGCGTTTGGGCTGCTAACACCGGATAGGGTTTAGGCTCACCGAAGTAAAACCGCTGCGCCCAGACTACTCGTTCCACATCCACTTAACACAAGAGCGAAGGGAGGGCGGTACAAGTTCATAGTCTGGGAACTGTGAATCATAACCCTCGATATTCCATTCTACTTCGAATATTTCAAAGGTATTCCGAGCATCCCCAGAAGCCAAAGCGCGATCAATGTAGCGGTGGTAAATTGCATCTAGGGCGTTTGGCATTTCCGTCGAATAGACTACTTCCTTTGCCAAAGCCTCACTGTAGGAAAACTTCTTAGCCCAGTTTTTGATGAAAGCCTGCTTGAAACAGGTTTGGTCCGAAAACACAGGAGTTGCGAACCAAACAGCTGAAAAGAGAGAAACAATTGAAACGATGCTGCTTCCAGTCATGACAAAACACCTTCTTCTGCGCCCAAATCGCGATAGAGACCGCTCATAAAACCTCAACACCTGCATACAGAGTTGGTGAGTGAATAGTCTTGCAGTGTTGAGCACTCTTAGCCAACGTCTCCTTCGGGCTTGCATAGTGCGACAAAGGTATGTGTTCCTGATGACGAAGGGTTATTTTTCATCACACTGCTCCTTGGCCTTCTTTTGGGCGTCAAATTTCTCCCAAACATGCATGTGGCCTTTCTGGCGTGCATCGGCAAGCCAGAGCTTCTTGCGTATACCAGCCACCTCAAGATGCTTGTATTTACCTCCTGAGTACTTCGGCCAATCGATAGCCAACCCTTGCTTTACGAGTTCCTCAGACAAGTCACGGCCATCGGGAAGGAAACACTTTGCCACCGTCCGCCCATGTTCATCTTCGTCGGTGATTTCTGCGCGTATGCAATGTCCTTTACACAAGCGCACCATCGCCCATTTAGCTTTCTTACCGTAAGGGTGATGGAGTTCAGGCGCGTCTATCCCGTACAGGCGAACCTGCGTGTTTTGGACTCTAATCGTGTCGCCATCCGTGACGTAAGCTGTGCCTGTGAGTATGCGCGGGAGATCGACCGCGTGTGCAGTCGTCGCGTCGAAGGTTTCAGCCCTTGATATCTCGTCAACCTGCGACGGTCGTGGGCGCGCAGAAGAAGAGATACTGCGACCTCTCCTATAGGTTGAGGTATTTTCAACCGGACCCGGGAACCGATTGGATTGAGGGCGATAGTTTGGCCTAAATAGCGCTCTTAAAAAAGATCTAAACATCTGAAGATGATTACGGAGCGCAACTGTGTATGGCAAATAAATTTGCAGCGGACCACACGCAATATTCCGTTGACCCGAAACAACCGACCTGTCCTCGAGACCTAACTGGAACTGCCCTCGTTTGACCGATTAGTGAGCCGTTGCCTTTTGGCTACACCTTCAATCCGCTCCGTTTGCTTCCACAGTGCTTCCACGGATCTCGAGGCGGAAACGCAAAAAGCGCCCCATGGGGCGCTATCATACTGGAATTATTGTTTCTATTTGGTTGCGGGAGTAGGATTTGAACCTACGACCTTCAGGTTATGAGCCTGACGAGCTACCTGGCTGCTCCATCCCGCGGTGTTTGTTTTTGATTTATCGATTTAGAGAGAATTTGGGTTCTTATTAGGTTTGGCGGTGCCCTACTCTCCCACACCTTAAGATGCAGTACCATCGGCGCAACAGCGCTTAACTTCCGGGTTCGGGAAGGGACCGGGTGTTTCGCTTGTGCTTTGGCCACCAAACCGAATAAGAACCCATGATCTTCGATCCTGGGTTTTTATTCGGTCGGCTGTGAGAGACTTTTGAAGCAAGTCTCGTAAGCCGCCGGAAGGCTTGTACGTTTGTACGAGCCACCCAGGGTCTAGATTTATCAACGTGTTGATCGTCCTGTTTTCAGGAGGTCAACGAGTTGTCCAAGTCAGTTTTGCTTTTTGGTGTTTGGCTGTCTTTTACTGGATCAGATCAAGCCAATCGGGCGATTAGTACCGGTCAACTGAACGCATTGCTGCGCTTACATCTCCGGCCTATTGACGTGGTGGTCTTCCACGGCCCTCAGGGATACCTTGTTTTGAGGGGGGCTTCCCGCTTAGATGCCTTCAGCGGTTATCCTTTCCGAACATAGCTACCCAGCACTACCGTTGGCACGATAACTGGTCCACCAGTGGTTCGTTCACCCCGGTCCTCTCGTACTAGGGGCAACTCCTCTCAAGTATCCTACACCCACGGCAGATAGGGACCGAACTGTCTCACGACGTTCTAAACCCAGCTCACGTACCTCTTTAAACGGCGAACAGCCGTACCCTTGGGACCTGCTCCAGCCCCAGGATGAGATGAGCCGACATCGAGGTGCCAAACACTGCCGTCGATATGGACTCTTGGGCAGTATCAGCCTGTTATCCCCGGCGTACCTTTTATCCGTTGAGCGATGGCCCTTCCACTCGGGACCACCGGATCACTATGGCCGACTTTCGTCTCTGCTCGACTTGTCAGTCTCGCAGTCAGGCTGGCTTTTGCCATTGCACTCAACGAGCGATTTCCGACCGCTCTGAGCCAACCTTCGCGCGCCTCCGTTACGCTTTAGGAGGCGACCGCCCCAGTCAAACTACCCGCCACGCAGGGTCCCGGACCCAGATAATGGGCCGCGGTTAGACATCAAGAGTGCGAAGGGTGGTATCTCAAGGAAGGCTCCACCGCGACTAGCGTCACGGTTTCGATGCCTACCACCTATCCTGCACATCACAATCCTGATGCCAGTGCGAAGCTGTAGTAAAGGTGCACGGGGTCTTTCCGTCTAACCGCGGGAAGCCTGCATCTTGACAGGCAATTCAATTTCGCTGAGTCGATGTTGGAGACAGCGGGGAAGTCGTTACGCCATTCGTGCAGGTCGGAACTTACCCGACAAGGAATTTCGCTACCTTAGGACCGTTATAGTTACGGCCGCCGTTTACCTGGGCTTCAATTCGGAGCTCTCACCCCTCCTTTTAACCTTCAGGCACCGGGCAGGCGTCAGACCCTATACGTCGTCTTGCGACTTCGCAGAGCCCTGTGTTTTTAATAAACAGTCGCCACCCCCTGGTTTGTGCCCCCGGATTCCACTTGCGTAGGACCCGGGCCTCCTTCTCGCGAACTTACGGAGGTATTTTGCCGAGTTCCTTCAACATCGTTCTCTCAAGCGCCTTGGTATTCTCTACCAGTCCACCTGTGTCGGTTTAGGGTACGGTCTGATGGAGGGCTATTTCCAGGGACTGCTCAGCAGCCTGCTCAATCCGATAAGAGCAAACTACCTTCGCAATCCGTCACATCCTCCTGGCCCAGGAATATTAACCTGGTTCCCATCGCCTACGCCTTTCGGCCTCGGCTTAGGGGCCGGCTTACCCTGCTCAGATTAGCTTTAAGCAGGAACCCTTGGACTTTCGGCGAGAGTGTCTCTCACACTCTTTGTCGCTACTCATGTCATCATTCTCGCTAGTGATCTCTCCACGGGATCGCTCACGCGCCCGCTTCATCGAAAGAACTGTTCCTCCAATACGCCCGAAGGCGTTAAGGAGGAGCTGTTCTATGTCACACTACGCTCTGCTACCATGCACTATGTGCATCCTCGGCTTCGGCTCATGGCTTGAGCCCCGTTACATCTTCGCCGCAGGACGTCTTATTTAGACCAGTGAGCTGTTACGCTATCTTTAAAGGATGGCTGCTTCTAAGCCAACCTCCTGGTTGTTTTGGACATCCCACCTGCTTTCCCACTTAGCCATGAATTAGGGGCCTTAGCCGGAGGTCAGGGTTGTTTCCCTCTCCACTACGGACGTTAGCATCCGCAGTGTGTCTGCCATCTAGTACTCCCGGGTATTCGGAGTTTGGTTAGGATCAGTAAGCCTGTGGGGCCCCATTACCCATCCAGTGCTCTACCCCCCGGGGTATTCGGATGACGCTCTACCTAAATAGATTTCGCAGAGAACCAGCTATCTCCGAGTTTGATTGGCCTTTCACCCCTAGGCACAACTCATCCCGACCTTTTTCAACAGGTGTGGGTTCGGACCTCCAGTGCGTGTTACCGCACCTTCATCCTGGTCATGCCTAGATCACTCGGTTTCGGGTCTGATCCCACGAACTCATTCGCCCTATTAAGACTCGCTTTCGCTGCGCCTACACCTAACGGCTTAAGCTTGCTCGTAAGACCAAGTCGATGACCCATTATACAAAA
>NZ_CP015231.1:477500-922500 GCF_000376545.2 Tritonibacter mobilis F1926
CAACGCTAACCCCCTCCGTATTACCGCGGCTGCTGGCACGGAGTTAGCCGGGGTTTCTTTACCTGCTACAGTCATTATCTTCACAGGCGAAAGAGCTTTACGACCCTAAGGCCTTCATCACTCACGCGGCATGGCTGGATCAGGGTTGCCCCCATTGTCCAAGATTCCCCACTGCTGCCTCCCGTAGGAGTCTGGGCCGTGTCTCAGTCCCAGTGTTGCTGATCATCCTCTAAAACCAGCTATAGATCGTAGACTTGGTAGGCCGTTACCCCACCAACTATCTAATCTAACGCGGGCCGATCCAAAGGCGATAAATCTTTCCCCCGAAGGGCACATAGGGTATTACTCACCGTTTCCAGTGGCTATTCCCTACCTTTGGGTACGTTCCCACGCGTTACTAACCCGTCCGCCGCTAGATCCGAAGATCTCGCTCGACTTGCATGTGTTAGGCCTGCCGCCAGCGTTCGTTCTGAGCCAGGATCAAACTCTCAAGTTGAAAGCAACTTACGTTGCTATCCTTGACGTTCGAACCTCTGCACATCACTGGTTGCTTTAACAAAATCAATCAACCACGGGGGGCTGACTAACTTGCGATCTGACCCGGCTAGGAACCAGAATTGCAACCAATTATTCTCTGTCTGTTGTGCTTGGTTTCAAAAGAAACCGAAGCCGAACAAGACAGTGAAGCTGACACTCCATCATCGAACTTGCGTCCTAAGAGCGTTGATATACAGACGTTGATCCATCGAAATGAACCAAACCGCCCACATATCTCTTCAGTTATCCAACAATGTCAAAGAGCAAACATCCAAGACCCAAAAGCAGACCGTCGCGCAAATATTGCAGCGCCACCGCCCACATCCAACCATGAATGCCCCAGTCTCTCCTGAGCGTCTAAACCGTCTTTCCGGCCCGTCATCTCCCGTCGCTCCCGCCTCGCCTCGCTGGCTCAGCGTCCCGTCCGGTGTCTCTCAGCAGCGCCTCAGCGCCGCCGGTGAAGGGGGTTCTATGGTTAGACCAACAAACCCGCAACCCCAAAATTCAAAAATCACACAACAAAAGTGAAGTTTCTATCATTACTACATAATATCAATAACTTAACCACTCACATTTCCTCAAGCACACACCCAGACCACACTCCAAAAACCTCAAACCAATCACCCCCACACACCCAAATCCCCCATCAACACCCCTTATCCACAACCAAACCCCACTTACCCACAGACTCGGCACCGGAATCAAACAAGATCCGCCCGGAATCACACCAAAGCCCCCGACTCAAATCCACAAACCAAAACGGGCGCAGAGGAAAAAAACCGCCGCGCCCGTCACATTCCATAGATACCTTGCTGGACGTCAGCTTCTTGGCTTCATCGCCTCGCCCGCCACATAGGTTTCTGCAACGGCGCGATCATCGCCGAGCATCTGCAGGATGAACAGCTCTTCGCTCAGCGAGGTTGCCGCCTCTGCCCTCAGCGCCATTGCCGGAGTGGCTTTTGCATTCAGCACCACGATGTCGGCCTCCGTTCCAACATCCAAGGTGCCGATCTGATCGACCTGCCCCAGCACCTCAGCATTGCCACGGGTGATCCAGTGGAAGGCCCGCAGCGGGTGCAGCTTCTGGTTCTGCAATTGCAAGATCTTGTAGCCCTCATTCAGGGTCTGCAGCATAGAGTAACTGGTGCCCGCGCCAATGTCGGTGGCGATGCCATTGAGGATGCCCTTGGCGCGCAGGCCCGCATCATCGAACAACCCGCTGCCGAGGAACAGATTGGACGTCGGGCAAAACACCGGTTTACCCCCGGTTGCGGTCAGAAGCTCGATCTCGCGCGGCTCTAGGTGGATCGCATGCCCCAAGAGGGTCTTGTCACTGACAAGCCCGTAGCGTTCATAGATGCCCAGATAGTCCGGCGCATCCGGATAGAGGCTGAGAGTAAAATCGATCTCGTCGCGGTTCTCAGACAGATGCGTCTGCACATAGGCGTCGGGGTGTTCGGCAACCAAGGCCCCGGCGGCCTCCAATTGTGCGGGCGTCGAGGTAATCGCGAACCGAGGCGAAATCGCGTATGACCGCCGCCCCTTGCCGTGCCAGCGCTCGATCAGCGCCTTGGTCTCGTCATAGCCCAGCTGCGCCGTATCAGTCAGACCCTCGGGTGCATTGCGATCCATCATCACCTTGCCGCCGATCATCCGCATATTGCGGCCGGCGGCTTCGGCGAAATAGGCGTCGGCCGAGGTGGGGTGCACGGAACAGAAGGCGACTGCCGTGGTGGTGCCATGCCCCAGGATCAGATCGAAGAACCCGCGGGCCATCCGTTCCGCGTGCGCAGGGTCTGCAAACTGCACCTCCGCAGGGAATGTATAGGTGTTGAGCCAATCGAGCAGTTGTTCGCCCCAGGAGGCCACCACCTGCACCTGTGGGAAATGCAGATGCAGATCAATAAAGCCGGGCATCAGGAGATGCGGGCGATGATCCACCACCTCTGCCTCGGGGACCTCGCGCACAATATCGCTGTAGTCGCCATGGGCCGTGATGCGGCCCTCTCGGATCAGGATCGCGCCATCTTCGCGATAGCTATAGGCGGCGGTATCCTCGGGGCCGGTTGGCTCGGCGTGAAAACTCAGCGTGCGGCCACGCAGGATTTTGGCAACAGCGGACATTCGGCTCGCCTTTCGTCAGATATATAGAGAGAGTGTCAGCCCCGGCCACACCGCACGCGCGGTGTCTGGCCCGGCGGGCGTCGGATGGGCGCAGGATCAGGGCGGGAGTCGCAGCCCCGGCCTCGGGGGTGGCTCAGTTGCCCGCCATATAGAAGGGCAGGTCTTTTGCGCCATCGGCATACCATTTGCGGATCAGCGCGCGCTCTTCGTCTTCCATATAGGTCACATTGGCGGGCGGCATCGCGTGGGTCGCGCCAGCCTGCAAGTAAATCTGACGCGCGTGTTTGGCCACATCCGCAGGAGTCTCCAGCAGCACATTCTTGGGCGCGCGGCGGATACCGTCATAATAAGGCTCGCGCGAGTGGCACATGGCGCAGCGCCCCGGCACCGTATTCATCACATCCTCAAAATGTTCCGAGCCAGCAAAGGCCAGCTCGGTTTGGGTCAGCTCTCGTGCCTCGGATTCCTCATAGGTGTCCTGCACGAGGGGGGCTTGGCTCAATGCCATGATGGCAATGAACAACAGTATGGTCACAGGCCAGGTCCAGGTCGGATTGCCGGTGCCAGCGTGGCAGGTGTTGAAGTAATGACGGATCGTCACCCCCATCAGGAACACCAGCGCCGCGATCAGCCAGTTATACTCGGTGGCAAAGGCCAGCGGGTAGTGGTTGGACAGCATCAAGAAGATCACCGGCAAGGTCAGATAGTTGTTATGGGTCGAGCGCAGCTTGGCGATCTTTCCATACTTTGCATCCGGCGTGCGGCCTTCCTGCAGGTCTTTCACCACGATGCGCTGGTTCGGCATGATGATGAAGAACACATTGGCCGTCATGATGGTGGCGGTAAAGGCCCCCAGATGCAGCATCACGGCACGACCCGTGAAGATCTGATTGTAGCCATAGCCCATGGCCACCAGCAGCACGAACAGCAGCACCATCAGCAGCGTCGGCTTCTCGCCCAAGGGCGATTTGCACAGGAAGTCATAGACCAGCCAGCCCACGCTGAGCGATGCGCCCGAAATCAGGATGCCCTGCCAAAGGGCCAGATCGGCCTTTCCAGCGTCGATCAGATAAAGCTCGCCGCCCGCCCAGTAAACGATCATCAACAGGCCAGCACCAGAGAGCCATGTGGCGTAACTCTCCCATTTAAACCAGATCAGATGGTCCGGCATGTTCGCCGGTGCCACCAGATATTTCTGGATGTGGTAAAAACCACCGCCATGCACCTGCCATTCCTCGCCATGGGCACCGACCGGCAAATGCGGGACTTTCCGCAGCCCCAGATCAAGCGCCACAAAATAAAAGGACGATCCGATCCAGGCGATGGCGGTGATGACGTGTAGCCAGCGGACGGCAAAGGCAAGCCAGTCCCACATGATTACAAGCTCTTGCATAGCTCACTCCTTGCGCGTTTGCCCTGACCCTAGGCGAGCGGGTTATTTTCGTGTATCAGGAAAAAATTCCAAGCTGCTTCAAACATAAGCTAACAATGAAATCCCCGTCATGGCCTATCTGAACAATATCCGCACTTTCGTCCGCGTCTATGAGCTCGGCAATATGTCCGCCGCAGCGCGGGATATGCGTATTTCTGCCGCCGTGGCCTCGTCACGGATTTCGCAGCTCGAAGAACACCTGAAAGTGCGCCTGTTCCAGCGCACCACCCGGCTGCTGCACCCCACGGAACAGGGCCAGTTGTTCTACCATGGTGCGGTCAAGATCCTCGAGGCCGTCGAAGAAGCCGAGGCCGACATCTCCAATGTGACGCAGACCCCGCGCGGCACGCTCTATGTGGCGGCACCTTTGGGGGTCGGACAGCGGTTGATTGCCCCGGCGGTGCCGCAGTTCAACGCGGCCTACCCGCTCATTAATATTCGCCTGCGCCTGTCGGATCGCAAACTCGACCTCGCGGCCGAAGGGCTGGATGCGGCTTTCTTTCTGGGCCTGCCCGAAGATTCCAACCTCAAGATCCGCAAGATCACTGATTGTCCGCGCGTGCTCTGCGCATCGCCTGCCTATATCAAGGCGCGCGGCATGCCGACATCCAGCGCCGAGCTGAAAACCGAGGCCCATGATTGCCTCAACCTGCGCTACCCCGGCGCGCCGGAATTTCAGTGGCCCCTGCATGGCCCCGAAGGCATCCGCCGGGTCGCCGTTTCAGGCCCCTATGAATCAGACCACGGCGATGTGCTCACCCAATGGGCGCTGGACGGCCATGGGATCATTCTGAAACCGGTGTTTGAAATCTCCGAGCATCTCGCCTCCGGTCGCTTGGTCCCGGTGCTGCCGGACGAGCCGCCCGCCACCATTCAGATGGCCTGTCTTTATATGCACCGCCGCCATCAGGACCCCAAGGTGCGGTTGTTCCTCGATTTCATGGTGGACCACATCCTTGCATCTCTTCCGGCGGATGCCGCCTGAGCCATGAAAAAGGGCAGCACCTTGCGGCCTGCCCTTCATCTTTTCCCAAATACCTATGCGTCAGCTGCCGCGATAGGTGGAATACCCATGGGGCGACAGCAGAAGCGGCACATGATAGTGGCTCTCTGCCTCGCTCATGCCGAACCGGATCGGCACCTCGTCCAGAAACAGCGGATCATCCCCCGCCTGACCCGAGGCGCGCAGGTAATCCCCGCAGAAGAAAATCAGCTCATACGTGCCGGTCATGAAGGTCTCGGCAGGCAGGATCGGGGAATCGGTGCGCCCGTCGGCATTGGTCACGGTCTCGGCGATCTTCTTATGGGAATTACCGCTCACCTTATATAGCGCGATCTTGATGCCCTCCGCGGGGCACCCCCGCGCCGTGTCCAGAACATGTGTGGTCAGATATCCGCTCATCTGTTGCCTTTCCTCTCAGGCCCTTGGGCGCGCTGCCCCTCGGCCGATCATATGCTGCTGAATTTGCCGCCATATTGCGCCCGCGCTGCCCGAGATGCACGCACGAGCATCAAACAGCACTTTCAAAAATTGCGGTAAAGCCCAAGGACCATTTCCTATGTATAACAATGAAACGACAAATAAACCGGAGACTCGCAATTGACACGCTATCCCCGCGATATGCGTGGATATGGGGCGCAGGCCCCTCATCCCGCTTGGCCCAATTCCGCAAAGATCGCCGTCCAGTTCGTGCTGAACTACGAAGAAGGTGGCGAGAACTGCACCCTGCACGGCGATGCGGCCTCCGAGGCATTCCTCTCTGACATCCCCGGTGCGGCGCAATGGCCCGCCCAGCGCCACTGGAATATGGAATCGATTTATGAATATGGCGCGCGCGCAGGCTTTTGGCGCCTGCACCGCCTGTTCACTGGCGCTGGTATCCCGCTGACCATCTATGGCGTCGCCACTGCCCTTGCTCGCAGCCCCGAACAGCTGCAGGCGATGAAGGACGCAGATTGGGAAATCGCCTCCCACGGCCTCAAATGGGTCGAACATAAGGACATGCCCGAGGATGAAGAACGCGCCGCCATCAAAGAGGCGATCCGCCTTCATACCGAGGTGGTCGGCGACCGTCCCCGCGGCTGGTACACCGGGCGCTGCAGCGCCAATACCGTGCGCCTCGTGGCCGAGGAGGGCGGCTTTGATTACATCTCGGACACTTATGATGACGACCTGCCCTATTGGCTGGAAGTCGGCGACCGCGATCAGCTGATCATTCCTTACACGCTAGAGGCCAACGATATGCGCTTCGCCACGGCCCCCGGCTGGGTCACGGGCGAGGATTTCGGGCAATATCTGACCGATGCCTTTGATGCGCTTTATGCCGAAGGCGACGCAGGCGCGCCCAAGATGATGACCATTGGCTTGCATTGCCGTCTGGTGGGACGTCCGGGCAAAATCGCCGCGCTCAAACGCTTTATCGATCATATCCAGAGCCACGAGGGCGTCTGGTGCCCGCGCCGTCTTGAGATCGCTGAACATTGGGCCAGCACCCATCCCCATCAGCGTCGCACCCGTCCCAGCCAAATGGACCGCGAGACATTTGTGGCCACTTATGGGTCGATCTTTGAACATTCCCCCTGGATTGCGGATCGCGCCTTTGACCTCGAACTTGGCCCGGCGCATGACTGCGCGACGGGTGTGCACAACGCGCTGTGCCGCATGTTCCGCACCGCAAGCGAGGAAGAGCGCCTCGGCGTGCTGACAGCGCACCCCGATCTTGCGGGCAAACTCGCCGCAGCCGGTCGCCTAACGGCCGAGAGCACCTCGGAACAAGCCAGCGCCGGGCTGAACCTCTTGACCGACGAGGAACGCGAGACGTTCACCGCGCTCAACACCACATATGTGGAAAAACACGGCTTTCCCTTCATCATCGCGGTGCGCGACCACGATAAGGCCTCGATCATGTCAGCCTTCCAGCGCCGCATCGACAATGACCGCACCACGGAATTTGCCGAGGCCTGCAAACAGGTCGAACGCATCGCCCAGTTCCGCCTGATGGATATCCTGCCATGAGCCGCGCGCTTATTGCCCGCCCCCTGACCGCCGAGGCGTTTGCCCCATTTGGTGATGTGCTGGTGCCCAAGGCGCAGCCGGATAAGATCATCAATCAGGGCAAATGTGGCCGTCACCATGATCTGGCGCAGTTGGATTTTGCGCAGGGTCGTGCCGGCATCAGCCTCTTTGTCTCCGAGGCGCGCCACCTGCCCTACACCGTGGATCTGGTGGAGCGTCACCCCGAAGGCAGTCAGGCCTTCGTGCCCCTTGATGGGGTGCCGATGATTGTGATCGTCGCCCCCGATGTGGGCGGCACACCCGGCACGCCATTGGCCTTCCTGAGCCAGCCGGGCCAGTCGATCAACCTGCATCGCGGTGTCTGGCACGGCGTACTCGCGCCGTATGAAGCCCCCGGCCAATATATTGTCGTCGACCGGATCGGCGATGGCACCAACCTCGAAGAACACTGGTTTGATGACCCGTGGATCGTCACCGAGATCACATTGGACACGGAGAGCTAGCCTCCGATCTCGCAATCCGGATCATCCCGACCCGCCAAATGAGGCCGGGAGATTCCCCCAACCAACAGGGAACAGAAAATGTCTGATACGTCTATCGGGACGCCGGAGCAGCTCCGCGATCCCGACTATATGCCCCCATTGGGCAAAGCCATCCCGCTGGGCATCCAGCATGTGCTGGCGATGTTCGTCTCCAACGTAACGCCTGCCATCATCGTCGCCGGGGCTGCCGGGTTTGGGTTTGGCTCCAACTCTCCCGACTTTCCGGAACTCCTCTACCTGATCCAGATGTCGATGCTCTTTGCCGGTATCGCCACCTTGTTTCAGACTTTCTCTGTTGGCCCCATCGGGGCGAAACTGCCGATTGTGCAGGGCACATCTTTTGCCTTCCTGCCAATCATGATCCCGCTGGTGGCGGGCAAAGGCGTCGATGGTCTGGCCGCGCTCTTTGGCGGGGTTCTTATCGGTGGCCTGTTCCACGCCTGTCTCGGCCTTGTGATTGGCAAGATCCGCTTTGCGCTGCCCCCCCTTGTGACCGGTCTTGTGGTCACCATGATCGGTCTGGCGCTGGTCAAGGTCGGCATCCAATACGCTGCCGGCGGTGTTCCCGCGATTGGCACCCCTGAATATGGCTCATTGCTGAACTGGTCAGCAGCGATTGTGGTGATCGTGGTCACGCTGGGGCTGAAGTTCTTCACCCGCGGCATGCTCTCTGTGGCAGCGGTGCTCTTGGGGCTGGTTGTCGGCTATATCTACGCGCTGATGGTCGGCATACTGAGCTTTGACTCCATCGCAGGCAGCTGGAGCAACGCCGCCGCCTTTGCGCTGCCGCAGCCGTTTAAATACGGGTTTGAGTTCTCCTTCGCCGCCATCTTGGGCTTCTGCCTGATGGCCTTTGTCTCTGCCGTTGAAACCGTGGGCGATGTCTCGGGCATCACCAAAGGCGGTGCGGGGCGCGAAGCCACCGACAAGGAGATCGAGGGCGCAACCTTTGCCGATGGGTTTGGCTCCGCCCTTGCGGGCGCATTTGGCGCAATGCCCAACACCTCCTTCAGCCAGAACGTGGGCCTGATTGCCATGACCGGCGTCATGAGCCGCCACGTGGTCACCTGCGGGGCGATCTTCCTGATCATCTGCGGCCTCATCCCCAAGGTCGGCGCCGTAATCCGCACCGTCCCGATTGAGGTTCTCGGCGGCGGCGTCATCGTGATGTTTGGCATGGTGGTCGCAGCCGGTATCTCGATCCTGTCGGATGTGGACTGGAACCGGCGCAATATGGTGATCTTTGCGATCTCGCTCTCCGTCGGGCTTGGCCTGCAACTGGAACCGGGCGCGCTTCAGCATATGCCCGACACCGCGCGCATCCTGCTGACCAGCGGCCTGTTGCCCGCCGCCGTGATCTCTATCGTGTTGAACCTGATCCTGCCCGAAGAGCTGGCGGATGAGTCGACCGAAGAAGTCTCCGGCGGCATGTCGGGCCACTCCAAAGGCTCGCTTGGCACCTCGCGCGACGCGCATTGAGAGGCACCAGAATAACAGCAAAAGGGCCGCATCGCGCGGCCCTTTTTCCGTTTAATAACCTGTCTGCCTTCAGCGCAATGGCGCGAGCGGCATGTGGCGGTTCACATCCTTATAGAGCAGATAGCGGAACTTGCCCGGCCCACCCGCATAACAGGCCTGCGGGCAGAAGGCGCGCAGCCACATATAATCGCCCGCTTCCACCTCGACCCAATCCTGATTGAGCCGGTAAACCGCCTTGCCTTCCAGCACATAGAGCCCATGCTCCATCACATGCGTCTCAGCAAAGGGAATGACCGCGCCCGGCTCAAAGGTAACAATCGTCACATGCATGTCGTGACGCAGGTCAGCCGGGTCAACAAAGCGCGACGTGGCCCATTTGCCCTCGGTGCCGGGCATCGCCGTGGGTGTCACATCCTGCTCATTGGTCACAAAGGCCTCGGGCTGATCCAGCCCCTCCACCGCCTGATAGGCCTTGCGCACCCAGTGAAACCGCACTGGCGCATCGCTTGTGTTCTTCAGCGTCCAATCTGAGGCGGGCGGCACAAAGGCATAGCCTCCCTCACTCATCTGATGCGCTGTCCCATCAATGGTCAGCTCCATCTGGCCCTCGACCACAAACAAGACCGCCTCAACGCCGGTTTCGGTTTCAGGCCGTGTGGAGCCACCACCGGGCAGCACCTCGGCGATATAGTGCGAAAACGTCTCGGCAAATCCCGACAGGGGCCGCGCGATCACCCAGAACCGTGCCTTATCCCAAAACGGCAAAAGGCTGGTGACGATATCGCTGTTGGTGCCCTTCGGGATCACCGCATAAGCCTCGGTAAACATCGCCCGGTCCGTCAGGAGCTGGGTCTGCGGCGGCAGCCCCCCGTGGGGCGCGTAATAGGTGGGTTTTGTCATCGCATAACCTTCTTGAAATCTCTGTGCCCATCAAACCGTGCCCACGGCGTTAGGCCAATCCCTATGATGGCCCCTTTCGCATGAAGGATTATATGGCTCGATTTGAAAGCCGCGCGGCTTTTGCCCTCATATCTTGCGCCAACCTGCCATTGACCCGCACAAAAAGAGCCGCGCAATATGGCGCAACTTTCACCATAAAGGGGCCGCTGATGACCCACAGCCTGCAACAGACCGCGCTGGAGCTTTTTCAATCGGCCATTGACCGCGCCGATCCTGCCGCCGCCGTGCAGGCCCAACTCAGCGCAGAGCCACTTGCCCCGCTTGCGCCGGGTGGCCGCCGCATCGTGATTGCGGTGGGCAAAGCCGCTGTTCCGATGATGCGCGCAGCTCTTGCCGCCCTGCCGGACGCACCGTCCGAGGCTCTTGTCATCACCAACCCCGAAAACCACGCAGATGTGCCCGGTGCTGAGGTCATCGCGGGCGCGCACCCGGTTCCCGACCAAACCAGTGCGGCAGCAGGAGCGCGCGTGCTCTCCCTCGTCAAGGATCTCAACGCATCAGATCAGCTCTTTATGCTGATTTCAGGTGGCGGCTCGGCGCTGATGGTGGCCCCTGCCCCCGGCCTGACCCTCGCGGATAAGGCCCGCGTGAATGAGGTTCTGCTGGCCTCGGGCCTCGACATCAACCGGATGAACCTGATCCGCCAGTCCCTCTCGGACCTCAAAGGGGGCGGCCTCTGCCGTGCCGCCGCCCCGGCCCGCGTCACCGCCTTCATTCTGTCGGATGTCATTGGCGACGATCTGCGTGCCATTGCCTCTGGCCCCACGGTTGCTCCCTTGGGCAGCAGAGGTGACGCCCGCGCCTTGCTGCAGTCCGAGGGGCTCTGGAACCAGCTCCCCGCTGCGGTTCAGGCGCATCTCAACACCCCCGAGGACAGCGCCAAAACACCCCCTGCACAAAATGTCCTGATCGGCTCCAATCGTTTCAGCCTGGAGGCGATGCGCGACCGGGCCAAGGCCTCAGGCTGGCATGTCCCCGATCTGGTGGATGATCTCACCGGCGATGTGTCAGACGCCGCCCAACGCATTCTCGATGTTGCAACATCCACCACCACAGACCGCCCTACCGCGTATCTGTTTGGCGGTGAGACCACGGTGCGCCTGACTGGAACGGGGCGCGGCGGGCGCAATCAGGAACTCGCACTGGGGATCGCGCAGGCGGCAGATAAGCTTCCGGGCGAGTGGGTCTTTCTTTCAGGCGGCACAGATGGGCGCGACGGGCCCACGGATGCAGCCGGTGGCCTTGTCACCTCGCAAACATGGGGGGCGATCACCGCCTCAGGTGCCGACCCAGCGGCGCTCTTGGCGAATAACGACAGCTACGCCGCCCTCAAAGCCGTAGATGCTTTGGTAACTGTTGGCGGCACCGGCACCAATGTGGCCGATGTGCAGATCCTTCTGATGCGGCCCACCGCCTAGAGATCAAGCCCGTTCAGCTTGCGCAACAGATCCAGCAGCGCCTCATAATCCTCTGTCCCCATCTTCTCGCGCGTGCGCTCAATCAGGGCGAGGCTGGCGTCGATGTTTTCCTCGATCACCCGCATGCCAGACTCGGTCAGCGTAATCACCTGCCGCCGCCGGTCGGTCTCATCGCGTGCGCGGTCAATCAGACCCTTTTCCTGCAGTTTTTGCAAAATCCGCGTCAGACTCGGCAACAACAGGCAGGCCTGATCGGCAATCTGCGTCGGGTCGATCGGGCCGCTTTCCTGCACCACCCGCAACACGCGCCATTGTTGTTCGGTCAGATCCTGTCCGTTCAACAACTGTCGCACCGGCCCCATCACCCGTTCGCGCGCGCGCAACAAGGCAATAGGCAAAGATCGATCGGTTCTGGGCAATGCATGTGTCATGCTCCCCTGTATCGCCGCCAAACCCTGCCTTGGCAATCACTTATCAAAGTTAAGTATTTTTCAAGGCACCCGTTGACAGGGATGCCGCACAAACATAACATGTTAAGCAGTTTGGGAGGAGGACCCGAATGCCCCATATCACCTTGGACTACGCGCCCCGGCTGGCGCAGCTTATCGACATGCAAGGCCTGTGCGATCACATCCGCCGCGCCGCCATCGACACCGGTATTCTTCCCATGGCGGGCGTGCGGGTGCGCGCTTTTGCCGCCGACTATATCAGCATCGCCGATGGCAACCCCGACCACATGTATCTTGATATCTCGGTGCGCCTGCGCGGCGGTCGCACGCTGGAGGCCCGCAAGGCCGCCACCCAACAGATCTTTGACGCCGCCCGCGCCTTCCTCGCGCCTGCGATGAAAACCCACCCCATCGCGCTGTCGCTGGAGATGCGCGACATCGACCCCGAGCTTTCCCCCAAATGCGGCACCATCCGCGACCATCTGAGCACAGGAGACCCCGCATGAGCGACCTCGCCTCCAACCTCGACAAACTCGCAGGTTTTCTTGAAAAACACCGGGCCTCCGGCATCACCAACCTGATCAACGGCGAGGCCCGCCCCGCCGCCTCTGGCCAGACGTTTGAGACGACCTCGCCTGTCGACGAAAGCGTGATCTGCTCGGTTACCCGCGGTGGCGCAGACGACATTGATGCCGCCGCAAAGGCCGCCAAAGCCGCCTTCCCCGCCTGGCGCGACCTGCCTGCGACCGAACGCAAGGCGATCCTGCATCGCATCGCCGATGGCATCGTTGCCCGCGCCGAGGAAATCGCGCTCTGCGAGTGCTGGGATACCGGTCAGGCGCTGCGTTTCATGTCCAAGGCCGCCCTGCGCGGTGCTGAGAACTTCCGTTTCTTTGCCGACCGGGCGCTCTCGGCCCGCGATGGCCAGATGCTGCCCTCGCCGACGCTGATGAACGTCACCACCCGCGTGCCCATCGGCCCCGTCGGTGTCGTCACGCCGTGGAACACGCCCTTTATGCTCTCCACGTGGAAGATCGCGCCCGCCCTCGCCGCAGGCTGCACTCTGGTCCATAAACCGGCGGAATTTTCCCCGCTCACCGCTCGCATCCTTGCCGAGATTGCCCATGACGCAGGCCTGCCCGCAGGGGTCTGGAACCTCGTCAATGGCTTGGGCGAGGAAGCAGGCCGTGCCCTCACCAAACACCCCGACATCAAGGCCATCGCCTTTGTCGGCGAGAGCAAAACCGGCTCGATGATCATGGCCCAAGGCGCGCCGACCCTGAAACGGGTGCATTTTGAACTCGGCGGCAAAAACCCGGTGGTGGTCTTTGACGACGCCGATCTGGACCGCGCGCTCGATGCCGCGATCTTCATGATCTATTCTCTGAACGGCGAACGCTGCACCTCTTCCTCGCGCCTGCTCATTCAGGACAGCATCGCCGAGGAATTTGAGGCCAAACTGATCCAACGTGTAAACAGCATCAAGGTCGGCCACCCGCTTGATCCCAAAACCGAGGTCGGCCCGCTCATTCACAAGGTCCACTTCGACAAGGTGACCTCCTATTTCGACATCGCGCGGCAGGACGGCGCAACCGTCGCCGCAGGCGGCAGCCGCCACGGCGACACCGGTTGGTTTGTGACGCCCACGCTCTTCACCGGGGCGACCAATCAGATGACCATCGCCCGCGAGGAAATCTTCGGCCCGGTCCTCACCGCTATCCGCTTCACCGACGAAGACGAAGCGCTGAACATCGCCAATGACACCCAATATGGCCTCACCGCCTATGTATGGACCAACGATGTGACCCGCGCCATGCGCTTCACCAACCAGCTTGAGGCCGGGATGATCTGGGTGAACTCGGAAAACGTCCGCCACCTGCCCACGCCTTTTGGTGGCGTCAAAGCATCCGGCATCGGGCGCGACGGCGGCGACTGGAGCTTTGAGTTCTACATGGAACAAAAGCACATCGGCTTTGCGATCGGGCACCACAAGATCCCCCGCCTCGGCGACTGAGACCTTCAGATTCTCCCAAATATCCCGGGGAGCGCGAGGGGCAGAGCCCCTCGCATGTCGCCCTAACATTCGGCCTGTCTATTCGGAGGAGACCCGACATGCCCATTCCCGCACCGACCCTCTATCCGCCCTTCAACATCACCCGCCTCAGCCATGTTGAATACGGCGTCACCGACCTTGCAGCCTCCCGCGCCTTCTACGTCGACATCCTCGGCCTGCAAGTCACGGCAGAGGACGACAGCCGCATCTACCTGCGTGCGATGGAGGAACGTGGCCATCACTGTATCATCCTGCGCCAATCCGACACGGCGGGCGTCTCCTGCCTTGGCTTCAAACTTTTTGATACCCCCGAACTCGATAAGGCCGCCGCCTTCTTTGAGGGCAAGGGCCTGCCGGTGGAGTGGATCGAACGCCCCTTCATGGGACCGAGCTTCCGCACCCGCGATCCATGGGGTGTGCCGCTGGAGTTTTACGTCAAGATGGACCGCCTGCCGCCGATCCATCAACAGTACAGGCTCTATAATGGCGTAAAACCCCTGCGCATCGACCACTTCAACATGTTCTCGGCCAATCTCGACGAGGCCATCGCCTTTTATGGCGAGATGGGTTTTCGCGTCACTGAATATACCGAGGATGACGAGTCTGGCCGCGTCTGGGCCGCATGGATGCACCGCAAGGGCGGCGTGCATGATGTGGCCTTCACCAATGGAACCGGCCCGCGTCTGCATCACACCGCCTTTTGGGTGCCAACCCCGCTCAACATCATCGACCTCCTCGATCTGATGTCGACCACCGGCTATGTCGCCAATATCGAACGCGGCCCCGGTCGCCACGGCATTTCCAACGCGTTTTTCCTTTATGTGCGCGACCCCGATGGTCATCGGATTGAGATCTATTGCTCGGACTATCAGACCTGCGACGCGGATCTGGAGCCGATCAAATGGTCCCTCACCGACCCGCAGCGCCAGACCCTCTGGGGCGCACCCGCACCGCGCAGTTGGTTCGAAGAAGGCTCGCTGTTTGACGGTGCAGAAATCCGCGAAAGTGACCTCAAAGCGCAGCCGATCATCGCGCCGTAAGAAGACAAAGGGACAGCGCCCGATCCTGGAAAGGTCGGGCGCTGTCCGGGCTTAAGCCCGGACAAGGGAGCACAAAATGAACTGGACCGATTTCGCATCCTGGGGCCGCAAGGTCGCCGACTGGGCGCAGGATTATCACCTCACCGTGGGCGAACGCCCGGTGCGCGCGCAGACCAAACCCGGCGATATGCTGAACGCCCTGCCCGAAACCCCGCCGGAACACGGCGAGGGGATGGAGGCGATCTTTGCCGATTTTGAGGAAAAGGTGATGCCCGGCATCACCCATTGGCAGCACCCGCGCTTCTTTGCCTATTTCGCCTCCAACGCCGCCGCGCCCTCGGTGCTCGCAGAATTCCTGACCTCCGCCATCGCGCCGCAATGCATGCTCTGGCAGACCTCTCCGGCAGCAACCGAGATGGAAACTCGGATGATGGATTGGCTACGCCAATCCCTTGGCCTGCCCGGGGAATTTCGCGGCGTCATTCAGGACAGCGCTTCCTCCGCGACCCTTGCCGCCGTCCTGACCATGCGCGAACGGGCCTTGAACTGGCAGGGCAATCAACAAGGGCTCGCGGGCCAGCCCACCTTGCGTATCTATTGTTCGGCGGAGGTGCACACCTCGGTGGACCGTGCGATCTGGGTTGCGGGCATCGGTCAGGCCAACCTCGTGCGCGTACCCATCAAGGGCGACTGGCGCGGCATGGATCCCGCCGCGCTTAACGCAGCCATTGAGGCCGACAAGGCCGCGAGCCTTCACCCCGCTGGCGTCATCCTCTGTGTGGGCGGCACCGGCACCGCTGCAACAGATCCCATCGCGGACTGCATCAAAGTGGCTCAAAATCACGGGCTTTACACCCATGTGGATGCCGCTTGGGCCGGTTCCGCGATGATCTGCCCGGAATTTCGCACCTATTGGCCCGGCGTTGAGGGCGCCGACAGCATCGTCTTCAATCCGCACAAATGGCTCGGCGCGCAGTTTGATTGCTCGGCGCATTTCCTGAAGAACGCGGATGATCTGGTGCGCACCCTCGCCATCAGCCCGGAATACCTCAAGACCCACGGTCACGACGGCATCGTTAACTATTCGGAATGGTCGGTGCCGTTGGGTCGCCGCTTCCGCGCGCTGAAGATCTGGTTCCTGATCCGCACCTACGGCATTGAAGGATTGCGACAACGCATCCGCAATCACGTTGCATGGTCGCGCCAGCTTCACGACGCGCTTGCGCAAGAGCCGGATTTTGAAATCGTCACCCCGCCGATGTGGTCGCTCTGGACCTTCCGCTACGCGCCTGATGGGGCCACGGACCTTGATGCGCTGAACCTTGAGCTGGTCAACAGGATCAATGACGACGGCCGCATCTACCTCACCCAGACCCGCGTCGACGGCGCGCTGGTGATCCGGTTTCAAGCGGGCGCGTTTGAAACAACCGAGGCTGACATCATGCGCGCCCATGATGTGATCACAGAACTTGCACGAGGACTGACCTGATGCGTTTTGCCACCTACACCGCCGCCGCTGAAACCTTCTATGGCGTCATCACCGACGCGGGCGCAATCGCCCTCTCGCCAGAGTTTCCCGAGTGGCCCACCTTACGGGAGGTTATTGAAAACAAGGGCCTCCATACCCTCGCCCAAGCCGCGCAGGGGCGGGATGTGACCCATTCCCTCGACCAGATCACCTATCAGATCCCGGTGCCCCGCCCGGAAAAGATCATCTGCGTCGGCGTCAACTTCCCCAATCGCAACGAAGAATATAAGGACGGACAAGACGCCCCGCCGAACATGTCGCTGTTTCCACGATTTGCGCGCAGCTTTACCGGGGCGGACCGTCCCCTGATCCGCCCGCCGGAAAGCCCGCAACTGGATTATGAAGGCGAGATCGCCATTGTGATTGGCAAGGGCGGACGCCGCATCACTGAGGCAGATGCCTATGACCATATCGCCGCGATAACCCTCTGTAATGAAGGCACAATCCGCGACTGGGTGCGCCATGCTAAATTCAACGTGACGCAGGGCAAGAATTGGGACAGCTCCGGTGCAATCGGCCCGTGGCTGGTGCCCTTTACCGCGCCAGCGCAGCTTGATGACGTGCGCATCACCACCAAGGTCAATGGCGAGTCGCGCCAGGATGATCGCACCTCCCGGATGCTGTTCCCGATCCGCCGTCAGATCGCCTATATCTCCACCTTCACCACGCTGGTTCCGGGCGACATCATCGTCACCGGCACCCCCACCGGCGCAGGCGCACGGTTTGATCCGCCAAAGTTCCTCCAACCCGGCGACGTGATCGAGGTAGAGGGCGAAGGCATCGGCATTCTGCGCAACACGGTGGAGGATGAGGCATGACCCCGGATCAACACGCAGAGGCCGCCGCCCAGCTGCTGCGCGCCGAGCAGACAGGTCAGCAATGCGGTCTCCTTTCGCTCGCCTATCCGGGCATGACGCTGGATGATGCCTATGCGGTGCAAAAGGCGCTGGTGGCGCAGAAACTTGCGCAAGGTCGCCGCAAAATCGGCTGGAAGATCGGCCTCACCAGCCGCGCCATGCAGCAGGCGCTGAATATCACCACGCCGGACTCGGGCGTGCTCCTCGATGACATGGTGTTTGAAAATGCCAGCACCGTGCCAGAGGGGCGTTTTATCCAACCCCGCGTCGAGGCCGAGATCGCCTTTGTGATGAAATCCCCGCTTGCAGGACGCGATTGCACCCGCGAGGACATCCTGAAGGCCACCGATTATGTGGCCCCGTCGCTGGAGATCCTCGACACCCGCATCCTGCGCGCCGATCCCGCCACGGGGCAGGCGCGGATCATCACCGACACCATCAGCGACAACGCCGCCAATGCGGGCATTGTGATGGGCGCAAACAGGCACGCGGTCGACGCCTTTGATCTGCGCCGCGTCGGTGCGATCCTGAAACGCGATGGCGTGGTGGAGGAAACCGGGCTGGGTGCGGGCGTGCTGGACGATCCGGTCACATCCGTACTGTGGCTCGCGCGGCGCATGGCGGACTATGGACAACAGATCGAGGCGGGCGATATCGTGCTGTCGGGGTCGTTCATTCGCCCTGTCGAGTGCCCCGCCGGAACAGAACTCCACGCCGATTTTGCCGATTTCGGCACCGTTGAAATTTCATTTCAGTAAAAGAGGTTAGACATGGCTGCGCCCGTAAATCACTTCAAACAGGCCCTCAAAGAGGGTCAGCGCCAGATCGGTTGCTGGTGTACCTTTGGCGAGGCTATCACCACCGAGTTGATGGGCACCGCAGGGTTTGATTGGCTGGTGGTGGACGGCGAACACGCGCCCAATGACATCCGCTCGATCCGCGACCAGCTGGTTGCACTTGCGACCTCGTCGGCCGAACCGGTGGTCCGCGTGCCGATCGGCGAGGCATGGCTGATCAAACAGGTGCTCGACGCTGGTGCGCAGACCGTGCTGGTGCCGATGGTGGAAACCGCAGATCAGGCCGCCGAGTTGGTGCGTGCGTGCCACTACCCGCCCCACGGCACCCGCGGCGTCGGCGCGACGGGTGCGCGGGCGACCCGGTTTGGCGCGGTGCAGAACTACATTCCCACGGCGGATGCGCAAATCTGTATCCTGTTGCAGGTAGAAAACCGCAAGGGCATTGAAAACCTGGATGAAATCCTCGCACTAGAGGGTATCGACGGGATCTTTATTGGCCCCTCGGATCTGTCGACCGACATGGGTCATGAGGGCAATTCCGCCCACCCGGAGGTGCGCGCCGTGATTGCTGACGCGATCAGCAGGATCAAGGCTGCGGGCAAGGCGCCCGGCATCCTTGGTGTCACGGATGAGGCGACGCAGGCCTATGCCGATATGGGCGCGCAGTTCCTCGCGGTGGGGATTGATGTGCTGTTGCTGGCACAGGGCGCACGAGCACTCGCGGCCAAGTGGCGCTGACGCAAACCTCTTGGGCAGACCTGCTGCGGACTGCCCCAAGCCTGATCGCTTAGGGGATTAACGTGTCTTTTGCGCGCTCAAACCCCGGCGCAAGCGTTGCAAAAAGATAATCCGACACGCAGGTCGCCCCATGGCGTGGCGTGCTGGCGGCCCTCAGCGCCACCCGACGCCGCACTCCGCTCAGGCTGGTCGGCATCTCGCGCGTCAGGGCCGCCCGACGCAACAGTTCCGAGCCAGTGTCGAGCCGACCCGGCACGGGACGCCACTGCAAGAGCGAGCCTTCGTCACGTTCGGATGCATCATAGACCACCACATCCTCTTTGATGGTGCGCAACACCCGGATCTGGTCGATGGTTTCGGGATCTACCGCCGTCGGGTCGGCAGAGAGCACCACAAGATCTGCCAGCTTCCCCACCTCGAGCGAGCCTTTGCTGTCTTCCTCGAAATGCTGCCACGCAGGCCAGATCGTCATCGCCTTTAACGCGGTCATCGCGTCGACCCGATGAGCCGGACCAATGATATCACCACTGCGGCTGCGCCGGGTCACGGTCGCATCGAGCACCCGCATCGAGTCGGGAAACGCCACCGGCGCGTCATGGTGACTGGAAAACCGCATGCCCCGTTGCAACACCCAGCCCGTCGGAGAAATATCGTCCGCAGCCTCCGGCCCCACCGTGCGATCCCGATGCCAATCTCCCCAGTAAAACGTGTGCATGGGAAACAGCGACGGAAAGATATCAAGCGCCTTGATCCGATCCACCTGATCCTCACGCAGGAATTGGCCATGGATCAAAACGGCGCGCCGGTCCTCATTGCCGTGCCGCGTGGCCGCCGCATCAATCGCCGCAAGCAGCAGATCGCTCGCCGCCTCGCCATTGGAATGGGTGAGGATCTGCACGTCGTTCTCAAAGGCCCAGTCAATGGCATCAAAGACCTGATCGGGGCTGGCAGCCGGATAGCCCACATAGTCGCCGCGCATCTGCGGGGGCGGCGCGTAATAGGGCCGGTCCCGCCACGCGGTAAACCCCTGCGGAGACCCATCAATGGTGAGTTTCGCGCCCCCGACGCGCAGCCGGTTG
Source organism: Tritonibacter mobilis F1926 (assembly GCF_000376545.2). Taxonomy (NCBI): domain Bacteria; kingdom Pseudomonadati; phylum Pseudomonadota; class Alphaproteobacteria; order Rhodobacterales; family Paracoccaceae; genus Tritonibacter; species Tritonibacter mobilis. The sequence goes on from NZ_CP015231.1 coordinate 497,550, forward strand.
ACGTAATCACGAGACTGTTGTGCGACAATAAAGTCCCGATCCACCAGAACGTCGGGATAGGCCACCACATCGACCTTCAGCCCATCGGTCTGCGCCGCCAGTGCCTGCATGACCTGCACTTGGCCGGTGCTGGCGCGCCCCTCTTGCGCCGTGGTGTAGCCGTATGAGGCCACCAGATCGACACCCGCGCGCACCATCTCGATCGAGCCCTCCGCATCAAGCCCACCCAGAATTCGTCCCAGCGCCACAAAATGCGGCGTCTCTTCCAGCACGCCATTGGGGGTCTTGCCATCCGCCTCGCGCCGGATCACGCCACCGGGCATCTCTTCGCTCTGCGCAGTGATCCCCGCCAGTGCAAGTGCTGCGGTATTTGCCACCGCGAGGTGACCGGATTGATGCACGATATAGACGGGGATATCGGCACGCACCGCGTCCAGATCCTGCCGGGTGGGATGTGCCAGTTCTGCCAATTGGGAATCGTCATAGCCAAACCCCACAACGGCCCCGAACCGCTCCACCTGTTCCGGTCGTGAGTCGATAAAGTCACGCAGGATGTCTTGCAGCTCAGCGATGCTGTTGCCGCGGCCATCAGGCGCGGGCAGCAGATTGGCCGCCATGGCCTGCAACCCAACAGCGGCCACATGACCATGGGCATCCACAAAACCCGGCAACAACGCAGCGCCTTCAAGATCAACCACGCGGGTTGAATCGCCGCGCCACGACATGACCTGCTGTTCTGCGCCGACCGCGGTGATCCGGCCATCGCGCACGGCCACAGCCTCGGCGCGCGGGGCGCTGTCATCCATGGTCAGGACCGGACCGCCCAGATAGATTGTATCGGCCACTTCCTGCGCCGAGACCGTCCCAGCGCAAAGCGCAACACATAGGGGCAACAGCCCCAGTTTCAGTCCTGAACCTGACATTGCCGCACCCCTGAATCGTTGATCGAGATGCGGAAATATTGCCACGCGTGCGCGATTTCGACAAGGCGCAACCGGAGGCTGCAAACACCCATCACCCACTCAGGGCAGGACGGGAGGCAAAGCCCGTCTTTCAGATGTCAGTGCATCTGCAAAGGGCTACCAAAGCGTTCTTCCAGCTCTGCACGGGGATGGCCCAGCAGTCCGAATGTGCAGATTTCAACCCGGCTTTGCAGATCAACCAGACGCAGACGCCCCGCGCGCGGTTTCATGTCAAACCCCTTGCCACGCAGCATTTCGCGCAGGGTTGGCCAGCTGTCGGCACGGGTCAGCGGCTCGTTCAAATTGGCTCTGAGCAGCATCATCGACTCGGAATCCAGACGCGCCCGCGTGCTGGCGCAGCCCCACGCGGTTTGCCCATAGGCCATGTCTTCACTGTCGTTCTTCTGATCACCATAACTCATCAAATCACCCTCCAATCCACTCTGACTCAAGGGTACTTGCTTCAGAGGCGAAATTGGGGCGCTCAAAGGTTGGCTTGGCGGCGCAAAGGTACAGTTTGTCGCACTTTTGACAGGTTCAAACCGCCTGACCTGCCCGATTGAGCAGGTCAGACTAAGGCCACTTCGGTTAGCGCAGCACCTTGCCTTCGGGCCAGCCAAGGCGGGTGTTGAGGGTAATCACGCGGGTCTCTCCCGGCTGCATTTCCAGATCCCAGGCAAGGATGCCGCGCTGTTTGTCGACGTTTTCCTCTGATGGGGTGGGCTTGGCGGACCATGTGATTTCCAGATCCTCCTGTTCGCTGAAGGGCACCAGATCAAGCACCCGCAACGGCCAGACCTGACCGGTGAGGTTTTCCACCTCGATCTCTGCCACGGTGTCGCGCTGGTTGCTGCGCGAGATCACGCCGCGCCCGCCTTCGCTCTGATCCAGAAGATCCCGTTTGATGCGCAACCCATCAATGGGGCCAAAGCCCAGATCCCGCTCGGCCTCGGGGGTCAGCCCCACGAAATACCCGGACCCGATCAGCTCTCCGTCGACAAGAAAGCGGCTGTTGGCGCTGGCGAGCAACTCCTCGCCGCTGGTGTTCACAATGCGCGCGATGCGAAAGGCGGTGGGATCGCGGCGCGGCGCTGCACGGGCGGAGACCTCTGCGCTAAAGGTGACGTCCGGCAGGTTCAGATAGGCCAGCTCCGCCCCCGAGCGCAGGTTGACCGGCACGTCAAAGCTGTAGGAAACCCCCGCCTCGCTGGCGACGACACCAAATGACGAACCAGCTTCCTCAACTATTACCGGGGCCTCGACTGCCAGTTCAGCGTCGCTCATCACCCGGCTCTCTGATGTGAACCGCTGTTTGGCCTCGTACGCGTCCTCGATCCAGCGCCGATTGGGGCGCAGGTCATGCGGATTGATCCGCTGATCCGGGGTTGAGGTAGAGACCCGCAGCGCCACATCCACCCAGTCCTCGCCGGTGGCCTGCTGGATCATCACATCCCGGCGCAAGGTGACCTGCGGCCTCACCCCTGTTTCCAGATTGAACTCGTAAGACGGCCCCCATGACACCGCATCATTGGGGTAGCTGAGGCTGAGCGGCACCGTCACCTCCTCATCCGCCTCGACATCCAACGCGAGGAACATCTGTTCATCATCCTGCTGCGACAGCGCCTGAAGCTCCGCCTGTGCACGGGCTAGATCTGCTTCCAGATCCTTCATTTGGCGCTGAAACCCGCGCTCCTGCGCTTTGGCCCGCAAAATGGTCTCGCGCGCCTCGGCGGTTTCCTCGCGCACCGTGCTCACCAACGCGCGCAGCTGATCGGGGTCGGGCAATGCGGCCCCCTCGCCCCGATTGAGCGCGTTGAGAAAGGCGATCGCCGCCTCTGCCCCTGCGGCCGCTAGTCGCGCCTCCTCCGAGGTCCGGCGCAGCGAGTCTATCTGATCCTCGATGTCTGCCACGCGCGCCTCAGCCGCTTCTTGCTCGGGCGTTGAGGCGTCTTCTAAGACCGGGAAGCTCTCGCGCAGATAGAGCCCGATCCGGCGCACGCCGGGATGGCTGACCCGAAGGCTCTCGATCTCATCCACGAAAGGCATGCCGCTAATCACGATCCGGTGGCGGCCTGCGGGCAGCGTGACTTCGGCGGTGCGGGTGATCAATGCCTCGCTGGGATAGACGGTCACCGCGCTGACGCGGCTGGTGGCGGAAAAGGTCTCCGCCAATGCGGTCGTAGACAACAGGGCCGCAGCCCCAACAAGGACAGAAGAGAGAACAAAGCGCATCAAAATCACCAAGCTGACAATAGGATGCGGCGAGCGTCTTCTGCTCAGGACAAAAAAGCAAGAGGCGCCCCAGTGGGACGCCTCTCGATGATCGGATATTGGCCGATGGAAGGTAGTCACCGTCCGGCCGATAGGTCGGACAGCCCCCACCCAGGCTTGGGCGCTGTCCTTCTTTCTAGCTGGCGATCAGCCCTTTTTTAGGACCTCACGGCCCAAGAGCTCGGCGATCTGTACCGCGTTCAGCGCGGCCCCTTTGCGCAGGTTGTCAGAGACACACCACAGGTTCAGACCGTTATCCAGCGTCGAGTCCTGACGGATACGGCTGATGAAGGTGGCAAAATCGCCAACGCATTCTTTCGGCGTCACGTAGCCGCCGTCTTCGCGCTTGTCGATCACCATGATGCCCGGTGCCTCGCGCAGGATGTCGCGGGCCTCGTCTTCATCAAGGAATTCCTCAAACTCGATGTTGATCGCCTCGGAGTGGCCCACAAACACCGGCACGCGCACGCAGGTCGCAGTCAGCTTGATCGACGGGTCGATGATCTTCTTGGTTTCCGCGACCATCTTCCACTCTTCTTTGGTGGAGCCATCGTCGAGGAAGACATCGATATGCGGGATCACGTTGAACGCGATGTCCTTGGGGTAGACCTTGCGCTGGTAATCGTCGGTCGGGTTGTAATGCGCCTTGGTCTGATCCCAGAGCTCATCGATGGCGTCCTTGCCGGAGCCGGAGACCGACTGATAGGTCGACACCACAACGCGCTTGATCTTGGCGCGGTCATGCAAGGGTTTCAGCGCCACAACCATCTGCGCGGTCGAGCAGTTGGGGTTGGCGATGATGTTTTTCTTGGAATAGCCGTGCACGGCCTCCGGGTTCACCTCGGGCACGATCAGCGGAACGTCGCGATCGTAACGATAGAGCGAAGAGTTGTCGATCACGACACAGCCTGCCGCAGCCGCCTTGGGCGCGTATTTCTTCGTCGCGTCAGAGCCAATGGCAAACAGCGCCATGTCCCAGCCGGTGAAGTCAAAGGTGTCGAGATCCTGGGTCTTCAGTGTCTTGTCCGCGAATGTGACCTCAGTGCCCAGCGAACGACGGGACGCCAGAACGGCAATCTCATCCACCGGGAACTGGCGCTCGGCCAGAATATTCAGCATTTCACGGCCCACGTTGCCCGTGGCGCCGGCGACAACGACGCGATAACCCATGTTAGTTTCTCCAATATAGTCCGGCCTCATGACCGGCTGCGGTGTGATATAGTTTCTGCGCCTGCATTGAAAGGCGCGATTCAGCCGAAAACCCCGCCAAACCCGGTTTTGTTCCATAGAATCACGAATTTCTTTGCCAATCAGGTGGTGACGCGCAGGTTTCACCCTGTCACAGCTGCGCGAGGTCGGCTTGCTCTGGCCGCGATGCGCTACATTTTGCCATCCGATGTCGTTAGGGATGTCACGATCACAAAGGCACGCCATGACCCGCGCGGACCCATTTTACGATGCCCTGCAAAAGGTGCGCACCTTCGAGAACCTCACCGCCAGCACGCGGTTCACACCGCTGCCGCAGGACTGGTACGTCGGCTGCTGCGACATCGTGGATTCGACGGGGCTGCTGGCGCAGGGGCATTACAAAACCGTCAATATGATCGGAGCATCGGCGATTGCGGCGCTGATGAATGCCTTTGGCCATGCGCCCTTTCCCTTTGTGTTTGGTGGCGATGGGACATCCTTTGCGGTGCCGCCGCATCTGGCGGAATGCGCCCAGCAGGAACTGGCCAAACTGCGCGCATGGGTGGCGCAGGAATTTGACGTGGAGCTGCGCGCCGCCCTCTTGCCGGTGGGCAAGATACGCAAAGAGGGACGCGATGTGCGTGTGGCGCGGTTTGCCGCCTCCGCACATCTGGATTACGCCATGTTCGAAGGCGGCGGGCTTGCGTGGTTAGAAGAGCAGATGAAAGCGGGCCGCTTTGAAATTCCACCTGCAGACCCCGTGCAACCGCCGGACCTTGAGGGGCTGTCTTGTCGCTGGAACGCTGTGCCAGCGGTGAACGGTCAGATCCTGTCGCTCTTGGTGCTGCCGCACCCGGAGGCCGACACGACCGAATTTAACGCGCTGATTGCGGCGATTCTGTCTGAAGTGGCCGGATCAGAACGTGCAGGCCATCCTTTGCCCGAAACCGGACCAAATATGCAGTTTCCACCGCCCGGACTGGATGTCGAGGCGCGATTGTCGCGTGGCAATGCCCCCGCAATTTTTCGTAAATTGACGCTGTTATTTCAATCCGCGATGGCTGGGCTGATGTTTTTGCGTGGACGCCCCACCGGCGCCTTTGATCCCACGCATTACCGCAACATGATCTCTGCCAATGCCGATTTTCGCAAGTTTGACGACGGGCTGAAAATGACACTGGATTGCAGCGACGAGACGCGTGCGGCGCTGGAAAAACTGCTCTCTCAGGCACAGGCAGACGGGATTGCGCGCTATGGGCTGCATACCCAGAGTGAGGCGTTGGTCACATGTATCGTGCCCTCGCCGATGCAGGACGACCATATGCATTTTGTCGATGGGGCCTCTGGCGGCTACGCGCAGGCGGCGCAGATGCTGAAAGCCATGCCGCAGCGCTGATATTCCACCACCCCCCGTGACATCCGGGCAGCCTGCGCACTCCGCGCCGCTGCCCGCAGTCTCAGTGGGTCCTCAGACCGGGTGGAAGGCGCTCGATTTCGGGTCGTAGCACTCCAGCCCACCCTCACCGATATCCGTCCAAAGCCCATGCAGGCTGAGTTCCCCGGACTTCACCGCGCTCTCAATAAAGGGGAAGGTCATCAGGTTTTCAAGGCTCGCAACGACCGCCTGACGTTCAAACTGGCGCGCCTGTTCCTCGTCATCCGCGATATCCTCCACAGCCGTGAAGCGCGGTTTCAGAATGTCCATCCAGCGCCCGACAAAGCTGGTCTTTTCCTCCAGTGCAGGCGCATGCCCTTTGCACATGTCGATACAGCCCTGAACGCCGCCACATTGCGAATGGCCCAGCACGATCAGATGCGCCACTTTCAGCACCGTCACAGCATATTCGACCGTGGCCGAGGTGCCGTGGTGGTCGCCATCGGGCGCATAGGGCGGCACCAGATTGGCAATATTGCGGTGGATGAAAAACTCACCCTGATCGGCCCCAAAAATCGAGGTCACATGCACCCGGCTGTCACAGCAGGAGATCACCATGGCACGCGGGCGCTGACCCTCTTTGGCCAGTCGGCGATACCAGCCTTGGTTCTCTTCATAGGATGTGGCTTTCCAGCCGTGGTAACGGGTTACCAGATAGTTCGGCAGGGGCTTTGCATAATCCATGTCTTCACCTCGGGTTGTCGACTGTCGGGCTTGATAACCGCAATTCGCACCAAATTCGAGAGATATACGCATCCAATGGAAACCTTTTGACAACCACTGGGGCGCAGATTGGGCCTATGCCGTGGGGGCATACCGAATACGGGGTGAATTGTGGTGGCTAACATACTTACAGTCAAACATAGGGAAAACGTCCATTTGGACCCGCAAAAGCTCAGCGAACTCTATTCGCAGCTTGGCGAAACAAGTGCCGAGGACGTTGTCTGCCGCGCCATAGAGGAACTCGCCGTGCGCCTGACGCATTGCGAACGTCTGTGGCGGCAGAATGATGTTGAGAACCTGCGCAAAAGCGCACGATCGCTGATCGCGATCTCTGAACAGATCGGCATGATGGCGATGGCCAATATCGCACGCGATGTGACTGGTGCCATTGATGCCGATGATTCTCCAGCGGTGGCGGCGACACTGTTCCGCCTGATCCGCGTTGGCGAAAGCTCCCTGACTGCGGTCTGGGAACAACACGACCTGACGGTCTGACGGACTCGCCGCCTGAGCGGCGCATCCATGTAGGTTTCGAGTTTGGCCCGGTTGGGCTTGCGGCGGCGGCTGCGACGGATACTCTGGTGGCAAGAGGTGATAGACCCAAGCCATACCAAGAGGACCTGTCCATGCAGCCCCATTTTGCCGTGCCCAATCTGGCCGTTCCAACCTTTGCCCCCGCTTCCGACGCGGGGCTTCCCCTGTACATCGTCACTGAACGCACACTGGACGCCTGGCTGGCGCAACAGGACGGCACCACCGCAGGCTGGGCGCGCTCCATGGGCTTTGGCGGCGCATGGGGGCAGGTTGTGGTGCTGCCGGGTGCAGATGGCACCATCCACGGCGCATTGATTGGTGCAGGCACGCCCAAAACCCGCCAGCGCCAGCGATTTCTTTTGGCCGCAGCCGCTGCAAAACTGCCCGAAGGCACCTATGCGCTGGCCTCGGATCTGCCCGCGGATCTGTCGGCAGAGGTCGAGTGCTTTGGCTGGTTGATGGCGCAATATGCCTTTGATCGCTATGCAAAAACCAACGGAGCCAAGGCCCGCCTGATCGCCCCTGACGGTGTTGATGCCGCCCGCGTAGAGGCGATGGCCGCAGGCGAAACCTTTACCCGCACGCTGATCAACACCCCGGCCGAGGACATGGGACCGGCAGAGTTGCAGCAGGCCGTCGAATCGCTGGCCGAGGTGCACGGAGCCACCGTGAGCACCGTGATCGGCGAAGATTTGCTGGCGCAGAACTTCCCGCTCATTCACACCGTGGGCCGCGCCGCGGACCGTGCGCCGCGCCTGATCGACATGCGCTGGGGCAACGAGGGGCCGACGCTCACGCTGGTGGGCAAGGGCGTGTGTTTCGACACCGGTGGTCTGAACCTCAAACCCGGTGCCAGCATGGCCTTGATGAAAAAAGACATGGGCGGCTCTGCAAATGTGCTGGGACTGGCGCATATGATCATGGCGACCGGTCTCAGGCTGCAATTGCGGGTGCTGATCCCGGCGGTCGAAAACGCCGTCTCCGGCCCTGCCTTCCGTCCCGGTGATATCTTCACCTCCCGCAAGGGGCTGACGGTTGAGATCAACAACACCGATGCCGAGGGCCGTCTGGTGCTGGCCGATGCGCTGGCGCTGGCTCAGGAAGACACCCCCGATCTGCTGATTTCCATGGCCACCCTGACCGGGGCGGCACGGGTGGCTGTCGGCGCCGACATTGCCCCGTTTTTTACCGACCGCGAGGGCGATGCGGTGACACTGGCGAGCAACGCACAGGACGCGGCAGATCCGGTCTGGCGGCTGCCGTTTCATGACCCCTACGAGGCGATGATCGAGCCCGGCATCGCCGATCTGGACAACGCCCCCGCGGGGGGATTTGCCGGGGCGATCGCCGCCGCTTTGTTCCTGCGCCGCTTTGCCGGTGATGCGCGCTACATGCATTTCGACGTCTTTGGCTGGAGCCCCTCCAGCCTGCCCGCACGGCCCAAAGGCGGCGTTGGTCAAGGCACCCGCGCCTTGTTCCAGGCCCTACCAGAAATGCTGGGGCTGTCATGACCCGCACCCGCATCTCCCGCCCCGTTGCAGACCTGTGCAAAGCGCCGAATGGCGCGCGCGACCGGCAATTGCTGATGGGCGATCACGCCGAGATCCTGTCACGTCAGGACGGCTGGTGCCACCTGCGCGCCGAAAAGGATGGCTACACGGGTTGGGTCGCCGAAGATCATCTGGCAGACCCGCTTGCCATGACCCATTGGGTCAGCGCCCCCGCCACCCATGCCTATACGCGCGCGGATCTGAAATCGCCGGAGCTGACCTCGCTCAGCCTTGGCAGTCAGCTGGCGGTCCGGGGCACAGAGGCACGTTTTGCCCAGACAGATCAGGGATTTGTGCCGCTGGCCCATCTGACCCCGCTGGACACGCGCGCGCCAGATCCGGTGGCAGTCGCCGAAACGCTCTTGGGTACGCCTTATCTTTGGGGGGGCAATAGCCGCTTTGGCATTGATTGTTCCGGTCTGGTGCAACTGTCCTGCCATGCCTGCGGTATCGAATGCCCCGGCGACAGCGGCCCGCAGGAGGCGTCTTTGGGCAGGCTTTTACCCGAGGGCAGCCCTTATGAGCGGGGAGATCTCTTGTTCTGGAAGGGCCATGTGGGATGGGTGCGTGACCCGCTGACGTTGCTGCATGCCAATGCCCACACCATGGCGGTGACGCTGGAGCCCCTTCAGGCCGCCATCACCCGCATTATAGAACAGGGTGACGGGCCGGTAACCGCCCATAAACGCTTGGGCTGAACCGCCGTTAACTCATGACTGGCGAAAACCTCGCAATTCAGAGACGGTCGGATCGCGCAAGCGATCCGATCCGGGCCGGGGCCGCGCGGGGCCAGAGGCCCCGCGCGGCCCCGGCCATCCCCCACAAAACCCGTGAACTGCGGCGCAACCGCCGTTTAATCCACGGCTATTCCACGGCTATTCCACGGCGCGGATCAGTTTGCGCTCCAGAACCCGAAGCACTGTTTTGAGATCATTGCCGCGTTTCAGGATCTGGCCATCCATCCCCACAACCGAATATTGCCCCTGCCGATTGCGCAGCTTGGGGCGTTTCTCAATCCGATAAAGCGGGTTCTCGGCGGTGCGGCGAAATACGGAAAACACCGCCATTTCGCGTAGATGCGACAGGCCGTAGTCGCGCCATTCCCCGGCGGCAACCATGCGACCATAAAGCGACATGATCACAGAAAGTTCGCTCCGGTGGAAAACGACCTGCTCGGGCGGTGGCGAAGGCGGGAAGGCCCCGGTGCTCTGTTGGTTCATCCTTCTAAGGTCCGCGCATTTGCGCTGCAAATCAAGCCTCTTCGCAGCTTGTGAGACCTGAGAGCCCCGCAAGTGCGCTGCCAAGGCCCAGCCGCTCCTCCAGGGCGCGGTGCCCCGGTGTGGTCACCTCCAGCCCACGTCCGCGCAGCGGACGCCGCAGCCATCCCGCCTCCAGCGCATGGGTCAGGATCTGCCGCCCCATGGGACCGGCGATATGCAGACGCCGCTCTGTCCAGTCCATACAGGGCCGTGCAAAGGGCGCGCGCGTAACACGGTCTGGCAGGCACACGCCCAACCCCACCCAGATCTCGCCCGCAACCGGATGAAAGCCGCCGCCTTCTTCGCGCAGATGCCCGCGCGCGATCAGCGCATCGGTCATCGCCACCGCAAGCGGTCCGGCGAGGTGATCATAACAGCTGCGCACCTGCGCCAGCCCACCTGCCTTGCGCCGCTGCGCCCGGTAAAGGCTGTCCATCGGCGCAATCGCCGCGAGCTGTTCCAGCGCCTGCGCGACCTCCGGTCCGGACAGGCGGTGAAACACACAGCGCCCCCGCTTTTCTGCCACCACGAGGCCCGCATCCTGCAACAGACGCAGATGCGCCGACGCGGTCTGCGGCGTAACACCGGCGGCGCTGGCCAGTTCCTTATTGGTGAATGAGCGCCCCTCCATCAGCTCGCAGAGCATCCGGGTGCGACTGGCATCCGCGATAGCCTGCCCGATGATATCAAAACGTGGTGTTGCCATGGGATCACCCTAGCGCTGATGCAGGGAGTTGCCCACGACAAACACTTCGCCCAGCGCCGAAGTCTCAGCGCGCGGGATCGCTCCGTCAGACCCCGTAGCGGGCGAGGAACATGTCGACGGTGGCGTCAGCGACGCGGTGAATTTCAGCCTCCGCAACGCTGTCGCGCAGGTTAAAGATCATCCGCGGGAACAGATCGGTGCGCAGCAAGGCGGCCCATTGCTCGGTTGCCATATCGAAATCCTCGATCTGCAATTCGCCCCGTGCGGTGGCAGTGCGCAAATAAGATTTGAGCTTTTCGCGCTCCATTTGCGGGCCGCTGGCAAAGAACTCCCGCCCCAGATCGGGGAAGCGTTCGGTCTCTGCCACACAGATGCGGTAGATCTTTTGTCCCACGTCAGACAGGATCACCGACAGAATATGGCGTGCCACCAGCGTCAGCACCTGACGCGGGCTGGAGCCTTCGGGGATGTCCGACTGCCGGGTGGCATGTCGGGCACATTCATTGCGCGCCACTTCCATAAACAACAAGCGTTTATCGGGGAAATAGCTATATAGGGTCGCCTTAGAAACACCGGCTTCACGGGCAATATCGTCAACACTGGCGCCTTCAAAACCATCGGCCAAAAAGACCTTGCGAGCCCCATCCAGCACCTGATCAAACTTCCGCCCCCTGCGCACGACAGCTGCGCTTTGGTTCGTCACTCTTTCCATCCTCCTCGCACGCAACCGAGGCCGTCCCTTGCCCCTTGGTGTGGTTGCGTCACCAATACCTGCTCACACTTCGTTTGCGCAGCGGACGATATCAAGCCGCTGTAACGGAATGCAGTTTTTCAGCCATAGCGCACAAGGAAGCAGCAGGAAAGCGACAGTCTTGTGATCGCTCAGAACCTGTGTGCAAAAAGTCTTTTTCTTCTGGTCAACTCAGGTTACCAATTTTCGCCATGGCCGAGATTTTCTTTCGCACGCTTCCGTTCTTTGCAATCATCGGCCTTGGCTATTGGGCGGGGCGCACCCGGTTTTTCACTGATGAGGCGACGGCCTATCTTACGAAATTCGTGTTCTTCTTTCCGCTCTCGGCGATGATCTTTCGCTTTGCCGCGAACCTCTCTGTCACAGAAATTTTCGACCCCAATCTGATCATCGGCTATCTGGTGGGCACGCTTGGCGTCTATCTGGTGGCGACCGTAGTGGCGATGCTGCGGCGGCAGGATATTTCGACCGCCGCGGTCGAGGCCCAATGTGCAGCGATTGGCAATGTCGGCTTTCTTGGCATCCCAATGATGGTGATCCTCTTTGGAGAGGCCTCTGTCGGGCCGATGATGCTGGTGCTGGCGGTGGATCTGGTGGTGTTTTCCTCGCTGATCGTGGTGCTGATCAATGCCCATCGCGGCGCGGGGCTGAGCCTTGCAACGCTGCGGCTGGTGGGCGTGGGGCTGTTGAAAAACCCGATGATCCTGTCGATTGTTGCCGGTCTTGCATGGTCCGCAGGGCAGGTGCCGATCCCGACGCCGATGAATGATTTCCTGGCGATTTTGGGAGGCGCAGCCACCCCCGGTGCGCTGTTTGCGATTGGCGCATCACTGGCCTCCAAATCCGCCGAGCGGGTGGAGGTCGCAGGCTGGCTGTCGTTTGCCAAACTGGTGTTGCACCCCTTGGGCGTAGCAGCGGGGGTGCTGTGGTTGATGCCGGTTACGCCATTTTCTGCCGCGGTGGCGATTTCTGCGGCGTCGCTGCCGGTGGCGGGCAATGTTTATATGCTGGCGCAACACTATGGCGTTGCACCGCAACGGGCCTCGGCAGCGATCCTGATTTCAACTGTGGTGTCGATCTTGACGGTGCCCTTTGTCATCGCTTGGGCGAACACGCTGTTGTAGCGCCACAGAGGACAGCCCCCGACCTCGGGTGGGGGTGAAGCCCCCTCCCTGGGGGGAGGTCGGGGGCTGTCCGACCTATCGGCCGGACGCACTTTACCGCACATCGGAAAAGCGATCTTTAGCCAATTGCAACCTTCCGGCGCAAAAAGGGTTTAAGACGGCGCGGCAGCACTGGATTAATCCGCCCCACCCCGTTAGCGATGGGCCAACACCGATTTCGAGGAGAGCTTCGATGGAAACCACACTGGAAACCGTGTCCGAGAACTGCGCCTTTGGCGGCGTTCAGGGCGTCTATCGCCACCAGAGCAGCAGCACAAATTGCGAAATGACCTTTGGCCTGTTCCTGCCCGAAGAGGCCAAGGACGGCCCGGTGCCGCTCCTGTGGTATCTCTCGGGCCTGACCTGCACCCATGAAAACGCCATGACAAAGGCCGGCGCGCAGGCGTGGTGCGCCGAGCAAGGCATCGCCATGGTGTTTCCCGACACCAGCCCGCGCGGCGAAGGCGTTGCCAATGACGAGGCTTATGATCTGGGACAGGGTGCGGGGTTTTACGTCAACGCCACCCAAGATCCATGGGCGCCGCATTTCCAGATGTGGGACTATGTGGCCGAAGAACTGCCCGCGCTCTTGGGCGAACGGTTCAACCTCGACATGTCCCGTCAGGCCATCACCGGCCATTCCATGGGCGGTCACGGCGCGTTGACGCTGGCGATGAACCTGCCGGGGCGCTACCGGTCGGTGTCCGCCTTTGCGCCGATCTGCAACCCCACCAACAGCGACTGGGGCCGTAAACAGCTCAGCGCCTATCTCGGTGCGGATGAGAGCCTCTGGGCCAAACATGACGCGTCTCTCTTGATGCGCGATGTGGGCTTTGATGGCCCCGTTCTGATCGATACAGGCACGGCGGATCAATTTGGCGACTTGCTGAAAACCGAAGCGCTCGCCAGTGCCATCGCGGAACGCCGTCAGGAGGCCAGCTTGCGGATGCAGAAGGGCTATGACCACAGCTACTTCTTTGTCTCCACCTTCATGGAGGAGCACGTCTCCTTCCACGCAGACGCCCTCTACCGGGAGTAACACCATGACCGAGACCCCTTCCAAATTCGACTATGACCTGATCGTCATCGGCTCCGGCCCCTCTGGCCGCACCGCCGCCATTCAGGCCGCCAAGCTCAAGCGCCGGGTGCTGGTGATTGACCGCAAGGATCGCCTGGGTGGGGTCTCTGTTCATACCGGCACGGTGCCCTCCAAGACGCTGCGGGAAACCGTGCTGAACCTCACCGGCTGGCGCGAGCGCAGTTTTTATGGTCGCGCCTACCGGGTGAAGGATCAGATCAAGGCCGAAGACCTGAAGGCGCGGCTGCATATGACGCTCGATCACGAGGTCGACGTGCTGGAACATCAGTTCAACCGCAACCACGTCGATATGCTGGCGGGCATGGCGCATTTCACCGGCCCCAATGAGGTCGAGGTGGAAGTCGAGGCGGGCGACACCACCCGCGTCACCGGTGAGAAATTCCTGATTGCCACCGGCACCCGCACCTACCGCCCCGATACCGTGCCCTTTAATGGCAAGACCGTGGTGGATGGCGACGAGTTCCTGGAGATGGAGGAAATCCCGCGCTCGCTGATCGTCGTGGGGGCAGGCGTCATTGGCGTGGAATATGCCACTATGTTTTCGGCGCTGGATGTGCGCGTCACCCTGATCGAGCCGCGCGACAGCTTCCTTGATTTCATCGACCGCACGCTCATTCAGGAGTTCACCCACCAGATCCGCGAAAATGGCGTCGATCTGCGGCTGGGGTCTGCGATTGAAAAGATCGAGGATGAAGGCAGCCATATCGAAGTGACGCTGGAAAACGGCCGCCATATCCGTGGCGAGATGCTGTTGTTTGCCGCCGGGCGCATGGGCAACACGGATCGCCTGAACCTCAAGGCCGTGGGGCTGGAGACGGATCATCGCGGCCGCCTTGAGGTGGAGCGCAAGACCTATCAGACCAAAGTGTCCCATATCTATGCCACCGGCGATGTGATCGGGCACCCCTCACTGGCATCCACCTCGCTGCAACAGGGCCGCGTTGCGGCCTGTCATGCGATGGATGTGCCCACCGTACCCGAAAGCCCGTGGTTTCCATATGGCATCTACTCGGTGCCGGAAATGTCCACCTGTGGGATGTCCGAAGAAGAGCTGAAAGAGCGCGGCGTCCCGTATGAGGTCGGCATCGCGCGGTTCCGCGAAACCTCGCGCGGGCACATTATGGGGCTGGAGCACGGCATGCTGAAGATGCTGTTTTCGCTCAAGACCCGCCGGGTGCTGGGCGTGCAGATCGTCGGCGAAGGCGCGACCGAGCTTATTCACATCGCCCAGGCGGTGCTGAACCTCAAGGGTACGGTGGACTACTTCGTGCAGAACACCTTCAACTATCCGACCCTGGCCGAGGCCTATAAAATCGCAGGTCTCGACGCCTTCAACCGGATGCCAATCCCGGATGAATACAAGGACCTGCGCGCGCCCTCCAAGGTCAAGAAAGCCTCGGCAAAGAAGGCAGAAGCGACAAAGGACGACCCCGCCAAAAAGGACAAGGCAGCAGAGTGAGCGCGCTATACATCGACGCCGACGCCTGCCCGGTCAAAGCCGAGGCAGAGCGGGTCGCCACCCGCCACAAATGGCGCATGTTTGTGGTCTCCAACGGGGGCCTCAGGCCCTCGCAAAACCCGCTGGTGGAAAACGTCATCGTGGATGCAGGCGCGGATGTGGCCGACATGTGGATCGCCGAACGCTGCGGGCCGGGCGATGTGGTGGTGACGGGAGACATCCCGCTGGCCGCCAAATGCATCGAGGCCGGCGCACGGGTGCTGCGCCACAATGGCGAACGCTTTACCGAGGCCAACATCGGCCAACAACTGGCGATGCGCGACCTGATGGCCGACCTGCGCGCGGCCAATCCCTTGGGCATGCAAGGCGGCGGCAAAGGGTTCTCAAAGGCGGATCGGTCGCGGTTTCTGGACGCGCTGGAGCGCGAAATCCGCGCGGCGAAGGCCTAGGCGACGATCAAAAATCGTCGTAGTTTAACCCCTTACTCCAGTCCTCACTATAACTGGAGATCCAATCTTCAAAGCTGGTGCCTACTTGATCGAGGGTACCGAAGTCATTGTCCCAGAAATACACAGGTGCAGTGTTTCCCTGCCCGCTGGACAAGTCGCGCATATCATAGACGAATGAGCTTCCCAGACTGTCAGAAGCGATTGGGAGAAGATACTCCGGCAATCCGGCCGCATGGCTCTGTGGAGTATAGTCCACAATTTCGGATGGCGAATAAAGATGGTTCAGATCATGGAGGTCGGCTTCTCTCTCAACAATCGCATCCAGCAAGGCTAGAGTTGGGTGGGGCAATCCTGCTGCAAGAACCGCGGATTTGTAATCGGCGGGAAGCGATAGCTGGAGCGACATCTCTGCGATCTGGAAATCAGATGCCGCAACATGTTCAGGCGGATGGCTCGGGTTTGTCCATTGCAACGCAAATGCAAAAAGCGCGTCCATTCTGAAATCTCTTTTAAATAATGTCCTTTTCTCAACCCAACCTCTCTCGAACGGTTGCGCCTGTCAAACCCGCTTCTGAGAAGTCGTGAAAATGTGCCGCGTGCCGAGGGGCATACGGGGGAGCTATCGGGGAGCAATTGTTGTCTTGCTGGAACTCGTTTCAGTCTTGCTTTGTGTCGCAAGCGATGATCCAGCACATAGGTCAGCCAATAAAGATGGCGGCGCCGCCACAAAGGCGGAGGTGGCCGGGGATATCCCCCCGCGTACTCAACGTTATCTCTGCACTGCTCCCCAGAAAGGGAAGCCGGTTCCTGGTGGTGCCGGAGGTTTTACGCCCGGCGGATGATCGCGATCTGGGTCAGAATAGCCCTGTGGGTTTAGGATTTCATAAGCCAAGCGCGCGCTTGGGGCGCAACGGGCATGCGAGGCTCTGCCTCGCGCTCCGGGATATTTGGCGTTAGAAGAAAAGCGCAGCCTCCCTTCTCTTCTAACCGCAAATATCCTGGGGTGAATTGGCCGCAGGCCAAGAGGGCGAAGCCCGTTATTTTTGCCGTCCCAAAGCCCCCAAGTTTTGACCTCGCCGCGTCAATGCGAACCGCCATGTCGTTTATGTCGCGTTGACTCTGACACGCTTTAAATCCGAGGTTGCGGGCAGCGACTTGACTGCACAGGAGCCAGCCTAATGAAACAGATGTTCAGTACAGCCATTGTGATTGCTCTCGCCCTCCCCAGCCTTGCCATGGCCGAAGGAGACGCTGAGAAAGGGCAAAAGGCGTTTAACAAATGCAAATCCTGCCATCAGATCGTCTCGGATGAGGGGGAGACCATCACCAAAGGCGGCCGAACCGGGCCGAACCTCTGGGGGATTGCGGGGCGCCAAGCGGGCACCGTGGAGGATTTTCGCTATGGGGACGATCTTGTCGCCGCAGGCGAAGCTGGGCTGGTCTGGGATGAGGCGCAATTCACCTCCTATCTTGAGGATCCGCGCGGTTTCCTCAGAGAGTATCTCGATGACAATAAAGCCAAATCCAAGATGGCCTTTCGCATGAAGAAGGGCGGCGAGGACGTGTTCGCTTATCTTGCGCAATTTGGCCCGGCCCCCTCCGAGGCGGCTGAGAGTGACGCAGCCGAAACCAGCAGCAGCGACTGACACAGAGATCGGCAAAGTTCTGCAATCAGCGCCGCGGTTCAAGGGCCGCGGCGTCTTGTGTCATGGTCTGCACACTTGAGATATGTCACCGCTTGTCCTAGATGACCGTTTTTGCGCAACCATCCTCAGGAGTGACATGACCGAGCGCCGTCCAGATCTGATCCCCGCATGGGTTGACGGGACCCTTACCCCGGTGGACAAGCTGCGTGCCCATCAGGAGGGGCTGCGGCACAAGGCCGTTTCCGTCTTTGTGGTGCGTGGGCGTGAGATCCTGATGCAGCGTCGGGCGATGGGCAAATACCACACGCCCGGCCTCTGGGCGAACACCTGTTGCACGCATCCTCAGTGGCGCGAGGCCTCGGATCGCTGCGCGGTGCGCCGCCTTGACGAAGAGCTGGGCCTTACGGGCCTGCATCCCGAATATCGTCACACGCTGGAATACCGCGCCGATGTGGGGGATGGCCTCATTGAGCATGAGGTGGTGGACGTCTACCTCGCGCATATGATCGCCCCGCTCGGGCTGGCTCCAAACCCGGCAGAGGTGATGGAGACGCGCTGGGTGGACTATCATGATCTTCTGGCCGAAGTGGGGCGTCACCCGGAGCGCTTCACCCCTTGGGTGAAAATCTATCTGGCCGAGTATGCCAATGTGATTTTTGGCCCTGATCTCATCGTTTCTTCGCGGCCCTGATCCTGTCAGCTGTCTTGCCTTTTCCGGCTTGGGCATGGTCATATGCCGCGCGGGAGGAGCCAGAACAGATGACAGTATTGATTGCAGGCGGCGGTATCGCGGGCCTTAGCCTTGGGTTGACGCTGCACCAGATTGGGGTGCCGTTTCGGGTCTTTGAGGCCACGCGCGCGCTGAAACCCATGGGGGTGGGCATCAACCTGCAACCCAATGCGGTGCGAGAGCTGTTTGACCTTGGGCTGGAGGTGGAGCTTGACGCGATTGGTGTGCGCACACGGCAGCTTGGGTTTTATTCCAAACTTGGCAATACCATCTGGGAAGAGCCGCGCGGCCTGAAGGCGGGCTATGCATGGCCGCAGTTCTCGGTGCATCGCGGCGAATTGCAGATGCTCTTGTATCGCGCTTTGCTGGAACGGGCCGGACCTGAGGCCGTGACCACCGGGGCGCGGGCCGTGGGCTGGGAAGATACAAGTGACGGCGCGGTTTTACACCTTGAGGATGGGCGCAATGTATCCGGGCGCATGGTTATCGCTGCCGATGGTATTCATTCTGCTTTGCGCGCCTGTCAGTACCCCAGTGAGGGCGCGCCGATCTGGGATGGGCGCATCCTGTGGCGTGCCACCACCCGCGCCCCCTTGTTCAAGGGCGACGGCGCCATGGTGATGATCGGGCACGACAATTTGCGCTTTGTCTCCTATCCGATTTCTGCGCCCAATGCGGATGGGCTGGCCACGCTCAACTGGATCGCCGAGAAGCGATTTGATCCGAATCAGGATTTTCAGCGTGAGGACTGGAACCGGGCGGTGGATGTGGATCAGTTCGTCGGGGATTTTGAAGACTGGCGGTTTGACTGGATCGATGTGCCTGCGCTGATCCGGGGTGCGGATGTGGTCTATGAATATCCGATGGTGGATCGCGACCCGCTGCCACGCTGGACCTTTGGCAATCGCACATTGATGGGTGATGCGGCGCATCCGACCTACCCGATCGGGTCCAACGGTGCGAGCCAAGCCATTCTGGATGCGCGCAACATAGGCGCGCAGATGCTGATACATGGGGTAAATGACGCAGCGCTCTCGGCCTATGAGGCAGAGATGCGCCCGGCGGCCACCAAGATCGGGCTGGCCAACCGGTCCGGCAATGGGCCCGATGCGGTGTTGCAGCGGGTAGAAGATCTGTGTGGCGGGGATTTTGACGAGATCGACTGTATCATTCCACGCGCGGATCTTGCGGCGCATGCGGCAAAGTACAAGGCGATCTCTGGGTTTTCCATTGAGGCGCTGAACGCGCGGCCGCGCACCATTGCGGATGGGGCGCAGGTCTAGGCGAGGTTTGAACGCAGGGTTCGGAGGCAGGGGGCTCTGCCCCCTGCACCCCCGGGATATTTCTTGTGAGAAGAAAACGGGCGCGCGGATCGCGGCGTTAGACGCCGATGACCGCCTGCACGGCGCGTTTCCAGCGGGCATAGGCCTCTTCGCGGCGGCCTGCGTCCAGCATCGGTGTGAACTCGCGATCCAGCGCCCAAGTGGCTGCAAAACCGTCCTGATCGGGGTAAACACCTGCTTTCATGCCTGCAAGCCATGCCGCGCCCAGCGCGGTGGTTTCCTGCATGACGGGGCGGTCCACGGCAGCACCGAGCGTGTCGGAAAGGCTTTGCATCGCCCAGTCGCTGGCGCTCATACCGCCGTCAACGCGCAGGGTGACATTGGCGTCACCCTCCCAATCGGCGCGCATCGCTTCCCAGAGATCGCGGGTCTGGTAGGCGACGCTTTGCAGCGCGGCGCGGGCAAATTCCGCAGGACCGGAGTTGCGGGTGAGCCCGAACATACCGCCCCGGCAATCGGGTTCCCAATAGGGTGCGCCAAGGCCTGTGAACGCAGGCACAAGGATCACATCCTGAGTGGGATCTGCCTTATCGGCCAGCACGCCCGACTCGCTGGCTTTGCCAATGATCCCCAGCCCGTCGCGCAGCCATTGCACCGCAGCCCCCGCAATAAAGATCGACCCTTCCAGCGCGTAGGTGGGTTTGCCATCAAGCTGATAGGCAATGGTGGTCAGCATGCGGTTTTTGGAGAGCACCGGCGTGTCACCTGTGTTCAAAAGCGCAAAGCAGCCGGTGCCATAGGTAGATTTCATCATCCCCGGCTGAAAACAGGTCTGGCCGACGGTGGCCGCCTGCTGATCACCTGCAACGCCCAGAATGGGGATCGCGCCGCCAAAGTGGTCCTCGACCGTGGTGCCAAAATCGGCGGCGCAGTCCAGAACCTCGGGCAGCATGGCTTGTGGCACATCCAGCATCGCGCAGATCTCGTTGCTCCAAGCGCCGGATTTGATGTCATACATCAAGGTGCGCGCAGCGTTGGTGGCGTCCGTCACATGCGACTGTCCGCCGGTGAGACGCCAGATCAAAAAACTGTCGATGGTGCCGAACAACAGCTCTCCGGCTTTGGCACGGCTGCGCGCGCCCTCCACCGTGTCGAGAATCCATTTGACCTTGGTGCCGGAGAAATAGGGATCGAGCAAAAGCCCGGTGGTGTCGCGCACCACGCCCTCATGGCCATCATCGCGCAAGAGCTCGCAAATCTCGGCGGTGCGGCGGTCCTGCCAGACGATGGCGTTGTGGATGGCGCGGCCGGTGGATTTATCCCAGACCACGGTGGTTTCGCGCTGATTGGTGATGCCGATGCCAGCAATATCTGAGGCGGAAATACCCTTGTCCGACAGCACCTTGCGGCAGGTGGAGAGCGTCGTGGACCACAGATCCTCTGGGTCGTGCTCCACCCAGCCCGCGTTGGGGTAGTGCTGGGGAAACTCCTCTTGCGCGACGGCAGCCACCTGCATATCGCCGTCAAACAGGATCGCGCGGGTCGATGTGGTGCCCTGATCGATCGCGAGAATATAGGTCATGTGCTCCCCCTCCAAATCATCTCTTGGAGCGGAGATTAGACATAAATCTGTTAGCGCGACCAGCCCCTACTAATAAATTAGTAGCAGTGCCGCTGTGGCGGGCGCGCTTCAGACGGCGATATTGTCGATCAAACGCACCCCGTCGAGCCATGCCGCCACAAGCATCCGGGCAGGACGATCCAGACGGGTCATGGTCGCCAGATCCTCGGCGCAGCGCAGATCGATATACTCGATCTCTGAAAACCCCAGATCCCGGAGCCGGGCGCGCATCTCGGCCTCGAGCGGAGCGTAGTCTTCGCCTGCGCGCAGACGGGCGGCGGCGGCTTCCATCATGGGGTTCAACTGGCCTGCGGTTTCAGTGGCAGCTGGCGACAGACGCATATTGCGCGACGACATAGCAAGGCCGGATGGTTCGCGCACGGTGGGGCAGCCGATGACCTCGATGGGGATATCCAGATCGCGGGCCATGCGCCGCACCACCATCAACTGCTGATAATCCTTTTCGCCAAAGAAGGCCTGATCGGCACCGGACTGCAGGAACAGTTTGGCGACAACGGTGGCGACGCCCTCAAAATGGCCGGGGCGGTTGGGGCCTTCCATCACCTCAGTGATGCCGCTGAGGCTGACGGTGGTAGCGTAGCCTTCGGGGTAGATCTGGTCCGGGTCGGGCACATAAATCGCATCGACGCCAAAGGGCGCGAGTTTTTCGGCGTCCTCATGTTCGGTCCGGGGGTAGTTGGCGAGATCTTCGGGGCTGTTGAACTGTTTGGGGTTCACAAAGATCGTCACCACCACATGATCACAGGCGGATTTGGCGGCCTCGACCAGCGACAGATGGCCTGCGTGCAAAGCCCCCATGGTTGGCACCAAACCAAGGGTTTCGCCCTTCAGCATCCAGTCGCGGCGCAGGGTGCGCAGATCTTCCAGGCGGCGCAGGATCGGAGTTGTCATCAGGGGCGGTCCTTCAGTCTTTTTTGGGGGCGTGGTCGGCAAAGATGTGCTCTTCGCTCGGGAAGGCGCGGGCGCGCACTTCTGCAGCATACTCGGCAATGGCCTCTTCGGCGGCGGGGCCAAGCTCGGCGTAGCGTTTGACGAACTTGGGCTTGAACGCGCCGAAAAAGCCCAGCATGTCGTCCACCACCAAGACCTGCCCGTCGCAGCCCACCGATGCCCCGATCCCGATGGTCGGGATGTCGATGATCTCGGTCACTTGATCGGCGAGATTTGCGGGCACCTTTTCCAGCACCACCGCAAAAGCTCCGGCATCCGTCACCGCACGGGCGTCTGAAATCAACGGTTTGGCGGCCTCATCGCGGCCCTGTACCTTATAGCCGCCCAGCGTGTTGATCGACTGCGGCGTCAGGCCGATATGCGCCATCACGGGGATGCCGCGCTTGATCAAAAACCGGATGGTGTCGGCCATCTCTACACCGCCTTCGAGTTTCACCGCCGCCGCGCCGGTTTCTGCCATCAGGCGGGCAGCATTGGCAAAGGCCTGCTCGGGGCCTTGTTCATAGCTGCCAAAGGGCATGTCGATCACCATCATCGCGCGCTTGAGCCCTCGGGCCACGGCGGCGCCATGCAGCACCATCATGTCCATGGTCACACCAAGCGTCGAGGGCAACCCGTGCAGCACCATGCCGACGCTGTCGCCCACCAGCACAAAATCGCAATGATCATCCATCAATTGCGCCATCGGTGTGGTGTAGGCGGTGAGGCTGACGATGGGGCTTTGCCCTTTCATCGCCCGAATATCCTCGGCAGTCAGGGCGGTTTTTCGCGTTGATGCGCTCATGTCTTGGCTCCTCGTCAAGCACCTCTGAGACGTCTCATAGCCAACTGTCACAGGGTCAAAGCGGACAAAGTTTGTCGTCGATACCATTTGCAACCCCTGCTTACCAGCGGTGCGGCAGTGCAGCAAAGCTTGATTACGCGTGGGAAAAGTCCTTTTGTGCGAATAACGCCAGCGTGAAATGGCGAATGAATCGCGGTGGTGCGCCACCGGCAGAGGAGGAAAGACGATGAAACTCAAGACCCACTTTGCGGCAGCCGCATCGGCGCTGGCCCTTTTGGCATCCGCCGCGATGGCCAAGGATACCGTGACCTATGCCACCCAACTGGAGCCGCCGCATCTGGATCCGACGGGCGGTGCTGCCCAAGCCATCGACACGGTTGTGTACCTCAATATTTTTGAGGGGCTGACGCGCTTTACCCCCGACGGGGCGGTGGTGCCACTATTGGCGAAGTCTTGGGAGATTTCCGAAGACGGGCTGACTTATACCTTCACGCTGCAAGAGGGGGTGACGTTTCACGACGGCACCACGATGGATGCTGAGGACGTAAAGTTCTCGCTCGATCGTGCCCGCGCCGAAGACAGCACCAACGCGCAAAAGGTACTATTTTCCGCGATCTCTGATGTGAGCGTTGCCGACCCGCAAACCGTTGTTGTGACCCTGTCTGAACCCAACGGCAGCTTCTTGTTCAACCTTGCATGGGGCGATGCGGTGATTGTGGCGGAAGAATCTGCTGAGACGCTCAAAACCGCGCCGGTGGGCACTGGCCCTTACCGGTTCAACGAATGGGTGCAGGGCGACCGGGTCGAATTGGTGCGCAACCCAAATTACTGGGGCGACGTGCCGGAGCTGACCGGTGCCACGATCAAGTTCATCTCTGATCCCACCGCCGCCTTTGCTGCGATGATGGCCGAGGACATTGACGCCTTTGACAACTTCCCCGCGCCGGAGAACATGATCCAGTTTGAGGCAGACCCGCGTTTTCAGGTGATTATCGGCTCCACCGAGGGGGAAACGATCCTGTCCACCAACAACGCCCAAGCGCCCTTTGACAACGTGAAGGTCCGCGAGGCGCTGGCCCATGCGATTGACCGTCAGGCAATCATTGATGGGGCGATGTTTGGCTATGGCACCCCCATTGGCACCCATTTTGCACCGCACAATCCGGCCTATGTGGATCTGACCGGGCAATCGAACTATGACCCCGACAAGGCGCGCGCACTTTTGGCGGAGGCGGGTCTTGCGGATGGGTTCACCACCACGCTGCACCTGCCGCCCCCTGCTTATGCCCGTCGCGGCGGTGAAATCGTGGCCGCACAACTGGCCCAGGTTGGCATCACCGCCGAGATCATCAATGTCGAATGGGCGCAGTGGCTGGAGACTGTGTTCAAGGGCAAGACCTTCGGCCTCACCATCGTCAGCCACACGGAACCGATGGATATCGGTATCTATGGCCGCCCGGATTATTACTTTCAGTATGACAATCCGGAGTTTCAGGACGTAATGACCCGCCTGAACGCCACCACCGACCCGGATCAGCGCACGGCATTGCTGCAAGACGCGCAGCGCATGATCGCCGATGACTATGTAAACGGCTATCTGTTCCAGCTTGCAAAGCTCGGCGTGGCCAAAGCGGGTCTGCAAGGTGTCTGGGCCAATGCACCTGCCGCAGCGATTGAAATTGGCGCGCTCAGCTGGGCTGAGTAATACCAAAAACACGCCGGGTCTCTTGCGCGGGGCCCGGCGTAGACAATGCCAGATCACGCCCCCCCCCGCAGCTTTGCAAATCCGTTTTGTCACGCTGCCCCTAGACGCAACCCTCAGCGCCCCCTAACCTACCGCCAATGCTGCACTATCTCGCCAAACGACTGCTGTCGCTCGCCCTCAGCCTCACCATTGCATCGATGGTGATTTTTGCTGTTATCGAAGTCGCTCCGGGCGATCCTGCATCGTTTATGCTGGGCACCGGTGCACAAGAGGAAACCGTCGCCGCCCTGCGCAGCGAGCTGGGCCTCGATCAAAGCAAGATCAGCCGCTATCTGGACTGGGTCGGCGGTATGCTGACCGGTGATTTCGGCACCTCTTATACCTACCGCACCCCCGTCGCAAAGATGGTGGGAGAGCGGCTCTGGGTCTCTTTGCCGCTGGCGATTTATGCGCTGACGCTCTCCACATTGATTGCGCTTCCGGCGGGGATCTACGCGGCCTCGCGGCGTGGCAAGGCGGGCGACATGGCCGTGATGGGCGCAACACAGCTGGGCGTGGCGGTGCCGAACTTCTGGTTCGCGATGCTTTTGGTGCTGGTTTTTGCCATCAACCTGCGCTGGTTTTCCGCGGGGGGATTTGTCGGCTGGGACAAGGGGCTTTGGGCGGGGCTTCATGCGCTCACCCTGCCCGCCGTGGCGCTCGCGCTGCCGCAGGCGGCGATTTTGGCCCGCGTGATGCGTTCGGCGCTTCTGGAGGTTCTGGGCGAGGATTTCATGCGCTCGGCCCGCGCCAAGGGGCTGAGCCAGAAACAGGCGATCCGCCGACACGGGCTGCGCAATGCGCTTATTCCGGTGCTGACCATCATCGGCCTGCAGTTCTCATTTCTGCTGGCGGGGGCGATCATCATTGAACAGGTGTTCTATCTGCCGGGCCTTGGGCGGCTGGTGTTTCAGGCGATCTCGGCGCGCGATCTGATCGTGGTGGAAAGCGTTGTGATGCTGTTGGTCTTTGCGGTGATCCTGGTGAATTTCCTTGTCGATATGGCCTATGCGGTGGTCGATCCCCGCCTCAGGAGAGCAGCATGACGGGCATCAACTCTGAAGTTAAGTGTCCGGCCCTGCCGGACCGCGCCCGACCCTCCCCACGGGAGGGCGCTTCGCACCCACCCAGGGTCGAGCGCAGTCCTCATATCTTGCATGCGAGGGCGTCATGAACCGAAGCCTGTTTCTTGGCGGTCTCCTCTCTGGGATCATGCTGCTTTTGGCCATCGTCTCCTTTGTGTGGACGCCGTTCGATCATGCGGTGATGAACATCCCCGACAAGCTCCAGACGCCAAATGGCACGCATCTGTTGGGTACTGATCATTTTGGCCGCGATATCCTGTCGATGGTGATGGTCGGCGCGCGCACCTCGCTGGCGGTGGCCCTGCTGGCCGTCGGCATCGGCATCGGTCTGGGCGTGCCGCTTGGACTGGCGGCAGCGGCAACGCGCGGATCTTGGCTGGATGAGGTCATCATGCGCGGCAATGATCTGGTCTTTGCCTTCCCCTCGCTGGTGATCGCGATCCTGATCACCGCCGTCTTTGGCCCCAGCGCGATCAATGCCATCATCGCCATCGGCATTTTCAACATCCCCGTCTTTGCGCGCGTGGCGCGGGGTGGCAGCCTCAGCCTCTGGGCGCGGGAGTTCATTCTGGCCGCACGGGTCGCGGGCAAGTCGCGCGCGCGGATCTCGGCAGAACATATCCTGCCCAACATCGCCAATCTCCTGATCGTGCAGGGCACCATCCAGTTCTCGCTTGGCATTCTGGCCGAGGCGGGGCTGTCCTACGTGGGTCTTGGCGCCCAGCCCCCGACCCCCAGTTGGGGCCGTATGCTCGCCGAGGCCCAGACCCTTGTGAGCCTTGCGCCGCATCTGGCGATTGTGCCGGGCTGCGCGATCATCGTCACCGTGGTGGGGCTGAACCTGCTCGGTGATGGCTTGCGCGACCGCTTTGATCCCCGCCTGATGGAGGGACGCGCATGAGCCTTTTGGATATTTCCAACCTTTCGCTCTCGATCGGGGCGCTGCCGATCCTGCGGGATGTGACATTATCGATTGCCGCAGGCGAGATCCTTGCGGTGACAGGCGAGAGTGGCTCCGGCAAGTCTATGACTGCGTTTTCCGTGATGCGTCTGCTGCCGCAGGCCGCCAAGATCCAAGGCGCAATCTATCTGGAGGATGAGGACCTCTGCGCCCTCTCTGAGGTTGAGATGTGCCAGCGGCGTGGGCGCGACATCGGCATGGTGTTTCAGGAACCGATGACGGCGCTCAACCCGGTGATGACCATCGGCGCGCAGGTGATGGAGACAATCCTGCTGCATACCGACACCAGCGCGGCAGATGCGAAAGCCGAGGCCGCGCGCGTGCTGACCCGTGTTGGCCTGCCTCCCGAACGGTTCCCGATGGACCGCTACCCGCATGAGCTGTCGGGTGGCCAGCGTCAGCGCGTGGTGATCGCCATGGCCATCGCGCTCAGGCCCAAACTGCTGATCGCGGATGAACCCACCACCGCGCTGGATGTGACCACGCAGGCGCAGATTCTGGATCTGCTGCGCGATCTGGTGCGCGAGTATGGCATGGGGTTGATGATCATCACCCATGACCTCGCGGTGGTCGCAGACCTTGCCGACCGGATCGTGGTGATGCGCAAGGGCGAAGTGGTGGAGCGCGGCCCCACCCTGAGCGTGCTGACCCATCAACGCCACCCCTACACACGGATGCTGTTTGAAGCCTCCGCCCATAAGGTCGCCCTGCCTGCTGCACCAGAGGCCCCCGCGCCCCTGCTAGAGGTCCGCAACGCCGTGCGCGACTACACCACGCCCCGCAAAGGCTGGCTTGGCAAACCGGGACTGTTTCGCGCGGTGAACAACGTCAGCTTCACGCTCCACAAGGGCGAGCGTCTGGGACTGGTGGGCGAGTCGGGCTGCGGCAAATCCACCCTGACCCGGGCCATTTTAGGCCTCGAAGAGCTGCAAGGCGGAGAGCTGCTGCTGAATGGTCAGCCGCTGTTGCAACAGCGCAGCCCCGCCCAGCGGCAAGCGATGCAGGTGGTGTTTCAGGACCCCTATGGCAGCTTTAACCCCCGCCACCGGGTGGAGCGACTGGTCACCGAACCGTTTCACCTGTCGCCGGATGCCCCAACGGGCCGCGCCCGGCAGGACCTGGTGGGTCAGGTGCTTGAGGACGTCGGCCTGTCGGCGGCGGACGCGCAGAAGTATCCGCATCAGTTTTCAGGCGGGCAACGTCAGCGCATAGCCATTGCACGCGCACTGATTACCCGGCCCGAACTCATCATCTTTGACGAGGCGGTCTCCGCGCTTGATGTCTCCGTGCGGGCGCGCACGCTCGACCTGATTGCCGATCTCTGCACGGCGTATGGGCTGACATACCTCTTTATCAGCCACGATCTGAGCGTGGTGCGCGAGGTCTGTGACCGGGTGCTGGTGATGCAAAAAGGTGAAATCGTCGAGCAAGGTCCGGTGGAAGAGGTCTTTACCGCGCCCAAACACGCCTACACCCAGACGCTGCTGGCCGCCGCCCCCGTGCTGCCGGATATCACGCCGACTGAACCGCTCGAGGCCCCGGCATGAGTGTCACGCTCTCGCTGATCCTGCCGCGAGAGCGTGGACGCTTTGCCACTCTTCTAGCCCCCTATTTTGCCGAGGTTGCCCCCGCCGCGCGGATTGACCCATCAGAACGTGCGGGTCAGTTGCTCAACCGTAAGGATGTGACGGCCTTCTGGATTCATGACGACGCCACGCGCGTCGGCTTTGCCATCGTGCTGAACCTGCCCGATGATCGGCGGGAGTTTTCTGAATTCATGGTCCTGCCACAGCACCGCCGCAAGGGGCTTGGGATGGAGGCCGCCGCGCTGATCCTCAATGAGTTTCCCGGCTTCTGGCGCATGGGGATTTCGCGCCATTCCATAGGCGCGGCCGCGTTTTGGGGCACCCGTCTGAGCCTGATGCCCAATATCGCAAATTTACGCGAAGGCGCGCCCTTCACCCCCCATCAGGTGAAGAGCTTTACCTTTGAAATCACAGATCCCTAGCAGCATTGGTGCCGCACGCGCAGGTCAGACGATCACATCGATGCGTTCTTGTGCGCCGACGCCAAACACCCGTTTGTAGCGCGCGATCTCATCCTTTGGACCCATCGCTTTTTCTGGGTTGTCCGACAGTTTGACCGTAGGGCGACCATTGGCCGACACCGCCTTGCAGACGACCGAGAACGGCGCGAGGCGGTCATCAGGCACAAGGCCCCGGAAATCGTTGGTCAACAACGTCCCCCAACCAAAGGAGGCCTTTACCCGGCCAGAGAACTGTTTGTGCAGCTCTGCGATCTTGTTGACGTCCAACCCATCGGAGAAGATCACCCGTTTTTCAGTTGGGTCTTCGCCGCGGTCCTGCCACCAGCGGATTGCGATCTCTGCCGCTGTGGCCGGATCACCGCTATCGATCCGAATGCCGGTCCAACCCGCCAGCCAATCCGGCGCATTCTGCAGGAACCCTTCGGTGCCATAAGTGTCGGGCAGAATGATACGCAGGTTGCCATCGTGTTCCTCGTGCCAGTCCGAAAGAACATCATAAGGCGCTTGCGCCAGCGCCTTGTCATCTTTGGCCAGCGCGGAATAAACCATCGGCAACTCATGCGCGTTGGTGCCGATGGCCTCCACCTCGCGCCGCATCGCAATGAGACAGTTGGATGTGCCGGTAAAGGAGCTGCCAAGCCCTTCCATCATCGCCTGCACGCACCAATCCTGCCACAGGAAACTATGACGGCGACGCGTGCCAAAATCCGCAATTCCCAACCCGTCAATCTGGCGCAATTGCTCGATTTTTTCCCAGACTTTCGTCATGGCGCGGGCATAGAGCACCTGCAATTCAAACCGGCCCATGTCATTCAGCACCGCGCGCGAGCGCAACTCCATCAGCACCGCAAGCGCCGGGATTTCCCAAAGCATCACCTCAGGCCATGACCCTTCAAAGGTCAGCTCGTATTGATCGCCCTTACGCTCCAGATGATAAGGCGGCAGGCGCAGATTTTCGAACCACTCCATAAAATCCGGGCGGAACATCTGGCGTTTGCCGTAAAACGTGTTGCCGCGCAGCCATGTGCTTTCGCCACGGCTCAGGCTCAGGGAACGGATATGATCCAACTGCTCGCGCAGCTCGCCTTCGTCAATGAGCCGGGCCAGCGGCACCTTGCCTGAGCGGTTGATCAGCGAAAATGTCACCTGAGTGTCCGGTTTGTTACGGAACACCGACTGGCACATCAGAAGCTTGTAGAAATCCGTATCGATCAGGGACCGGACAATGGGATCAATCTTCCACTTGTGATTGTAGACGCGCGTTGCAATATCCAAGGGATAACCTCTTCCGGTTGTTCACCGATTGATACGCAGTGTGCGCCCCTTGAGCAAGCAGTTCAACTGCGCACTGGCGTGCGCGCGGTATCGGCAAATGTCACCAACAAGTTCAAAAGCTCTTGTCGCGACAAAGGCTTGCTGAGGAACGTATCCATGCCTGCGTCAATACAGGCCTTGCGACTGGCGTCATCGACGTTGGCTGTAAGCGCTGCGATATAGGGCTGGGCGATGTCGAAATTGCGGATCGCGCGGGTGGCGTCCAACCCGTTGACTTCTGGCATCGACATATCCATCAGGATCACCTGCGGTCGGAAGCGTTTGGCCAACTCCTGAGCCTCAGCCCCGTTTTTGGCGAACCGCAAGTCAAGCGGCGCATCGGCGAGGAATTTGCGGATCAACAGGCGGTTGACGCGATTGTCCTCTGCCACCAAAAGCCGCAGCCCGTCTAGCTGGGTCAACTCCGGCAGGCTCACTGTATCTTTGATGTCATCGGGCAGGATCGCGGGACAGGTTCCGACCCCCAGATCGAGCGTCAGCGTAAAACACGACCCCTCGCCCGGCGTTGAGGTCACATGGATATCGCCGCCCATGGCCTGCGCCAGCCCGCGCGAAATCGAAAGCCCAAGCCCGCTGCCGCCGTATTTGCGCGAAATCGCATTATCGGCCTGCGAGAAGCGTTCAAATATGCAGTCGAGTTTGTCGGCGGGGATGCCGATCCCTGTGTCCTCCACCGCAATCGAGAGCGCGATTTCATCACCAGAGAGCACGGCGCTCAGGCGAATGGTCACGCTGCCGCTGGTGGTGAACTTCACCGCGTTGCCCACCAGATTAACAAGGATCTGGCGGAGTCTGCGGTCATCCCCAGTAACCCAGACCGGCACATCCGGGTCAATTTCGACCCCAAGCGCCAGTTGTTTTTCCTCTGCTTGACTGCTGAGAAGACGCGCGGTGTCGCGCACGCAGGCATGCAGATCAAAATCCACATTGAACAGCGAGACCCCGGCGGCGTTCATCCGCGACAAATCCAAAACATCATTGATCAGCGACAAGAGCGCCCGCGAGGAGCTCAGGATCGTGTCCGCATAAAGACGCTGGTCCTCGCTCAGATCGGTGGCCTGCAACATCTGCGTCATGCCAATCACACCATTCATAGGGGTGCGGAACTCGTGGCTCATGGTGGCGAGGAATTCTTCTTTGATGCGCGCGCCTTCTTCTGCGGCAAGGCGTGCCTCTTTCAATTGGCGTTCGTATTCCTTGGTGGCGGTGACATCACGTTCCACCGCGATATAGGTTTCAATCCGGCCCGTGTCGTCAAAGACCGGCACCTGATTGGTCTCAATCCAGATGTCCTCGCCATCCTTGCGCCGGTTGATCAGCTCCGCGCGGAAGGGTTTGCCCTTGATGCGACCTTCCTCGATGGTGCGCAGTGTGTCGGGATCGGTGTTGTCGCTGTTGAGAAGGTCGCCGGGATTGCGCCCGACCAATTCATCAAAGGAATAGCCCGTCAGGCGTGAAAACCCGTCGTTGACCCACCGCACGATGCCATCACGCCCGATCAGCATCACCCCGTCATTGGCGTGCTCTGCGATCATCGCGAGGCGTCGTGCCTCCTGCTTCTGATCAAAGAGACGCATATAAGCGTCCTCAAGCGCCTGTCGTTGCAGCGCCTGCGAGCGCAAGTTCCGACGCGAATTGCGGTGCCGCTTTTGCACAAGAACCAAGAACCAGATCTGCGCGAAGAAAAACGCCAAAAGCCCCGCAACCATCAGCTGCAAATCGGCACCATGGGTTTCATGCTGCCATAGCGTATGCGACGTCAGCGCCAGCGGCAGCAATGACAGCATGATCAAACGCACCGCCGCAGGCAGCGGGGTATAGCGATAATCAAGTGCCGCACTCAGTGCCGGGCCAAGCACAACACAAAGCGCAAAGAAGGGCTCTGCCAGAACCTCATGTTCGCCGCCTTGCATATGCATCTGCACATAGGGAATGACCGCAAAACCGCATACGCTGATGGCATAGAGCAGCGAAAACAGCAAAATGACCCGTTGTGCCTGCCGCAGAGAGCCGCCCTTATCCAGCTGCTCTGGGAGGCGGCGCAAATACGAGGTCTCGGCCTTGTCGGCGACGAGGTAGAACACAAAAAAGACCATCGGCCAAAGCGGACCAAAGATCAGCGACAGAACCAGCGTCAGCCCCGCGGCCGCAGCCATGCGTGCGTAAAACAACCGTGTGCGGATCGTCGCATAGCGCGTCATCAGCCCCCGAGGGCTGAATCGCAGATTGTGCTGCGACAGTGGTCCGTCCGTATCAGGCTGTGTCTGCTCCATGTCCCATTGATCCGGTTGTACCCGCCCTCAAATGACGAGCTCCGATTTTTTGTAGTGGTTCGAGATTAACAAATGCCCCTAGACTTCATGAAAATTTCACGCCCCTTTGACGCATATTCTCGATTTGCGTATCGAGCGAGCCATCCAGATCAATGGCACGGCAGGCCTCCAGCACAACTTCTACGGAAAAACCAAGCCGTCTGGCATCGAGAGCGGAAAACGCCACGCAAAAATCAGTGGCCAGTCCAACCAGTGTCAGATCGGTAATGCCACGGGTGCGCAAATACCCCTCAAGCCCGGTCGGAGTCGTCTGATCATTTTCAAAAAACGCCGAATAGCTGTCGACCTCAGGGCGAAATCCTTTGCGGATAATGAGGTCGCCATCCGTGCGCAATTGCGGGTGAAACGCCGCCCCCTTACTGCCCTGCACGCAATGGTCCGGCCACATAACCTGTTGACCATACGACATTTCCACCGTGTCAAAAGGCACCCGCCCCGGATGCGAACTGGCAAAGGAGGAATGCCCCGACGGATGCCAGTCCTGCGTCAGGATCACCGTGTCAAATCGATCGATCATGGAATTGATCGGCGTCACCACCTGATCGCCCTCGGGCACCGAGAGATTGCCGCCCGGACAAAAATCGTTTTGCACATCAATGACCAGCAGAGCCTCTGCCATCGCCGCCTCCATTACCGCTTTTATTAACCAAAAGGAAACTGCGCCCTCGGGACATGCAAGTGCAATCACCCTCTGGGAGATTGTAGCACTTTGCGCCTGTGACTTAATAGTCAGTCAATTGTGCATTTCAGGTGTTTGTTTTGGCGCGAATGCTTGACTTTTTCGCATCTTGCAAAAGGCGGCAACTCGCTCTATCCGCCCTTGTATGTATACCATTGCCGCACTCTATCAGTTCTCCCGTTTCCCCGATCCCGCCGCCCTAAAGCCGGCGCTTCTCGACTTGTGCCTTGCGCAAGATGTGATGGGATCGCTTCTGTTGGCTCAAGAAGGCATCAACGGCACCATCGCCGGGCCGCGCGCGGGCATTGATGCGGTTCTGGCGCATATCAGATCCCTACCCGGCTGCGCCGATCTGGAATGGAAAGAGGCCAGCGCCGACCATCCCCCTTTTGGCAAAATGAAAGTGCGCCTGAAAAAAGAGATCGTCACCATGGGCCAGCCCAATGTCGATCCGCGCGCCTCTGTCGGCCATTACGTGGAGCCGGAAGACTGGAACGATCTGATCCGTTCTGACGATGTGGTGGTGATTGATACCCGCAATGATTACGAGGTGGCCATCGGTACTTTTGAGGGCGCGATTGACCCTAAGACCGAGAGCTTTCGTGACTTCCCGAACTGGTGGGAAGAGAACAAAGACCGCTTTCACAACAAACGGGTGGCGATGTTCTGCACGGGCGGTATCCGCTGCGAGAAATCCACCAACTTCCTGCTTGGTCAGGGCATCGAGGATGTCTACCATCTGAAGGGCGGCATCCTGCGGTATCTTGAAGAAATGCCACAAGAAAACAGCAGCTGGCAGGGTGAGTGTTTCGTCTTTGATAACCGAGTCTCAGTGGGCCACGGGCTGAAGGAAGGCCCGCACGAACTGTGCCACGGTTGCCGCCGCCCGATCCTGCCCGAAGACAGGCTGCGCCCGGAATTTGAGGCTGGTGTGTCTTGTCACAATTGCATCAATGAGACCAGCGAGCACGACAAGATGCGTTTTCGCGAGCGGCAGAAACAAATCCGGCTGGCCCGCGAACGTGGCGAAGTGGTCTAAGCCCCATCTCCGCCTAGCGACATATGAGCCGGAGCCTCACCTGCGAGGACACGCGCGTGACACTTCGTCAGCAGCGCCTCGTAGTTTCGCGTCCAAGTGTTTGTGTCAAAAAGCGTTGAGGCATGGCGGCATTCTTTGATCTTACGCTTCAGCGCCTGCAACTCCCCTGTGTCTGTGGCGATACGCACCGCCGCCGCGACGTAGGTCTCTTTGCTGTCAGTTGAAAGCTCGGGCACCCCGGCGGCTGACATGATGCTGGCTGCCACACGCGCCGCGAACTGACGCCCGCAGAGCGTCAGCAGCGGCACCCCTGCCCAAAGCGCGTCAGATGCAGTTGTGTGTGCGTTGTACGCAAAGCAATCCAAACAGAGATCGACCTGCGCGATCCGCTCAAGATGCTCCTGTTGCGACAAGGACCCGCAGGGCAGGATGCGCGCCGCGTCAATTCCATGGGCCTCTGCGCGGCTTGCCAATTCTGCGGACAGGTCGTTTTTGCCCGCATAAAACAGCAGCACCGAGTTTGGCACCTGCCGCAGAATATCCATCCATGTTGCGAACTCTGACGGACCCACCTTATGCGGGTGGTTGAAATTGGCGAAAATGAACTTGTCCTCGGGCAGGCCGAACTTTGAGCGCGGATGCGCGCCCGTTGGCACGACACGCGCATTATTGGTGGGCTGGTAACACCCCGGCATCCGCAGGATTTGCTCGCTGTAATATTGCTCATCCCCTGCTGGAATGGTGATATTGTCGGCGATCATATAGTCCATTTCCGCCATGGCCGTAGTGCCCGGAAAGCCAAGAAACGACACCTGAATCGGGGCCACCCGACGGGCAAATATCATCGGCCGAGAGTCGGTCGTCCTCCCCTTCAGATCCACGGCGATATCCAGGTGATCCCGGCGCGCAAGCTCTGCGGTCTGGATGGGACTAAGCGCGCTTACATCCTGATAGACATCGGCAAAATCGCGAATGATCTGATGCTGTCGGCACCGGGGGGCCGGCGTGAAATCATAGACGTAGAACTCAAACCCCGCCCGGTCATGCGCTTTGAACACCCCTTCCATCAGATGCATGGTGGCGTGCTCGCGAAAATCCGCAGAAAAATATCCGATACGAATTTTATCGTGGGGCGCGTGTGGTGGCAGCGGTTGCGCCACGACTTTGGGGGCGCTGAAGCGTGAAAACCTCAGCTGTACCGCCGGATCATCGACGAAGGTCAAAAGCATCAGCGGATCAATTACAAAATCCCCATCCAGAAGCGCCGCCAGCGCCGCATCTTCCTCCTGCTGGTCACCCCATTGCAAATACCGCCGTTTGAGACGAAGCACCCAAGGCAGGGCGAGCACGTTCTGTGGATCGCGCGCCAGTGTTTCACTCAACACCGCGAGTGCCTCCTGATCCCGCCCGGCGTCCACCAGACGCAAACCAAACGCCGCAAGAAACACCGGATTCCCCGGCGCAAATTTCAACGCCCTAGCTTGCGCCGCCAATACATCAGCCTGCTTTCCCTGCGTATCGGCGATGGCGCGCGCGAGATAGTGATAGCTGAGCGCCGTCTCCCCTTCTTCGCGCAACGAACGAAGCAACAAGTGCTTGGCCTCAATGGGGTTCTCACTTTTCAACTGCCTGACCGCATTTACAAAAAGCGGCGGATTAAGGCCTGACGGGAATGCGATGGTCATCGGAGTGTTCACAGCCTGAAACGTTGCACAATGTGCGTCGGTTTCAGTTCTGTCAGAAATACATTAAAATCTCTTCAAAACGTCATAAGGTTCAAAGCCCCCAAAAGGGTTCGCGTCGACCCTACGACCCGCGCGAAGATATTGCAGAAAAAGAGATTTTTGCAGCGCTCATCTGCGCTGCGGCGGCAAACCCTCTGACGCGCAAGGCAGACCTCTTTGATGCTTTGCGCTTGGCATTCCGGCGAGAGGCATCAGGCCCCTCACCGGTATCGGTTAATCTCAGGGCAGCAAAGACAGCCGCTTTAGGAAGAGCGCCTTTACGGCCTCTGCATCCACGTCCATCGCCACATGGGTATCGCCGCGACCGTCCTCGGCCAGCTGCGTCTTGCCAGAGGTGTCTTCTTCGACCGAAACCCC
Organism: Tritonibacter mobilis F1926; assembly: GCF_000376545.2. NCBI lineage: Bacteria > Pseudomonadati > Pseudomonadota > Alphaproteobacteria > Rhodobacterales > Paracoccaceae > Tritonibacter > Tritonibacter mobilis. Next base: position 533,460 of record NZ_CP015231.1, read on the forward strand.
GAGCTTGACAGCGCGGGTCTTGAACAGATCGGCGTGGGTGCAGGCGATCACCGCCGCGGGATCATGCAGGGAGCAGCCATTGAGGTTTGCAACCTCCTGATAGAACTTGATGTAGAACACGCTCATATCCTTGAGCATGCCACCCAGTTCCGGCGAGCGTTCCTTGATGCCGTCGAAATCTTCCGGGGTGCAAAGGATCTTGAGCGTCACATCCAGCCCAACCATCACCACCTTGCCCGCAGCGGCGGCAAAAACCACCTCGGCGGCATGGGGGTCATGGTAGATATTGGCCTCAGCGTGGGGTGTGATATTGCCGCCTGCTTCAAGCGAGCCGCCCATAATGACGATGCGTTTGCAGTTTTTTACAAACTCCGGGTCACGCTGAACGGCAAGGGCGATATTGGTAAGCGGACCCACCGGGCAAACCACCAGCTCGCCTTTGTGCTCGCGCGCCATGCGGATCAGGAAATCGGCGGCCTCTTCAGAAACCGCCTGCCCCTTCGGATCGGCGGCGGGAATGTCGCCAAATCCCTCGTCGCCATGCACATGGGCCGAAGGCTCAAACGGCGGCAACACCAGCGGCTTTTCCGCGCCATGCGCGACGGGCAGCTCCAGATCGGCGGCTTCCAGCAAGCGCAGCGCGTTGCGAGTGGCCGTCTTGGTGGTCACATTGCCAAAGATGGTTGTCAGCCCCAAAAGCTCGATATCCGGAGCGGCGGCGGCGTAGAAGATTGCCATTGCGTCGTCGATGCCGGGGTCTGTGTCGATGATGAGTTTTGTTGTCATTTTTATACCTACGACTGATTAATCGAGCGGGTGTAGCACTTCTGTTAGCGGCAACTCAAGACTGCCAGCCTTTCGAATACACGACAACTGTATCAGAAAAATGCCCGCCTTCTTAGGAAGACGGGCACCAGAGTTTTGATCTGTTTGAGCCAGATCAGGTGTTGAACAAGAAGTGCATCACATCGCCGTCTTTGACGATGTAGCCCTTGCCTTCTGCCCGCATTTTGCCCGCTTCCTTAGCGCCAGCTTCACCGCCACAGGCCACATAATCATCATAGGCGATGGTCTCAGCACGGATGAAACCTTTTTCAAAATCGCCATGGATCACGCCTGCTGCCTGCGGTGCGGCGGTGCCAGAGCGAATGGTCCAGGCACGCGCTTCCTTGGGGCCGACGGTGAAATAGGTCTCAAGATGCAACAGCTCGTAGCCTGCGCGGATCAACCGGTCGAGCCCAGCCTCTGCGAGACCCATCTCATCGAGAAACATCTGCGCCTCTTCCGGCTCCAACTGGCTGATTTCTTCCTCGATTTGCGCCGAAATGATCACATGCGCGTTACCTTGAGCCGCGGCCATCTCGGCCACTTTGGTGGAATGCGCATTGCCTTCAACGCTCTCGCTTTCGCCAACGTTGCAGACGTAAAGCACCGGTTTGGTGGTCAGAAGCTGCAGCATGGTCCATGCCTTCTGATCCTCGGCATCGACCTCGACCAGCCGGGCGGGTTTGCCGTCTTCGAGCATCGCCTGAGCCTCTGCCAGCAGACGGTCCTGCTGCTGGGCTTCTTTGTCATTGCCCTTGAGTTTACGCACGAGGTTGGCGCGGCGTTTTTCGATGCTCTCAAGATCCGCCAGCATCAGCTCAGTTTCGATGGTGTCCGCATCCGCAACCGGGTCCACACGACCGTCCACATGGGTGACGTCACCGTCCTCAAAACACCGCAAAACATGGGCGATTGCGTCCACTTCGCGAATATTGGCGAGGAACTGATTGCCCAGGCCTTCGCCCTTGGATGCGCCTTTAACAAGGCCCGCGATATCCACAAACGTCATGCGCGTGGGGATGATCTGCTTGGACTGTGCAATCTCCGCCAGTTTCTCAAGGCGCGCGTCGGGAACGCCCACCTCGCCCACGTTCGGCTCGATCGTGCAGAACGGAAAGTTGGCCGCCTGCGCCGAGGCGGTTTTGGTCAGCGCGTTGAACAGGGTCGACTTGCCGACATTCGGCAGACCCACGATTCCCATTTTAAAGCCCATACCGGCCTCCTGATGCCATTTGGGAGCCAGCACTTAGGCTCTAATGGCTGTTTTCGCAAGCGCGCAGCACCGATGACAGGCGATGGGCCGACGTTGACCGGCGCCCGACACATTCTATTATTATAATTTAACGCACCCCAAGCGCCGGATGCCCCGGCACAGGTCGCCAACAAACAGTGAGGTTTGCATGCGTAAGACGATCTCTGTTTTGACTTTAGTTTCAGCGCTTTTGCATGGTCCGATGCTATCCGCACAGGAGCTCACTTTTGGCTTGGGATATGCAGATTTCCACGCTGACACTGCCGAGAGTGGTCCCTATTTCTCAGCCGAGTATCTCGGCGTGCGCGATTGGCAATTTCTGGGATTTGATACGGGCTTTGGTCTGGCTGGCCACATCCATGAAACGGGTGACGCCTTTCTGGGCGGCGGATTGCAGGCTCAGCGTCCCTTTGGTCAGGGTTGGTTCATTGAGGCCAGCATCATGCCGGGGCTCTTTTTTGAAAGCTCCTCGCGCAATGATCTGGGCTCCACCTTTGAAATCCGCTCCTTGCTCGGCATCGGGCGTGACTTGCGAGGCGGCAGGCGTCTGTCGTTGGCGCTGACGCATATCTCCAATGCGTCGCTGGGTGACGAAAACCCCGGCCTCAATACCATCTCTTTGCGCCTGCACACGCCCTTGGGCCGAAACCCACCCGGTTAAAGCGGCGCATCTCAGCGGTCATAGCTGTCGTGCGGGATTGATTTTACCGATAAGTTTCGGCACATCAGACGGGCAACAGAGATCTATAAAGGCCTGCCCATGACCCGCCCCACCACACGCATCGATGCCAAGTTTGCTGAACTCTCTGCCGCGGGCAAGAAGGCCTTCGTGACCTATGTGATGGCAGGCGATCCCGATTATGACACCTCGCTCGAAGTGGTCAAAGGCCTGCCCGCAGCGGGCGTTGATGTGATCGAACTGGGCCTGCCCTTCACCGATCCCATGGCGGACGGCCCTACCATTCAGCTTGCCGGGCAGCGCGCCCTGGAAGCCGGCATGACGCTGGAGCGCACACTGCAGCTCGCCCGTGACTTCCGCAAAGAAGACACCACCACCCCCATTGTTTTGATGGGCTACTACAACCCGATCTACTCGCGCGGCGTCGACACATTCCTGAGCGACGCCAAGGAAGCAGGCATCGACGGGCTGATTGTGGTGGACCTGCCACCGGAGGAAGACAGCGAACTCTGCCTGCCTGCACAGGCTGCGGGTCTGAACTTCATTCGTCTTGCGACCCCCACCACCGATGACGCCCGCCTGCCGCGCGTGCTGCAGAACACATCTGGGTTTGTCTATTATGTCTCGATCACCGGCATCACCGGTGCCGCCGAGGCAGAAGCCGCCGATGTTGGCCCCGAGGTTGCCCGCATTAAGGCCGCCACCGATCTGCCGATCATCGTGGGCTTTGGCATCAAGACCCCGGAACGTGCTCAGACCATCGCCTCCATCTCCGATGGCGCTGTTGTCGGCAGCGCGATTGTTGCCGAAATCGGCGCGGGCAAATCCCCGGCAGAGGTGCTGGCGTTTGTGAAATCTCTGGCGGATGGCGCGCACGCCGGTTGACCGCACATCATGTGCCATAGGCGGCGACCATGCGCGCCTATGGCAAAGCTCCCCTAAGGGTAGAGCGTCGGCTTGCGCTTTGGGCCGACTTCCGGTCGGAGTGCCCGCGCCATCACACTCAACAGCTTTTGCTTGCGGATCGGCTTGGCGACATGATCGCTCATCCCACTGGCGAGGTAGCTCTTGATCTGATGCACCAGCGCATTGGCAGAGACTGCAATAATCGGCACCGCCTCGCGGCCGGAGGCCTGTTCCTCTTGGCGGATCAATGCGGTTGCAGAGACCCCGTCCAATAGCGGCATATTGACGTCCATCAGCACCAGATCCGGGCGCTCGCGGCGCCATGCCTTCACCGCTTCTTCGCCATTGTCGACCCAGTGCAGGTCCAAATCGCACTCTCGCAAAATGTGGTGCAGCACCATCCGATTGGTTCGGTTGTCTTCCGCCACCAAGACCTTCCAACGGCGCGCATTCAGGATTTCCAGCGCATTGTCATCCTGCGCATCCGGCAATTTCTGCGCAGGTTCCGCCCTTGCGACCTGAAACGTCGCGCAAAACTCACTGCCATCCCCTTCGGCGCTCCGGCAGGTCAGTGTCCCCCCCATGCGCTCACAAATCTGGCGCGCAATCGCAAGCCCGAGCCCGGTCCCACCATGGCTGCGGTGAATGCTCGCATCCGCCTGCATATAGGGCTCAAACAGGCGGTCCGCCTGCTGCGCGGACAGGCCAACCCCGGTATCGCGCACCGTGACAGACAGCAGGAAGGCCCCGTTTCGGGCAGGCTCCATGCTGGCTGATAGGGCAATTGCACCGGCATCGGTGAACTTGACCGCGTTCGACAAGAGATTGGTCAGCACCTGTTGAAACCGGGTTGGATCAATGTTGACCCATGCCACGCCTGCGGCCAATTCTCCCCCATAGAGCGTGGTAAAGCTGAGCCCCTTTGCCTCGATACGTGGCTTGAACTGGCGACACACCAGTTCCATCAGGGCCACCACATCCGTCGGCAGGCGCTCAAGTTCAAGTTTGCCCTCCTCGATCTTCGACAGATCGAGAATATCGTCGACAATGTTCAACAGCAGCTGCCCACTTTCGCGCAACACGCCTAGAATCTGGGACTGACCCTCAGCCAATGCGGTATCGGCAAGCGCTGACGCCATGCCCAACACACCATTCAGAGGCGTGCGAATCTCGTGGCTCATTGTGGCCAGGAATTGGGTTTTTGCCGCACTTTCCGCTTCGGCCTCGGCGCGATCACGCGCCAGATCCTCGGTGCGTTCTTTCACCATCCGGTCAACTTGCCGCGCCAATGACACCAAAGACGCATTTGCCCGACGCAGCGATTGCGATTTACGCTGCACCGTCTCCTCGAGTTCTTCACGTAGGGCGCGCTCACGCGCCAGTTCGGCGCGCAACTCCGCATGACTGGCGTCATCGTCTCGACGCTGTGGAGGGTGGGGATCTTCTGTCGTTACTGTCATGAGGCGATCAACCACAAGCGCGCGCCCTGCCGTCCGCGGCAGGGCCTATCATCCGGCAGGATCGCTTTGCGGTCGGAAAAGGCGAAAAAGCGCCCGCTGCACCGACCTACATCTGCACACACAACTCTCACGTTGCCTCTACCTCCAACTGACGCTGCTGCCTCTTGGCTGCGGCCCCGGCAAAAATAACCGTTTGGCAGGCATCAGGTCCAAAAATCAAGAAACGACCCCGGTTGCTCTGCAATCGGGGCGGTGCAAATTCAAAGCTGCGCGGTGGTCAGCTGCAGAAACTCCGGCAATTCTCCAGAAGTTTCACCCTGATCGGTTTGCGCAGTATGACATAGCGATTCCGGCAGGTGTTAACCGATAAACTTGCACAAAACCGTAAACGCAAGATTACGATGGGCTGGCTTGTCAGGGTAGCTTCATATTGGTAAAAAAACATTACCAGTTCTGCGCAGGTCGAGGAGACAACCGATGCCAGTGATCACCAACATAGAAGATCTCAAGCGCATTTATGCGCGGCGTGTGCCGAAGATGTTCTATGATTATGCCGAGAGCGGCTCCTGGACCGAGCAGACCTTTCGCGAAAACACCACGGATTTTGACCAGATCCGCCTGCGTCAGCGCGTCGCCGTTGATATGGCGGGGCGCTCCACTGCGGCGCAGATGATCGGTCAGGATGTGGCAATGCCGGTGGCGCTGGCACCGGTCGGCCTGACTGGCATGCAATGCGCCGACGGCGAGATCAAAGCCGCGCGCGCTGCCGAGGCTTTTGGCGTGCCCTTCACCCTCTCGACCATGTCGATCAACTCCATTGAGGAGGTTGCCGAAGCGACCAGCAAACCCTTCTGGTTCCAGCTTTACACCATGAAGGACGACGACTACGTCCGCCGCCTGATCGAACGGGCAAAGGCCGCAAACTGTTCCGCACTGGTGATCACGCTTGATCTGCAAATTCTCGGTCAGCGCCACAAGGATCTGAAAAACGGCCTCTCCGCCCCGCCAAAACTCACGCCCAAAACCATCGCCAACCTGATGACGAAATGGGCTTGGGGGGTTGAAATGCTGGGCGCGAAGCGGCGCAATTTCGGCAATATCGTCGGTCATGTGGAGGGGATCTCGGATGCCTCCTCGCTTGGGGCATGGACGGCAGAGCAATTCGACCCATCGCTCGATTGGGGCAAGATTGAAAAGCTCAAGGAGATGTGGGGCGGCAAAGTCATCCTTAAAGGTATCCTTGACGAAGAAGACGCCATAATGGCCGCCAAAGTGGGCGCGGATGCCATTACGGTCTCGAACCACGGCGGGCGGCAGCTTGATGGCGCTCTGTCGTCAATCCGCATGTTGCCCCGGATCATGGACGCGGTCGGCGATCAGGTTGAGGTCCATCTCGACAGTGGTATTCGCTCCGGTCAGGACGTGCTAAAGGCACTGGCGCTTGGCGCGACCGGCACCATGATCGGGCGTGCCTTTGTCTATGGTCTCGGCGCGATGGGACAACAGGGCGTCACCCGCGCGCTTGAGGTGATCCACAAGGAACTGGATACCTCCATGGCCCTGTGCGGCGAGAAAAACGTCGCCAATCTGGGGCGTCACAATCTTCTGGTTCCCGAAGACTTCACTGGTCGCTGGGCCTGACGCTCGGCGATCTCCCAACCGGAGCCTTCTTCTCATGGCCCCGGCTGGCAGGCAAACCAATCAGATCAGGCAATCAGCCCTGTTTTGCGGGCAGTGGCGCGCAGTGCGGGAACCAGGAATGCTGTGATGCACAGCAGCATGCCCCCCATGAGCGCCAGTGCCAGATGCAGTCCAAAGGCCTCCGCCACAAAACCAATGACCGGCGGGCCGACAAAAAAGCCGCAATACCCGATCATCACCAAACGTGAAATCGCGGCCGCCCGCAGATGCGATGGGATCGTCTTGCCCACCCACGCCAATGCGGTGGGACCCACGGTGGACACCCCAAGACCGAGAATTGCAAACCCCGCATAGGCCAAGGATTGCACGGGCGCGAACGCCGCAAGGATCAAGCCCGTTGCCGCCAGCGCCGACGCAATCTGCATCAGCTTTCCCTCAGCCACGCGGCGCACCAATTCCTGCCCGGACAGACGACCAATCCCCATCGTAAAGCCAAGGATTGCAGGCCCCAACGCCCCCTCTGCCGCATTGGCGTTAAAGCTGCGCTCCAGATGCAGGGCCGACCAATGCTCCGTGGCTTGCTCTGCGGTGAATGCGATCAGCACGATCAGCCCGGCAAGCGCGATCATCAGCCCCGGCAATGGCACAGGTGCAGCATTGGCGCTTTCATCCGAGCTCTCTGCAGGCACCTCGTCGCGCATGCCCAACGCCAGCAGCGCCGTCACACCCAAGATCCCAATGAAACACCAGATCGGCGGCACACCGGCCTCCCGGACGAGGCCCGCGACCAGCGCCGCCAGCGCATAAGCCAGCGAGAACAGCCCGTGATTGAGGTTCATCAGCGACCTCCCCGAACGGGCCTCCAGACCGCTAAGACGTGCGTTCATCACCACATCCAGCAGCCCGCCCGCACCAGAGGCCAAGAACATCGCCCCCGCAAATGTCACCCAACTGCCCGCAAGCCCCGGCAACAGAAACGCCGCCGCCAGCAGCAAGGAACAGATAGCCATCGCCGAAGCGCCGAGCTTGCGATCTACCTTTGGGGCCAGCCACATTGCACCGACGGCTCCCGCCGCCCCGATCAGCAATGCCAGACCAAACTCCGCATCGCTCAGCCCGGCGTGTCCTTTTAGCTGCGGCACATAGGCTGCAAAGGCCCCGACACAGAACCCCATGACCACGAACGCCCGCCCATGCACCACACTGGTGCGCAAATCTGTCAGCATTTCCATGACCGCGACAATGCACAGTGCGCGCGCTGCCACAATCGCCAAATTGTACCGCTACAGCGCTGGCGCGCGCAGGCATCTCGGGCTATGCCCGATCTATGCTGATCTTCACGCCGCAAGCTCTTGCATTTGTTGCCGTTCCCAAAACGGGAACCACCGCCATTGAAAAGGCGTTGCGGCCACATGCGGATATTCTGTTTCGAAAATCGCAAAAACACACCTCGGCGCAGCGGTTCCATCGGCGTATCCGTCCCTTTGTGCGGGCGACGTTTGATACATCCCTCGAAAGCTTTGCCGTCCTGCGCGAACCCGAAGACCAAATCCGGAGCTGGTATAAATACCGCTGCCGCGACGAGATCCGCGACAAACCGGAATATGCGGGCCAGCTGAGCTTTAACGACTATGTGGAGGCGCTCCTGTCCGATAGCCCGCCCCCATGCGCCCAGATCGGTAGCCAATACCGCATGCTGAGTGGACGCGGCGGACGCATTATCGTGGATCACCTCTTTGCTTATGAGCGCTGGGATCAGCTTGAGGCTTTCCTGACTGACAGGTTCGGGCACCGAATCAACTTTGAGCCGCACAATGTCTCGCCCTACGTCAAAGCCGATCTTTCGCCCGAGTTGCGCAGCAGGTTGCGTGCTGCCCGCCCGGCAGAGTTCGATCTGCACGCCCGCCTGATGGCTGCCGAAGGCAAACTGAGGCCCAGACAGGAAACCAAGGCAGTTTAGGGCTTTCCAAACAGGGGTTTTCGGTCTAACAGAGCGGCTTCACGCGGGGTGACAGCCTTGGAGGCACCCCCGATTATATATGGAGAATAAAAATGGCGAATGAGATTCCTGATCTCGAGTGCCAGGAACGCGCGGGGACGGGCAAGGGCGCCGCTCGCGCTGCACGCCGTGCGCACATGGTTCCTGGTGTTGTATTTGGTGGCGACGCAGACCCGCTGGCAATCCAAATCCCTTACAACGTCCTGCTGAAGCGCCTGAAAGCTGGCCGCTTTAAGTCGACCCTGTTCAACCTCAAGGTTGAAGGCCACGACGATGTACGTGTGATCTGCCGCGACGTTCAGCGTGACGTTGTCAAAGACCTGCCCACTCACTTCGACCTGATGCGCCTGCGCCGCACCTCGAAGATCAACCTCTACATCCCCGTTGAGTTCATCAACGAAGAAGAGTGTGTTGGTCTGAAGCGCGGTGGTGTTCTGACCGTTGTGCGCGCCGAAGTCGAGCTGATCGTGACCGCCGGTGACATCCCGGAGAAACTGACCGTCGATCTGACCGGCAAAGCCATCGGCGATGTGATCCACATCTCTGACGTCACCCTGCCCGAAGGCGCAAAGCCGACCATCGACCGTGATTTCGTGATCGCGAACATCTCTGCACCGTCCGGCCTCAAAGCTGCAGACGACGAAGCAGAAGGTGAAGAAGCCGAGGAAGCAGCAGCGGAATAATCTGCTGCAGCCCCTTTGGGTTTTGAATATCAAACGGGTCCCTCACGGGACCCGTTTTTCGTTGTGACGTTATCGTTGTGACAAGGAGACCAAAGCGCAGCCGCGCCGCATAGAGGTGCATCAAGAACCCTGCCAAGCAGGCCAACGCCCAGTCCAGATTTCACACTGGCGAAATCTCAGAATTGCCAAATCACACGATGGCCCGCGCGCATCATGTGATTTGGCGAAGCAGGAGCAGCCTCGAAAGTTTCTCTGATCGGTTTACGGACCCTGGTAATCGGCCAAGGTTCCGCCAGCGACCAAATGGCTCAGAAGCATCTCACGCGCATAGCGATCACGCTGCTTGATGGCAGCGGCCTCCTGCGCGGTCAGTTCGCGACGTTCAAACCCCTGTTTTCCAAGGCAATCATCCACCGCATTCAGCGCGCCTTGGCTGCGGGTGTGATCCTCACCCGAGGCTGCAATAATGGCGCCTGGAAGAATACCGAGAAAGATCATCGAGGCAATATAGCTCGACGTGACCGCCGCTTTTGCGCCTTTGGGGCCTTGTGGCGCACAAAACTCCAGTGATTGCCGCGCCTCAAATACGGTGCTGCCGGTTTTTGTGGGCACAGAGGGCAACGGTTCCACGGCCGCGCACCCCATCAACAGTGACGCGCTGAGCAGCACAGCCCCCTTCAGCCGCCATTTGCGCGCAGGAACTTCAGTGCTCGACACCGAGCCGTGTTTTGAATTGACTGTTTTATTCATAATGCCCCTCTTCAAATCCCATGCGCATCAAATGCCCAGTTCTATCAATTGTCAGCCCTCGCAATGTGGTAAGGCTGATTTGTGGCAAGATCCGCACCATAGGGTGTTTATCACCCCTGCACTGGATTTCCCGCAGAAAAAAAGGCATCACTGCGCCAAAATACCTAGCAGGAAAGCGGCGCATGAAACTCTTCGTAGGTCTCGGCAACCCTGGCGCAAAATACGTGGGCAACCGTCACAACATTGGCTTCATGGCATTGGATCAGATCGCCTCTGATCACGGGTTTTCACCGTGGAAATCCAAATTTCAGGCACAAATGAGCGAGGGCACTCTGACCGGTGAGAAGGTGATCTTGCTGAAACCACAGACCTTCATGAACAATTCCGGCCAATCCGTGGGGGAGGCGCTGCGGTTTTTCAAACTCACCCCTGCAGATGTGGTGGTCTTTCATGACGAGCTTGATCTTGCGCCCGGCAAGTGCCGGGTCAAACAGGGCGGCGGTCATGCGGGCCACAATGGTCTGCGTTCGATACACGCTCATATTGGTGCAGATTACGCACGCGTACGCCTGGGTGTCGGGCATCCGGGGCATAAGGACGCTGTCGCGGGCTATGTGCTGCGTGATTTCCCAAAGGCAGATCAGGGCTGGCTGGACGATCTGCTGCGCGGTCTGTCCGATGGCGCGCAATCGCTCGCGACCGGGGACAGCGGGCGTTTCATGAATGCTGTCGCCCTGCGGGTCGCCCCGCCGCGCAGTTCCACCGGTGAAGGCACAGGCGCGCGCAAGAAAACACAACAGGAGCGACCGGGGGCCTCGCCTGCTCCAGCCAAAGGCGCATCCGGTGATGCCCCCGCATCGGCGCCAGACGATGCCCGCAGCCCAATGCAAAAACTCATCGACAAGTTCAAATAGCACGATCTGCGCTCCCAAAGGGCGCAGACGATTCTGGTGCAGGCATTCTCCAACCCTTGCCCAGAGCGCGACTAGAGCCTCTTGGATCTTTTAAAATCAAGCATATACCTTGGCCCCAACAAGAGACATGAGGCTCTTGCTTGATCCGCGCCGGTATTTGCGTTTAGTGAAACCTGTCGCCAGCAAGGTACGATGTCCGTACACGCTAGCCCCATATCCGCAGATCTGCGCGCCCGGCCTTCGAACTAAGGTTGGGAAACCGTCGGGCACCGCGCATCATATGCCCCCTTCTCGCGCCCGGCCAAAAGCTGTGATTCAGGTTTTGGCAGAGCGCTTTAGCAAGACTGGACATCACGCATGAGCTACATCGCCATGAACCGCTTCAAAATTCGCCCCGGCCGCGAGGCTGATTTTGAAACTATTTGGAAAGACCGCGAAAGCCGCCTGAACGAAATGCAAGGATTTCGCGAATTTCGCCTGCTGAAAGGCCCGCAGAACGAGGAATACACTCTCTATTCCAGTCACGTGATCTGGGATAGCCGCGCCGATTTCGAGGCATGGACCAAATCCGAACAATTCCGCGCGGCTCATCGCAATGCTGGCAAACGAGAAGGCGAAAGCCCGATCCTTGGCGCGCCGCAATTTGAGGGTTTTGAAACCGTATTGCAGCAAAAATAACCACGATCTCCAACCCTCTGTCTCGGCTATTTGATGAGGCGGGGGGCACGCAATTGCCTGCGCCTAAACGCTGCCAGACCTCTTCTCAGTCTTACCCTCGACCGACGCATGCGGTCGTCGTTGCGCCTCTTGCGCCAACCAATCCGCATCCCGGTCCGCCTCACCCTTTTTTAGGGCAAAGCGCTCTACTGATGTGGTCAACTCATCAGAAAGCAGATTAACCGCATTCGCCTCCTCCGCAAGCAGCACAGATTGCGCCGCGCTTTCTCGCGCATCCTCCTGCAGGTCGCTGGCCGTGGCCGCGTTCCGCGACAGGCGTTCCTCATTCTGAGTGGCATTGCTGCGCACGGTTTCTGCCCGTTGCTGAACGTCTTGGATGGACTGTGTCACCGTCTGCGCACTACTGGATGCGCTTGTCATACGTTCAGACACACGCCCTGCCGCACGACGCTGGCTTTCAACCTCGCTGGTGATGCCCTCAACCGACGCATGGATGGCCTGCATCAATTCGGTAATCCCGGAAATCACTGTCGAGGCGTCATCGGACTGGTTGCGTATATGAGAGATCCGCTGCCGGATTTCCTCCGCCGCTTTGTCCGTTTCGGCAGCCAGACTACGCACCTGCCCCGCAACAATGGCAAACCCTTTGCCTGCATCGCCTGCACGCGCGGCCTCAACCGCGGCGTTGATGGCCAGCATGTTGGTTTGCATAGTGATTTTCTGGATAAGCCCAACCACGGCCTCAATCTCTTCGGAGGCTTTGGAGAGCGCGTGCATCGTCTCGACCGCCTCGCCGGACAGGACATTGGCCTCATTGGTGACCCCACTGGTCGCACTGGCATTGCCTGAAATCTGACTGATAGAATTCATCAGTTCAGCAATCGCCTCTGACACGGCTGTGACCTCATCCGACATGCCTTCTGCACTGCTGGCAATCCGCGTCATCTCCGACAGGATCTGCTCGGCAATCTCGCGATTGTTGCGCGCCTGTCCTGCCACTTCGCCAGAACTTTTGCTGACCGCGCCAGTCAGCGCGCCGGACTTCTCAGCACCATCGCGAAACGCGACGGACAGGGACTCCAGCCCCGATGAGGAGCTTTTCATCCGACGCGCGTTTTCGCGAATATCGCAGACCAGATCGTGCACCTCATCGATGAACGGATTGAATAGTGCTGCAAGTTCCGCCGCTTCATCTCCGGTGCTCTCATCCAGCCGACGGGTCAGATCAACGCCATTCTGCGTCATTGCCTCAAGTTGCTTTTGAAGCGCGCCGGTTCCCAGAGTTGCACCATGTTCTGTGCTGTTGAGCCCGATCATCTCGTCCTCACGTGGCACGCGAATGCCGAATGTCAGATCAATAGCCTTAAAGAACAGCCAGCTGAGACCAAAGGCCCAGACAAAGACCAGCGCAACGCCCTCCAGTTGCACCAGTGCCTGCGCGCCCGCGCTCTCCATCGTGAGTTTTCCGGGCATCGCGAAAAAGGAGAGCGCGACTGTGCCAAACGCACCGCAAACCCCATGAACGGAGACCGCGCCGACCACATCGTCCAGCTTCAGGATATTCTCCATCACCCATTCAGAGGCGACGACCAAGACCCCTGCCCCGGCCCCAATGAGAACCGCGCCTTGCACAGTTACTGCGTCACACCCAGCCGTGATGGCCACCAGCCCTGCGAGACTGCCGTTTATTGGGCGATGCGGAACATTTACTGTGTCTATGAGGCGGCCCGAAAATATCCCCGTGACGCCGCCAAAACAGGCCGCGAGCAGCGTATTCAGGACAATATGCGCAAAATCCGGACTGGCTGCAGTCGTAGAGCCACCGTTAAAGCCAATCCAGCCAACCCAGAGAATAATCGCGCCCCCTGTTGCCAGCACATAGCTATGGCCGTGCAGGGTATTGGCGCTGCCATCGGCGTTGAACTTGCCGATACGTGCGCCCAGTACAACCACGCCAGCGAGCGCAACCCACGCCCCAACCGAATGCACCACGGTCGAGCCGGCAAAATCAATGAACCCCTTGTCCGCCAGATAGGCCGCATTCTCGCCATTCAGCAAATTGCCCCACGCCCAGTGGCCGCTCACAGGGTAGATCAGCAGACCGATGAACAAGGCCGCCGCCACATAGACGCCATACCGCATCCGTTCTGCCACCGCACCGGACATGATGGTGGCCGCTGTACCTGCAAAGACCGCCTGAAACACAAAAAACGTGTATTGCCAGTCATCTGCCTGCCGGAACGCAAAATTATCGGTGCCAAACCAGCCAGCGTAAGACACACCAAACATCAACCCGAACCCCAGCACATAAAAGGCGCTGACCGACACAAGGAAATCGGTGATGTTCTTTTGCGCAACGTTGATGCTGTTCTTGGACCGCGCCATACCCGCTTCGACAAGAAGAAAGCCAAGCTGCATCAATAACACCAAAGCAGCGGCGATGATTGTCCACATATGGTCCGCCGCAAGCTGAAGTTGCTGAACGGCCTGCAAGGTGTCTTGCTGCATGAAAAACCTGAGAATGAGCTACACGAAACACTGCTCAGGATGGCGCGGACAGTCATAACAGCAAGTAAAGCGACCGACCCCGTCGCGGGTGACAAGTCCCGATTTTACGGTTTGCACCGTCAAAACCACAAAAAAAAGACGCAGCCCCGCGGCTGCGCCTCTGAATCTGGTCCGATCTTATGCGGCGATGATCACTCTTCGAGATCACGGCCTTCTTCGGTGTCGGACATGTCAAAGCCAAGGTGACGCGCGACGGTGAAGATGTCCTTGTCGCCACGGCCACACATATTCATTACGATGATGTGGTCCTTGGGCAGGGTCGGCGCGATCTTCGTCACATGTGCAAGCGCGTGGCTCGGCTCCAGCGCCGGGATGATGCCTTCCATCGCACAGGAGAGCTGGAACGCCTCCAGCGCTTCTTTGTCGGTGATCGAGACATATTGCGCGCGGCCCGTCTCATGCAGCCACGCGTGCTCGGGCCCGATGCCCGGATAGTCCAGACCGGCCGAGATCGAGAACCCCTCAAGGATCTGCCCATCATCGTCTTGCAGCAAATAGGTGCGGTTTCCGTGCAGCACGCCCGGACGCCCACCAGTGAGGGAAGCGCAATGCTCCATCTTCTCGTCTACGCCTTTGCCACCCGCCTCGACGCCGATGATATTCACGGACTTATCGTCAAGGAACGGATGGAACAGCCCCATCGCGTTTGAGCCGCCACCGATGGCTGCAACCAAAGTATCAGGCAGACGCCCTTCGCCTTCCTGCTCGGCCAGTTGCCAGCGCACTTCCTTGCCGATCACCGACTGGAAATCACGCACCATCGCCGGATAAGGATGCGGGCCAGCCACCGTGCCGATACAATAGAATGTATCGCGCACATTGGTCACCCAGTCACGCAGCGCATCATTCATCGCATCTTTCAGCGTCCCCCGACCAGAGGTCACGGGGATCACTTCGGCGCCCAGCAGGCGCATGCGGAACACGTTGGGGGCCTGACGCCGCACGTCATGCGCGCCCATGTAGACGACGCATTTCAGACCGAACTTGGCACAGACCGTGGCGGTCGCCACCCCGTGCTGGCCCGCACCGGTTTCCGCGATGATCCGGGTCTTGCCCATGCGGCGCGCCAGCAGGATCTGTCCGAGCACATTGTTGACCTTATGCGCGCCGGTGTGGTTCAACTCGTCGCGCTTCAGATAGACCTTGGCGCCACCCAGATGCTCGGTCAGGCGCTCTGCGAAATAAAGTGGGCTTGGACGGCCCACATAGTTTTTCCACAGATCGTCCATCTCGTCCCAGAATTCCGGGTCCACCTTGGCCTTCTCATATTCTTCTTCGAGGCTCAGGATCAGCGGCATCAGCGTTTCGCTGACAAAGCGACCGCCAAAAATGCCGAAACGACCATTTTCGTCCGGCCCGTTCATGAAACTGTTGATGAGATCTTCGGCCATGGGTGGTGTCTCCGTCTTCCGTATGCGCTGGTTCTAAAGCGCATTTAGAACAAGAGAAACAGATTTCTCGGCAATTTCCGCCTCCGACCCGTGGAAAGCAAGGTTTCAGAGTGGTTTCGCTTCGGGCAGAGCCCGAAGCGACTCGCGCCGCGCGCGCCCGAAGGGCGCGCGCGGCGCCAGGCCCAACGGCACGATGGGCTTCCCAAGGGGAAGCACAAAAGCGGGCGGGAGCATCCGCCTCCAGCGTCAAGCTCCTATGGGGCGCAGGGTGGTATCAGTCAGCACAGCGGCGATCCCCTCTAGCGCAGCCCGCACAGGTGGGTCATGCCGACCGTCGTGATGGCAGACCAGCCATTCCTCATGTGAGAGCTCCGCAATTTCTGGACCAACTTGCTGCAACATTGGAAACATGGCGGCTGCAAACCGAGGCAGGACCACCTGCCCCACTCCGGCACATGCCAGATCAGCCAACATGCGCGGGCTACGCGCCGTAGCCGCGATCTCGCCGCCATGGTGCGCCCATACCCATCTTGCGGATGGCGTTTTTGCTTGGCTCTCAGGCAAAGCGACATAGCCTCGAACTTGATCAGTGATCGCGTAAATCGCATAGGTGATCAACCCAGTACAACGCCCAGCCAGCCACGCCTGTTCAGGACGCTGGTTTCGTATGCCAATATCTGCGCCACGCCGCGCGATATCCAGCCGCGTATCAGCCTCCAGAAAGGCCGGGCGCCACTGTGCATCCTCCTGCCAGAACCGTGGCAACTGCTGCGCCAAAAAAGCCGAGGTCCAACTGCCCGCGGTAATGCGAACCTCTGCCTTCAGAGGCGTCGTAACCATCCGCCGTAGACGTTGCGCTTCCGCCTGAAACGCGCGGGTCTCGCCCAGAAATGCCCGCCCCTGCGCAGTCAGGCGATAGCCATGAGAGCCACGCTCAAACAAATGCACCCCGATCTGAAGCTCCAGCGCACGCATGCGACGGCTGAGGGTTGGCACACTCACTCCGCTTTGCCGTGCAACCACTGCCAAACCGCCCGCCTGAGCAATGCGTGCAAAAAGGTCGAGATCATCAAGCGATGGACTCTTTTTCATTTTTGAAACTCTGATTTCAAAGACGCCCACTCAAATATCAAGAAAACATCAGCGATCCTGCCAATGTCTTATCACAAACGAAAGCCATGCGGGATGTTTTTGATCTATACGCAACCGCGATCGCCGCGCTCGACCGAACACAGCACTTGGCAAATCGAACGGCACAGGGTGCGGCGCCGCCTTGCCAGCTATCGCAAACGTAAAAGACGCCTGTTGCGCCTCAGAGCACTCAGATGGGTCAAGAAAGGACTGAAATTGAAACGGTAAGCCCCGTCAGACGGCCTGCGCGGCCTCGACAAATGCGCGCATAAGATCCGCATCTTTCTGCGCCGGCGCAGTTTCGACACCTGACGCCACATCGACCTGACGCGCGCCCGTCTTGCGGATGGCCTCAGCGACATTCTCAGGCGTCAGACCACCGGCCAACATCCAAGGCGCTTGCCAGTATTTCTTGCCTGCCAGCAGCTGCCAATCGAAGGCCACTCCATTGCCACCGGGGAGCTTTGCACCCTTTGGCGCTTTGGCGTCGATCATGATCTGGTCTGCCACCTGCGCATAAAGATCGATGGGCGCCAGATCCGCCGCCTCCGCCACACCGATGACCTTCATCACCGGCAACCCATAGCGGGACTTGATCTCTGCCACGCGCTCCACGCTCTCCTGACCGTGCAACTGTATCATATCAAGCGGAACCGAACCGGTGATCGCGTCCAGATCGGCATCGGTTGGGTTCACTACCAGCCCGACCTTGGCAAGCCCCACCGGCGCTTCCGACGCCAAGGCAGCCGCCTGCGCGATCGAGACCGAGCGCGCTGATTTTGCAAAGAAATTCAGGCCGACATAGGCAGCACCCGCAGAGGCCGCAGCCTCCATATCGGCGCGGGTTTTCATGCCGCAAATCTTGACCCTGATCTCAGCCATATCAGGAAGCGTCATCCAGAAGCGCGAGGACCTCGTCCTTGCCTTCGTGCTTTTGCCGTTTCAGACGCTTCACTTCACGCGAGAGCTTTTTGACTTCGCCATGTTTGACGCGCGCATCACGGCGGTGTTTGTGCTCGCGCAGGTACTCAAGCACGTAACCAAGCGCGACACCAAGGGCCAGCCCGCCCAAGACGACAACAAACAGAGGCAGCGTAATGGAAGGGTTGAACCCCACCAATTCCGCCAGCGCCTCTGGCATAAGTTTCAGACTCACGAGGCCGCGGTTGGCGAGGCTGACGGAGACAAGCACCACCGCCAGAACGCCCCATACGGCATAGCGAATGTAACGCATTTACTCTTCTTTTCCGTTCAATCGATCCCGGAGCAGCTTGCCAGTCTTGAAGAAAGGCACGTGCTTCTCCTCCACATGAACCGTCTCACCGGTGCGCGGGTTGCGCCCGACACGGGCATCGCGCTTCTTCACGGAGAACGCGCCAAAGCCGCGCAATTCAACCCGGTCACCGCGCGACATCGCGTTGGTGACCTCCTCAAAGACCGTGTTGACGATCCGCTCTACATCCCGCTGATACAGGTGTGGGTTTTCGTCTGCAATCTTCTGAATCAGTTCCGAACGGATCATGCGTATGGACCTCCCAAAGCCGCCTATCTGTGCCGCTGTGACATCAAGGATGCCCTCACTATAGGAAGAAAACCCTTCTACGCAAACAGGTTAGAAAGGGGCTCGGCAGGAAAATGATCCAGAGCCCGTGAAAACACACGGCTTACCCCTTTATTATAGCGCCCAGGCGGGACCGGAGCCGCCCCAAAACACGATCATCCGCCGATGCAATCTCATCTGCCGTTGAACGATTCGCACCCGTATCCGCCGAACCGGCGCGATTTGCGGAAACCAGCTACGCGATGGCGCAGATCACAAGACACCCTTGCGGCCCCATCAGACTGCCAATAAGTGTTACGTTATTACATAACGAATCAAAGGACCTCACACAATGACACGTCTTTCACGCGGTGCTTTTGCACTTATGGCCTCTGTGGCGATCAGCATTTCCAGCCCCGTCATTGCCGGGTCGAAGCATGATCATTCTCATGATCACGCGCATTCTCATGACGAGCAGATCTACAAAGGGCACTTTGAAGACAGCCAGATTCAGCCGCGGACGCTGGCAGACTGGGAAGGTAACTGGCAATCGATTTACCCGCTTCTCGTGGATGGTACGCTCGACCCGGTGCTCGAACATAAGGCCGAGCACGGCGAAAAATCGGCCGAAGAATATCGCACCTATTACGAGACCGGTTACGGCACAGATGTGGACGCCATCAAGATTGACGGCCAGACCGTCACCTTCACCGCAAACGGCGAGAGCTATGGCGGCGAATATATCTCCGATGGCTATGAAGTGCTGACCTACAAAAAAGGCAACCGGGGTGTGCGCTTCATCTTTAAGAAAGAGAGCGGCGACGACAAGGCGCCCGCCTTCATTCAGTTCAGCGACCACAACATCGCACCAAAAAACGTCAGCCACTACCACCTCTACTGGGGTGATGATCGCGCTAAGGTGCTGGAAGAACTGACAAACTGGCCGACTTACTACCCGGCGAGCTACAGCGGTGACGATATCGTCCATGAGATGATCGCACACTAATTTGCGCTTTAGGGCACCCCTGTCTGAGGGTGCCCTTCCCAAACTTACCTCACACAACAAAAAGCCCCGCAGGATCGCTCCTGCGGGGCTTTCTAGATCTTTATAAGAACGAATTAGTCGTTCTTCAGCGCTGCGCCAAGGATATCGCCGAGGGACGCGCCGGAGTCGGAAGAACCGTACTGTTCCACGGCTTCTTTCTCTTCTGCGATCTCGCGTGCCTTGATCGACAGACCCAGACGACGGGTCTTGGAGTCGATGTTGGTGACGCGCACGTCGATCTTGTCGCTGACGGAGAAGCGCTCAGGGCGCTGGTCCGCACGATCACGGCTGAGGTCGGAGCGGCGGATGAAGGACTTCATGCCTTCGTATTCCACCTCAATACCACCGTCTTCGATCGCGGTCACTTCCACGGTCACGATGGAGCCACGCTTCACGCCGCCAACGGCGTCTGCGAACTTGTCACCGCCCAGGGCTTTGATCGAGAGGGAGATACGCTCTTTTTCAACGTCCACTTCGGAGACAACGGCCGAAACCATGTCGCCTTTGCGGTAGTTCTGGATCGCATCTTCGCCACGCTCGTCCCAGCTGAGGTCGGAGAGGTGAACCATGCCGTCGATGTCGCCGTCGAGGCCGATGAACAGACCGAATTCGGTGATGTTCTTGACTTCGCCTTCGACCTGAGTGCCCTCGGGGTGTGTTTCTGCAAACACTTCCCATGGGTTGCGCATGGTCTGCTTGAGGCCCAGGGACACGCGACGCTTGGCGCCGTCGATTTCCAGAACCATGACGTCCACTTCCTGCGAGGTGGAAACGATCTTGCCGGGGTGCACGTTTTTCTTGGTCCAGGACATCTCGGAGACGTGGACCAGACCTTCGACACCAGGCTCCAGCTCAACAAATGCACCGTAATCGGTGATGTTGGTGACGCGACCCTTGTGGACGGATTCCAGCGGGTACTTGGCGCCAACCAGATCCCACGGATCTTCCTGCAGCTGCTTCATGCCGAGGGAGATACGGTGAGTCTCTTTGTTGATCTTGATGACCTGAACCTTGACGGTCTCGCCAATGGACAGGATCTCGGAGGGGTGGTTCACACGGCGCCATGCCATGTCGGTGACGTGCAGCAAGCCGTCAACACCGCCGAGGTCAACAAACGCACCGTATTCGGTGATGTTCTTGACCACACCGTCCACGGCCTGACCCTCGGAGAGGTTGCCGATAACTTCGGCACGCTGCTCGGCGCGGGATTCTTCGAGGATGGCACGACGGGACACAACGATGTTGCCACGACGACGGTCCATTTTCAGGATCTGGAACGGCTGCTTCAGACCCATCAAGGGGCCTGCGTCGCGCACGGGGCGCACGTCAACTTGCGAGCCGGGCAGGAAGGCCACGGCGCCGCCGAGATCGACGGTGAAGCCACCTTTGACGCGACCGAAGATTGCACCTTCGACGCGCTGGTCGTCTGCGTATGCTTTTTCCAGGCGGTCCCATGCTTCTTCGCGGCGCGCCATCTCGCGGGAGATAACTGCTTCGCCACGGGCGTTTTCAGCGGCGCGCAGATAGACTTCTACCTCGTCACCAACGGAAACTTCAGGAGCTTCGCCGGGGTTTGCGAATTCTTTGAGTTCGACGCGACCTTCCATCTTGTAGCCGACGTCGATGATGGCCTGACCGGCCTCAATGGCAATAATCTTGCCTTTGACAACGGAACCCTCTTCGGGGGTGTCCATTTCGAAGCTTTCTTGCAGGAGGGCTTCGAATTCCTCCATCGATGTTGTTTGAGCCATGTGGTCTCAGGTTTCCTTTACAGAGTTTTGCTGGCCGAGTGGTTGTCTCCACCGGTCTGAACAGGGTTGGTCGGTTCAAAGCGCGAATCGCGGGCGGGGGCGGAACCACAAACAAACACAAAGGGCCGAGGTATGCCCCGACCCTGCTCCGTCCGTCCTGGTGCGTTTTCGCATCTCTATTGACAAGGCGGCTTATAGGCGGTTTGGGCCTTGCTGGCAAGGGGCATCACATGACGCATCTCGAAAGACCAGCGCCTGACCTTGGCGAGGCGCGCCCTTCTGGGAGAAGGTCAGGTGCTGGCCGGTCTCACCTCCCGCTCGGGCTGAACCTAGAAACGCGTTTGTGGGATCATAACCATCCCACACTTAGTCTCGGCCCGGTGTCCTCGGGATCAACGAGATGCGGCACATGCAGTACTCTCTTGTGATCCGGCAGGTAGTTTGAACTTAGGACTTCCAACTTGCCAAAATGCGCTTCCGAGTAGCGATCATCGAGCTTCTTATAGGCTGCGATATCTTCAACGCCAAAGAACGGAAAACAGGATCTATCTATGAATTTTGCGCTTGGAGTCTTATCCCTGTACGTCGCTGCGCGAAGCTCTTTTTTGTGTTTTTCACACAAATCCAACCCTCGGTTCGGTGTCAGCTCAGAACGCGGTAGCAGCTCTGACATTGCGTCCCGTTTCTGACTTTTCCCTTTGTCATCCTCATCGTCAAAGAACGTCGTCTCCAAAAACGCCAGCAACACTAATAGTGCATAATCCAGCGGTTGCTCAGGGTAGCATCGAAGCGCCAACTCGATCCGCCGATACACCCGATTAATCTGCCGCATGGACAATTCACTCAGCGGAGCCAGCTCCCCCGCCAGCCGGGCGGCGCGTTCAATCGTGAACTCACCGCCCTCGCCAAACGGCAGCGCATGACCGGCTTCGCTCAGCCCTTTGAACAGCTCCGCCGCCGCCCCTGCGATCACTTCCTTGGTGTCCGGCAGCTTCAGGCGAATGTCGATGAATTTGTCCAGATACCGCTCCCCGGCCTTCATTTCACCAAACCGATGCGCAGCGAGCCCTTCGAGATATTCATTGTCCACAAACAGGCAGAACACAAAACCATCGTGCGCAAAGACCAGTTTCATCGCCTCAAGGAACGCAATTGCGTAATCCGGGTGGCAGCGGTCCAACTCATCCACCATGACGATCACGCGACTTTCTTCACTCTCCCCGGTCAGCGCATCCCGTAAGGCGCTCATCTGGGCGGGAAACGCCTCGGTCCGCATCCGCTCCGCTGCAATCTGCGACACAACTAAGTCACCTGCCGCCTCTGACAGCCCGTCGCCAAACTCTTTGGTCGCATCTTTCAAAGCCTTGTTGCTTTCACCGAGCGCATCCACCGCCCTGCCCGTCATCGCGTCGAAGATCTCTTCAGCCCCTTGCCGCAGCCCGACACGCAAAACAGTCCGAAGCGCCAACCCGCCGTATTTCCGCCCCTTCTCAACGAGTTTCTTCCCCGTCGAGGTTTCGCCCTCCGGCAACGCATCCACCAATGCCCCGATAAAGGTCAGCACGGGATCTCCCGAATGATCCGACAGATGCGCGTCGATCTGGATCACGACCTCGTCATAGCTCAGATGCTTTGCCCAGTGCTTGCGAAAGAAAGTCTTGCCCCGCCCGTAGCCAGCCTCGATCGAGATGACCTTGGTATCGTCTTTCACCGATTTGACCAGCGTGGTGAAGGTTTCACCGACCTCCTTATATCCGAGGGTATCCCCCTCCCAAGCCACTTCGGGCTCTTCGTTCGCATTCAATGCCATACCCAATCCGTCTTTTTTCAAATCTCCGTACAGACTATCTCCGCGCGCGACGGTGAACAATCTCCGCCGCCCACCCACTCTCTTCTGCGTGGACGTGCTGAGGTGAATGCGCTAACAGCGTTTGCGACCGACTGATGAGAGGAGCCCACATGTCCGGCCACGGCACGCCCATCCCGATGACCTCCCGCCGCGCAAGCCCCCTCAAAGGCGAGGCGCATGTCCCCGGCGACAAGTCGATTTCGCATCGCTCATTGATCCTTGGCGCAATGGCCGTGGGTGAGACCAAAATCTCCGGCCTCCTAGAGGGCGAAGACGTGCTGGACACCGCAAAGGCGATGCAGGCTTTTGGGGCCGAGGTCGTCAATCACGGCGGTGGTGAATGGTCCGTCTTTGGCGTGGGTGTTGGCGGTTTTGCCGAGCCGGGAAACGTGATCGACTGCGGCAATTCCGGCACCGGTGTGCGGCTCATCATGGGCGCGATGGCGACCTCGCCGATCACCGCGACCTTTACCGGCGATGCATCGCTCAACAAACGCCCGATGGCGCGTGTGACCGATCCGCTTGCGCTCTTTGGCGCGCAATCCGTGGGTCGCGAGGGCGGCCGTCTGCCGATGACCATCATCGGCGCGGCCGAGCCCGTGCCGGTGCGCTATGAGGTGCCGGTGCCCTCAGCGCAGGTGAAATCTGCCGTTCTGCTTGCAGGCCTCAATGCGCCCGGCAAAACCGTGGTGATTGAGCGCGAAGCCACCCGCGACCACTCCGAGCGGATGCTTGCGGGCTTTGGGGCTAAAATCACGGTTGAGGACACCGAGGAGGGCCGCGTGATTACCCTCACCGGTCAGCCTGAGCTGAAACCACAAGTGATTGCGGTACCGCGTGACCCCTCCTCTGCCGCCTTCCCGGTTTGCGCCGCGCTGATCACGCCCGGTTCTGACGTGCTGGTGCCGGGGATCGGCCTGAACCCGACCCGCGCGGGATTGTTCTACACTCTGCAAGACATGGGCGCGGATCTGACGTTTGAGAACCCTCGGACCGAGGGTGGCGAGCCGGTGGCAGACCTTCGCGCCAAATACTCGCCCGAGATGAGAGGGATCGAGGTGCCGCCAGAGCGCGCGGCATCCATGATCGACGAATATCCCGTCCTGTCTGTTGTGGCGTCCTTTGCGTCCGGCACCACCATGATGGCGGGCGTCAAGGAATTGAGGGTCAAGGAAAGCGACCGCATTGACGCAATGGCAAAGGGCCTGCGCGCCAATGGCGTCACCGTCGAGGAAGGCGAAGACTGGTGGAGCGTCGAGGGCTGTGGCCCCGAGGGCGTCAAAGGGGGCGGCACGGCCGAGAGCTTCCTCGATCACCGGATTGCCATGTCCTTTATGGTGATGGGCATGGGGGCGCAGAACCCGGTCTCTGTCGATGATGGCAGCCCGATCGCCACTTCTTTTCCGATTTTTGAGCGGCTCATGGGCGATCTTGGTGCGCATATCACCCGGTCGAATGGCTAAGGCGGACGTCACCCGCCTGTCGCTGCCGCGTGACTTTCGCATCGTGACAGGCACCGCCCTCGACCCGTTAGAGCTGGCGGAGCTGCGCGCCAAGGCCATGCGGCCCAGTCTGGAGGCGGCGGGACGGTTTGATCCTGACCGCGTGCGCCGCCGGTTTCTGGATCACTTTGATGCGGAGGCGACGGCGGCCTTTTATGCTGGGCAGGACCTTGCCGGTTTTATTGTGGTGCGGCAAATGCCGGATCATCTCTACCTCGATCACCTCTATATTGCGCCTGAACAACAGGGCGCGGGGTTGGGCGCGCAGATTATCCGCAGTGTGCAGGAGCAGATGGCAGAGCCAACAGGTCAGGAAATTCGCCTGATTGCTTTGACCGGCAGCCCGGCAGGGCGGTTTTACCAGCGTGCGGGGTTTGAGCGGACCGGCAGCGATGGGATCGACGACTCCTACAGTTGGTACCCTATGTCGCGTGACAGTCGCGGCAACCTTGGGTAGACAAGACCTTTACTGTTTCCGACCCATGAGGACTCACATGGCCTTCACTATCGCAATCGATGGCCCCGCCGCCGCAGGTAAGGGCACCATTTCCAAGGCGGTCGCCGCGCATTTTGGCTTTGGACACCTCGACACCGGCCTGCTCTATCGTGCGGTCGGAGCAAAGATGCTCGATGGTGACGAGCCAGTTACAGCCGCCGAAGCACTGGATGTAAGCGACCTTGACCGTGAGGACCTGCGCACCCCCGAGGTTGCGCAAGCAGCCTCAAAAGTTGCAGTGATTGCCGCAGTGCGCGCCGCGCTGGTGGATTTTCAGCGTGCTTTTGCCCGCAGGTCGGGCGGCGCGGTGATGGACGGGCGCGACATCGGCACCGTGATCTGCCCCGAAGCTGAGGCCAAGCTGTTTGTCACCGCCAGCGCCGAGGTGCGGGCCCGCCGTCGTTTTCTGGAACTCACTGGCAAAGGCAGCGTCATCACACTTGACGAGGTTCTGGCCGACGTCAAAGCCCGTGACGAGCGCGACATGAACCGCGCTGAAGCCCCGTTGCGGCCAGCAGATGACGCGGTGATTGTTGATACCAGCACCCTCACAATTGACGAGGCAGTGGCGCAGGCCATTGCCGCAATTGAAGCCCGTCAGGCGCGTTAATCGACCTGAGCGAGTTCTACCACGCGGCCCAAGTTGGTGCCGCGCGGCGGTTTTATCGGAAAACTCTGCGTCTGGGGCTTGTCCTTTGATATCTCGACGTCTAAATAAATCTCGACGTCGAGATAATAACTTGAACTGATCGGTTTAGTTGCTATGTCTGCGACAACACGCATACAAAAGGACGTTTCCTATGTTTCTGGACAAGCTAAACTGGCGCTACGCCGCCAAGAAAATGGACCCCTCAAAACCGGTTCCCGAGGAAAAGGTCGCACAGATCGTCGAGGCGATCCGCATGGCCCCATCGTCAAGCGGCGTGCAGCCCTTTGAACTTCTGGTGATCCGCAACAAGGACCTGCGCGAGAAAATCCGCCCGGTGTCGTGGGATCAGGCGCAGATCACCGATGGTTCGCACCTCTTGGTTTTTGCCGCATGGGACAATTACACCGCCGAGCGCATTGATGCTGTGGTGGCCCAGATGGTTGAGGAACGTGGTGACTCTGATTTGCTGCAGAGCTATTATGCAAACCTCAAGGACATGCTTTTGCCCCGCCCGGCCGAGATCAACCACGCCCATGCCGCGCATCAAGCCTATATCGCGCTTGGGTTTGCGCTGGCGGCAGCGGCAGAGCTTGGGGTGGACAGCACCCCGATGGAAGGGTTTGACCCTGATCAAGTAGATGAGATCCTTGATCTTCGGTCAAAAGGTTTGCGCGCCAAAGTGTTGTTGCCACTTGGCACCCGTGCAGAGGACGGCGACTGGCTGCTTCCCATGCCGAAGGTGCGAAAATCCAAGGCGGCACTGGTCACAGAAATCGACTGATCGCGCCCGAGCCGCATGCGGTTCGGACCCACCTCCTGCGCGATCGGACCTCCCAATACCCCTGCCCCGAGGGCGGGGGTATTGTTCTTTATCCGCTTGGGCAGATGATCACCCTTGGCGTTGGAACGTCAGGTAATGCGGCGTGCGCCCTTCCCGCAGGGCTTTTTGCTCATAACGGGTGGAAATCCAATCCCCCCACGGCTGGCGCCAATCCTGCGGCCCCTCCGCAAGCCATGTGAAGCCAGCCTTTGGAACTTCTTCCAGCGTCTGGCGCACATAGTCGGGAATATCGGTCGCCACGCGAAAGATCGCACCCGGTTTCAGCGCCCGCGCCAAAGGTTCCAGATGCTCTTGCGTCACAAAACGACGCCGGTGGTGACGCGCCTTCGGCCACGGGTCAGGATAGAGCAGAAACGCCCGCGACAAGCTCTGTGCAGGCAGAACATCCATCAGATCGCGGGCATCACCGGCATGGACACGCACGTTCTCGGCTGGTGATTTGCGCAACTTACCAAGCAGCATCGCAACGCCGTTCACATAAGGCTCAGCGCCAATGATGCCCACATCCGGGTTCGAAGCCGCCTGATGCGCAAGATGTTCGCCGCCGCCAAACCCGACCTCCAGCCAGACGTCACGACCGCCAAACAGCGCCTCAAGATCGAGCGGCGCACGATCGGGATTTTCGTCCCACCCAACAGCGCCGGGGCTGAGTTCGGGCAGCATCTCGTCAAGGTCGCGCACCTGATTGGGCTTCAGGGTTTTACCTTTGAAGCGGCCATAAAAGTTCCGCCATGGCGCACCTGACGCGTGCTTTCCTGCAGCGTCAAGACCATCAGCGGCGATGGCAGAAGGGGTGCTTGCGTCATTGTCGGACATCTGGTGCGGGCTTTCTCTGGTGAACTCATATCGGGCAGACCCACCCGAGAAGGCAGGCAAAATCGCGCCCCCACTTGCAGCACAAGGCCCCAAAGGTCAAGCGGTGAGGCTTGCCCCTAGGCGCATCGCGATACTCAGGGCACGTCATCCCGCAGCACACCCGCCGACATCAGGCGCAGTCGAGAGGGATACCACTCGTCACCAGAGTCGACCTGCAGGGTCTCGATCGCAAATGCCGCGTCCACACCCCGGTCGACCATGTAGCTGAGGTATTCATACATTTCGCGCTGCGTATCGGTGTAGATCCAGGAGCCAAACACAAACGGCGTGTTCCAGCCCCGGCTGTCCCGCAGATCATTGTAATACCCTTCGACCGCCTCGGGGGACCACGAGCGGCGATGAAAACCGATCTTAGATCCAAGCGTCATGTGCCGCTGCGCACCGGCGAGGAAAATATCAACGCAAGCGCTAACGCATTCGCCATCCACCTGCGTGTTGAGGCCGTAATCAGAGACGATCCACGCAATTTCAGAACTGGCGTAGATACTTCCGCCACTCGAATTGAGCCTCAAAGTGCCAATGCCGGGTTGCTCTTGCAACAAGCTCCGAAACAGGTCGATGTCCGAAATCACGATTTCGCCGGGCTCGTCATCCGGCAATGTCTCGGTATCAAATACAAAGGTTTCGCCGTCCACATAAAGACGCCCTTCGCCGCCGCCTTCACGCGCGGTCACCGCCTCTGCCAAAGCTCCGAGACAACCCAAACTCAAGGCAAACGCCCAATTTCTCGCTGCCATCACCGCTCCCCTTTAGATCTGACAGGTTCTGCCTGCCCCCTTTTTCAATAGCGGGACGCGGGGGCATTGAGCAAACCCGTTCTGCGCGCAAATAGGTCAGCACCTCTGCCACAATGTTTCGCATGCGAAACAATGCGGCACCCGTCCTGCCCTGTCGTTGCACAATTTCCGCGAGGGTGCGCACGGTGCCTGCGCAACGGGCACTCAGCTACGTCAGCAGTGCTGCCATAGTGTGTTACCTGTCGGTAAAGAAAAACGGGCGAGGTTGCCCCCGCCCGCACCGGTCACCCCTGAGGTGCCCGCGTTTTGCGCTTAGACCGCGCCTTTCAGAGCCTCGGTCAGATCCGTACGCTCCCACGAGAACCCACCATCGGCTTCTGGCGCGCGGCCAAAGTGACCATAGGCTGCGGTGCGCTGATAGATCGGCTTGTTCAGCTCCAGATGGGTCCGGATACCACGCGGTGTGAGATCCATGCACTGACGGATCGCAGTCTCAATCCGCTCGTCCGGCACATTGCCAGTGTCGTGGGTGTTCACGTAGATCGAGAGCGGTGCCGCAACACCAATCGCATAAGACAACTGCAGGGTGCATTTGTTTGCAAGACCCGCTGCAACCACGTTCTTGGCCAGATAGCGCGCAGCATAAGCGGCAGAACGATCCACTTTGGTCGGATCTTTGCCGGAGAACGCGCCGCCGCCATGAGGGGCTGCACCACCATAGGTGTCCACGATGATCTTGCGCCCGGTGAGACCCGCATCGCCATCAGGGCCACCGATGACGAATTTACCGGTCGGGTTAACGTGCCAGACGGTGTTCTGCGTCAGCCAACCCTCGGGGAGAGTTTCGCGAATATATGGCTCCACCAAAGCGCGGATGTCGGCTGAGGTCAGGCTTTCATCAAGGTGCTGCGTGGACAGAACCAGCGAGGTCACCTCGACCGGCTGGCCATTCTCGTAGCGGACCGAGATCTGGGATTTCGCATCGGGGCCAAGAACCGGCAATGTGCCATCCTTGCGCACTTCGGCAAGGCGACGCAGAATCGCATGCGAAAACTGGATTGGGGCGGGCATGAGGGCATCGGTTTCATCGGTCGCAAAACCGAACATAATGCCCTGATCACCGGCGCCTTCGTCTTTGTCATCCGCGGCATCGACGCCCTGCGCAATATGCGCGGATTGTTCGTGCAGAAGGTTGGTGATCTCGACAGTTTCATGGTGAAACTTGTCCTGCTCGTAGCCGATATCCTTGATACAGGCGCGGGCGATCTCGTCGATCTTTCCCATATAGTCCTTCAGCTTGGCCTGATCAGACAGGCCAACCTCGCCACCGATGACCACACGGTTGGTGGTGGCAAAGGTTTCGGCGGCAACGCGCGCCTCGGGTTCCTCGGCGATCAGCGCATCGAGAACGGCATCTGAAATCCGGTCACAGACCTTATCAGGATGCCCCTCGGACACGGATTCCGAAGTGAAGGTGTAGTTGGTACGGCTCATAAGAGGTGTGCTCCATTGAATGAATATCCGCCACGCCAGGAAGCCGTTGTGGCAGCATTAAAGAACGCAGTATGCGCCCTCGGGTATCTGGTCAATCTATACCTTTGAGAGATTAAGCAAGTGTTCGCCTGCGTTTCACAACCAAACGTGGCAGGCCAGAGACACCGACCAGCAGCAGCGCCAGCAGGGCTGCGGGCCAATCGCCGGTGCGGCTGTAAAGCGTAGGTGGCAATGGTTCGGGAAGACGCGCGTCAAGATAACCTGCGGTATTCAGCAGCAAACTGTCGCGCAGCTGACCATAGGGATCAATCACCGCAGAGACCCCGGTATTGGCGGCGCGCAGCATTGGCAAACCCTGCTCGGCCGCGCGCAACTGAGCCTGCACCAGATGCTGGTATGGGCCGGAATAACTGCCAAACCACGCATCATTGGTGATCAGGACCAGATAGTCCGGTCGCGCAGGTGCTGCATTCACGTCCTGAGCAAAAACACCCTCATAGCAGATCAACGGAAGCGCCCGGCCTGCGATCGTATCAAGAAGCCTGCGTTGCGTGCCGGGCGCATAGCCGCCCTTAGCGCGGGAGGCGAGGCCGAAGACGCCGAACCTCTCCCAAAGTTTCGGGAGCGGCATATATTCCCCAAAGGGTACAAGGTGCATCTTGTCATAGATGTCGAGCGCCTCACCCTCAGCGCTCATCACCACCGCAGAGTTCATATAGCGCCCGTTTTCCTCGCGCTGAATGCCGTATAACAGCTCCGCACCCCGCGCAGCCTCGATCAAAGCGGGTCTGATTTCATCGATGTAGTTCTGTAGCGTCGGGATCGACGTCTCTGGCCAGATCACCAGATCAGGAAGCCGCCCACCCGCGCGATCCGGCTCTGCTGCCGTATACTCCAGCATCCTTTGCACAAAGAGCCAGCGTTTTTCAGGCAGCCATTTCTCCGCTTGCGGTGCATTTGGCTGCACAAGGCGCACCGTTTGCTCCGTCAGGGGCAAGTTCCCGCCAAACGGGCGCGCCTCCGGCAGCCATGCCATCGCAACGGCCACCAGAACGGCCGGCACCAGCGCCCAAAACGGCCGCTGCCGGATTAAAACGACAGGGAGAATAGCGAGCAAAATCGCAAGCATCACGCCGTGCGAGCCAATCCACGGCACCGCCCGCAGCACCACATCGCCGGGCAGCGCGAGCTGGGCAAAGCCTGCCCATGGAAACCCTGTGAGCACATAGGCGCGGGCCAGTTCCACCAGCCCCCAAAACCCAATGAGCGCGAGCAAGCGCCAGTCGCCTCGACCTAGCCGTGCTGCCGCCCAGAATGCCAGCCCCCAAAAGAGCGATAAGCCCCCGGCCATCAACATCAGCGCAAACGGTGCCATCCAGCCATAGGTGGCGGCATCCACCTGAAATGGCTCCATGATCCAACTCAGGCCAAACCCGAAGTATCCGCAGCCAAAGAGCCAGCCAAGTGCTGCAGCACGGCGCGGTGTGGGCATCGACTGAAACAACGCCGCAATCACCAAGAGCGCCAGCGGCATCACCCAGATTGCGGACACAGGCGCAAGGCCTTGCGCCATCAGCGCGCCTGCACCCACGGCCAGCCCAAACGGGCCGACTTTCCTGAGCACAGGCGGCAAGTTCATTCTGCCGCGAGGCCGGGCAGGCGCACGCGAAGCCGTTTGATCCGGCGGGGATCAGCGTCGACGACCTCAAACTCCGGGCCTTCGGGATGCTGGATCACTTCTCCTCGCGCAGGAACGCGCCCGGACAGCATGAACACAAGCCCCCCCAGCGTGTCGATTTCTTCGCCATCCACATCGTCGTGCTGGGTGAGCGGAATACCAATCTCGCTCTCAAACTCGCCCAGTGGAGTACGGGCCTGCGCGACATAGCAGCCGGGCTTTTCCTGAACCCAGGTCTGATCTTCGCCGCTGTCGTGTTCGTCTTCGATCTCACCAACAACCTGCTCAATCAGGTCCTCGATCGTCAAAAGCCCGTCAACACCACCGTATTCATCAATCACCAGCGCCATATGCCGACGCTCCGCCTGCATCTTGGTCAGCAGAACGCCAATCGGCATCGATGGTGGCACAAACAGCAGGGGCCGCAACATATGCGCGAGATCAAAATCATCGCTCTTGCAATCAAAACCATAAGTGAGGGCCAGATCCTTGAGGTGGACAAAGCCCAAGGGCGTATCAAGCGTGCCCTCATAGACCGGAATGCGGGTAAACCCTGTGTCACGAAAGACCTGCACCAGCTCATCACGGGAAATGGTCACCGGCACCGCGTCAATCTCTGCGGTGGGGATCGCAACATCCTCCACCCGCAAACGGCGCAGGTTCATCATGCCCGGTGGCGGGTCCGCCAAAACTTCTTCATTGCCGTTATCTGGCACATCGTCCTCAGCGGTCTGGGAGAAACTCCCGAAAATCTTGCTCAGGAACCCGGGCGTTTCGACCCCGTTCAACTTCGGTTCCATCGCTTCAATATCCTGCAGCGCGCCATGCGCTGCGTTAGAACTGCCTTCTATATCGCCCATCGATCCATTCCAAAAAGGCCACTTACGACCCGTCCTCTATAATATATGGGTCAGGGATACCCAGTTTGCCAAGTATCCCAACCTCCAAAGTTTCCATAACCGTGGCGTCGCCGTCACGAATGTGATCATACCCCAAAAGATGCAATGTTCCGTGAACAAGTAGATGGCGGATATGATCCTCGGGCGGTTTTTGCGCTATTTCTGCTTCTTTCATGCAGGTTTCATAGGAAATCGCGATGTCGCCCAAGGCCGCGTCGCCCATAAAATCCACCTCAGGCGGCGCAGGTTGCCCCCCCTCCTGCGCAGCGGCGAGTTCTTGCGCAGGCCAGCTCAGCACATTCGTCGGCTTTGGTTTTTCGCGAAACTCAGCATTGAGATCCGCAATCCGCGCATCATCACAGCCCAGCACGGTGACTTCCCAGTCCTCATCCAGAAGCTCCAGATAAGCAAGCGTGGCCGCCACAGCGACTTCTGCCTGTTTATTAAGCGCAGCCGCATCCCAGCGGGCATCTTCGATCACAACATCCAATATCATAGTGCCGCCATAGCTTGACCCGACATGGAAAAAAAGAACCTTTCACAGTGTGCACATTCTCAACAAGGACCAGACCGAATGACCGCAGCACTCGACATTCGCCCTGCCGATCCCTCCAGCCCTGACATCCGCCCCCTCCTGGCGGCGCATCTGGCGCATTCCTCGGCCGCCAGCGCCCCCGAGGCCCGCCACGCGCTTGATCTGCGAGGGTTGCAGGCGGCGAATATCCGCTTTTTCGCAACCTATGAGGGTGAGGTTGCTCTGGCATGCGGCGCGCTCAAAGATCTCGGAGACGGGCAAATGGAAGTCAAATCCGTTCATGTTGCATCTCGCGCCCGCGGGCGCGGCATCGCCCGGACCCTCATGCTGACCTTGCATGAGATTGCGGCGCAATCAGGTGCCCGTACCTTGCTGCTGGAAACCGGATCTGACCAATTGCCGCCTTTTGACGCGGCCCGCGCGCTCTATGAAAACCTCGGCTACCAGTACTGCGCGCCCTATGGCGACTACAAAGCCCACCCCGAGAGCGCCTTCATGCGATACGATCTTGCAGACTGAGCCTTTCAACTTCTCATAAATATCCTCGCCGAAGGCATCTGCCCTGCTCGCCGCCACCATTGGCCGCGGCAGGGGCGCAGGGCACAGGCACCCTCAGCCGGAGATTTCGTCCTTGTCGTAGGCCTCGATGATCGCCGCCACCAGCGGGTGACGCACCACATCCTTGGCGGTGAAATAATTGAACGAGATCTTGGGGATGGGCGTCAGCAGGCGTTCGGCATCCTTCAAGCCCGATTGCACCCCGCGCGGCAGATCGACCTGAGAGCGGTCACCGGTGATCACCATGCGTGATCCTTCACCCAGACGGGTCAGGAACATCTTCATCTGCATGGTGGTGGCGTTTTGCGCCTCATCCAGCACCACAAAGGCATTGGAGAGCGTACGCCCGCGCATGAAGGCCAAAGGCGCGATCTCGATGGTTTTTTCTTCCTTGAGCTTGGCCAGCTGCTTGCCCGGCAGGAAGTCATTCAGCGCATCATAAAGCGGCTGCATGTAGGGGTCGACTTTCTCCTCCTGCGTGCCGGGCAAAAATCCCAGACGTTCGCCCGCCTCAACGGCGGGGCGACAGAGGATAATCTTGTCCACATGCCCCTGAATGAACATCGAAACCCCAACCGCCACGGCGAGATAGGTCTTGCCCGTCCCCGCCGGCCCGATGCCAAAGGCCATCTCATGCTCAAAGAGGTTCTTGACATAGGCCTTCTGCGCGTCGGTGCGCGGCTCCACCAGTTTTTTGCGGGTCTTGATCTCGACCTTACCGCCCGAGAACATCTCAAGTTGGCTGTCAGGGCCTGCGTCGCTGTCTTCGTCCGAGCGATCCAGACGGATTTCCCGGTCTATATCTTCACGCTCCACCGGGCGGCCGCTTTCAAGACGCTCATATAGGACCTGCAACAGCTCACCGGCCTGCTGACGCAGTTCCGCATCGCCATGCACAAGCAACTGATTGCCACGTCGCACAATCTGTACGCCAAGGCGCTGCTCGATTTCAGCGAGGTTGCGATCAAATTCGCCGCAAAGCTCTATCAGTAGTCGATTGTCAGGAAATTCCAGCAACACTTCGGGTGGCTGGGCGTGCTCGGAGGACGGGGGCAGAACACTAGTGGCCAAACGGCTCTCCTGTTTTGGTATTGCCCTTTCAGTCTGCCTCTCCGCGCGCGCTCGCGCAAGGGCCAGCCCTCAAACACCGGCAGGATTTCACGGAACTGAAACATTCCGTCGGCGTGCATTCGCCAATAGCCATGTGGGCGCCTCCGCACTGGAGACGCCCACATATCACTACCATCAAAGATAACACCTGAAAATCAGGCCACCCGCGAGATCAGGCAGACAGGATCAAATGGGATCTTCAAAGTTGGACCCGCTCTTGAAGGGCCCGGAGGCGGTGTTGCGCGGCAATTCGCTGTTGCACACAGGCCTGCCGTCGGGCGTGCGGCGCGGGTCCAGATACCCCTCGACGCCATCGTCGACGATCCAATGCTCACAGCCCTGCGGATCCACCCAGATACCTGCGGTCAGCCCGGCAAGATCGCCGTCTCCACCATCAAAGAAGTTGCGGTCACGAGTCTTGTCACCGGTGGTTTCACAGGCCGCGAGCGCGAGGCCAAGCGTCAGAACGGCGATTGCCTTGGTAAATGTCATGATCGGACCCCTCAGCGGCGGATACAGTAGATTTCGACACGGCGGTTTTGCGCCAGATTGGCAGCGCCGCGATTTGGCACACGCGGGCTGCGCTCGCCATAGGCGCGCACGTCCTTGATCCGCGCCCCGACCGAACGGCCAATCTGCGCGACCGCATCCGCGCGACGTTGCGACAACGCCATATTGTATTCGTCAGAGGCCCGGCTATCGGTATGCCCCGCGACCACAAAAGAGCGTGTGCCCGGCATTGCGTTGCGGAACCATTCCTGCAAGCGCTTGCGTCCGGCGGCATTCACCGTGCTGCCGTCAGTTGCAAAGAACTGATCGGTGGGCATCATGCCACAAAGCTGTCCACGGCGGCACACAGGCTTGCCATCCGGG
This sequence comes from Tritonibacter mobilis F1926, assembly GCF_000376545.2. Lineage (NCBI taxonomy): Bacteria > Pseudomonadati > Pseudomonadota > Alphaproteobacteria > Rhodobacterales > Paracoccaceae > Tritonibacter > Tritonibacter mobilis. The sequence continues at coordinate 568,770 of NZ_CP015231.1, forward strand.
GTCATGTGGGTGGTCATATAACCCTCGGCACCGTCGTCCATGACCCAGTGCTCACACCCGTCAGGGTCGACCCAGATCGTGGGGATGTAACGCTCTGCCCGGATTGGGTTTGCATCCTGAGCAGCGACAGGCGAGACGCCCGAGAGCGAGACAGCGAGCGCCGCGCAAGCGAGGGCCGCGCTGGCTTTGCCTAACATTCGATTAAACACAACAGGCTTCCTTCAGTTGGCCCACATCAGAGAGCACCTTCTGGCCTCTCCGGTCCTAATTACTTCATCAGTTTATACTAATTTTCCCTGAATATCGGGGGGTTAAAGGGGGAAAAACCCAGCCCTAGAGGCGAATTTGAGAAACAGTCACGGGGCCGGCAAAACATTGCCCACGCAGAGCGGTCAATCGATCAGAAATTCGAAAAAATGAATGAAAATCCCCATCAGAACTGAGTCGCGCACCTCCGCCACCTTCACCTGACTGCATCATTTTGAAACCAAAAGGGCGCCGCCAATGACTGGCCGCGCCCTTTAAAATTGCCCTCAGATCGAGTGGGGTGTCGTTAGGCGATCAACTCACCCGCGAGCGAGTTGGCACCCGAAGAGACGATCCGCACCCGGCGCAGATCGCCGATCTCTGCATCGCAGTCGGCCACATGCACCGCGTGGAGGTAATCGGACTTGCCGACCATCTGCCCCGGAAAGCGGCCCTTCTTTTCAAACAGTACACCAAGCTCACGCCCGACCATGCTATCCTGCACTTCGCGTTGCTGACGGGTCAGCAGAGCCTGGAGCCGTTGCAATCGGTCGTCGGCTTCCTTGGGGTCCACCTGCGCGCGTTCTGCCGCTGGTGTGCCGGGACGGGTGGAGTATTTGAAGGAATAGGCGGTGCCGTATTTCACTTCTTCCACCAGATCGAGCGTCGCCTGAAAATCCTCTTCGGTCTCTTCGGGGAAGCCCACGATGAAATCGCCGGAAATCAGGATGTCGGGGCGCGCCGCGCGGATACGCTCGATCAGGCGGATATAGCTCTCGGCGGTGTGGCTGCGGTTCATCCGTTTCAGGATCTTGTCCGATCCCGCCTGCACCGGCAGATGCAGATAGGGCATCAGCTTGGCGCAAGTGCCATGGGCCTCAATGAGGTCATCCATCATGTCATTGGGGTGCGAGGTAGTAAACCGGATGCGCTCCAGCCCCTCCACCTTGTCGAGTTCCCAGATCAACTGCGCCAGCGTCATATCCCCGTTGGGGCCCGCGCCGTGATAAGCGTTGACGTTCTGGCCCAGCAGGGTGATTTCGCGCACGCCGCGCTCCACCAGATCCTCGGCTTCGCGCAGGATACGGTCCGCAGGGCGAGACACTTCGGCCCCGCGTGTATAGGGCACAACACAGAAGGCACAGAATTTATCGCAGCCCTCCTGCACGGTCAAAAACGCGGTGGGGCCGCGTTTGGCCTTGGGGCGACGCTTCAGCTTTTCAAATTTGTCTTCCTCGGGGAAATCCGTGTCGAGCACCTTTTCACCGGCACCCGCCTTGGCTTCCATCTCGGGCAGACGATGATAGCTCTGTGGGCCGACCACCAGATCCACCAACGGCTGACGACGCATGATTTCCTCGCCCTCGGCCTGCGCCACACAACCCGCCACGCCGATCTTCAGATCGGGCTTCTCCGCCTTCAGACCTTTGAACCGCCCCAGTTCGGAATAGACCTTCTCTGCGGCCTTTTCGCGAATGTGGCAGGTGTTCAAAAGGATCATATCCGCATCATCAGGGGTTTTGGTCTCCACATAGCCCTGACCGCCCAGCGTTTCCGCCATGCGTTCACTGTCATAAACGTTCATCTGACAGCCATAGGTCTTGATGTAGAGTTTCTTGGGCGCGGACATGACGTGAGCTACCTTTTTCGGGGTGGGCCAAGGCGGATTGAACAGCGGCTGCGCATAGCGCGAATTGAGGCCGCTTGCAATGGCAGGGCAATTACCCGATTTTATCTGCAAAGACCAGAAGGCGCTCGGTGAAAGACCCAGAGCAGAGCATGAGGACAGCCCCGATGATATACGGCGCGCTGGAGGATTTCCTTCAGACCGGCAAGCCCATTCTGGCCAAAGGGCCGGTGGCACTGATTTTTGCAGAGGATGAGGTGGAGATCGGCACCACCCTGCGCCACCATCTGAATTGCGGCTTCACATCGGTTGTCGCCTTGATGCCCGACGCGTTTGATGTGCCTTCGGATGTGGAGGACCTGATCCACCGCGTGCCCTACGACTGCACCAGCGCGGACGCGGTCATCACAGCCGTGAACCGCATTATTGCCGCAGCCACTCCGGGGTGCTGGCTCTATTATTGCTATAATGGCGAGTATCTTTTCTATCCGTTTTGCGAGACCCGCACCGTGCGCGAGATGCTGGCCTTTCACACCGAAGAACGGCGTGATGCGATGCTGACTTATGTAATTGATATCTATGCAGGAGATCTGGACGCGCACCCAAGTGCGGTTTCGATCGAGGATGCCTGTCTGGACAAATCCGGCTATTACGCTCAAGGGCGCAGTGATCCCGAGACAGGCCATCCAAGGGACCGCCAGTTGGATTTCTTTGGCGGTATCCGCTGGCGGCATGAGGAGCACATCCCCGAAGCCAGCCGCAAAATCGACCGGATTGCGCTGTTTCGTGTCAAAAAGGGGCTGCAGCTCCAGGAGGATCACACGTTCAACGATCAGGAATATAACACCTATGCCTGCCCATGGCATCACAACCTGACCGCTGCGATCTGCTCATTTCGCGCCGCCAAAGCGCTGAAACGAAATCCGGGATCGACCTTTGATATCAAGAGCTTCAAGTGGCACAACTCGGCACCATTCGAATGGCATTCGCGCCAACTTCTGGATCTGGGCCTGATGGAACCGGGGCAATGGTTCTGACACGACGCTAAAGCCTGTTTTCAGCTTTTCAGAAATATCTCGGGGGTGAGGCGCGCGAGCGCCGAGGGGGCAGCGCCCCCAATTCACGCACCGTCCAAATTTCAGCTAAGCTCTGCTTTCTTGCGCAGGCGGATCACCACATCGACCGACGCAATCTCCATCCCTTCGGGGGGTTGCGGCAGGGATTGGATGACCAGCTCCTCGGACGGGGCATCCGAAACCCGGCCCTCGCCCTCCCAATAGTAGTGGGGGTGGTCATGCACATTGGTGTCGAAATAGCTTTTGGAGCCATCGACCGTGATTTCCTGCAAAACACCCGCATCACAAAACGCCCTGAGCGTATTATAGACCGTGGCCAGCGACACGGCGGCCCCGTCATCCTTGGCGGCGTCAAACAGGCTCTCTGCGGTTACGTGGCGGTGCTGTCCATCGCCAACGAGGAGAGCAGCCAGCGTCACACGCTGGCGGGTCGGGCGAAGGCCCGCTTCCATCAGCCACTTGTTGGCATTCTCTTCATGGGTCGGTGTCATGTCACCTTCCTAGCGTTCATTGCGACCTCAGGCTTATATCGCATCATATTGCCCTTTTTCAAACGGATTTGCAAAAATCGCTTTCGTATATTGGGCCGCGTTGCACAGAACCCGCCCTTGGGCCGCCTTTGCACCTGCGGCGACGTGCTCCCCTTGCAGGATATGTAAACGCGGTGCTAATGGGAGCGGTGAACCTATATCAGACCTCACAGGCAGGAGTTGCCCCGCATATGACCCAGTATCCCAGCAGCTTTGACAAGGAAGACCTGCTTAAATGTGCAAGAGGCGAGCTGTTCGGACCCGGCAATGCGCAGCTGCCCGCGCCGCCCATGCTGATGATGGACCGCATCACCGAAGTGAGCGCCGATGGCGGTGAGCATGGCAAGGGCCATATCCTCGCAGAATTCGACATCACCCCGGACCTGTGGTTCTTTGACTGCCACTTCCCCGGCAACCCGATCATGCCCGGCTGCCTTGGTCTTGATGGCTTGTGGCAGCTCACCGGCTTCAACCTCGGCTGGCGTGGCTGGCAAGGGCGCGGCTATGCGCTTGGCGTTGGTGAGGTCAAACTGACCGGCATGGTGCGCCCGGATCGCAAAATGCTGACCTATCGCGTCAATTTCACCAAAGCTGTACAGACCCGCCGCTTGACCATGGGCGTCGCAGACGGGATCGTGGAAGCGGATGGAGAAGTGATTTATCAGGTTAAGGATATGAAGGTGGCCCTCTCCGAGAACTGATCCACGCTCGGGATCAGCTTGGGGCTTCGGGCCCATGATGCGGGGTGCGCCCCCTTCACACCAGTTACAGGAGTACGCAACATGCGTCGCGTCGTCGTCACCGGCTTGGGGATCGTCTCCTCGATCGGGAACAATGCCGAGGAGGTCATCGCCTCCTTGAAGGCCGGGAAATCCGGCATTGTCGCCAGCGAAGAGATGGCCGAACATGGCTTTCGCAGCCAGATCGCGGGCACGCTGAAAATTGATCCGGCCGAGCATGTGGACAAGCGAACCCTGCGGTTCATGGGTCCGGGTGCCGCCTATGCCCATATCGCCATGAGCCAGGCGATTGCGGATGCGGGCCTCTCGGACGATCAGGTCGTCAACGAGCGCACTGGCCTGGTGGCCGGCTCGGGCGGGCCATCGACCTCGTCGATGCTGACCGCACATCAGACCGTGCTGAAAACCGGCGCAACCAAGCGCATCGGCCCCTTTGCGGTGCCGAAATGCATGTCCTCGACGATCTCGGCAAACCTTGCGACCGCGTTCAAGATCAAGGGCATCAACTACTCGATCACCTCCGCCTGCTCCACTTCGCTGCATTGCATCGGCAACGCGGCTGAGCAGATCATGATGGGCAAGCAGGACGTGATGTTTGCCGGTGGTGGCGAGGAGCTGGACTGGACCCTGTCCTGTCTGTTTGACGCCATGGGCGCGATGTCCTCGAAGTTTAACGACACGCCGGAAAAAGCCTCCCGTGCGTTCGATCAGGACCGCGATGGGTTTGTGATCTCCGGTGGTGGCGGCATCGTGGTGCTTGAGGATCTGGAGCATGCGCTGGCGCGTGGGGCCAAGATCTACGCCGAAGTGACCGGCTTTGCCGCGACCTCCGACGGTCACGACATGGTGGCCCCCTCTGGCGAGGGCGGCGAGCGCGCGATGCGTCTGGCGCTGCAAACCCTGCCCGAAGGCCGCAAGGTTTCCTATATCAACGCGCATGGCACCTCGACGCCGGTGGGCGATGTGGGCGAGGTTGAGGCCGCACGCCGTGTATTCGGTGCAGGCAATGTGCCGCCGATCTCCTCGACCAAATCCATGACCGGTCACGCACAGGGTGCCGCCGGCGCGCTGGAGGCGATCTTCTGCCTCTTGATGCTGGACAATGATTTCATCACGCCGTCCATCAACGTCGAGACCCTCGCAGAGGGCATCGAGGAGGGCGAAGTGGCCACGCAATATGTAGAAAACGCAGGGCTCGACAGTGTCATGACCAACAGCTTCGGCTTTGGTGGCACCAACGGGTCCATGGTTCTGAGCAAGTACAAGGATTGACGACCGTGACAGGAGTATTGGCCGGCAAACGGGGCCTGATCATGGGGGTGGCAAACGACCGCTCCATCGCCTGGGGGATCGCCAAGGCGATGCATGAGGCAGGGGCCGAGCTGGCCTTTACCTATCAGGGTGAAGCCTTTGGCAAACGTCTGGAGCCGCTCGCGGCCTCTGTAGGCAGCGATTTCATGGTGGATGTGGATGTCACCGATGATGCCTCGCTCGACACCGCGTTCGAACAGCTGAGCGCGCGCTGGCCGACGATTGATTTCCTCGTTCACGCGATTGCCTATTCGGACAAGACCGAACTCACCGGCCGGTTCATCAACACCAGCCGCGCGAACTTCAAGAACTCCATGGATATCTCCGCCTATTCCTTCATCGAGGTGGCGCGGCGCGCCTATCCGTTGATGCAGGAAAACGGCGGCGGCACCATGATGACGCTGACCTATGGTGGCTCCAACCGGGTGACGCCGAACTACAATGTGATGGGTGTGGCCAAGGCCGCGCTGGAAAGCGCCACGCGCTATCTGGCCAATGACCTCGGCCCCGATGGCATCCGCGTCAATGCGATCTCTCCCGGCCCGATGAAAACGCTCGCCGGGGCTGCGATCGGTGGTGCGCGCAAGACCTACAAGCACACCGAGCAGAACGCCCCCTTGCGGTCCAATGCGACCCTTGAAGCGGTGGGCGGCACAGCGGTCTATCTGGCCTCGGACGCAGGAGCCTACACCACGGGTGAGATCATCCGCGTCGATGGCGGCTTTCACATCCTTGGTATGCCGCAACAAGAACACCTCTGATTTCAATTATAATTCAGACTGTTAAGGCACCCTTCGGGGTGCCTTTTCTTTTTGTCGCAGGTCGTTTTGGATATCGGCTCTTTTATTTTATACCGAATCGCATAATAAAAAGCGAACCTTTCAAGACAGGATACTTTCGATGCTTCTCACTGACCTCGTCACCCCGCCCGACACGGCCCTTTGCACCGCCGCCGAAGAGATGGTGCGCATGGCAAGCGATCCCTTCCTTTATAACCATGTCAGCCGCTCATATGTGTTTGGCGCGCTGGCGGCGCGCGCGACGGGCACGCAATATGACCCGGAGCTGTTTTACATCGCCGCCATGCTGCATGATCTCGGCCTCACAGAAACCTATATGGCGGAGGATCGGTTTGAGGTGGACGCCGCCGATGCCGCCGCCACGTTCCTTGCGGCACAAAACGTCGAGCAATCGCGCATTGACCGGGTCTGGGACGCGATTGCTCTGCACACGACGTTTTCGATCCCGCAGAAGAAATCGCCCGAGGCCGCGCTGGTGCAGATCGGTGCGGGGCTGGACGTGGGCGTTATCCCACATGACCACATCACGCCGGAGGTGATGGAACAGGTGCTTGACGCCTACCCCCGTCTGGGGTTCAAAAAGGCCATGGAACAAGCGCTCACCCGGATCTACAAAGCCAAGCCCATGACAGCGATGCATAATTTTGGCGCCGATGTGGCCCATCGCCATGTGCCGGGCTTTCACCAGCCGCATTTCTGCGATGTGCTGCACGGGGCGGATTTCCCCGAATGAGCAAGGCGGGGCAGACACGCGGTCGGGGCCGTCCGCGCAAGTTCGATGAACGCGCGGTACGGCAGACCATCATGGAGGTCTTCTGGCAGAAGGGCTATGCGGCCACCTCGCTGGATGACCTCTCCAAGGCCACCGGCCTTGTCCGCCCCAGCCTTTATGCCGCCTTTGGCAACAAGGAAGAAATGTTCCTGCGCGCGATGGATGATTTTGTCATCCGCGTGCAGGGCGATCTGAACCGTCAGGTGCCTCGCGATGCCTCGCCCGAGGACGCCCTGCGGATCATCTATACCACCATGCTGGAAATCTACAGCCGGGCACAGGCGCGAGGCTGTCTGGTATTCTCCACTGCCGTGGCAGAAGCCCCCACCCACCCGGAGATTCGCAGCCGCCTGGCCCAGCGCCTCGTGCAAACCGATGCTCAGTTTCGTCGCCTGTTTGACCACACCGCGCCGGACGCACCAGAGGGCGCGAGACAAGCCGCCGCAGAAATGGCCGCCGCTGTACTGCACTCCCTTGGACTGCGGGTGCGGGCGGACGCAGAGGCAGATGACGTGCATGGATTTATCGCAAACGCGGCCCGTTCCATCGCTGCCGGGCTGACACCCTAAGACGCACAAGACATTCCTGCGCGGGCGGTGTATGGGTGTTGACCCTGCCCCCTTCTTTGCCTTGAATATGAGCCATGGTTCAATCCTCCCTGCCCTTCCCCCTCGTTGAAGGTCGCGCCCATGAGGTCTGCGGCGCGGGGGCTTATAGCTTTGCTTTTGCACTGGCCGCCGCGCGCGGTGGGCAGGTGCTCTGGGTGCGCGAAACATGGGAGGTGGCGCGAATCAATCCGGATGGGTTCGCCGCTTTTATGGACCCGGCCGACCTGCTGCTGTGCAACGCCCAGAGCCAGATCGAAGCCCTTGCCGTGACAGAGGAGGCTCTGCGCTCCGGTGCGGTGGCGCTGGTCATCGTGAGCCTCACAAAACCGCTGGGCCTCACCGAAGGGCGGCGGTTGCAACTGGCTGCGAAAGAAGGCAAATCCATCGCTCTCGCCCTGATCCCAGAGGGTATGGGCAGCAATGCCGCCGAAACCCGCTGGCGCTGCATCCCGCATTTTGACGCCGATGATCGCGCCGGGGACTCGACTCTGCAGCGGTGGGAGCTTATAAAGAACAAATCGGGAACATTGGGTGTCTGGTATGTTCGATGGGATAGAGCGTCGCGTCGTCTCGCTATGGTTTCCCCGGCTGGCAAGTGACCGGGCGTTACGACTGAATCCGATTGATGGTCCCTTTGCCCTGACCCTCAAAGAGAACAACGCCAACCGGATTTATTGCCTCAATGCCGCGGCCGAGGCGCAGGGGCTTCATAAGGGTATGACCTATTCTGACGCGCGCGCCTTTTGCCCGGACCTGCGCAGCCACGTGGCGCGCCCGCCAGAGGATCAGCGGTTTCTGCAGGGGCTGCGCCGCTGGGCCACACGCTATTGCCCGTGGGTTGGGCTGGAGGGGGAGGACGGGCTGGTGCTGGACATCACCGGGTCAACCCATCTCTTTGGGGGTGAGGACGCCATGCTGGCACAAATGCGCAATCGACTGGCCCGCGCGGGAATGACGGTGCGGATCGGCTTGGGCGACACCCGCGGGGCCGCATGGGCGCTGGCCCGTCACGGCGAGGGGATCGCCCCCGCAGGTGCGATGTTAGACGCCATCGGTTCCCTGCCGGTTGCTGCGCTGCGCTTGGGTGCGGACACCTCGGTTGCGTTGCAGCGTCTGGGGATACGCAAGATCAGCGAACTGGCCGCAACGCCGCGCGCGCCTCTGACCCGCCGTTTTGGCCCCGCCGCGCTGATGCGGCTGGATCAGGCCCTTGGGGACCAGCCAGAGGAGATCAGCCCACAAGCGGAACCACCTCATTACGGCGTGCGCCTGACCTTGCCCGAACCCATCGGCCTGATCGGGGATGTCATGGCGGGTATCCAGCGACTGCTGGGGCAGCTTTGCCCCAAATTGCAGGCGCAAGAGGTCGGTGCGCGCAGGCTCTGCGTGACGCTGGGGCGCGTGGACCGTGACAGTCAGCAGGTTGAGTTGCGCCTTGCGCGCCCCTTGCATGACCCGCACCGCATCCTGCCCCTGTTCGAGCGCGGGCTGAAGGATCTGGACGCGGGGTTTGGCATCGAGCGTCTGCGCCTTGAGGCAACCGTGGTGGAACCGCTGCCCGCCCGGCAGATCAACCATGTGTCCGCCGGGCGCAAGGATAAGCTGGATGACTTGATCTCTCGTCTTGGCACGCGGGTTGGGCTGGAAAACATCCAGCGGTTCCTGCCCGCTGACAGCCACATCCCAGAGCGCAGTTTCATCATCTCACCCGCTGCCTATTCAGAACCTGCGCGTCATTGGTGCCCGGCCCGCCCGCGCCCGGTTGTACTCTTTGCGCCGGAACCCATTGCAGGGCGTACGCCGCATCCGCCCCAACGATTTCGCTGGCGGCGTATGGCGCTGACCACCGGACGCGCCATAGGCCCCGAACGCATCTGCCCCGAGTGGTGGCTGGAGGATGAGGCGTGGCGCAGCGGGCTGCGCGATTATTGGCGGGTGGAGACCCAAGAAGGGCGCAGGCTGTGGCTGTTTTTTACGCCGCAAGCCCCGGGCTGGTTTGTGCAGGGGGAGTTCGCCTGATGGAACCCAACCGAACCCACCGCCCGGTCGAAGCCTTTAGCCCGGAGAGGTTGCGCACTCAGCAGACCGGCCCCGGCTATGCCGAGCTGTGCGTGACCAGCAACTTTACCTTTCTGACCGGGGCCTCCCACCCCGAAGAGTTAATGACACGCGCAGCCGAGCTGGGACTGGCGGCCATTGCGATCACCGATCGCAACTCACTGGCCGGGGTAGTGCGCGCATGGAGTGCCCTGAAAGAACTGCGGCGTGAGGCGGAGGCGGGTGTTCAGATCCGCTCGCACCAACGCATTGATTCTTCCTCACGACAAGACATTGGCAACGCCGCCACGCTCGAAAAACCAGCCACCCCGATACTGCCCAAGCTGATCGTCGGCTGTCGTCTGGTGCTGCGCGACAGCCAGACCGACTGGATCGCCCTGCCCCGCGACCGCACCGCCTATAGCCGCCTGACCCGGCTTTTGACCCTTGGAAAAAGGCGCGCGCCCAAAGGTGAATGCCATCTGGACACCAAGGATCTGATGGCGTCCTGTCGTGGCATGACCTTGATTGCCCTGCCGCAAGCGGAGCTGAAGACGGCCACTCCTGACATTCGCAGGATGCAACAGGCCTTTCCGCATCATGTGTTTCTGGGGGCAGCCCCGCGTTATGATGGCAGCGATCAGGCCTATCTGGCTGCCTGCGCGCATACTGCACAGGTCACAAGCGCGCCCATGGTTGCGGTGGGGGATGTGCTGATGCACCGCGCCAGCCGCAGGCCGCTGGCGGATGTGCTGACCTGTATGCGCGAACATATCACCATTGATGAAATCGGCAGCCGCGCCTTGCTGAATTCCGAGCGCCGCCTCAAGGCAGGCGCGGATATGGCCCGGCTGTTTCGCGCCCACCCCGCTGCCCTGCGCCGCACATTGGAGATCGCAGACACATGCAGCTTTGATCTCGGCGAGCTGTCCTATGATTACCCCCATGAAATTGTTGACGGGGAAACCCCGCAGGTGCGGCTCGAACGGCTAGCCGCTGAGGGGCTGAAGCGGCGCTATCCTGACGGGCCGTCAGAGAAGGCCATTACTCTTATGAAAAAGGAGCTGAACCTCGTCGCAGATCTGGGCTTTGCCGCCTATTTTCTGACCGTGCATGACATCGTGCAATACGCCAGATCGCAAAACATCCTGTGTCAGGGGCGCGGATCAGCAGCGAATTCGATCCTGTGCTATCTGCTCGGCATCACCGACGTCAGCCCCGATATGATCACCATGGTGTTTGAGCGGTTTGTCTCGCGATACCGGGGCGAGCCGCCAGATATCGACGTGGATTTCGAACATGAACGCCGCGAAGAGGTGATCCAGTGGATCTACCAAAAATATGGCCGCGAGCGTGCGGGGCTTTGCGCCACCGTGATCCATTTCCGTTCTCGGGCCGCCATCCGCGAGGTCGGCAAGGTCATGGGCCTGTCACAGGATGTCACGGCGGGTCTCTCGGGGCAAATCTGGGGCATGAGCAACGGCGGCGTTGACCTGAAACGCATCGAAGAACTGGGCCTCAACATTCAGGATCGCCGCCTGATGCAGACCATCCGGCTGATCGGCGACATCATCGGTTTTCCCCGGCATCTGTCCCAACATGTCGGCGGCTTTGTCATCACCAGAGGACGGCTGGACGAGCTGGCCCCGATTGAGAACGCCGCGATGGAAGATCGCACCGTGATCGAATGGGACAAGGACGACATCGACGCGCTTGGTATCCTGAAGGTCGACGTGCTGTCGCTCGGCATGCTGACCTGTCTGCAAAAGGCATTTGCCCTGTTGCAAACGCATGAGGGAGAGACATGGTCCATTGCCTCGGTCCCACAAGGGGATAAGCCCACCTATGACATGCTGTGCCGCGCAGATGCGGTGGGGGTCTTTCAGGTGGAAAGCCGGGCGCAGATGAATTTTCTGCCCCGGATGCGGCCGCAGGAATTTTACGATCTGGTGATCGAGGTGGCAATTGTACGCCCCGGCCCCATTCAGGGCGATATGGTTCAGCCCTATATCCGCCGCCGCCATGGCCTGGAGGAACCCGAGCCCTTTGGCCCGGAGCTGGAACAGGTCACCAAACGCACCTTGGGCGTTCCGCTGTTTCAGGAACAGGCCATGCAAATCGCCGTGGTCGGTGCGGGCTTCACCCCAGAAGAAGCCGACCACCTGCGCCGCTCGCTCGCCTCCTTTCGGCGGATGGGCACCATTGGCACGTTTCGGGACAAATTCATCAATGGCATGCTGGATAAAGACTACGCGCCAGAGGTCGCCGCGCGCTGTTTTTCTCAGATCGAAGGGTTTGCCGACTATGGCTTTCCCGAAAGCCACGCCGCCGCCTTTGCCATGCTGGCCTATGTCTCGGCCTGGCTCAAATGCCATTATCCAGCGGTCTTTGCCTGCGCGCTTTTGAATTCACAGCCAATGGGGTTTTACGCCCCGGCCCAGATCGTGCGCGATGCCCGCGAACATGGGGTCGAGATCCGGCCCATCTGCGTCAATGCATCAAATTGGGACAACCAACTGGAGCGCCGCCCCGATGGCGCGCTGGCCCTGCGGCTGGGATTTCGCCAGATCAAAGGGTTTCGCGAAGAGGATGCAGGCTGGATCACCGCGGCACGCGGCAATGGCTATCCTGATCCGGACACGCTGTGGCTCCGGGCTGGGGTGCGTCCCGACGTGTTGACACGGCTGGCCGAGGCGGATGCGTTTGCAGACATGGGGCTCACGCGCCGCGATGCTCTGTGGCAGGTCAAGGCCATTCGCAGCCCACAGCCACTGCCCCTGTTTAACGATCCGATTGATGGTGAGAGTATCTCTGAGCCATCGGTTGATTTGCCCGTGATGCATCTGGGCGAAGAAGTGGTAGAGGATTACGTGGCCACGCGGCTGACCTTGCGCGCGCATCCGATGGAATTGCTGCGCCCCTCCTTGCCGGGTCTTACCCCGCATGCGGCGCTGCAGACGGTGCCGCTGGGGCGTCACACGGTCTGCGGTCTGGTGATCACCCGTCAGCGGCCGGGCACCGCATCCGGCGTTATCTTCCTGACGTTGGAGGATGAAACCGGAGTCAGCAATATTGTCGTCTGGCCCAAGGTCTATGAGCAATACCGCCGCATCGTGATGGGCGGGCGGTTGTTGCAAGTGCGCGGATATCTGCAACGCGAAGGGATTATCGTGCATCTGATCGCGCAGGAAATTACCGACATGTCGTACCGTCTCTCGGATCTTGGCCATCCGCTGGATGAGGCTATTGGCATCACCCAACCTCAGGCCGATGATGCCCCACGCTCCAGACAGGTCACGTCAAGCGCACGCCACCCGCGTGAACAGGCCAAACGGTTGTTTCCAAGCCGGGACTTTCATTAAGCGCCCAAAGGGCTGCCCCGGAATTTCCCCAAGGCCGCCACAGAGACCGCGCAGCAGATTTCTGATCAGGCAGCACTTTCGGCGACATCATCGCCTTCACATGCAATCCGACGCATATCGTCGCGCGACATCGGTTGGCCGAAGTAATAGCCCTGCACCGAAGCGCAACTCTCACCGCGCAAGAAACTCAACTCGTCCTCCACCTCGACCCCTTCGGCCAAGACCGGGATGTCCAGCGCGGCTCCCAACAGCAGCGTAGAGCGTACAATCGCCGCACGTTGGGCATCCTTGTGAACATCCTGCACAAAGCTGCGGTCTATTTTGATCTTATCAAACGGGAAGGCCTGCAAGGTGGCCAGCGATGAGTAGCCGGTGCCAAAATCATCCATCGCAATGCGAATGCCGATGGCTTTCAGCTTATGCATCACTTTCAGCGTATGGGCCTGATCGTCGATAATGCTGGCCTCCGTAATCTCCAGCTCAAGACGCGCAGGATCAATTCCGGTCTCCATCAGGATATCCATCACATCCTCAATGAAAGAAGGCTGTACCAATTGCTGTGGGGCGACATTGACGGCCACACTATAGGGGCGGCTCCACTGCGCCGCCTCTCGGCATGCCTCACGCAGCACCCAACGCCCGATGTCACGGATCAGGCCGGTTTCTTCTGCAATGGGAATGAACTCCGCCGGAGAAACACGGCCTCGAAGCGGGTGGTTCCAACGCAGCAACACCTCAAAACCGACTGGCGCCAATGTATCGAGCGCGTTTTGCAACTGGTAAACCAATTCGAATTCGTCGTGCTGCAATGCCTGGCGCAAATCATGCACCATTTGGGTCTTTTCGCGGTTACGACGGTCCATTTCCGCATTGAACTGGCAAATCGGCGTATCGGGTTCGGACTTTGCGCGATACATGGCAACGTCAGACTTATGCAACAAATCAGCGGGATCGCGGCCGTCTTCCAGCGTTGTGGCAATCCCGATCGACGCCCCAACCCGCAGCGACACCTCATCCAGATCAATGGGTTCAACAATTGCTGCATGCAGACGTTCGGCAAAGCTCTGCACTTCTTCGATACGGCGGAAACCTTCTTTGATCGCGACAAACTCATCCCCGCCCACGCGGGTAATGCGCTCTCCCTCGCCTTCCTGTTCGATCAGGCGCAAGGCGACCTGACGCAGAACCGCATCCCCTGCGGCATGGCCATAGACATCGTTCACCTCTTTAAACAGGTTGAGATCCACGGTCATGATTGCGGCGCGCGCCGTTTCATTTTCATCGAGACGGATTTTAAGTGCATCCAGCTTGCGGGTAAGCCACATACGATTGGGCATGCCCGTCAGCGGGTCATGGGTGGCCGCATGGTTCAGCTGATGGCGGGTTTCCCCCTCCATGTTCACCTCAATGCTGGCAGAAGCCATGGCGATCAGCAGGATGATGGCTGTCACAGCAAAGACCAACAGCGCCATTGCGTTATCCGAGATGGTTTTGGGCGGCACCTCAATGGAGGAATCAAGGCGGATTTCAATCGCGCTCATGCCGGTGAAATGCATCAGGCAAATGGCCAGAACCATCGCCAGTGCAGGCCAGGCGCGCCCAGGAATCCCCCGCATGCGCCGCGTGATCAAACCATAACTCAACGCGCCAAGCCCAGCCCCCAAGATCACAGACACAATCACGGTTCCGATATTCCACTGGATCGTACCGGGCAGCAGATAGGCGCGCATGCCCGTGTAATGCATGGCCGACACCGTCATCCCAAAAATCGCGCCGGCCATGACTGGTGCTGCCGCTCCGCGTGCAAAAGCAAGCCCAGCATTGGCAGCAAAAGAGCCCAGCACGCCAACCACCAGCGATGCGCCCGTCAAAATGGGTTCATACCCATGCTCATAGCCCGGCTCATAAGCCGTCATGGCAATGAAATGCGTCGACCAGATAGTGGCCCCGGTGATCAAACCCGCCAGCGGCAACTGAACCAAGCGTCGCTTCCCGGTCCATTCGGTGAGGCGACCGGACATATGAACAGAAATCACCGATCCAATCACACATATCAAGGCAGCCACAGCAACAAGTCCAAAATGGTGTTCCTGTGTAATACAGTCCAGCAAGCGGTACATTCGTTATTCCTCGGGTCGTGCCGTTCTTGTTACGACGGTGCCACAAGGCGATTAACAACTTTCAAAATTCCAAATGCTGCCAGCGTAAAAAGTACTTTCAAATGAACCTTTTTTGCAGTCGCAGCACGATCGCAAGTCGCACCCCGCTCACAGGGTAAATTCTTTTAAAAACAAAGGAGTAACCAAAAAACGGCTGTCGCCGCTCGATGTAATATTTCACGAAAACTTGATGATCAGGCGATTTGAGTTTGGCGTTCTTCAATCAGCAGCGCAAATTCGGCAACACGTTTGCGGAATTTACGGTTTAGCTTGTTGCGTGCCAATTTCAGCGATTGCACCAGCAGGCGCGCCGCCAGTGTTTTGGGCCGCAGGTCCAAACGCACCGTCATCCGTGTGCGTTGCGACGACAATGCCATCAGATCGACGCGCAGCTCACCCATCATGCCACTGCCGGTTGCGGAAAAGACCACCACATTGGGGGCATCGTATTCCAGAATTTCCAGCCGCATCTTCCGCTCTGATCCGCGAAACATAAAGACGACATCCCACGTCAGATCTTCTGGCGCGGTGGAGCTGTCCCCATTGCGATGCACCTCAACACCTCGCCGGATGGCCGACCGCTCAAAGCTTTCAAAGTCCGTGACGGCCGCAAACGCCTCTGCGATGGGGCTATCGGTATCTTCTTTGGTTTCGAAGTGCATATCAGGACCTGTCGTTGGAACGGCAAAACATCATTTCACCGCGGGCTATGGCATGTTGATAAACTATGTTGGTTACTCAAGTGTATCTGCAACCCAGTTTTCCAAAAGAAACCCCGCTATTGCCCCTTTGCGCGGGGCGCGCACCTTTGGGTGATTGCCTGCAATGGCGTCCATCACCTCTTGGCGTGTCACCCAGAATGCCTCTTCGATCTCTTGCGGATCAAGGGTGATTTCCTCGCTGACTGCAACACCATAACAGCCAAACATCAACGACATAGGGAAGGCCCACGGCTGGCTGGCCAAATAGTCGACCTCGCCCACCTTCACTCCGGTTTCCTCATAAACTTCGCGGCGCACCGCTGCTTCGAGGGTTTCTCCCGGCTCCACAAAACCCGCGAGCAGCGAGTACATACCCTCCGGCCACCCCGGTGACCGCCCCAACAACACGCGATCGCCACGGGTGATCAGCATGATCACAACTGGGTCGGTCCGTGGAAAATGCGGGGCATTGCAGCTTGGGCAGCGACGCTGCCATCCGGCCTGCTCAACATTGCTGGCATGACCGCAACAGGCGCAAAATCCATGGCTTGCGTGCCAGCCCAGCATCGCCTTTGCGGTCGCCGCAAGTTCTGCCTCACGCGCCGAAAGATGCGTCATCACCCGGCGCAACTCCATAAATGCATAGACCTCGGGCAAATCCGGGTGACGCTGCTCGCTTGGATCAAGAAAGCTGTTAAGGCTGGAAGCATCCAGATCTTCAGGCTCCCAGTCGTCGAGGCTCACGGCAAAGTAACCTGCCCCTTGCGCATTTCGTCCCAGAAAAAGCGCATCATGACGTCGCCCCGCCACAAGGGCATGATCGCTTTGCAGATAGGCCAGCCCATCGGCGTCAGAGTGACCGGGCTTGCAAACGCATAAGGGCTTGCCGCGCCACAAAAGCACGATTTGCACTTCTGCCGAACACCAGAGCTGATCTAATGTCGCGGTCTCTGTGCGCAAATACGCCGCGCGATCCAATCCGCTGCCGCCAAAGGTTACTTGCTCCGCTCGCTTCATGACTGTCTCGCTTTTTGAAATGCGTTGCTGCCAGCCACCGTCCGCAAAAGGGGATGACGTTTCATCATTGCAGACAGGCGATGCCGCATTCCCATGTGTGACACAAGCAAAAATGCCACGCTTTTCAAAAACTCGAAAAAAGCCTCTCGTTAGGGTTCCGCACGCCCCCCTGTCTCTGTTCTTCTACTTGTTAACGAATGAGAGAAGCACCGGACGCAAGACAATCACGGAGCGGTGCCCACGAGCGACGATGAATGGCATAGAATGACCGAAGACGACCAAGGCGCCACGGGGACAGATGAGGGTGCTAGCGACCGATCAGAAGTATCGGGGCGATTGCGCGTGCTGGCCACCTCGGATGTCCATAGCCATTTGCTCAGCTACAACTATTACACCGATCAAGAGCATCCCGGAATTGGCCTGAGCCGCACTGCAAGCCTGATTGGCGCGGCCCGCAAAGAGGCCACAGAGTCCGGTGCGATTACGCTGCTGGTCGACAATGGCGACTGGTTGCAGGGCTCACCGCTTGCCGAAACTGACGCCGCTGATCCAGACGCCACCCCTGCATCGATCCGTGCCTTTGACGTCTTGGGCTATGATGCCGTCGGTCTTGGCAACCATGAGTTCAATTTCGGCCTTCCTGTCCTTGCCCGGGCGCTCTCTGCGCTGCCCTGCCCGGCGGTTTGCAGCAATATTACACCCCTTGCCGACGCCCATGCGCTGCCTGTTCACAAAACCCTGATACTGCGCAGGCGTATGCCTTGTGCACCCGCAGATGCGCCGGATGTAAAGATCGGGCTGTTGTCGGTGTTGCCGCCGCAAACCATGCTCTGGGATGCCGATCATCTGGAGGGGCGTCTGCGTGTCGACGATATCCTCAGCAGCGCACGCGCCGCGATTGCGGATCTGCGCAATGCGGGGGCCGATGTGGTGATCGCATTGGCACATACCGGGCTGGGCCCGACTGACCAAGTCGCGGGGATGGAAAACGCGCTCAGACCTTTGTCGCACTTGCCCGGTCTTGATGCAGCTGTGAGCGGACATACCCATTTGTTGCTGCCGGCGCCCGATGGTGAGGATGCCGGGCTGGGTGTTCCGGTGGTGATGCCTGGCTCCAGTGGCTCACATCTCGGGGTGATCGACCTCGACCTGGTCCGCACCCCGCAAGGCTGGCGTGTCACGCAGGGAGATTGCGCCCTGCGCCCGGTTGCACATCAGACCCGCGATGGTCTCGTGCCAGTGGTCCCGGAGGCACCAGAACTGGTTAACGCCCTGAGCGACATTCATCAGCGCACCCGCGCCGATATGGCCACAAATGTTGGCACGCTCGCACAGCCACACCACTCCTATTTTACCTATTTTGGCGAGGATCGCGCACTCGCTCTCACCGCCGCGGCGCAGGCCGCTGCTGTTCGCCCGACCCTTGCAAAATCAGAATTCGCCGACCTGCCGCTTTTGTCGGCAGTCGCACCGGCTAAATTTGGTGGGCGCGCGGGGCCGCTCAATTACACCGATGTGCCCGCAGGAGAGATTTCGCGCCGCCATGTGGCCGACATCTACATTTATCCAAACGAATTGCGCTGCATTATCGTTGACGCACAGCAACTGCGGGACTGGTTGGACATGTCGGCAGGGCTGTTTAATCAGTTGGAGCCCAATGCTCCTGACCGCCTGCTGGCAAATCCTGCGCGGGCCGGACACAACTTCGATGTGATCTTCGGCCTGGAGTATGAAATCGACCCGACAGCAACGGCACGTTTTGATGCCGATGGACGCCTCTTAAACGACGCGGCAAGCCGTATCAGAAATCTGCGCTGGCACGGGCACCCTTTGCAACCTGCCCAGAGGTTCGCAGTTGCCTTCAACAGCTACCGCAGCAGCGGAGGCGGCAACTTTCGTATGCTTGATCAGGCGCAGGCTCTCTCGCTGCCACCTCAGATGATCCGCGACACTGTCGGGGCCTATGTGACGTCGACCCTAGCGGCAGATCCATTGGCAGCGGCACCCTATCCGTGGCGCATCCGTCCGAACCTCGGCGTGGAGGCGATTGCCGTCACAGGCCCCGGCGTGCACCGCCACCTGCATGAATTGCCTGATGACGTCGCCCAAAGCGCGACCGAACTGGATACAGGCTTTGTGGCGTTGAAGCTGCAGCTCTGAGTGGCACCATTTAGAGCTGCGCATCATCAAAGGGCGTCGTGATAAGCGCCGAGTACCTCAGCCATTGCGATGTCGAGGATGCCAAGGCAACCTTTTGGATTGCACCCACCGCCTCAACTACACCTTCACGGTAGACCTCTGCCTTCCTTCACACGCGCATAGGGTCAGGAAATCGCCCAGGCTGCGGGTTGTCATTGTATCGTCACTTCCCTATATCGGGATTCGAGGGGTTGGCGCGGGCAAGCGCCTCGCCAACCTGGTCAGGTCCGGAAGGAAGCAGCCACAACGAGCCCCGCTTGGGTCGATGTCCAACCTCTCACTTTATAAAAAGCCCCGCCTCTGGCGGGTTTTTTTGTCTCTAGGCGTTTACCCACACCTCCAAAACACAATCGAACCGCAGGGGTGATTTTGCACGTGCAGCAAGATCTTTGTTGACGAGTCGGCAGCGCGCTCGCTACCTCTTCTTGAGATGGTTTTCGTTTCTCTATCCGAGGACGGAATGAAGAGGGAATACGGTGAGGTTCGGGCATATGCCCCGCCAAGTCCGTGACTGCCCCCGCAACTGTAGGCGGCGAGTACCCCGGCAAGACCACTGATCCGTCACGGCCACATTGGCCGATGGGATCGGGAAGGGCCGGTACGCGATGACCCGCAAGTCAGGAGACCTGCCATCAATGATACGAACCTGAAACCGGGCGGGGTGTCCTGGAGGAGGTCTGACGGCTGATCTCTCTTGCCCACCATTGAGGGGCAATGTCTCGCCCGAAGTCTCTCATCTTGCCCCCGTCACAACTATCTTGGTGCGGAGGGCACGCAGAGAATGGACCAACAGCGATCACATGAATTTGTGTCGACCACATGTATGCATCTGGGGCGCCCCTGCCCGGCCGCACAACGGATGCTGAAAGCCTTGGCACAGGCGCTCGATAGCGCGCGCCCACTGACACAGGAAGATTTTGAAATCAGTGGAGAAAGCCGCCTAGATGGATGCGAGAAAGCCTGCCCTGCGCGTTTTGCCGCCAACCACAGCCGCATTCGAGTGTTCTGTGACGTAACCTCATCGACCAAGACCGAAACGCTGGATCGGTTCGCCGATGCGATGTTGTCCAGTGATGCCAACACGATGAGCAGCACATGTGTATCAGAGATTCCGCGCGCCTTTGGCGAGGCGCGACCTGTGCGCAGCTATCGGGATCAGCGCGCTGAGGTCTGACGCTCAGCGCAGCCTTCAGTTCAGGTCGGGGACCTTCTGCCAAAGGCCCACGCCATTTGTGCGTCTGTCTCGACGGCGCAGGGCCGCAGAGTTCTGAGGCGGCTGAGCGCTGCCTCGGCAGACTCGCCGCTTTCGATCATCAACCGCAGCACCGCCATGCCGGATCGACCGCAGCCTCCCCGGCAGTGGACCAGAACCCGGCCACCACCGGACATGGCCTGACGGGCCATCGTGCTGATGTGTTGCCAGTGTTCGTCCATCTCTGCGGTGGGGATTTGATAATCCTCGACCGGCATATGGAACCAGCGGCTGCCGAGGCCCTGTATATCCGTGCCCAGGTTCTCAACACCGAGAATCACATGCTCCACCCGCGTGGTCATCGAAATCACCATCGACGGGCGCCATTCACGAATCAAACGCAAATCACCCGCGTAATCCCCCCCAGCGCCGGGCGCGCGGCTCAGCGCCAATATACCGTCCCCAAACGACAGCGCGTGAAGCGATAGGGTCTGCACAGCCGACTGCGGCTGCATATTCGTAGCACTCACCATTTACTCTCCCCCCCCCGGGAGGCGCGGCGTAATTTCCGCGATACCTTCACGCTATCTTAACCCCGCCAAGTCTCAGACAGGTAGCCTTTTCTGTCACCTCCCCCATTCTGCCGGGTTCCCGTGCAACAGCGGTGGACGAAGCGGACAGCGGCGCTTAGTTTGCACAGGATCATTGGCGTGGCTCGCGAATCCAGCGGCGCGCCCTCAAAGACCATCCGAAAGGCCCTCATGAGCGAGCACAGCCCCGAGACCTCCAGCGCACCGCAAAGCGGACAATATCAGGTTCTGGCACGCAAGTATCGGCCCGAGACCTTTGCCGATCTGGTCGGTCAGGACGCGATGGTGCGCACGCTGAAGAACGCCTTTGCCGCAGATCGCATCGCGCAGGCCTTCATTATGACAGGTATTCGCGGCACCGGTAAAACCACCACCGCGCGGATCATCGCCAAGGGCATGAACTGCATCGGGGAGGACGGTCAGGGCGGCCCGACCACGGAGCCCTGCGGCAAATGCGAACATTGCGTGGCGATCATGGAAGGTCGCCATGTGGATGTGATGGAGATGGATGCCGCTTCGCGCACCGGTGTGGGTGACATCCGCGAGATCATCGACAGTGTGGCCTATCGCGCGGCTTCGGCCCGCTACAAGATCTACATCATTGATGAGGTCCACATGCTGTCAACCTCTGCTTTCAACGCGCTGTTGAAGACGCTTGAAGAGCCACCGGCGCATGTGAAATTCATCTTTGCCACCACCGAAATCCGCAAGGTGCCGGTGACGGTGCTGTCGCGCTGTCAGCGGTTTGACTTGCGCCGGATCGAGCCGGAGGTGATGATCGATCTGCTGCGCCGGATCGCCACCAATGAGAAAGCCGAGATCGCCGAAGATGCGCTGGCGCTGATTACCCGCGCGGCAGAAGGTTCCGCACGGGATGCGACCTCACTGCTGGATCAGGCAATCAGCCATGGTGCGGGGGAGACCACAGCGGATCAGGTGCGCGCGATGCTCGGTCTTGCGGACCGGGGCCGGGTGCTGGATCTGATGGATATGATCCTGCGCGGCGATGCGGCGGCGGCCCTGACGGAGCTGTCCGGTCAATATGCCGAGGGCGCGGACCCGATGGCGGTGCTGCGCGATCTGGCCGAGATCACCCATTGGGTGTCGGTGGTAAAGATCACCCCCGATGCGGCAGAAGATCCGACCATCAGCCCGGATGAGCGGGCCCGTGGACAGGATATGGCCAGCCGCCTGCCGATGCGGGTGCTGACGCGCATGTGGCAGATGCTGCTCAAGGCGCTCGAGGAAGTCGCCGCCGCACCCAATGCGATGATGGCGGCAGAGATGGCTGTGATCCGCCTGACCCATGTGGCCGATCTGCCCTCGCCCGAGGAACTGGTTCGCAAACTGCAGGACACCCCCCCACCGCCACATCCAGGTGGTCCGGGTGGGGGACACCCCATGCAAGGCATGGGGTCGCCTGCGGCGGGCGGGGGGGGCGGGGCTCCGGCTTACGCCCCCGCCCCGCCGCAGGGCGCCCCCGGCGGTGGCCCCAATGGGGGGCACACTATGTCGGCAAGTGGCGGGCAAATGGCAGCGCTTGCGCCGCGTGTGGACAGCGCCTTGGCGCGCTATCCGAGTTTTGAACATGTGATCGAACTGATCCGCAAACACCGCGATGTGAAGCTGCTGGTCGAGGTCGAGGGCGGCGTGCGGCTGGTGTCGTATCAACCGGGCCGCATCACGTTCACCCCCGCCGCAAATGCACCGCAGGACCTCGCTGCCCGCATCGGCACTGCCTTGCAAAACTGGACCGGAAGCCGCTGGGTGGTCTCCATTGCCCCAGATGGTGATGCGCCAACGATTGCGGAACTGCGTGACGCTGCCGAAAACGCCCTGCGTGCAGAAGCCTCTGCGCACCCTCTGGTGCAGGCGGTGCTCCAGAATTTCCCCAAGGCGAAGATCACCAAGATCCGCACGCAGGAAGAACTGGCCGCTGAAGTTCAGGCCGAGGCCCTGCCTGAAGTCGAGGATGAGTGGGATCCGTTTGAGGAATAAACCCTGTCATGGCTAGGCTTCTGTGAGCCCGTCCATGCCCGGCTCCTGCCCTGAGATCAGCGCAGCACCTCCGCCGCTTTGACCACCTTGGCGTAACCCATCGCCAATGGGGCCATAAATGCAGCGTGGACCTGTTCAGCGGACACAGACACACCGCCGAATTCAACGGCGCGGGCGGCGCAGGCATCCTCGGCAATGGTCACGGCAAAGCCAAAATCTGCTGCGGCCCGCGCGGTGGCGTCCACGCACATCTGGCTCATCGCCCCGCATAGGATCACCTCTTCGACTTCGGCGTCTTGCAGCAGCTCCTGCAAGCGGGTGCCGTGAAAGCTGTTGGGCCTATGTTTGGTCAACACCGCCTCCCCGTCTCGCGGCAGAACCGAGGCATGTATTTCCGCCCCCTTTGAGCCAGTGCGAAAGAACGGCGCATCGGGATTTGGATTTTCGTGCCGGATATGCACAACCAGATCGCCTTGCGCCCGTACCGCCCGCAAGAGCTCTGCGGCCTGCGCGCTGGCGGCGGTCATCTCGTGCAATTCCCAGTCACCACCGGGAAAATAGTCGTTCTGAATATCAATCAGTATCAGGGCGATTTTTGGCATCTGTCTTCTCCTTTGCACGTGTCGCATGGGTCAGACTGGCACAACTTGACCACCGCCACACTTGGCGCATATGCCTGTCTATATGCAGAGTACGCCAAACAACCCTGTTGTTCTGATCGACGCTCCGGGTGCGCAGCGCGCCGCGCTCTGGGGATTGGCCGATCTATTTGCCCTGATCCCGCGGCTCAGCCCCAGCAGCCGAGCGCTGGATCTGCAAATCTGCTCTTGGGATGCCCTGCCTTCAAAACCGGTTGCGGCCTTCGTGTTTGTACCCTCGATTGAGGACACCCGCCCTGCCCCCGATCATCCACTGGTGGATTGGGCGGCGCAACAACATGCCCAAGGCGCGCTGGCCTGCTCTGTCTGCGCCGGCGCGTTCTGGCTTGGGCAGGCCGGGCTACTGGATCACCGACCTGCCACCACCCATTGGGCACTGGAGGCGGAGTTTCGACAGGCATTTCCAGATGTGCGCCTCGCACCGGAGCATATCCTTGTGGACGACCATGATGTGATCACCGCCGGAGGGCTGATGGCGTGGACCGATCTCGGCCTGCATCTGACGGGGCGCTGGTATGGGGCGGAAATGGTCACGCGCCTGGCCCGCCACCTGCTGATCGACCCAAGTGGGCGGGAGCAACGTGCCTATTCCAGCTTTGCGCCCCCGCGACACCATGGCAACATGCCGGTCCTGGCCGCGCAGCGTCACATGGATCGTCACTATGGCATGCCTCTGACCGTACCGACCTTGGCAGCGGTCGCAAACCTATCTGAGCGATCCTTTGTGCGCCACTTCACTGCCGCCACCGGACTGCCTCCCGCCACCTACCTGCAAGCACTGCGGGTAGAGAAGGCACGCGGCGCGCTGGAGCGCGGGCAGGACAGCATCGCGCAGATCGCATGGGACGTAGGCTATCGCGATGTGCCCGCCTTTGCTCGCGCCTTCAAATCCGTGACCGGCCTCACCCCCGGTGCCTATCGGGAGCGGTTTCGCGCGCATCAGGGATGAAGCGCAGCTGAACATATAAGAATGCGACGGGCCTTTACCGGCTTTACCCTTGCCTGCGCGGGGTCGCGCACGTATCTAACAAGGCAAACCTGACATCAGGAGTGATAGGATATGTTCAAAGGCCTCGGAGGCCTCGGCGATATGGCCGGGATGATGAAAAAAGCCCAGGAAATGCAATCCAAGATGGGTGAAATGCAGGAAAAGCTGCACAACATCATGGTTGTGGGCGAAGCGGGCGCAGGTCTGGTCAAGGCCACAGCCAGCGCCAAGGGTGATCTGAAGTCGCTCGACATCGACCCGTCGATCTTTAACGGCGACGACAAGGAAGTGGTTGAGGACCTGATCCTTGCCGCCGTGAAAGACGCGCAAACCAAAGCGGCAGAGCGCGCGCAGGAAGAGATGACCAAGCTGACCGACGGCCTCGGCCTGCCCAAGGACATGAAACTGCCATTCTAAGGCAGGTGACATGCGGAGATCAGGCGGCCTAAGGGTCGCCTTTTTTCATGTCGTCGCGGTGGCAGCGCGCAGAATGAGCAGGCAGGGCTTGCACTTCCGGGTGCGATACGGCCTAGTTGAACAGAAGCAGAACGGGACGGCACCATGGCGGCGCAGGACAACAGTGATATCGAGGCATTGATCGCATTGATGGCCAAGCTGCCGGGGCTTGGTCCGCGTTCCGCGCGCCGGGCTGTACTGCACCTGATCCGCAAGCGTGCGCTGGTTCTGACCCCCTTGGCCGACGCCATAGGCCGCGTGGCAGAGACCGCGCGCGAATGCCTGAACTGCGGCAATGTCGGCACCAGCGACATCTGTGCGCTCTGCGCGGATGAGACACGCGCCAATGGCGAGCTCTGTGTGGTCGAAGATGTGGCTGATCTCTGGGCGATGGAACGCGCGGGCGTGTTCAAGGGCCGCTATCACGTTTTGGGCGGCACACTGTCCGCACTGGATGCCGTGGGGCCAGAAGATCTGCGCATTCCGCGACTTGTGGATCGTGTGGCGACGGAAGGCGTGAACGAGGTGATCCTCGCGCTCAATGCCACCATCGACGGGCAGACCACCGCGCATTACATCGCCGATCAGCTTGAGGGTCGCGTTAAGCTAACATCGCTGGCGCAGGGCGTGCCGATCGGGGGCGAGTTGGACTATCTCGACGATGGCACGATCTCTGCAGCCCTTCGGGCGCGCAAAGAGATTTAACCCTCTCAAACGTACGTTTGAGGAGCCGCGCGCGCCTGTTGGGCGCGGAACGCACGACATTCCAAAAACCTTGAATAAACGCCCGTTCTCCGGCGGCGCGGTTTTCTACATGTGCTATCCAGTTGGCTGATCCAGTGGCTGCAGCCTCCCACATGAGAATGCCCCACGCAGCAGAACAAAAGACAAAAGGAAACCGCCATGTCGCAAACTGAGAAAGCCATCCGTTTCGCGGAGTTGCACAGGAAGGGCGATCCGCTTGTGCTCTACAACATCTGGGATGCAGCCGGTGCCAAGGCGCTGGTCGAAGAAGGCGTGCCAGCGGTTGCAACCGGCAGTTGGGCGATGGCCGCAGCACATGGATATGAAGATGGCGAATCCATCCCGCTGGATTTCGTGCTGCGAATTGTCGAGCGTATCTGCGCCACTGTTTCAGTTCCTGTCTCTGTGGATTTCGAAGGCGGCTATGCCACCACCCCTGCTGCGCTTGCCGAAAACACCCGCAAAATCATCCGCGCCGGTGCTGTGGGGATCAATTTTGAGGACCGGGTGGTCAATGGCGCGGGGCTGCATGCGATATCCACTCAAGCGGAGCGGATCAGGACCATCAGAGCGGTCGCTGACGAGGAGGGCGTTCCGCTCTTTATCAACGCTCGCACCGATCTCTTTTTGGGCACCGCCCCCGCGACACACCCGATCAAGATCCCGGACGCCCTCCAACGCCAGGCCGCTTACGCAGAGGCCGGGGCCAACTGCTTTTTTGTACCGGGGCTGACGGCGCCCGATCTGATCGCGCAAATCGTCGAAAGCACCACAGATCCTGTGAACCTGATGATGATCGGAGATCTGCGCACGCTCGATGCAGCCACCGCACTTGGCGCATCAAGGCTGAGTTACGGTGCTGGACCGTTTCTTCAGGCGCTCGCGGATCTCAAAAAAGCCCACGCAAGCCTACGGCCCTGAGACCCCGCTGGCGGCGGCAGCGCGTCGCTCAGCGTCAAGCGTGACCCGCCGCGCCTGTGGCGCGGCGCTAGGCCCAACGCCGAGCAGAGCAGCTCTTGCTGCTTGGATCGGGGGCGGGAGCGCCCCCGCCTCGTACTAAACCTTAGCCATAATAGGATTTGAGCGCGGCAAGGGTTGCATCAAACCCCTCGCTGGTGACGTCCTTGTGCAGCACCATGCGGATGGCCCCGGTGCCTCCGGCAGAGAGGACCACACCCGCTTTGGCCAGTGCGACACCCAGCGCCGCGTTGTCACCATCGGCGGGGGTGAAGAAGACCATGTTGGTATTGTGATCGACGGCACCCGCCCCCAATGCGCGCAGGGTTTCAGCAAGCGCGGCTGCCCTTGCATGATCCTCAGCAAGCCGGGTCACATTGTGATCCAGCGCATAAAGCCCCGCTGCTGCCAGTACACCGGCCTGACGCATGCCACCGCCCACCATTTTGCGCAAACGGCGCGCCCGCGTGATCAGATCCTTTGGCCCCACCAGAACAGAACCCACAGGTGCCCCGAGCCCTTTGGACAGGCAGATGGAGACACTGTCAAAGCGTTTGGCAATCTCAGCCAGACCACATCTCAATTCTGTCACCGCGTTAAACACCCGCGCCCCATCCAGATGCACCGACAATCCCGCCTCGCGTGCGGGCGCGATACAGGCATCAACGCGTGCGAGCGACACGGCCTTGCCGTTATGGGTGTTTTCCAATGACAACAGCCGCGAAACCGGATGGTGCGAGTCATCTTCTTTAACCGCAGCGGCAATATCAGCAGGTTCCAACCCGCCATCCGCAGAGACTTTCAGCGGGTCAAGAATAATCCCACCCAGCGCCGAGGCACCGCCAGCCTCATATTTGTACACGTGATAATCGCGCCCGGTGATCACTTCTTCACCGCGTCCGCAATGGGCCAGCATGGCGACGAGGTTGCTTTGGGTGCCCGTCGGCAAGAACAGGGCCGCCTCCTTGCCCGCACGCTCTGCGATTGAAGCTTCAAGACGATTGAGGCTTGGATCTTCACCGTAGACATCGTCACCGACTTCGGCCTCTGCCATGGCCGCGCGCATGCCTGCATCGGGGCGGGTCACCGTATCGCTGCGCAAATCACAAAGCACCTGATTGTGCTGTTCGCCGGGCGTTTGTGTGTACTGGCTCATGATCCCTGTCCTTTAGTTCCGCCGGAGCGCGTGATGTCCATACGTGTCGCAGGCATATTGAAACCATCCAAAAGCGCAGTGCAATGGGCGGCGGCGTTGCCGATACAATCGCGCCGCCCCTTCCGACCGGACGACCATTCGGTCAGATCGCGCCGAGGCCCTGTTCTATTGCGATGGTCAGCTTGTCACAAATCTCACCGATCTGGTCATCGTTCAAGATAAACGGCGGGGCCAGCAGGATGTGATCGCCATAGCGACCATCGCGGGTGCCGGACATCGGATAACAGATCAACCCGGCCTCCAGTGCGGCCCGTTTGATACGTGCCGCCAAGCCATGTGCGGGGTCGAAAGGTGTCTTGGTCTCGCGATCCTCAACCAGCTCCACCCCACAAAAGAGGCCCCGTCCCCGAATGTCGCCCACATGCGGATGCTGACCGAAGCGCTCTATCAGAGCAGTGTGCAGCTGCGCGCCCATTTCAGCCGCACGTTCGACCAGATTGCGCGTCAGCATTTGGTGCACCACCGCAAGCCCCGCCGCTGTCGCCACCGGATGCCCGAGGTATGTATGCCCATGCTGGAAGAACCCGGTCCCTTGTGCAATCGCCTCATAAATCTCGCTTGAGCAGAGCATCGCGCCGATAGGTTGATACCCGGCACCGAGCCCCTTTGCGATGCAGAGGATATCAGGTGCCACACCATCCGCATCGCAGGCGAACAGATGCCCGGTGCGCCCCATGCCGCACATCACCTCATCAAGGATCAAAAGCACGCCATAGGTGTCACAAATCTCGCGGATCCGTTTGAAATAGCCCTCAACCGCTGGCACGGCACCCAAGGTCGCCCCAACCACCGGTTCCGCCATAAATGCCATCACCGTGTCAGGACCAAGACGCAGGATTTCTGCCTCCAGCTCATTGGCGACACGCTGCCCGTATTCAAAGCTGCTCTCGCCCTCTGCCCGGTCGACATATTCATAGCAAGGCGCGATATGAGACACACCAATCAGGAGCGGGTCAAACTGCTGCCGCCGCCACGCATTGCCGCCCGCCGCAAGCGCACCAAGCGTGTTGCCATGATAGCTCTGCTTTCGTGCGATCAGATGGCGGCGCTGCGGCTCTCCTCGTTCCAGATGATACTGCCGCGCGAGTTTAATTGCCGCCTCAGTCGCTTCGGAGCCGCCAGAAACAAAATACACCCGGTCCAATGAACCCGGCGCGTGCGAGATGAGCAGATCCGCCAAAGCCTCAGCCGGCTCTGAGGTCATAAACCCGGTATGCGCAAAGGCGAGCTTTTCAACCTGCTCCTGAACAGCTTTGATCACCGCGGCATCTGAGTGGCCAAGGCAGGATACCGCGGCCCCACCGGAGCCGTCGAAATAGCGTTTACCTTTGGCATCAATCAGATAGCAACCATCTCCTGCCACTGCGGTGGGCAGATCGGATTTAGTATGACGGGGGAAGATGTGGCTCATGTCGGCTCTCGCAGGTTGGCGCCCGGCACATCCGTTTGCGGCGCAAGGATATGACCACGCGCGGTGGCCTGTTGCAGGAAGGCCGCGACAGACGCGGCGTTGTCAGCCCATGGCGCGCCATCTTCAGGGCCAAGGCTGTTTTCAAACCCAATCCGGACCTGTCCCCCGGCTTTGATCGCCGCGAGCAGACAGGCATGTTCCTGCGGCCCAAAGGCACAAAGCGACCACCGGAGAGCAAGTGGTGCAATCAGCGCCAAAAACTCAGGTAGCATTGCAGGCGCTGCGGGCTGGCCGGTGGCATATTGCCCCAACACAAGGATCACATCGCGCATCTCTTGCGGCACTGTCCCATCTGCGTACCACGACTGTAGCTGCGCCACACAACCGGGCGTATAAAGGATATGTTGCACCTGTGTGCCCGCTTCAGCGCAAACCGCATAGGCCCGTGCCGCCAGCGCCGCATCCCGTGCCATCTCTCGCACCGAGACGGATGCCGCTGCCGGGCGCAGCGCCTCAAGACAAGCCAGCTGCGCCGGGACATCAAAAAGACCTGCACTCTCTGTGGTGATCTGAATGTGCATGGCAGGCGCGCATTCCGTCACCGCTGCAATCGCATCCCGGTAGCGTCCCGCATCAAGCGAATGCACCCCCTCATCGTCCCGGACATGCATGTGCAGAGCTTGCGCGCCCAACTGGTGGCATGCCTTGGCGGTCGCGGCCAGTTCTTCCGCAGTCAGCGGCAGCGCGAGGTGATCGCCTTTACCCCGCCGCGCGCCGTTTGGCGCAACCATTAGTGTGAATTCCGTCACCGTTTTGGATCCTCATCTGTCACATAAGCTTTGGCGGAGCTGCTGATCGCGTCGACATTCTGCACCAGAGCCTCATGACCTTCCAAGTCGCACAAACCCTGCCCGCAGATACATATGTCCTCAATAGAAACACTTACGCACAAATGTTCTTTTTGAAATCACTCTGGCCTTAAGCATTGAGTCCACCTGGACCTATCCCCCGACTTCGAATTGCCCTTTGCTGATTTTTGACACAGTGCGCCGCCTCGGCGTTCTTCCTCATTCTTCGAATAAGCCATGAAAGGAACATGTCATGCACGGCACGTTCACCGACAACGATCTCAGCCACGTTATCGAGGCCGACAAAGCGCACGTCTGGCACCATCTGGTCCAGCACAAGCCGTTTGAATCCTCTGATCCCCGCATCATCGTCGAAGGCAAGGGCATGCGCGTTTGGGACCAGAACGGCAAAGAATGGCTCGACGCGGTGTCCGGTGCGGTCTGGACCGTAAACGTCGGCTATGGGCGCGAAAGCATCTGCAAGGCGGTCTACGACCAGATGATGAAGATGTGCTATTTCGCGCAGGCCGCAGGCTCGGTGCCGGGCGCACTTTATGCCGAAAAGCTGATCGAGAAGATGCCCGGCATGTCGCGTGTCTACTACTGCAACTCCGGCTCTGAGGCCAACGAGAAGGCGTTCAAGATGGTGCGCCAGATCGCGCACAAGAAATACGGCGGTAAGAAAACCAAAATCCTCTATCGCGACCGCGATTACCACGGTTCCACCCTGGCGGCGATGTCCGCAGGCGGTCAGGACGAGCGCAACGCGCAATACGGCCCCTTCGCACCTGATTTTGTGCGGGTGCCGCATTGCATGGAATACCGCAAGCACGAGCTGGGTCTGGATCATCTCTCGGGCGAGGATTTCGGCATTGCCGCAGCCAATCTGATCGAAGAGGTCATCCTGCGCGAAGGCCCCGAGACGGTTGGCGCGCTCTGCCTCGAACCCGTCACCGCAGGCGGCGGCGTCATTGAGGCCCCCGAAGGCTACTGGCCGCGCGTGCAGGAGATCTGCAAGCAATACGACGTGCTCCTGCACATCGACGAGGTGGTCTGCGGCATCGGGCGCACCGGCACCCATTGGTTCGGTTATCAGCACTACGGCATCAAACCCGACTTCGTGACCATGGCCAAGGGCGTCGCCTCCGGTTATGCCGCCATCGCCTGCATGGTCACAACAGAAGAGGTCTTTGATCTGTTCAAGGACGATGCCTCAGACAAAATGAACTACTTCCGCGACATCTCTACCTTTGGCGGCTGCACTGCAGGCCCCGCCGCAGCACTGGAAAACATGCGCATCATCGAGGACGAAAACCTCCTTGAGAACTGCACCAAGATGGGCGAGCGGATGATGTCCAACCTGCGGGCCTTGCAGGAAAAGCACACCGTTATCGGCGATGTGCGCGGCAAGGGCCTGTTCCTTGGCGCTGAACTCGTCACCGACCGTGACACCAAAGAACCGGTGGACGAGGCGCTGGCACAAAAAGTCGTGGCGGAATGCGGAACGCACGGCGTGATCATCGGCGTCACCAACCGCTCGGTGCCCGGTCGCAATAACACGCTGTGCTTCTCGCCCGCTCTGATTGCCACAGCCGATGACATCGACAAGATCACCGATGCGGTGGACAAGGCTCTGACGACTGTCTTCGGCTGACGCTGAAAATTGGCCTGATGCAATTTTCAAAAGGTGGCTCTTCTCACGGGGCCACCTTTCTTTCATTCCACGAGGCAGACCACCCAAGACAGAAAGCCTCTTCTCATGTGGATGACCCCGATTTCCCTCTCAACTGAGGGCGCGCGCCTCGTGCCGCTCACGTATGACCACACGCCGGAGCTGGTGGATGCCGCCGCAGATGGTGCTCTTCATCACCTATGGTACACTACCGTGCCTGCCCCGGAGGGCGTTGAACAGGAAATCAGCCGTCGCCTCGCGCTGCAGGACGCGGGCAGCATGGTTCCCTTTGCCATCCTTGATGCGACAGGACGCGCGGTAGGCATGACCACCTATATGAATGTCGATCACACCAATCGGCGCGTCGAGATAGGCTCCACTTGGTATCGCAAATCGGTGCAGCGCACCGGTCTCAACACCAAGATCAAACAACTCATGCTCACCCACGCCTTTAAGGCAAAAGACGCCATCGCGGTCGAGTTTCGCACTCATGTGCTGAACCGCCAAAGCCGTGCTGCGATCGAGCGCCTTGGCGCCAAACTCGATGGTATCCTGCGGGCGCATAGCATCCTGCCCAATGGGACAATTCGCGACACGGCCGTCTATTCCATCACCGCGGCAGAATGGCCCATGGTGCGTGCAAATCTCGCCCATATGTCGGCGCGCTGATTGCGGGTCAAGGAGGCCGCAAGGCCCCGCCCCTAGGGCGGCCTGTCCTTGACGCGCGCCTCTATACACAATCGAAATAGGCTCTGACGGGCACACTTGCCCCTCAGAGCCTTCTCTGCAGAACCGCGCCGAAGGCGCGCGGCCCAACGACTCATGTCGCATGCGTCAGCATGGGGCGTGAGTCGGCGGGAGCACCCCCCGCCGCGCTCGTTTTCAGATCATCTGGAACACGACGCCCGACAGGATCGCTCCGGAAATACCCAGCGCGAGATAGGTGGCAAAGACCCGTGGTTTGACCAGCGACCAGACCGCTGCCATCGCCGGGATCGAGCTCACCGCACCTGCCACCATAAAGGCCAGCGCCGCACCAGCGCTCATCCCCTGACTCATCAATCCGGCCAGCAGCGGAGGCGCTACATAAGAATTCAGGTACGCAGGCATTCCGACCAAAGCGGCGGTTGCGATTGGCACTACCCCCTCGCCCCCCACCAGCGAAGCAATCCACTCGGGGCGCACATATGTCACCAGGAGCGCTTCCAGCACATAGGCAAAGGCGAGCCACTTCAGCAGAAACAGAGCGTTTTCCACAAACTGTTTGCGGAAAGTATCGCGCCGCTCGGCCTCTTGCCAGAACCGCCAGTTGGGTTGCTGGTCAGCCTTCGGCGTGCCGCACCCACAGCAGCTTTTGACCGGCTCATTCTTCAGGGGCTGTGCAAACAGTCCGCTTCCGCGCAGCGCTTTCACAACGAACCCACCAAAGAGGCCCAGCGCGACCGCGCTGACCGCTTTGGCAATGGCGAAGGGCCAACCAAGAGCCGCTGCCGTGATCAACAGGGTCGGCGGATCAATCAGCGGAGAAGAGAGCCAAAACGCCATCACCGCTGCCAATGGCGCACCAAGCGCCAGAAGCCCGGCAATAAAGGGGATCACCTCACAGGAACAGAACGGAGCCAACCCGCCCAGAAGGGCCGCGAAGAAGATCATCCGGGTCTCGCGCCCCACAAAGGCCCGCGCGACCAGTGCTTCCGCGCCTGTGGCCTTCAGATAGGCCAGAAGCGTCACCGCAAAAAGAATATACTTGGATGTCGACAACAGCGCCGCAGCCGCAAATGTCAGCACCGGCCAGAAATTTGCACCATCCAGAAGCGCCACCACAAGAAGGATCAGCGCTCCGAGCGTCCATGGACTTTGCACCCAACCCCAAGCGGCGCGCATCGGGCGAGGAGAAAGAGATGTATCAGCCATCGTTCGCAACCTTTCCAAACCGCCCGAGACCTTCATCCTGACAGCATTCGCTGAGGATAAAGCCCGCTAGGCGCTCAAGATGTTTGAAATCAGCGCGACAGATAGTGCTGCGCCCGAGCTTTTCCTGCGTCACCACATCGGCGGCGGTCAGGAATTTCAGATGATGCGCCAGCGTAGAGGCAGCAATCCCGGTGCGGTCGCGAATTTCGCCCACACTCAGGCCAGCCTCCCCCGCGCGCACCAAGACCCGCAGCACCTCAAGGCGTGCTTCAGATCCCATCGCAGCAAAGCCCTGCGCGGCAACAGAAGGATCCATGCCAGATCTCCCAATTGATTCTATATAACTAGTTTTATGGTTTTATTGTATGACTGGCAAGTTGGAACTTGCCCCTCCCCTAACGTCCTGCCGCTAAAGCAAGAAACGAGATTGGAAAAATACCTGACCGTATGCACAGTCCAGATTGCCTCACGGATAAGTCCAGAATAGGCTCTTGCGATGGCTATTTCTGTCGAAACCTTCTTTCTCAACGCGGACGCGCAGGGCACGCTTCAGGCGCAGATCCAAGAGATGATCGCCGCTGGCATCCTGTCGGGGCGCTTCCGTAGAGGTGAAAAGCTGCCGTCCTCGCGCAAACTCGCTGACCATCTTGGCGTTAGCCGGATCACAGTGACGCTTGCCTATACCGAACTGGTGGCCAATGATTATCTGACCGCGCGCGGCCGATCTGGGTATTTCGTGTCGGAAACGGCCCCTGTGCCGCCGTCGTTCTCGCCTACTGAAAAGAGCTACGATACTGTCAATTGGTCTCGCGCCATCACGCAGGTTTTCACGGGCGGCGACAGTCCGCGCAAACCCCGAGACTGGCGCAGCTACCGCTACCCGTTTATCTACGGACAAGCGGATGCAACCTTGTTTGATCACGCCAATTGGCGGCTTTGCGCGCTCAGGGCGCTGGGTCAAAAGGACTTTGCCGCGATGACTGGCGATTACTACGATCAAGACGACCCGCTTTTGATCGAATATATCGCCCGCAACACCCTGCCGCGTCGGGGGGTTATTGCGCGACCGGAGGAAATCCTGATCACGCTGGGTGCGCAAAACGCGCTCTGGACGGTGGTACAGCTATTGTTGCAACCGGGGCGCAAGGCAGCCATCGAAAACCCAAGCTATTACACGCTGCGCGACCAACTCAGCCATACGGGCTGCGCGCTTGATGTGATCGAAGTGGACAAAGACGGGCTGCCGCCCGAACAGATTGCGCCGGATACGGATGTGGTCTTCACCACCCCCAGCCATCAAAGCCCGACAACCGTAACAATGCCGATGGCCCGGCGCAAAGCACTGCTCGACCGCGCCCGCGACATCGACGCCGTTGTTGTCGAGGATGACTATGAATTCGAAATGTCCTTTCGCGCGCAGCCTTCACCCGCGCTCAAATCCATTGATCGCGACGGGCGCGTGATCTACCTCGGCAGCTTCTCCAAATCGTTGTTTCCGGGGCTGCGGCTCGGCTATCTGGTGGGCTCGGAACCCTTCATCCGGCAGGCGCGCGCGCTGCGCGCCAATGTGCTGCGCCACCCGCCCGGCCACATCCAGCGCACAGTCGCCTATTTTCTGTCACTCGGTCATTACGACGCCCAGATCCGGCGGACTGCCAAGGTTTTACAAGAACGTCGCGCCGTGCTGGAGAAAGCCGTGGAGGCTGAAGAGTTGACCCCCACCAATCGCAGCCTTTTCGGCGGCTCGTCGTTTTGGATGCAAGCCCCGGATCACTTCGACATGGGGCAAATCGGTATGGGTTTGCGCGACAAGGGCGTGCTGATTGAGCCCGGTGCGCCCTTTTTTGCGCAGGACACACGGCGCCATAACTTCTACCGTCTCGGCTATTCCTCGATTGCATCTGAACGCATTCCTCAGGGTATCGCCCATGTGGCCAATGCGATCCGCGCGTATCGCGCCTGACACAGGCACCACTATGGCCCTCCTGCAGATCACGGGCGGCTCCCGCCCCTTCGCAGGACGCATCAAAGATGCTTCGCTCAGGGTTGGGCCGGGCACCGCACCTTTGGTGCGGTGCCCGGCCCAACGGGACGATGTGTTTCGCAGAAACATTGAGGACGGGCGGGAGGGCGCGCCTCATCTAGGACCTTACGCCGCATTCAGGCGCGAACTGGATCTACTGCACCGCAAAACTGGCCCTAACGCCCCCAGCACACCGCGCCTACACCAGAACAAAGTCCAGTCTCTGGGAGATCGCATCATGCGCATGACCACTGAAGAAGCCTTTGTCAAAACCCTGCAAATACATGGCATCGAACATGCTTTTGGGATCATCGGGTCCGCCATGATGCCCATCTCAGATCTCTTTCCCAAGGCAGGCATCGCCTTCTGGGACTGCGCACACGAAGGGTCTGCCGGTATGATGGCCGATGGCTACATACGCGCCACCGGCAAGATGTCGATGATGATTGCGCAAAACGGCCCCGGCATCACCAATTTTGTGACCGCAGTCAAAACCGCTTACTGGAACCACACCCCGCTGCTGCTCGTCACGCCACAAGCCGCCAACAAGACCATCGGCCAAGGCGGATTTCAGGAAG
The DNA here is from genome assembly GCF_000376545.2 of Tritonibacter mobilis F1926. Lineage (NCBI taxonomy): Bacteria > Pseudomonadati > Pseudomonadota > Alphaproteobacteria > Rhodobacterales > Paracoccaceae > Tritonibacter > Tritonibacter mobilis. The sequence goes on from NZ_CP015231.1 coordinate 605,201, forward strand.
TTGAGCAGATGAAGCTGTTCGAGGACATGGTGGCCTATCAGGAAGAGGTACGCGACCCCTCCCGCGTCGCGGAGGTGCTGAACCGGGTGATCAGCCAAGCCAAGCGCGCCTCTGCGCCTGCGCAACCCAATATTCCTCGTGATATGTGGACCGAGGTGATCGACATCACCCTGCCCGCCACCCTTGAATTTGAACGTCCTGCCGGTGGCGAAACGGCGATAACACACGCGGCTGACCTGCTGTCACACGCCAAGAACCCGGTGATCCTGAATGGTGCAGGTGTGGTCCTGTCCAAGGGCGGTATTGCGGCCTCGATTGAACTGGCTGAACGGCTCGATGCGCCCGTCTGTGTGGGTTACCAGCACAATGACGCCTTTCCCGGTTCGCATCCGCTCTTTGCGGGCCCCTTGGGGTATAATGGCTCCAGGGCAGCAATGGAGTTGATCAGGGAGGCCGATGTGGTGCTGTGTCTTGGCACTCGGCTGAACCCATTCTCTACCTTGCCCGGCTACGGCATGGAATACTGGCCAACGCAGGCCAAGATTGTGCAGGTCGACATCAATCCTGATCGTATTGGGCTCACAAAGCCCATAAACATCGGCATCATTGGTGACGCAGCCAAGGTCGCCAAAGGTCTCCTCAGCCAGCTCTCTGACAAAGCCGGGGATGCGGGTCGTGCTGCCCGCAAGGCCAAGATTGCGCAAATCAAGTCTCGCTGGGCGCAGCAGCTTGCATCCATGGACCATGAGGACGACGATCCCGGCACCACATGGAACCAACGCGCCCGCGCGGACAAACCCGACTGGATGAGCCCCCGCATGGCATGGCGCGCCATCCAATCCGCACTGCCCAAAGAGGCGATCATCTCCTCGGACATTGGCAACAACTGTGCCATCGGCAATGCTTATCCATCGTTTGAGTCAGGCCGCAAATACCTCGCACCGGGATTGTTTGGCCCCTGCGGCTATGGGTTGCCCGCCATCATGGGAGCAAAGATCGGCTGCCCTGAAACACCTGTGGTTGGATTTGCCGGCGACGGCGCCTTTGGGATCGCTGTGAACGAACTCACCGCCATCGGCCGCGCGGAATGGCCCGCGATCACGCAGGTGGTCTTTCGCAACTACCAATGGGGCGCGGAAAAGCGCAACTCGACGCTTTGGTTCGACGACAACTTTGTGGGCACCGAATTGGACACTCAGGTCTCTTACGCCGGGATCGCGCAGGCTTGCGGCCTGAAAGGGGTCGTGGCACGCACAATGGAAAAGCTAACTTCGGCCCTACATCAGGCGATTGAGGACCAGAAGAACGGCATCACCACCCTTATTGAAGCGATGATCAATCAGGAACTGGGTGAACCCTTCCGCCGCGATGCAATGACAAAACCGATCAAAGTTGCCGGTATCTCAGCGCAGGACATGCGCCCACAGGAGCAAGCGTAGTGACGCTGGCAATGATACCAGATCTGCCATTTGCGCTGACCACAGCGCAGGGTCTGTTTCTGGCCGGAGCCCTGTTTTTTGCAGCCGTGATTCGGGGGTATTCGGGCTTTGGGTTTTCGGCAATTTTCATTGTGATCGCCTCGCTGGTAACAAACCCACTGCCGTTGATCCCGGTGGTATTCACCTGCGAGATCGTCATGACCGCGTTTCAGGCCCGAGGCATCCGCGCCCATGTGGACTGGCGCAGAGTTGTCGCGTTGCTTCTTGGGGCGGCCATTGCGGTCGTCCCTGCGGTGGCAATCATGGCCCGGCTTGACCCGGTTCAGGCGCGGCTTGCGGTGTCCGGCTTGATTTTGGTGCTCAGTTTGGTTTTGCTCAGCGGATGGCAGCTGAAACGCCCGATTGGTGCCTTGGGTCACACAGGCGTTGGCGTGATTTCCGGCACGGCCAATGCAGCCGGGGTCGGCGGGCTGCCGACCGCAGCCTTTCTATCGGCGCAAGCCATGAAACCAGCGACATTTCGTGCGACGATGATTGTGTTTCTCACTGGGATCGACCTGATGGCATTGCCTGCGATGTCGTCACACGGGTTGGTTACGGTTGAAACAGCATTTGCCGCGGCCCTCGCCTTTCCAATCCTCGGTGCAGGCGTGTGGTGCGGCAGCCAAGGTTTCGCCCGCACAAAACCCGAAGGGTTTCGCCAAAAGGTGGTCGTGTTGCTGGCGGTGCTTGCAGGGATCAACATCATTCGGGTCATGGTGTGAACGCATTCCCCAAGTCCCACCCAGAGCCTACCAGCCAGAAACAAATGTTCCGCCCTTTCCAATTCAGCGGAACACGCGTACCAATTCGACCAGAACATTTGGCAAACCGTTTTTGCCGACGCGCATGAGCCAGCACCGCGCCTCACCTTTGCGTCAGCTTTACACGTGCCCAAGTCCGAGAGTTTTTCGTGCCTGACACATCTCCTTCCTCCCGCTTCCCCCTGCTCGTCCAAGCCATGCAAACGCATTTCAAGGTGCTGTTTCCGGGCATCGCGGTCTCTGTCATCGTCGCAGCCACTGCGCAGTTCCTCGCAGAACACTACGCCACACCGGCAATGCTCTTGGCTCTATTGCTCGGTATAGCGGTCAGTTTCCTCGGCGAGGAAGGGCGCACGGTGCCGGGGGTGGCGTTCTCGGCGCGGGCCTTCCTGCGACTGGGCGTCGCTTTGTTGGGGGTCAGAGTCTCAATGATGGTGCTGGCAGGGCTTGGCCTGCCTTTGATCTTGCTGACAGCGGGCGGAGTGGTCGCAACCATTCTCTTTGGCCTTTGGGTGGCCCGGTTTTTCAAGCAGGAATGGCGTTTTGCTTTGCTGACGGCGGGTTCGGTGGCAATCTGCGGAGCATCCGCCGCCATGGCCATTGCCGCGATCCTGCCGCGTGACGAAAACTCGGAGCAGCGGCTGATCTTCACGGTGATGGGCGTCACCGTGCTGTCAACAATCGCGATGATCACCTATCCGTTGCTGGCGAGCCTGATGGAGTTTGACCATATTCAGGCGGGCGTGTTCCTTGGCGGCACCATTCATGACGTCGCGCAGGTGGTGGGTGCCGGGTTCTCGATCTCTGATGAGACCGGCGACACCGCAACATTGGTCAAGCTGATCCGCGTGTCGATACTAGCGCCGGTGGTTCTTGTGGCGTCTTTAATGATCCGCGCTCGTCTGGAGACCGCAACCGAAGGAAAACAACCACCACTGCTTCCCGGTTTTGTCATCGGCTTTATTGCGCTTGCGGTACTCAATTCGCTGTCGCTGATCCCGCCTGCGGTGAGTGACTTCCTCAGCGCCTGCTCACGCTGGCTGTTGCTGATCGCCATCGCCGCCGTCGGTATGAAAAGCAACCTCAAACAGGTGCTATCCGTGGGTGGGGCGGCGATTGGTCTCTTGGTGACAGAAACGATTTTCATCGCCGGTTTGATTTTGCTGGGCATCGCGGTTCTGACCTGATCCGGATTTTTTTCAAAAAATTCGCCGCCCGTGTCACAGATCCTGAAGGCCGCTCGTCCTGTTGTCAGTCCCCTCTGACAAATAAAGGAACAGGACCCATGACCCAACGTCTCGACCAGTTTGCCGCTGCCGGTGATCTCTTTAAGCCGATGATGGAACAAGAAGAGCTGCTAAAGGCCTCTGGCCTGGAGTTCAGCATCATCGAGTTGGTCAAACTACGCGCCTCGCAAATCAATGGCTGCGCATTTTGCATCCACATGCACACCCATGACGCGCGCAAAGCGGGCGAAAGCGAGGACCGCATGCATCTGTTGCCTGCATGGCGCGAGAGCACGCTTTATACCCCGCGTGAACAGGCGGCGCTTGCGTGGACCGAAGCGCTGACGCTGGTGGCTGATACGGCCGCACCGGATGCGGATTACGCGCTGGTGGCAAAGCAGTTCTCTCCCCGTGAACAGGTGGCGCTGACGCTGTTGATCGGTGCGATCAACGCATGGAACCGCATTGCTATCGGTTTTCGCACGCCGCATCCTGTAAGCAAGGAGGCATCTGCCGCGTGAGCCATCAGGCACAAGATACCGGAACCGATACGTTCCTATTGGTGCGACCGCGTCTTTTCGCGGTCGCCTATCGCATGTTGGGCAGTGTCGCGGATGCCGAAGATATCCTGCAAGAGGCTTATTTACGCTGGCAATCGGTGTCTCAGGACGACGTCAGGGATGTAACCGGCTATCTGGTGCGTGTCGTGACGCGGCTCTGTCTGGATCAGTTGAAATCGGCGCGTGTCAAACGCGAAACCTACACGGGCGCGTGGCTGCCGGAGCCTTTGCTGACCGAAGACCCGACGGAACGGATCGACCACGATGTCTCTGTTGCCCTGTTGCTGGCGCTGGAGCGGCTTACCCCACTCGAACGCGCGGCCTTCCTACTGCATGACGTTTTTGGCGACAGCCATGAAGAGGTCGCAAATGCCTTGGACCGCAGCCCGTCCGCCTGTCGCCAACTGGTGTCACGGGCGCGTCGTCATGTGCAAACTGAACGCCCCCGAAGCCATGTTGCGCCAGAAGAGAGCCGCGCCCTGACAGAAGCCTTCTTTCGCGCCTCAAAGACCGGCGACATGGCGGCCCTGACGCAGCTTCTGGCACAGGATGTGGAACTAGTGAGCGATGGTGGCGGCAAGGCCACAGCGGCGCTCAACCCGATTTATGGCCGCGACAAGGTGATGCGGCTGGCCGAGGGGCTGGCGCGCAAATCTGGCGCCCATCTGCCGCCACGCTGGCGGTTTGCGATGCTGAACGGGCTGCCCGCGATCCTCAGTCTGGAGCCCGAAGGTCTGGTTCAGGCCACGGCGCTGGAAATCCGCAACGGGCAGATCGCCAAGGTCTATGTGATCCGCAATCCCGAAAAGACCGCGCATCTGGCCAAGGTTCTGTAGAAACAGCGCCCCACCACAAGACAATTCGCCAAAACAAAACAGCCCCGGCAAAACCGAGGCTGTTGCATTCAGTGATATCTGAAATCGATCAGAGCAGGCCGGCGTGCACCATGGCCGCGTCGATTTTGGCCTTAGTGCTGTCCTCAAGCCCTGTGAGCGGCGAGCGCACTTCCTCAGAGCATAGGCCCAGCTTCGACATGCCGTATTTTGCCCCCACCAGTCCGGGCTCGATAAAGATCGCCTCATGCAGTGGCATCAGGCGGTCCTGATATTCCAGCGCGGTCTTGTAATCGCCTGCCAATGTCGCCGCCTGAAATTCTGCGCAGAGTTTTGGCGCGACGTTTGCGGTGACGGAAATACAGCCCACACCGCCATGTGCGTTAAAGCCCAGCGCGGTTGCGTCCTCGCCCGAGAGCTGAATGAACTCCGGACCGCAAGAGGCACGCTGCTGGCTGACGCGCTCCAGCTTGCCGGTGGCATCCTTGACACCGACGATGCGCGGCAGTTTTGCCAGCTCGCCCATGGTGGCAGGAGTCATATCCACAACCGAGCGCGGCGGGATGTTGTAGATGATGATCGGAATGTCGGCGCAATCATGCAACGCGCTGAAATGTGCGATCATGCCGCGTTGGGTCGGCTTGTTGTAGTAGGGTGTCACAACCAGCGCCGCGTCGGCACCAACCCGGTGGGCGTATTCCACAAAGCGAATCGCCTCGACGGTGTTGTTGGACCCGGCTCCAGCGATCACCGGCACACGGCCAGCAGCGGTTTCCACCACCACTTTGATGACCAACTCGTGTTCTTCGTGGGTCAGGGTCGGGCTTTCACCGGTGGTGCCAACGGGAACGAGGCCGGTCGAGCCTTCGGCAATATGCCATTCAACCAAGTGTTTGAGCGTGTCCAGATCCAACTCACCATTGCGAAACGGGGTGACGAGGGCTGGCATAGAGCCTTTGAACATGGGAACGCTCCAGTTAAAGATTTTGATGCGGGCAATTCCTTGCCCGGACGGGCGCACTGGCGGGAAATTGAGTTGCACCCCGCGACACACGCACTATCGTCACAGCCTCTATCCCCGGATTGCTGGAAAATGCAAGAGATGACACGCAGACTCGCCTGCTCATTGCTGATTTGCGCGACCCTTTTTGGCGCGCCCGCGCATGCGCGCGGACTTGATACCGCCCTCCCCCTGATGCGCGATGGCCAGTGGCAAGAGGCCCTGATCGACGCAGGCGAAGAGGGATCACTTGCCCGTGACGTGATCGAATGGCACCGCCTGCGTGCAGGCAAAGGCACTGCCCGCGATGTCATGTCCTTTATCGACCGCCGCCCCGATTGGCCGGGAATGGACTACCTGCGCCGCCAGAGCGAAGAAGTCATCGCCACCGCAGGACAGGCAACGATACTTGCGTTTTACCGCGATACATCTGAGGCACAGACTGCCGAAGGGGCGCTCAGCCTTGGCGAAGCGCTGATTGGTGCGGGCCGTAAAGGCGAAGGCGAGGCAGAGATCGTGCGCGCGTGGCGCAGCATGGCAATGTCAGAAGAGATACAAAACGCCTATCTTGCACGCCATAAGACCCTGCTCGCCAAACATCACGAAGCGCGCCTGAACCGGCTGTTGTGGGAGGGCCACAAAGTGTCCTCGCGCCGGATGCTGGATCTTGTCAGCGATGGCGCGCGCAAACTGGCCGAAGCCCGAATTGCCTTGCAGCAACAGTCCAATGGCGTTGATGCGGCAATCAGCGCGGTGCCTGCCAACCTGCAAAACGACGCAGGGCTGGCCTATGACAGGTTTGCGTGGCGCGATGCCAAACGGCGGCAGGACGATGCAATTGCCATGATGTTTGAGCGCTCCACCTCTGCCGAAGCACTGGGAGAGCCGGACAAATGGCTGCGTCGGCGCGCAGATTTCGCGCGCCAACTGATGCGCGACAATGACAACACCCGCGCCTATAAACTCGCCGCCTATCACTTTGCCTCACCCGAGGCAGGCTATGGCTACGCCGACAACGAGTGGATCGCAGGCTATGTCGCCCTGCGCAAACTGGGCGATGCCGAGCTTGCAGTCTATCATTTCACCCGCTTCCTCGCCGCCGTGGAAAGCCCGATTTCGGTTGGGCGCGCAGGATATTGGCTGGGGCGGGCCTATGCCCAGATGGGCGAGATCGACAAGGCCCACGCGGCCTACAGGCTTGGTGCAAAATTCCAGAGTTCCTATTACGGGCTGCTCTCCGCACAGGCGCTGGGACGCGGGTTTGATCCGCGCCTGACCACACCTGAAGCACCCGACTGGAAGGGCGCGCCGTTCCTGCAATCATCGGTCTACAAGGCTGGCATCGCTTTGATCGAGGCAGGCGACCTGTCGCTGGGCGAGCGGTTCCTGACCCATCTGGTCGAAAGCCTCCCCCCGGATCAGGCGCTGCAACTGGGCCAGATGGCGGTGGATATGAAACAGCCCCACTTGGCGGTGATGATCTCCAAACGTGCTGCCCAAGACGGGCTAGAACTGGCAGGCGCTTATTATCCTTTGCACCCTGTCACCCAGATGAGCCTGCCGATGGCGTCCGAGATGGTCTTGGCAATCGCGCGGCGCGAAAGCGAATTTGACCCGGTGGTCATCAGCCATGTGGGCGCGCGCGGATTGATGCAGGTGATGCCCGGAACGGCAGAACTGGTGGCCAAGGACCTTGGAATCCTCGACGATCACAAGGTCTCGCGCCTGACCGAAGACTGGCAATATAACGCCAAGCTCGGCGCCGCATATCTGGCGCGGCTCGCAGGAGAGTTCGACGGCAATGTGGTCCTAATGGCGGCAGGTTATAACGCAGGCCCCCATCGCCCCATTGCATGGATGGAGCGCTACGGTGATCCGCGCAACCCGGAGGTGGATGTGGTCGACTGGATCGAGCACATCCCGTTTAACGAGACGCGCAACTACGTGATGCGCGTCACCGAGAGCCTGCCAGTTTATCGCGCGCGACTGGGGCAGACACCGCTGCCCCAGCCGTTCACGCGCGAACTATCTGGCCGCACGCTTCAAGTTTTCGCGCCAAAAGGTGAATAGCCCCGCCGCCACAACGATGGCCGCACCAATAATCACATTGGTGCGCATATCCTCGCCAAACACCAGCAGACCAATCATCGCGGCCCACGGCAGCTGCATATACGCAAACGGCTGCACGGCGCTCGCCTCTGCCATCTCGTAGCATTTGATCAGAAGCCAGTGCCCAAGTGCGCCCGTGACACAGAGGGTCGCCATCCAGCCCCAATCCGATGCGGTCATCGGCTCCCACCACCAAAGCCCCAACGGTGTCACAAAAATCATGCCGTAGACGCCGGTGTAGAAAAAGCTGGTCGCGGTGGTGTCGCGGCGCGCCACATAGCGCGTAAGCAGGCCATAGAGTGCGAACATCAGCGCCGCCAGCAGCGGGATCAGTGCTGCCACCTGAAACACGCCTGATCCCGGTTGCAGGATGATCAGTACACCTATGAAGCCCACGCCAATCGCCGCCCAGCGCCGCCAGCCCACTTGTTCACCAAGGATCGGCCCCGAGAGCGCGGCAATGAGCAAAGGATAACAGACAAAGACCGCGTGGCTTTCGACAAGGCCAAGCACGGTAAAGGCCATCACCATCACGCAAATCTCCGCCACAAGCACAAAGGCGCGAAAGATCTGCACCCACGGCTGACTGGTCTGTGCGGCAGCCCTTACGCTGCCACTTTGTTTCAATGCCAGCGTGATCACAAAGGCCGCAAAGAACCAGTAGCGAATGGTGATCACCATAAAGACGTTATATTCGCTCGCCAAATGCCGCGAAATACCGTCTTGCAGGGCGAAAACGATCGTTGCGCCGATCATCAGCAAGATGCCCAGTCTGGTGTCGTTCTTGGCCATGACCTGATCCATGGTTCAGCCTTTCAATTCATCTGTCAAAATTGCCCGCGTCATATGCCGCTTGCGCCCAAAACCGGGGGTGCGCTCTACTTTGAAACCTGCCGCCTCAAGCCCGCGACGGACAAATCCGGCCGCTGTGTAAGTCGCTGCGGTACCGTTTGATGCAGTATGGTCCGCGACGGCCTGCATCAGATCCTCTTGCCACAGTTCCGGGTTCTTGGCGGGTGAAAACCCGTCCAGAAACCAAGCGTTCGCCTGTCCTGTCCACTCTGGCAGCGACCTGCGCGCGTCGCCGATGACGACCTCCAACTGCAAGCTGCCCAGATCACAGCACCCACCGCCCGTCCAGTGCGCCAGGAACCGCTCCGCCCATGGCGTGATCGCGGGAAAGGCCTCCAGCGCGCGTGCCATATCGGTTGGGGCCAGTGGGAAGGCCTCGAAACTGGTGAACCGCAGCGGCGTGCCTTGTCCGCTCTCTTCCCACGCGCGCCACGCGGCCAGCATGTTAAGACCGGTGCCAAACCCCAATTCTGCGATGTGAAAACCGGGCTGAAACCGGGCCGGCAGACCATTACCGGCCAGAAAGACATGCTCGGTCTCCAAAAGGCCGTTTTGTAGCGAAAAATAAGGGTCGTCGAACTGATCCGAGACGGGCAAATCGCCCTCTCGCCAGCTCAGCCGTGCCTGCTGGTCTGCCATCGCGAATTCCTTTAGGTGAGACGTGACACGAGGGCGAACCTGACGAAAGGTCATGGAAATGGCAACTGCTGAAATCACCGTGCGCGGCGCTGGCATCTTTGGGCTGTCGATCGCATGGGCCTGCCACAAACGCGGGGCCAAGGTGCAGGTGATTGACCCCGCCGGGCCGGGCGCTGGATCAAGCGGCGGGCTGGTCGGCGCGCTCGCCCCGCATGTGCCGGAAAACTGGAACCCAAAGAAAGCGTTTCAGCTTGAGAGCCTTTTGATGGCCGAAGGGTTCTGGGTCGAGGTTGAAGATACCGGGGGTGTTTCGCCGGGCTATGGACGCCTTGGCCGCCTGCAACCCATCGCGGATGAGCGCACGCTGCAACTGGCCCGATCGCGCCGCGAGACCGCAGCCGAGCTATGGCAGGATCATGCGATCTGGGACGTGCGCCCGGCCTCCGATTTCGGCGTCTGGTGCCCGCCCAGCCCAACCGGAATGGTGATCCACGACACGCTCTCGGCGCGCATGCATCCGCGCCGGGCCTGTGCTGCGTTGGTCGCCGCCCTGCGCGCTGGCGGTGTCGAGGTCGCTGGTGACGGGCGTGACGAAGGGCAAGTGGTTCATGCCACCGGTTTTCAGGGGTTGTTGGATCTGAACGCCCTGTCGCCGCGTCTGGTTGGCACGGGCGTCAAGGGACAGGCCGCATTGCTGGCCTACGATGCCGGTGCGGTGCCGCAGCTTTATGCAGATGGGCTGCACATCATCCCACATGCGGATGGCACCTTGGCCATCGGCTCCACCAGCGAGCGTGAATTCATCCGCCCGGACGAACCTGATGCGCAGCTTGATCAGGTGATTGCACGTGCCAACGCCGCAATGCCACAGCTTGCCGGTGCAGAGGTTCTGGAGCGTTGGGCTGGTGTACGCCCCCGCGCCCGCACCCGCGCGCCGATGCTGGGGGAATACCCCGACCGCCCCGGTCATTTCATCGCCAACGGCGGCTTCAAGATCGGCTTTGGCATGGCCCCCAAGGTCGCCGAAGTGATGGCGGGGCTGCTGCTGGACGGACGCGACCGCATCCCCGAGGGCTTTCGCGTATCGGACAATTTCTGAACGCTCAGGAGCGGTTGCAATTTGCCGTCCAAGCGGCTCTTTAGGGTCAAACCTACGGCGCAGGAGAGAACACAGATGGAATGGACGCAACTTCTGGACCCGAGACGCCTGTGCCGCCCGGACTATGCCGACAAACCCAATCGTCCGGCATATCTGCAGGATTACGACCGCATCCTGTTTTCCGAACCCTTCCGGCGTCTGGCACAGAAAACGCAAGTGCACCCGCTTTATGATCACGACCACGTCCATCACCGGATGATCCACTCGATGGAGACCTCCTCGGTGGGGCGTTCCCTTGGCATTCAGGTGGGCGAAGCGCTGGTCGCAGACGGGCGGCTGAAGGACGGGCTGCAACATGTAATGGCTGGCACGGTACAAGCCGCTTGCCTCGTGCATGACATAGGCAACCCACCCTTTGGCCATTCCGGCGAGGCCAGCATCGGCGCATGGTTTGCACAGCAGTTTGCAGCCAACACCGGCATTGCCGCAGGCATCGCGCCTGAACATCGCGCTGAGTTTGAGGCTTTTGAGGGGAACGCACAGGGTTTTCGCATTGTCTCCCGGCTGGAGATGGCGCGGCGAGAGGGCGGTATGCGGCTCTCTTATGCAACCCTCGGGGCCTTCGCCAAATACCCCTGTACTGCAAGCGCCGCCGCAAATGCAGATGAGTCCTATGTAGGCCTGAAGAAATTTGGCTGTTTCGCAAGCGATGAGACGCTTTTTGCTGAGGCCGCAACCGCACTTGGCCTGCCCGAAGAGCGCACCAGCTCTGGTCATCGTTGGTGGCGCCGTCACCCGCTGGCCTTCTTGGTCGAGGCTGCAGATGATATTTGCTATCGCATTCTGGACCTTGAGGACGCGGCCACCGTGGGAGATCTGGGCGGCGATGACGCCTCCGACATTCTCGAAGAGATCACGGGAAAACCGAACCGCCCCCCGGAGCCAGAGATGACCCTGCGCGAACGCACTGGCATGCTGCGTGCCATGGCAATCGGGGCAGCCATTGACAGCGCGGTTGAAGCCTTTCTTGAACACTACGATGCAATCATGGCGGGGACGTTCAACGGTGGCCTGATGGAGGTCTCCAGCAAGGCCGAGGCATTCAACCGACTGAAACAAATCTCCAACGCCCGCATCTTTACCGCACAGCGCAAGACAGAGCTTGAGGTGGTTGGCCGCAAGGTGCTCTTCACCATTCTGGATGAGTTCCACGCGCTGTTCGTCGCGCTAAGAGCCTGCAACTGGGACACCGAGACATTGCTCAAGGAACACGGCTACTGGACACAGCTGGTGCGCGCGGTGGATCTGGATTTGCGCGGCGTCACGGATGAATACACCGCCGCGCATGCGCTCACGGATTTTGTCTCTGGCATGACTGATCGCTATGCGATCCGGGTGCGCGATATGATCACCGGACAAGTGCCCAGCTAAGCGCACCGTTTCAGGCGGGGGCTACCCCCCCCGCCGTTTCACATTGCCGCCACGTTGACCTGCTTTGCCCGCAGTCGACCTGCCACGCCGACGTGTTGCGTCCTCTGCGGCCGCCTCCACTGCGGATTGTCGCGCCAGCGGGTCGTCCGAGATTGCCAGGTCGACGGCTTCCAGCCGTTTGACCTCATCCCGCAAACGGGCAGCTTCTTCGAACTCAAGGTTCTCGGCTGCCTTCCGCATCTGCTCACGCAACCCGTCCAGATGGGCCTCAAAATTGGCACCATGCAGTGGCTTGTCGATCGTGGCTGTGACGCGGGACATATCGGTGTCCCCCTGATATAGCCCTGCCAGCACGTCATCGACGTTCTTTTTCACCGTCTCTGGCGTGATGCCATGTTCCTCATTATAGGCAATCTGCTTTTCGCGGCGGCGGTCGGTCTCAGCAATCGCACGCTCCATCGAACCGGTGATACGGTCGGCATACATGATGACCTTGCCATCCGCATTTCGCGCCGCCCGACCAATGGTCTGGATGAGCGAAGTTTCAGAGCGCAAGAAACCTTCCTTGTCCGCATCGAGAATGGCCACCAAACCGCACTCCGGAATATCCAGCCCCTCACGCAAAAGGTTGATCCCGACCAGAACGTCAAACGCCCCAAGCCGCAAATCACGCAGGATTTCGATCCGCTCGAGCGTGTCGATATCAGAGTGCATATAGCGCACCTTGATGCCCTGCTCGTGCAGGTATTCGGTCAGATCCTCCGCCATGCGTTTGGTCAATACCGTGGCCAGCGTCCGAAATCCGCGTGCGGTGACCGCGCGGATCTCATCCAGCAGATCATCCACCTGCATGCCGACAGGGCGGATTTCCACCTCCGGATCAAGCAACCCAGTGGGGCGGATAACCTGCTCTGCGAACACGCCGCCTGCCTGCTCCATCTCCCATGCCGCTGGCGTTGCGGAAACAAAGACCGACTGTGGGCGCATCGCGTCCCATTCCTCGAATTTCAGCGGGCGGTTGTCCATGCAGGACGGCAGGCGGAAGCCATGTTCGGCCAGCGTCATCTTGCGCCGATGGTCACCTTTATACATGCCGCCAATCTGGGGCACCGAGACGTGGCTCTCGTCGGCAAAGACAATGGCGTTGTCGGGAATGAACTCAAACAAGGTCGGCGGTGGTTCCCCCGGCGCGCGACCAGTCAGGTAACGCGAATAGTTCTCGATCCCATTGCAGTGGCCCGTGGCTTCCAGCATTTCGATATCAAAATTGGTGCGCTGCTCCAGCCGCTGCGCCTCCAAGAGCTTGCCTTCGCTTACCAGACTATCAAGCCGCTGGCGCAACTCACTCTTGATCGAGATTACCGCCTGATTGAGTGTCGGCTTTGGCGTCACATAGTGCGAATTCGCGTAGACGCGGATTTTCTCAAAGCTGCCAGTACGCTCGCCTGTAAGCGGGTCGAACTCGGTGATCGCTTCCAGTTCTTCACCAAAAAACGACAGTTTCCACGCCCGGTCCTCAAGGTGTGCCGGAAAGATCTCCAGCGTGTCGCCACGCACCCGAAAAGAGCCGCGCTGAAACGCCTGATCGTTGCGTTTGTATTGCTGGGCCACCAGATCAGCCATGATCTGGCGCTGATCATAATCCTGCCCCACGTTCAGATCCTGCGTCATCGCCGAATACGTCTCGACCGAGCCGATCCCATAGATGCAGGATACCGATGCAATGATAATGACGTCATCACGCTCCAACAGCGCCCGCGTGGCCGAGTGGCGCATCCGGTCGATCTGCTCGTTAATCTGGCTTTCTTTCTCGATATAGGTATCAGAACGCGGCACATAGGCCTCTGGCTGATAATAGTCATAAAACGAGACGAAGTATTCGACCGCGTTGTCCGGGAAGAAGCCTTTGAACTCGCCATATAGCTGCGCCGCCAGCGTTTTATTGGGCGCAAGAATGATCGCCGGACGCTGCGTTTCCTCAATCACCTTAGCCATGGTGAAGGTCTTACCGGTCCCGGTCGCCCCAAGCAGCACCTGATCGCGCTCACCGTCAAAAACGCCCTGGCTCAGTTCTGCAATGGCCGTGGGCTGATCACCAGCCGGGGAAAAGGCCGTCTGCATAACGAAGTTTTTCCCCCCTTCCAGCTTCTCGCGCCGCTCTGGTGCGCGGTCAGCCATCATCGGCAGGGTCTTATCGGAATGAGCGTAAGGCATCGGCGACTCCTTGTCGGGCACGCAGACAGAGTTTGGTCCGTTTTTGTTCCACTTCAAGGGGCGAGTCAAACATCCCTTGTGCTCGGGCCCAAAGGTGGCTTGCGCACAACGTCTGTTCAATACGCGGCATTTGCAATCTTGCCGCGCCGCCACATCCATCGCATATAGATGCAAAGGAATCTTCTTGAGGAGACAGCCATGCGCGCGCGGATCTACCGGCCAGCTCGAAACGCCATGACCTCTGGTATGGCCAAGACGCGGAAATGGGTGCTGGAATATGCTCCTGCCAGCGCGCGTGAAGTGGACCCTTTGATGGGCTGGACCTCATCCTCCGACACCCAAAGCCAAGTGCGCCTGAAGTTCGATAGCAAGGAGGAAGCGCTGGAATATGCCGAGGATCACGGCATTGAGGTCGATGTACAAGACCCCAAAACGCGCAAACCCAATCTGCGCGCTGGCGGCTACGGCGAAAACTTCGCCACCAATCGCCGTGGTCCGTGGACACATTAGGGTTGTAAATCGGGGCAAAGTTGTCTCGAAATTGGGGCAAGGATCCCGCGAAGACATGCTTCGATCAATATATAGGGCGCCCACTGGGCGCCCATACTATTTCTGGGAACGCCGCTTTGGTGGAGTGCTTCTGCGGCTGCAAAGCCGCTTCGACCTCAACTCGCTTGCCGGATCCCAGATGCCTGTCAGCGTTAGCAACGACATGACGTCGAGCTTGTTTTCATCCATCTCGACCCGCTCCATGGGTCGCACGACATCGGGACCGTTGCTGCTCATGGCGAATTTCCTGGCGGCCGCAGTCGCACCATATCGTTTTGCGCAGACGTAGAATGGGTCGGCCGAGTCCAATCGGCGTTTAACGCTGGAGGCAGAGGGGATCGTGAGCAGAGTTGCTCCCGCGCTGGTTCTGCGCGCGTTCTCTTCTATGAACAGCGCCCGAGTCTCCTGAATAGACTGGACTTTGGGTGGTCGCTGCGTGTCGGCGTAAATCTCGATGACTTGGTTCATCAAGGCTTCCGCCTTTGGACACCAGCGCCGGCTCCGATTGCCGGATAGGTGAGTGGCCGGAATGAGCGAAAGTGCAGAGTAGCCTGCAGCCTGATAGGAGCGGACCCACTGCAAGACTGTCCGGCTTCCCGGCAGCTTGCGGATTTTTATTTCCTTACCCGGTCGTATCTTGGCAAAGGCCGCTGCGCCTTCACCAACGAGCCTGGCCGTCACTGATGCGAGCTGCGCTTTGGCCTGCTCATAGGCCCGCTGCGTGCGTTTGACGAGGCCCGCAGCTTCGAGAGCCAGGAAGGCGTCACAGACGGCCTTCCGCCAGATCACCAGCCGTGCGGTCTTTTCCGACAGTTCGCTGATGACCTGCACAGGTTTATCGCGATGGGCCTCTTGGGTGGCTCGATCAAAATACCCGGCAAAGTAGGTCGTGTCCGGCCGACGCATCATCTCGGCGAGCTCTTGGTGGGAAAACGCCTCAGTAATTCCCGGCTGGCCGACGCGCTCGAAGGTGCCGCCTTTGTCGTCGATTTCTAGCGGGCGCATGGCGACGCCTGCCGTGGTGATCATGTCGGAGTTCGAGAAGCGAAAACGCAGGGTCATGCCGCCACCTCCGTCAAAGAGGGGCGCGACCAGGCGAGTATCCGGGCCGCTTCAGCAGCGGCGGTCCGGTCGATATGCAGATCCGTGACCAGCAGCACGCGGTCTGCAAAGGATTTGGAAACTGCGGCTGCAACAGCTTCGAGCTCGGATGCAAAGTTCAGCTTCAGCACACGCTGCATAGGTTTGACGGCCACAGCAATGCGCTCCCCGTCCGTTTTCGTGATCAAGAAATCGAAGACATGCCGCGCGGGGCAACCGTCAGTGCCGACATAGGATATCGCCGGGGGTTGTTCGCGGATGTTGTGCACGTCGGGGCGTACCAACATCAGGCAGAGGAAGGCGTATTCGAGCGCACTCTCGAAGTGAATGATGCGCGGGCGCTCGAAGCCGGGCAACGATGCGACCATCGAGCCACGAAGGCTCCCTTTTGAACGGCGCGCAGGCACCCGGGTCGCGTGGCTCGGCTCCGGCCCGCGGTGGAACAAGGTGTTGTACATGATGATTGGAGCGCACCTCACCTGGGCGCCG
Source organism: Tritonibacter mobilis F1926 (assembly GCF_000376545.2). Classification (NCBI taxonomy): domain Bacteria; kingdom Pseudomonadati; phylum Pseudomonadota; class Alphaproteobacteria; order Rhodobacterales; family Paracoccaceae; genus Tritonibacter; species Tritonibacter mobilis. The sequence continues at coordinate 621,545 of NZ_CP015231.1, forward strand.
ACCCATGTGGATCGGAGCAGGCGCGGGGCGACATCCCCCTATGTTTGAGATGAGTTTGACTGCCCTGCCGAGAGACGCCTCGGCAGGTTGACTTTTCGTGAGACTCAGGGGATGAATAAGGGGTCGGATCGAAACGACACTTATTCAAAAGGCCTTCCTGTTAGCGCAGGAGGGTCTTTTTATTTCCCGATGTCAGGTTGTGTTCGCCGTGCTGTCCTCCTCTGCTGGGTACCGATCGGGAAAGAGCTCGGCCGGGGTCGTTTCGACAGCATCGGCAAGGGCTTTTTCGATTTTCAAAGACCTGCGCAGTCCTTGGCTGACTAGCGTGACCGTCGAACGCAAAACTTCGAGTTCACGGGCGACTGAGGCTATGGATTTGCCACGTAGCCGTAGCTCCATTTTCAGGCGTTCATGAGCTGGGTTCACTGTGTGTGACATCGACGCTGTAACCATGATTGCTGGGGCTTCGTGATCAGGAGGGAATCAGCTATCAATGAATCAGTCAAGGATAAGTATTTAAAATCAGGTGGTTAAAAAGTACGGCGAAATTCCACGATCTATGTCGCTAGGATTTTACCGGAGTTTTTGGACAGAGGAGGAGTATATGGCCGAAGCAAAACATCATCTGAGGGTTTTTGGTGACTTCGTTGTCGCCTTTACGGATGGCGAAGGTCATGGTGTCCATCACTCTGAATTAGTTGACTTGATGACGCACAGCCGGTCGCTGGCTGAGGTTCGGAAGCGCTTCGCCGGCAGTCGATCCAATTTGATCGAGACGTTGGAGCGCTTCGGCTATGATTTCGACACGCTGCTCGAAGAGCAGTTTCGGGAGGGGTATCGAGATACGGCCTTAGCGAAACTACATCGCGTTGATGCGAAATGGATAGCTCGCAAGCGGGAGGAACTGGGCTTTCCGAACGCGCCGGGGCGGTCACGTTTGGAGTTCTCAGCTGAACAAGTGAGGACAGCATATGATGCCGCTGGCAGCTTTGCCGGTGCCGCAAGGTTGATGGGCATCAATAGGCAGACATTCAAGAAGCTATATGCCCGAGCAGTAGAGCAAATGGAGCCGGGGAATGATCGCAAACTAGATCAGTTTCCGGAGAATGGTCCTCTCGCAAATGCGCGACCACCGCATTCTGTAGACTTGTCGCGCGCTTTCCTTCAGGCAAAGAGAACATCCCGAACATCAACTCTGCGACCGTCACAGAAGTCAGATACAGATTTTCGGGTTCTTGATCGTTCAACCAGTCCACCAGCTTAGGATTGGGCGACGGTTTCTGAAGCTCGTAGATGACATTCGTATCGAGAATGATCATTCGAAGCTCGCGGGCTGTGCTGAGGTTCGGTCACGTTCAATATTCAGCTCGTCGCCTTCCACACCCTTGAAGCGCTTTGTGAGGGCTACCAAAGCCCCCTGAATTTGACTGTCGGGCTGTCTCGATGATCATCGCCCGCACCTCGGCCTCAGCGCTCCTGCCGTTGCTCTTCGCGCGGGCCTTCAAAGCCTCGTGGGCTTCATCTGGAATATTGCGGATAGACATGTTTCCCATCACTTCCTCCAATTGCTATCAAGTTACAAGAATGATAGCAAAATCCCTTGATGCTAGCAGGCTCTATTCAGTGGCCTTCGATCTGCCGCCCTGGTAGCTTCTACCCAAACCCTCAGATACGAGAAAGTTTGCAATGTCGTCACTTCGGATGAACATGCGCACAAACCCTCTCCCGTATTTGTCACGCCCCGGCAGCACCACGATTTCCACTCTACCTGCCATTCTTACCAGTTCTCTTGCGCGTCTGCGCCATCGTCACACCCCAGCAGCCTCATGCCTTCTGCATTCAACCCCAGCGGCACCGGCCAGGGTAATTTTTCGAGGTGCCCTGGAATCATAGCGACATTGCTCAGTTGAGCTGACGACCTTAAGATCCTGCCAATCCAGCCTTTGTCTGATCTCGGAAGCCTCGCTTGGTCAAAAGCCTACCCGCCACTCCCGGAACGAACTTTCCGCAGTTGCCGCTGACGGTGTCGCATGCCGCGAGCGAACCGGCATCCTCCTTGCTGTCGCGACTTGCAGCCAAGAACGGCGCAATTTCAATGCAGAGGTTTTGCGGCGATATTGCCTTTCCGATTGATCCACTTTTTCGTGGTGAGAAGGTGGCCATAGAGCAATTGGCGCAGCTTTCAGGATGTGACGTGGGCGCATTGGAGCGAGTGTCTATCCGCCACCTCGGTAAGGGCCATTTTCGCCTGAGAGAAGAATTTGCCTCCCTTCAGAGCTTTCAGCGCACGCGCATCCGTGTCTGTCCAGAGTGCATACGCTCCGAGATGCCGTCAACAGCGGATTCGTGGCGCGTGGCGCGTCGCCTCCAGTGGAAATTCTCGTCGATCAGGAGCTGCCCGGAACATGGGTGCATGCTCGTATGCCTTCCGGCCGAAAAATTTTACAAGGATGCCCGAGACTTCGCGGCGCAGCTGCGAAAACACCACGTTTGGATTTTGGATCAACCGGTGATCCAGACAAACCCCAGCCCTTTCGAGGCGTATATTACGAACCGCATCCTGAGCGGGCGAGGCGACCGATGGATCGACCGCCTCGAACTCAACGTGGCGTCTCGCGCATGCGAGGTGCTGGGCCTGCGTATCGCGAAGGGGCCAGACGCTGTGCTGGCGGGGCACAGTGAGTCAGGCTGGATGACCTTTGGTGCCTTGGGCTACGACATACTGAAAGATGGTCCTGTAGCTCTTACCGACTGTCTTGCCGCCATGGCTCATGAGGACGGCGCGGACGGCAGGTTCTTCGGTCGACTCTTTGGTCCTTGGATGGCGTGGCTGAAGAGCCGGAGTCTCGGCGATGAGTTCGAGCCCCTTCGTGACGTTGTACGGCGGCACGTCTTCGACAATTTTTCCGTCAGAAAAGGGGTGCTGGTGTTTGGCGTATCTTCTGAGGGAGTTGCTTCGTCGAACCCACAGAAGTCGGTTTCGCTGAAGGGATTCGCCAAGCGCAATGCGGAGGATCTGATTTACCGAGGTCTCGCAAAGCGTGACGCTGGTGGCGGTATCGCACCGATGAATTTTGCAACCCAGCAAATGCTCGACGCCTACGAACGCGAGAAGAAGTACTTTCGAAACGCAAAGCGTTCATCTGAAGGTAGAAAACCCAGAACATTTGCTGTGGGCGACACCGATCCCTCACGGGAAGGCTGCCTCTCCATCGGTGACGCCGCCGGACAGTTAAGGGTGACGGTCAAAACAGTAGCGTATTTGATCCGACATGGAATGTTGCGCGGCGTGGAGACCTCCGAGCAATATCGTCGAGGGGCGACTGTTGTCACAATTGACAGTTTGGCGCACTTCCAAGAGAGCTTCATTTCATTAGGCCAGCTTGCAGAGCTCGTGCAGCGACCACAAGGTGCACTTTCCATGAAGCTTAGAAATGCCAAGTTAGCCATGTTGGCGATGCCCCATGATCTGAGTCGGATTTACTGGCGCGAGGATGTAGATGCCTATCCAACAACCGAAAAATAACCCTTTCGGCCCAAAGCCGTCACTGAGGCTGCGCGCGACATATGTCCGCTCCCAGATGCACAGCTGCTTCTATAACCCATGGCGACGCCGCTCTACCTCCACATGGAACCGCTTGAGCGAGTTTCGACTTGTGCGAATGAGCGGAACTCGGCAGGTTGCATATAATCATCGCAAGGGGGCATATAGATTTGGCCAAAAGAGATCCGAACAAAACTGCGCGCAATAGAAGGGGCAAGGAAATAACTTCCGAGCTGGCTAAACTATGGCCCCAGGTTTCTATAGATAGCGGATATGACAATCAATTGTCATTCAATGCATTAATTGGCGGGAAGGCCGCGACCTTCATCGACCTTAAGGAAAAGGTCATAAAGTCAGCTGATGAATATATTTCAGAATATTTGAGCGGTTTCAAAAAAGCTCGAGAACGTGATGGCTGGACCGCCGGGGGCACACCCTTCAGTGCGACAACTTTGAAATCTAATTTTGATACTCTAACGAAAACCAAAGCGACGAAGCAGTACTTTCTTCTTTTTCTCCAGAGGTCGTTCCTCCGCCATTACGATGAGCTGGTCCGAAATCGTCCTTCCGTAGCGGACTCGGAGATTTGGATTGGGCAAAACAATAGTGATTATGGAATTCTCATAACTCCAAGGTTCAATGCGACCGGAGAGTGGGAGAACGACAAGAGTGAAATCAGGCACTTTCCAAAGTTATACTGGACTATAGGTCACTTGCTTACTACCGGTTTGGTAGTCCAAGGCGACCCAGATCCAATTACTTTCGCGAGCATAGACGACTACCTTAGCTTCTTCACCAAAGTGCTGGTGCGGCCTTCTGGATCAAAATACGAGAGAGAAATCGCAGCACTTTATTGTAGCTATGTAAAGTCGCAAGAAAAGCCGGAAGACGTGCCTCTATTGATCCCTGAGCTCCGCTATCGAGGCAAAGAGAAAAAACACAAGTATAGGCTCGACTTTTGTGTGATTGACCCTGTAACTCTCGAGAAGGTAGGCTTCGAGCTATCGCCATGGTCCACACATGGGCACATTGCGAGCACTGCCAAAAAATCCCAAAAGGAAATTAATGCAGAAGCATTGAGGAACTTCGAGAAAGAAGCTGGAAAGTTGCGTGACTACTTCCGGAAGTATAGAATTACAACGCTTATATTTACAGATGAGCAGCTTGCTGATACGGGTAAAATCTTTGATGAGATATCCACATACCTTGAGGGGTCTACTGAGGCAACCCAATTGGAATTCAGTCTAATTGAGGAGTTTCTATAGAATCTTCAAGCAGGTGGGGGCTTAGCTCACTTGAGGGCAAAGCAAGAAATTTGGCCGACGACGCGCAATCACTGGGCGGTTTGAGGCCGTGCTCAGGTCCTACGCTTTGCTGACATTCGCTACTTGCGCGGCGAATGACCGCTCTCCGCCCATCCTGCCCACGGTAGACTCCGTGCTGTCGCTGGAAGGGTCGGCTGTAAAGGGTTGGCAGGGGTCGTCGGCCATCAACGTTTCGGCCCCTGCCGCGCCAGCGTGCGATAGACGGTTGGTCGCGAGACAGAGAAGAGCTCGGCCAAGTCCGACACCGAATACTCCCCAGTTGCGTGCATTCGTGTCAGCTCCGCCGCCTGCCGGTCGGAAAGCTTTGGTTTCTTGCCCCTCAGCTTCCCTTTGGCGCGGGCCACCGCCATGCCCTCGCGAGTTCGAAGCCGGATTAGGTCGGCTTCGAACTCAGCGAAGGTCGCCAGCACATTGAAGAACATCCGTCCCATCGGATCAGTCGGGTCGTAGATCGTGCTTCCTAGTGCGAGGCGTACCCCGCGCTCAGCTAGCCCGTCGGCGATGTCGCGCGCGTCCGGCACTGAGCGGGCCAGCCGGTCGAGCTTGGGAACAACCAGCGTGTCGCCTGCGCGCACGGCAGCCAACGCCTGAGCTAGTCCAGGCCGGTCGCGGTTGCGCCCGGTGAGTCCGTGGTCGGTGTAAATGCGATCGGGGGCAACGCCGAGGGATTCTAGCTCCGCACGCTGCGCGGCGAGATCCTGAGCGTCGGTAGAACAGCGGGCATAGCCGATGCGAAAGTCTGTCATAGGAGAAATGTAACGCAAGAGGTCCGCTCAGCGATAAACAAATCGTACCAATCTATCGAGACGATGTTTCCCCAGCAGCAGCGGAGGCCAGATGCGAGTTCAAAACCGTCCGGTAAAGGATCCCCTTGCGGACGCGAGTAAGCCGATTACCGGGACAGCTCGATCCATGCCGCGACTGCGAGAAGTCTAGCAGAAACGGGCGGAGCGCTGTCGCTCACTGCGCTGGCCACGGAGGTCGAAGAGGGCGGAAAGCCGTCGTTCGCTGCACTTGCAGGCTCAAATGGCCTGCGCATAGCAAGCGGACGTTCAAGGCAGCCACGGTTCCTCGTTTCAATGCTGTGATTCCCGGTTTACGTGCATCTGTTGTGCATCTAAGCTCTAACTCAATCACCCAATCATTTCGTTAAGGCAGACACTTATGAATATATTTCCACAAACCAAGGTTCAGGACTTCTCTAAGTGCATCGCCGGTGAGTTCATAAAAGTGGTCAACCAAAGCAAGACCTATGCGGGGTTATGCGTTGACGACGGCGAAGGCAAACTAAACCTTCTCATTCTGGAAACTAATCAGGATGGGTATCAATACATGGTTACGGCACGACCTCCGCACGATGAGGTGCTGTCTTACGGAACAGACTGGATCATTGAGATTATTGGTGATCCTCAACCGGGTAGCAAGTTCGTCGAACATGCCGGCGTTCTGCTTCATAGAGAGACAGACACCTTGATTGTCGGAAGAGATGTTGGTGCCCATGGAGAGTATTTACATTGCGAACTGAAGGGGCATGGTATTTTTGGCTCTTCGGCGAAACCGGCCACTGGATACGCGTTTGAAAAATGGGAGATCGTTTGTATCGACCCAGTCACATCGCAAAAGCAAACATTAGCAAAGTCCAATTTCTAAGCCGCTTCGGAAATTTCCTCATTGACGAACGGCATGAGTGGGCCGAACCAAAAGGCTTGAAATAAAGCTACGTGGAGTTGCTTCACATATTCTCAAGGGGAAGAAACAGGGGTTAAGATGAGTTATCTGTTAGCCCGCGTTGAGAGCTTCGGCCGGTTTGACGGGGAAGCCCTGTCCGCTGAACCGGTCATGGGTTATGGGAAAAGCGGTGAAGTCCCGCATGAAATGCATAATTTTTCAGTTGCTTCTGATGGATTCATCTACGGCTACCTTCCCAAGGAGGGTGGCGGTGACCTGAGTCGATTGGGGGGCTCTAAGGGCGATGAAGAAATCTCAAATGTGACTGTAATTTTTATCAGCAGCGGATTTGTGTGCGGTTACTATAGAAACGCGACTGTTTTCTCCACACCAATTAGGCATCCAGATAAACTCAAAGCCGGAAACTCGGACATCTATTGCAGGGTCAGGGTCAATCCGAAAGACGCATTTTTGGTTCCCTTTGAGAAAAGGGTTGATGAGATACAACCCAGACCTAAAGGTCAATTTCCCGTGTTATACGGCGATGAGAGTAGCAACTGGGTGTCTTGGTTCGAAAGATGGCTTCAAGATTTCGAAGATGTAATCGAAAGCGAGAAGAAGCGCCGCAAGTGGACTACGGCGGTCGAGCGGAGCTCAAAGGCTCGAAAGCTCGCCCTCGATCAATACGGTGCCAAGTGCGAGTGTTGCCAGATATCGCATCAAGATAGCGTCCGATCAGCGGTTTTTGAAGTTCACCATAAAGTGCCATACGCAGAGAATTTCGAGGTGCGTCACTTAATTGTATCTGATCTGGCGGTCTTGTGCGCCAATTGCCACCGAATGTTGCACAAGATGCCAGATCTCGCAGATATCCGAGCACTTCAGCGCTATTTGGATGTGCCTGTAGTGAAAGGCTGATGACCTTAAATTGTAGGGCTCTTACTTAGTTGACGCGCGGACGCGATTGAGCGTTAGACCACGGGCGGACCAGAAAACGTGCCGGTGCAGCGAATAGTAGCAACGGGCGCGACAAACGCAGCATCCTACCCCAACGCTCAAGGTCTGCTTAGGGCCGGTCTCGAACGGGAAACAATTCGAAATACGGTTCGGTGGTGCAATCGATGCTGATGGTTTCTTTTGCGCAAGAATGCTAGTAAGCGTTTGGATCTGTTGTAAACGTCTATTCCGCAGAGAGCCGAATGTTCATTTTTCCATTTTACAAACGCCTCTTTCTTAAGTTTGGCACCTGCAACGGGACCACCAACGAGTTGGGCAGCATCGGGCCTGCAGATTTTCTCGGTAGTCGGGATGACACGAATAAGGAAAGCGTCAGGCTTTACCGAGCCCTTGCACGAACGCTTAGCGCGGATGGTTTGAAAGGAATGCAGACAGAAACACGTCTTAGCCGTGAAATCCAACGGCATCACGAAAACAAGTCTTCAGATCCTGAAGGCTACAAGGAAATAAAGGCGCTTCAAATGTCGTCATTGTCGGATTCTTCCATTACCAACGATGTCTCGATTTTGCTTTCGCCGCCTGTGCTACAACCTAATTCGAAGAAGCGCGATTTCATCTTGGAAACGATTGAGCGGGCGGAGAAGCTCGCAGTGAGTTCACGAAGCGGAAAGGCTACAAGGAAGGATTTCTTGTATTATCCGTGGGTGGCAGCTGGTAAACCTCTCATTCCCGTGCCCAACGAAACGGAAATTGAGCGTGTTGAGCGTTTGGTCACCAGTGATGTCGTACTCTTTCTGTGGGTGGTGGCTCTCATTTCAAGCGTCGGTATTTGGTCAAGAATCGACATTGAAAACCTTGTCCCCGCACGAGCTGACCAGCTTGGAAGCGCATGGGTGTCTTGGCTACAAGTCTTCACTCCGCAACCAAAAACGGCACCTAAAAGACGGCCAAAACCCGTTTATCAAAACGTTGCGACGTTTCTGGTCAGTGGAGCCCCAGATGGTGGGCCGATGCAAACAGTTGCGAACGAGTTAAGTGCCTTGGATCGCAGTAAAAAAAGGCTCACCGCGCGCGTATTGGATCGGCATTGCGCTCTCTTGCAAGCCGCATTTGCCGCGAAATTTGATGTAGAGGAAGAGCATCTCAATCGCGCGGAAGAAGTGGCGGAGTTCGCAACGTGCGTTGGATTAGTTCTGGGATTCCTGCAGTTTTCCAAGGAGGTAGGTTTGTCAGAGCTGCGTGATAGGTATCCTTCGGCGGATGTGGATAGGGCCTTTGATGATGGGTTGGCGTTTTGGTCTCATTTGGTGCGTCGAGCGCGCGCATAAAACGCCCCCCACAGGTTTGCGTGAGGGGCGCAGTGTTCGTCTACTTCCCCTTACCTCCCCCGTTAGAACGCCCGCCGCCACTCGGGTTGCCAGTTGTGGACGGCCAGCCTCCGCCGTTTCCTTGTCCTTTGCCCATTTCAATGTCCTTTCCATATCTGATTGGTCTAGGTGCCTCCAACCTAAAGTAAACGCGCCGGAAATATTCAGATGGGTCGGGACAAAGCGACTTTGAGGATCAAGGTCACTTGAGCAGCGTTTCCGCTTGGCTCAAGACAGTATTGATGGCCACAGGGTGTCCGTTGTCAGAGTTTTGGAACCAATGGTGGCCTGAGCCAAGGGAGCCTTTGGCTAATCTTGTAAATTTGATTGTGCAGCGAATGTCCGCTTCGACCAGCCGCATTGCATCGCCACAGAGTTATACACAACGGCTGCTTAGGGCCGTGAGTGTCGGGCAGCGGGAGGCCGGAGGGACCATGCGGTTTGTCTGCTTCAGCAGTTTCGCCACGGCATCTAGAGATGACGGTCAATTTGCCAGTTGCTTACAGACAAAGTCGGCGCGCGACAGCTCCGTGATTTTGCATCCGAGGGCGGTGTAGGCCTCGCGCATGACGGCACAGGTCGCTTCGGCTTCGGCCTGAGTCTGCTTGCGTTCGGTGTCCTGCGTGAAGATTTCATCCCAGCACGGCGCCAGGAAGACGCGACGGTTGTAGCGGGCTGCCTTGGCTGCTGCGGCGACGTGGGGCGGCACGGGGAGGCCGCAGAGCTTAAGGTAGCCAAGAGTGTCGGGAATGCCGCGGTCGAAGATTATGGGGCCTGAGAGCGCCCGTGCGGCGCTGTAGGTGCGCAGGTCCCGCTCCAGCAGCCGTTCGGCATAGGCCGTGCGATCCGCCCAGGGGAGGGCGTCTCCGTCGTTCTGCATCTCCTCTCGGATGATCGTGCGGCCGGATTCGGGCACAGTGTGGAAGCCGCGGCAGGCGAGTTCGGTGATCAGGCTGGTCTTGCCCGCACCGAGACCGCCTGTCACGACGAAGAAATGGTCGCTCATGGGCCATCCTCGGGTTTGACAGGGGAAAGCGCTGCGAAGCGATCGACACGCCAGGAGCGGCGATCAAGGCAGCATGGATTTTCGTAGGAAAAACAGCACCCGTCTGCGCGGCAAAGGCAAATTCTCTGACGAAAAAGGCATAACTATCTGGTGCTTTTCACAGGGTGGGAAGCGTCACAAAGTTCTGCCTCTGCGCGCCAAAATTTCCTTTTGAATTCAAAGCCCCGAAATCTCGATGCAGAGCTGAACCTGCCTTTTTCGTCAGATAGGTTTGCCTCTGACCGCACATGAAAAAGCCGGCGCAGTGGCCGGCTTCCTGTGAATGATGGTTCAGAGAACGTCGCTTCGCCTGAAAATCATGTTGGCGCGAGGATCCAATGATAGTGGCTGTTTACCACGGTCGAGCTGAATCACTGCCTCAACGCTAGGCAATCGTCCACTTGCTCCAGCCAATTCGACCACCGAAACATAAGTTTTCGAAAAATGCTCTATCGACTTGGCGCAGACGTACCGCCGCATGCGCCCACTCTTCAGCTCTTCTATGTCACAAGACTTCAGAACGCCCGTGTTCATCAGACTGCGGATCGTCCGGATATTGATGCCGAGGATCTTCGCAGCCCGGGTCGGTCGAACGGTTCCATGGTGATCGGTAGCGATGACCTCACGCAGTACGTCGAGCGACACGCGGAAATCCGGGAAACGCGCGGTGACCGGGTCGACTGCATGCAGCGGAAGGCGGTTTCTCAGAATGATTTCGACCACGCGCTCCGTCGGGATCCGGACACGATGCGATGCCGTTGCAATATCGAGTAGGTTCTCCGCCTCGGAGCGCTCGACTCGTGCCTTCAGCTTTCCGATAAAACCATCGAGATCGCGCGGGTGATACATCGGTGATGCGTTCTTCTCATCGAAGTACTTCTCAACTAATCCCGGTTGCGTCAGCTTAGCCATCATGAAGCGCTCAATGCCGAGATACTTACCGGCATCGGTTGCGTTCAAAAGGGCGCCGAAATCGGTTGTGATGTCGTTGATTATCTCGGTGGGTACATAGTCTTTCAGAATAAAGCCTTTCCCGGATACCTTCCTTTCAGCGAGCCCCATTGAGGCCAAGCGACGCGCCAGCTTCCAGCCAGACATCCCATAGCGCGAGCGCGCCGTCGAAAGCGAATGAACGTATTGTTCCGGGCAAGGCTGGCCCAGAACGATGGAGCCTTCGGAGATTGGGAAGTTGCGGAAGATGAACTCTCGCACCAGATCACGGATCACATCGAACTGCGGGTCGTCGTCACGGTGGCGCAGCCACTCGAAGAAAACGCGATAGCGGGTCCGGTAGAGGGTGTTGTCGATCGGATGCGCCTGCTGGATATCCTTCAACTTCTGCCGGAACGCATCCGGTCCACGGCGCAGGACACTGAAACCGACAGTCCCTGCAGCCGCCCATTGCGCTGGCGTCACCACCTCCCTGCGCGCCTTTGGGCCAAGGGTCAGTAGCAGCCCGAAGCCCTCGCAGGTCTGCGCCGCAACATGGAAGGGCAACCGGTCGAGCCACGTTTTCCCAGGCCCTTTCTCGATCCTGTTTCTCAGGTAATGCTCGAACAAAAGGTCCTGATCGTTCGCGATTTGAGGTTCTGGTGGTGAAAAGCCATAGGTAAGTCTGGTGACGTCGAACCGCTCTCGCGTTCCAGGCGACGTGGGCAACGGAGTGAGGTAACAGCTGTGCAAGCAGCAGGTGCGGATTGAGGTCAACTGCCATAGGCCGAAATGCGCAGCACCGGTTTTGTGTGAAGCATCCTGAAGGCATTGCGGACAGCCCTTGAGAGCTGTCCGGGTGAAAGCCGTGAACTTGATCTCTTCCTGCCCCAACCGGAACCAACCTGGAGAGACGAGCGCGGGCGTGTTGCGATGCAGTTCCGCCTGATCGACCCCGGCAAGTGCGGCCAGTCGCGCGCAATCCTCCTGGTTGCCATTGGTCAGGTTCAAATAGTCTATCCCGAAGTCCGACAGAAACATCGCCATGCCTGACACGCCGTTGCGCTGTGCTAAGCGGGAGGCGAGAGAGGTTGCGGATTCTCCGGAATGGTATTTCACATTCAAGGGTAGCGGCTTAACTGTCGAAAACATCATGTGCGGATCTCCCGGGAAAACACCTGGCGGGCGTCGATGCGCATGAAATCCGGCACGACAAACGGATTGAATTCGGCATCGCAGGAGGTCCGCCGATGGTATCCCAACCGCTGTTCATCAGAGCGGAGCGGATAGTGCAGTGCCGCATCTGCACGGGCGACTTCCACGTCGGTCACATGGAAAGGTGTCAAGGCGCGCAGCGCGAATGCGCGGCGGTTTGCGTCCGATATGCTACGCCATTCCTGCGGTTTCGCCTTGGCGAACAAGGGGCATGATTTGCGAGTCATTCAGGACTACCTCGGACACCGTGACCCCCGGCACACAGCGCACTACACGCGGATGGCTGCGCACCGGTTCAACGATCTGTGGTAGCCGGAAACTGCAGCGGCTGAGAAGAGGAAGAATGGGCGGGGAGCAGACCTTGGCGGCGTCTGCGAAGGTTCCGTGCCAGACAGGCAAAAGCGGCCATTCAAGCCCTGGCCGAGCGACACCCAAATGCTGCGCCTCACACGAATGTCAGCGAAGCGCAGATAGCGACCTTTGCAAAGTCGGTCGCAACGGTCCGCCTTCGGGACAAGCACGGCCCTTTCTTGACCTTCGCGCTAGATGCACAGGACGACCGGTCTCAGCCCAAAGCTCAAGCACTCGAAGGCAAAACGATTGCCCAGACCTACGCACTGCTAGCGTTCAGACTAGGGGCAGATGGGATTCTGCCCCCAATTTAGAGATGTGTTCAACGCCTGCATTAGCTCCACGCGAGAGATAAACTGAGAAATCCATCATGGGCCGCCAAGATTATTCGCCAGAAGCCCTTCTGAACTCATCTACCTTTCTCGCTATAATGTCGGGGTCAATGTCAGGAAATGCCTCAATAACAGAGTCTGTTAAAACCTCCCAGCCGGTTTCATTTACACCCCCAAGAAGCTTCATAATCGCCTTAATGTAGCCACCCGCAGACTTGGCGATTAATTCTCTTGCAAGAGCCTCTACAGCAGAAATACTATCTAGCTTGCAAATGCGTATTAAGGCGTCACCCTTGATCGATCCGTTGAGTGGGGTGTAAATTAGACCTTTATGAAGTGAGATATGTTCGGAATACTGGTCTGTGTAAGGGTGAACCCAAGAGTAGTAATTTGAATTTAAGGTGTAGCCAGGATCTGCAGCAATAGAACGGTTCGATCTGGAATCATATGAACCTTTTTTGTTGTTGCACCTCTTGCAGGTCAGAATTAAGTTTCTCTTCTCAAATGAAAATTGGGGATACCCTTGCGTGCAAAAGCGATCAGCTTCAGCATTGGAGGTGCTTTTTGCGATATCACCTTTTGCGGACTTTGGAAGAATATGATCGATCTCGACGTGTCCAAGCTCATCCTTTATCCTTCTCCTGCAGTAGGCACACTGCGCCTTTTGGGCTACCAGCAAAGTCTTCCTAAGAGAAACTTTCGCATGCTGGCTGGCCGAGCTTCCCCACTCCCGATTTTGGTCCAAGCATTCTTGAAGTAATTCGGAAAGCTCGTCGGGGTGTTCGAAGTTGACAAGGCCTTCCCACAGTATGCCGACTCCATTTTTTTCGGCGTCATCGCCTACATCTTCATTCATCCCTGGTATCGACCTTGAACTCAATAATCGCGTCTAGGGTTAGGTTGAGTGGATCATCAACCGGAAGGCTTGATCTTAAATGGGCTATTCGGCGCTTCGCATTTTTTAGATCAGAGGACCGCCCGTCATTTCTTCGAATTGCGGAGAGCGCTATGTTAATTGCCTTTGTGAGTTCAGGAGGGCGTTGTGTGTCAAGGTCGAATCTGTCCCTAAGTGCGTCTCCAGGTAGCCAACCATATGCTGAACCCTCGATCTCCGCATCGACCTGAGAACTGTCCTGTTCCTTCGTTAAGCTCAACAGCGCTCCATCATGTGGCAAAAGCGAAGTCACGAGCATTGGTGAGTGCGTTGCGATCAGCACATGGCACCCTTTCGTATGAGAAATAATCTCCCTAACTAGGCTGATATAATTTTTCTGCCACTGAGGGTGTAAACTATTTTCCGGCTCATCGATCAGGATTAAAGAATTATCCCGAACTGAAGCAGCTAAATTGAACAGGCAGTTTATAAGCTGCCATTGACCGGAACTCATTTCATCAAGATTGACACTATCGTGTTCGTTGTCGAACTTAATAAACTCGACATCTGCTTTGAGAAGCCCGATGGAGATGAGCCCAAGAGTTAGTTTCGGCCAATCCTCCTGGTGTTCTATCAGAAGAGATTCGAAAAGGTAACCTTGATCTCTCTCCATAATAATATCGCCGCTTCTGCTCTCGAACCGCAAGCGCATAGGCCAGTTCTCAGGAATCCGGAAAACATCTTTCTCATCGACCTGTTGCAGAATAGAAAGGGCGAATTTTGCTGAATCTATTCGCTCCTTCTGATCACCTTCAAATTTCTCAGTAATACCAGTTAGGCGACGCATCATTTCTTCGATGTATCCATCGACGTTCTTTCTCACTCTGGGGTGCGGCTGTAATTTTACAACAACAGATCCGGTCAATCCCAAATAATTAAGGAGATGATGCGCGCCTTTGCTCCAGCCCCCACCTGAAATCATAAAGGAAACTATTGACTGGGAAATGCTGCTTGCTGCTCGCGCGCTTGATGCTATGCCGCCGGCATGCCGTGGGCCAAAGTAGTAGAAATTGGATACGTCGAATTTGTTTACGCTTAGTCGAAGGTCTGCCCCTGAATTGTTGGGAAATCTGTCGTTTATTGTGCCGGAGAGGGCCAAAATGCGTGTCGGCTGCCCGCCAGAAAACCTAGCGGAAGCCTTAGAAGTGCGGTTGTTAGAAAATGACTGGCTGGCTGGTGTCAGAGCGGCATCAACAAGAGCTCGCAATAATACGCTTTTTCCAACGCCATTCTCTCCGCTTATTAGGGTGAAAAAGTTTCCCGCTCTTCTCTCTTCATCACTTATTAGTCTGAATTTCTGATGCGTTCCCTTGAACTCAAAACTCACTTCCTCTGCAATCAAATCAGTGCTCCACCGTTATCGGCTTAAGGTACATATAGGTAGCATTTATAGGGTACTGGTGCGCCAAAACAAATGTTTCTGACGTCGATTTCGTGCGCAGCGCGTTGGAGCATACAGAATGTGCCGAGCGACACTGATCTGTCTCTAGCACCTCCTCCACCTGGGTTCGTTTCCTGCGCACCGCCGCCGCTCGACCACGACGCAGCGAACGGCGGCTGTCCGCCGGCCAGCAGGCTAGGTCATCTGATGCAGGCGCAGAACGAATGTCGTGATTGGGCTGGCTGCGGCCAACAGCAGACGCTCGCGCCAGCCGCAGGGAATGAGGTCGCGCGGTCAGAGGCAATGCTCCTGACGAAAAAGGCAGAACTATCTGGTGCTTTTCAGAGATATTTGGTGGAGCCTAGCGGGATCGAACCGCTGACCTCCTGCATGCCATGCAGGCGCTCTCCCAGCTGAGCTAAGGCCCCATCTTGCAGCG
This sequence comes from Tritonibacter mobilis F1926, assembly GCF_000376545.2. Taxonomy (NCBI): domain Bacteria; kingdom Pseudomonadati; phylum Pseudomonadota; class Alphaproteobacteria; order Rhodobacterales; family Paracoccaceae; genus Tritonibacter; species Tritonibacter mobilis. The sequence goes on from NZ_CP015231.1 coordinate 637,033, forward strand.
GCACCGGGTGGTGATCACTGCTTGGACTGCGATTTACGGGAGGTGGCGGGGGGCTGCAAGCGCAAAATGCGCCTCTTGGCAACTTTTTTGCATGTCGCGTGTAGCAGGGTTTACTCCCCTATTCGCACGGACCTGTCACCAGAGATACTGCAGACCAAAGTTCGCACGACCGAGACTGAGAGAGCCCGTGCGCCATAGATCTGGTACCCCCTGTGCCTTCGTCGCACGCTAAAGCCAGGATCAAGAAAACCAGCAGACATGCGGGTGGTTAAATCCTGCATGTCTGAAACGCCCCCCCGGGTGACAAAGTGCTATGTCACGGGCTCAATGATAACTTTTCTGCCAGAGATCGAGTTTCATCCATCCCGCAAGGCAGAGAGGACCTCTTCTGTGTGCTCTCCCAACTCAGGCGCCGGCAGCCGCACTTCGCAGGGGGTACGCGAGAGCTTGACCGGAAAGCCCAGCATGCGCACGTCACCGCGATCCCCATGCGGGACGTCAATAGACATCTCCTGCGCCTTGATCTGCGGATCCTCAAACACGTCCTTCAATGTCTGGATTTTGCCGGTTGGCACCCCTGCCCGATTCAATCGAATGATCCAGTTTTCCTGCGTATCACTGGCAAGTGCAGCATCAAGAATTCCGTGCAGCTCATCGCGTCGTTCAAATCGTTTGGCATTGCTGTCAAATCGCGGATCTTCGAGAAGCTCGGCAAGGCCGATTTCGGTCAGCAGACGTTGCAGCACTTGATCGTTTGACGGGGCGATGGCGATTTGGCCGTCCGCAGTATCATAAAGCCCATATGGCGCGACAAGCGGGTGATCATTGCCGGTGCGTTGCGGGTTCTCTCCAGTCACAAAATGCTCAGAGGCGAGATAGGCCATCATGCTAAGCACGCCGTTGACCATAGAAGTTTCAACCGCTTGGCCCCGCCCATCCCGGTTTCGACCATGCAGCGCCGAGACGACCCCAAAGGCAGTGTAAAGCCCGGCAACCAGATCGGTGACGGGCTGCGCCGCTCGCAAAGGGGCCTCTCCTTCGGGGCCGTTCACGCTCATGAAACCGCTCATGGCTTGCGCAATAAAATCAAAGGCGGGGCGATCCGTATAAGGCCCCTTGGAGCCAAAGCCGTTGACGCTTGCAACCACGAGGCGCGGGTTCAGCTCATCCAGCCGCTCTTGGGAGAACCCCATCTTTGCCAGCACGCCGGGACGGAAGTTTTCGACCAGCACATCGGCCGTCATAATCAGGCGGGCAAGATCGGCGCGGCCTTCATCGGAATAGAGATCCAGAACCACGGATTTCTTATTGCGATTGAAGCCTGCGAAATACCATGAGAAGCCGTTTTTATGATGGCCCTGCCCCCGCACGGGATCACCTGAGGGGCTTTCGATCTTGATGACCTCTGCGCCCATGTCACCAAGAAGCATCGAACAAAATGGCCCCGACAAAACGCGGGTCAAATCAACGACACGAATACCATGAAGTGGGGGCTGCATATCGACAGGAGTGGTCATGCGCGGCTCCCGCTCGAAGAGCGCACTTCATCGCGTCCGTATTTGCGCAGACGCGGCCCTGCCTTCATCACCTGACCGGGCAACTTTTGCCCAAGTGCCGCTTCGGTACGCTGTGCGACAGCGATCAGGGCATCAAGGTCGATACCGGTATGAATGCCACTTTCTTCAAGCATGTAAACCAGATCCTCGCTACAGATGTTGCCCGTGGCACCCGGTGCGAACGGACAGCCCCCGATGCCCGCAACGCTGGCCTCAAATCGGGTGATCCCTTCCTGTAGACCCGCGTAAGCACAGGCCAAACCGACGCCGCGCGTATTATGGAAATGAAGCGCCACATCAGCATCGGGCACGTCGCTGGCAAGGCGTCGGCAACGCTCTTGCACCAGTCGTGGAGTGGCCATGCCAGTGGTGTCGCCCAAGGTGATCTTGGTAATACCGCTGTCTGCATAAGACTTTGCCACCAGTACGATGTCCTCAACCGGAACGTCGCCCTCAAATGGGCAACCAAAGGCGGTTGCGATGGCTCCGTAAACGGGAACACCGGCGTCCTGCCCCATCTTGGCAATCTCGGTCGCCGCCGCGAGCGAGACCTCGCGCGGGCAGTTTACGTTAGCCTGATTGTGGCTTTGCGAGGCGGAGAGGAAGACCACCATTGCGTCCACACCGGATTGAATAGCGCGCGCAGCTCCGCGCGCGTTGGGCACCAATGCCGTCAGCTCAGCCCCTCTGCTGCGGTCGATTGCGGCCATGACCTCGGCTGCATCCGCCATGTTGGGAACCGCGCGCGGCGCAACAAAGGAGGTCACTTCCAACTGGGGGACACCGGCTGCGATCAGACCGTTGATCATCTCGATCTTCACATCCGTCGGCACCGGCTCTGGCCAGGCTTGCAAACCGTCCCTTGGGCCCACGTCAACAATCCGCACCCGGTCGGGAAATCCCTCTAGTGGAACCTGTGTCATGCGCCCTCCTCCAAAAGCTATTGATGTGGTCGACCACTGCGGTATACCATTAGCGCGAGGAGGGTCAATGCAGACCATGGACAAGGGCAAGGGCAAGACGGGCGAAAATTCGGAAATGCCGCGCGCCGAGCGTGCTCTACAGGAGATCCGCAAGGACATCCTGTCGATGGCCTTTGCCCCCGGAGAACCCGTGTCGGAGCGTGCTCTTGAGGAGCGTTACGGGATGTCGCGCACCCCCATTCGCGCGGCCCTTGCGGCCCTGACCGCAGAGGGGCTGATCGTGCGCGATCCTCGACGTGGCTACATGATCGCGCCGATTGATCTGCAAGAAATCCACGACCTTTTTGAATTTCGCGAAGAGTTGGAAGACACCGCCATTCGACTGGCGTGCCGTCGCGCAAAACCCGAAGATCTGGCAGCACTGCGCCGCACGGTTGAACGTGGGCGCACCGATTTCAAAGTTGAGGATTGGATGGCGTCCGGCCTCGATGTGCATGTCGAATTGGCAGCGCTTTCGGGCAATCCGTTTCTGCGCGACGCGGTGCATTCAGCCGTTGGTCGGGCATTGCGTCTGCGCTGGCTCTTGGCCAGCGACGAGGCCCAGCGCGAAGCCGCCTATCAGGAACATAGTGAACTGCTCGACCTAATTGCCAAAGGCGATGAGGACGAGGCAGCGCGCAAGGTCAGGCTGCACACCCGCGCGGTGCGTGACCAAATCCTTGCCGCTGTGGAGGGCGCGCGCCGCTTTCTCGGCGCGCGCGGCGTTGTCGATCAAAACTCCGGGCAATAGTCGCCCGGCATTGGCACGCCAAACGACCCCGCAAGCGGTATGAAGCACGCCTTCACACCTTGCGGGCCACAGGACGATAAGGGAGGAACCATGTCCTATACTCGCAATTTGATCGCCGGTGCGCTGCTTGCGTCCGGTCTGACCGCAGTTACGCCGCTCACCGCGAGCGCGGCGGAATGTATCGCCCCGGCGGACCCCGGTGGCGGATGGGATTTCACCTGCCGCACGGTGGGCCGCCTGTTGACCGAGCTGAAGCTTCAGGACGGCTCTGTGCAAGTGACCAATATGCCCGGCGGCGTCGGCGCGGTGGCCTTTGCCAATGTGGCAGGCAAACGCGCAGATGACGGGGATGTGCTGGTCGCGACCTCGACCGTGGGCGTCACCCAGATCGCACAGGGCAAATACCCCGGTGGCGTCGATGTCATGCGTTGGGTTGGCATGCTGGGCACCGATGTAGGCGTGATCGTCGTGCCTGCCGATTCCGAGTATGAAAACATCGGCGATTTGCTCGACACCCTCAAAGCCGATCCGACCGCTGTTCCGGTGGCAGGCTCGTCGGGCGCGGGTGGATGGGATCACATCCGTCTTTTGATGCTTGCAGACGCCGCAGGCATGGACGGCGACGCCTATAAAGCCATCCGCTGGGTGCAGTTTGACGGCGGCAGCCCCGCTGTAACGCAAATGCTGGGCGGTCAAGTGGGTGCGGTCTCCACCGACCTTGGCGAAATCGCAGGCTTTGTCGAATCCGGTGACATCAAGATCCTCGCAACACTCTCGGATGAACCCATCCCGGCGTTCCCCGATGCACCAACCGCCAAATCGCAAGGCTTTGACGTGACCGGCTATAACTGGCGCGGTTTCTACACTGGCGGCGATGTCTCTGATGACGCCTACCAAGGCTGGGTGGATGAGCTGAAAACTCTGTTTGACACGGCAGAGTGGAAAGAAGCCGCAGAGGCCAACGGCCTGATCACCGTCTGGCGCGGGGGCGACGAATTCGAAGCCTATGTCGCCGATCAGGCAAAACAGATGGAAGACATCTCGCGTAGCATCGGGGTCATCAAATGATCGACCGCATCGCCGGGGCCGTGATCTTTATGATCTCGGCTGCGGCCTTCTGGGTTGCGCGTGATTATGAAGCCAGTTTCGGGGATCCCCTCGGACCGGCAGTTTTCCCGCAGATGGTCGCCGCAGCGGCGGCCATCCTCAGTATTGGCCTGATCCTGCGCCCCGACCCCAACCCGAAAGCCCAACCTTTGCACGCATTCATGCAGCAGGCGATGACGCTTGGCGTGCTGATTGGTTACGTGCTGCTGCTTGAACCGCTTGGCTTCCCACTGTCGACCATGATCGGCACCACCTGTCTGGCCCTATTGTTTGGGGCAGAACGGATGAAGGCGGGTCTGACCGGAATCGCCGTCGGCATTTCGCTTTACCTAATCTTTGACACCGTGCTCGGGCTTCCTCTCCCCCTTGCGCCAGCGCGCTTCGGCTGACACACTCCATGGATATTCTGACTTCTCTCCTCAGCGGCTTTGCCGTAGCGGTCACACCGCTTAATCTTGCACTGGCGGTATTTGGCTGTTTTGCGGGTACATTGATTGGTGCCCTGCCCGGCCTCGGCCCGGTAAATGGCGTTGCCATCCTGATCCCCGTCGCCTTTGCCATGAACCTTGAGCCAAGCTCTGCACTCATCATGCTGTCCTGCATCTACTATGGCTGCATGTACGGCGGGCGCATCAGTTCCATCATGCTCAACATCCCCGGCGACGAGCCCGCGATTATGACCACATTGGATGGCTACCCCATGGCTCGTCAGGGACAGGCCGCCAAAGCGCTTGGTATCTCTGCAGTGGCCTCATTTGTGGGGGCGACCTTTGCCACATTGGGTCTGACGTTTTTCGCGCCCTTGCTGGCCAAGGCCGCGATCCACTTTGGCCCGGCTGACTATTTCGCGCTCTATGTGATGGCCTTTGCCACCATTGGAGGCGTCACCGGGGTGAACCCGTTCAAGACCTTGCTGGCAGCCATGATCGGCCTGCTCTTGGCCAGTGTGGGACTGGATCCCGGCACCGGCACAGCACGTTTCACATTTGGGTCGTTCCATCTCTATGACGGGTTTGATCCCATCGTTGCCATCGTCGGCCTGTTCGCGGTCAGTGAAATCATCATGTATTTCGAGAGCCACGCAGTCGCAGGCACCGGACCGGCAAAACTGGGCCGCGTGCTACCCAAGCTCCGAGAAGTGTTCGAAGGCTTTACCGCGTCTATCCGTGGGGCAGTGATCGGCTTTATCTGCGGGGTGTTGCCGGGTGCCGGAGCATCGCTTGGTGCTTTTGTTTCTTACAGCACAGAAAAGCAGATCAGTGACAAGCATGGCACTTTTGGCACCGGTGACCCACGCGGGATCGCAGCCCCCGAAGCGGGCAATAACGCAGCCTCGGGCGGCGCATTGATCCCAATGCTGACGCTTGGGGTGCCCGGCAGTGGCACCACAGCGGTGATGCTGGCACTTCTGGTATCGCTCAATATTCAGCCCGGACCGCTCTTGTTTGAACGGCAACCCGATCTGGTCTGGGGTCTAATTGCTGCGCTCTATCTGGCAAATGTCGTGCTCTTGCTGCTGAACATTCCCATGGTGGGCCTGTTCACGCGGCTTCTGTCCCTGCCACAATGGCTCTTGATGCCGATTGTGGTCATGGTGAGCTTTATCGGGATCTACTCGATCAGCCACTCCACCTTCGATCTCTTTGTGATGATCGGGTTTGGCTTGTTGGGCTATGCACTCAGAAAATTTGACATCTCACTGGTGCCAGTTGTGCTGGGTCTGTTGCTGGGTGCCGATATGGAAAACAATCTGCGTCGGGCGCTGTCGATCTCAGGCGGGGACTTTAGCATTTTGCTGCAAAGCCCGATCGCGCTGGTGATCTATGGCTTTACGGCCCTGATGCTCGCATTTTCCTTTGGTATCGCGATGCGGCGGCGTCCTGCCGTGCTTGACAAATAGGAGAGAGGCCCCGCCCGGGGCCCTCTTCACGCCTTGGATTGTGCCCAGCAGGTCTTACGCCTCTTTCACCAATTGCTGTGCCACCGTGAGCACGAGTGACAGGCTCGGCATCAATGCTGCCGCTTGTTCTTCGGTGAGCGAGGCGCAGGCTTTCTGCAAACTCCCACGCCATTCATCGCGGATCTCGTTGACCGCGCGCCGCCCCGCCTCAGTGAGATGCAGTTCGGTGGCGCGTGCATCCGTGCTGGACCGTCTTCTCTCCAACAAGGACAAGCGCACGAGACTGCCGAGGCTACGGCTGACCACGGACTGAAACATCCCCGTACGCTCGGTGATCCGTTTCACGCCGCATCCCGGCTCATCATAAATCGCCGCAAGAATGATCGCCTGCTGACTGGACACACCAAAGGTCCGCACAGCCTCCGGACGGTATTGCGAAAACATGATTGCCAACCGCTCTACGGCCAGTGCGATCTCTATCGTGGTCGCCGTATCTGAACCGGACATCGGGTTCCTCGTCTTATGGTCGGCCTGCAAAGACGGCAAAGGCCTGATTTCATTTGGTTTAGACAGGTTCACAGCCAAACGTCAAAAAGAAACAAAGGTCCGCGCATGACCGGCGCGCGGACCTCGCCCAACCTAAAGAGATGAGCGTCTTCAGTCTGGTCGCGTGATTACCACTTCATCGTCAGATCGGCAGTAATCGTACGACCCGCGCCATAATAGCAGGCGTTAATGCCAGCACAGGATGCCACATAGGTTTTGTCAAAGAGGTTTGAGATATTGAGGCTGAACTCCATCTTGCCGGTCTCATACCCCAGACCCAAATCCGCGACCGTATAAGCAGGAACCGCGTATGCATTGCCCTTGTCCGCATGCGAGGTCCCCGTGTACCGCACGCCACCGCCGATACGCAGACCTTCAAGGCGGCCGCCAAATTCACGGGTCAGCCAGAGCGACGCCATGGTTTCCGGCACGCCCACGGGTACATTGCCAAGCTCAGACGGCTCAGAGGTCTGGGTGACTTCGAGCTTCATCGCGGTGAGTGCCGCGACAGCCTGCCAACCGTTCCCAAGATCGCCCTGCGCCTGCAGTTCCAATCCGCGAGACCGGGTCTCGCCGGTTTGCTCGCGACCCCGTGTGGGATGGTTGGTCACCACATTCTGACGAGCGAGATCAAACACCGCACCACTGAGGCGCAAGCCGCCATCTGCTGTCTCGTATTTCAAACCGATCTCATATTGCTCTGCCGTTTCGGGGTCAAAATTCGGCACCGGATCAAACGAGGTGGCGTAGCTGGCATATAGACGCATGCCGTCACGCAGTTCATGGCTCACACCGATCCGCCCGGTCCATTCGCTGTAGTCCGCATCCGTTCGACCACCGGTCAAATGGTTGGTGGTTTTTGCGGACACCCAATCATAGCGCAGCCCGGCCCAGACATCGGTGTGGCCACCTACAGTCATTTGATCCTGCAGATAGATCCCTGCCCGGCGTGTTTTGGTTGTGCTGTTGGTTGTGTAGGCGGGCGCGGTGACCGCTAGCCCATAATGCGGGTCGGTGATGTCGATGACAAAATAGTTCCCGGAAGGATCGCCCCCATAGACTGCGCGATTGAGGAAATCCTCATACCGGTAGTCCAACCCGACCAGCAGACTATGATCCACCTGTCCGGTTGAAAATTCCGTCTCTAGCCGGTTGTCGAATTGAAAGGACGAGACCTGATCACCAGTTGCCATCAACTGGCGCACAAGGAGTTGATCCGGCATCGAAGGAAAGTACGAAGACGCCAGCCCGGCCCCGTAGAGCGTCCTGTAGTCGACCTCGACTTTCGAAAACCGCGCATCTTGCGAGAACTTCAGCCCGTTATCGAAGGCGTGTGAAAAGCTATAGCCCACCATCATCTGACGGCGCTCGTAGCTGTCAAAGTTGGTATCACCGGTAAAGAAATCCCGAGACACCCGGCCAAAAGAGGCCGCGTTTACCGTTGCCTCATATGGCAGAAAACTGGTGACCGTGCCGGTCTCGTCACTCTGGTACTGCGCCAGAAGCGTCAGCTCGGTGCCTTCTTGAGGTGCCCAAGTCAGCGAGGGCGCCACGTAAATACGGTCATCCTCCACATGGTTCACTTGCGTCTTGGTCATCCGCCCCAGCATCACAATGCGGCCGAACACTGTACCTGCCTCATTCAATTGCCGGTTGGCGTCGAGCCGTAGCTCCAGCCCTTCGGGATCGGAAACCCCAACACCAAAGCGGGTGAACTGATCTTTTTGCGCGCGTTTGGAGACCAAGTTGACAAGCCCGCCCGGACTGCCTGCGCCATAGAGCGCAGAACTTGGCCCCATCAGCACTTCTTGGCGTTCAAGCCCGAAATTCTCGACCTTGTAGTTGGCAAACGCCTGCGACCGCAGTTGTAATCCATCGAGATAAAGCCCCTGCGCATTGGCGGAGAACCCGCGAATGAAAAACCAATCATACCGCGTATCCGCACCATAAGCCTCAGCCCGGATACCGGGCGAATAGCGCAGTGCTGCGCCAACCGATTTTGCGCCCTGCTGATCCATTTGTTCACGTGTCGCCACGGAAACGGATTGCGGCAGTCGGAGCACATCGGTCGCGGTTTTACTGCCGCTCAACGAACCGGAGGCAACCAACCCAGCGTCCGGTCCTAAGACCTCTGTTTTTTCATCGCCAGCTTCTACAAGGATTGGCTCTAGAATGATGGCATCCGTATCCACCGATTGCGCTGCCAAAGGCAGAGCGCAAAGAGCGGTCCACACGCCACCTACCGTCAACAGCGCTACTGTTTTCTTAGTCATCTCGAATCTTTCGGCGATTTCAATATCACCGGTATGTATCTATGATCGACAAATTTAGTCAACAATGATCTCAAAAACAAAGCCACCCCCTCACGAAACTTCGCGCACGGGGAAATTTACTCTTTCATGGCAATTCCTTGCGCTGCGTTTTCGGATATAGAACAAGGTAACATGCGGCGCGGAGCGCCCGCGTATTCATCAAAGCTTTGGGAGGAGCATATGGACCATTGGGCATCTGCCTTGGAGCAGCATTGGGGCATTCGTGCCAAGCTGAAACGCCTTGATGGCGAGTATGATCTGAACTTTCTTGCTGAAACACCGGAAGGGTCAGGCTATGTAGTCAAAGCCATGCGTCCGGGCTGCGAAGATTGGCTGGTGGACCTGCAAATCCAAACTTTGGATCATATCGCAAAAGCCAATCGCGCTTTGCCCTGTCCAGCAGTTGTTGCAGCGCTTTCGGGAGAAAAGATGCTGCATCTTCAGAATGATGCGGGCGAAACCCGCTTGGTATGGGTGATTGAGCGCCTGCCTGGCCAATGCTACGCTGATGCCGCACCAAAAACCGAGCAATTGATCGCAGAAGTTGGGGGAATTCTGGGTGCAACCACGGCAACGCTCAGGGATTTTGAACACCCGAAACTGTCACGCGATTTCAAATGGGACCTGATGCGCGCCGATTGGGTTGCGAAGGACCTAGTGTGCATTGAGGATGGCGCACGTAAAACCCTGATCCGCAAAATCTGCGATCAATATCAGGCGCTCAAACCAGAACTTGACCGCTTGCCCCAACAGGCGATCCACAATGATGCCAATGACTACAATATTCTGGTGAGTGGTGGCGCAGGGACGGGTGCGACACCGCATGTAAGCGGGCTCATTGATTTTGGCGACATGTGCGCAGCGCCCCGAATTTGTGACCTCGCCATTGCGGCGGCCTATCTGGTGCTGGATCACCCTAAACCTGATGCGGCACTCGCCGCGCTTGTTTCGGGGTATCACGCGGTTAACCCATTGAGCGCACATGAGATCGATCTGCTGTGGCCACTTTTGCGAATGCGTTTGGCGGTGAGTGTTGTGAACTCCACACTTATGGCCGCAGAAAACCCGGATGACCCTTACATCACCATTTCGCAGGGGCCGGCGTGGCGTTTACTTGAGGGTCATGATCTGAACGCGGGTTTGATGGCCGCAAGGCTGCGTGCCGCCTGTGATCTTCCGGTCGTGGATGGCGCAGACCGTGTGATGGCGTGGCTGAATGAGGCGCGCGGCAGTTTTGCCCCCCTGATGGGGCAGGATCTTTCAGATGCGCCAATGGGATCGCTTTCGGTTGAAAACAGCCTCTGGCCACAAAACCCATTTGAGATGCCACTGGCGGAAGCCGCCCGCGTTGGGGAAGAATTCAACCAAGAGGGTCAAATTTGGCTCGGATATTATCATGAGCCACGGCTGATCTACACAGCAGCTGCGTTTCGAAATGGGCCATGGAAAGCCAGCGACCGCCGTACAGTGCATCTTGCGGTGGATGGTTTCGCGCCTGCGGGGACTGCACTACATGCGCCTTTGGATGGCGAGGTCTGGATCGCAGAAAATCGCAAAGCTCGTCTGGATTATGGTGGCGTTATTATTCTACGCCACGAGACACCGGAAGGTGATCCATTCTACACGCTTTATGGGCATCTCGACCCCGAAGTGATTACACGTCTGAACCCCGGCGACCGCGTCGCCAAAGGCGAGATTTTCTGCCACCTTGGTACGCCTGCGAAAAACGGCGGCTGGGCGCCGCATGTGCATTTTCAACTTGCCCTCAGTTGCGATGGGATCGAGGCAGATTGGCCCGGTGTCGGTGACCCGGACGAGATGTATCTGTGGCGTGCGCTATGTCCAAACCCGGCAGCGTTGCTTAATCTTCCTGATGACAAGGTTTGTTATCAACCCACTGACAAATCGGAAGTATTGGACAAACGGCGCGCACATTTTGGCGGCAACCTCAGCCTCACCTACTCTGACCCGGTGATGCTGGTGCGGGGCTGGAAACACCATTTGTTTGACGAATGGGGTCGTCCGTATCTGGACGCCTACAACAATGTCCCACATGTGGGCCACGCGCATCCGCGTATTCAGGCGGTGACCGCCGACCAGTTGCGGCGCATGAATTCCAATACGCGGTATTTGCACCCAGCACAGACGGCCTTTGCGGACAAGATCCTGTCAAAATTGCCCGATCATTTTGAGGTCTGTTTCTTTGTGAATTCGGGCACCGAGGCCAATGAGCTGGCGCTACGTCTTGCACGCGCGCACAGCGGCGCAAAAGGCATGGTGACGCCCGATCACGGCTATCACGGCAATACCACCGGAGCGCTTGATATCTCTGCTTACAAGTTCAACAAACCCGGCGGTGTCGGCCAAGCGGATTGGGTGGAATTGGTAGAGGTCGCGGATGACTATCGCGGTCGCTTCCGTCGCGATGATCCGGACCGCGCGCAGAAGTTTGCGGATCTTGTGGACCCTGCGATCGCCTCGCTTCAGGCCAAAGGGCATGGGGTTGCGGGATTTATCGCCGAGACATTTCCCTCTGTTGGGGGTCAGATCATTCCGCCAACGGGTTATCTATCTGCTGTATATGAAAAAATCCGCGCTGCGGGCGGAGTTTGCATCGCGGATGAAGTCCAGACCGGGCTGGGTCGGTTGGGCGATTATTACTTTGGTTTTGAACACCAAGGCGCGTTGCCGGATATCGTCGTGATGGGCAAACCTATCGGCAATGGTCATCCGCTTGGGATCTTGGTCACCACCAAAGCGATTGCAGAGAGTTTTGACAACGGGATTGAATTTTTCTCGACCTTTGGCGGGTCCACGCTGTCGTGCCGCATCGGCAAAGAAGTGTTGGATATTGTCGATGACGAAGGCTTGCAGACCAATGCCCGCAACCGGGGTGCAGAGCTTATGTCAGGGCTAAAGGCGCTCGAAACCAAATACCCTTGCGTCGGTGACGTGCGGGGTATGGGGTTGTTTTTAGGGCTGGAGCTGATCCGCGCCGATGGATCTGAGGCGACCGAAATCTGTGCATACGTCAAAAACCGCATGCGGGATCATCGTATCTTGATCGGCAGCGAAGGCCCCAAAGACAACATCCTGAAGATCAGACCACCGCTCACGATCGAGACCGAAGATGTTGAGATGATCATCAGCGTGCTCGATCAGGTGCTGGCCGAGCTGAATAACATCTGAAGCAACATCGGCCTGCAAGATGCGGCTCCGAATGCTCAAGAGGATTGCACAGAAAATCGTCAGCGCGCTATCTACGCGCTGACGACATACTCGAAGGGTTCAGATCATTCCGCGCAAGCGCGGATTTTCTCAATGTCGGGACCGTTCGGGTTCCGACCGAGGTTGAACGGCGCAGAAGCCGAACGCCAGTTGGAGTAATCTGCAAGATACTCAAGCTGGCTCAGGTACACTTTCGCCGAAGTTGGGTTCTCGCAGGCAACCTCTTCGATCACTGCGTTCGCAGTTTGCTGGATTTTCTCCAGTGCCGCGTCATCCATACGGGTGATCTCATTGACTTCGTCGAACTTTTTATACGCGTCGTTGGCGTTACGTTCGGTGTAGGCAAGCGACCACAGCATCGTTGCATCTGCAGCGATTTGCAGCTTCTCTTGGGTTTCCGGGCTGAGCGCGTCCCAAGCAGATTTGTTGATCATCACGCCAAAGACCGATGCGGACTGGTGCCAGCCGGGAGTCGCCCAGTAGCCTGTCACCTGCTGGAAACCACCGGACCAGTCGACATTCGGGGTCGAGAATTCGGCACCGTCAATCACACCGCGTTCCAGCGACTGGTAGATCTCTCCACCGGCCATGGAAACTTGGCTGCCGCCCAGGTTGTTCAACAGACGCCCCTGCTCCAGACCGGAAACCCGCAGGCGTTTGCCTTGCAGGTCATCAATGGTGCGGATGGCTTCTTTGGTGTGGAAGCCAGACTCGTTGTTGGTAACCGCATAAGGCAGATAGACCATGCCAAATTTGCCATAGGTCTCGTTGTAGAGTTCCTGACCGCCCCACTGTTGAATCCAGTTCACGTAATCCACAGCGTTAAACAGGCTCGATGTGGTGGCCAGCGGCGAGAATGCCGGATCACGGCCCGCCCAATAGCCCGGCCAATCCGCACCAGCCTGAACGATACCACTCTCTACGGCGCCAAAAACTTCGCCCGAGGGCACAAGGCTGCCACCCTCAAAGAACTCGATGGTAACTTCGTCGCCAGCGAGTTTGTTGGCCAGATCGACAAAATGTTTGTCGAATTGGATCAGGTCAAGCGACGAGGGCCATGTGGTGGTCATTTGCCATGTTTCTTGCGCGGATGCAGCACCCGCGGCAAGGGTGACGGCGACGGTGGCCGAAGCCAGTGTCTTTGTAAGCGTCATAGATATCTCCTCCAGTCTCATTTCGTTTGGTAAAGGGTTTCCGGCAGCCATGTGACCAGTTCCGGAAAGACGGCGATGGCGATGGCCATCATCAGGATCAGCCCGATGAAGGGCAGCACGCCGATAATGATGTCGGATGTGCGCACCTCCGGCGGAGCCAGCGCCCGCAGATAGAACAGCGCATATCCAAATGGCGGCGACAGGAACGAGGTTTGCAGCACCACAGCGGTCAGCACCACGAACCACAATTCGCTGACGCCCATTTCCTGCACGATTGGCAAAAAGATCGGGAAGGACAGCAAGACAATCCCGGTCCAATCAAGGAACATGCCAAGCGCAAAGACGATGAACATCATCACCGCAATGAGCATCCATGGCTCCATGTCCAGACCGCGCATCAATTCCTGCGCAGCCCGCAACCCGCCGGTGATGTTAAACACCCCGGTAAAGGCCGTCGCACCGACAACAATGAACAAGATCATCGCCGAGGTGCGCGCCGTTTCATGAAGCGCAGAACGGAATGTTCCCCACTCAAACCGGCCACGGAAAATCACGATACCCAGCGCCAATGCCGCACCGATTGCAGAGGCTTCTGTTGCAGTGGCGATCCCCGCAAGCATCGTGCCAAGAATGCCGAAAATCAGCACCAGCGGCGGCAGGGCCTCCATCACCAACATCTTCAGAAGTGTGCCGCGCGAGACTTTGTCCTCAACCGGAACCGAAGGGGCCAGATCAGGACGAAACAGCGCAACAAGTGCCACATATCCTGCATAAAGCATGCCGAGAATAACGCCCGGCACCATGGAGCCCGCAAACAGTTCTCCGACGGAAAGAGAGGAGTTCGACGCCATCAAAATGAGCATGATAGAGGGGGGGATCAGAATGCCAAGACAGCCAGAAGCCGCAATCACGCCCGTCGTCAGCCGCTTGGAATAGCCATATTGCAGCATTGGCCTCAGCGCCATCACACCCATCACAGTGATCGATGCGCCAATGATACCTGTGGTCGCCGCAAGCAGGATCGAAATGAACACCACCGCAAGACCAAGCCCGCCCGTGACCCGCGACATCAACAGCCGCAGGGTTTCAAACATTCGGTCCGTCACGCCCGAGTCGGACAGGAAACGCGCCATCAACACAAAGAGCGGGATGGCGATCAGGATATAGTTGTCCAGCACCTCGCCGTAGATGCGGTTGATCACGATCCCCAGCACCATTGGTTTGCCCGCGATGATCGCGCCCAATACGGCTGTTCCCCCCAGAACCATTGCCAACGGATGGCCCATAAAGAGGCCTGCGAGCAGCAGGCCGGCCATGATCAAACCAATGACTTCACCCGACATGGCGCTGCTCCGACTGCTTAAAGATGAGTTTCAAAACTTCGGAGACGCCTTGGATTGCCAAGAGGCACGCCGCGACCGCCATAGCGATTTTCACCGGGTACACCGGAATCTGAACCGCGCCATAGGTGGTCTCACCCTGCGCATAAGAGCGCAGCGCGAATTCCCAGCTCTTGGTCACAAAAACCCAGCAGAACGGGAAGAAGAAGATCAAATATCCGAGCACTTCTACGATCTGGCGCGGACGTGAAGGCAAATTCTCTGTTACCAGATCAACTTTGACATGGGCTTGATGCCGCAGGGCATAGCCGCCGAGCAACACAAAGTAGAAGCCAAAGAACATCTTAGTGAGATCAAACGCCCAGAGCGTAGGCGCGTTGAAGCCATATCGCATGACCACGTCGTAGATGATCATCCCTGCAAAAATAACGGCGACATAAGAGACTGCCTTGCCGACAATCTCGTTCAGCCCGTCGATGAGACGGATCAGAACCATTGCAATTCCTCCCTTGGGAAAGTTCTTGCGGAGCGGCCCGCGAACCTTTGGCGCCAAAATATGCAATGTGTTGGCGTTTGACATGGATACAAATGCATACCAAAACTGCAAAAATGCAGAATCATTTTGACTGGAACGACTTAAAGGTGTTTATCGCGCTGCATCGGATGCGCCGGATGACCGATGCGGGCAAGCTGCTCGGCATCGACCAGACCACGATTTCTCGCCGAGTCAGGGCCTTGGAAAAGGCGATTGGCACCAGTTTGTTCCTGCGGCGCGCAGATGGGTTTGAGCTGACCGCAGCCGGAGAGAAAATCCTCCCCTTCGCGCTGGAGATCGAACAAGCCAGCGAACAACTGCACGAGGCGGTTTCAGGACAGAACAAACGGCTTTCGGGCAGCGTTCGGGTGGGGGCACCTGATGGTCTGGGCACCTATTTTCTGCCATCCATTCTCACCCAGTTTCAAAAGGATCACCCCGGCGTCGATATCGAGGTTGTCTCCAGTTCGCGCGCCTTTCGAGTCGCCTCCAAAGAAGTTCACCTCGCGCTGAGCCTGTCGTTACCGGAAAGCGGTCGCCTTCTTGCGCGCAAGCTCGGTGACTACCACCTGCATTTTTTCGGCTCCGCCGACTATGTTTCCGAACATGGCGTACCGCAGACGTTGGATGAACTGAAAGATCACCGATTGGTGGGCTACATCGCTGACATGTTGTTTTCGCCAGAAGTACGATATCTGGAAGAGTTAGGCTTAAGGCGAACGGTTCGTTTTGCGTCCAGTTCCATGGCCGCCCAGAAAGAAGCCATTCGTGCAGGCTCCGGAATTGGTATCCTGCCGCGATTCATGGCGTTGAATGACCCAAGCCTTGTTCCTGTCCTGACCAACGAATACCTGCTCAAACGCACAGTCTGGATCGTGGGTCATCAGGCCACCGAAGACCTTGCCCGCGTCCGCGCGGTGTCCGAGTTTTTGCAAAAAGCAGCGCGCGCTAGGCGTACAGAACTACTGGTTCCAGAGACCTGAGGGCCTGACCTACCAGACAGCGCTAAGCTGGTTGAAGAGCGCCGCAACCACCGGATCATTCTGTCGCTCTTGTAGCGTCAGGATGCCAAGGGAAGCCGGTACACTCAACTCTTCGCAAACCACCAAACCAAAGGATTGCCTTTGATGAAGGGCGATCGACTCCCGACACAGGCTGAGGCCAACGCCTGACCGCACCATCTCGAGCATCGAAGCCTCGTGATCGACCAGAGCCACGATGTTTTGCTGACATTCGTGCGCGGCAAAGATCCGGCGCAGCAGCCGGTTATGTACGGAAACCTCCGGCGTCCCAATCCAAGGCAGACCCGCCAGGTCTGTCCATCCGGCCCCCGTCACACGCCCTTCCCATCCGGGCGGGGCGATGATCCGGTAGGCAAAATCCGCAAGCTTTAGCGTGTAAAGCGCCTGCTCTGATGGCAACTCGTCAAACTGATCTGGCGCAGCGAGATAAAAACCTGCATCCACTTGCCGCCGCTGAATTTTTTCAAGGATCTCACCGCTGACGCCATGCACCAGCTCGGTCGTGATGTTGGGATGCGCTGCGCCCAATTGGCTCAGGAGACGTCCCAATCGAATAAACTCCGGATCAATGATTGTGCCGAGGCGCAGCGTACCGTTCACCTGACCGCATTGCAGACTGGCACAGCGGCGAAAATCCGTCATTGCATCCAGAACCTGTTCGGCTTTTGGCAGCAGCGACTTTGCATCTGCTGTGAGATCCAATCCACGAGACGTGCGCGTGAACAGCGTGATCCCGATGTCTTCGCTTAACCGCCGGATCTGATGGCTCACTGCGGGCTGGGTTAGGTTCAATATCTCCGCCGCACGCGACACCGATCCCTCGCGTGCCACTGTGACAAAGGCCAGAATGCTATTGGGGTTTGAAAATCGCTCCATATTACCAGTTTTAATATCACTGCGAAAAATTTGTCATTGGAAATGAGACAACCAGTTTTCTAACCTTCACAGCGTTGCAGCGCCCGAAAGAGCCCGTGCGTATCATAAACAACACCGTTTGTTTCTGCGCTGCCATCAAACACAGAAGGAGGTCGCGCAGTGTCGGACATGGGGACAGAGTTTGATTTCATCGTAATTGGAGGTGGATCAGCAGGGTGTCTCCTTGCAAATCGACTAAGCGCCGAGCCAAGCAATCGGGTGCTCTTGCTCGAAGCGGGCAAAGCCGACACCTATCCTTGGATCCACGTCCCGGTTGGGTATCTTTATTGCATCGGCAATCCACGTACCGATTGGCTCTATAGCACCGAGGCCGACAAAGGATTGAACGGTCGCGTATTGCGGTATCCGCGTGGTAAAACTCTGGGTGGCTGTTCCTCGATCAACGGCATGATCTACATGCGTGGACAGGCCCGTGATTACGACAATTGGGCGCAGCTCACCGGGGAGTCTGACTGGAACTGGGATAACTCTCTCCGGGATTTCAAAGCGCACGAAGATCACTACAAGCTGGATCAGGGTGCCAACCCGGTAACCGGAGACAACAGCCGGTTTTCCGATATGCATGGGCACGGCGGCGAGTGGCGCGTCGAAAAACAGCGTTTGCGCTGGGATGTTCTGGACAGCTTTGCCGAAGCTGCAACGCAGGCTGGGATCGAAAGAACCGAGGATTTCAACAGTGGTGATAACGCAGGTGTTGCGTATTTTGACGTCAATCAACGCTCGGGCTGGCGATGGAACACATCCAAAGCCTTTCTGAGGCCCGCCAAAACACGCCAGAACCTGACGATCTGGACCCAAGCTCAGGTCGAAAAGCTCACCTTTGAGACCGTGGACGGCGCGGTGCGGTGCACCGGCGCGCGGGTCAATCACAAGGGTCAATCGCGCATAGTGACCGCCCGGCGTGAGACGATCTTGTCGGCGGGGGCTGTGAACTCGCCTCAGATCCTGCAACTGTCGGGCATCGGGCCTGCGACCTTGTTAAAACAGCATGGCATTGACGTCCTGCGTGACGCGCCAGTCGGTGAGAGTCTTCAGGACCACCTGCAAATTCGCGCCGTCTTTAAGGTCAATGGAACGCGCACTTTGAACACGCTGGCCAGTAATCTGTTCGGCAAAGCGCTGATTGGCGCGGAGTATCTGTTCAAGCGATCCGGTCCGATGAGCATGGCACCAAGCCAATTGGGGGCGTTTACCCGGTCCGATCCAAACCGCAGCCACGCCAATCTAGAATATCACGTGCAACCGCTGAGCCTGGATGCCTTTGGTGAGCCACTGCACAGTTTCCCTGCGATGACCGTGAGCGTTTGCAACCTGAACCCCACCAGCCGGGGAACAATCCAAATCCGCTCGGCCAGATACCGCGACGCCCCCATGATCTCGCCCAACTATCTGGCCACCGGCGAGGACCGCAAAGTCGCGGCTGACAGCCTGCGTCAGGTGCGTGACATCATGGGGCAAGCCGCGATGAAACCTTACGAGCCCGAAGAATTTAAACCCGGTGTGCAATATCAAAGTGACGATGACCTCGCCAAACTTGCAGGCGATATCGCCTCCACGATTTTCCACCCTGTTGGCACGGTAAAAATGGGGCACGATGACGACCCGACTGCCGTGTTGGATTCACATCTTCGTCTAAAAGGTGTGGCGAACCTGCGGGTTGTGGATGCCAGTGTTATGCCGAATATCACCAGCGGCAACACCAATGCGCCAACCCTCATGATCGCCGAAAAAGCGGCACGTTGGATACTGGCCGGAACCTAGCGCGGCGCGATCACTGCACGTTCGACAATCCTGCGTCTTCCAGCCTCTCGCGATCCGGGAGATCCTGCAGTGTTTCCAGATCAAACGCGACGAGGAACTGATCGGTCGTAACGAAGGTATGAGGCGCACCGCGCCGCGGAGCACGCGGCCCCGTACCGATCAGCCCGCGATCATGTAGGCGCCCGATTAAATCACGGCTGATTTCTTTGCCAAAAATATCCTTCAACCCATCCCGTGTCACCGGCTGGTGATAAGCGACCGCTGCCAGCACAGCCACGTCGAACTCATTGAGATCAAGCAGTTGATGGCTCACATTTGCGGCTTCCCGTATGGCGGGCGCATAGATCGCGCGGGTGCGCAAAATCCAACCGTCGGGGATGCGGGCGATCTCGAACGAGCGCCCCTCAAGATCCGCAGAGAGGTCGTCAATGAGCAGTTCCACTGACACCCCCTGCCCCACCACCCGCGAAAGATCCTCTCTTGAGACCGGAGTTGCACTGGCAAACAACACTGCCTCAATCCGGCGCAGCCATTCCCGCCAGCGTTCCTCCTGCGGCGCATCAGACAGCTCTCGATCCAGCGGGCGGTCTGTGTGGGGCTTACGCATGATCAGATCCCATAGAGGCGAAAACTATCGCGCCCGGTCAGCTCACGCACAACGCCAAGATTGACCAATCGGTCGCACAATCGTCGCGCAGCACGATCTGGCATCGGCAGCGCTGACGGCGCAACTGCTTCCTGTGTCAGAAAGATCTGCACCGCTTCTTTCGCCCCTTTTGCCCGAAGCTTTGGTACAATCGCAGATACGCGGATTGTGTTGCGCGTGCCGTCAGAAACATGGCGTAATATTTCAATTATTGCACGTCGAAGTGCGTGATGGCAGGCCAACACGAGGCGCTCGCCGCGTGCACGAAGATCGCTGTGTTTGAGGCCAAGCGTAAACACGGGGGTGATACGCTCCCAGCCCAGGGTTTTTGCAAGCACCGCCTCAGCAAGTATCAATGCAGAGGCTTCATTTGCCGGGGCGATATCCAAACACTGCTCCAACACATTCGCAGCACGTTCAATGGGCGAAACATCCGACTGGGTGAACCAGACTGCGATTTGCTCGTCAGAAAAGATGCTATGTTGCGCACCGAATGAACTCGGGTGAATGGGGCGCTGCACGGATCGTCGCCATAGCTGGTAAATCTCTCCTGCTGGTCCGGGCAAGTCACCCGGACTCAGAAAATGGAGCGCGTCCCGCAAGTCGCTCATCGTTTCGCTGCGCCCCGAGAAGCCAACCGTAACCTCCGCTGCGCGCAGGGCCAGCCGGTCCCGTATCAAGGTTTTGGGGACAGTATTATCTGCCAACACCAGATGCAGATGTGACAAGGCCGCACCGGACAAAAACGCCACATATTCAGTGGCTTCGGCGCGTGTCGAAGTGACCCAAGACGGCAACAAAGGTAAACTCTTAAAGTGTGGATCAGATTCTCTGCCGAGGGTGTTCATCGCTAGAGCATAGCCCGCAACGGCGCTTTCACGCAATAATTGATAAGAAAACCGCCGCGCATTGTCATATTCAATTACGTCCAATAATATTTGATTATCGGACATAAAATGGCAAACTCATCACGTAAAAGCCGCATTAGCGATCGAGGTCAGTGAAATGCCCCCCAAAAGCCACTCTCAGCTCAACAACGAAGAGCCCTCGACCTCTGAATTTTCACAAGATCTCTCTGAGAATACGCGCAAAGCCTATGCAACCGATTGGGCTCTTTATATGCAGTGGTGCCGGATGCAGGGCATCCCCCCCCTCTCCGCAACTCCTGATCACATCGCGCGCTACCTAACGGAGATTTCGGCATCGTCTGGTTTGTCCAGTGCCAGCGTTCGACGTCGCCTTGCGGGTCTCGTTTGGAACTACCACCAGCGAGGTTTTCGCCTAGATCGTAACTCGCCTTTGATCGCGGACGCCCTGTCCGAAATCACCACCAACGAACAGTGCGCTACGGTGATAAAGGATGCCATCACTCCCCAAGAGATACGCGCGATGGTCGCCACTCTTCCTTTTGATCTGCGTGGGCTGCGAGACCGTGCCATATTGCTGACGGGCTATATTGGTGGCTTAGGCCGCAGCGATCTCATCGGGCTCGACTTGCATCAGTACGACACGGAGGGCGGAACCGGCTGGATCGAACTACACTCGGAGGGCATTCTCCTGACGATCAGATCAAAGACCGGCTGGCGTAAAGTCCAGATCGCCTGCGGAAATACAGATTTAACATGCCCGGTCTATACACTCACCAAATGGCTACATTTTGCCAAGATCCGCTCCGGGCCTGCGTTTGTGCGGACGTCGAGAGATGACAAGCGTGCATTGAGCACGCGCTTGAACGATCGACATATCCCCCGTCTTGTAAAAAGTACGATCCTCAAAGCCGGCATTCGCGCAGAACTGCCGGAGAAAGAACGCCTCGCACTCTTCTCCGGCCATTCATTGAAAAAAGGTCTATCCGTCTCTGTTGACCAATCTTCTGGCAACCAGATCGAGGTGAACCTGACCAAAGCTGCAGGATTTTAGGAATTCGACACTTTCGACATCAGATGTTCTTCAATCACCTCCAGAAGTCTTTCGACATCCTGTTCAGCCAAATTTGCACCCTTCAGATCGATCCGCACGCCCTTGGGCGAGACCTCTGCCGACAGATCTCCTCCGGATGCCAGAGGTCTTGCCTTAATGCGGGTGACCTGGCGCGGTCGCCCTCCACGTGAGGTATCTTTGGGCGTCGCCTCAAATTCAGCAAGCGCCGTTTCAACCACGCGCCATTCGTCCCGCTCGCTATCTGGCTGCGCTGAACCAAGCGCTTTGCGCAAAGTTGCCTGACCACCGGATCGAAGTGCCGCGGCGATTTTCAAACCCGCTTTCTCGGACATCGCATTGGGGTAGCGGAGGAGGTCACCAAGTCCTTCATGAACCGCCGCGAAACTGCGAACTTTTGATCGTTTCGCTTTGGACGCCGCTGCAAAAAGCGTATCAACCGCATCTTCGACAGAAGCAAAAACGCCCTGCCCCGCGACCAGAACTGCAATCCGACCACGCTCATACGGTGTGAGATTGGCGCGCAGCTCGTTCTCTTCGATCATCGAGACATAGGCCGCAGCGCTATCTGTGCCCTGCCGCAAGAATGCTGGAATTTCAGCAAAACCATCGCGATTGAGGTTCAGCCTTGCAAAAGCCTCAAGTCGGCGAAAACCAGAAACAAGCCCGTAACCGCCTTCATCCAGAGCGACCACTTCAACCGGGCTGCGCAGGCCGTTAGTCTTGATGGAGGTGATGAGCTCTTGCAACTCCCCCTCATCGACCTGCATTCGATCGCGGCGCAGATAGTCGCGGTCGATCTCGGATAGCGGGATATAGCGCACGGCCTGCCCCGCTTCTTCGGCATCGCGCCATCTGCCTGCATCTGCTTTGTCGCGAGCAAGTTCCACGCGGTCCGTGACCGCCGCCATACCACGAAGTTTTGCAGTTTCAGCTGAGACTTTCGCGATCGGAGGCGCGCTTTTTTGGCCGGTTTCGAACGGGTTCACACTCGGTTTCGCCGCGAAACCCTCATCCAAGGCTTCGATTTCAGCAACGTCCGGTGCAGTTAGTCGTCTACGTTTCGCCATTTTACTCTGCCCCTTCCATCTGGGTGTCTCGCCACCAGCTACCGATGAGCAGCTCCTTGAACTCGGCATACGTTCGGTCAAATGTTTCGCGACCACGCACATAGGTGTCGCGGTTAAAGTCACGGTAGTCCGCCTCATAGATGCCGTTCACCTGCTCACCTGCCTGCCCCACAAGAGCCGTGACATCCTGGCGATATGCGTTCATGAAATCCCCGAAATAGGCTTGGATCACGTTGGCCATATCGGTCTGCTGGCTAGCGTCGAACCGTGTGATCAGCGCGCGTACCACGTCCCATTCAAATTTTATCTCCGGCAACCCTGCCGCCCTTTGTGCGACATTCTCGCCTTCTTCAATGGAGGCAAAGGTAGAATAGAGCATGTCAAAGAAACGCCCGGTGGAGTCAAACTCAAGAAACGATGCGCCAAGCGGGACCAACAGAATATCGGCGGCAGCGAGTGCATTAATCGTGAGGTACCCAAGTGCGGGAGGCGTATCGAGGAAGACGATGTCATAGTCGTCCAGAATGCCTTCGTCCTGTAGGAAATTGTTCAGCGCATCCCACAAGGGCCAACTTCTGAGACCCATTCGCCAAACCGGGATCTGAAACTCAGCCCAGTAGAGGTTCAACTGGGCGCCAATCAGGTCGATATTAGGCCAATGGGTTTTCTGGATGACGTTTCGCGGCGAAACCGTAAGTGCTTCATTCAAGGTCTCATCAAGCGGCAATTCAGGCTCCCCCGCAGCCGCACGAACCGCGTTCTCCTCGACCATTGCTTTGGCGTAGTCTTTTGCGATTAGAGGGAAAACGGTAGACCACTCGTCCTCAATCTGACCACCGAGGATCGAGGTCATCGAGCCTTGGCTGTCTAGATCGATAACCAATACTTTGTAGCCATCAAGGGCCGCAGACATTGCAAGATGAGCCGCTGTAGACGTCTTTCCAACCCCGCCTTTGAAATTGGCAACAGCCGTGACCTTTGCTGGCAGGCCTTTGGGGCGGTAGGGCAGGTATTCCTTGGTTGAGATACCTTCGCTTGCGAAATGCTGGCGAAGCGCAAGCACCTCCTCGAGTGTGAACCACTTGGAACCGCCATCGCCTTCGCCTTGCGGAAGATCCGGGTTTGCTTTGAGGACCCGGCGAAGATGCTGAGGCGCGACGGGGATCAGATAGCGGGTAATTTCCCATATGGAGAATTTACGCAGCCGCTTCTCTCCATCAGGAGCGTAGCCACGCCGTGCCAGATCTTCACGCCCCTTGCCACACAACGCGGCAGCTTTTGCAAAGCGTGTTGTTTGGATTGGATTGGGCAGCTTTCCTGCGGCCTTCTCTGGGTCCAGATTGAAATATGGAGGCAGTGGAGGGGTGCTCATGAGTTTGCTCGATCTCGATGAATGTATGTGGATTGTTGTTATATCTGGGAGAATAGAGAACATCTTTGGAGATGCATAGCCCGTCAGGGCTCTTTGGGTTCATTTTTCTGGGTACCTTTACCGGTTTCGTGACGAAACCGCTGTAATTAGCTCGAAAATCCAGAAAATCAGGAACGACAAAGCGTTTAGATGTTTAAGGAATTTAGAATCTTTACGCCCATATTGTGTAATTAAAACAATAGATTAAATGCTATTGGGGACCCGAATGCGGGACTAAAGGTATCCAACTACAGGTTCAAAGGTACCCAGCTACGGGAGGAAAGGGTCCAGAACGCAGGTTTAAAGGTTCCGATTCTCAGGATAGCAGATCTCTCTGCAGGAACGATGTGTAGACCGTTTGTACCGCTTTGTGAGGCTCTATCAGGGCGAAATTAGACCCTAAGGCGCGGATTAGAGCCTGCTATGAGCGGCGCACTCTGTGAGTCTGACGGCTATTGGGGGAGAGCGGGTGATTCGATTCTCAGCGCACTTGAGCGAATCTGGTCCCGTTGATGGGTACCTTTCAGATGTGGTCGACGCCGACAAGACCGATTCTGCATGTCACCTCTAAGGAACCCATGAGAGATTGCCGTGCGGGTTCCTTTTGTGGCAGTCTACTACAAAAAAAGAGGCAGATGATTCCATGGTAGAGCATGGCTTTGATGAGGACCGGCTGACTGGTGCTCTGACGCGGGAAACAGTGAAGAAGAATGTTGCCGCGATTCATATCAGCGGCAAACTCACTCTGTTGCAACGCAAGCTTTCAAACGTGTTGCTGCTGAATGCCTATGACACGCTGACCTCAGCCCGCAGTCACACGATTGATGCGCGCACTCTTGCGATGATGGTGGGATACAACTCCAATGATGTGGATAGCCTTCGCGCCAGTCTCCGCGCGCTCGCGGAAACGGTTGCAGAGTGGGACATGTTAGATGAGCAGGGTCATCAGGAGTGGGGCGTGTCTGCACTGCTGAGTTTCGCCAAGTTAAAAAACGGAGTGTGCGAATACGCCTATTCTCCTGCTTTGGCGCAGAAACTTCATGATCCTAAGATCTACGCGCTGATCAATGTAAAGATCCAACGCAACTTTACGTCTGGCCACGGGCTAGCGCTCTATGAAAACTGCTATCGTTTTGTGCGGACGGGTTCCACTGGATGGTGGAGCCTCGATATTTTCCGCAAGCTGATGGGCGTTGACGGTTCCGCCTATTATGAGAGTTTCAAACATCTGAACGCAAAGATCATCAAACCGGCAGTGGCCGAGGTGAACAAAAGCTCTGACATTATAATCGAGCCGCAAACGCGCAAAAAGGGTCGCGCGGTGAGCGATATCCGCTTTCTCATTAAAGAGAACCCGCAGATGGCGATGTTCCAGATCGATGACAGTGACGGGTTGCGCAATCTTTCGGTTTATAAAGCGCTGCGCGGGCAGGGCGTGTCTGATCGTCTGGCACGGCAGTGGATTACGGAACACGGACAAGACTATGTTCAAGAAAAGCTGGACTATGTCGCAGGGCAGGGGGAGGTGAAATCCAGTGTCGGTTACCTCCGTGCGGCCATCATGGGGGATTATAGCGCTGCAGAAGGAAGCAAAGCTTCGCCACGCAAGCCGGTCGACCCGGAGACACAGGCCAAACTTGATGCGCAGCGCAGCATACAAGAGGCTGAAAAAGCGGCCGAGGACGCAGCATTTAAAGCTCGTGCGGCTGAGCGGCGCGAACGCGCGAGATATCTCGATATCGTTGAAACGCTGGTTTCGCGGCGAAACCCCACGCAACGCGATGCGGACAAGCGATTGTTCCTATCACGTCTCGAAAGCGATTTGGATCGCGAGCATTTTCGCCAGCACAGTTGGCGTTCTGCCTTGAATGCAGCCGCAATCATTTCGTTCTGGCAGGAACTGGAGCCCGATGCCTTTGTCGAAGAGGTTGGGTAGGGACGAAAAAAGCAGGTGACCCGAGTTGGTGCCACCTGCGCAGTAGGGGAGAGTGAAGGCGCAGCCTTAGCCGGTGAACATGTCTTTGTAGGCGTCACGCAAAATGTTCTTTTGAACTTTGCCCATCGTGTTGCGTGGCAGCTCATCAATCAAAATCAACTTGCGCGGATGTTTGAAACGCGCAAGCTGATTTTGTACGGCCAGCATTATGGCTTCGATGTCAGGCGTTTCATCGGGGGCGGGGACAATCACGCCAAGGACGGTTTCGCCAAAGTCTGGGTGTGCCACACCGATAACGGCGCTTTCCAAAACCCCGGGTTGATCATCCAGCAGCAGTTCGATTTCCTTGGGGTAGATGTTGTAGCCACCCGAGATAATCAGGTCTTTGTTACGGCCTACAATGTGGACGTAGCCATCCTCGTCGATCTTGCCCAGGTCGCCGGTGATGAAAAAGCCGTCCTGACGCAACTCTGCCGCTGTCTTTTCCGGCATCTGCCAGTAGCCTTTAAAGACGTTTGCACCGCGTACCTCAATTTGGCCGACATCGCCGTGGGGCAGGGTGTTGCCACTAGCAGGATCGGTGATTTTCAGTTCCACACCGGGCAGTGGAAAGCCGACGGTGCCTGCGCGGCGTTCGCCGTCATAAGGATTAGAGGTGTTCATATTGGTTTCGGTCATGCCGTAGCGTTCAAGGATGCGGTGCCCGGTGCGGCTTTCAAATTGCACATGTGTTTCTGCCAGCAGCGGCGCGGAGCCGGAAATAAACAGACGCATATGCCGGGTGAGGTCACCAGTAAAACGATCATCTCCTAGCAGGCGGGTGTAGAAAGTCGGCACACCCATCATGGTGGTTGCGTTTGGCAAGGTTTCAATAACCGCGTCCAGATCGAACTTTGGCAGGAAGATCATCGCGCCGCCTGCCAGTAGCGTCACATTACTGGCGACAAATAGCCCGTGGGTGTGAAAAATCGGCAGCGCATGTAGCAGCACGTCGCGCGCAGTAAATCGCCATTCCTGAACCAGAGTTTCAGAGTTCGACAACAGATTGTTCTGTGTGAGCATCGCCCCCTTCGAACGTCCGGTTGTGCCGGAGGTATAGAGAAACGCCGCCAGATCATCGCCGGAGCGAACAACCGTTTCAAAATGCGCAGGCTGTGCATCCGCTTGCTCTGTCAGCGTCCCGGTGCCGTCCGCGTTCAATGTTTCCAGGCTTGCGTTGAGTTGCGTGGCGATAGGCGCGAGCATGGTTTTGCTCTTGCTGTCGCACACGACAAGGGACGCCCCGCTGTTTTCGATGAAATACGACAACTCATCGGCGGTATAGGCGGTGTTGAGAGGCAAAAAGATAAGGCCTGCCTGAACACATGCGCCATAAAGTGC
This sequence comes from Tritonibacter mobilis F1926, assembly GCF_000376545.2. Taxonomy (NCBI): domain Bacteria; kingdom Pseudomonadati; phylum Pseudomonadota; class Alphaproteobacteria; order Rhodobacterales; family Paracoccaceae; genus Tritonibacter; species Tritonibacter mobilis. The sequence goes on from NZ_CP015231.1 coordinate 664,524, forward strand.
GAGCGCTTCAGGGGACTTTTCGACTTGTGCTGCCACACGATCACCGGGTGTCAGGCCTCTTTGGGTCAGCACATGCGCGATTTGCGCGATCCGCCCGAGAAAATCCTGATGCGTCAGAACCCGGCCGTCAGGCAGATGCAGGAAGGGTGTCGTCTTGCCGGAGTGAGCGCCAAAAAGACGATCATACAACGGGTTAGCCATGGGCGGAGCCTTTCTTATGCTGGAACGCTGCGGGCGGTCGCCGCGAGGGATTTGACCTCGGCGGAAGCGACGACCTCTTGCGTGGTCGCGAAACGTTCATGGTTTTGAGCAATTTTTCCAAGATCGTAAAGGTAATTGACCATGGTGCCTGCCGACTGCGCGCGGCCCTTGTCGGAGGTGTCCGCATCAGCATGTACCCGGTGCACGATGGCACCATTGCCGAGATGGAATCTTGCAACAGGATCAAGAGGTTGCCCGCCACCCCTTTTGGCATTGAGCAGGTAATCAGCAGCATATCTGCGCAATCTCTCGGCATCGGCCTCTTTCCACGCGATCCCTTCGGATTGGAGCCAACCGGTCAGACCGGGAATAGGTGAGAGGGTCACAAACGTGGCAAGTGACGGGACTTCGGTCGCCAGATCAGAGGCTACCTGCTTGATCAGCGAATTCCCAAACGAAATGCTTGCGAGGCCAGCCTGACAGTTTGAGATTGAATAGAATGTCGCGGTGTCAGCGTCGCTGGTAGGAATGGCAGAACGCCCCTCGCTGAGCAACATCTGCACAGACCCCGGCACGCCATTGGTTAGAGCGACCTCGACAAAAATCAGCGGTTCGTCCGGCATTGAAGGGTGAAAGAACGCAAAACATCGCCGGTCAGAAGGCTCCAGTCTGCGGCGCAAGTCATCCCAGCTGTCGATGGCGTGAACGGCCTCATAGGCGATAATTTTTTCAAGGATATGCGCAGGGCTTTCCCAATTGATCGGGCGTAGCACCAGAAATCCACGATTGAACCAGCTGAGGAACAAGTGGCGAAAATCCATATCGAGCGCTTCGAGTTCGGGTTCTCCACGTCCCAGCCGCAACAGGTCTGCACGCATCCGAACTAACATTCCGGTTGCATTGGGCAGGCGATTAAGGCGGCGGATCAACTCTTGTCGTTTGGGTTCTGCCGCCGCCATGAAGGCGCGATAAGAGGTTTTGGAGGGGTCTTTTTCATAAGTAGACAGCGTTGCCCGGACGTCTTCCGGTGCGATGTTCATCGCGGTTGCAAGATGGCGGAAAAACGCAACCTTTCCATCATCGTCTTCGGTTTCAAACCGCGTCAGAATTTCCTCGGCCAGCGCCAGGCCAGAGGTTTCACCAGCAGATCCAACCAATGCATCCGCCAATTCCTGCAGCGGGCGCCCATCGGATGGGGCAGATTGCCCCGTCCGTTGTCGGCGTTCAAAAACCGTCGAGAGCAGTTCCGCAAGGATGCTCATATCGCACCTCCCATCACCAGATTGGGTAGCCATGTGGCCAGTCCCGGAAACAGACACAGCAGAACGATGGCCAAAATCATGCAAGCCACGAAGGGCAGGGACCCCAGCAGGATTGTTCTGAGCGAAATATCCGGCGCTATGCCGTTGATTACATAGAGGTTCAGACCGACCGGTGGAGAGATCAGGCCGATTTCCATATTGATCGTCAGTACCACCGCGAACCAAATCGGATCAAACCCGGCGGTGGTGATGATTGGCAGCAGGATCGGTGCCGCCATCAGGATCACGGCGACGGGCGGCAGGAAAAACCCAGCGATCAGCAGGAACACGTTGACCGCCCCCATCAGAACCCAACGATTGACCTCCAGCGTGCCAATCCATTCGGCGATCGACTGCGTGATAAAGAGCGATGACAGCATGTAGGAAAACACACCCGCCGCCGCGATGATGAAAAGGATCATCACGCTTTCTTTGGTGCTGTCGCGCAAAACCACCCAGAGATCACGGGGATTCCACAGTTTGTAGATCACAATTGCGATCACCAGACACAGGAGCGCGCCAACAGCGGCCGTTTCTGAGGGGGTCGCGATTCCGCCATACATCGCATAGAGCACACCGATAATGATCGCGAGGAACGGCAGCACGCGGGGCAGGATTTCAAACCGCTCAGCCCAAGTATAGCTGCCTGAACCCAGACGCGCTGCATCACCAGAGCGCCATGTGGAATAAAGCGACCACCCCATAAAGAGACCGACAAGCAGCAGGCCGGGAATAACACCAGCGAGGAACAGACGCCCAATCGAAGTCTCAGTGGCGATCCCGTAGACGATCATTGTCACGGATGGCGGAATGAGAATGCCAAGGGTGCCCCCCGCAGCGATAGAGCCTGCAGCGACACCATCGGGGTAGCCGCGTTTGCGCATCTCGGGGATGCCCATTTTACCAATCGCCGCACAGGTGGCTGGCGAAGATCCCGACATCGCCGCAAACAGCGCGCAAGCGCCGAGGTTTGAAACCACCAAGCCGCCGGGAATACGGGTGAGCCAGCGCTCAAGCGCCTCATATAGGTCGGCGCCTGCGCGGGTTGAGGCAATCGACGCGCCCATGATGATGAACATCGGGATCGACAGGAGCGCAAAATTGTCGAGCTTGCCAAACAGGATCTCTGGCATCAGCTCCAGCGAGCGCGGACCATCAAAAACGATCAAGAACCCGGCGGAGACGATCAGCAGACCAATCGCCACCGAAACGCCGGAAAACAGCACAAGAATGGTAAGAACGGCGACAATACCGCCCAGCAGTAGGGGATCCATCAAGCGTCCTCCAATCCAAAGGGGCGGTCCGCGCCAATCATCAGCGCGATGAAATCCGCAACCAGTTGCAGCAGCAGCAGGCCAAATCCAACGGGGATAGAGAGGTAAGGAATCCAGAGTCTTACGCCCCAAACGGTGTCAGACCGCCAGCCTCGCTCCATCGCGAAATGCCAGTATTCAAAGCCATACCAGAGCATGATCGCGATGATGGTGATCGACAGAAGCGAGGTGATAACCGCGAGAATAAAACGCGCGCGGCGGGGCAGGGACAGTGGCACAAGATCAACGTTCACATGGCCCCTAAGGCGTTGAACGTAAGGCAGCCCCACAAGGGTGGCCGCAATCATCAAATAGATCACGGCCTCGGTTTGCCAGATGGTAGAGCCATTGAGCACAAAGCGGATGACAATCATCTGGCACGTGATCGCAACGGATGCGACGATCATCGCCGCCGAACACCAGCCCGCCAGTGTCGACAGGGCCGCTACAAAGCGGAGAAAGGGATTATTGCCCGTTCGGGCTGCAGCTGCCGAAGTATGGCCCGCCATTATCGCCTCCAGTATCAAGTGAGAGGGTCACAAAATAGGAGCGGCGCGCGGCCGCTCCGGGATGTGTGGTGTCATGCGGTGCCGATCACTCGACTGACAGCGCGAGATCGAGCAACTTTTGCCCGTCCGGCACCTCTGCAACGAACTGCTTGTAGGATGTTTCTTTTGCCAACTCGCGCCATGCATCGAAATCCTCGGCTGACATCTGCGCAATTTCGACACCGGCATCGGCAAACACCTTGGCCGAGGCGGCATCTTCTTTTTTGGCTTCCTCGAGGTAATAGGCCTGCGCTTTCTCGGAGGCGGTGCGCAGGGCGGCTTGTTGCTCTGCGCTCAGACCTTCAAAGGTGCTCTTGTTGATCAAAAGCGGTTGATACATGAACCAAAGCGCCACATCGCCTGCAGGGGTGTAGCAACTGACCTGCTCGTAGATCCGGTAGGATACGAAGGACGAAGACGACGTATTTGCAGCCTGCAAAACGCCGGTTTGCATCGCGTTATAGATCTCGGACGAGGCCATGGAGGCGATAGAGGCCCCCGCGCCAGCCAGCATCTGTTCAAAAGATTTGCCCGCTGCCCGCGTCTGCAAGCCCTGAACGTCCTCGGGGGCGGTGATGCATTTGTCTTTGCCGGCAAAACCGCCCGCCAGATATCCGTGAACAAGCACCATCACGTCGTCTTCGGCCATCTTCTCTTCGAGCGCTTCCATAAAGGGCGACGCCGACAAGCGAGCTGCGTGATCATGGTTTTTCACGAGACCAGGCATCAAGGTCAGGTTATAGGCCGGTTGCTGGCCACCCGCGTAAGACAGCGGCAGGACAGTCATGTCGAGCTGGCCTCGGCTCAGCGGTTTATACTGCTCGCGCGGTTTGAACAGCGATTTGGAGCCGAAGATCTTAATGTTCAGGTCGACATCAGCGGCGGCCACCTCATCCGCAACCATTTGCGCGACCTTATGGCGAATGTCGTTGTTGGACCATTGGTGCGACAGGCGTAGCTCTGTTGCACTGGCCATACTGCCGGTTGCAACAAGCGCGAGGCCCGCGACAGCGGCCTTCAGAAATGTGTTCATGTTTTCCTCCCTTGGTTCCCCCGATCATGCCGAAGGTGTCGTAAGGGTAATCGCGCGATGTTTTTTAAGTCAACAGTATTGTATACAAGAATAGCTCGCTTGAATTTTACAGTGCGCGTGATAATGATCTGAAGTATGGAAAAACGCCGTGCCGATACGATTGCCGAACAACTCGAAGAGCTGATCTTCGATGGCACCTATGCCGATGGGGATCGTTTGGATGAGGTGCGGCTTGCGGAACAATTTGGTGTCTCGCGCACGCCGCTTCGTGAGGCATTTCAACGTCTTGCACTATCGGGACTGCTGGAACTCATCCCGCGACGTGGTGCATTTGTCCGCCAGCCTGGCCCTGTTGAGCTGTTGGAAATGTTTGAGGTCATGGCAGAGCTGGAGGCCGTCTGCGGGCGGCTTGCGGCGCTGCGGATTTCCGATGCCGCGCTGGCAGAGCTGCGTGATGCAAACGAGCATTGCCAGCAGGCGGTCGCTGCGCGCGATGTGGATGCCTATTATTCTGAAAACGAGCGCTTTCACAGAATCATCTATCAGCAATCCGGCAACAGCTTTCTCGCGCAGGAGGCTGCGAAACTGCACAAGCGTCTGCAACCGTTTCGCCGTCAGCAATTGCGGTTCAGGGGGCGGATGGGGCAGTCCATGTCCGAACATGAACAGATTGTACGTGCGCTGGAGGCAGGAGATGCGGAGGCCGCAACAGATGCGTTGCGCAATCACGTCGCGGTGCAGGGTGAGAAGTTCCATCAGTTGATGGCAACCCTCAAAAACGCTGCGGAGTAGTGGTGAATTTCGCGACCTAACAGGGTAGGCGGGTATGAAAAAGGGGGCCGTTTGGCCCCCTTCTGAACGCTCTGGCTTAGCCGCCGAAATCGTCGAGCATGATGTCTTCGCGATCCACGCCCAGTTCCAGCAGCATGTTGATCACCGACTGGTTCATGATCGGCGGGCCACACATGTAGAACTCGCAGTCCTCGGGCGCCGGGTGGTTCTTGAGGTATTCCTCAAAGAGCACGTTATGGATGAAGCCTGTGTAGCCTTTCCAATCGTCCTCCGGCAGCGCATCCGAGAGGGCCACATGCCACTCGAAGTTGTCGAATTCTTCGGCCAGCTGGTCGAAATCTTCGACAAAGAACATCTCTCGCTTGGAACGCGCCCCGTACCAGAAGGTGATCTTCCGGTCGCGGTTTTCCAGACGCTTGAGCTGGTCAAAGATGTGCGACCGCATCGGCGCCATACCGGCACCACCACCGATAAAGACCATCTCTTTTTGCGTATCGCGGGCGAAGAATTCGCCAAACGGGCCGGAGATGGTGACCTTGTCACCGGGCTTGAGGTTGAAGATATACGAAGACATCTGGCCCGGCGGAATACCGGTGGAACCCGGCGGCGGCGAGGCAACACGGACGTTGAGCATGATGAGGCCCTTCTCGTCCGGGTAGTTCGCCATCGAATATGCACGTTCAATGGGTTCGGTCACAGTCGATTCATACTGCCACAGATTGAACTTGTCCCAATCGGGGCGGTATTCTTCCTCGATGTTGAAGTCCTTGTAAGACAGCTTATGCGCCGGGGCCTCAATCTGGATATAGCCACCGGCGCGGAAGTTCACATCCTCACCCTCGGGCAGTTCCAGCACCAGGTTCTTGATGAAGGTTGCGACGTTTTCATTGGAGCGCACGGTGCACTCCCATTTTTTTACGCCGAACACCTCTTCGGGCACTTCGATGTTCATGTCCTGCTTGACCGCGACCTGACAGGACAGACGGTCGCCACAAGAAGCTTCGCGCTTGGTGATATGGCTTTCTTCGGTGGGCAGGATCGAGCCGCCACCGGAATGCACACGCACGCGGCATTGCGCACAGGTGCCACCCCCGCCACAGGCGGAGGGGACGAACATTTTCTCGGCTGCCAGCGTTTGCAGCAGCTTGCCGCCCGCCGGAACAGAGATGGTTTTCTCACCGTTGATGGTGATGTTGACGTTGCCCGAGCTGACGAGCTTGGAACGCGCCGCCAGAATGATCGTCACCAAGGCGACAACGATCAGGGTGAACAGGAGAACGCCTAGTCCGAATGTAGTCACGTCTGGCCTCCGATCAAAGTTTCACGCCGCTGAAGGACATGAAGGCCATCGCCATCAGACCCGCGGTGATGAAGGTGATACCGAGACCCTGAAGCCCGTCGGGAATGTCGGAGTATTTCAGCTTTTCGCGCACACCCGCCATTGCGGTGATTGCCAGCGCCCAGCCGAACCCAGACGACAGACCATAAGTGGTGGCCTCGGCAAAGTCATAGCTGCGCTCCACCATGAAAAGCGAGCCACCCAGAATGGCGCAGTTCACGGTGATGAGCGGCAGAAAGACCCCAAGCGCGTTGTAGAGCGGCGGGAAGTACTTATCGAGCAGCATCTCGAGGATCTGCACCATGGCCGCGATCACGCCGATATAGGAAATGAGACCAAGGAAGGTCAGATCCACATCCGGGAAACCGGCCCATGCCAGCGCACCCGGCGCCAGCAGATAGGTCAGGATCAGGTTGTTGGCAGGCACGGTGATGCCCTGCACCACCATGACTGAGATACCAAGACCAATCGCGGTCGAGATCTTTTTCGACACTGCCAAGAAGGTACACATGCCAAGGAAGAACGACAGGGCGAGGTTCTCAACGAATACGGCCTTGACCGCGAGGGAAAGCAATCCTTCCATCAGTGTGCCTCCACCGTCTGAATTTTATATTCACGCTCTTCGACCTGTGCCGGCTTCCAAGTGCGGATGCCCCAGATCAGAAGGCCGATCACAAAGAAGGCCGAGGGCGGCAGCAGCAGCATGCCGTTTGGCACATACCAGCCGCCATTGTTCACGGTCTCCAGAATGGTGACCCCAAACAGGGAGCCGGCGCCAAAGAGTTCGCGGAAGAAACCAACGACCAGCAGCAAAAGCCCATATCCCAGACCGTTGCCAACCCCGTCGATAAAGCTCGCCACAGGCGGGTTCTTCATCGCAAAGGCTTCGGCGCGACCCATCACGATGCAGTTGGTGATGATCAGACCCACGAAGACCGAAAGCGTCTTGGAAATTTCATAGGCATAGGCCTTCAGGAGCTGATCCACGAGGATCACCAAGGACGCGATAATCACCATCTGCACGATGATCCGGATCGAGGAGGGGATCTGGTTGCGCAGCATTGAGATGAACAAGGACGAGAACCCCGTCACCATGGTCACCGCCAGCGCCATCACAAAGGCCACCTGCATCGAGGAGGTGACCGCCAGTGCGGAACAGATGCCCAGAACCTGCAGTGTGATCGGGTTGTTGTCGACCAGTGGATCGACCAGTTGCGAACGATAGGTTTGTGCCATCAGTCGATCTCTCCTGCTTTGAGCCGCTCAAGGAAGGCGCCATAGCCTGCCTCGCCCATCCAGAACTTTACGAGGCTGTCGACGCCAACAGATGTCAGCGTTGCACCGGCCAGCGCATCCACGTGGTACTCCTGACCGGCGGGCGGTGCAGCTTTGGCCACGGTGATCGCCAACTGACCATCCTCAGTGAAGAGTTTCTTGCCGTTCCACAGCGCTTTCCAACGCGGGTTGTCCACTTCGGCACCAAGACCGGGTGTTTCGCCGTGCTGGTAGAACTGCAAGCCGAAGATGTCGTTGCCGTTTTCTTCGAGCGCGATGAACCCATAGAGCGTGGACCACAGGCCATAGCCTTCAATCGGCAGGACCACCTTGTCGACCTCGCCTGCATCATCGCGCAGCAGATAGATCATGCGGTAAGCCTGCATGGTGCCGCCTAGACCCGCGGGATCTTCGTCCAGCGCGCGCACGATTGCCGGGTCATCCGAGGCCGCCAGCGCATCGAAAGTCTCGATTTCAAACTGGTCGGTGTATTCGCCGGTCGACAGATCCAGAACATGCGGTTCAAACGCGGAAAATGCTTCGGCCACCGGCACGCTGTCATCGTAGACACCCGCGACCTGCAACACGTTGATGCGTTTGTCGCGCAGCTTGTTCTCTTCTTGCACCGGGCGCAGGGCTACAGCGGCAGCCGAAACCACCATTGACGCCACAAGGCAGAGCGAAACAGCCACAAAGATGGTCTTGCCGACGGAGTCGGGCGGAGCGTCGATAAACCGACGGATCAGGCCCTTTTTCTCGTTTGCATCAGACATTGCGCTTTGCCCTCCGTTTGATGTTCGCCTGCACGACAAAGTAGTCGATCAGCGGGGCGAAGACGTTGCCGAAGAGGATCGCGAGCATCATGCCTTCGGGGAAGGCCGGGTTGATGACGCGGATCATCACCACCATGAAACCGATGAGTGCGCCGTAAATATAGCGGCCCATATTGGTATGCGAAGCGGACACCGGTTCCGTCACCATGAACGCCAGACCAAAGGCGTAGCCACCCAGCACAAAGTGCCAGTACCACGGCATTGCAAACATCGGGTTGCTGTCAGATCCGATCCAGTTCAGCAGCGATGAGAAGGCAATCATGCCGGCCATACAGCCAACAATCAGTCGCCAGTTGGCGATTTTCACGATCAACAGGAACGCCAGACCGATCATCGCCGCCAGCGTCGAAGTCTCGCCGAACGAGCCTTGAATGGTTCCGATAAAGGCGTCCATCCACTCGATACCGCGCTCAGGCAGGGTGGCGTGGCCGTCGGATGCGCTGATCGCCAGCGCCGTTGCACCAGAGAAGCCATCGACCGGGGTCCAGACCGATTCACCCGACATATAGGCGGGGTATGCAAAGTAGAGGAAGGCACGGCCCACAAGTGCAGGGTTGAGGAAGTTCTTGCCTGTGCCGCCAAAGACCTCCTTGCCGATCACCACACCAAAGATAATGCCAAGCGCGACCTGCCAAAGTGGCGTCGTTGCGGGCACAATCAGCGTATAAAGCATGGAGGTGACGAGGAAGCCCTCGTTGACCTCGTGACCGCGAACAACGGCAAAGATCACCTCGAAGATACCACCGGCAACCAGCGTCACGATGTAGATCGGCAGGAAATACAACAGCCCGTGCATGATATTGGCAAACGGGTTGTTGGGATCAAAGCCGATGCTCAGCATCTCGATGATGGCCGCGCGCCAGCCCGATGCACCGTATTCGGCAATCGCCATATTGGTCTGCAGACCCGTGTTATACATCCCGAACAGAATACAAGGGATGGTCGCGATCACCACATAGGTCATGATCCGCTTCATATCGATGTAAGAGCGGGCATGCGGTGCGGCAGTCGTGACCGTCTTGGGCGTGTAGATGAAACTCTCCACCATCTCATAGACGGGGAAGAATTTTTCGTACCGGCCACCTTTTAGGAATTGCGGCTCGATGCGATCAAAGAAATTGCGAAGACCCAAAGTCTTATCCCTCTCTTTCGATCTTGCTGAGGCTGTCGCGCAGGGCGAGGCCATATTCATATTTGGCCGGGCAGGCAAAACCGCAGAGCCCGAGGTCTTCTTCGTCCAGTTCAAGCGCACCCAGCGCCTGAGCCTGATCGGTGTCCATCACCAGCAGCGCCCGCAAGAGCTGCGTTGGCAGGAAATCCTGCGGCATCAGCTGCTCGAACGTACCAATCGGCACCATAGCGCGGCGCCCTCCATTGAGGTTCGACGTCAGCGCATAGAGTTTTTTGGAAAAGGCCGACCCCAGAACAGGCTGCACTGCGTATTTCGAGGCCATCGGGCGAATCCAGCCCAGCGGGATCTGATCGTGGTCTTCCTTGATCAGCGTGATCTGACGGGCGTAGCGGCCCAGATAGGCGGTGACGCCTTCGCCTGCGCGACCGGACAGGATCGAGCCAGAAATGATGCGAATCGGATCATCCGCGCCGAGGTCCTCGGCGCAAAGATCGGTCATCGACGCGCCAGAAAGGGTGCGGACCAGACGCGGGCGGCTGCATTTGGGACCAGAGAGCGCCACGACGCGCGCGCTATTGATGCGCCCTGTTAGCAGCAGGTGACCAATGGCGATGACATCGTGATAGCCAATGCTCCAGACTGTCTTCTCAGCGGAAGGCGGCTCTAGAAAATGCATATGTGTGCCAGCAAGGCCAGCAGGGTGGGGGCCAGAGAACCCAACCGCAGTAACGCTGGCCAGATCGGCGCCGGGGATTGTGGCTCCGCTGTCTTGGCACAGGTAGGTTTTGCCTTCGGTCAGGACGGTGATCGCCGCAAGGCCACGGGCAAAGGCTTCGCCTTGATCGTTGATGATGGTGGCTGCATCGCCAGACAGCGGCTCGCTGTCCATCGCCGTCACATATATAGCGGCTGGCGCGGCATCTGGTGCAGGGATCTTGGAGTAGGGACGGGTGCGGAAAGATGTCCACAAACCTGCGGCACACAAGCGTTTTCGCAAACCGTCAGCCGTGCTGTCATCCCCAACAGAGGAGAAATCCACCGGCTCTGCGGCGCTCTCATCCACTTCGATCTCGACGCTGACCAAAACGCGGCGCGCGCCACGGTTGATCGCTTTGATACGTCCCGAAACCGGTGCGGTTACCTGAACCTCTGGCGTGTCCTTATGCGCAAGCACCGGAGCGCCTGCTGCAATGACATCACCTTCCTGAACCGAGAGTCGGGGCTTTAGTCCGATGTAGTCTTGGCCGAGGATGGCGACTGTCCGGACTTTTGCTGCGTCTTCGATCTTGGTGTCAGGTGCCCCCAGCACCGGAACATCGAGACCCTTTTTCAACGTATGTTGCTGCACGTCTTCATGTCCTGTCCATTTTCCGGCTGCCTTATGCTTCACTGCGACGCGGTTTGAAAGTTCTTTAGGAGGAAATTTTATAATTTCCTGTTGAACCCGTCCTGTTTCTGTCCCAGAAGCGCACGGAACCAAGCGTTGAACACCCAGCATCATTAGCGGAGTAGGCCTGTGTCGAACCCTCTTCTCCTTTCTCGCCGTAGTTTTATGGTCATGCCACTTGCACTCATGGCTTGCAAGAAAGGATGGTCATTGCTGGAGCTCAGCGGGCTGACGATGGGCACAAGCTACTCCATTGTTGCGATCGATCACAGCAAATCTGTCGAGAAAGCAGAACTGCAAACCGCCGTCGATACCGCATTGGCACAGGTCAATGTGCAGATGTCGAACTGGGATGCCTCTTCTGAAGTGTCGCGGTTTAACGCAGTCGCAGCGGGTGAGAGCCTCTCGGTCTCCGGCGAGTTGCACCACGTCATGCAGGCAGCGCAGGATGTACATGTTGCAAGCGACGGTGCCTTTGACGTCACCGTCGGCGCGCTGATTGACCTTTGGGGCTTTGGTGCGGGTCAGACTCGCAGCGACATGCCGTCTGAGGCAGAGATCGCCGCCGCCATGGGGTGCTGCGGTCAGGCACAGTCGGTCGAACTGGAGGCCGGTGGCCTCAAGAAGCTCAACGATGGGGCCGAGGTGTATCTCTCTTCCATCGGCAAAGGCTTCGGTGTTGATCAGGTGGCGCGCGTTCTCAAGGGCTACGGTATCACCGACTACATGGTTGAGATCGGCGGCGACCTTTACACTGCGGGCCGCAACCCCGACGGTCAGCCTTGGCAGATCGGCATTGAGACACCGCAGGCCTATGATCGCGGCGTGACACAGGTTGTCGGTCTTTCAGACATGGGCATGGCGACCTCTGGTGATTACCGCAACTTCTTTGATTACGAAGGCAAGCGCTATTCGCATATCATCGACGCAACCACCGGTCGCCCGGTCGAGCATGACACAGCCTCTGTCACTGTGCTGACCGACAACGCGATGCTGGCGGATGCATGGGCGACAGCGATGCTGGTTCTGGGCCGTGAGCGTGGTCTCGAGATCGCAAATCAGCGTGATATGGCGGTTCTGTTCCTGGATCGTGCGGTTGCAAATGGTGAGAACGGGTTTAAATCCATTGCATCCAAACGTTTTGAGGCGCTGACGGCCTAACCGCCGCGCTCTGGCGCCACTTGATTTCAGGGAGCCTGTGATGTCGACCTTTCTGCTGACCTTCGGATTGTTCCTGATCGTGATGGTCGGAATGGCCTTTGGGGTCATGTTCAGCGGTCGCACCATCAAAGGCAGCTGTGGCGGCCTCAACGCGATTGCGGACGCGGACAAATGTCTTGTTTGCAAGAAGGATATCGACCCCGATAGCCCTCTTCGTGAACGTCTCGCCTGTCCGCGCGCGCGCAAGATGATCGAGGATATGGAGCGCGAGCAAAGCTAGCCGCGCGTCACGCCTCAGTCGGTGTCACCGAATACCTGTTTCTCCACCGGGAGAGGGCACGTCACCCTCTTTCGGTGTTTTCCTTTGTGCCCATTGCACGGGGCCTTGCGCAGGCGAATCACGCTTCTCTCGCAGCAATCACCTGCTGTGCGATGGTCGTGCGTACGGCGAGATCTGCGCGGTTCCATGCGCGCCTGTGATACGAATTTTCCACGACACCTGAAATTACGGCGCGGGCAGCGGGTTTTGGTTTACAACAGGCAGCGCATCAGGAGAGCACAAGGGGAGGGGAGGGCAAACCTCCCTGCCAGGACCGAAGTGCGGAGGAGCGTAAGATGAAAGCATTGGTACTAGAAGAAAAGGGTAAGCTGGCACTGCGCGAGTTTGAGATTCCCACAACGCTTGGTCCGCGCGATGTCCGTATCAAAACGCATACTGTCGGGATTTGCGGCTCTGACGTTCACTACTATACCCACGGCAAGATCGGCCATTTTGTGGTAAACGAACCGATGGTTTTGGGGCATGAGGCGTCAGGAACAGTGGTGGCCTGCGGCGATGCGGTGACGGATCTTAAACCCGGTGATCGCGTATGTATGGAGCCTGGCATTCCAGACCCGGATTCACGCGCCAGCAAGCTGGGGATATACAACGTCGACCCGGCCGTGCGATTTTGGGCCACCCCGCCGGTGCATGGTTGCCTGACGCCCGAGGTCATCCATCCTGCTGCTTTTACCTATAAGCTGCCCGATAATGTGAGCTTTGCCGAAGGTGCGATGGTTGAACCCTTTGCGATTGGCATGCAGGCGGCCTTGCGGGCAAAAATCCAGCCCGGTGACATTGCGGTTGTAACCGGGGCAGGCCCCATCGGGATGATGGTCGCCCTCGCAGCTCTTGCAGGGGGGTGCGCGCGCGTGATCGTAGCAGATCTTGCGCAACCCAAACTGGATATCATCGGAGCCTACGATGGCATCGAAACGGTAAATATTCGCCACGAATCCCTGACTGATGCGGTGGCCGCTGCAACGGATGGCTGGGGCGCGGATCTGGTGTTTGAATGCTCTGGCGCAGCGCCTGCCATATTGGGAATGCATGAATTTGCCCGTCCCGGTGGCGCGATTGTTCTGGTTGGCATGCCGGTCGATCCGGTCCCTGTTGATATCGTCGGTCTACAGGCGCGCGAATTGCGGCTTGAGACGGTATTTCGTTACGCCAACGTCTACGACCGCGCGATTGCATTGATCGCCTCGGGTAAAGTGGACTTAAATCCGCTCATTTCAGCGAGCCTGCCCTTTGAAGACAGCATCGCCGGCTTTGATCGTGCGGTGGAGGCGCGTGACAGCGATGTGAAACTTCAGATCGTGATGCCGCAATGATGCCAATTCGCGGATGAGAACTTTTTGAGTGCGAAAAAAGTACAAGGGATGCATGTGCGCATTTCGGGCTGAGAATCAGGCCGCAAAGCTCCAAAGTCTTTAAAAACAGGGCGCCTAGCCAACTATACCTGACAAATCGCGCCGCACTGCGGCGCGATTTTCTTTGAGGGGGTGGCCCAATATACGCTGATTTGATCTCTTTTGTGCGTCAGTCGGTCAAAAAAGTATCTGTCAAAACTTCGATCTGAGGTAGAGCCACCGTTTTCCAGCAGCTACCGTCAAACAACGCGGTTCTTCCCGAGTGGAGACGGGAAGGACGGACGCGACGGAGGAGAGACGATGTTACCTGATCTGGAACTCGTGCATATTCGCAAGGGCGAGAGCTTTGCGGCATGGATGCATGGCTACCCGTTCCGGACGGTGCGGTGGCACTATCATCCTGAGTATGAAATTCATCTGGTCGTGAACACGCACGGCACCTTCTACATCGGCGATCACATCGGCGAATTTGGACCTGGCCAGTTGATCATGACAGGCCCTAACCTGCCACAGAACTGGATCTCCGAAATCGAGCCGGGCCAAATCGTGCCGGAACGCTCCTTTGTGATCCAGTTTCCTGCTGCATTTATCGAGGATGCCTGCGCCTCCATGCCGGAGATGGAAGCGATCCGCCCGCTTTTGGATCGCAGTCACCGCGGTCTGCTGTTTGACGAGGCAACCGCAGAGCGGATCAAACCGCTGATGATGGAGCTGTTTGAGGCACGCGGCCTACGCCGCCTTGCATTGTTTTGGTCCATTCTCGATCTATTGGCCTGCGCGCCGGACCCCGAGGTGCTGGCCAGTCTCAGCTACGAGTTGGACTTGGAATCCTTGCAGGAAAACGGCGTCAACAAGGCGATTGCCTATCTACGCGAGAACCTGACCGAGAACATCGACGAAAAAGACTTGGCGCAGATGGTCAATCAAAGCCCCAGCGCCTTCTCGCGGTCTTTTAAGCGCCACACAGGCTCGACGCTGGTGCGATATAAAAACCAACTCAGGGTGGATCTGGCTTGCCAGATGCTCCTGACCCGACCAGAGGCCAAAGTGGCCGAGATCTGCTATGATGTCGGCTTCTCCAACCTCTCCAACTTCAACCGTCACTTTGCGCGATTGAAGGGCATGTCGCCCTCGCAGTTCCGCGCAACCTTTGCTGCGAACGGGGTGTTCTCAGAAACGGGCTGAACCAGACGGAAAATCGGACTTTGTGAATTCGAATGGCGAGGGGCCGTTCGGAAAGGGACAGGCTGTGCCTGTTGGAACCTTGGGAGGAACTATCAATGAAACATATGTTTGGAGCCGTGTCCGCGGCTGCACTCGCGGTCTCTATGGCTTTGCCAGCGGTGGCCGAAGACGGTCTGAAGATCGGCATGACCTTTCAGGAGATGAACAATCCTTATTTTGTCTCCATGCAGGAGGCGCTGACCGATGCCGCCAAGGATCTGGGCGCCGAGGTGGTCGTGACCGACGCCGGTCATGACGTGGCCAAGCAGATCTCGGATGTGGAGGACATGCTGACCCAGGGCATCGACATTCTGCTGCTCAATCCAACCGACAGCGCCGGGATCGAGAGCGCGGTGCATATGGCCAAAGCGCAGGGCGTGATCGTCGTCGCCGTTGATGCAAATGCCAATGGTCCGGTGGATACCTTTGTCGGCTCCAAGAACCGCGATGCGGGATATCAATCCTGCAAGTATCTGGCGGATGCGCTTGGCGGGTCTGGCGAGGTGGCAATCCTCGACGGTATCCCGGTGGTGCCGATCCTCCAGCGGGTCGAGGGCTGCAAGGCCGCGCTTGCGGAATATGACGGGATCACACTGGTCGATACCCAGAACGGCCGTCAGGACCGGTCCGTCGCCCTCGGCGTGGTCGAGAACATGATCCAGTCGCATCAGAACCTTGCCGGGATCTTCTCGGTGAATGATGGCGGCGCGATGGGTGCATTGGCTGCAATTCAGGGGTCGGGTCGTGACATCAAACTGACCTCGGTTGATGGCGCTCCCGAAGCGGTGGCCGCCATTGCCGCAGGCGGACCCTTCATCGAGACCACAGCCCAGTTCCCGCGCGATCAGGTGCGCGTGGGCCTCGCCATGGCGCTGGCGCAAAAGTGGGGCGCGCGTGTTGTGCCCAGCGAAGTGCCGATCGATGTGCGCGTCGTCGACGCAAAGAACGCCGCTGACTTCAGCTGGTAAAACCATTTGCCACCCCCGGCACAGTGCCGGGGGTGGTTTGTCCCGCAATGACCAACAACAGGTGCGTCATGCTGCAACTGAGCGGAATCAAAAAGAGATTTGGCACCATTCAGGTGCTGCACGGTGTCGATCTTGAGGTCAACGCTGGTGAAGTTCATGCGCTGCTTGGTGAAAACGGGGCCGGGAAATCCACGCTGATGAAGATCCTCACGGGCATTTTGCAGCCCAGTGCAGGGTCCATCCTCATTGAGGGTCAGGAGCGCCAGTTCGCCAATTACGACGAGGCCATCGCCGCAGGGATCGGCATCGTTTTTCAGGAATTCAGCCTCATCCCCTATCTGGATGCGGTTGAAAATATGTTCCTCGCCCGCGAATTGCGCACGCGCTTTGGCCTGCTGGACCGCAAAGCCATGCGCAAACGCGCCGAAGACATTATGGCCCGGCTTGAGGTCGATGTGCCGCTCGATGTACCGATCCGGAAGCTGTCGGTGGCCGAGCAGCAATTTGTCGAAATCGCCAAGGCGCTCTCGCTCAACGCCCGTATTTTGGTGTTGGATGAACCCACCGCAACCCTGACCCCCTCAGAGGTGGCACATCTGTTCAAGGTGATGCGCGAGCTGCGCCGACAGGGTGTTGCGATCATTTTCATCTCGCATCACCTCGAAGAGATCTTTGAAATCTGCGACCGCATCACCGTGTTGCGCGATGGGGAATATGTGGGCGATTGCCTCGTCTCTGAAACCGACAATGACCGTCTGGTCGAGATGATGGTGGGCCGCCGGATCGAAAACAGTTTTCCGGAAAAACCCAGCATCCCGCAGGATGCGCCGGTCCTGTTGAACTGCCAGGAGGTGCAGTTGCGACGCGGTGGTCCGGTGTCGGATTTTGTGTTGCGCGAAGGTGAAATCCTCGGCTTTGCCGGGCTGGTCGGGTCGGGGCGCACGGAAACCGCGCTGGCATTGCTGGGAGCCTATCCGGCCGCGAGATGCGCGCTTCAGGTCGAAGGCGAAGACATAAGGTTTCGCGAACCGGCAGACGCGCTGGCACGGGGGATCGGGCTCTTGCCCGAAAGCCGCAAGGAACAGGGGCTGATTACCAGCTTCTCGATCCTGCAAAACATCTCCATCAACAATTACGGAAAATACCGCCGCGGGCACTGGTTCCTCGATCTGCAAAAAGAGCGCGCCGACACTGAAACGGCGATGCAGCAGGTGCGTGTCAAAGCACAAGGCCCCATGGACCGTGTCGACACCCTGTCGGGCGGCAACCAGCAAAAGGTGGTCATTGCGCGCTGGCTCAATCACCAGATGAAAGTGCTGATCTTTGATGAACCCACACGGGGCATCGACGTCGGTGCCAAGGCCGAAATCTACCAGCTCATGCGGGCATTCACGGCGCAGGGCTATGCCATCATCATGATCTCTTCGGAACTACCCGAGGTGATCGGCATGTCCGACCGGGTCTGTGTGTTCCGGCAGGGCGGCATCGTCGCCACCGTCGAGGGCGCGGCCATAACCTCAGAAGACATCATGACACATGCCACCACGGGGAGGGTTCGACATGTCGCATAACACCACTACGGCCGAGGCAGGTCGCGCGAGCCGCGCCTTCAATCTGCGCCGGATTTTGCACTCACCGCTGGCACTACCGCTGATCGGGCTGATCGTGGTGTCGATACTGATGGGATTTGCCTCCGAGAACTTCTTTTCGGTTTCAAACATCATGAATGTGCTCAGGCAGGTGTCGATTGTCGGCATTCTCGCGGTTGGTATGACTTTTGTCATTCTGACTGGCGGGATCGACCTCTCCGTCGGCGCGGTCATGGCGCTGTCGGGCACATTGGCAGCCGGGCTGATGGTCAATATGGCGATGCCCGGTTGGGTCGGGCTCTTGGCGGGGCTGGGCGTTGGTGTCGGCCTTGGTCTGTTCAACGGTGCCATGGTTGCATGGGGGCGCATGCCTGCGATTATCGTGACACTTGCAACCATGGGCATCGCGCGCGGGTTGGGCCTGCTGTATTCGGGCGGCTATCCCATTTCGGGTATCCCGTCGTGGATTTCCTGGTTTGGCATTGGTCGCATCGGGATCGTACCCGTTCCGGTGATCGCCATGGTGGTGATCTATGCCTTGGCTTGGGTGTTGTTGCAGCGCACGGCCTTTGGGCGTCACGTCTATGCCATCGGTGGCAATGAACTCGCGGCCAAGCTCTCGGGCGTGAAAACCCAGTTCATCAAGCTCACGGTCTACGGAATTTCCGGACTGACCTCGGCGTTTGCGGCGCTCATCCTTACCGGGCGGTTGATGTCCGGTCAGCCAAACGCAGGCTTTGGCTTTGAACTGGATGCGATTGCGGCTGTGGTTCTGGGCGGAACCGCGATTGCCGGTGGACGCGGGCTGATCCTCGGCACGCTGATCGGTGCGGTGCTTCTGGGCATTCTCAACAACGGCCTCAACCTGATGGGGATCAACCCCTACCTTCAGGACGTCATCAAGGGCCTTATCATCCTGCTCGCCATCTACATCGGGCGCGAATGGTAGGTCCTTCGGGCGGCCCTGCGTGGTCGCCCGCTCCCTCTGCACAAGATCTCCCCCAAAACAAAAATCAGGAGAATTCGCGAATGTCTCAATCGCTCAAGGGCAAGGTCGCCGTAGTGACCGGTGCGGCCTCCGGCATCGGTCTGGCCGCCGTCGAGATGCTTCTCAGGAATGACTGCAAGGTCGTGATGGTTGACCGGAATGCTGCCGCACTGGCGGATCTGGTTGCAAAATATGGCGATCACGCCGTGGCGCAGGTGACCGACCTGCTGGACGTGGACAGCTGCAATGCGATGGTGCCCGAGATCCTCGCCAAGGTGGCTCAGATCGACATCCTATATTGCAACGCCGGTGCGTATATCGGTGGCGACCTGTGGCAGAGCGACCCGGCGGCCATCGACCGGATGCTGAACCTCAACATCAATGCGGTGATGAAGAACATTCAGGCGGTGTTGCCCCATATGATGCAGCGCAAGAGCGGCGACATCGTGGTGACAAACTCGATTGCCGGACATTACCCGGCCTATTGGGAGCCGGTCTATTCAGGCTCTAAATGGGCGATCACCAGCTTTATGCAGGGCATTCGCCGCCAGATGATCCCTTATGGCGTGAAGGTCGCGCAGGTGTCGCCCGGCCCTGTGGTCTCGGCGTTGCTGGCCGATTGGCCCGAGGAAAATCTGCGCAAGGCCAAAGAGGCCGGGGCGCTGATGGACCCCGAAGAGGTGGCCGACGCATTGGAATTCATGCTGACCCGCAAGCGGCAGGTCACGGTGCGCGATGTGATCGTGATGCCGACCGCGTTTGAGCGCATGTAAAGCCCAAGCCACGGACAATGCAGACAGGTGACCTCAATCAAGCGGAGGAAGAGTCATGAGTTTTGACGGCAAAAGCGTCATCATTACCGGCGCGGGTAAGGGCATCGGCCGGGCCTGTGCCATCTATCTGGCGGGGCAGGGCGCGCACGTTATCGCGATCAGCCGCACGCAGGCCGACCTTCAGAGCCTCGCCGCCGAAATCGACTGCCGAACGGTGCAGGCAGACCTGTCTGACCCGCAGTCCGCACGTGATGCAATGGCAGAGGCAGGGCCCGCAGATTTCCTGATCAACAGCGCGGGCATCAACGTGCTGGAGAGCAGTTTCGACATGACCGATGCGGGCTATGAGGCGGTGCTTGGCATCAATCTGCGGGCAGCCCTGATCACCTGTCAGGCGTTTGCGCGCGCGCGTGTGGCCGCAGGTGGGGGCGGCGCGATCGTCAATATCACCTCTATCGCGGGGCATCGGGGGTTTGCCGAACACCTGTGTTATGCGGCGTCAAAGGCCGGGCTGGAAGGTGCCAGCCGGGTCATGGCCAAGGAATTTGGCCCTCACGGCATTCGCGTCAATTGCATTGCGCCGACCATCACCCTCACGGAACTTGCGGTGGAGGCATGGTCCGCGCCGGAAAAATCCCAGCCCATGATGGTCCGCCATCCTGCCGGTCGCTTTGCCGAAGTGGAGGAGGTCGCAGCCAGCGTCGCTTTGCTGCTGTCAGAGGGATCTGCAATGATCACCGGCGCGGTCCTGCCGGTGGATGGCGGGTTTCTCTCCGTCTGACCTTGCGCGCTGCGCGCAGATCGCGACGCGATTGCATCCCCTCATGCCCCTCTAATATACAACCCTCGGTAGCCATGGCCCTCGGGTCTTCAGCCACACCTATGCGGATAAATGAGAGGGATGCGATATGCATGGCGAATATAAGGTGCCGGGCGGCAAACTCGTTGTTGCGGATGTCAACGTTGCCGAGGGTACGATCACAGATGTTCAGATCTCGGGTGATTTTTTTTTGGAACCCGAAGAGGCACTTGGGCCCCTTTGCGATGCGCTGAGCGGTCAAAGCACCAGCGCATCGGTGCAGGAGTTGTCGCAGGCCATCAAGGTCGCGTTGCCCGAAGATGTGCTGCTCTTTGGGTTTTCGCCCGAGGCCGTCGCGATTGCGGTACGCCGCGCCCTCGGGGTGGCCAAGACGTGGCAAGATTTTGAGTGGCAGATTGTGCACTCCAAACCTGTCACGCCCCTGATGCATGTGGCGCTGGATGAGGTTCTGGCGCATGAGGTTGCAAAAGGCCGGCGCGCGCCAACCCTGCGCTTTTGGGAATGGGACCGCGCGGCTGTCATCCTTGGCTCATTCCAGTCGGTGAAGAATGAGGTGGACATGGACGCCGCCGGGAAACTCGGGGTTGAGGTCGTGCGTCGCTCGACCGGTGGCGGTGCGATGTTCGTCGAAAAAGGCACCGCCATTACCTACTCGCTCTATGCCCCGGTTGAGCTGGTCGCGGATATGGATTTTGCGGATTCTTATGCGTTTTTGGACAATTGGGTCCTCAAGGCTCTGAACACGCTCGGCATTGAGGCCTATTATAAACCGCTCAACGACATCATCAGCCCCAAGGGCAAAATCGGCGGTGCCGCACAACGCCGGTTTGCAAATAAGACCGTCCTCCATCATGTAACCATGGCCTACGACATGGACGCCGAGAAAATGATGCAGGTGCTGCGGATTGGACGCGAAAAACTCTCCGATAAAGGCACGGCCAGCGCTGCCAAGCGGGTCGATCCGGTGCGCAGCCAGACCGGTATGGAGCGCAGCGATGTGATCGAGTCGATGAAGGCCACGTTCACCGATCTGAATGGCGCAACGGTGGGGGACATCACCGATGACGAATATCGTGCCGCCGAAGACCTGGTCGCCACGAAATATGGCACTGAGGAATGGCTGAATAAGCTGCCCTGATAGGGCAGTGGGGCGACAACACCCATTTGCTGCGGGTGTTGCCGCCGCGATGTTAGTTTGCTGGCGTGGACGCCCACGCGTAGTTTTCCGTCAGATATTGGGCAACCGCATCAGATTGCAGGGCCTCAATAACCGCTTGGGTTTTGGGGTCTTCCAGATCCTGCGCGTTGACTGCGTAGCTTACGGCATATGCGTCCGTCAGTTCATTGCGCTCCTCTAGATAGAGCCGTTCTGCATCACCGGTCAGATCAAGCGAGCGCGCAAAAGTCGGATACATTACCGCCAGCTTGCGTCCTGCCTCATTATACGCACCCGCCGTGGTGGTGAGCGGGGTCTGTACAAATTGCAGGTCTTTGTCGTTGGCGGTGATATCCGACACCGACGCGTCAAAGCTCACCTCGTCAGACAGCGCAATCAAGCCAGCGCTTTGCAGCAGCAGAAGCGCGCGCGCCGTATTGACCCCATCATTGGGGATGAACACCGTCTCGCCCGCCGGGATCTGGTCCAGTGTCGAATATTCTGCGGAATACAGCGCGAAAGTGGCGTGATAAACGGGCTGTGCAATCAGCAGATCCGCACCCGCACGCGTATTGAAAATATCCATATAAAGTTCGTGCTGAATGAGGTTGCCGTCAATTTCACCATTGGCGAGCGCGGGGTTGGCCTCGGCATAGTTCAAAAATGCGACCTTTTCGATCTCGTAGCCGCGCTCCGCCAGCGCGGGTGAAATGGCATCCAGCAGGTCGGGCTTGGTGCTATCTGCGGAATAGAACGGATAGAATGACACCCCGAGTTTGATGGTCTCATTGGCAAAAGCAGTCCCAAACGTGAGCGCGTAAGCGGTCGCAGCAACGGCTGCGAGAGTTCTGAGCTTCGTCATGATTTTCTCGATTTTCCCTTTTTATCCACCATCCTGGCGAGGGCAGAACCCAATAGCTGAATGATCTGTACGGCGAGCACCATCAAGAGGATGATGACCCACATAAGCGGTTGGTTCCACATGTAGAAACCTTCCTGCAAGGCGAGGTACCCAATGCCGCCACCGGCAATAACCCCCACCACTGTTGAATAGGCAATCAGGCTGATGATTGCCGAGGTGAAGCCAAGGATCAAAGGAGACCGCGCCTCGACCAAAATAAACTCCGTTACCAATTGAAACCGGCTCACCCCCATGGAGCGCGCGGTGTGAAACACCTGCGGATTGATATCGCTGATCGCCTGTTCAACAAGGCGCGCGACAATCGCCACGCCAACCACCGATAGCGAAATCATCGACGCATAGATCCCGTAAGCGGTGCCGATCAGGGCACGGGCAACCGGCGCCATGATGATGAGGAGCAAAATAAAGGGCACCGAGCGGATGATATTGACCACCACGGCCAAAGGGTTTGCAAGCAGCGGGCTTGCCATAGGCCCACCCCGGCTGCAAAGCGAGAGCGCCATTCCGATCCCCGTCCCCAGCACGAGCGAGATCGAAAACGCCACCGCCACCATGTAGAATGTCTCGACAAATCCGACGATGATCTGGTCGCCAAAACGTGCCCATGTGTCAAAGGCCCAATCAAACATCCGGCATCCCCCAAATCTGTTCCATCGTCTCCACATGGAACTGCGGCGCTTTTTGGATGGGGCCGAGGCGTTTGATGCGCCCCTGTTCCAGATGCAGAACCCGGTCGCACATGTAGCGAACGACCTCGATCTGGTGCGATACCAGCACGATGGTCACCCCATAGGTTTGATGGGTCCGTTTCACCAGATCGAGAATGTCTTTGGAGGTCTGGCTGTCCAGCGCCGAGGTGGGCTCATCCAGAAACAGGATCTTGGGATCCGTGACCAAGGCACGGGCAATCGCAACCCTTTGCGCCTCGCCGCCAGACAGGGTGATCGGATAGGCCCGCGCGCGGTGGGCGAGGCCGACAAAATTCAAAAGATCGCGCGCTTTTTCCTCGCGCAGGCTGCGGGACATTCCTCGCAGTTTCAGCGGCAGTGCGACGTTTTCCACGACGTTGCGATTGTAGAGCAGGCTAAATCCCTGAAACACGGTTGCGCTTTGCTGTACAATCCTGCGCAACGCGCGTGCGCTGGTGGTGTGGTCGACCGGTTCCCCATCAATCAGAATGCGCCCGCTGTTGGGGCGCATCTGGAAACTCAACAGACGCAGCAGCGTGGTTTTCCCGGCACCACTCTTACCCACAATACCGAGGATTTCGCCCGCAGAGATCGCAAACGACACATCGCTCAGCGCTTTTGCGCTGCCCGCCTTGCCGGTAAAATCCATGCTGAGGTTTTCGACGGTAATCATGTTCAAATCTAATGTTCCGGTGACCGGCCCAAAAGCCAAGCACACAAAGGCTGAAATGGAATGTGGGGGTGTCGGCTTTACCGCACCACCCGCAGGCGACCACCGAGGACGCCATCGTGTTTTCGGGTTTGCGGCGCACCGCAGGAATGCCGCTCGGCAAACCTCAGCGCTTCTTCCATCAGTTCTGCATCCATATCTCCGTCAACCAGATCCAGCAGGAAATCACAACCGGCATGGAGATGTTTGCGGCGCATGTGGTGGATCATCAGCAGCAACAATTGCTCGTCTCGGGTGACAAGGGCGCGCATGCTTTGATCTGCCGGGTCGAGGACATCCAGCGCGTTCCCCTTGATACGCACGAGCGTAACGACGATCTGAGACAACCTGTGCACCAAGGGCAGCCCCGTTCGCGCCCCCCAGCGTTTCTCCGCATCGCCGTAAATGGGTATCCAAGATTTCCCTTCGGGACAGCGGCACGTCAGTGTCAGATCGCGGATAATAGGCAGCAGCGCGCATTCAAAGGCGTCGCACCCAATCTGTGACAGCGGGATCAGCGCTTGCTCCCCAAGGACATCCCACGAGGATGCGTCCCTGTTTACACCTGTCATCCCTGCCTCCCATCATCCGAGTTCAATATAGCCTAGCTTGGATCAATTCGGAGGGTATCGCGATCCGGCGGGGGGCGTCTTAATCCATTTTTTATGATGCCACCGGCCCGGTGCCAAGGGGGGAATGATGACCATTAAGACGGGGCGCGGGTCTGCGCGCCCCGTCTTAGGTTGGCCTTACTGGGATTTTGGGTCTGTTTTGCTGCGGCGCGTCCAGCTGCGCATGTGCTCAAAGACAATGAACAACAGCGGGATCAAAATCACACCGATCACTGCCGAGCCAATCATGCCAGCAAACACCGGAACCCCAACGGCAAACATGCTGTCCGCTCCCGGTCCCGACGCCGTCACGAGCGGCACAAGCCCAGCGATGAAGGCAAAGGATGTCATCATCACCGGGCGGAAACGCTCTTGCGCCCCCAGCACGGCCGCTTCCTCGATGGATTTACCCTCGCCCAGACGCAGCAGCGCGAACTCCACAATCAGGATGGCGTTCTTGGCGGCCAGCGCAATAAGCACCACGATCCCGATCTGCACGTAGACGTCCACCGACGATCCCGCGACCCAGACGCCGAATATGGCGACCATAACGGCAGCAACAACAGAGAGCATGACGCCCACGGGCACATTCCAGCTCTCATAAAGTGCGACGAGAAACAGATAGGCAAACAGCAGCGCAAAGCCCAACACGATGCCTGCCTGTACGGCAGAGCTTTTGACCTCAGAGGCCATACCGGTCCACTCATAGGCAAAGCCATTTGGCATCGAGGCCGCGCCGATTTCTTCCATCGCGGCGATGGCCTCGCCATCACCGATCCCGGCAGCGGGGCCGCCATTGATCGCGACGGCACGGTAGTTGTTGTATCTCACCAGCGATCTGGGGCCGGATTCCAGCCGCGCGGTCGCAAAGGACGACACCGGCACCATTTCGCCCGCCGCGTTGCGGATGCGGATATTGTTAATCGCGCCGATATTGTCTCTGTATTCGGCATCCCCATTGACCCAGACTGTGAACCCTTTGCCAAACAGCGTGATGTCGTTGACGTAGACACCGCCTAAGGTCCCCTGCAGCGAAGAGAACACCTGCGGCAAGGTCAGCCCAAGCGTGTAGAGCCGATCCCGGTCGATATCGAGGCGCACTTGCGGCGTTGCGGCATCAAAGGTGGAGTAGACAGCAGCGAGGCGTTCGTCCTGATTGGCCGAGACCACGATCCCATTCATGATCGCGGCCATCTCTGTGGCGTCCTGCCCTTGCAACGCTTCCAGCATCATCTCAAAGCCGCCGGTTGTCCCAACGCCCGGCAGGGCAGGTGGGTTCAGCGCAAGGAAGTTCGCCCCGCCAATCTGCTGCAATCGTCCAGTGATCCGGCGCACGATTTCGGTTGAGTGCATAGAGGGGTCTTCGCGTTCGGAAAAATCCGCAAGACGGATAAAGACAACACCCGCGTTCGAAGCAAGACCGCCATCAATCAGGCTGAAGCCCGCGACAGTGACTATACTGTCTACGCCCTCTTCTTCACGGATGAGGGCGTCCCCTTGTTCCAGAACCTCAAAGGTACGATCAAGCGATGCCCCCGGCGGCAGGGTTGCAACCGCAAGAATGAACCCTTTGTCCTCGGCCGGCAAAAAGCCCGAGGGCGTGATACTGCCGATCCTATAGGTGGCAAACCCAAAGAGGGCGGTCAAAACCAAGCTCAGAACCGCCAGCCGCGCCAGCCTGCGAATGACGTTGCCGTAGCCTCGGCTGAAGGCGTCGATCCCATCGGAGACTTTGCGCATAAAGCTCACCGGCTGTCCCGGTTTCATCAGCACCGCGCATAGGGCAGGCGACAAAGTCAGCGCGTTGATTGCAGAGATCACCATCGCAGCCGAAATGGTCACAGCAAACTGGCGAAACAGCACGCCACTTGATCCGGGCAGGAATGCAACCGGCACAAAGACCGACAGCAGCACCAAGGTGATCGCAATGATCGGGCCGGTGATTTCCTTCATCGCCTTGCGCGTCGCATCCGCAGGCGACAGGTCAGGCTCTTCGTGCATGACCTTCTCAACATTCTCAACCACGACGATCGCGTCATCCACCACGATACCAATCGCAAGGATCATCGCGAGGAGTGAGATCGTATTCGCCGAATATCCCAGCGCCAGAAGCACCGCAAACGTCCCGACAATAGACACAGGCACAGCAATGAGCGGAATAATGGTCGGCCTCAGACGGCCAAGGAAGACAAACACCACGATCCCAACAAGAATGAAGGCTTCGATCAGCGTGTGCTCTACCTTCTCGATCATCGCCTCCACGAATTCGGCAGTATCGTAGATAAAGCTGTAAGAGACCCCCTCGGGAAAGCGCTGCTGCAACTCTTCCAGCTTGTCGCGCACATTTTCTGCCACCGCGACTGCGTTGGCGCCGGGCGACAGGAAGACGGCAATCGGTGCGTTCGGGTTGCCCTCGAACCGGGTTTCAACATCGTAGGTTGCGGCACCAAGCTCCACGCGCGCCACATCCTTTACCCGAACAAAGGAGCCGTCCGCGTCGCTTCTGAGGATAATCTCCTTGAATTCATCGGCATTGCGCAGCTTGCCTTTGGTGACAATCGTCATCTGCAGGCCAGCCCCGTCTTCGACCAGGGGCGCGGCACCAATCCGCCCGGCAGAGGCTTGCAGGTGTTGGCTGCGAATGGCCCCCACAACGTCATCGACGGTCATCTGAAGATCCGACATTTTCTGCGGGTCGAGCCAAATGCGCATCGCGTAGTCACGGACGCCGTAGTTGAACACATCGCCCACACCGTCGATGCGTTTGAGCTCGTCAATGATGTTGATGGCGACGAAATTGGCCAAAAACATCTGATCATGGTCTGGGTTTTCGGAATGAAAGGTAAAGACCTGCAGAATGTCGGTCGAGGCTTTCTTGATCTTGAGACCCTGATCCCTGACCGCCTGCGGCAGACGCGGCTCTGCCAGTTTCACACGGTTTTGCACGTTCACCGTGGCAATGTCAGGGTCTTCGCCCAACTCAAAACTGACGGTTAGACTATATTCACCCGCGTTGTTGGAATTGGACCGCATGTAGCGCATGCCAGACACGCCGTTGACTTGGCTCTCAATCGGCACAGCGACGGCTTCTTCGACCGTTTCAGTGTCCGCGCCACTGTAGCTTGCGCTGACCTGAACGGTGGGTGGGGCAATTTCGGGATACTGCGCCACCGGGATGGCAGACATGGCAATCAGACCGGCAATCGTGATCACGATAGAGATGACCATCGCCAATCGCGGTCTGCGAATAAAGACCTCTGA
Source organism: Tritonibacter mobilis F1926 (assembly GCF_000376545.2). NCBI lineage: Bacteria > Pseudomonadati > Pseudomonadota > Alphaproteobacteria > Rhodobacterales > Paracoccaceae > Tritonibacter > Tritonibacter mobilis. Next base: position 692,241 of record NZ_CP015231.1, read on the forward strand.
AATCACAGCACCGCCCCCTAGTTGGCTTCGTTCAGGATGGACGGCGCGACCTTGCTGCCGGGGCGGGCTTTCTGGATGCCCTCAACAATGACTTTGGCCCCCGCGTCCAGCCCGGATTGCACAACCAGATATCCGCCGCGTTGTTCTCCGACTTCGATCCGCGCGGCCTTTACGATGTTGTCCTCATCCACGACCAGAACATAAGCACCCTGTTGATCCAGCAACAGCGCCTGAAGCGGCAGCGCGAGCTTGCTCGTGTCCTCATTCGCGACGATGTTCACATCGACAAGGCCATTATTTATCAACATGTTGTCGGGGTTGGGCACGGTGGCACGTACGATGATGGCGTCGCTTGATGCCGCTGCACTGACATCAGTAAAAGAGATCTTGCCGTGATGCTCATAGGTCGACCCATCGGCCAAGGTGAGCGAGACAAACACGTCCTCATTGCGCGCACCGCGTTTTCGAAAATCGATCATGCTGCGCTGCGGCACTGGAAAGCTGGCATAGATTGGATCGGATTGCACGATGGTGGCCATCGGACCCGACTGCGGGCTGATCAGATCCCCGGTAGAGACAACAGATCGCCCGATCAACCCGGTGATCGGCGCCGTGATCTTTGTGTAGGCGAGGTTGATTTCAGCCGCTTCGACCTTTGACTGGGCGGCGGCGACATTTGCTTGGCTCACCGCAAGATTGGCCTGCGATTCTTCTAAAAGGGCGCGGGACTGCACATCGCGTTTTGTCAGCTCTTCCTGACGATTGAATTTTTGCTGAGCCAGAGTCTCATTGGCTTGTGCAACTTGCAGGGCTGCCTGCGCTTGGGTCAGCGTGTTGCGGTAGATGTCTTGGTCAAGCTCGTAGAGCAGATCGCCTTTTTCGACAAAGGACCCTTCCTCGAAATGCCGCGCCTCAAGGTACCCCTGCACACGCGCAATCAAATTTACAGATTCGATGGCTTCGATCCGGCCAGAGAAGGTTTCGGACTCTTGAAAACTCCGCTCTTTGATGAGGGCGACTGTAACGGCGGGGGCGGGTGGTGCGGCGCTCTCACTTTGTGCATGTGCAGGAAGGGTGAGCGATGTAAATGCTACTAATAACAGGGACTTGATGGCGCATCCAATATGGCCGCGGGATTTCATTGTGGTACCAGCTGAAGCCATGCCGACCTCCCTAAATCATTATGCCTAACTACGCTTCTACAGTATAACTTATGATCATTAGACTACACTTGGTGCCACCTGCCAAGAAGATCGTTGCGATTGGCTCCGGGCGACTTGCCAGCCTGCGGGGCGGTTAAACACCCGCAATGAGCGGCTCTGTGCTGGCGTTGTCTGTCTCTTGCCCAAGGTCCGGCAGCATCGCGCATAGCCCGCCGGGAGAGACATGAATGGCCCGGATGCCGAGGGCGCGAGCGCCCGCGATATCTGTCTCCAAGTTGTCACCGATCATCACGGCACTTGCGGGGGGCACGGATCCCAGCGCCGCATGGAACAGATAGGCTGATGGTTTCCCGACCAATGTGATGTTTGGGCGTGGCACACAGGCTTTCAAAAGCGCCAGCAGTGCGCCGGTTTCGATCACCGGGCCATGTTCCCCCGGATGGGTCAGATCGGGGTTGGCCACGATCATCGGCACACCGCGTTCCAACAAAGGAAGCGCAGCTTCCAGCTGCGGGCGCGTGGCATCCCGGCACAGGACGATCGCTTCTGGCCTGTCAGAGGCAGGGCGCAAGCCGATCTTTCTGGCCCGCTCTTGCATGGTCGCACCCGCAAGCAGGCGAATTTCGCCAGAGGTCACGGTGTCACGCGCGCGCGCGAGGGCAGTTTCTCCGGCCAAGATGACCCGGGGTTCGGGCACAGACAGCCCCATATGTGCCAGCCGTCGCGACAGGGTTTCGGCAGTGTCGGTGGAGTTATTGCTGACCACAAAAAGTTTCGATGCATATCTGCGCACAAAGGCCTGAGCGCCCGGCAAAACGCGGCTGCCTGAAATCAGGCAGCCGTCGAGGTCACAGAGAATGCGCTCGGCGCGGTCCACAAGCGCGCGCGATTGCGTGGCGTCTGGCTGTTGGTCAGGGTGAGTGGCGGTGTGGCGCGAAGGATCGCTCATAGATCGCGAAAGCCCGGATGCACCATGGAAAGCGCGTAGTCCTCATCCGCCTGATCCGCAGGCGCATGCAACGAGAACCGGGGCGTGCGACTGGCAAACTCATGCAGATGCACCGTGACGCAATCCTCATCGGCCAGCACCACACCATAGGCGGGCTCGGCAAAATCGCCGTCGATGGCGTCTGCATCCGTGCCAAGGTCAAGCGTCACCTGATGATTGAGCCCACGCATGCATGAATAAGAGATGCCGCGCCAGTTGCCAAAGATCGCACGATGAACGTGACCAAAGAACAGGTGACGGATGCGCGGGCGATGCGGCTCAATGACGCGCCAAAAGGCGTCATGATCGAGCATCATGATCGCATCCATTGAGTTAATCCCATGGCGAAACGGCGGGTGGTGCATGAACAGGAACACCGGGCCAGAACTCTCGTCGAGTTGTTGTTTGAGCCACGCAAGGCGCTGGGCACAATAGCCACCTGCGTGGGTGCCGGGCGCTTTGGTATCGAGAAACAAACAGCTGCCCTGCGATGTCTCGCGACGCGATTGCACAAATCCGTGCTCATCCCGCGCAACCTCTGGGAAACAACGGGCAAAGGCCGCCGTATCATCATGGTTGCCGACCATCAGTACCAATGGCATCGACAGGCGGCGGATTTGGGCTTCAAAGGCGGCATAGGCATCCGCGTCGCCCCAATGGGTCAGATCGCCGGTGACGACGGTGAAATCCGCATCCCCATGTTCGGCGTTGATACTGTCCACAGCCAGCGCAAGGCGGCGGGCTGGGTTTGCGCCATAAAGCGTGCGGTCGCCGCCGATGACATGGGTGTCGGTAAGATGGATAAACTTCATGAGGGATCACACGTCTTAGATCATTTGAAAAGTGAGGCGGCCCTTACAAAGGCCGCCCCGGTGTGAGGCTGTGCCTCTCAGGTTAGCTGTGCGGCATCAGGTCTTCGATTTCCTCGGACAATTCTTGCTGCAGCTCTTCCATGTCCTGCGCGTCGCCGGTCACGATCCGCTCCAGGCCATCGTAGATCACCTGAGTGATCGCCAGCCCGTTGTCGCCGGGGTAGGCTTGCCAGTCGCGCAACAGCGGCAGTTGTTTCACGGCGGTCGCCTTCTGGGGGTTCTGCTCATAGAAATCGGCAAGGATGAGGTCGTTGGCTGCGCGGTTTGGTGGCATGTAGCCGGTGGTGCGGGCCACTTCGGCGGCGCCTTCGCCAGAGGTGATGAACTTGAGCCACTGCCAGGCGGCATCCCGCACGGCGGGATCATCCGAGGTAGAGGTCATCACAGCGGCATTGCCACCTGCGGGCAAGCCGGCGGGCTGGCCGTCGATACCGGGGTAGGCACCGGTGACAAAATCGAAATCATCCTTGATGGTCAGCATGCGGCCAACATTCGAGGTCGAGGTAAACATCATCGGCAAATCGCCCGCCGCAAAGGCAGAGTTTGCTTCATCACTGCTGAGGTTTTTCATCTCGCAGCCGTCGACGATCTTCTTGATGGTTTCCAGGGTCTTCAGCGCTTCTGGCGTGTCCATGTTGATGTGGTTGCCCTCTACCGGTGCAACGTCCTGCGTCCACATCAGCGCCTGAAAGAACCAGTTCCCGGTGATCGCCCAGTCCCAGTAAATCGGATTGTCGCTGCCTGATGCTTTCAGCGTCTGACAGGTTTGAACCACCTCGTCCCACGTGGTCGGCAATGTCTCGACCCCGGCGGATTTCAGCAGGTCCATGTTGTAATACCCGACGGGCAATGAAACAGAAAATGGCAGCCCGTAAACTTCACCCCCAAAGGTGGAGAGGGACAGCATCGCCTCGTGGTAGCCATCCTTTTGAAAATCAGCCTCTTTGGCGATGAATGGTTCTAGAGATTGCGCGATACCACGATCAACAAGGATCTGCTGGCGGTTCAGACCTTGCATGGTCACGTCGGGCAAATTGCCGGAAACCGCTTCGCGCAGGATGGTGTTGGAGGCGTCTTCATACTCTTCGTAAGAGGCGCGGATATTGATGTTGATGTTGGGATGCGCCGCCTTGAATGCGGGCATGATCGCCTCGTAGGTCACATCAAAAAGCGAGGAATACGGGTAGACGAAGTCGATGGTGATGGTGTCGTCCTGTGCCAGCGCGGGCAGGGTCGAGGTGGTGAGCAATAGCGCGCCAATAAGGGTATGTTTCATGTCAGAACTCTCTGGGTTTTCAGGTTGATTTTGCGAGGAGGAAGAGACCACGGGCCGGTCGGCTGGCCCGTGGGGCGGGTATTGAACGGGGCATGCAGCGGTCGATGTCGCTGCCGAAGGTTCTGGGCGGGTCACTTCATGCCCGACAGGGTGATCCCTTCGATGAAGCGCCGCTGCGCGAGCATGAATGCAACAATCAGGGGAATGACGATCACCGTGGCTGTTGCCATCATCGGCCCATAAAGGTTGCCATCCGCACCGGCCTGAAATTCGCGCAGGCCGAGCGGCGGGGTGAAGAGGCTCCGGTCTCCGGTGACGACGATGCGCGGCCAGAAATAGTCGTTCCAATGCGCCACCACCGAAAAGATCGCAAAGGCGAGCAGAGCCGGGACAGCCGTCGGCAGCATCACGCGCCAGACGATGGCAAACTCGGTCATTCCATCCATCCGTGCCGCATCCACCAGATCGTCCGGCACCGTCATAAAGAACTGGCGCATCAGAAAGATCCCAAAGGCCGATACGATCCATGGCACCACGAGAGCCGCGTAGGTGTTGGTCAGGCCGATCTTCGCGAGCCCCAGATAAAGCGGCAGTGCGATGGCATGTACCGGGATCAACAGGCAGAACAGGACCAATCCAAACACCGCTTCGCGCCCCCAGAACTTCAGTTTGGACAGGGCGTAGGCCGCAGGCAGCGCGATGAGGATCTGCAATAGGAAGATCGACGCGGTGACGATGACGCCGTTCAATAGGTAGCGCAGCAGCGGGGCGTCCTGAAACGCTGAGCGGTAGTTGAACACCACCGGCCGCACTTCGCAGGCCGCATTCACCTCTTCGGTGAGGAGGGTCTGGATGGCGCTGTCGTCGCGGTCGGGAAAGCGCGTGCGCGCAGTCTCGATATCTCCGCGGCGCGGCGCGTTTCTAAGCGCGCATTTCGGGTCCACCATCATCTCTTGCGCGCCAAACAGGCCACCGGTGCCACGTTCGATTTCAGCCGGAGATTTCAGCGAATAACTCAGCATCACCACAAAGGGGGCAAGGACAACAACTGCGCCGATCATCAGGATGAAATGACGGATCATCAGGGAAGGGGAGAAGCGGGTCATGTGTAATGGACCTTGCGTTCGGTGATCCAGCGTTGGATCAGGGTCAGGATCATGACGAAGATCAGGAACAACACGGTGATGGCCGCGCCGATCCCCATCAGGTTCTGCGTGACGCCCTTCTCGTAGATGGCAAACATCATGACATAGACGGATTTTCCGGGACCGCCGCCGGGCGAAAACAGCGCCTCTACCGTGTCAAAGGCCTGAAAGGCGCGGATGCAGGTGATGGTGACAACAAACACTGTTGTCGGCCCCAGGGCAGGCCATGTCACCAGCCGGAAGCGTTCCCAATAGGAGCGCGCACCATCCATTTCTGCGGCAGCATAAAGCTCTCGGGATACCCCCGTCAGTCCGGCAAGGTAGAGCACCATGTTAAAGCCGAAGCCCTGCCAGATGCCGATGAAACACACGACCCAGATCGCATAGTCGCGGTCCCCCAGCCACAGCGGTGCGCCCTCGGTGCAGACGCGGCCAAACCATGTTGCCTCCGGGCTAAGGTCAAGGAACGACAGGCTGAAAAGGCCACGGGTAAAGGGCATCGCACAAAGCCCCTCGAGCCCTCGGTTAATTACCCCGATAGAAGGGTGCAGCATCAGTTGCCAGACGATCGTCATGGCCAGAAGAGTTGCCATCACGGGCAGAAAATAGACGGCCTTGTAGATCGCGGCGCCACGGGTCAAGGATTGGATCAAGAGCGCCGCCCCAAGGCCAAGACCAACGGACAGCGGCACCACGGTAATCACATAGGTGAATGTGGCAGAGAGCATCTTGGTATAGGTCGACCGGGTGAAGATGCGTTCATAATTGTCCCAGCCCACCCAGTTGAAACTGGGATTACCCAATGAGTAATCGGTAAAACTGAGCATCAGCGCCAGCAGCACCGGGGCAATCAGAATGGTCAGCATCAGCGCCAGCGCTGGCGCACTCATCAGCCAGCCCGCACTCGCCTGTCGGCGGTCGGGATCGGCTGTGCTGCGCGCGCTGGACGGAAGATCTGCAACGCTCATGCCGGTATCTCCTGCAAGGCGCGCAGGAGATTGCGCTGGCGTTGACCTTTCGCATCAAAGATCAGCGCCCGGTTGGGATCAAAGGTCAGCCCCACTTTGGTCCCCAAATGAAGCTGCGCCTGCATGGCCGGATCCGTCCGCAACACCACCCGCTGCTCTGCACCGTCGAGGCTGATCTGAACAAACACCTCATGGCCGAGATTTTCCGCGTGAACGACACGGCCCTGCAGCAGCGGGGTATGATGGGTCAGGCTCAGCGCTTCTGGGCGCAGGGCAAGTTGCAGCGTTTGCCGTCCCTCGTGCAAGGCCAGAGGCAGGCCCTTGCCCAGCACCGAAATCCGCCCGCTGCTGTCGCTCTCGGCGGGCAGCACGTTGATCCGGGGCGAGCCGATAAATTCGGCGACCCGCAGGTCGTTGGGATCCTCATAGATGCGCGTGGGCGCATCGCATTGCAGGATTTCGCCGCCCATCATCACTGCGATGCGGCTCGACATGGTCATTGCCTCGACCTGATCGTGAGTGACGTAGATAAAGGTTGCAGCCAGACGCCGGTGCAACTCGGCAATCTCGGTGCGGGTGTGAACCCGCAACTTGGCGTCAAGGTTCGACAGCGGCTCATCCAGCAAGAAGGCGGCAGGCGCGCGCACCAGCGCCCGCCCAAGCGCCACCCGCTGTCGCTGCCCACCCGACAATTGTCCGGGCTTGCGATCAAGAAGCTGGTCGATTTCCAGCGTCTTGGCGGCCTCCAGAACGCGCGCGTCGATTTCACGCCCTCGTTCGCGGGCCCCCGGTACCGCGCGCCCGATCAGCGGTAAGCGCTGTGCGGTATTGAGTTGGCGCATCCGCAACGGCACCGCGATATTCTCTGCCACGGTCAGATGCGGGTAGAGCGCATAGGATTGAAACACCATGGACAGGTTGCGATCTGCGGCGCGCAGCCTGTCTACCGGCGCTCCGCCGATTTCGATGGAGCCACCGCTGGCGCTTTCCAATCCGGCGATGATCCGCAACAACGTCGACTTGCCGCAACCGGAGGGGCCGACCAGCGACACGAACTCGCCATCCGCGATTGCCAGATCGATGCCACGCAACACCTCTGTTTCTTTGAAATTCTTCCGGATGCCCCGAAGGGTCACTGTCGCCAATGTCCTGTCCTCTTATCCAATGCCCGGTCTGTCGGGCTGCGGTCGAGGCAAGAGCTAGAGGGGATTCTTGTGATTTGAGTGACACATTATTAGTCTAGGTTATAGCTTCGAAAACCTTATGAGGCCCTTATGAAACGCCCCACCTCGTCGCAGATCAGAGCCTTCAACGAAGTGGCCGCGACTGGCAGTTTCTCTGCTGCGGCGCGGGCTTTGGGCCTGTCGCAACCGGCGATCACCTCACAGATCAAGGCGCTGGAAGAGGGGTTTTCCGTCCGGTTGTTTGAACGCACCGCCAGCGGTTCTGAGCTGACCACACTGGGCCATCGCCTGTTTCAACGCACCGCCGCACAGCGCGAGGTGGAACGCGACGCTGCTGAAATATTGTTGACGGCGCGCGCGCTAGAGGTGGGAGAGTTGTCGATTGCCGCAGGCGCGCCGGGTCCGGCGATGGAGCAGGTCGCCCGGTTCCGCCAGCGCTATCCGGGGATCAAGATCGACATCTCCTTTGGCAATTGGCAGGAGGTTGTGACCGCCATTCGCGAGCGCCGCGCCGACCTTGGCATTCTGACCGCTGCACCCTCCGGGTCGGAAATGTTTCGCACGCCATTGCTCTATCAGTCATTGGTGGCGCTGGTGCCGCAAGCGCATCCTTTTGCCAAACGCGCAAGCCTGCGACTGGCGGATCTCTCCGGGCAGGCATTGTTGTTTCGCAGCGGGCGCTCGCAGACGCAACGCGAACTCAACGCGGCACTCAAAGCGCGAGGTCTCAGTCTGACGCCGCTGTTCTGGCTGGAATCGCGCGAGGCAGTGTTCGAGGCCGCAGCGCAGGGCGTCGGCATCGGTTTTATGTTCAACGCGGCCTCTCTGCGCGAGGGCGGCATCGTCAGAGTTCCGATCCTTGATATCCCGGAGACGTTTCCCGAGCATCTCTTTTGCCTGCGCACAAAGATGGACACACCCACGGTCAGCGCGTTTTTGGAAACCGCAGGCCGCGCGGGGACGTCAACGGAGGCTTAAACGCGCTGGCGGGCAGAGGGATCAGGTTTCCGGCGGCGGCGTGGCGGCAGGCGCGCCCATATGCATGGCGTGCTCCGGGCCGCCATACTCTGCAATCATCGCGTCTTGATCGGCAAAGGCCAGATCGTTCATCGCTGCCGGGTCGCAGATCATATTGAGCGCCTCATAAAGTTCCGCAAGCACGTCGGCACATTCGGGATCTGCGGCGCGATTGGTTGTCTCCTCCGGGTCGCTGTCCAGATCAAAGAGCTCCGGCGCAAAATCATGGTAGTGGATCAGTTTCCAGCGCCCTTTGCGCACCATATAAGCGCCGGAAACGGCACCGACCGCATGGTATTCGGAGAAAATCACCCGCTCAGGGTCTACGGCACGGGTGGCAAGGTCATAAAGGCTCTCCCCCGGTCGCTCCCCCTCAAGACATGCGCCGAAGTGATCAATGATGGTTTGCGACACATCCAGCAGGCTTACGGGCGTGGTGCAGGTGGTTGCGGGGATGTCCGGGCCGGCAAGGATCATCGGCACCGCCACGGATTCCTCATACATGTTTGATTTGCCCCACAAACCGCGCGCGCCCACATTGTCGCCGTGGTCCGAGGTATAGAGAATTGTGGTCTCCTCCAACTGTCCGTTGGCCTCCAGCGCGGCCATCAGCCGACCGATGTTGTCGTCAAGAAAGCTACAGAGCGCAAAGTAACAGGCGGCTGCCAGCTTGCGTTCAGCATGATCGGTGAAACCATCATCTCCCAGCAGCGCATAGTTTTGCTTTGCGACCCATGGGTGATTTTCGAACCCATCCATCGTGTGCAGTTTGAACGGTGGCAGGCTGTCCAGCGGATAGAAGTCCAGATATTCCTGCGGGACGATCAGTGGGAAATGCGGGGCCACCAACCCCACATAAAGACACCATGGATTTTCGTCTGTGGCGGCCTCCTTGAGCCACGCTTCGGTGCGCGCGATCACCGCCTGATCGTAGCGGGTGTAAGTGCTGTCGCCGGGGCCGATATAGGGGCCAAGCATCCGGCCTTCCTTGCGCACCCTTTCGTCTTCGCGCCGGATCGAACCCCAGACCATCCCCACGCCGTTGGCGACTTGCATCGGGATGTGCTCGACATCAAACCCGGCTGGATCTTCTTCGCTGCGATAATGCAGCTTGCCAATGCTCTCGACGCGGATGCCCTTGTCCTGCAACGCATGTCCCCACCCGCGCGGCTTGCCCGTGTAGGGCATCGCATTGTCCCAAAGACGAATGTCATGCACATACCGCCCCGACGCAAAGGCAGCACGGGCCGGGACGCAGATCGGTGACGGGGTGTAGGCGTTGCTAAAGCGGATGCCGCGCGCGGCCAAACGGTCCAGATTGGGCGTCTTGACCAGCGGATGACCGGCGCATGACAGCGCACGGGCCTGATGCTCATCCGACATGATAACAAGGAGGTTTTTTGTTCGCGTCATGGTGTGTGTCCGGTCGGAAAGTCAGTGATCTCGGCGGCCGCGCCGAGCTTGGTCAGTGCAGTGCGGATCATCGCCCGCTCCTCAGAAGAGAGCGCTTGCATCAAAAAGGCCTGACGGGCGTCCAGATCCGGCCGCAGGGTATCCAGCGCCACCTGCCCGTCGGGGGTCAGAGACAGGCGGAACTGGCGTTTGTCTGTGGGGTGGTCAGAAATCTCGACCAAACCGCGTGCTTGCAACTGGTTGACGGTTTTGGAGAACTGGCTTTTGTCAAAGCCCAGCACCTTGCGGATCGCGGTAGAGCCATCCGCAGCCTCCATGCCAATCACCCGGATGATGCGCCAATGGGGCAGGGTCAGATCACCATGCCGCGCAATCACCGCGCGCGCCTGCGCGGCGAGCTTCAGGCTCAACTGATGGATCATGAAGCTCAAAGGGAGCGCCGTCTCAATCCGGCTGGCCGCATCTTCGTCTTCGGTGAAATCACCCTGCATCTCATGGTCTCCTTTGGTTCAAAATTTGCCCATGATGGTGGAGTTGTCAACCTAGTCGTTGACAGGTCCACCACTTTGAGTCAGCCTGAATGCAAGAGGGAGGATATCATGAACATTTTTCTTAAGCCGCTTTTCGCGGCCTCAGTGCTGATCTCATCAACAAGTGTCGGACAGGCCGAAGACTGGGCACCCCCCGGTCCGATCACCATGTATGTCGGCTTTGCCGCCGGTGGGGGCGCTGACACGCAGGCACGGCTGATCGCGCAGGGGATCGAAGAAAAATATGGTTGGACCATCATTCCTCAGCAATTGCCGGGCAATTCCGGGCTGACGTTGGCAACGGAGCTGGTCAAGGCGCCCGCAGATGGCACGGCCTTTGGCATGGTCGTATCCGAGACGCTGACCTACTCGGCGCAGGCCGTTGGGGATCCAGCCTTGCAACTGGATAAATTTACAGCACTGGCAACCACCGCAGAGTTTCAGTCCGGCCTCGTCGCCATGGCGGGTGGTGCGTTCGACAGTTGGGACAAGGTCAAAGCCGCCGCAGAGGCCGGCACGCCGATCCGCTTTGCCACCGCCTCCGACCGGCAGGCCGATATGGCGTGGCATCTAGGCCAAAAGACCGGCATTGATTTTAATATCGTCGAGGTGCGCGGCGGTGCGGGTGTCATGGACGGGCTGCGCGGCGGTGATGTGGACATCGGCTGGGTCGCCGGGGCGCAGTCAAAATCGGTGCGGCAAGGCGAGATGACCAATATCGCGCGCGGCATCAAGGCCCCGTTGGCGGATACCCCCGATGCACCCGCTATCACAGATCTCGGCAGCGACTTCTATCTCGACGGCTACTTTATGTTCATCGCGCCGGGCGGTCTTGATCCCGTAGCACGTGAGGCGCTGGGCAATGCGATCCGCGCCGTGGCCGAAGACAGCGCAACCGAGGCAAATGCGCTGCTGACAAAGGGCTTTGGCGGTCCCTCGGTCCGGACGGGTGAAGATCTGGATGCCTATATGGCAGATGCCAATGCCGCCGCCGCGGCGCTGATCAAAGCGGTGTCCGAGTAACTCCGCAACCGGGGGCGCGCCTGTGCGACGTTTGACTTTCACACATGGTTTGGGACTGGCGGTGATCACGCTGGCGGTCCTCGCGCTGGTGTTTTGGGTGCCGCAGGACACGGTCTCGGGCTATCTGGTGTCAAAACGGGGCCGGGTCTCGATCGGGGATGCCATGGCACCGGGCGTGTCCCTTGGCCTGATGGCGCTCTCTGGTGGGCTGATCTTGTTAGAAGCCCGCAAGCGCGAGGCTGATATTCACCCCAATGGGCGCAGTCTCGGGTTTCTGCTCGTAATTTTGGTGATCTGCCTGATGGCGTTTGGGGCGATGATCTGGACCGGGCCGCTTGCAGTGGCCTTGTCCGGGGTGGACGACAGCTATCGCAACCTGCGCGATACCGCCCCGTGGAAATATCTCGGTTTCATTCTGGGCGGTGTGGGCCTCGTGACGGCGCTGATTTCTTTGGTTGAACATCGTGTGACGCTGCGGGCCGCACTGTTGGGCATGGCAGGGGTTGGCGCGCTGATCGGTGTCTTTGATCTCGCCTTTGATGATCTCCTCTTGCCGCCAAATGGTGACCAATGACTGAGATGCTGCATTACGTCTGGCTGGGAATCCTGTCGGTTTTTCAGGGGCCTGCGATACTGGAAATTGCTGGTATCGGCCTGCCAGTTGCGCTCGTCATGCTTGTGGCAGGGCTGATCACCGGCATTGCCGTGGGGGCAACGCCGGGATTGGCGGGGCCGATGGCCATGGCAATTTCGCTGCCGCTCTTGATCTCGGCCTTTGGGTTTACGCCCGATGCTTTGCTGCCGGTTTTTGGATTTTTGATCGGCATTATGAAAGGCGCAACATTGGGCGGTGCGGTGCCTGCAATCTTGTTCAATCTGCCCGGAACTCCAGATGCGATGATGACCACGCTTGATGGGTTTCCGATGGCGCAACAGGGCCAACCGCGCCGCGCCCTGCGCATCGCACAGCTGTCCTCGGTGGCGGGAGATACGTTTTCCGATCTCATGCTCTTTATCTGTGCGCCGTTTCTGGCGGTGGTGGTCGAAGCCTATCTTGACCTGCCGGAAAAGACCGCGCTGCTGATCCTGTCGATCTCCTTCGTGGCAGCTGTTATGGGGCGGTCAGTGGGCAAAGGACTGCTCTCGGTCAGCCTTGGCCTGCTGGTGGCCTACATCGCCACGGGGAATGATTTGTCGCCGCGCCTGACGCTGGGCTTTGATGTTTTACAAAGCGGCATCCCGTTGATCGCGGCCGTGCTTGGCGTACTGATCGTCGGAGAGATATTTGCAACGCTAGAGCGGCTTTGGCTTGATAATCATGCGCTTGACGTAATTCCGGTGGAGAAGGGCTCGACACAGGATGGGCTGCAGCCGGGGGATATTCGCCGAATTTCACCCTATGTGGGGCGGGGGGCTGTCATCGGTGCGCTGATTGGCGCTTTGCCGGGGGTCGGCTCCACTTTGGCGGCGACACTCTCTTACACGATGGCGGCGCGGCGCATCAAACGTCACCCGCAGGCGCAACCTTTGGGAACTGGCGCGCCCGAGGGTATCGCTGCGACCGAAGCTGCGAATTCCGCTGTTTCCGGTGCCAATCTCATTCCGGTTCTGTCGCTTGGTATTCCGGGCAATGCGGCCGCAGTTTTCTTGATCCTCGCCGCTGACAGCATTGGCGGCTTTAATCCCGGGCCGGGTGTCTTCAGTATGCCAGACGGGGCACTGAACCCGCAACTCGTCACGGTGTTTGGCATCTTTACCCTGATGTCATTGGGCAACGTCCTGAACTGGACCGTGGGGGGTGGAGTGATGCGGGCAATGGGCGGGCTGGCAAAGATCCCCGCAACGCGGCTATTGCCCGTTGTTCTGCTGGTCTCACTGACCGCGATCTATGTGCAAGAGACCTCGATGTTTGCCATCTGGTCCACATTGGCCTTTGGCGTGCTGGGCTGGGCCATGCGTAAGCTCGCAGTGCCGGTTTTACCGTTTGTCATCGCCTTTATCCTCGCCGGTCCCATTGAGCGCAGCGCCCGAGAGGCCTTTGCCGCATCCGGGGCGGACCCTTGGTTTTTGTTTTCCAGCCCGACCTCGGTGATACTGCTGCTGCTGGCACTGGCCGCGCTGATGTTCCTCGGGCGTGAGAGGTAGGCCCTCTATCACTGCGCTCCTTGGGAGGTCGGCGCGATATTTATGAAAATTCTAAACATGTTTTTAAAGAATGCAGACTAGAAATTCCGTGATGTCACCGCACCGGCTTAGCAGGCGGTTGAATGAGAAAGGGCAATACGGAAATGAAGTTCATCCACCTGATACCGGACAGCAACCATCTGGTCAGCTTGGCAAAAAACCTAGCCGATATAAAAAGCGATGACGCTCATGAAATCGTAGTGCTGCCATCCAACTCTCATCAGAAATCCTTTGTGGTGAAGGCGCAGGACATTTGGCCTTCGACGGCGACCTTCACGGGCAATCTGGCCTTTGCGCCAGAAGACATCGTGATCGTTCACAGCCTGTTCCTGCAGCATTCCTTCGAGATTTCAAAGCAGCTGATCCAGCGTCGCGCCCATGTTGTCTGGTGCATGTGGGGCGGCGATCTTCATATGGTCGCTCAGGCACCAGCGGGCTTTGACTTCCTGAATGGTTTTTCCTGTGCGATTTCGTTTTGCGGTGAATTGGTGCGCTATCCGCAGATTACCCTGCCAGAGATCCCCGGCTCCTGTCACAAGGTGGATGCGTCAACCCAATCCAGCGATCTCGACAAGGAAAAGCTGATCATTCTCGGAAATTCCGGCGATCCGTCCAACGACCACCTTTATATGCTTGAGCTTGCAAGCCACTTCAAAGACCACCGCTACCACATCCCATTCGCTTACAATGGGACACCGGACTATCGGGCACGCCTGATTGACAAAGCCCGTGACCTAGGTGTGTGGGAAAAGACGACGCTACAAGAAGGTATGCTGCCGTTGGAAGAGTACAACAGCATCATCGCTCGTGCGGAGCTATATTTTGCAGCGCACAACCGCCAACAGGCGCTGGGGTCTCTGGCCAGTGCCTATCTGAACAACACCCGTGTCTTCATGCGGCGGGTGATTACGACCCCAAGCGGTCAGACGATGGCCAATCCCGGCTATTTGCAGATGATGAACTTTGGCTACCCGGACGTGGAGGACATCTGCAGTCTGGAGAACGAAGACTTCCGTCAAGCGGTCGAGCTGAGTCCCTTTGTGCAAAACCAAGTGACGGATGTGCACATGCAGTCGACAGAGAACCGCGCGGCGGTGTTTCAGCGCGTGAAACACATCTGCTACGGTCGCGCGGCGCAATCCTGAGCTGCCCTTCAGCCATTTTTAACTAAGCTTCTTCACAGTTGGAACAGCACCATCGCGCCAAAACCTGCGCACGTGCCAAGTTCCTCTAGAATGTGAGAACCCCGAGATGACCCAGAAACCGATCCGCACCGATGCTGACCTTGCCATAAACGGTGCGCCCCCAGCACTGGATTTCCCCGTGCACGTCGGGCGCCCGAATGTAGCGGATCGCGACAAATTCATGTGGCTTGTTGACGATATTCTCGACCGCAACTGGCTGACCAATAACGGGCCGATGGTCTGCGAGTTGGAGCGCCGGATCGCGGATTATCTTGGCGTAAAACACTGCGTTGCTATGTGTAATGGCACCATCGCGCTGGAAATCGCCATTCGCGCCGTTGGTATGTCGGGCGAGGTGATCGTGCCATCTTATACGTTCATCGCGACCGCGCATGCGGTGTCATGGCAAGGATTGCGTCCCGTTTTTGCCGATGTCAGCGCCCAAGATCACTGTATTGATCCCGAAGCCGTGCGCCGGGCCATCACCCCCCGCACGACAGGGATTGTTGGCACGCATCTGTGGGGCGGGACATGCGACGTAGAGGCGTTGGAGTACATTGCAAGGGAGCATAACCTCAAACTGGTGTTTGATGCGGCCCATGCATTTGGATGTTCACACAATGGGCAACGCGTCGGGGGCTTTGGCGATGCCGAAGTCTTCAGCTTCCACGCCACCAAGTTCTTCAATAGTATTGAAGGTGGTGCTGTCACGACAAATGATGATGCCTTGGCAGAGCAGATGCGACTGATGCGCAACTTTGGGTTCTCGGGGCCAGATACCGTGAGCCACCCCGGCACCAACGGCAAAATGACTGAAATCAATGCCGCGATGGGGCTCGCCAATCTGGACGCGATCAGCAGCGTTATGGACGTGAATAAAGCCCGTCACGCTGCCTACGCAGCAGCATTAGACGGTATTCCTGGACTTCATTTGATGCCGGTAAAGGCCGAGGAGGAACGCAACCACCAATATGTCGTGCTCGAAGTGGATGCGGCCTTTCCGTACTCTCGTGATGAGCTTCTGGAGACACTGACGGCTGAGAATATCCTGGCGCGAAAATATTTCTGGCCCGGATGTCACCGGATGGAGCCTTACCGTTCCTTGCAGCCCAACGCAGGCCGGAAACTCCCGGTCACAGAGGAACTGGCGGAGCGGATCATCGTACTGCCGACAGGCCCCAACCTGCCAGAAGAAGCGCTCACCGTGGTCGGTGATGTCTGTCAACTGCTGTCCCGCCGCGCTGCAGGGACGGTTTTGAGCGACAATAAGCTGCGATTGCGGAAAGTTTCGTAACCGCAACCGGTGGTACCAAAGCAATGGTTGGGCGGCCCAAGTGCAGCGCACTCGATAATAAGACCGGGGCGGTACATACCAAAAAATGCCGCGCTGGTTTAGATTGGCAGGATGAAGAGCTGTGACAAAGACCAACCCATTTAACCCCGGATACTACTCTTCCAGTGAACTCCAAGGGATGGGGTTCAAATATGTTGGTCAGGATGTGCAGATCGCCAAGAACTGCACGATCCTTGGTTTGGAAAACATCTCTATCGGCGACAACGTGCGCATAGATGGGGGGGTCACCCTAGCTTGCGCAACCGGCGATCTCACCATCGGCAGTTACATCCACATCGGAGGGTACTGCCACCTTACGTGCTCCGGCGGGATCAGGTTGGGCGATTTCAGCGGGTTGTCTCAGGGCGTGCGCATCTATTCTGTGAGTGACGACTACTCCGGAGACTGCCTCACCAACCCAACGGTCCCGCGTGCATTTTTGAATGTCACAACAGCAGCTGTCGACATCGGCAAACATGTTATCATCGGCTCAGGAAGCGTCGTGCTGCCCGGTGCATCAATCGGCGACGGCGCCTCCGTCGGCGCTCTGTCTTTGGTCAACAAGCCTTTGGAATCTTGGGGGGTTTATTGCGGTGCACCTGCACGCAGGTTGAAAACACGTAGTAAGGCCTTGCTGCAACAGGAAGAAGAGCTACTGCAAGCAAGAGGGCGCGCACTGCCGGTTCTTTAGCGACAGCCGGGCTTTTCGCCATTCAAAAACTGGAAGACCAAAATAGCCACCCAAGGTCGAGGGTGGGACGCAACTTCTGACGCCTTCCGCCCGGTGCCCTGAACACATCACCTTCGCAAAATGTTATGCGCCGCATTTCCTGCGGGCACTTCTTTGGGTTGTGCGCGAAACTGCTCTGACTGGTCAGATCCGCCTTGGCAGGTGCAAGAGATCTGATTGAGGAGCGCGAGGAGAAAACTAATTTACTCCGCGTTTCCGCAAACATGATGGGTAATTTACAGAAGTTTTGCTGATACGCGCCTAAATCGCGCAATGACCAACCACCGCGTTTACAGTGTGACCAAAATTCCTTCTGGCGTGCAACGCGGAGGGAATCACGCAACGCTGGGAGGAGTTGAGGTGGCAAACGCAGGGCTAACATACGTGTCTGCGCCGTGGGTGGTTCAGCCCACAGGCCGCAATGCCACTGCTGTTTCTCTTTCTGGCCAACGAGATGGGGTTGGAACCGGATCAACACAGGGAGGCGAGCGTCTGCGGGCGCATGCAGGTGTTGGGTCGGTTTCGCGGCGGATCACAGTGCGCGAAAGCTCTCGCGCAGACATTCATCCCGCCGCCAACCACCTGCTGAACAAGATAAAAGTGGAGGAAGCACCATGAGTGCAAACGAAGATAGTAACGCATATTGGTCCGCCAATGTGCGGCTCATTCTGATCAGTCTGGTTATCTGGGCACTGGTCTCTTTTGGGTTCGGGATCATCCTGCGCCCCTTGCTCTCCGGCATTTCTGTCGGCGGCACCGATCTTGGGTTCTGGTTCGCCCAACAAGGCTCGATCCTCGTCTTTCTGGCGCTGATCTTCTTTTACGCCTGGCGCATGAACCAACTCGATAAAGAACACGGCGTGGACGAGGAGTAATCAGCATGGATCAGTTTACCCTCAACCTTCTCTTTGTGGGTGCGTCCTTTGCGCTCTACATCGGGATCGCGATCTGGGCACGGGCCGGATCAACCTCGGAATTCTATGCCGCAGGGCGCGGCGTCCACCCGGTCACCAACGGTATGGCGACCGCGGCGGACTGGATGTCGGCGGCCTCCTTTATCTCCATGGCGGGTCTGATTGCCTTCACCGGCTATGACAACTCCTCCTTCCTGATGGGCTGGACCGGTGGTTACGTGTTGCTGGCGCTTCTGCTTGCGCCTTACCTGCGCAAGTTCGGCAAATTCACCGTTTCCGAATTTATTGGCGACCGTTTCTACAGCCCGACCGCGCGTCTGGTGGCTGTGATCTGTCTGCTGGTGGCCTCAATCACCTATGTGATCGGACAGATGCAGGGTGTGGGCATCGCCTTTGGGCGTTTCCTTGAAATCGACGCCTTCTGGGGTCTGTTGATCGGTGCCTGTGTGGTCTTTGCCTATGCGGTGTTTGGCGGCATGAAGGGCGTGACCTACACGCAGGTTGCACAATACTGCGTGCTGATTACCGCCTACACGATCCCGGCGGTGTTTATTTCGCTGCAACTCACAGGAAACCCAATCCCGGCTCTGGGTCTGTTTGGCTCCACCGAGAGCGGCGAGCCACTGCTGGCAAAGCTCAACCAGATCGTCACCGACCTTGGCTTTGCGGAATATACAGCCGCGCATGGCTCCACCATCAACATGGTGCTCTTTACCCTGTCGCTGATGATCGGCACCGCAGGTCTGCCGCACGTCATCATGCGCTTCTTTACGGTGCCGCGTGTGTCTGATGCGCGCTGGTCGGCGGGTTGGACCCTTGTTTTCATTGCGCTTTTGTATCTGACAGCTCCGGCTGTGGGGGCGATGGCGCGTCTCAATATCTCTGACCTGATGTGGCCCAACGGCACAAATGCCGAGGCGGTCAGCGTCGAGCAGATCGAAACCGATCCGGAATACGCGTGGATGGCCACTTGGCAGAAAACCGGCCTGTTGGGTTGGGAAGACAAGAACGGCGACGGGCGCATTCAATATTACAATGACGCCAATGCCGATCTGCAAGCCAAAGCCGAAGCCAACGGTTGGAAAGGCAACGAGCTGACCAACTTCAACCGCGACATCCTTGTGCTCGCAAACCCCGAGATTGCTTCGCTTCCGGGTTGGGTCATCGGTCTGGTTGCGGCCGGTGGTCTCGCAGCCGCGCTCTCGACCGCAGCGGGTCTCTTGCTGGCGATTTCGTCAGCCGTGAGCCACGACCTCCTCAAAGGTCAGCTGACCCCGAACATGTCGGAAAAATCCGAGCTTCTGGCGGCGCGGATCTCCATGGCAGCAGCGATTGTGGTGGCGGTGCTTCTGGGCCTCAACCCGCCGGGTTTTGCGGCGCAGACGGTGGCGCTGGCCTTTGGTCTGGCGGCGGCCTCGATCTTCCCGGCGCTGATGATGGGCATCTTCTCGACGCGCATCAACAACAGCGGTGCGGTTGCGGGCATGCTGGCAGGTCTGGTTGTGACCTTGCTCTATATCTTCCTGCATAAGGGCTGGTTCTTCATCCCGGACACCAATTCGTTCACGGATGCCGACCCGCTGCTCGGCCCGGTCAAATCCACCTCCTTTGGTGCGATTGGCGCTCTGGTCAACTTTGCCGTGGCTTATGTGGTCACCAATATGACCAAAGAGACCCCGCAGCACATCAAGGACCTCGTCGAGAGCGTGCGTGTGCCGCGCGGCGCAGGTCAGGCGGTCGACGGTCACTAAGACCCATAGGCAACGCCCCCGCGGCGTTGTCTTATGTTTACACAGTGTCCTGTCCACGCCATCGTGGGCAGGGCATCTTTTCAAAGGCTTGAGACATGCCCCTCCCGGTGGCCCTGACCCAATTCCTTGCCTCTGTGCACCCCTATGACAGCCTGCCGGATAGGGTGCTGACGGCGCTCGCGCAGCGGTGCGCGGTGCGGACTGTCGACGCAGGCGCTACGATCTTTTCGCTCGGGGAGGAGGTCGCATATCTCTACATCATCGTCACAGGCGAGGTTGAAATCACCGATGAGACCGGGGTTCAGCTCTCGATCCTTGGGCCACGCAATTCCTTCGGGGAACGCGCGCTGTTGCGCGGCGAGACCGCCAGCCGCACGGCAACTGTAAACGCCCCAAGCCAGATTATCGCGCTACCCTCCGCCGCCTTTTTTGAGCTGATCAATCAACAGGCATCGGTCGCCCGTTTCTTTGACCGCCGCCGCCCGCCACCGCCCAACGGGTCCGGCCTTGCCACAATAACGGTCGCGCAGCTCATGAGCCGCGATCCGGTCACTTGCGCGCCGGATGCTTCTATTCGCACTGCCGCTGAGCAGATGTATCGCCATCATATCTCGTCGATTTGCGTCTGTGACCAAAACGGGTTTCACGGCATCGTCACCTTGCGCGATATGAACAGCAAGGTGGTCGTTGGCGGCGCCGATCCCCTCGCGCCCATTGCCACCATCATGACGCAGAATGTGCTGACCTTGGCACCAGAGGCGCTGGTCACGGATGTGTTGCACCTGATGGTGGAGCGCAACATCCACCATGTCCCGATTGTGGATGGGGCAGGGCTGTTGGGGATCGTCACCCAGACCGATCTGACCCGCGCGCAGGCGATGTCCTCTGCCGATCTGGTTGGTCGCGTCGCACGGGCTGCCGACGCCGAAGAGATGGCCCGCGCCACCTCCCAGATCCCGCAGGTGTTGTTGCAACTTGTCGAGGCCGGAAACCGGCACGAGGTCATCACCCGCCTGATCACTGATATTGCCGACACGGCGACCCGGCGTTTGCTGGCGCTGGCAGAGGCCCGGTTCGGCCCGCCGCCTGTGCCCTATCTGTGGCTCGCCTGCGGCTCTCAGGGCCGACAGGAACAGACGGGCGTCTCAGATCAGGACAACTGCCTGATCCTGTCGGACGCGGTCACAGAGGCGCAGATGCCTTATTTTGCAAAGCTTGCGCAGTTTGTTTGCGACGGGCTGAATACCTGTGGGTATTTTTATTGTCCGGGCGACATGATGGCGACCAATCCGCGCTGGTGTCAGCCGCTGCGGGTCTGGCGCGAATATTTCCAGACATGGATCGCCAAACCCGACCCAGAGGCCCAGATGCTGGCTTCGGTGATGTTTGATTTGCGCCCCATCGGCGGTGACAGCAGCCTGTTTGAAACCCTGCAGAGCGATACATTGCAGGCCGCCTCCCAGAACTCGATCTTTACGGCGCATATGATTTCAAATTCGCTGAAACACCAGCCGCCACTCGGACTTTTGCGCGGGCTTGCGACGATCCGCTCCGGCGATCACCGCAATCAACTGGACCTCAAACATAATGGCGTTGTGCCCGTTGTCGATCTGGGGCGCATCTATACGCTGCAAGGGCGCCTGCGCCCGGTGAACACCCGCGCCCGTCTTGAGGCGGCTATAAAAACCGGCCTTTTGTCGGCCTCTGGCGGCGCTGATCTGTTGGACGCCTATGACCTCATCGCTTCGACGCGATTGGAGTTGCAGACCAATCAGATCAAGGCCGGACACGCGCCGGAAAACTATCTCGACCCGTCCAACCTGTCCGATTTCGAACGCAGCCATCTGCGCAATGCCTTCGTGGTGGTGAAAACCATGCAATCGGCGGTGGGATCGGGCACAGGAACTTTAGGATGACACTATGTTCGTAGAATTGATCGCAACCATCGTGGCGGGCATTGCCTGCGCCGGCCTCGTGATGCTGTTGAACATCTCGACCGGCCGCCGCCTGCCAAAATGGATGATGCCCGTGGCCGCTGGTCTGGGCATGATCGGCATGACGATTTCCAACGAGTACACATGGTATGCGCGCACCGCCGAGCGCCTGCCAGAGGGGCTTGAGGTCGCGATGACCGTCGACGAACAGGGCTGGCTGCGCCCGTGGACACAGCTTTGGCCCTATACCAAGCGGTTTGTGGCGCTGGATGTTGCCACCGCGCGCGCGCATCAGGATTTGCCCGATCAAAAGCTGGCGGATCTTTATTTCTTTGGGCGCTGGTCCCCGGTCAATCAGGCACCGATGCTCTTTGACTGTGCAGGCGGGCGCGCGGCGCTTTTGATCGACGGCGCGGATTTTGCCGCTGATGGCACTGTGTCAAACGCGGATTGGCAGGCGATGGGGGCCGACGACCCGATCCTAGCACTGGCTTGCAAGGGGTAAGAACGATGGCAAAGCGTCTGTCCCTACGCCTGCGCATCTTCTTGTTCTTCTGTCTCTTGGCAGTGGGCGCGGTGGTGTTGGCGGTGGCGGCAATGGCCTTTGTCTGGGCGCGTGCGGATCAGGGGGTCAGCCTGTCCCAACTGATCACCGCCTGCGTCATTTTTTCCTTTCTGAACACAGGGTTGATCCTCGGGGTCTGGCTCTTGTTCGACGAACATGTCGCCCGCCCGATCGAGACGCTTTCCACCAATCTGCGCCTGCGCGCGCATTCCGGTGTTGATGCGGGTCTCAGCATGCAGGCGGCGCAATATCTCGGTGATCTGGCACCCGCAGCCCAAGCCCTGTCCAAAGCCAGCCAGCCACCTTCCGAGAGCACAGAGCACACCCGCCGCCTGATCAAGGAACGAGAGCGCCTGACCGCCCTGCTGAGCGAAATCCCGATTGGGACCATCCTCGTAAATGCCGCCAAAGAGATCGTGCTTTATGACGCGCAGGCCGCCGCCATTCTGGCCACCATCGCGCCACCGCGTCTTGGGGCACCGCTTGCGGATTATTTCGACCTGACCGCGCTGCCGCAATTGCGCGCCAGTGGCACATCTTTGAACGGGGCTTTTCAGCTGTCTGACGTCGGCCACCGCCGCACCTTCAATACCCGCATAAAAGCGCTGGGCGAGGAAGGTGATATCATCTTTATCGACTATGACACCGCGCTTCTGAATGAGGCCGAGACCCGCCCATTGGTCTTTGATTTCGACCTTCTGGAGCGCGAGATGACCGCTGACGCCAAAGAGACAAAACTGTCTGATCTGTGTTTCGTCGTGTTTGACACGGAAACCACGGGGCTTTCGGTGGAAACCGACGCCATTGTTCAAATCGCGGCCCAGCGGGTGATGAACGGGCGTCTGGTCGAGGGCGAGGTGTTCGACGCCTACGTCAATCCGGGCCGGGCAATTCCGCCAGCTTCCACCAAGATTCACGGGGTGCGCGATGCGGATGTTGCAGATGCGCCCAGCATAGAACAGGTGATCCCGGCCTTTCATCACTTTGCCAAAGACGCGGTTCTTGTGGCGCATAATGCGCCCTTTGATATTGGACTATTGCGCCAGCAAGAACGTGCAACGGGGATCAAATGGGACCATCCGGTTCTGGACACGGTGCTGTTGTCGGCGGTGGTGTTTGGCATTTCACAAGAGCACTCTCTGGATGCCCTGTGCCAACGTCTCGCAATCGAGATCCCCGCCCAGCACCGCCACACGGCCCTCGGCGATGCCAAAGCGACAGCCGAGGCATTGGTGAAGCTGCTGCCGCTGTTGCAGGGCAAGGGCATTGAGACCTTTGGCGCTTTGGTACAGGAAACCCGCAAACATGGCCGGTTGCTGAAGGATATGAACCCAAAACAGCCAAAACGCGTGGTGCAGCTGACCTGACGGGATGCATTTCAGCGCCGCCGTCAGGCTGACGGGACACGCTCCAACCCGTGCAATTGCACAAACCGGGTAAAAACACCGGTCAGCTCGCTGCTCAGATCCTTATTCCAGATCATATGGACTTCGTGTTCGGCGTGGGCTTCTTCGATCTCGATATAGGTCACATCCGCCATAGAGGAGCGCGACAGCGAGTAGGGCACCAGCGAGATGCCCATACCCTGCGCGATCAACGCCACCACCGTAAACCAGTGCTGCACGCGATAGGGCGTGTAGGGCTCCACATCGGCGGCGCGCAACAGGGCCACGATGCGGTCGTGGTAATGGGCGGCAAATTCTCGGGCGAACACCAGCACCTTTTCCCCCGCCATTTCCGAAATCGAAATCCGGCTGCGTCCGGCCAGCCGGTGACGACGCGGCACGCAGCACACCAGACGTTCGGTCTCAATCCGGTGCGACACAAGTTCCGGGGGCAGGGGGACGGCGTGGATAAATCCGACATCGGCCTCGCCCTGCTGCAAGGCCTCGATCTGGCGCGTGGTGTTCATCTCATGCAGGTCCAGCCCGGTCGACGGATAAGATTCCTCAAACTTACGCAGCGCATGGGGCAGGTTTCGAAACAGCATCGACGGCACAAAACTGACCGTAAGCGTCCCCGCCGCCCCCTTGGCCTGCTGCTCGGCCAAGGCGCGCGCCGCGTCCAACTGCCCGAGGATGCGCGCCGCATGTTCGGAAAACACCGCTCCCGCTGCGGTCAGGCGCACGCTGCGGTTGCTGCGGTCCATCAATTGAAAACCAAGCGTCTCTTCCAGTTGCTTGAGACTGGCGCTGAGCGGGGGTTGCGAGATGTTCAACCGCTGCGCCGCCCGGCCAAAGTGAAGCTCCTGACTGAGCACAAGAAAATGCTGAAGCTGCCGGAACGTGACCGCCATGTGTTTACCTATTGATAGCCATATTGGTATTGCAAAATACACAAACGGTATTGGAAAATAAATTACAAATGCCGCAACCCTTTCTCTCAAGCTGACGCAGAGACGCCTTCTGGAGGAGAACGGACCATGAGCGCACAAATCCACAAGAACATCCCCGACAGTGCCGGATTGAATGCCTTTGACGCCGATCGCGCGCTGCAGGACCTCGCATGGCTCTATCTTGAGAAGGCGGATTACACCCGCGCCCTGCCAGAGCTTCAGCGCATGGGCAGCTTGACCCAGCAGCTCGAAGAACTGGCGCTCACCGCCGATAAAAACCCGCCCACGCTTCAGATCCGCGCCCGCAATGGTGCGGATCTGGAACGCATCCACAAACACCCCGCCTATGTGGAGCTGGAGCGCTACGCCTTTGGCGAATTTGGCCTTGCCGCCATGTCGCATCGCGGCGGCGTGTTTGGTGCGCCGGACAAGTTGCCGCCAATGGTGAAATACGCGCTTGTTTACCTCTTTGTGCAGGCGGAGTTCGGCCTCTGCTGCCCGCTGTCGATGACCGACTCGCTGACCCGGACGTTGGTCAAATTCGGCTCTGAGGAGCTGGTGAACACCTATTTCGAGCAGTTGACCAGTCAGGACATGGACACGGTTTTTCAGGGCTCGATGTTCATGACCGAACAGGCTGCAGGCTCGGATGTGGGGGCAATTGACACCACCGCCCGACTGGAAGACGGCGAATGGAAACTCTACGGCGACAAGTGGTTCTGCTCCAACCCCGATGCCGCGCTTGGCATGGTGTTGGCCCGCCCCGAAGGCGGCGATGCTGGCACCCGTGGGCTGTCGCTGTTCCTGCTGCCTCGCACATTGCCGGACGGCAGCAAGAACGCCTACCGTATCCTGCGGCTCAAGGAAAAGATGGGCACAAAATCCATGGCCAGCGGTGAAATCACGCTGGAAGGGGCGACCGCCTATCTTGTTGGCGACCCCGGTCAGGGCTTTAAGCAGATGACGGACATGATCAACATGTCGCGGCTCGCCAATGGGGTGCGCTCTGCCGGGTTGATGCGCCGCGCCGTTTCCGAGGCATTGTTCATTTCCAAAAACCGCACCGCCTTTGGCAAGCGCCTGATCGACCTGCCGCTGATGCGCCGCCAGTTGATGAAAATGCTGGTCACGGCGGAACAGGGCCGCTCAATGGTGTTTCATACCGCCAAAGTGCTGCAAGCCTCTGATGCGGGCGATGCAAAAATGGCCAAAGTTCTGCGCATCCTCACCCCGCTGATTAAATTCCGCACCTGTCGCGATGCGCGCAAGGTTGCAGGCGATGCGATGGAGGTTCGTGGCGGCTGTGGCTATATCGAGGAATGGTCCGACGCCCGCGTGCTGCGCGATGCTCACCTTGGCTCGATCTGGGAAGGCACCAGCAATATCGTCGCCCTTGATGTGGCCCGCGCCACCCGCCGCGAGGGGGCGCTTGATGCCTTGTTTGACTATTGCTCGACCCTGCTGACCGAGGCCGCATCCAAGGGTCTGATGGTGGGCGATATTCTGGAACGGCTGACCCGTTCGGTTGATTTCCTGAATGCCGTCGCCAACGATGCAGCACGCGAAGGCGAGGTGCGCGCTGCCGCGTCTGCGGTTTACAACGCGGTCTCTGCAACTGTGCTGGCATGGGAAGACGCGCAGCTTTCGGACCGCGCGGGTTATGCGGGCGACCGGCTGGCGCTGGCGCGGGCTGTTGTGGCCCATAAACTGACCGCCACAGACCCCCTGAGTGGGACCGAAACCCATGAGGCAGCGGATGCCGCGCTCTTGGATCGTGCTCTCGCCGAAGCGGAGCTTGCAACACCGGTCGCAGCCCAATGAGCGCGGGGATGAACATCGCCCCCGGCGCGCTGTCTGGCTTGCGCGTGATTGATCTGTCGCGCGTCCTTGGCGGACCTTTTGCGGGCCAGATCCTGGGCGATCATGGCGCAGAGGTCATCAAGGTCGAACCCCCCACAGGGGATGAGACCCGCCACTGGGGGCCTCCGTTTCTGGATGGCACGGCCTCGTATTTTCTGGGCCTCAATCGCAACAAACGCGCCATCGCGCTGGATCTGCGCCAGGACGAAGGCCGGGCGGTTCTGATGCGCCTCCTTGAGGACGCCGATGTGCTGCTGGAGAATTTCAAAACCGGTACCTTGGAGAAATGGGGCATCGGGTTTGAGACCCTCTCGGAGCGCTTTCCCCGGTTGATCCATTGCCGTGTCAGCGGTTTTGGCGCGGATGGTCCAATGGGCGGGATGCCCGGTTATGATGCGATCTTGCAGGCCATGGGCGGCATCATGAGCGTCAACGGCACCGATGACAGTGGCCCCACCCGCGTCGGCCTGCCAGTGGTGGATATGGTAACCGGGATCAATGCGGTTGTGGGCGTCCTTTTGGCGCTGCAAAACCGCCAGCGCACGGGCCGTGGTGATTTTGTCGAGGCCGCCCTTTATGACAGCGCCCTGTCGCTCCTGCATCCACATGCGGCGAACTATGCGCTTTCGGGCAAGCTGCCACAGCGCACCGGCAACGATCACCCCAATATCTCACCCTATTCGACCTATGTGACAAGAACCAGACCGGTTTACCTCGCCGTGGGCAATGACCGCCAGTTTGCGCGTCTATGCGATCTGATCGGCGCGCCGGGCATCGCGCAGGATGACCGTTTCGCCAGCAACGGTGGCCGGGTGACCAATCGCGCCGCCCTGCGACAAGAGCTGGAGGCCGCGATGGCGGAACTCGACGGGGCAGAGCTTGCGGAAAAACTCATCGCTGCAGGTGTGCCCGCCGGTCCAGTGCTCAATGTGGAGGAAGCTCTGGCCCACCCCCATGCCGCCCATCGTGGCATGACCGTGGATATTGACACCTACCGGGGCCTCGGCGCGCCGGTCAAACCTCAAAGCGCACCACCCAGTTATCGCAGCAAGCCCCCGCAATTTGCCGAACACACCCGTGAAATTCTGGCCGAGGCCGGGTTTTCGGATACCGAGATCGAACAGCTGATCTCAACCGGAATAAGCCCCGAAACGCGTCAAATCTGACGACCGGGGAAGTAACAGCAGGACGCAATATGGGAGGAGACCAAAATGCACCTGAAATTGACCACCGCACTGACTGCGGCCGTACTGTCACTTGTAACCGCACTGCCTGCACGGGCGGGCGATGCGGAACTGCCCCGCTCGTTGCTTTGGGCAACATATGACGTCGGATCAAGCGGTTACGTCGAAGCCTCCGCCATCGCCGACGCCTTTGCCAAAGAATACGGCACCCGCGTACGGATCATGCCATCTGGCACCTCGATTGGCCGTCTGCTGCCGCTGAAAACCGGACGCGTGCAATATGGCTGGCTCGCCAATGAGCTCTATTTCGCCACCGAGGCGCTCTATGATTTTGCCGCGCCAGAGTGGGGCCCGCAGGATCTGCGTATCGTTGCCGGGCGTCCGTCGACATTCGGCATGGCCGTGGCCGCCGACAGCGGCATAACGTCGATTGCCGACATCCGTGGCAAACGCGTCCCCCGCATCAAGGCGAACCCGTCGATCAACATCAAGGTTGAGGCGATGCTGGCCTTTGCTGGCCTCACCTGGGACGATGTCGAAGTGGTCGAGGTGCCCTCTTATGGGGCCGCGCTCAAGGCCGTTGTGGATGGGCAGGCAGATGTTGCGGGCAGCACTCCGACCGCCGCCACACTTTACGAGCTGGAAAGCTCGTCGCGCGGCATCCTCTGGGCCCCATTGCCCAAGGAAAACGCCGAAGGCTGGGATGCGCTCACAAGTGTTGCGGATTTCTTTGCCCCCGCCACCGCGACCAAGGGCGCAGGCATCAGCGAGGATAACCCGGCCAATATCTTTGCCGTGCGTTACCCGATGATCACAGTCTATGCCGACTCTGACGAGGATGAGGTCTATAACTTCATCAAGGCGCTGGATGAGACCTACGACATCTACAAAGGGGCCACCGCAGCGACGCCTGCGTGGTCTCTTGCAGAGGCCGGTCGCAGCCCCGCCGATGCGCCTTTCCATCCCAGCGCAATCCGCTACCTGAAGGAAATCGGCATCTGGACAGACGAGGATCAGGCGTGGAACGACAAGCGTCTGGCGCGCCTGCAAAAGGTCATGTCCACATGGGAAGCCGCCTCTGAGGCCGCATTGGATCAGAACGTCGCGGCCAAGGACTGGCCCGCGTTCTGGGAGGACTATCGGTCTACAGCTCTCAACTGATAGCCCTTCCTTGCGCCGCCCGCACATTCCTCCTCTTTATGTGATGGGCGGCGCCTCTGTTTTGTCGTGAGGTGACGCCATGTCAGCCCAGCCTAAACCCATCCAACCCCGCCTGAGCGGCGCGGCCCGTATCGCCGCTGGCGTCTTGGGCTTCGCGGGCCTGGCCGCCATTGTGATCCAGACCTTCAACCTGTCGATTGCAGGTGTGTTTCCGCTGCTCTCCAGCCGGTACTACTACGTGCTGATCGCACTGTTTTTGTCCGCAGCCTTTATCATCCTGCCCGCACGTCCCTCACATCACGACACCCGCGTTCCACTGCTTGATTGGGTGCTCTCAGCGCTGGCTCTGGCGGCGGGTGCGTTTCTGGCGTTTTATGCCGAAGTTATCCTGACCAGCGGTTGGGATGTGGTGGCGCCCCCTCTCGCGGCCACCGTGTCTGGCCTGTTGGTGCTGTTGTCGCTCGAGGCCGTCCGGCGCACGGGCGGTACAATCTTGTTGGTGATCTGCGCGTTCTTTGCGACCTATCCGCTTTTTGCCGAATGGCTGCCCGGTTTTCTTTGGGGGCCGTCCCTTTCGGTTGCGGAAACTGTTGCGGCGCACGCCATGGGCATGGAGAGCATCATCGGCATTCCGCTGCGTGTGGTCGCGGATACGCTGGTGGGCTTTATCATCTTCGGTGCGGTGCTCAATGTGATGGGCGGAGGGCAGTTCTTTATGGATCTGTCGATGGCCTTGATGGGCAAAAGCCGCGGTGGCCCCGCCAAGGTCGCGGTCGTCTCCAGCGGGTTGTTCGGCTCATTGTCGGGGTCGGTGATCTCCAATGTTCTGACCACCGGGCGGCTGACGATCCCTGCGATGCAGCGGGCCGGCTACCCTGCCAAATATGCCGCCGCAGTAGAGGCCTGCGCCTCTACGGGAGGCACATTGATGCCCCCGGTGATGGGGGCTGTGGCCTTTATTATGGCGTCCTTTCTCGACACGCCCTACACCACGATCATGGTCGCGGCAGTCGTGCCTTCGGTGCTTTATTATATGGCGCTGGTGTTGCAGGTTGATCTTTATGCCGCGCGCAACGGGCTGATCGACGCGCAGGACGCCGACCACGTGCAGCCCAGATTGCTACAGGTGATCGCAAGCGGCTGGCATCACATCCTGTCGCTGGCGGCGCTGGTGTCGATGCTCTTTGTGTTCAGCCCGTCGCGCTCCGCCTACTATGCAACCGCCTTGATGTTGGTTGCGGGGCTGTTGCGTCACCGTCGCCTGCCCAATTTCGGCAACGCGCTGGAACTCCTTGAGGATGTCACCCGCAACATCAGCTATCTGATCGCAACCCTTTGTGGCATCGGTCTGGTGGTCGGGTCTTTGGCGATTACCGGCGTGGGCAGCGCGTTTTCCCGTGAGCTCGTGCAATATGGCGGCCAGAGCGTGTTTTTGCTGCTGATCCTCGGCGCGCTTACCAGTTTTGTGCTGGGCATGGGGATGACGGTCTCCGCCTGCTATATCTTTTTGGCGACTGTTCTTGCTCCGGCCTTGGTGGAACTTGGGCTCAATCCCATCGGCGCGCATCTCTTTGTGCTCTATTGGGGGATGCTGTCCTATATCACGCCACCGGTGGCGCTGGCCTCGATTGCGGCGGCGCAAATCTCCGGTGCAAAGGGGCTGGCGGCAGGGTTTACCTCCATGCGGCTGGGGGCGGCGCTGTTTATCCTGCCTTTCGTATTTGTGTACGAGCCTGCCTTGCTGCTGCAGGGCGATCTGCTGACGATTGTCCTGTCGGTGGGCAGTGCGGCACTGGCGCTGACGGTTTTGTCCTGCGCGATGGAGGGCTATCTCTATGGGGTTGGACGCATCGACCTGTGGGAGCGGCTCTTTTGCGCGGCGGCGGCGCTGGCGCTTATGGTGCCGGATCGCATGGCGGAACTGGCCGGTCTTGCGCTGCTGCTTGCGACATTCTGCGTCTCTACCCTGCGGATGCGCGCGCGCCATCGCGCGGGGCTTGCCAACAACTGATACCGGCCTGCCTCCCGTGCAGGCCCCAATAGGAGATCACAAATGCCGGATGCATATATCTGCGGCTACAGTCGCACCCCCATCGGTCGTTTTGGCGGCGCATTGTCCTCTGTGCGCGCCGACGATCTGGGCGCGCTGCCGATCAAGGCCCTGATGGCGGCGCATGACATCGACTGGTCAGCGGTTGAGGAGGTCTACTACGGCTGCGCCAACCAAGCGGGCGAGGATAACCGAAATGTGGCGCGCATGTCCGCACTTCTGGCGGGTCTGCCAGAGGGGGTGCCGGGCACCACGCTGAACCGTCTGTGTGGTTCGGGCATGGATGCGGTGATCAATGCCGCCCGCGCGATCAAGGCGGGTGAAATTGATCTCGCCATCGCAGGCGGGGTCGAAAGCATGTCGCGCGCGCCTTTTGTGATGCCCAAAGCCGAGAGCGCCTTTTCCCGCGCCAATGCGGTCTATGACACCACCATCGGCTGGCGCTTCGTCAACCCGCTGATGAAGGCTGAATTCGGCATCGAGTCGATGCCCGAGACCGGCGAAAACGTGGCGGCAGAGTTTGGCATCAGCCGCGCGGATCAGGACGCATTAGCCCTGCGCTCGCAACAAAAGGCGGCAGCGGCGCAAGGCAGCGGCCGCCTCGCACAAGAGATCACCCCCGTCACCATTCCTCAGCGAAAAGGTGACCCTGTGGTGGTGGAGCACGACGAGCACCCGCGCCAGACCACGCTTGAAAAGCTCGCCAAATTGCCAACACCGTTTCGCGAGGGCGGCACCGTGACCGCAGGCAATGCTCCGGGCGTGAATGACGGGGCGGCGGCGCTGATCGTGGCCTCAGAGGCGGCGGTCAAGGCCCATGGGCTGACCCCCATCGCACGTGTTCTGGGCGGTGCCACCGCAGGCGTGGCCCCGCGCATCATGGGGATTGGCCCGGTGCCTGCCTCTCAGAAACTGATGTCGCAGCTTGGGCTCTCGCAGTCGGATTTTGATGTGATCGAACTGAACGAAGCCTTTGCCAGCCAAGGGCTTGCCACGTTGCGCGGTCTTGGCATTGCGGATGACGATCCGCGCGTAAACCCCAATGGCGGCGCAATCGCGCTGGGGCATCCGCTGGGCATGTCCGGTGCGCGGATCACCGGCACGGCCGCGCTGCAATTGAGCCTCACCGGCGGCAAACGCGCCTTGGCCACCATGTGCGTTGGCGTCGGGCAGGGCATCGCAATCGCGCTCGAAGGGATCTGAGCCTGCGCCCCTGCGCCCGGCAGTCACGGGCGCAGGGGGTGATCATATGGCGCGCGCCGTCAGGCCGCCGCCTCGCCGGGTTTCTTGCCGAGGATAATCATCGACAGAAGATCGTCATCGGTCACATCGTCGATGTCGACGGTGCCGACAAGCTGGCCGTTCTTCATGACAGAGGCCCGGTCGCAGAGCTCCATCACCGCATGCACATCATGATCGATCAGGAAGATCCCGATGCCCTGCGCCTTCAGCTGTTGGATCAGTTCCGCCACCATCTGCGTTTCATGCGGACCCAGCGCTGCGGTGGGTTCGTCCATGATCAGGATCTTGGCGTTGAAATAGACCGCCCGCGCGATCGCCACCGATTGCCGCTGCCCGCCCGAGAGGGCCGAGACCGGCTCGTTGAACTTGCGGAAGTTCGGGTTCAAACGCCCCATGATCTTGCGGCACTCGGCCTCCATTGCGGCGTCGTTTACCAGCCCCGTTGCGGTGACGATCTCGCGCCCCAGAAACAGGTTGGAGGCTGCATCGAGATTATCCGCCAGCGCCAGCGTCTGATAGATCGTCTCGATATTGTGGCTGCGCGCATCGCGGGGGTTGGTGATCTCCACCTTGTTGCCGTTGATGCGGATCTCGCCCGAGTCCATCTTATAGGCGCCTGATAACACCTTGATGAGCGTCGATTTTCCGGCGCCATTATGGCCCAGCAGGCCCACGACCTCGCCGGGGTGCAGATCGACCGAGACGTCGTCCACCGCCTTGATGCCGCCAAAAGAGATGGAGATATTGTTCATCTCCACCATCGGAGTTGCGCCAGAGGCGCGCAGTTCCTTGGGAGTGGTCATTATTTGGCCCCCACACGCTTGCGATAGACGATGTCGATAAAGACAGCCGCGACCAGCACGGAGCCGACAACGATGTTCTGAAATGGTGCATCCACGCCCACCATGGCCATGCCGGACTGAAGGCTCTGCATGATCAGCGCGCCGAGGATCGCACCGTAGATGGTGCCAAATCCGCCAGAGAGCGCGGTGCCACCGATCACGGCTGCCGCGATCACCCGCAGCTCGTCCAATGTGCCGATGTCGTTGGAGTGGTTCGCCAGACGGGCCGAGGCCACCACCGCCGAAAGCGCACAGAGAAAGCCCATGATGGCAAAGATCTTTACCGTCAGCAGGCGGGTGTTGATGCCCGAGAGCTCTGCCGCATCCGGGTTGCCGCCGGTGGCGAAGATGTAGCGCCCCAGACGGGTGCGGCGGGCCACAATTGTCATCACCACGGCCACCGCGATCAGGATCAGCACCGAAATGGGCAATCCATAGCCTTGGGTGAACCCTTCGGGCATCACTTCGCCGCGCGCCTCGAACATGCGCGCCAGACGACGCGAGGGGATCTCATAGGCGTTGAGGATTGCGACAAACCCGAGGATCGAGCCGGAGATAATCACCGCCAGCGCCCCTTCGGCCCAGAGTGGTTTTACCGGGAATTCATGCGCGAGCTTGGCGCGACGGTTGTTCCACAGGGTCAGCAAGGCCAGCGCCGTGGCCACCAGCCCCAAAATCCAACTGAGCGAGGTGCCGAGCGTGCCGTTGGTGCCGCCAAACATCATAAAGGTGGAATCCAGTGGCCCAATGGTCTGCCCATCGGTCAGATACCACGCCACATTGCGCCACACGAGAAAGCCGCCAAGCGTCACGATAAAGGCGGGGATCGTCAGATAGCCGACCATCCAGCCATGAAACGCGCCGATCAGCGTCCCCGTGACCAGCCCGACCACAATCGCGACGATCCATGTGATCGGATGGTTCAGGCCAAGGCCCAGAATATTGGGCACAAATTCGGTCTGGGTCATCGCCATCACCGCCGAGCAGGTCGCGAGCAATGCGCCCACACTCAGGTCGATGTGGCGGGTGACGATCACAAACACCATGCCAGAGGCCATGATCGCCACGGAAACCGTCTGGATCGTCAGGTTAAAGATGTTGCGTGGGGTCAAAAAGCGCCCATCGGTCACCAGATTGAACCCGATACAGAGGATGATAAAGGCACCAATCATGCCCAATAGCCGCACGTCCAGCTCAAGCTGCTGGAAGAGGTTGCGCCTGTTTTGGGGGGTGATTGGCTGAGACGTGGTGTCGGTCATATCCGGCTCCAGTATTCAGCGAAGTCTATCAGAGATAAGGGATGGATGGTCCGAAAATCTCCGGACCATCCAGATCTGTCAGATCAGTTGCACGGGGCCGGGCCGTTTTCCACGCCTTGGCACAGCGCCTCTTGGGTGATCCAGCCTGCATCGACAACCGCTTCGAGGTTGTCCTGTGTCACCGGCATCGGTGCGAGGAACTTGGCCGTCATGGTGGTGCCTGCCGGAGAGGTCCAGGAGGTCGCGCCATCAATCTCTTCCATGGCGCTGCCACCGGCCAGTGCAACGGCGATTTCACCGGCTGCCGCGCCGAGGTCACGGGCGTCTTTCCACACAGAAACGGTCTGCGTGCCCTTGGCCACACGGTTCAGCGCGGCGTGGTCGCCGTCCTGACCGGACACCGGGATGCCGTCCATGCCCTGCGCCGTGAGAGCCGCCACAACGCCACCTGCGGTGCCATCGTTGGAGGCCACAACCGCGTCGACCTTGTTGTCGTTGGCGGTCAGGATCTGCTCCATGTTGCGCTGTGCGTTGGCGGGCAGCCAGCCATCGGTATAGGCCTCGCCGACGATTTTGATGTCACCGGAATCGACCGCCGCCTGAATGATCTCCTGCTGACCGCCACGCAGGAAGTCTGCGTTTGGATCGGTGGGCGAGCCTTTGATCATCACATAGTTGCCCTTGGGCATCGCCTCAAAGACGGCGCGCGCCTGCATGCGACCCACTTCGACGTTGTCGAAGGTCAAATAAAAGGCGCGGCTGTCCTCGATCAGACGGTCATAGGCGACCACCGGAATACCTTCATCGGCTGCGGCTTGTACAGCGGGGCCAATGGCTTGGGCGTCTTGTGCAAGGATGATCAGCGCGTCGACACCCTGTGCGATCAGGCTCTCGATGTCGGAAAGCTGCTTGGCAGAGGATGACTGCGCATCCGCAGAGATATACTCCGCACCCGCTTCTTCCAATGCGCCCACGATGGCCGCTTCGTCGGTTTTCCAGCGCTCTTCCTGGAAGTTCGACCAGCTCACGCCCACAGTCAGATCCGCGGCAAAGGCCGAGGATGCAGCAAAGGCACTCAGTGCGATAACGGAAAGTCCGTTCAAGAATTTCATGTTTTCCTCCCTTGGTGTGCGGACCGGTTCGGATGCTGGCCTGCACTGTGAATCATCTGTAGCAATATTTTTTTTGAGTTTCAAATTAAATCATGTATCCTGCGTCACAGGGAGAGATTGCCGGGACCCGCCCATGGTGTCATAACGGAGCGCCTTTGGCCGGGGCTGGTAGTGGAGGAGCATTGATTTGGCACGATCAGGAAGGCTGTCGCCGGGCGGCGATCAGCGCGAGAGCGGACGTCAGCAGATATTGGATGTGATCCGTGCGGCCGAAAGCATCGCCCGCATCGATATCGCCAAGGCCACGGGCGTCAGCCCCGCCACGGTGACGGCGATCACTGCCGAATTGCTGGCCGCTGGTCTGATCGAGGAAATCGCCCCCGAGGTGGCCCCCGGTGCGCGCCGGGGCCGCCCGCGCGTGGCACTGCGCATCCGGGGCGGCGCACATCGGATTGCCGGTCTCAAGGTCTCGCACCACGTCATCTCGACCGTGATCACCGATTTTGTCGGTCAGGAACTGGCCAGCCACGAGATGCCTCTGGTGCAGGGCACAATGCCGGTGCCCGAACTATGTGCCCAGATCCGCCGCGCGCTGGAACTCACCTGTGCACAGGGCGGCTTCAGCATTGAGGATCTCTCCGGGGTTGGCATCGGTATGGCCGGGATGATCGACGCTGAGCGCGGCTTTATCTATTGGTCGTCCTCGCTCGAAGAGCGCAACGTGGCGTTCTCTGCCGCCATCACCGCCGAGTTGCCCTGTCCGGTGTTCCTCGACAATGACGCCAATCTCGTGGCCAAGGCCGAGCATCTGTTTGGCGAGGGGCGCACCTGTGACAATTTCATTGTCATCACCATCGAACACGGCGTCGGCATGGGCATCGTGATCGACCGTCAGATCTATCGCGGCACCCGTGGGTGCGGCGCGGAATTTGGCCACACCAAGGTCCACCTCGAAGGGGCGCTGTGCCAATGTGGGCAGCGCGGCTGTCTGGAGGCCTATGTGGGTGACTATGCGCTGCTGCGCGAGGCCAATATCTCCAGCGGTAGCGAACGCCACAGGACCATCGCCTCATTGTTTCAATCGGCAGAGAATGGCGATGCGATGGCGAAATCCATCCTCGACCGGGCCCGGCGTATGTTTGCCATGGGGCTGGCCAATGTGGTGAACATCTTTGACCCCAGCAAGATCATCCTCGCAGGTGCGCGGCTGTCGTTTGACTATCTCTATTCCGACAAGCTGATTGAGGAAATGCGCCAATGGGTGGTGCAGGTGGATGCGCCACTCCCCGAGGTGATCGTGCATGATTGGGGCGATCTGATGTGGGCCAAGGGCGCGGCGGCCTACGCGCTCGAAGAGGTCACGGCCCGCACCGTTCGGGAGCTTGCCAATGCGGCGGCCTGATGCGCTTGCGCTGATCTTGGTCGCAACCGCCGCGCAGGCCGACCCCGTGGTGCCGCAGTTTACCCCGGTGCCGATGGCAGAACATATCTATGGCGGCGGCTGGGAGCATTACGTGGGCGGCGGGCTTGCGGTCTTTGATTGCAACGGTGACGCGCTGCCGGAACTCCTTGCTGCAGGTGGCGAAAACCCGGCGCAATTGTTCCTGAACACCACCGGCGCAGATGGCACCTTGTCCTTTGTGCCGGACACGCCCGAGGTTTTGGCACTCACCGCCGTCACAGGGGCCTATCCGCTTGATATCGACGGCGATGGCACCCTCGATCTGGCGGTGATGCGTGCAGGACCAGATTTGCTGCTGCGAGGGCAGGGGGCGTGTCAATTTGCACCCTTCACAGATCTCGGCTTTCAAAGCGGCGACCACTGGAGCACCGGCTTTTCCGCCACTTGGGAAGCGGGCAATACCTTACCGACGCTGGCCTTTGGCACATATGTGGACCGTGCTGACCCTCAGGGGCCGTTTGGCACCTGTGACGACACGCTGCTGTATCGGCCCACGGACGCGCGCTACGATCCGCCCGCGGCGCTCTCCCCCGGCTATTGCGCGCTCTCGGTGCTGTTCAGCGACTGGAACCGCAGGGGCCGCGCCGATCTGCGGCTGTCAAACGACCGTCACTATTATGTGCGCGGCGGGCAGGAACAGATGTGGGCGATGGAGGACACCCCGCGCCTTTATACCGAGGCCGAAGGCTGGACGCCCTATGCGCTCTGGGGCATGGGCATCGCCTCGCGCGACATGAATGGCGACGGGCTGGCGGATGTCTACCTGACCTCGATGGGGGATCAGAAATTTCAGCTCCGCAATCCGGCGGTCCCCGGCCCGGTCTGGGAGGACGTCACTTATAGTTATGGCACCACCGCGCATCGGCCCTATGAGGGCGGTGATGGGCGGCCCTCAACCGGATGGCATGCCGCCTTTGGCGATGTGAACAACGACGGGCGCGACGATATCTTTGTGACCAAGGGCAATGTGGAGCAGATGCCCGACGCCGCGCAAAAAGATCCCAACAACCTGATGCTGCAACAAGGCGATGGCCGCTTTGTGGAGGTCGGCGCAGAGGCCGGGATCGCCAGCCTCGCGCGCGGGCGCGGTGGCGCCTTGGTCGATCTCAATCGCGACGGCTTCCTCGATATGGCGGTGGTCAATCGCCGCGCGCCGCTAGAGGTCTGGCAGAACGCAGGCATGACCGGTGGCAACTGGCTGTTGCTGCGATTGCGGGGAGCGGGGGCGAACAGGGATGCAACCGGTGCTTTTGTCGAAGTGACCGCAGGGGATCGCACGCAGGTTCGCGAAGTCACGATTGGCGGCGGTCACGCAGGCGGCGATCTTGGCGATCTGCACTTTGGTCTTGGCACCGCTGAGACGGTCGATCTGCGGGTGATCTGGCCCGGCGGGCAGGTAGACGACTGGCCCGGGATCACGCCCGATCAGCGCCTCACGCTCACTCCCGGACAGCGTCCAACGCCCTGAGTCGAAAAATATTTCGCTGCGCGATAATTGATTAATTGCTTGATATTAAATAACAATATCAATCATCGTCGCCATCCGCGCAGAGAAATGCGCTAAAAAATCGCGTCCTCGGGAATAAATCCAAGCGCCATGCGTCTTCGATACAGCAACAGCATCGAGGACCTGGACAATGAAACATCTCTCCACGACCGTACTAAAGGATTGCACCCGCATCAGCGCCGCCATCGACCGGGTGGTCGCGCCCACACCAGCCGGACGCCTGCGCGCCTTTGTGCTGCACCCCACCCATGATGCGGGCCGCGCGCCGCTGGTGGTGCTGCATGGTATTTCCCGCAACGCCAAGGAACTGGCCCGGCTCTTTGCCCCCGAAGCCGCGCGTACAGGCCGCAGGATTGTGGTGCCGCATTTCACGCCAAACCGCTGGCCGCATTTCCAGCGCCCCTGCCGCGCCGCCCGCCCGGATGTGGCCTTGGCGGGGCTGATGGATTTTCTCGCCACTCAGGATGCAGCCTATGCGCGTCCGGCGCAGATCTGTGGCCACTCCGGCGGTGCTCAACTCGCGCATCGTTTTGCCATGCTCTACCCCAACCGCGTCGCGCGGCTCAGCCTTGTTGCGGCGGGGTGGTACTGTCTGCCCGATGACCGCATGGCCTATCCCTATGGTCTGGGCGAGAGCGGCGATCGCCATTCCGCACTCTGGGTGCGCCGTCACCGGGCGGGGCTTGCGCGGTTCCTGTCGATCCCGACCGAAATCCTCGTGGGCGACAGCGACACGGACCGCGATGAAAGCCTGCGCCAGACCCCCGACCTGGATGTGGTGCAGGGCACAACCCGTGTGGCCCGCGCCGCCACCTATGCCGAGGCACTGCGCACCGCCGCATCCCAAGCTGGCGTCAGCGCCGATGTCACCCTGACCGCGCTTCCCGGCGTGCAGCATGATGTGGCGCAGGCGATCCGCGTCGCAGGGCTTGCCCGGCATGTGGCGGGGCCGGATCTGTTCCCCTTTGCCCAAGCCGTCCGACCTTTTCCCACAATCTGATTTCTTCGGAGACCTCACATGACCCGTTTTGACCTTTCGCAACTGACCGATGCCAAATGGACCTTTTCGACCCGCCGCGTCGACCGCGCGGTGGTGGCCGCGGGCGATCCCGCCTTTGATCAGGCCCGCCCCGGCGATCTGATCCTCGCCCATGTGGCCGAGCTTGGCCAACACAAGCGCGTGCAACTGACCTCCGGGCGGCCCTCGTTCATCTATCCCGGGGATGCGGTGGTACTGGCCTGTGGCGCGCGCTACGCGCCCGATCAGTTCGAAGGCATCGCCGAGATCGACGCCAACGGTGCGGATCTGCTTGCCGGTGGCGGCTGTATCGGGCGTATGGTGGCGCGCAACAGCCGGGTGCGGGCCGCAACACGGCTGATCCCGGCGGCGCGGCTGTTGGATGACGCCGGCCAACCTGTGAACCTTGAACAGTTTGCTCTGCAAAACACCGCACGGGCGCAGGACATCCCGGTGATCGCCGTCCTCGGCACCGCCATGAACTCCGGCAAAACACTGGCCACCGCGCAATTGGCGCTGGGTCTGCGGCGGGCGGGCTACCGTGTCGCGGCGCTCAAAGGGACGGGCACCGGTGCCTTTGGCGACTATAATGAATATGCCGATACCGGCGCGCATCTGGTGGCCGATTTCACCGATGCGGGGATGGTCACCACCTTTCACGAGCCGCTTGCCCGTGTGAAACAGGGGATGGATCGCCTGTTGCACCATGCCGCCGAAAACCGCTGCGACATCGCGGTGATGGAGATTGCGGACGGGCTTTTCCAGCGCGAGACCGCACAGATCATTGCGGACCCGGCGTTTCAGGCGCGTATCTCCGGGCTGCTTTTTGCCTGCGGCGATGCGGTGGCGGCTGCGGGTGGCGTGGCAGAGCTTGCACGTCACGGGCTGCGCCCCGACGCGCTCACCGGGATCGTCAGCTGCTCGCCCATGGCGGTGGCCGAAGCTGAGGCCGCAACCGGTGTCACCGTCCTGCGCAAAGAGGATCTGGCCGATCCCGCAGAGGCCAACACCTTTGCCCTGCGCGCCTTGCCCGATCTGCGCCACAGCGCATGACCCCGGTGCCGCCCCTCCTGACCCCGGCCCGCAAACGCGGGCTGGCGCTGGTCAGCTTTTTGGTGCTGCTGCAAGGCGGGGCCATGGGGCTGGCTGCCTTTGCCACCCGCGCGCTGTTTGATGCGATGCATCAGGAAACGGCGCTGCCTGTGCCGATGCTTGCGGCGCTGGTGCTCTCTGGTGTTGCCACCGCGACGGTGCGGGTGCTGGCGCGGCGCGCGGGCGAGCGGCTCGGTCAGGACTATGCCCGCAGCCTGCGCCGGGCCTTGTTTGATCATGCTGCCCGCATGCCAGCCCGCGCGGTGGCCACCCGGCGCACCGGCTATATGTCACTGCGCTTTGTGGGGGATATGACCGCCTTTCGCAATTGGCTGGCGCTGGGTCTGCCGCGCCTGATCGCAGCCCTTGTGATGGTGCCCTGTGCCCTGATTGCGCTGGCGCTGATGGCCCCGCTGCTGGCGCTGGTGGTGCTGCCGATCCTGAGTTTTGGGATTGCGGTGATCCTGCTGGCGGGTTGGAAACTCTTGCCTCTGCATCAGGACCTGCGCCAGCGCCGCGCCAGCATCGCCGCCGATATGGCCGAACGAATGCCACTGGCACCGCATCTCGATATGTTGGGGCGGCGACGGCGCGAGGCACGGCAAATGAACCGGCAGCTCTCGGCGATGATCGAGGTCGCCCTGCGCCGCATCACATGGGCCGAAGCGCTGAAGGCCGTGCCTGATCTGATGGCAGGTGCTGCGGCTGCGGCGGTGATCGTTGCAGGCTTTCGCAGCGGCATCAGCCCCGGCACCATCGCGGGGGCGCTGGCCGCGCTGGGTCTGTTGTTGCAGCCGATGCGCGACCTTGGCAGCCTGTGGAACCTGCGCGCCGCCCATCGCGCTGCGCAACAAAAACTCTGCTCCGCGCTCAGCCGCGCGCAACGCCCCACGCCCGCCGCCCGCCGCGCCCTTCCCAAAGGCGCGCTCACGGTCGCGCTTCATCAGGTGGCCCTGCCCAGCGGGCAGCAGATCACCTGCAGGCTGGAGGCTGCGACGCGGCAGGTGATGGATCTCGAACCGATTGATTTTGCGTCACTTTGCGATGTGATCCAACGGTTGGACGGGGCGCCCTCTGGCGAGGTGATGCTGGGTGAGCGCCCGTTGCAAGACCTCTCTGCCGGGAGCCTGCGCCGCCGCATTGGGCGGATCGACGGGGCGGCTGTGATCTTGCAAGGCTCCCTGCGCCGGGTGCTGACATTGGGGCTGGAAGAACGCCCCAGCGATGCACGCCTGCTGCGACTGGTCGAACGCTGTCACCTCAGCCCGTTGCTGGATCGTCTGGGCGGTCTGGATGGGCGCATCAGCGAGGGCGGACGTATGCTGTCACTGAGCGAACGGGTGCTGATCTCATGGGCGCGGGTCAGGCTGCGCAAACCGGGCCTGCTGCTGATCGGGCCAGAGGTGCGTATGCTGGACGATCAGACCCGCGCGCGCCTCATGCGGTATGTGCAAAAGCGTGAGGCCACCGTGATCTCTGCGATTGCTCTGCCGTTTGAGCGCAAAACCAACGATATGAGTGAAGTGAGGGCAGGGGGGTAATCCCCTGCCTCAGTTGCGCGTCAGTGCCGCAAGGGCTGCACGCTCTTCGTCGGGTGACAGGACCGACCCCGCCTCTGACTGCATGTAATAAAGGTCCAGCAGCTCTGGTGCAGAGGCAGGCGCATAGCCCTCGGCCCCACCAAGCGCCAGCACCAACTGCGGCACCCATGCGCCTTGATCGCGACAGGCGACCGTCAGCTGACCCGTCGCATTCTGGCCGATTTGTTCATATTCGCGACACAGCGCCCCGTCAGAACTGTTGAAGCTCGCCACCATGCGCAGCTCTGTGCCATCCACAAGCGTTGTCGCCGCGCCCGAGGGCAGGCTGTCGAGTGCGGCAACGACCGGGTCCGCGTTGCCACTGGGGCCTGTGCCCTTGCCCGCCAACAACCCCGCGCCAAGGCCGACGGCCAACGCAACAGTTGCCGCCAGCGCCCCGGTCCAGAGCGGCACACGCCGTTGTGGAAAGGCCACCACATTGCCCGCAGGCACCGGATCTGCCGCAACCATCGCGGGCGCACCTACCGCTGCAGACGCGACACGCGCCCGCAGCGCCTGTTCGAGCCCGGCGGGCATGGCTGCTGACGTGTCGGCCTGTTTCAGACCCTGCAGGGCGGCGGCACTGGCAGAGAACACCTGCACGCGCGCCGCCAGATCTGCATCCTCAGACAGCCGTGTCTCAAGCGCTGCCGCCTCGTCAGCGGGCAGTTCGCCATCGGCATATGCCATCAATACCTCGTCTGGGATGTGGTCCTGATTCATGTCGTTCTCCTAAGGTCATGACGCATACGGCCCTGACGTCAGTTTATTCCCAGTTTTTCCGAAAGCGCTTTGCGGGCGCGGGACAGGCGGCTCATAACGGTGCCTTTGGGGATATCGAGGATCTCGGCGGTCTCGGCGTATGAGAGCTCCTGATAGCAGACCAGCAGCAGGATTTCGCGCTGACCCTCCGGCAATGTGGCCATGGCCCGTTCGGTGGCATCTAGCATCAAGGCCTGTTCGGTCACGCGCGCGCCATCCACCACGGCGGCATCTGGGGTGTCGTAGACATCCAACTCCACCCCGCGGGTTTTGCTGCGGCGTGTCATGTCGATCCATGCATTGCGCAGGATACGGATCAGCCACGGCTCCAACCGCAGGGTCGGATCATAGGTTTCGCGCGTCGCCAAGGCCCGTTCCACTGCGATTTGCACCAGATCCTCGGCCAGATCGCCCTTGCGCGACAGGCGCAATGCGAAACGGTAGAGATTTGGCAAAAGCGCGATCAGTGCGGACTCAAATTCGGGTTCGGACAACGGGGGCTCTTCTGGGCTTGCGGAAAATTTCTTCTTATATGACACGGAATAACTGTGGTCGCCATGCGTATTCAGAGCGTCGGCAAGAAAGGACAAATCAGGATGCGTCATATTTGGATTTTGATATTTGCAGCTTTGATATTGGTCGCCCCTGCACTGGTGCCGCTTTTCGATCCTGAGGTCGGCATTGCACGCGCGGACGATGATGACGGCGGGGATGACGGGGGCGACGACAGTGGTGATGATGGGGACGACGACGGCGATGATGACGACGGTGACGATGATGATCGTGACAGCCCCCGGCGCGGCGAACGCGATGCGCGGCCCCGCACGGGCGAGCAGGGCGGAGGCTTTCTGCGCCGCCTGTTCCCACGGCGTGAGGCAGCCGCCCCTCGCCGCCGCGCAGCCCCGCCACCCCCGGTTGCGGTGCCGGATGAAATCGTCGTGCTGTCGCTTGCGGGAGAGGATCTTGCGGCACTAGAGGCGCAGGGCTTTGCGCTGATTGAAACGCGCACGCTCAACACGCTTCAGACCACCGCGCATCGGCTGCGCATTCCAGAGGCGACCTCGCTCAACGCGGCGCGGGATCTGGTGCGCGCACGCTCCAGCGGTGCGGGCGCAGACCTTAACCACTATTACCGCAGCGAGCAGGGGT
Source organism: Tritonibacter mobilis F1926 (assembly GCF_000376545.2). NCBI lineage: Bacteria > Pseudomonadati > Pseudomonadota > Alphaproteobacteria > Rhodobacterales > Paracoccaceae > Tritonibacter > Tritonibacter mobilis. Next base: position 736,030 of record NZ_CP015231.1, read on the forward strand.
TCGATCCGGATTGCAACGGCTTGGAATGTCCGATCCGCGCCTCCTTTGGCTGGCCTATACCGGATGCGCGCGCCATGTCCTGTGGCGAAGGCGTGCGCATCGGGCTGGTGGATACTGGTCTCAACCCCGATCACGAGACCTTTGAGGGGGCGGCCCTTCGGGTGCTTGATTTCAAACCTTTGGGGGACACGGCCTCACGCGCGCTTCATGGCACTGCGGTGGCGGCGCTTTTGGTGGGCAACCCCGGCACCCGCTCGCCCGGCCTGCTGCCGCAGGCGGAAGTGGTGGCGATTGACCCGTTTCACCGTGCGGGCGGTGATGAGCGCGCCGATGTGTTCTCTTTGATGGATGCCATTGACCGCATTGCGCAGGAAGACATCGATGTGATGAACCTGAGCCTTGCCGGACTACCCAACGCCGCACTTGCGGCATTGCTGGGCGACTTGATCGACAGCCGCAATCTGGTGGTGGTCGCCGCCGCTGGCAACGCCGGTCCGCAGTCTGATCCCCTGTACCCTTCCGCCATTCCAGAGGTGATCGCGGTGACGGCGGTGGACCGGGACCGCAATGTTTATAGACGCGCCGTGCAGGGACCGCATATCGATCTCGCGGCACCCGGCGTTGCGGTCTGGACGGCGGCCTCTGTGCGCGGCGCGAAGTGGAAGACCGGAACCTCCTTTGCGGTGCCCTTCGTGAGCGCGGCGGCAGCGCTCTTGCGCCGGGACGCGCCCGAAATGACCCCGCCCGAGATTGCCGCACGGCTCAAGGCGAAGGCCACTGATCTGGGGGAGGTGGGTGAGGACAGCGTCTTTGGGTCTGGCCTCAGCCCGGTGATCAACCCGCTGTGTCAGGTGCAGCCGGGCGGGGCGGGCTAGGGCGCAGGCCCCGATGCTTCAGGGCCAGAGCGACCACGCATAAGCGCCGTAGCCGGCCAGCAAGAGCGCGCCCTCGCGGCGACCGATGCGCAACCCCGTTGCGGCAAAGAACACAAACAATGCAGAGACCGCGACCATCAGCGGCGCATCAAAGCCTAAGATCTCGGGCGGCAGATCCGAGGGCGCAATCAGCGCGGTGGTGCCGCCGATGCCGAGGATGTTGTAGATGTTGGAGCCCACCACATTGCCAAAGGCCACATCCCCCTGACGTTTGAGCGCCGCAATCACGGATGTCACCAGTTCCGGCATGGAGGTTCCGACGGCCACAATGGTCAGCCCGATCACGGTTTCCGAGACGTCAAAGCCGCGCGCAAGGGCCACAGCGCCTTTGACCAATGCGGCACCGCCCACCACCACCAGAACCAATCCGAGCAGCGCAATCAACAGCGACACAATTAGTGACCGGCCCACAGGTGCGGTCGAAGGGGCAAGGTTTGGGTCCGCCTCCGAGAGGGCCTGCCCCTTGTCATGAAGCGCGCCATGCGCGGTGCTGTGGCGTTCCTGCCGGATCACAAAACCGATGTAGCCCAGCAGTGCGGCCACCATCGCAAACCCCACCAGCCGCCCCATCGGAACCACCGCAGCGACCGCAGCAAAGGCTGCCGCAACCCCCAGCATCACCGCCGCATCACGCCGCAGGGCAGAGCGTGCGACAAGGATCGGGCACAAGAGCGCCGAAACACCCGCAATCAGCAGGATATTGGCAATGTTGGAGCCAACTATATTGCCATAGGCGATCCCCGGCGCGCCACTCAGGCCCGCCTGCACAGATGTCACCAGTTCCGGCATCGATGTGCCAAAGCCCACCAATGTAAGGCCGATCACCAGCGGCGAGACACCCAACCGTGTGGCGGCCTGAACTGCCCCGCGCACCAAAAGCTCCCCGCCTGCCATCAACAGCGCAAGGCCCACCACGAGCAACAGCCCGGTTTCCCACATGATTATCACTCCGACCGCGTCTCGCGCGGCATGTTTCAATCCGCTTCAATTGGCCCGCAGCGGGTGCGCTTTCAAGAGGGCGTCGCTGCGATTTTTCACCCTGTGATCAGGGCATTGAAACCGCATGCCTTGCCGCATTGCGCTGGCGTTGCTACCTCTGGATCAACCCAAGGACAGGAGCCAGCCATGACCACGCCCGAGATCGACGCCCAGACCCAGATCGAACTGGAGGCGGCCGCCTTTCGCCGCCTGCGCCAACATCTGATGCAGGACCGCACCGATGTGCAGAACATCGACATGATGAACCTCGCAGGCTTTTGCCGTAATTGTCTGAGCCGCTGGTATCAGGAGGCCGCCAACGACAAGGGCATCGAGATGGACAAGGCGCAGGCGCGCGAAATCTTTTACGGCATGACCATGGACGAGTGGAAAGCCAACTATCAGACAGACGCAGGCGCCGACAAACAGGAGGCCTTCAAAAAGTCCTTTGCTGAGAATGTTGGCACCGACAAGGGCTGACGGCCGACCCTTGTTATCAAAAGAAACGGACAGCGCCCGCGCATCAGCCGGGCGCTGTTTCATGTATCGCAGGGCAGATCCTGCACACCCCTTGCACAGGCTCTGTGCGGACCTGCGCCTAGGCAGCCCTGATGCGCATGCCTAGCTTGATGAGAGTTCCACAATCCTGCACCCCGGGAGAGTTCTCATGACCCGCATGCCCACATTCTTTATCTCTCATGGTGGTGGCCCATGGCCGTGGCTGCCGGACTGGCGGGCGCAGTTTGCCCCGTTGGAGGCCTCTCTCAAGGCGATGCCGGATCAGTTGCCAGAGCGCCCCAAAGCGGTGCTGATGATCTCCGGCCATTGGGAGACCGAGGGCTTTGCGGTGATGTCCAACTCGCAGCCGCCGATGGTCTATGACTACACCGGTTTTCCGCCCGAAACCTATCAGATCACCTATCCCGCTCCCGGCGCGCCGGATCTGGCTGCGCGCACCCATGCGCTGCTTGCGGCGGCGGGCCTGCCGACGCGGCTTGATGCGGAAATGGGCTATGATCACGGCACCTTTGCCCCGATGGCGGTGATCTACCCGGAGGCGGATGTGCCGCTCTATCAGGTGTCGTTGCAACAGGGCTATGACCCGGCGGCGCATTTCGCCATGGGCCGTGCGCTGGCTCCCTTGCGCGACGAAGGCGTGGTCATCATCGGCTCCGGTCTCAGCTATCACAACCTGCGCGCCTTTGGCCCCGGTGCGCGCGTGCCGTCCGTGGCGTTTGATGCTTGGTTGAATGAGGCGCTGATGCTCTCGCCAGAGGCGCGGACCAAGGCGCTGATGAACTGGGAACAGGCCCCCTATGCGCGCGAGTGCCACGCCCAAGAGGACCACCTTGCCCCGATATTTGCCGCCCTTGGTGCAGCAGAGCAGGACAGGATGACCCGGATCTATCACCAGACCGAGATATTCGGCGGTGTGACCGCCTCGGGCTTTCGGTTCGACTGATATGAAAAAAGGCCACCCTTTTGGGGGTGGCCTTTTGAAGAATTCCGTCAGGTCTTGCGCGGGATCACACAGCCGCCTTGATGCTTTCCTCAAGGTAGATCTCGCGCAGACGCTTGGCGATTGGACCGGGTGTGCCGTCGCCTAGGGCCACGCCGTCGATCTCCACAACCGGCATCACAAAGGCCGAGGCCGAGGTCGTGAACGCCTCATCCGCCGCTTTTGCCTCGTCGATGGTGAACAGGCGTTCTTCGACCTTCAACTGCGCCTCTTCGGCCATGCGCAGCACCGCCTTGCGGGTGATCCCGTGCAGGATGTCATTGGACAGTGGGCGTGTGACGATCACGCCATCCTTGACGAAATAGGCGTTGTTGGAGGTGCCCTCGGTCACATGGCCATCCTCGATCATCCAGGCATCATCGGCGCCGGCTTTCTTCGCCATCATCTTGCCCATTGAGGGGTACAACAGCTGCACGGTCTTGATGTCGCGACGGCCCCAGCGGATGTCCTCGATGGAGATGATCTTGGCACCCACCTTGGCCGCAGCACTGTCCGCAAGGCCCGGTTTGTTCTGCGTAAACAACACGATGGTCGGCTTTGTATCCTCCGATGGGAACACAAAATCCCGGTCCCCGTCCGAGCCGCGCGTGACCTGCAAATAGACCAGCCCCTCGTCGATGTCATTCAGCTCCACCAGCTTGCGGTGGATCTCCAGCAGTTCGTCCTTGGTGCAGGGCTCGGCCATATCGAGCTCATCCAAGGACCGCTTCAGGCGCACCGCGTGGCCCTCAAAATCAATGAGCTTGCCGCCCAGCACCGAGGTCACCTCATAGACCGCATCCGCCATCAGAAAGCCGCGATCAAAGATAGAGACCTTGGCCTCGGTTTCCGGCAGGTAGTCGCCGTTTACATATACGGTACGGGTCATGGTCGTCTCCTTAGCCCCAGAGCGCAGGCCGTGGGGGGTGCACCCCCTCGGCGTCAAAAGTCAGCGGTTCGGGACGGTCTTCGGCCAGAAGCAGCGGCCCGTCAAGATCCGTCACCAACGCACCCTGCGCCACCAGTGTCGCGGGGGCCATGGCCAGCGACGATCCCACCATGCAGCCGACCATCACCTGATAGCCCTCGGCCAGAGCCGCATCGCGCAATTTCAAGGCTTCTGTCAGACCGCCGGTTTTGTCCAGTTTGATGTTCACAACATCATATTTGCCCTTGAGTTTCGGCAGGCTGGCGCAGTCATGCGCGCTCTCATCGGCGCAGACCGGCACCGGACGTTCCATGCCGATCAGCGCCTCATCTTCGCCTGCGGGCAGGGGTTGCTCCACCAGCTCCACCCCAAGGCGCACAAGATGCGGTGCCAGTTCGGCGTAAACCTCAGCCGACCAGCCCTCATTGGCGTCAATGATGATCCGCGCCTCGGGCGCGCCCGCGCGCACCGCCTCAAGGCGGGGCATATCCTCGGGCGTGCCGAGCTTGATCTTCAACAGTGGACGATGGGCATTCTCTGCGGCTTGTTTCTGCATCTCTTCAGGAGAGGCCAGCGACAGCGTATAGGCGGTGATCTCCGGCCCCGGCTGATCCAGCCCGGCCAATTCCCAGACCGGCTTGCCAGCCTTTTTGGCCTCCAGATCCCACAGGGCACAATCCACCGCGTTGCGCGCGGCTCCTGCGGGCAGTAGCGATTGCAGTTCCTCGCGCGTAAACACGTCAGGCAGTGCTTTGATCTGAGCGGTCACCGACTCCAGCGTCTCATCATAGCGTGCATAGGGCACACATTCGCCCCAGCCCACATGATCTCCATCCTCAACCCGAACCGTCAGCACCTTGGCCTCGGTGCGCGATCCGCGCGAGATGGTAAAAACCTGCGCCAGTTTGAACACATCGGGGGTGACAGTGATTTTCATGGCTCTCCCTTCGGGCAGCGCCGCCACCCCTTCTTCATCTTCTCAAAAATATCCCCGCCGGAGGCTCCTGCGCGATCCACAGACGCCCCCGGCAAAGATGTTCAATCAGACCGCAGCCAGCGCGTCCACCAGACGACCGGCGCCATGGCGATAGGGGTCCACCGCAGGCAGGCCCATACGGCCCTCAACTTCTTTCAGGTAGGCTACGGCTTCCTCCTCACCCAGATGCTGGGTGTTGACGGAAATCCCGACGATCTTGCAGTCCTTGTTGGCCCGTTGCGCCAGCGGCAGGGCGACATCGCGCAGCTCCTCCAGCGAGGGCACATCGTAATCGGGCAGACCGCGCATATGGGTGCGGGTGGGCTCGTGACACAGGATCAGCGCATCCGGCTGGCCGCCATGCACCAGCGCCATGGTCACACCGGAATAGGACACGTGGAACAGCGATCCCTGACCCTCGATCAGGTCCCAGTGATCGTCATCATTGTCGGGGGTCAGATACTCGATGGAGCCCGCCATGAAGTCGGCGATCACCGCATCCAGCGGCACACCGTCACCGGTGATCAGAATGCCGGTCTGACCCGTCGCACGGAAGGTCGATTTCATACCGCGCGCCTGCATCTCGGCGTCCATCGCCAGTGCGGTGTACATTTTGCCCACCGAACAATCGGTGCCCACCGCAAGGCAGCGCTTGCCGCGACGCTTCACGCCATCGGCAATCGGATACTGCACCGACGGCACCCGCACATCATGCAATTTGCGCCCGGTTGCTTCGGCAACGGCGGCCAGATCCGGCTCGTCGCGCAGAAGGTTGTGCAGCCCGGAGGCAAGGTCAAAGCCCTCTTCCAGCGCCTGCACCAGCACTTTTTTCCATTCCTGACTGATCTTGCCGCCCCGGTTGGCGACACCGATCACCAGCGTTTTGGCACCAGCGGCTTTGGCTTCTTCAAGGGTCATCTCGGTGAGGCCGAGGTTTGCGCCGCAGCCGGGCAGGCTGATCTGGCCCACCGCATGGTCGGGGCGCCAGTCGCGGATGCCAATGGCAACCTTGGCGGCCAGCATGTCGGGCGCATCGCCGAGGAACAGGAGATAAGGGGTCTCGATCATATCCAGCGTCCTTTTTTGGAATTCGTCAGAGTTCAAGGTAGCTTGCGGCAATCGCGCTGCAACTTCCTGTCTAATTCGCCGGTGCAGCGGATCTTCGAGGAGATTTCTTCGAGTATTGGGTCTAGTTATCGAAGAATCTCCCACTTGATGACAAAATACGCCCAAGATGGCGCGGATCGCGTTGAAAGACTATGCAGATGCGGCATCGCTGAAATGCTGCAATTGCAAATAAGACTTGCCATCTGTTGAGCAACGAAATACCAAAACGTGAACCGATTTTGGAATTTATGAACCCGGAGAGACCAGAGATGAGCTTTCGCCTTCAGCCCACGCCCCCGGCCCGCCCCAACCGCTGCCAGCTGTTTGGCCCCGGCTCCAACACGAAACTCTTTGCCAAAATGGCCGCCTCTGCGGCGGATGTGATCAACCTCGATCTCGAAGATTCCGTGGCCCCCTCAGACAAGGATCAGGCCCGCGCCAATGTGATCGAGGCGATCAATACGGTCGATTGGGGCACTAAGACCCTGAGCGTGCGCATCAACGGGCTGGATACGCCCTATTGGTACCGCGATGTGGTGGACCTGATGGAACAGGCGGGCGAACGGCTTGATCAGATCATGATCCCCAAGGTGGGCTGCGCCGAGGATGTCTATGCGGTGGATGCGCTGGTCACCGCGATCGAACGCGCCAAGGGCCGCCAAAAGCCGGTCAGCTTTGAAGTCATTATCGAATCTGCGGCAGGCATCGCCCATGTCGAGGCCATCGCCGCCAGCAGCCCGCGCCTGCAGGCCATGAGCCTCGGCGCGGCGGATTTCGCCGCCTCCATGGGGATGCAGACCACCGGTATCGGTGGCACGCAGGAAAACTACTACATGCTGCGTGACGGCACCAAACACTGGTCCGATCCTTGGCATTGGGCGCAAGCCGCCATCGTTGCCGCCTGTCGCACCCATGGCGTGTTGCCGGTGGATGGTCCCTTTGGCGATTTCTCCGATGACGAGGGCTATATCGCGCAGGCCAAACGCTCCGCGACGCTGGGCATGGTCGGCAAATGGGCGATTCACCCCAAACAGATCGCCCTGGCCAATCAGGTTTTCACCCCCTCGGACGAGGCAGTTGCCGAGGCGCGCGACATCCTCGCCGCCATGGACGCGGCCAAAGCCAGCGGCGCAGGCGCAACCGTCTACAAAGGCCGCCTGGTCGACATCGCCTCGATCAAACAGGCCGAAGTCATCGTGGCGCAGTCCGAACTTATTGCCCAAAACAGCTAAAACACGGCCCCTACACCCCTCCTCTTTTAACTAAAAATATCCCGGAGCGCGAGGCAGAGCCTCGCTCCCTCGCGTTCCTCCTCGATGCAGATGGGGCCAATACGGGCCGGGTTCAAACCCCGAACCCTGCATCAGACCGCAAGGCGCAGCGCGTACCCGCGGGGTCGCAAAACTCCGCAGTGCTGCCCCATCCGTGGTGGAGTAAACGCACCTCAACACCCCGTTGCCGCAGGTCTTCACAGCTTGCTTTGATGTCGGGCACATTAAATCGCAACTTCAGTGGCAGTCTGGCCAGAGGCGCGGCGAGATCTTCCGCCGGTTCGATCATCAAATAAGCGCCACCCAGATCAAAAGTACTCAGGGTCTCTCCGGGACGATTGATGCTATGGAGCAGCCTCAATCTCAAACAGTCCCGATAAAAGGTGACGCACGCCTGATAGTGCGACGTGAATAATATAAGACCCGCTGTGGTAATTTTCATACTGACTGTCCCCTGAAAATGGCCGTGACGCAAAGGAGTCTCGGTTCTCAAGCGGGGTCGAGGTCAACGCGCAGTCTAAGCGCGAACGACAGGTTGCGCGATCTGAGGGTCTGCGGTGAAGGTGACGGGCAGGAGGGGGAGTGCTCCCGCCCCTTTGCGGATCAGAGCAAGCCTGATCCAAAAGCGTTGGGCCAAGCCGGGGGCCGCGCCGAAGGCGCGGCCCCCGGCCCTTCGGCGGCGCGCGCAGCGCGGCGCAAACGCTCAGCCCTGGGGTTTGTCAGCAGCACAATGGCCGGCGTGTCCCGGGATCGGGCGCCGTATCGGTCTTGCTGACTAGGTGATCCTCGGATTGGGTGGGGATCTGGATGATGAGGACGATAATAATGTTGACGATAAGGAGGCGGCGCCGCCAGATCGGAGATGGACGGGTGTATCCACCCGCGCGCTAAACGTTGTCTCTGCACGCTTCCCTCGCGGGAAAGCCGGTTCCTGGTGTGACCGGGGTGTCAGGTCCGGTCGATGATCGCGATCACCTGAGATCCTAGCGGCAGATCCGAAATATTCCCCTGCCAGGGCGTCCGCGCTATGCGCAACGCCTCGCGCAGACCTTGCCCAAGGATCAGGCGCGCTGGTCCTTGGGGGATCCCATCACCACATATGTCGTGATCGCCGTCACAAAGGGCGAGGTGCCGAGGATTTCGGTGTGGAACTGTTTGTAGCTCTTGAGGTCGGCGCATTCGACTCGCAAAAGATACTCGATGGTGCCGGTAATATTGTGGCACTCCACCACCTCCGGCGCGCTGGACATGGCGCGCTCAAAGGCGGCCTGCGCTTCCTTGGTGTGTTCGCCAAGACCGACGCCGATATAGGTCACGAACCCGACGCCCATCGCCTGAGGGTCCAGAACGGCGCGGTAGCCGGTGATGACACCTGCGCGTTCAAGCTCCTGCACCCGGCGCAGGCAGGCTGAGGGGGACAGGCCGACGCGCTCTGCAAGTTCAAGGTTTGAGATCCGCCCGTCGCGGCTCAGTTCTTGCAATATATGTTGGTTTATTCGATCTGTTTTCGCCATTTGTTGCGATTATAGCGGGCTTGCGCGCGAGATCGCAATTTCATTTCCCCCGTATAGACGCACATTATTGCGCATGATGACCTATGACCTTCTTGCCGCACTTGCGCTCTTTGCCTTTGTTTCCTCGATCACACCGGGGCCGAACAACCTGATGCTGATGGCATCGGGTGCGAATTTCGGCTTTCGCCGTACCATCCCGCATATGCTGGGAGTGGCGCTGGGGTTTGTGTTCATGGTGCTCTTGGTGGGCGCGGGGTTGGTGCAGGTCTTTGACGCCTATCCGGTAAGCTACACGGTGCTGAAGGTCGGCTCCGTTGTCTATCTGCTCTATCTGGCATGGAAGATTGCCAACGCGGGCGCGGCCAAGACGGGCGCGGGCAATGATGCAGGCACGCCTATGACGTTTTTGCAGGCGGCGGCGTTTCAGTGGGTCAATCCAAAGGCCTGGGCAATGGCGCTGACAGCGATCAGCGCCTACACGCCGGATCATACGCTCTGGGCGATCCTTGTGGTCGGGGTGGTCTTTGGTGCGATCAACCTGCCTTCGGTGGGGTCCTGGACCGTACTTGGCCAGCAGATGGCGCGGTTTTTGACCAGCCCCAGACGTCTGACCCTGTTCAATTGGAGCATGGCGGTGCTGCTGGTGGCTTCGCTTTATCCGGTGATCTGGCCGCATTGATCCCCTGCGGACCCAGATGCGCACATCGGGTTGTGGCGCGCAAAACCCCCGTCGAGGGGGCTTTGCGCGCCCTTTTTTCGACGGTGTCGAAAAAGGATGACCTACTTCAACGGCAGTACGATTTCGGTGAGCAGCTCCTCCGGTGCGGTGCTGCGGGGATCGTTCAGGTAAATCTCATAGCAGGGTTCATCCGCCGGGGTTTCACCTGATTGCGGCAGCCAGCCGCCAAACAGGCTGTCATAGGCGGCAGAGAGCCCGGCATAGGGGCCTTTGAAGGTCAGAATGGCCGCCTTGCCACCGGGGATTTCAAACGGCTCCAGCCCTTCGGGGGTGTCGGTGTCATGATACTCCGCACCGGCAAAGCTGCGCAGCTCCGCTTCGGGTACCTCGCCCGGGGCATCCATATAGACCCCCATCACCGTCCCCAGATTTGGCCAGAGGTTACGGCTGTTGACCAGCGCTGAGAAATGTTCGAACGCCCGTCCGATTTCGGCGTAGGGGCCGATATGGGAGACAGTTACAAGGCGGCGCGCCGGTTCGGTGCGCAGGGTGACATCATACATAGAAAGCTCCTTTGGATCGCGAAGCGCTATGGGCGGCAGGTGCTGCCCTTTGGCGCGAAAGGCCCCCGGCGCGTGGCCGTAGGCGGTGGTGAAGGCACGCGAAAAGGAATAGCGGTTGGGATAGCCCACGGTGGCGGCGATGTCCTCGATTGAGGCATCCGAATTTGCCAGTGCCACAGCCGCGCGATGCAGCCGGATGCGGCGCACCGACTGGCCGCAGGTTTCGCCGGTGAGGGCGCGAAACACCCGATGCCAGTGAAACCGCGACATCGCGGCCACATCCGCCAGCCGATCAAGGCTGAGATCCCCTGCCGGGTTGTCGTGGATATAATCCAGCACCCGCAGGATGCGATCTTCGTAACTCTGGGCCATCCGCCTGTCCTTTTGTCATCGTGCCACCCGTGTGATGCCAGAACCGCGCGTGACAAATCTTGCTGAGTTTGCGCAAGCGTCCAGCTGCGACCTTCAGATCGGAGGCGGAGCCTCGCTGCTCAAACGCCGTGATGGGCCTTATCCGACACGGAGAGTTGCATCGGGCGCGGCAGAAGTCCATATAACGGGCAAACCGTGACAGTAGAGACAGCATGACCCAGTATCTTGAATTCGAAAAACCCCTCGCCGAAATCGAAGGCAAGGCGGAAGAGCTGCGGGCGATGGCGCGCACCAACGAAGAAATGGATGTGGATGACGAAGCCTCCGCGCTGGACAAGAAAGCCGCGCAGCTTCTGAAAGATCTCTATGCGGATCTGACCGCATGGCGCAAATGTCAGGTAGCACGCCACCCGGAACGTCCGCACTGCAAGGACTATATCGAAAAGCTCTTTAGCGAGTACACGCCGCTCGCGGGGGATCGCAACTTTGCCGATGACCTTGCGGTGATGGGGGGGCTTGCGCGCTTTAACGACCAGCCGGTGGTGGTGATTGGGCACGAGAAGGGCTCTGACACCAAATCGCGCATCACCCATAACTTTGGCATGGCGCGCCCCGAAGGCTACCGCAAGGCGGTGCGCCTGATGGAGATGGCGGGACGGTTCGGCCTGCCGGTGATCACGCTGGTGGACACCACCGGAGCCTATCCTGGCAAGGGTGCCGAAGAGCGTGGCCAATCCGAGGCGATTGCACGTTCTACCGAGATGAGCCTGAAGATCGGCGTGCCGGTGATCTCTGTGATTATTGGCGAAGGTGGGTCTGGCGGCGCTGTTGCATTTGCCACCGCCAACCGCGTCGCGATGCTGGAGCATTCGGTTTATTCGGTGATTTCGCCCGAGGGCTGTGCGTCGATCCTGTGGAAAGACGCCGAAAAAATGCGCGAGGCCGCCGAGGCGCTGCGTCTGACCGCGCAGGATCTAAAAACGCTCGAGGTGGTGGACCGTGTGATCCCCGAGCCGCTGGGCGGCGCACATCGCGACCCCGAAGCCAGCTACCGCGCTGTGGGTGCCGCGATCACGGAAATGCTGGCGGAAATGAAGGACATGGACGCCAAGGCGCTGATCACCGATCGGCGCAAGAAGTTCCTTGATATCGGCTCAAAGGGGTTGGCAGCCTGATTATGGCGCAGCGCTGATGGAGATTTGAGAGCCCTCGCCAAATTATTGGCGGGGGCTATTTTTATAAGTCCGGGAGGGGCGCAGGGATGTCTGAGACGCTCAAGCTGCTGAAACACCGCTATCCAACTGCGCAGACGTTTAAGTTTGGCGATAGTGCTGAATTGAGCGCGGCGCTGTTGGCGCTTGTGCGCAGCGGTAAGAAGGTCGCCACTTGCGGCGCGGTGCGGGATTTTGAAAATGGCGAACCGATGCCGCAAATTGGGCGACGGGATATCGCGCTCCATTGGGATGACAGGCCGGCCCTTGTGATCGAAACGGTCGAGTTGATTCAGTGCAGGTTTGACGAGGTCACCGAGGCGATGGCCTTGGCGGAGGGGGAGGACGACAGCCTAGACGGCTGGCGTCGCGGCCATCGCGCCTATTTTGAGCGCAATGGCGGGTTCTCACCGGATATGCAGATCCTCTGGGAACGGTTCTTGCTCGTTGAAAATTTTGGATAGCGGATATTGCGGCTCCGGCGGTTTTTCTGCCGCCGTCTCACTCCACAATGGCCCGGACGGACCATTTGAACGTCATATTCAGAGCAGCGGTCGATTGTGTTTGAGGTGGCGCGCCACGAGTTTGCGTTGCAATTTGCCCGGTGGGATCTGAAATGCTGGTTGCGGCGCGTCTTTCCAGTTTTTCAGCTGCGGGAAAATGGCAAAGAGTTCGGCACGGGCCGCGCGAGGCATTGATTTGATCGCCTCGGGGCCGGGAAAGAAACTCTCGGTCGGGGCCCCTTCGGCATAGATGACCTCATGACGATCAAAGACGAGGTGAAAATACTCCACTTCGCCATACCCCGGCTCTGCGAAAATGCCCGGCAACTCTGTCAGTTGATGGGCTGCCAGCAAGACGTCGGTTTGCCCAAACATCCGTTCGCAGATCTTGGAGGAGACCAGCATGCGGTGCTGACGCGAGACCAGAAGGTCGCGTTGCGGCAAGCTGTTGCCCAAAGCGCCTGCCATGATCCGCACCGGGGCAAGCTTTGGGTTTGTGCGCAACGCGGTTGCGCTGATTTTGCGGCTCAGGGAGAGGCGCAGGGGCTTGAAACCCCCATCACTGGTCCGCACCAGAGTGCCTGCGCGCAGATCCTCGACCGCTGTCAGGCCCGTGTCGGTCTCAATCATGGTCCCACGCACGAAGCAGACAATGGTGCTGTAGAGCGTCGGCGTGGTGGTGTGGCTTTGATAACTGCCAAGCGTGGCACCGACGGAAAAGGCAGAGCCCGGTCCCGGAATGAAATACCAGCTGTTGTTTACATAGAAAAAGTAGAAGGTCTCCACATGCGCATTGCCGCTGGTGTCAGTGAAGGAGACGTTAATATCATAGGGCGAGCCGCCGGTCACATAGGAGGGGCCGCCATTGATGCTGACGGTTTCATTGTTGTCGCCGGGTCCGTTCAGATAGGGGTCATCATCGTCAATAACCGCAGAGTAAGAGGTATTATACTGGGCATTATACCCGGTACCTGACCATCTAAACGCTGTAACATTATACTGCGCCACTGCCTCTTACCCCGTGTCGGGCGACCGATTCTTTTGCCTGTAGTCGCCGGATTTCTTAACTTCAGATTTATAATTCTGAAAATTGTGGCACAGGTTTAGCGACAAAACGACAATAATTTTTGGCGGCTTCCTTGGGTGTGTTGATAAATCCCCGCTCTGCCGGTGTCTTTTGGCGGTGGAAACAGGGCGATCAGCGCTGCGCGCGTAGGAACATATCGAGCGCTTCAGAGACCTGTGCGGCGGCGGTTTCGCGGTTTCCTGTCTCATTCAGGGCCGCGCGCAGATAGACGCCGTCGATCAAGGCGGCAAGGCTTTCGGCGATCGGGACGGGGCGTGCAGTGAGTTGGCGCAAATCAAACAAGAGGTTGCTGCGCAATCGTTTTTGATAAAGCTGCATCAGATGCGCGGCATGCGGGTTGGATTGTGCCAGAGCGTAAAAGCTGAGCCATGCGGAGGTTTTGCGCGGGTCAAACACATGGGCGGCAAAATTGGCGCGGATGATCGCATCTAGGCGCGCGCGGGGGTCTTGGGCGCTGGCCAGCTCCACGCGGACATGGGCGGAGAATTCGGCGAGAATGAACCGCATTGCGGCGATCAGCATCTGTTCTTTGCTGCCAAAATAGTGATGCGCAAGGCCGCTGCTCATGCCGGCACGGCGGGCGATCTGGGCCACGGTCACATCAAGCGAGCGGGTTTCACCGATTTCATCGATCACCGCGGACACCAGCGCGGCGCGGCGCTTTGGCTCCATTCCAAGTTTGGGCATCGCTGTCTCCTGCGTCTGGTCGTGGCCTGCCAATGACAAGCGCGCGGCGGCGGGTCAATCCCGCCGTCGCGCGATGTAATGCGTGGGCCCACCCCGACCCGCAAGGGAGCGCGCGGGGGAGGGGTGGGCGGCGTGACGTCGCAGGAGGGAGACGCCGCGCTTTTTGGTCCTTGTTGATCCTCGGGTCAGCTGAGGCGAGCGCCGTCGGGATCAAAGAGATAGGATTTGCCCTCTGCAATGCGGAGCCTCAGGCTTTGGCCGGAACGGATCGCGTGCTGGCCGAACAGGCGCACGGTGATCTGGTGGCCGTTGCAATCGGCAATGACATTGGTGTCGCCGCCCAGATGTTCCACATGTTTGGTGGTGATCTGGAGCGGGCCTGCGTCATCCAGCATGAGGTCTTCGGGGCGCACCCCCAGCGTGTTGCCGTTGCCCGGATCAACAAATTCCGCCGGCAGGAAGTTCATCGCTGGAGAGCCAAGGAAGCCTGCCACAAACTGGTTGGCCGGGCTGTTATAAAGCTCCATTGGAGAGCCGATCTGTTCGACACGGCCATCGCGCAGCACCACGATTTTATCCGCAAGCGTCATCGCCTCGGTCTGGTCGTGGGTGACGTAGACCATCGTCGCGCCCAGTTGTTCATGGAGATTGGCAATCTCCAGCCGGGTGTTCATCCGGAGCGCCGCATCGAGGTTCGAAAGCGGTTCATCAAACAAGAACAGTTTGGGGTGGCGCACAATGGCGCGGCCAATGGCGACGCGCTGGCGTTGCCCGCCCGAGAGTTCCGACGGGAAGCGGTCAAGGTAGTCGCCAAGGCTCAGCATGCGGCTGGCTTCGGCCACGCGTTCCTCGATGGTTTCCTTGCTTTCTTTGGCCTGTTTCAGCGCCAAGGACATGTTGTTTCGCACATTGAGGTGCGGATAGAGCGCGTAGGATTGAAACACCATGGCGATGCCGCGTTTGGAGGGCGGTGTCTGGTTGACCACATTGCCTGCGATGCAGACCTCGCCGGAGGTCACATCCTCAAGTCCCGCGATGGTGCGCAAGAGAGTGGATTTACCGCAGCCCGACGGGCCGACAAAGACGACGAACTCGCCCTCGTTCACCTCGATGTTGATGTCCTTGAGGACATGCACGTTGCCGAAGGATTTGTTCACATTGGTCAGGGTCAGCGCGGTCATGGCGTTACCTCTTTCAGTTTGACAGGGGCGCCGGTGCGGACGCTTTCATCCGCCGCAAGGCAGATGGCCAGCGACTGGACGGCGTCTCGTGCGTGGCGGGAGAGGTCGAGATCCTCACGGATGGCGCGCAGCATATAGGCTTGCTCCGCGTCGCATAGGTCCTGATGGCCGGGTTCGTCGGGCAGGTCGATCAGCTGGTCGCCCTCGGGGCGGTGCACCAGCAGCCCGCCAACGCGGGTATGGCCGTCCACATCCGAGGAGCCGGATTTGTCGGCCTCGGTGATTGAGACTGAGCCTTTGGGGGAGATCACATCTTTGACGAAGAAGGCGGTCTCCGACATCATCGGCCCCCAGCCCGCCTCGTACCACCCGACAGAGCCATCATCGAATGTGACCTGAAACTGGCCGTAGTTATACATCTCGGGCGCGATTTCGTCCGAGAGGCGCAGGCCCATGGCGTTGACCTGAACGGGTTTGGCATCGGTGATCTGGCACCAGACATCCACGTAATGCACGCCGCAATCGACGATGGGCGCGGTGGTCTGCATCAGCGCCTTGTGGGTTTCCCACTCTGCGCCCTTGCTTTGCTGGTTGAGGTTCATGCGGAACACGTAAGGTCCGCCAAATGCGCGGGATTCCTCAATGAGCCGCACCCAAGAGGGATGGTGGCGCAGGATGTAGCCCACGACCAGCTTGCGTCCTGTTGCCTCGGCGGTGGCGACCACGCGGCGGGCGTCCTTCACCGTGGTGGCGAGGGGTTTTTCGACAAACACATGCGCGCCTGCCTCCATCGCGGCCACGGCATAGTCGGCGTGGCTGTCAGAATAGGTGGCGACGACCACCAGATCCGGTTTTGTGTCCTCGAGGGCTGCGTGAAAGTCGGTGAAGACCGGATAGCCCTGAAGGTCGGGGTGGTCGACCTGGCCCGAGCGATTGACAAGGCCGACAATCTCGGCGCCGTCTTCTTTGTGATGCGCGAGCGCGTGGGAGAGGCCCATATTGCCGAGGCCAGCGATCAGAACACGGGTCATGATGTGGCTCCTTTGCGGTTTGGGTCTTCAGACCGGGGCGTGAGCGACGGCTGACATAGGTTTGTGTGAACCATATCCATCATTTCACCGCCCCTGACGTGATGCCGCGAATGAGCTGGCGGGAGAAGATCACATAGAGGACCAGCACCGGCAGGATCGCCATCGACAGCGCCGACAGAACCGCGTTCCAGTCGGTCACGAACTGACCGATGAACACCTGACTGCCAAGCGTCAGCGTCTTGGTTTCCTCGGCGGGGGCGAGGATCAGCGGGAACCACAGGTCGTTCCAGATCGGGATCATGTTGAACACCGCCACGGTGGCCAGCGCAGGCCGCACCAAGGGCAGAACCAGCTTGAAGAAGATGGTGAATTCGCTGAGCCCGTCGATGCGCCCGGCGTTTTTCAGATCGTCGCTCACCTGTCGCATAAATTCATTCAGGATGAAGACCGCGAGCGGCAGACCTTGCGCCGTGTAGACAAGGATCAGCGCCCAGAGCGTATTCACCAGCCCGGTGGAGACCATCATTTCAAGGATCGCCACGGTGCCGATGCGGATCGGGATCATGATCCCGAGCGCCAGATAAAGCCCCATCAGCATATTGCCGCGAAAGCGATATTCGCTGAGCGCAAAGGCGGCCATGGCGCCAAACAACAGGATCAGCGTGAGCGAGCCGACGGTGACGATGAAGGAGTTCTGAAAGTAGAGGAAGAAATCCCCCTGTTTCATCACCGTCTGATAGCCCACGAGGGAAAAGCTGTCCGCATCCGGCAGTGCGAGCGGTTCGCGGAAGATTTTTTTGCGGGTCTTGAAGCTGTTGATCAGGATCACAAAGACCGGAAACAGCGCAATCAAGGTGTAGATGATCAGCGCGCCATGCATTGCAGCCGTGTTGATCGGGTTGGAGCGTGCGGAACTCATGAGTGCCTCCCGTCAGAGCTGGTAGCGGCGCATCCGGGTCTGGATGCCGAAGAGATAAAGACAGACGCCCACAAGGATGATCGCAAACATCGCCCCTGCAATCGCGGACCCCATATGCGGATCGCCCAGTTGCAGCTGGAAGCCAAAGAACGTCCGATACATGAAGGTGCCTAAGATGTCGGTGGAGAAATCAGGCCCCGCCAGCGCGCCTTGGGAGGCGTAGATCAGGTCGAAGGCGTTGAAATTGCCCACAAAGGTCAGGATCGAGATGATCCCGATCGAGGGCAGGATCAGCGGCAGTTTGATCTTCCAGAAGGCGGCCATGCCGGTGACGCCGTCAATCTCGCCCGCCTCAAGCATTTCTTCGGGGATCGACAGGAGTGCGGCATAGATCAGCATCATCGGGATGCCGACGAATTGCCACACGGAGATCAGCGCCAGCGTGGTGAGGGCGTATTCTTCCTTGCCAAGCCACGGCGCAAAGAGTGATTTCAGACCGACCGCATCCAGCATCGAAGGCGCGATGCCCCAGATGGGCGACAGGATCAGCTTCCACGCAAAACCCACGATCACAAAGCTCAGGATCGTCGGGATGAAGATCGCGGAGCGATAGAGTGCCGCAAAGCGCAGGCGTGGGTGGCTCAGCAGGGCTGCGAGTGCGATCCCGATGGGGTTCTGCACCAGCATGTGAACGAGGAAGAACCAGAAGTTATTTCCCAGAGCGTTCCAGAATTGCTCCGACCAGATCGGATCAAAGAAGAGCGTGCGGAAATTCTCCAGCCCCACATACACGCGCTCCTGATCGACCTCCTGAAAGAGGGCGAGGCGCAGCGTATTGAAGAGGGGGAAGATCATAACCGAGGTGTAGATCAGCAGGGCAGGGGCCAAAAAGAGGGCGATATGCCAGCGGATGCGGGGCTTTTGCATGGGAACCTCCGGTCCAGGTCCCGGACGCGCGGATTGGCGCGTCCGGGAGTGTTACAACAGTGGTTTTCGTGTCGTTTCGGGGACTTACTGTTGCGGTTCGTACCAGGTCTCAAGACCGGACTGGAGCTTTGCGCCCAGAGCTTCGGGGGTCTCGGTGCCTTTGATCGCTGCGGCGGATGCGCCCCAGGTCTCATTTTCGAGGTTCGGCGTGCCACGCGACAGGATCTGGTAGGTGGAGCGGATGGTGCTTTCGCACTCGCCACGCCAGCTGACGAATTCCTTCGCAAGCGGGTCGTCCAGTTCAACCGGAGCATTGGACAGCGGGAAGAAGCCCGGCAGCGCGTTGCCGAAGATGTCGGCAAACTCGGGCGAGGCCACCCATGTCAGGAACGCCTTGGCCGCTTCGGGATGCTCGGTCGAGGCGTTCATGCCGATCCCGATGTCGGTGTGATCGGAGATGTAGCAGGTGTCGCCTGCGGATTTGACCGGAGCCTTAAAGGCACCCATCTCGAAATCAGCCTGCGTGTTGAAGCCGGAGATTTCCCAGCTGCCTGCCGGATAGATCGCCGCGCGGCCCAGTGTGAACAGGTTCTGGCTGTCGGGATAGGTCTGTGCCTCGTAGCCGTCGCCCAGATAGTCCGCCCATTTGGCGAGCGTTTCAAAAGGCGCAACCCACTGTTCGTCGGTGAGCTTCTGTTCGCCTGCGAGCAGGGCTTTGCGGCCTTCTTCGCCTTTCCAGTAGTTCGGGCCGATGTTGTTATAGCCCATGGTGGCGGCTTCCCACTGGTCGTTGGTGCCCATCGCCATCGGGATATAGGTGCCGTCTTCCTTGATTTTCTCAAGCGCGGCAAAGAATTCGTCTTCGGTTGCGGGAACCTCAAGGCCGAGCTCTTCAAAGGCTTCTTTGTTGTAGATGAAGCCGTGGATCACGGAGGCCATCGGCACGCAGAAGCTCGCGGAGCCATCGTCGGTTTGCCATGCGGATTTCGCAACATCGGAGAAGTTGCTCATCGCGTCCATATCATCAAGCGCGGCAAGGTGGCCCGCCTCATAGAGCGCGAGGGAAGCGTCAAACGGGCGGCAGGTGATCAGATCACCTGCGGAGCCTGCGTCCAGCTTGGAGTTCAGAACCGCGTTATATTCGGTCGGCGCGCTGGGGGTGAATTTCACCTTGATGCCGGGGTGGGCCGCTTCAAACGCGGGGATGATCTTGTCCTGCCACAGGGTCAGGTCGTCATTGCGCCAGCTTTCGACGGTGAGGGTGACATCCTCGGCCAAAGCGGATGTGGCAACCAGAGCGGTGCCCGCAAGCGCGGCCAACATAAACTTACTTTTCATGGGTCTTCCTCCTATTGGAATGGATTTATTGTTGTTTTTCTTATGTGTTGAGCGACGAGAGCGCTGGGCGCAGCTTGCCGCCTGTCGTCTCCAGACGCGCGTTGGCGTCCGCGAGGTCTGTTGCGCCAGCCGCAATCAGGATGGCGCATTTCAAATTGCCGCCTGCGGCCTCGATGGCGGCATTGGCGGTGTCGTCGGTGGCACCGGTGATGCGGGTCACGATCTGGCGGGCGCGGATGCGCAGTTTGATATTGTCTGCGCGCAGGTTGATCATCATGCCGTCGTGGACATGACCAAGATCGACCGCCATCAGGGTCGACAGCATATTGAGTGCGATCTTCTGGGCGGTGCCGGCCCCCATGCGGGTGGAGCCGGAGATCACCTCTGGCGGGGTTTGCAGCAGGACCGCGTGATCGGCGATGTCCAGCAGCGCCGACCCGGCGTTGTTGGCGATGCCGATGACACAGGCGCCGCGCGCCTTTGCGAGCTTTGCGCCTGCAACCGTATAAGGCGTGGTGCCGCTGGCAGAGACGCCAATCAGCACATCATCCGGGCCGATCTCTGCGAGGGCGCGTTCCAACTCTGCGGTTTCGTCCTCGGTGCCGCCGGGCATCTCGACCCCGGTGGGCATGCCGCCGGCCATATGGATGCGCAGTTGCGCCGCGGGGATCGAAAACGTGCCGCCCAGTTCAAGGGCGTCGGCCGCGGCCATCAGGCCCGAAGATCCGGCGGCGGCGTAATGCAATGTGCCGCCCGCGCGGATGGCCCGCGCCATGGCCAAAGCGCCAGCGCAAATGGCTTCTGTCGCGGCAAGAGGGGATTGAGACGCATCGTGTTGCGCATGGGCCAAAATCTCTGCCACCTCAGCCAATGGGCGGGCGTCCAGATCTTTGGCGTTTTCGTGCAATTGTTCCGTGGCAGCGGTCGACACGTGATTCCCTCCAGATTTGAATCAACAATACCCATTTGATACCTTTTGTCTACCATTACGTGCTGAAACCGCGATTTGGCCTGCAAAAATTCCGGTTTCTCCGATATTTCCGGTTTTTCTCCCGGTGTTGGTTCTGTTTCTGTCTTCCAAAAATCGATTTGGTATCGTAATGGTATTCTCATGACGGACACATTGAAAACCTCTGTTCTGGCTCTCGATGGTGGCGGCACACGGTGTCGGCTGGCGCTATCCGATGGGGATTCGGTGATCACGGTAGAGACCGGCTCGGCGAATATTTCTACCGATATGGCGGGGGCTGTGGCGCAGGTGCGCGACGGTCTTGACCAACTGGCTGAAACGACAGGCCATAGCGCTGCGGCACTGGCCATGTGCCCGGTTTATATCGGAATTGCCGGGGTGACGGGCGCGCAGATCGCCGAGCGGTTCTCGGATGCGCTGCCTTTTCAGCTGGTGCGCGTGACCGATGATCGCCCCACCGCACTCAGTGGCGCATTGGGCGGCAGTGATGGACTCATTGCCCATTGTGGCACCGGGTCGTTCTTTGCCGCGCAGATCGAAGAGCAAAGCCGATTCGCAGGTGGCTGGGGGTCGGTGCTTGGCGATCCGGCATCGGCTCAATGGGTGGGGCGACGCGCGCTGGCCTGCACGCTTGAGGAAGTGGATCGCCTGCGCGAGTCCTCGGAACTGGGGGCGCAGCTTCTGGAGCGGTTTGGCGGCTCGGCAGAGATTGTCGCCTTTGCGGTCAAGGCGCGGCCTGCGGATTTTGGCCGGGTGGCCCCGGATGTCACCGCCTTTGCTGCCAAAGGCGACCCGCTGGCGGTAGAGATCCTGACGGATGCCGCGCATGAGATCGCCACGACGCTACATAAGATGGGGTGGAAAGCCGGATTGCCGCTGTGCCTGACCGGCGGGATTGCACCGCAGTTCCTGCCCTATCTGCCACCGGCCATGCAGGAAGCCTGCATCGCGCCACGGGGCACACCGCTCGACGGGGCGATTACGCTGGCGCATGAGTTCGCATGGGAGGTGCGGGATGACCATCACTGAATTCCTGAAACCCGACATCTGGTTCGATCAGGGCGCAGGACCGCGCTATGTGCAGCTGCGCCGCCGCCTCGAAGAGGCCATCCAGTCCGGTGTGCTGCCCCCCAACAGCTCCTTGCCACCCGAGCGCGAGATTGCCGAAATCACCGATCTGTCGCGCGTCACCGTGCGCAAGGCCATGCATGAGCTGGTGCAGCAAGGGGCGATCGAACAGCGACAGGGGTCTGGGTCTTTTGTACGCGAAAGCACCGCGCGGGTTGAACAATCGCTGCGCCATCTGACGTCCTTTACCGAGGATATGCAGCAACGCGGGTTGGAGACCACCTCGAAATGGCTGGAGCGTGGCGTCTTCCTGCCCACCGAAGAAGAGGTCTCTGTGTTAGGGCTGGGCGCTGAGGACTCGGTGGCCCGGATCTATCGTCTGCGGGAAGCGGGCGGTCAGCCCATGGCGCTGGAGCGCGCGGCTTTGCCGCTCAGTATTTTGCCGAACCCGCTGGAGGTGACCACCTCGCTTTATGCAACGCTTGGGGTGATCGGCCACCGCCCGGTGCGCGCGATCCAGAAAATCTCTGCCATCAATCTGGAATCGACGGAGGCAGACCTGTTGAACGTGGCCGAAGGCACCGCCGGGCTGCGCATTCAGCGTCTGTCTTTCCTCGAAGATGGCCGGGTCGCGGAACTGACGCGCTCGCTTTATCGCGGTGACGCCTATGACTTCGTCGCGGAGTTGCAACTGTCGGGCTGAGCCTCAGCCGTTGCGACCTGCCTTACTCCTACTTTCCCTTAATGACTGATCTGCCCAGTGAAAGGTTTTGAACCATGAACGCTCCTCAAACGCAGATGCGCCGTGAAATCAACGAAATCCCCGACGCGGTCGAGCGTCTTCTGAGCGAAGGCGTGGGCGCGGTGACGGCCACCGCCGCTGAAATCCGTGACCTCGCCCCGAGCTATCTGTTGTCGGTGGCGCGCGGCTCCTCGGATCACGCCTCGACCTATCTGAAATACGCCAGCGAATTGCTCTTGGGCCTGCCGATGGCGTCGGTGGGACCGTCGGTGAAATCCATCTACGGGGTCGATCTGAACTGCGCGGGCGCGCTGAGCATTTCGGTGTCGCAGTCGGGCAAAAGCCCGGACATCGTGCAACTGACCTCCGCCTTCCGCGACAAGGGGGCCTATACGGTTGCGATCACCAATGACGCGACCTCGCCACTGGCGGAGGCCTCGGCGGCGGTGCTGCCCATCCACGCGGGCCCCGAGCTGAGTGTTGCGGCCACCAAGACATTTGTCACCTCGCTGGTGGCGGGGCTTTGGTTGCTGGCTGAAATCAAACAGGACGCAGAGCTGTTGGATGCGATCCGCAAACTGCCCGGACATCTGGCCAAGGCAAAGGATTGCGATTGGAGCGCGGCGGTTGAGGCCATCGACGGTCAGTCGCTTTATACGCTGGGGCGTGGGCCAAGCTGGGCGATCTCCAACGAGGCGGCGCTGAAGTTCAAGGAAACCTGCCAGATCCACGCCGAGAGCTATTCTGCGGCGGAGGTGCTGCATGGTCCGGTGTCGATCGTGGGTGAAAATTTCCCGGTGATTGCCTTTGCCGCGGCTGATGCGGCAGAGGAAAGCGTTGGCGACATGGTGCAGGCGCTCGCGGATAAGGGCGCGCATGTCTTTGCCACTACGGATAAGGCCAAAGGCGCAGAAGTTCTGCCGCATGTGCGCACCGATCACTGGATCACCGATCCGATTTCATCGATTGTGTCTTTTTACGGCATGGTTGATGCCGTTGCGGCGCGGCGTGGGCTGAACCCGGATGCACCGCGCCACCTCAACAAGGTTACGGAAACCGTATGATGCAACGGCTGATTACCTTTCTGGGCGGGCCGATCTTTGACGGCAAACGCCTGCGGCAAGGCTATGCAGCACAGTTTCGCGCAGGTCAGCTCGCGAAGATGGTGCCGCTGACGGAGTTGGGCGAGCGCGGCGATATGATCGATCTGGGCGGCGATATCCTGTCGCCCGGCTATGTCGACCTGCAGGTGAATGGCGGCGGTGGTGTGATGTTGGGCGATGCGCCGAACGTCGAGACGATTGCGACAATTTGCGATGCGCATCGCAGTCTGGGGGCGACCACGATCCTGCCAACGCTGATCACGGATACCGCCGAGAAGACCCGCGCGACGCTGAAGGCCGGGATTGATGCCCATGAGGCCGGGGTGCGTGGCTTTGGCGGTTTGCATCTGGAAGGGCCGCATCTGTCGGTCGCGCGCAAGGGGGCGCATGACGCAGCCTTGATCCGTCCGATGGAGGAGAGCGACCTGAGCGCGATCTGCGAGGCGGCGGCCCTGCTGCCCAAGCTCAAGGTCACGATTGCACCGGAGAATGTCACGCCTGAACAGGTGACGCGGATGGTGGAGGCGGGCGTTCTGGTCTCGCTTGGCCATACAGATGCGCCCTTTGACACCTGTGTCGCCTATGCCAAGGCGGGCGCGGGTTGTGCGACCCATTTGTTCAACGCGATGAGCCAGTTGGGCAATCGCGCACCGGGTCTGGTGGGGGCGGTGCTGGACACCGCAGAGCTGTCGGCGGGTTTGATTGCGGATGGTATCCATGTGCACCCCGCCAGCCTTCGCGCGGCGTGGCTGGCCAAACGGCGCGGGCCGGGGCGGATTTTCCTTGTCTCTGACGCCATGGCGGTTGCGGGCACGGCGGATAGCGAGTTCCGTCTGGAAGGACGCCGGATCACCCGGAGCGAAGGGCGGTTGTGCTTGTCTGATGGCACCTTGGCCGGGGCGGATCTGGATCTGACCACGGCGCTCAGGGTTCTGACCAGCCAATGCGGTGTGTCCCTGGATGAAGCGCTGGAGGCGGCGACCTCGATCCCGGCGGCGTTGATCGATGCGCCGGTGGATCTGAGGCTGCCGGGGCAGATGTTGACGGATATGATCCGCATCAAATCCGATCTGAGCGCGGCGTCACCCGTGATTGGCTAAAGGTTTGCCAAAGTGCATGGCCGGGCGCATGGGCGTGCGGCTACGCCACCCTTTTGCAATCACTCGGTTATGCGTATACCCGGTTATGCGACGACCCGGTGCGGATGCGTATAGAGGGCAAAGCGCCCACCGCGTGTTGACGCCGCAAGGGTCATGCCTGCGTGATCTGCCAGCCGCACCGCATGCGAGGTCGGTGCGGAGACGGCGATAATCATGCCCGACCCCACTTCTGCCGCCTTTTGCACCAGATCCACCGAGATCCGCGACGTCATCACGAAGGCACCGCTGGCCGGGTCGATCCCTTGTCGCAGCAGCGCGCCGATGAGTTTGTCGAGCGCATTGTGACGCCCCACATCCTCGCGCACCGCAATCAGGCCATGATCCGGGCAGAGAAACCCTGCGGCATGTACCGCGCGGCATTGATCGTGCAAGGGCTGGTGGCGGGCGAGGTCACTGGGTGCGGCGGCAATCGCCGCAGCTCGAAACCGGAGCGCCACATCCGACACATCACGCGGATGGCGCAGCGCTTGTTCCAGACTGTCGATACCGCACAGACCACAGCCAATGGGACCGGCCATGGCGCGGCGGCGGCTGGCTATCGCGGCACCGCGATCCTCGCGCAGCCAGAACCGCGCCTCGATGCCACTGTCATGCGCAACCTGTTCAAACTCGCGCACATCGTCAAAGCTGGTGATGAACCCTTCGGTGCGGGCAAAGCCAAAGGCGAAATCCTCAATGTCGGAGGGGCTGGCCATCATCACGGCGGCGCTGGAGCCGTCAAACACCATGGCAACTGGCGTTTCCTCGGCTAGGTCTCGGCTGTGGGGCGCGACCTCATCCGCCGAGACGATCAGCCCTTCGTGGCGATGCGCGGTGAAATGCGCAGGGGCCGTGGGATGGCGCAGCGGCGCGGTCATGAGGCGTACTCCTTCGCTGTGCCTGCCGCGCTCAGGTGGGCGTTGTTGTCAGTATCATCGCAGGCCCGCTCCAACGTGGCGCGGCCGGTATCGCTGAGTTGGTAGAACAGGCGCTGGGATTTATCGCCCCGGCTTTCGACCGTCAGCAGATCGTGTTCATGGGCCAAAAGCGTGCATTCACGCAGCACCAGCGCATGGGCAAGGCCGAACTTGCGCGCAAAACTGCGGCTGTCATGCGCGATCCCCAAATGCGCCGCTGTCATCAGACCGGCCCCGAGGGGAGAGAGCGCCTCAGGGTGGTCGGCGACCAGTGCCTCGATGAGCGCCATCATGCGGGCGTCTCGCTGGGGCGAAAGGTGACGGGCACGGATTTGGACGCAGGCGTAAAGCTTTTGTCGCCAAAGACCTGATGCGGCACCAGCACGTTAAGCTCTGGATAGTAGCCCGCAACACAGCCCTTGGGGATGTCATAGGCCACCAGACGGAACCCCGGCGCGATGCGGTCCACGTCATCCTCGTGCAGGCCCACCACATCCATGACATCACCGGGCTCAGCATCCAGTGCGGCGATGTCATCGGGGTGCATAAAGACTACGTTGCGTTCGCCGTAAACGCCGCGATAGCGGTCATCCATGCCGTAGACGGTGGTGTTGTATTGATCGTGCGAGCGGAAGGTTTGCAGCACAAATTGCCGGTTTTCGCCACGTAGGTTCTGCCATTCAGTCTGCTCGGGCAGCGGATCGGCAGAGAAGGTCGCGCGCCCGGCGGGGGTGTTCCATTCGCGCTCTGATGCGCTATTGCGCAGATGGAAGCCGCGCGGTTTGCGCACCGCCGCGTTGAAATCGCCAAAGATTGGCAGCACGCGGGCGATCAGGTCACGGATCTTGTCGTTGTCTTGGGCGAGCGCATCCCAGTCCACGGTGGTATTGCCAAGTGTGGCGCGGGCAATGCCTGCAACGATCTGCACCTCGGATTTCAGGGTCTTCGCGGCGGGCGGGTTGATCCCGCCGGAGCCATGCACCATCGACATGGAATCCTCGACGGTTACGATCTGGCGCACACCTGCGGCGTTCTTGTCGATCTCGGTGCGGCCCAGACAGGGCAGGATGTAGCTGTGCGTGCCGGGCAGCAAATGACCGTGGTTGAGCTTGGTGGCGATATTCACGGTCAGATCAAGGTTCTGCATCGCTTGTGCGATCAGCGCGCTGTCGGGGGTGGCGCGGGCAAAATTTCCGCCAAGCGCGATAAAGGCGCGCGCGTCGTCGGACAGCATCGCGCCGATCGCCTGCAAGACGTTGTGGCCACGGTCACGCGGCATCGCCACGCCCAGCTCGCGCTCCATCGCATCCAAGAGGGCTGCCGGAGCTTTTTCATTGATGCCGACGGTGCGGTCGCCTTGCACGTTGGAATGGCCGCGCACCGGGCACAGACCTGCGCCCGGACGTCCGACATTGCCGCGCAGGAACATGAAGTTGGCAATCTCGCGGATCATCGGCACCGAATGGCGGTGCTGCGTGATCCCCATCGCCCATGTGGTGATGACGCGATCAGAGGCCAGATAGATCTCTGCCGCCTCTGTGATTTGGTCGCGGCTGAGGCCAGACTGGTCTTCGATCTCGTCCCAAGAAGTGGCGTTCACCGCGTCGCGGTAGGCCTCGAATGCCACGGTGTGCGCGCTCAGGAAGGCGTGGTCCAGCACTGCGGGCTGGCCGGTGGCCTGTGCAGCCTCCTCGGCGGCCAGAACGACTTTGGCCATGCCGCGAAACACTGCCATGTCGCCACCAAGGCGCGGGCGGTAATAGTCGGTCGAGGTTGCCTCGGAGCCGCCGCGGATCATTTCCAGCTTGTTTTGCGGGTCGGCAAAACGGTGCAGGCCCTTTTCCTTGAGGGTGTTGAACACGACCACCCGTGCGCCGCGCTGGGTGGCGGCGCGCAGATCGGCAAGCATGCGCGGGTGGTTGGTGCCGGGGTTCTGACCAACCACAAAGATCGCATCGGCCTTCTCGAAATCCTCCAAAAGCACGGTGCCTTTACCGATGCCGATGGCCTCGGTAAGGGCGACGCCACTGGCCTCGTGGCACATATTGGAGCAATCGGGGAAGTTGTTGGTGCCATAAAGGCGCACGAACATCTGATAAAGAAACGCCGCCTCGTTGCTGGCGCGACCGGAGGTGTAGAACTCCGCCCGGTTGGGATCATCCAGCGCATTGAGGCGCGCGGCGATCCCGGCAAAAGCGTCGTCCCATGTGACCTCGACATAGCGGTCGCTGTCGGCGTCATAGCGCATTGGGTGGGTCAGGCGGCCCTGTTTTTCCAGCGCATAGTCTGACCATGTGCGCAGCTCGCTCACGCTGTGTTCGGCAAAGAATGCGGGCGTCACGCGGTCGCGGGTGGCTTCCCATGCGACGGCCTTGACCCCGTTTTCGCAAAACTCGAAGGAGGAGCCATGTTCGGGGTCGCCCCACGCACAACCGGGGCAGTCAAACCCATCGGGTTGGTTGGCCTTCAGCATGGTGCGCGCACCGGACAGGGGCTTGCCGCTGCCCATCAACTGACGTCCGACGCTCTTGAGTGCGCCCCAGCCACCGGCGGCTGCGGAAGGTGCTTTTTCGGATCCGTTGTTCTGGGTCATGGCTGGGGCCTTGTGACAGGCTCTGGCCGCACCGATGGGTTCCGCCAAGTTGCTAAAACCCGGAGGAATCGCGCCGATGCCGGGCGGAGCGGTTGGAAAATGTAGCGGCTGCGCGCCAAGGGGAAGAGGGGCGCATGGATCGTGTCCCCCTCTTGATGGGCTGTGGATCAAATTCTGTCAACGTATTGAAACCACGTTTGAATTCGTAATTTTTGAAGCCGTGATAAGCGTTTCATATCGTGGATGTATCTATTAAGACTGACCCAAGGTCATTGCGTGAGATCCCACTCAGGCATTTTCCTACGCTGCGTTTGCGCTAGACTCGGCGCGAACGGCTGCCACGGAGATCCATCATGAAGCTGACCGTGAACGGGACCGAATATGAGGTCGATGTCGAACCCGAGATGCCCCTGTTGTGGGTGCTGCGTGATGAGTTGAACATCAAAGGTCCAAAATATGGCTGCGGCATCGCCCAATGCGGGGCCTGCACGGTGCATGTGGACGGGATGGCGGTGCGCTCCTGTCAGTTGCCGGTTGGCGATCTTGAGGGCGAGGTCACCACCATCGAGGGGCTGGGCACGCCCGAGAGCCTGCATGCGGTGCAGGCTGCATGGGTGGCGCATCAGGTGGCGCAATGCGGGTACTGCCAATCGGGCCAGATCATGCAGGCGGCAGCTTTGCTCGATCTGAACCCGGAACCCTCGGATGCAGAGATTGATGCGGTGATGTCGGGGAACCTCTGCCGCTGCGGCACCTATCCTCGTATCCGGGCCGCGATCCATGACACGGCGCAGAAATTGAGCGAGGCCTGAGCCATGAGCCGTGCCGGAAAAATTGCCCGCCGTACATTCCTGATTGGGTCCGCCGCGATTGCCGGGGGCGTGGCCTTTGGCGTCTATATGGCGAAAAAGCCGATCCCCAATCCACTGCTTGATGATCTGAAGGAGGGTGAGGCGGCGATCACGCCCTTTGTGAAGATCGACGCCAATGGCATCACCCTGATCACGCCGCGTGCAGACAAGGGGCAGGGGGCCTATTCCATCCAAGCCTATCTGATCGCCGAGGAACTGGACATCGATCCGGCCACCGTGACGATCTCGCCCGGGATGCCGGGGCAAGCCTATTACAACGCCACGGTGCTGGGCGAGGGCGTGCCAATCCCAGCCTACAAGGAAGGATTTGTGGCCGAGACCCTGCGCGATTTCATGTCGGTCCCGGCCAAGCTGCTCTCGATCCAGATGACCGGCGGGTCGTCCACGGTGCCGGATGGGTTTGACCGGATGCGCATGGCGGGGGCGACAGCGCGGGAAACCCTGAAAGAGGCGGCGGCCCGTCGGGTTGGCGTGGCGCGTGGAGATCTGCGGACCGAGAATGGCGCGGTGATCCTGCCGGATGGCACGTCCATCGCCTATACGGATCTGGCGGCAGAGGCGGCAGAGATTGACCCGGTCACGGATGTGACCCTGCGGCCTGCCTCTGCGTGGCGCTATCTGGGCAAGCCCGACCTGCCGCGTCTGGATATGCTGCGCAAATGCACCGGCACTGAGGTCTACGGCATCGACATGGAATTTCAGGACATGTTGCATGCCACCGTGCGTGCCAACCCTGCCGTTGGCACTGCGGGCGCGCGTGTTGATGCCTCGGCGGCTGAGGGGATGCGCGGGGTGGAGAAAATCCTGCCGGTCAGCAACGGTGTCGGTGTGATTGCAAACAACACCTGGCGCGCGTTTCAGGCGGCAGAGGCGCTAGAGATCGAGTGGAGCGTGCCGGACTATCCCGGCACCTCGGACGGGATATTTG
Source organism: Tritonibacter mobilis F1926 (assembly GCF_000376545.2). Taxonomy (NCBI): domain Bacteria; kingdom Pseudomonadati; phylum Pseudomonadota; class Alphaproteobacteria; order Rhodobacterales; family Paracoccaceae; genus Tritonibacter; species Tritonibacter mobilis. The sequence continues at coordinate 766,067 of NZ_CP015231.1, forward strand.
CCGCGCTTGAACAGGCGCTGGACGATCCCGACCGCTATGACCACCGCCAGCGCGATGAGGGCGATGTGGACGCCGCGCTGGAGGCGGGCGATGTCATCGACGCGCGCTATCGCATTCCCTACCTCGCCCATGCGCCGATGGAGCCGATGAACGCGGTGGTGCGGGTGCTGGAGGGGCAGGTGGAAATCTGGACCGGAACCCAGATCCCGCTGTTCATCCGCGACCGCGCCGCCACCATTGCGGGCGTCGCGCCTGAGGCCGTGAACGTCTATGTGCTGCCCATGGGCGGCAGCTTTGGTCACCGGCTGGAGATGACCCATGTGGAGCAGGCGGTGGAGCTGGCGCTGGTGGTGCCGGGTCGGCATCTGAAACTCACATGGAGCCGCGAAGAGGACATGAGCCACGACTACCCACGCCCGGCCTCGGTTGCCGCAGGGCGCGGCAAGGTCGCAGATGGCAAGGTGGTGGCCTTTGATCTTTCTGTTAGTCAATCGGCCATGGCGCCGGAGTGGTTTGGCCGCCTGAGCGGGATGAGCCTGCCGGGCCCCGATGCGACGATCACCACCGGGTCGTGGGATCAGCCGTTTGATATTCCCGATTATCGTGTCACCGGCTATCGCGCGCCGAGCATGGTGCCGGTGTCGTCCTGGCGTTCGGTCGGCGCGTCGGGCAATGGGTTTTACCACGACTGCTTCCTTGATGAGCTGATCCACGCCGCCGGGGCCGATCCGCTGGCCGAACGCATCCGCCTGTGCCTGCATGATCCCTCGCGCAAGGTGCTGGAGGCCGTGGGCGAGATGTCGGGCTGGGATGGTCCCTCTATCGGTGAGGGGCGCGGACGTGGTGTTGGGTTCTGCATGTCCTTTGGGGTGCCCTGTGCACAAATTATCGAGGTCACGCAGACGGAGGCGGGCATTCGCATCGATCAGGTCTTTGTGGCGGTGGATGTGGGCGAGGTGCTTGATCCCACAAACCTAGAGGCGCAGGTCTTTGGCGGGGTGATCTTTGGGCTGGGGCACGCGATGAACTGTGCGCTGACCTATGACGGCCATGCCCCGCTTGAGACCAATTATCACGCCTATGAGGGGATGCGGCTCTATCAGGCCCCTCAGATTGAGGTGCGCGCGCTGAGCAACGGCAGCCGCATCCGGGGTGTGGGAGAGCCGGCTGTGCCGCCTGCTGCCCCGGCGCTGGCCAATGCGATCTTTGCCGCCACCGGGCAACGCATCCGCGAATTGCCGCTGAACAAACATATCAATTTCGTCTGAGGAGGGCCGGGACATGCAAAAGAGCGTTGTCATCCTTGCCGCGGTTTCTATCGCGGGCGCAGCCCTTGCCGAAGGTGCGCTGACCCTGCCGGAAGAGGGCAGCATCAGTCGCGCAGACGGGCAGGCGGCGTTTGAACGCATCTACGAGGTGGTGACCCATCCCAGATGCGCCAATTGCCACGTGGGCGCGGAAAATATCCCGATGTGGTCCGGGCCAAGCTACGGTGAGGCGCGCCCGCATGGGATGCACATCAATGCCGGTGAAAGCCGGATCGGAGCGGAGTTCCTGCCCTGTCAGACCTGCCATGTGACCTCGGATGATTTTGACACCGCACCACACGCCGCGCCGCGCTTTGGTATTGCGTGGCAGCTGGCCCCGGTGGAGTTCGAGTGGTTCGGCAAATCCCGCGCCGAGATCTGTGCGCAGCTCAAAGACCCGGAGCGCAATGGCGGACGCGGCTGGCGTGAACTCGTTGAGCATCTGGAACATGACGCCAGCCTCAACGGGCCAGTGGCCTGGGGGTGGTCGCCGGGTGGAGACCGCGAACCCGCGCCCCGCACACTAGAAGAGCATGTCGAGGATATGGCGCTTTGGGGCGCTGCGGGTCAGCCCTGCCCGCAAGGGTAAAGGACGCGCATAAGGTGTGATGCAATGAGACTATCTCACATCAGTCTGACCGCGCGCGATGCAGCGGCGCTGGGCGGGTTTTATGCTGAGGTGTTTGGCTATAGGGAGCGCCGCCCCGCCAAGAGGCTGTCCGGTGCATCTGTATCGCGCGGCAATGGGTTGAAGGACGCTGATATCTATTCGATCTGGTTGGCCCTGCCTGATGATTCGGGGCCGTTTCTTGAGATCCTAGAATACACCCAAACCCTGAACAGAGGCAGACCTGAGGTGAACGCGCCGGGATTTGGTCACTTGGCGTTTGTGGTGAATGACCTCAACCGGGTGCTTCGGGACGTGCTGCGCTGTGGTGGGGCAATGCAAGGCGAGGTCACCAACTTTGGCAGTGCAGAGGCCCCGGTTCTGATCGTCTATGTTCGCGACCCCGAAGGTAATCTGCTGGAGTTGGAAAGCAATCACAGGCCGTAGGGCACTGGTGATCTGATCATCTCGTGCAGGGAAGAGCGTGACGCCTTCGTGGCTATGCTTTCCTATGGACCGGTTCTGAAAAAGCGCGCGCAGAATATGTGCTGCATCCAATGCAAGCTCTTTTGCTCCGGGGTGCCACCAAACGGCACAGCAAGGGGCTGGCATGGGAATTTTGCCCCCTTGCTGCCAGTCTGGGTGTTCGCGTTTGCGCAAGCTTTGCGATTGGCTCTGAGGTGACGTTGCGGAAGAAGATAATATGTAAGCAAATCGGGGTGTTGGGATGAAATTTATTCCCGAGAACGCCGCGTGCAGGCTTGTCAAACTCCGGGTGTTCGCCAACACTGCCGCTACCGGGCTGGCGGCGAAAACGCCGAACAGTTCCAACAAATCGAGAAAAGACTAGGGGAGGTCCTATGAAGACCACTACTGTATTGACACTGACGTCGCTTCTCTTGGCGTCAGCAGCGCCCTTGAGCGCGGAAACCCTGCGCTGGGCGCGCTCTGGCGATGCGCTGACGCTGGACCCGCACGCCCAGAACGAAGGGCCGACACATACCATTCGCCACCAGATGTATGAACCACTCATCATCCGCGATGTGACCGGTGCGTTCGAACCTGCACTGGCGACTGAGTGGGCGCCCAAAGAGGGTGATCCGAACGTCTGGGTGTTCAAGCTGCGCGAAGGTGTGAAATTCCACGGCGGAGAAGACTTCACCGCAGAGGATGTGGTGTTCTCTTTCAACCGTGCCAAGCAAGAAAACTCCGACATGAAGGAGCTCATTGGCTCCATCACCGAGGTGCGCGCGGTTGACGATCTGACCGTCGAGATTGTCACCGATGGGCCGAACCCGATCCTGCCGTCGAACCTCACCAACCTGTTCATCATGGACAAGGGCTGGAGCGAGGCCAACAACACCGTGAACGTGCAGGATTTTGAGGGTGGCGAGATCACCTATGCCACCACGCATGCGAACGGCACCGGCCCCTATGTGCTGCAAAGCCGCGAGCCGGACGTCAAAACAGTGATGACGCTCAATGAAAACTACTGGGGCAAGGACCAATTCCCGCTGGACGTGACAGAGATCGTCTATACCCCGATCCAGAACCCCGCGACCCGTGTGGCGGCGCTTCTGTCGGGTGAGATTGATTTCCTGCAGGACATGCCGGTACAGGATCTTGACCGCGTCAACGGCGCTGATGGTCTGATGGTGCGTCAGGCCCCGCAGAACCGGGTGATCTTCTTTGGTCTCAACGTCGGCGCCGAGGATATCGAAGCCGACAACGTAGACGGGAAGAACCCGCTTGCGGATGTCCGCGTGCGCAAGGCGATGTCGATGGCGATCAACCGCGATGCGATCCAGAAGGTCGTGATGCGCGGCCAATCCCAGCCTGCGGGTATGATCGCACCGCCGTTCGTTAACGGCTGGACCGAAGAGATGGACGCGGAATCCAAAACCGACATCGAAGGCGCCAAGGCGCTGATGGCTGAGGCGGGTTACGGCGATGGTTTCTCCATCCGTCTGGACTGCCCCAACGACCGCTATGTCAACGACGAGCCGATCTGTCAGGCTGCCGTGGGCATGCTGGGCCAGATCGGCATCAAGGTGAACCTCGACGCCAAGCCCAAGGCGCAGCACTTCCCGCTGATCACCGACAGCAAGACTGACTTCTACATGCTGGGTTGGGGTGTTCCGACCTATGATTCTGAGTATGTGTTCAACTTCCTTGTGCACGGTCGTGAAGGCGATATCGGCACATGGAACAACACCGGTTTTGACAATGACGAGCTGGATGCGAAGATCAAATCGCTGGCCTCGAACACCGATCTGGATGCACGCAACAAGGATATCGCAGATATCTGGCGGGTGGTTCAGGATGAGCAGCTTTACATCCCGATCCACCATCAGGTGCTGAACTGGGGCATGTCCGAAAAGGTCGACATCGCGGTTGATCCCGAAGATCAGCCGAAGGTCAAATACTTCAAGATGAACTGATCTCTGTCGCAGCGGACCGGCGTGCCCGGTGTGCTGCATGACATGCCAAGGTCGCCGGGGCGCATATGCATCCCGGCGACACGCGCATTGACCGGAAAGGACTTCCCGATGCTCCGTCTCTTACGCACCGCTGCCTGCGCGGCAGCCATTTTCCCCGCAGCTCTTGTGCCCGCCGCTCAGGCCAAGGAATTTTCATGGGCGGTGACCACCGATCCGCAGACCATGGACCCGCATGCGGTCAACTCCACCCCCGTTTTGGGGTTCTTGAACAACGTCTATGAAGGTCTCGTGCGGCGCGGCAAGGACATGAGCATCGAGCCTGCGCTGGCCACCGGCTGGGAGCCAATCGGCGAGGGCGAAGGCTGGCGGTTTTTTCTGCGCGAGGGGGTGACGTTTCAGGACGGCAGCACCTTTGATGCAGAGGATGTTGTGTTCTCTTATGAGCGTGCATCCAGCCCGGAGTCAGACACGGCCAGCTGGTTCGCGCCGGTCTCGGATGTGGTGAGGGTCGATGACTACACCGTTGATTTCCTGACCCATTCTCCCAACCCGATCTTTCCCGACAGTATCGCCAACTGGATGATCATGGACAGCGGCTGGGCCGAGGCCAACGCCGCGACCCGCCCCGACAAGGAAAGCGGCAACTACGCCACCCTCAATGCCAATGGCACCGGCGCGTTTCGTGTGACAACCCGCGAGCCGGGCCTGCGCACGGTGTTGGAGCCTTTTGCGGATTGGTGGGGGCAACCCGAACACAACATTACCCGCGCGGAAATGACGCCGATCCAGAACCCGGCCACAGCGCTTGCGGCGCTGCTCTCGGGGGATGTGGATATGATCAACCCGGTGCCCATTCAGGACGTTCAGCGCCTGCAAGGCAACCCGGATGTGAAGGTCGTGCAGGGCATCGAGGCGCGTGTGATGATGCTGGGCTTTCCGCATCAGGCGGAGGCGTTGAAATATTCCGCCGAAACCGAGGGCAACCCGTTTGCCGATGCGCGCGTGCGCAAGGCCGTGGCCCATGCCATCAATGTGCCCGCGATCCTGCGCACCATCACGCGCGGCAATGCCGAGCCAGTGAACCAACTGGTGAGCAGCGCGATGCGGGGCTATTCCGAGGCACTCGCGGATGCGCCGGCGTACGATCCAGAGGCCGCCAAGGCACTGCTGGCCGAGGCAGGTTATCCGGATGGGTTCTCCTTTGGTCTGAAATGCTCCAACAATCGTTATCTCAATGACGAGGCGGTCTGTCAGGCGGTCACCGCAATGCTGGCGCAGGTGGGGCTGAAGGCAACGCTGGATGCGATGCCGGTGCAGAATTACTGGCCAGAGTTGCGGGCCGGAAATTACGATATGTACCTTCTGGGCTGGTCGCCGGGCACCTTTGATGCGGAACACCCGATCCGCTTCCTTGCGGCAACCCCCAATGAGGAAAAGAAGCTCGGTTCGTGGAACTTTGGCGGCTATTCCAACGCACGCGTGGATGCGCTGCTGCCCAAGATCCAGTCCGAGATCGACGAGCCGACCCGGCAGGGGATGCTCGATGAGGTGGCGCAGGTCTTGCAGGACGAGACCGCCTATGTGCCGCTTTATGTGCAACCGCTGGTCTGGGGCACCGGCAGCAACGTCACCCTGACCCAAAGGCCGGATAACTTCTTTATTCTGCGCTGGGTCTCCGTTAACTAACGCCGCTCATCAAGGCAGACGGGGGGTTCGGCCCCCTTCATCCACCCACAGGAGAGCACGGATATGCTCGCTTATATCATCCGGCGCGTGGCCCAATCCGCGCTGGTTCTTCTTATCGTCGGACTTGTGGCCTTTGCCATGTTCCGCTTTGTCGGTGACCCGATCGACAACATGCTGGGCCAGGAACGCACCGCCGACGACATTGAACGGCTGCGCGGACAACTTGGCCTCGATCAGCCCTTTGTGGTGCAATACTACCGGTTTCTCGAAAACGCCGTGCAGGGCAATTTCGGGGTCAGCTACCGGCAAGGGCGCCCGGTTATCGACATCCTGATGGAACGTGCGCCTGCGACACTGGAACTGGCGGCGGTCTCGGGCATCCTCGCGATCATATTCGGCATCGCGCTTGGGGTCTTTACCGCCATCAGGCGAAACGGGATCACGGCCAATCTCATTATGTCCGGCTCCCTCATAGGGGTGTCCTTGCCGACCTTCCTGATTGGTATCCTGCTGATTTATCTGTTTTCTGTGGAACTTGGGTGGTTGCCGAGTTTCGGGCGCGGCGAGGTGGTCGACCTCGGCGGCTGGAGCACGGGGTTTTTAACCGCAAGTGGCCTCAAGGCGCTGATCCTGCCGTCGATCACGCTGGGGCTTTATCAGATGACGCTCATCATGCGGCTGGTGCGCTCGGAAATGCTCGAGGTGCTGCGGCAGGATTATATCCGCTTTGCCCGCGCCCGTGGTCTGCGGGACCGCACCGTGCATTTCCGTCACGCGCTGAAGAACACCATGGTGCCGGTGATCACCGTAATCGGCCTGCAAGTGGGCGCGATCATCGCATTCGCCATCATCACCGAGACCGTGTTCCAGTGGCCCGGTGTCGGCCTGTTGTTCATCAACGCGATTCAGTTCGTCGATATCCCGGTGATGGCAGCCTATCTGATGCTGATTTCGGTGATGTTCGTCGGGATCAACCTGATCGTCGATATCCTCTATTTCTTTATCGATCCGCGTCTGCGCGTTGATCGCAAGGGAGGTCACTAATGTCCGAGACATCTACCCCCGCCCAGAAATCGCGCCTGCGCACCGCGCTGGAAAGCGATCTGTTCTATACCTTCAAACGCTCGCCCGTGGCGGTGGTCTCCACCGTGGTGGTTCTGGTTCTGGTGCTCTCGGCGGTCTTCGCGCCGCTGATTGCGCCGACCAACCCGTTTGATCCGGCCTCGCTCAACCTGATGAACGGCTTCACGCCGCCGATGTCGCCCAACGACTTCACCGGTGAGACGTTCTTTATGGGGACCGACGATCAGGGCCGCGATGTGTTCTCGACCATTCTTTATGGTATGCGGATTTCGCTGTTCGTTGGCGTCGCTGCCGTTCTATTCGCCATGGTGCTCGGGATCACGCTGGGCTTGTTGTCCGGCTACCTCGGCGGCTGGGTCGAGACGGTGATTATGCGGATTGCCGATGTGCAGCTGACCTTTCCGTCGATCCTGGTGGCAATGCTGATCTTTGGTGTCGCCAAGGGCATTGCCCCGGTGGAATACCGCGATCAGATGGCGATCTGGGTGCTGATCCTTGCGATTGGCCTGTCGGACTGGGTGCAGTTTGCCCGCGTGGTGCGTGGCGCGACCCTTGTTGAGAAAAACAAGGAATACGTCGAGGCCGCCCGGCTGATCGGACGACGCTCCGGTGCGATCATGTTGCGGCATATCCTGCCCAATGTGCTGTCGCCTGTCTTGGTCATCGCGACGATCTCGCTGGCGCTGGCGATCATTGCCGAGGCGACGCTGTCGTTCCTCGGGGTGGGCGCGCCGCCGACCCAGCCGTCTCTTGGTACACTCATTCGCATCGGGCAGGGCTTCCTGTTCTCTGGCGAATGGTGGATTCTTCTCTTCCCTGCGATCACGCTGTTGGGACTGGCGCTGAGCGTCAACCTGCTGGGCGACTGGCTGCGTGACGCCCTGAACCCGAGGCTTCGCTAATGGCTGACCCTGTTCTGTCCATCCGCAACCTTTGTGTGGAAATCCCAACCCGCCACGGCATCCTGAAACCGGTCGATGGCGTCTCTTATGACATTGCCAAGGGCGAGATCCTCGGCATCGTTGGCGAAAGCGGTGCGGGCAAGTCGATGGCGGGCAATGCCGTCATCGGCCTGCTCAATCCGCCGGCGCATGTCTCCTCTGGCGAGATCTGGCTCAATGGCAAACGCATCGACACCCTGAAGGGCGACGCGCTGCGCCGCTTGCGGGGCAAGGAAATCGGTATGGTCTTTCAGGATCCGCTGACCTCGCTCAATCCGCTGTTGCGGATCGGGGATCAGCTGGTGGAGACCATGCTGACCCATCTGCCGATCAGCAAATCCGAGGCCGAGAAACGCGCCGTGGCCGCGCTTGAGGAAGTCGGTATTCCCGGTGCCGCCAAACGTGTAAACAGCTACCCGCATGAGTTTTCAGGCGGTATGCGCCAGCGGGTGGTGATCGCGCTGGCGCTCTGTGCCGAACCGTCCTTGGTGATCGCGGATGAGCCGACAACCGCGCTTGATGTGTCGGTGCAGGCGCAGATTATCGCGCTGCTGAAACGGCTTTGTCGTGAGCGCGGCACAGCGGTGATGCTGATCACGCACGACATGGGCGTGATTGCCGAGGCCGCAGATCGTGTGGCGGTGATGTATGCCGGGCGGCTGGCCGAGCTTGGCCCGGTGCGCGATGTGATCACCGCGCCGGAGCACCCCTATACCCATGGCTTGATGGCCTCGACACCGCTGGCGTCGCGCGGGCAGAAACGTCTGCACCAGATCCCCGGCGCCATGCCGCGTCTGGATGCGGTCCCCGATGGCTGTGCCTTCAATCCGCGCTGCCCGCGCGTGGCCGACAAATGCCGACAGGCACCTGCGCCCAAGGTCGACGGTGCTGCCGCTGCCTGCTGGTTCCCGCTACAACATGAGGAGGCCTCCTGATGGCGCTTGTCTCCGTCAAGAACCTGAGCCGCGTGTTTGACGTCTCCAAACCCTGGCTGAACCGGGTGATCGAACGCGAACCCAAGGCCTTTCTGACCGCTGTGTCAGATGTGGATTTCGAGGTTGAACCGCAGACCACCTATGCGCTGGTGGGCGAATCCGGGTCCGGCAAATCCACCATTGGCCGCATGCTGGTGGGGCTGCTCAATCCCTCAGGCGGCAATGTGGAGATCGAAGGTGTCGATCTGGCGAACGAGACAGACGCCGCCAAGGTCGATGCGATCCGCTCTGACATCCAGATGATCTTTCAGGACCCCTATGCCTCGCTCAACCCGCGCTGGCGGGTGCGTGACATCATCGTTGAACCTGTGGCAGCGCGTGGTGGCAAGACCGATGGGCTGGCCGAACGCCTGCTGGAACAGGTGGGTCTCTCGGTGAAGGACGCGGGCAAGTTCCCGCATGAGTTCTCCGGCGGGCAACGGCAGCGGATCTGTATTGCCCGTGCGCTGGCGTCCGAGCCGCGTTTGATCGTCTGTGACGAGCCCACCTCGGCGCTGGATGTGTCGGTGCAGTCGCAGGTGCTGAACCTGATGAGCGACCTCAAGGATAACTTCGGCCTGACCTATGTGCTGATCACCCACGACCTGACGGTGGTGCAGCATATGGCGGACCGGATCGGAGTTCTTTATCTTGGCCGGCTGGTCGAAGAGGGCGCACCTGACGAGCTGTTTGAGCGCCCCAAACACCCCTACACGCAGATGCTGCTGGAGGCCGCGCCGCGTATGGATGGGTTCGGCCGCGAGGTGGCCCCGCCCGAGGGTGAAATCCCCGATCCGATCAACCCACCGCCCGGCTGCGCCTTTCACCCGCGCTGCCCACTGGCCGGTGACATCTGTCGACAAGAACGCCCCGAGATGCGCAGGATCGGCACTACCCGAGTCGCCTGTCACATGGCGGAGGGCTGACACAGACAACAGGAGCGCAGTGCCATGGCAGACCAGACATTCGGTATCATCGGAGGGACGGGCATGCTGGGCAGTGCGATCCTGCGTGCAGTTGTGCAGGCGCAGATGATCGCCGAGGAGCGGATCTGGGTGGCGTCGCGGTCCGGGCAGCTTGACGGGTTCTCGGGTCATTCGGGGCTGAGCATAACCACGGACACGGCAGCCCTGATTGCGGCCTCGGACGTGGTCCTGTTGTGCGTGCCACCTGCGGCGATGGGCACGCTGTCGCTGGACCTCAGAGACAAACTGGTGATCTCCGTCATGGCGGGGATCACGATTGACCGGATTTCCGAGATGACCGGGGCAACGCGGATCATTCGCGCCATGAGCAGCCCGGCGGCGGCAGAGCGGCTTGCCTATTCGCCCTGGGTTGCGACAGAGGCCACGTCGGATGCGGATCGCGCCTTTGCCACGGCGCTGTTTGAGGCCTGCGGCAGCACTGACCGGATCACGCAGGAGGCGCATCTGGACGTTTTTACTGCGATGACCGGGCCGGTGCCGGGGTTTGTCGCCTATTTTGCCGAGGTGATGGCGGATTACGCCGAGGCCAAGGGCCTGCCGCCCGAGGTCGCCGACAAGGCAGTACGGCAGCTGTTCCTCGGGGCTGGGCAGATGATGGCGACGGGCGCTGCCCGTCCCAGCGATCATGTGCAGGAGATGATCGACTATGCCGGTACCACGGCGGCGGGGCTGGAAGTGCTGCGGGCATCAGACATTGGCGCAGAACTTGCAAAAGGGCTGGACGCAGCGGTCGCCCGCTGTCGCACCATTGGCTAGCCCGACGTGTGGCGCGCCATGAACGCTGCGATTTCCGCCTGTGTCGGGGGCTGGCCAGAGAACATCTCCACGTAATGTGGTACGCGGTTCAGGCGCGCGACAGGGTCCTCTTCGACCTCCATCGAGAGATAGCCCACCTGCGTGTAGATGACCGTAAGGCTTCTGACATCGGCCTGTTCCCTGCTGTAGCCAAAGCGCAGGAACATGTCGTGCACGGCGGCGATGCGGGCGTTATCCGCCGCATCAAGCCGCGCCGCCAATGTGGCGTCATTGCGCGCCCAGTTGCGGATCGCCAGATCGAGGCGCGCATCAAACAGGGCCGGGTCCAGCCAGCAATCCATCAGGTTGAACAGGGCTGTGTTGACGGTCTGCGCCGTGGCCTCGCAGCGGGCCTGTATCTGGCCGGTGTTGCGGGCCTCCCAGGTCTCAACCATGGCGTCATGCAGCGCGCCGAGGTCCTTGAAATACCAGTAGAACCCGGTACGCGTCTGATCCACGGCGCGGGCCAGCGGCATGATTTTCACCGCGTCGATCCCACTTGAGACCAAGAGATCAAGCGCGGCATCGAGCCAGAGGTCGCGCGAGCCGCGCGGGCGAGGGGAGGCGGGTTTGGACATGCGGGCACTCTAAAACAATTGACACATGTGTCAATTGCGATGCAGGCTGACTTTACACTTGTGTCAAGTCACCCGATTCCATGAGGCAGCGCCATGTCACACGATCCGCTTTTGCAGCCCTTTCAGCTGAAGCATCTGACCCTTCGCAACCGTATCATGACCACCAGTCATGAACCGGCCTACCCGGAGGACGGCATGCCCAAGGCGCGTTACCGCGCCTATCATGCAGAGCGTGCAAAGGCCGGGGTGGCGCTGGCGATGACGGCGGGGTCTGCGGCGGTCTCCAAGGACAGCCCGCCGGTGTTCAACAACATTCTCGCCTACAAGGACGAGGTGGTGCCGTGGATCACCGACCTGACCGAAGGCTGCCACGAGCACGGCTGCGCGGTGATGATCCAGCTGACGCATCTGGGCCGGCGCACCACTTGGAACAAGGGCGACTGGCTGCCGTCGGTGTCGTCGTCACGGCACCGCGAACCGGCGCACCGGGCCTTTCCCAAGCTTGTCGAGGACTGGGATATCGAGCGCATCATTACGGATTTCGCCGATGCCGCCGAACGCATGAAGGCCGGGGGGATGGATGGGATCGAGTTGCAGGCCTATGGCCATCTGATCGACCAGTTCTGGTCGCCGCTGACCAATGATCTGAGCGGCCCCTATGGGGCGGATACTTTAGAGAACCGTTTGCGGTTTCCGATGGATGTGCTCTCCGCCATTCGCAAGCGGGTGGGGGATGAGTTCATCGTAGGTATGCGGTTCACTGCGGATGAGGTGCAAAAAGGCGGTATCACCACAGAGGAAGGGCTGGAAATCACCCGCATCCTGAGCGCAACGGGGCAGGTGGATTTTCTCAATGTGATCCGGGGGCGCATCCATACCGATCCGGCGATGACCGATGTGATCCCGGTGCAGGGGATGAAATCCGCGCCGCATCTGGATTTTGCAGGCCGCGTCAAACAGGAAACCGACCTGCCGGTGTTTCACGCCGCGCGTATCCCGGATGTCGCCACCGCGCGCCATGCGGTGCAGGCGGGGCTGTTGGATATGGTGGGCATGACGCGGGCGCATATGGCCGACCCGCATGTGGTGCGCAAAATCCGCGAGGGGCGCGAGGATGACATCCGCCCCTGTGTGGGGGCCACCTATTGTCTGGACCGGATCTATCAGGCGGGCGATGCGTTGTGCATTCACAACGCCGCCACCGGGCGTGAATTGACGATGCCGCATGAGATCACAGCCGCCGAGACCTCAAAGAAAGTGGTGATCGTCGGCGCAGGCCCGGCGGGGCTGGAGGCGGCGCGCGTCGCAGCCGAGCGCGGGCATAGGGTGGTGGTTTTTGAGGCCCAGCCCGACCCCGGCGGCCAGATCCGCCTGACCGCGCAATCCCCGCGCCGCCGCGAGATGATCTCCATCGTTGATTGGCGCATGGCGCAATGCGCGGCGCGGGATGTGCAGTTCCGCTTTAATACTTGGGCCGAGGGATCGGCGGTGCTGGCGGAGACCCCGGATGCGGTCATTATCGCCACCGGGGGGCTGCCCAATCTGGAGCTGTTCGAGACCGGGCGTGAGGCGGCGCATGTGGTCTCGGCCTGGGATTTGATCGCGGGGGATGTGAAACCGGCAGGCCGAGTGTTGATCTATGACGAAAGCGGCGACCACCCCGGCCTGCAGGCGGCAGAGGTGGCAGCAGAGGCGGGCGCCGAGGTTGAGGTGATGACCCCGGACCGCACCTTTGCGCCCGAGATCATGGCGATGAACCTCGTGCCTTATATGCGGTCCCTGCAAGATAAGAATGTGACCTTCACCGTGACCCGCCGCCTGCTAGGCGTGGCCAGAAAGGGCAACGAGCTGGTTGCCGCGATTGGCACGGATTACAGCGATTTCACCCACGATCAGACCTACGATCAGGTGGTGGTGAACTATGGCACCCTGCCTAATGATGACCTGTATCAGGAGTTGCGCCCCGCGAGCGTGAACCATGGCGAAGTCGACCATGAGGCGCTAATTGCCGGTCAATCACAGACGGTCAGCCGCAACCCAGATGGCGCGTTTCAACTGTTTCGGATCGGCGATGCGGTGTCGGCACGCAACACCCACGCGGCGATCTATGACGCATTGCGCCTGATGAAGGATATCTAACGCAGTCAGCCCGCCTTGGCAGTGGTGTGGCGACCATATTGGGTCTCAAGCCACTCAGTGACCGCATCTTGCGGCATCGGGCGGGCCACGCCATAGCCCTGAAAACGGCTGCAGCCCAGCGAGATCAGCTTGTTCTTTTCAGCCTCGGTCTCGACGCCTTCTGCAAGGCAGACGATATCAAGGTTGCGGCACAGGTCGATCATCGTGCGCAGGATCACCTCTTGCTCGGCATCCTGATCCACCCCGGCGACAAAATCCTTGTCCAGTTTGATGCCATCGACCTTGAACCGTCTCAGGTTCGAGATTGAGGCATGACCAGTGCCAAAATCATCCAGTTCGATCTTGTAACCGCGCTTTTGCAGTTGTGCGATGGTATTGAGGGCCGGATCTACGCCGTCACTGAACAGCACACTTTCCAAGACCTCAATCGCAATATCCTCGGGCTCAAGAGCTGCGGCGAAAAGCGTGTCGTCGAGATATTCGACCAACCCGCCGTCACGCAGTTGTTTGGCCGAGAAATTGACGCTGACGCTGGGCGCAGGCAGGCCGCGTGCGCGCCATTCCAGCAGTGCGGCAATGGCATCAGAGACGATCCGTTCTGTCAATCGGTCGCCCAGACCGTGCTCAAAGGCCAGTGTGATAAAGACGCCCGGATCAAGCATGCCGCGTTCCGGATGGCGCCAGCGCGCCAGTGCCTCAAAGCCGATGACCTCACCCGTGACCCCATCCACCTGTGGCTGAAAGAATGCGGTGATCTCGCCGTTGTCCAACCCGCAGCGCAGGTCTTTCAAAAGCGCCATATTTCCCTCAAACCGAGCGCGGGTTGCGTCATTATAGAAAGACGCCCGCCCACGGCCTTTGCTCTTGGCGACATAGAGCGCGATATCGGCGTTGGAGAGGATGCGGGCCGGGTCGGTTTCTCCTGCCATGAGGAAGGCAATGCCGACGCTGGCACCGACATGAACGAAATCACCCCATATTTCAATCGGTTGCGAGACCGCTTCGATGATGCGATTGGCGATGCACTCCACCTGCGCATCGGTGCCAGCCTGTCGCAACACGATCACGAACTCATCCCCGCCAACGCGCGCGGTCAGATCGTCAGCGCCGATTTGCTGCTGCATGGCGCGCGCGGCGTGGCGCAGGATTTCATCCCCTGCGGCGTGGCCCATCAGGTCGTTAATCTGCTTGAACCGGTCAAGGTCCACATGCAGCACCGCAACCCGATGTTCCGATGACGGAGCCAGATCGAAACAATGTTCGAGGTACTCCTGCAGGGCGCGCCGGTTGGGGAGGTTGGTCAATTGATCGTGCAGGGCCAGATGCTCAATCCGGGTTTTTGCAGCGCTCAAATCCCGCAGCGTATACGAAAAGGCCGCAACGCCTCGCGCGATTTTTCCCACCTCGTCGCGCCGGTCGACATAGCTGACGGGCGTATCAAAATCACCAGAGCGGATACGCTCCATCGCGGCGGCAAGCTGGGTCAGCGACCGCACCAGTTGACTGCCAAACCCGATGAAGGTTGACCCAGCCACAAGGAAGATCACGATCATGGAAATAAAGACCACAACCACCTGCTGCACATAGCGTTGACGCGCATCCTGATTGGCGTTGGCGGCACTCAGTCGGACTTCTTGTTCCAAGGCAACAAGCGCCAGTTCAAGCCGCCGCGCCAAATGATCGAGGCGGTTGTGCGAGGGGATATGAGTGTCAGTCAACAGGCCGAGCGCGATGGTCGCCTCTGTATTCCACGCTTCGAACTGCTCTTCGACCTGCGCCACCATCTCGATCTGTTTGGGAGAGCCGGGTGCGGCACGCAACTCCTGCCAGACATTGCGAAAGGCGGTGACGAAACGCTGATGATTGCGATTGACGCGAGCGGGTGTCTCTACTGTGTTGAACTCAAGAAACTGGCTCAGTTGATCCTCGATTTCGACACGAATGCGTTGTGCGCGCTCGGTAGCTTGCAGAGTACGCATCGTGGTCGTGTCGGCGTCTTGGATCGCGTTTTGGGTGCGGATGGCGGCCAACGAGACCCAGAATGCACCGACGATGCCGATCACAATCAATAAAACGATAGGGCCGAGAATGCGACGTTTGATCGACATAGGGTGTCCCTCAGTCAGCAGGCAGGGCCGGGGCCGATACATGCGGGTTATATGCGGTCAGGGTTTCAAGAAATGCGATGAGGTCATTCACGTTTCGATCGGACATGTCTTCGATCGGGTGCATGTCATTCATATGCGCCAAGGGGCTGCCGCCATGGCGATAATGCTCAACCACCGCACGCAGGGAGTTCAGGCTGCCATTGTGCATATAGGGCGCGCGCAGGGCGATGTTGCGAAGGCCCGGCGTTTTGAAACGATGGCGCATCTGGGGATCAAGGATGCCACGACCTATATCGTCGCCGCCGACGCCGACACTGTGAAAGGCGTGATCTGTGAAGGCCCAGCCATGATGGCAATCTGCGCAGTGCCCGATGCCGGTAAAGACGTCAAACCCGCGTTTGGCCGAGGCAGAAATGGCATCGTCATCGCCTTCGACCCAGTCATCAAATGGAGACCAACCCGACCGCAGGGTGCGCTGATAGGTGGCCAGAGCAATGAGAATGGTGTTTTCCGTCAGCCCTGCCTCGGGGAAGGCGATCTCAAAGTAGCGGCGGTAGCCCGAAATCGCTTCTAGGCGCCGAACCACCTGTTTCATGCTGGAATTCATTTTGAGCGGATGGGTGATCGGTCCGCGAATTTGTTCCTTTAAGGAGGTGACACGGCCGTCCCAGAAAAAATGCTCTGATTCTGCCAGGTTCTCGATTGTCGGGGTGTGGCGTTCGAGCGGCTGATTCATGGCCCCGACGGCCCGCGCTGCGGGTGTTTCCCAGCCAAACGAGGGGTTGTGGCAGGTGGCACAGCTGAGATTCTGTGCGCCAGAGAGGCGGGTATCAAAGAACAGCATCTTGCCCAAAGCTGCGCGCTGGGGCGAGTAGGCCTCTTCTTCGGGGAACGCGATACGGGCGGGGCGTTCGAACATCTTCTTTAGGTCATGGCGCGAGGCCGCGGCCAATACAAAGGTGCCGATGAGGCCAACGCAAAGAAGTGTCAAAAGTCGCAATGTGCTGTGTCCGTGAGCATCAATTTAGGGTCGTCGGTGCTCCGTGACCCTGTGGCCCCAGCGTGAAAAAACCGTTTATTGCTGCGTTGCGGTTGTCTTCAATGATTTGAAAAATACGATAAATAACCGGACTAATTTGACTACATCAGGGCCCTACTTCTGGTTTGTGAGCAGGGGCGCACATCCTGTCAGGCGTCTTATGTGGTCGGGTGCTGCGCCTTTTACTTATATATGTGTAAGGGCGCATGCGTCGTTCTCGGTGACTTCGCAGTGCTTTGCGGATTTGAATCTTAGTCTCACCATTTGGGCACAGCGGTCCGGGCAGGCTGTTGTGGTGCGCGGTGGGCGTGGCGCAAAAATGCCAACGGAAGCAATTTGACTCGCATTTTAGACATATACGCCGACATTTTAGCTCTTCATTAGCATCCTCACGTCAAAAGTTGGCCTGCATCTTATTGAGTTTGTTGCGGCGGCCGAAGTGCTCCGCACGTTCAGAAAGACGAGAGAGAACACCCCATAATGGGGGAAAGGGAATACATCGGGGCCAAAGTGCTCCTTGCTCAAAGGAACTCATGCTATGTCCAGCATTTTGACAAACAATGGTGCTATGGTGGCTCTGCAGACGCTGAAAGTCGTCAACACCAATCTCACCGACACACAGAACGCGATTTCCACTGGTAAGGAAATTGGCGTTGCAAAAGACAATGCCGCAGTTTGGGCTATTTCCAAGACCATGGAATCCGATATCGCCAGTTTTGAGGCGATTGAAGAAGGTCTTTCGATGGGCGAAGCTACCGTAGCTGTCGCATCTGCTGGGGCAGAACAGATCGTTGAGAAGCTTGTTGAAATCAAAGAGTTGATCGTGTCGGCACAAGCGGAAAACGTGTCGCATGACAAGATCCAGACCGATATTGAATCCAAGGTCGACCAAATCGAATCCATCATTGGCGCGGCACAGTTCAACGGTGCAAACCTGCTGGCCAACACGATTGACGGTACCGCAACACAGATGGGCATTCTGGCCTCTCTGGATCGCGTTGGCGCGGGCGGAACTGTGAGTTCTGTGGACATCACCATCGAGGCGCAGGGCTTTGAATCCAGCCTGAACCTGGGCACCAGCCTGACCACAATCACCGACACCGCAACCGCGGCTTCCGCTCTGGCTGAAATCGAAGTTTACCTGCAAACGGCGATCTCTGGCGCTGCGGCTCTCGGCGCGGCATCTGCACGGATCGACGATCAGGTTCAGTTTGTGTCCAAGCTGGTAGATTCGATGACCATGGGCGTGTCGACGATGACCGACACCGACATGGAAGAAGCCTCTGCCCGATTGTCGGCGCTACAAACCCAGCAGGAGCTGGCGGTTCAATCGCTTGGAATTGCGAACCAGGCGCCGCAGGCTCTGCTACAGCTGTTTAACTAACCGGCTGAGCCATACCCAAGGTCACGGAACAGGGACGCTGGGCGCGTCCCTGTTGCCGTTTGAGCTTGGTGAGTGGTGGTGATGTCTCATGGCCTGAAATAATGGCCGTTGAGAAAGGCCCGGCGGTCACAAAGCCATTCGATGATGGGTGACGTTGAGGCTGTGCAGGGGATTGCTTCTACCGGGGCAGGCAGATGTTTCAGGTGCCCTGAACCAATACGGGCGTAAAATAGGTTTTGGTTCTCCCGCCAATCGTGATCGGCTCAATCATCTCTACGCAGGTTTGATAGTGCGGGGTCTTGCGGTGTTCATCGAGCGCCGCTTCGCTTTCAAAGATTTCGTAGACGAAGAAGTTGTTTACGTCCTCCGGGTCATGCAGCAGGTCAAAGCGGATATTGCCCGGCTCTTCGCGGGTGCCGTTGCAGTTTATCGTGAAGGCCTCAAGGAACGTATCCCGTGTGCCGTCCTGCACTTTGATGTTCACCAGTTGAATAAGCATAGTGGTCCTTTCTTGAAATCTTGGAGGGCGGGCGCGGTATCAGGTGCCGGGGGCCTGCCACATGGAGGTCGTCACATTTGCGGTGACCAGATCACGTTGCGCCGCATAGGCCTTGGCCCAGCGGATGCTTGCATCGGCATAAAGGGCGTTAAGGTCTGGGTTGGGCGTAAACTCTGCTTCGATTTGAGACCATGCATTGCCCGCTTCGCGCAGTGAGGCAAAAAGGCCCGCGCCAGTTGCTGCTGCTGCGGCGCATCCTTGGGCTGTGGCTTCTTTGACGCGCGGCGTGGCCACGGTGAGACCTGTGACATCGGCCAGGATCTGCGCCCAATGGGCAGATTTGGAAGCGCCCCCCGCAAAAATGATGCGATCCGGGCGTCGTCCCGTCAGGTCAAACACCGCCTCTAGGTTGCGATGCGCCACGATGGCCGCGTTTTCCTGAAGGGCACGAAAGATCGCGTCTGGGCCGGAGCGCTCCGGGTCGATCGACAGGTTCAGCAGCGAGGGCGCAGCATGAAACCACTCTCCATAGCGCATGACGTCGGAAAATACCGGAATGATCCCAAAAGCACCGGGCGGAACGGATTTGGAGGCCGCTTCCAATTCGCTATAGCTCTTGCCCTGCCCGAAGGCATCGCGAAACCAACGCATCACTGCGCCGGTAAAGAAGCTGATGGCCTCTGCTTGATTGAGATCCGGCACAACATGCGGGTTGATCCGCAGGTTCATGGTGGGGTCCGTCAGGCTGAGGGGGACATTGACCACCTGTTGCCAGAAGGTCCCGCCCATAACCGCGCAATCGCCTTCATTCACCACCCCAAGACCGAGCGCGCCAGTCTGGCAATCGCCACCCCCTGCAACCACAAGCGTGCCGGGCGCAAGGCCGGTGTCCTTGGCAGCCGCCGCGTGGACCTCGCCGATGACCTCGCCGGTGCTGGCGGCATGAGGGAACAGGCTCTCTGGCAGGTCCATAAGGTTCAGCACATCGCGTAACGGGGCGCGGTCTGCCAGTCCGATCAACCCGGTGGTTCCCGCGTTCGACGGCTCTGAGCTGAGTGCGCCGGAGAGGCGATAAAGCACCCAGTCCGACAGCATGGTAAGAGACTGCGCGCGCTCAAGCACGTCTGGCATATGTTTGCGCAGCCAGATCAGCCGAGGCAACGCGCCAAGAGCGTAGGTCTGGCCCGAACGGTTGTAGATGTCGCGTTCCAGATCCGGATGACTGGTTTTCAGCGCGCGCACCTCATCGCTGGCGCGGGCATCAACATTGGCGCAAGCCCAGATTTCAGTGCCGGTTTGGTCATGTAGCACAAAGGCTTCGCGCATCGCGGTGGCGCTGACGGCTTTGATGTCTTTGGGGTCAACACCAGAGGTGGCAATCACCTCGCGGCAGCAACGGGCGAGTGCGGCCCAGTTTCCTGCCGTGTCGAAATCCATTGATCCCGGATAGCGCGGATCGGTGGCGTGCCACCATTCCTGACTTGAGGCAGAAATTTCTGCGCCGTTTTCATCAAACAAGACCGCACGACCGCTGCCGGTACCAGCATCAAATGCCAAATAATACGCCATGATCAGACCTCCGCCGCGTCAAGAAGTGCGAGTGCTGTGGGTTCGTCCGTGACCAGAATGTCGAGGATTTTCCCGCGCAAGGCGGAGAGGATCGGGCCCGTTTTGGTCGCGCCACCCGCTGCGCCAATGACCTTGTTGGACTCGCGCAACTGATCAAGATCGACACCGATCACACGTTCATGCAAGGGCAGGGCAAGCCCTGCGCCACTCCGATCATAGAAGCGGCACAGAATGTCACCACGCGCGCCGCCCCGGCGCAGCGGGTCAATCTCGGCAGGTGGAATGTAGCCATGGCTCACCACGGTTGCGGTCTCGCTGATGCCACCGATGCCAACGAGCTTGTAATCCGCCTCAAGCGCCTTGGCCATCAGGGTGGCAACGGTCGGCTCTTGCATCAATGCCTGTGCCAGCTCTGGTGTTGAGACCACCAATGGTGCCGGAATGATGTTCACGTTGCGGTGCCAGTTGGCCTCGCGCATACCTTCCACATAGGTCTGCACGCCGCCGGTCAGGGAGTACAGCCCGACACCGCGTTCCTGCGCGGTATAGCCCAACATACGGATGGAGTGAGTCACGGTGTCGCCCCAGCCGACCGATAGGCTGTCACCGGGGGATAGCTTCTGCATCAGATATTGTGCCGCGGCCTGCCCGATGCGCATGTTGGTGTCTTCCGAGATGCTTTCGGGAATGACGCGACAGTCACTGAGGCCAAATTGCTGTTTCATGCGGGTTTCAAGTTCCAGACACCCGCGCTGACGAGAGTTGATCCGCAGCTGAATAAGGCCTGACGTGCGCCCGGCATCAAGAAGGCGCGAGACTTTGATGCGCGACAGATTGAGGATCTCGCCCACCTCGCTCTGGGTGAGTCCGTCGTTGTAATAAAGCCAAGCCACCCGTGCCAGCAGTGCCTCGTCTGCATCATGTGCTGTCTGGTCGGTCATCGGGGGCCTTCCTCCATGGCGTTCTCGATCAAACAATTAGTGACAGAACATATGATCAAGTCAATGGGTCTATTTTACCAATGTGAATCGGAGATATCGGCGAGTTATTCGCATCAAACATATTGACAGGATGCGATTCACTTGAACAAATGATGTTGTTGCTAACAGATGATCAATCGAATCCGCATAGATCGAATGACCCACGCTGCAGCGACAAAGCCGATAACGTTGAGGAGGCGTTATGGAACCTGTGCTTGCAGAGCTGGACTCTGTGTCAAAGAGCTACGCTGGCATTCCGGTGCTGAAGCGGGTGAATTTCTCGGTGCGTGCCGGGGAAATTCATGCGCTGTTGGGAGGGAATGGCGCGGGCAAATCCACGCTTATGAAAATCCTTGCAGGTCTGGTGCAGGCCAGCGGGGGAGACGTGCGGATTGCGGACGCGCCATTGGTGCCGGCGACCCCAGCGCAGGCCTTGGCGATGGGGCTCTATCTGGTGCCACAGGAGGCACATATTTTTCCGAACCAGTCGGTGCTTGAAAATATCTGCATCGGCTTGCCTAAACCTGCCGCGGCCTATCGCGCACGGGTAGAGGAGCTGATTGCACAGATCGGTGTGTCGCTGTTGCCCGAAACCAAAGCCGCGACGCTGGAAATCGCGGATCGCCAGATCGTGGAAATCCTGCGTGGCCTTGTGCGTGAGGCGAAAGTTCTGATCCTCGATGAGCCGACTTCGGCGCTTACACCGCATGAGGTTCAGACCCTGTTTGCGCGTATGCAGGGGTTGCGGGCCGCAGGTCACGGGCTGGTTTTTATTTCCCACAAACTGCATGAGCTGCGCGCGGTCTGCGACCGGATCACCGTGCTGCGTGATGGCAATGTGGTGCTGAGCGGAAACATGGACCAGAGCACTGACAGCGATATCCTTACCGCAATGAGCCCCGGTGTAACCGAGCTAGAGGCGCGTGGGGCGGGGAGGCAAACCTCAAGCGAGGTGGTGCTAGCGTTGGACGCCCTCAGCGGAGAGGGCTTTGTCGATATCTCGTTTGATGTGCGCCGCGGCGAGGTGCTTGGGCTGACCGGCGTGGTCGGGGCTGGGCGCACGGAACTCGCTGAAACCCTCGTCGGGTTGCGCCCCCGCACTTGCGGTGACGTCATGCTACAGGGGAAGGCGTTTGGCGCAAACGCCCCCAGCGACGCGGTACGTCAGGGCATTGTGCATCTGAGTGAAGACCGCCAGCAATATGGTTTGTTCCTTGAGGCACCGCTGTTTTGGAACGCGTCGTCCTTTGTCTATGACCGGCTGCCGTTCTTCTTGAGGCCCGGCACCGAACGCAAACGCTTTGCGCGGTATCGCGAGATGCTCGGGATCAAATGTGCCAGCCCGGATCAGCCTGCGGGGAGCCTCTCTGGCGGCAATCAGCAAAAGGTTCTGCTGGCCAAATGTCTCGCGGCTGAGCCGAAACTATTGATCCTTGATGAACCCACCCGTGGCGTCGACGTGGGTGCGCGCAACGATATTTATCGCATCATCGAGGAGCTTGCGGCGCAAGGAACCTCGGTGCTGCTGATCTCATCGGATTTTGACGAGGTTGTACGTCTGTCTGATCGCATTGCCGTGATGGCTGGAGGGCATCTGGCGGGTGAGTTGCCGGGCGGGGCAACCACGGATGAAATTTCACAACTGGCCTTTGAAGCTCGGGAGGTTGAGCATGCTTGAACGGATCGCCCGCGACCGTGTCGCAACTCTGTTCCTTGTGACGGTGGCTGTGCTGTTGCTTGTCGGGCTGGCGGCTCCCGGTTTCTTGTCGGCGGGGACGGCCACCATCATCTGGTCCAATGGGTTGGTGCTGATGCTGGTTGCACTGGGGATTTTTCCAGTGATCCTCACGCGCAATATCGATGTCTCGGGCGGTTCAATCCTCGGGCTCTCGGCGGTGGTGCTGGGCTTGGCGCTCAATGATGGGTTCGCGCTGCCTCTGGCGCTTGGATTTGCGCTTGGAGCCGGGATCTTTGCCGGGGTTGTGAATGGCCTGCTGGTGGCGGGACTCGGAGTGCCCTCGATTGTGGCGACACTGGGCACGCTTGGCCTCTTTCGCGGTGTCATGCTGATTACCACCGGAGGCGAGTGGATCGAGGAACTTCCCGAAGCGCTTAAATCTCTGGGTGCAAAGTCCTTTGGCGGGCTGTCCATCATGGGGATCATCACCGCGCTGGTGATCGTGGCGGTCTGGTGGTTTCTGCGCAGCAGGCGCGGGCGTTGGGTGATGGTGACGGGAGACAATCGCGAAGCCGCCCGTCATCTTGGGTTGCCGGTGCGCCGCATTGAGCTTTTGGCCTTTACTTGGGCGGGGGCGATGTATGCGCTGGCGGGGATTACCTTTGCAGCGCAGATCGGGTTTGTCCCCAATCAGGCCGGAAACGGGATTGAACTGCGCGCGATTGCGGCACTGGTGCTGGGAGGGATCAGCCTGCTGGGCGGGGTTGGTTCTGTTGGTGGTGTGGTCATCGGCGTGATCTTTTTCACCTCGATCGACACCTCTCTCGTGTTCCTGAAAATACCGGCCTACTGGAACGACCTGATTGGCGGCGCGATGCTGCTGGGCGTTTTGTTGATCGATGGACGACTGCGCATCGCACTTGAAGCACGTGACAGGGCGGCACGCTATCGCCGCGGCAGCCAAGCCGAGCAGAAATCCCACCCGCTGGAGGACGCAGCATGAAACGCTATGTGATGCGGTGGGAGGTGCTCCTGCTGGCCATTTTGGTGGCCGAACTTCTGATCTTTGGCATGATCAACCCGCGCTTCCTGCGCCCCAGTTCTTTGTTGTTTGGAACCTCGGACTTTGTGCAGGTTGGCATCGTGGCTGTGCCGTTGACGCTGGTGATCATCGCAGGTGGCATCGATGTGAGCTTTGCCTCTACCGTGGGGCTTGCTGCGATTGCATTTGGGATTGCCAACTTCTTCGGTCTGCCATTGCCGCTGTCGCTGCTGGTGGGCTTTGCGACCGGCGCGCTTGCGGGTGTTTTGAACGCCACCATCATCCGGTTGACGCGGTTGCAGCCGCTCGTGGTGACGCTGGGGTCGCTCTACATGTTTTCGGGCGCCGCGACCGTTCTGTCCGGTGTTGTAGGTGCCAATGGCTATGAGGGGATCGGCGGTTTTCCGGCGGGGTTCACAGCGCTTGGTTATGCGCAGGTGATGGGCCTGCCGATGCCGCTCTTTGTCTTCCTGTGCTTTGCGGCGGTGCTGCTGGTGTTGCTGCATCTGACCCGATTTGGGCGTCTGGTTTTCCAGATCGGCCTCAATGAGAATGCCGCGCGCCATTCTGGGATGCCGGTGTTTCGGGTGCAGCTTATGACATATGTGCTGACCGGTCTTGCGGCGGCACTCGCCGGGATCATGCTGTCAGCCTACTTTGGCTCGGCGCGGGTGGATCTGGGCAGTGCGACGCTGCTGCCTGCAATCACCGCAGCCGTTCTGGGGGGTGCGTCCATCTATGGCGGCAAGGGATCTGTGCTGGGCACGGTCATCGCCACATTCATCATCGGATATCTGCAACAGGGCCTGCAAATGAGCGGTGTCCCCAGCCAGATTTCCAGCGCGCTGTCCGGGGCGCTGCTGGTTCTCGTTGTTGCGCTGCGCCATGGGGCCGCGCTGCTGCGAGAGTTTTTACCGGAGCGCGCGGCACAGGCCAACTGAGCCGGGCACAGGTTCCAATGGAGGAGGAAACCAAAATGAAAACAACAGCAAAGCTGCTCAGCACACTGGCCGCAGGCCTGATGATGACCACTGCTGCAACGGCGGATGACATTGCCTTTGTTCCCAAGCTCGTCGGTGTCGGGTTCTTTACGTCCGGCGGCAACGGCGCGGTGGAGATGGGAGAGAAGCTGGGTGTCAACGTCACCTATGATGGTCCCACCGAGCCAAGCGTTTCCGGTCAGGTGCAATTCGTCAACAACTTCGTCAATCAGGGCTATGGGGCAGTGATCCTGTCGTCGGTCTCACCCGACGGTCTGTGCCCGGCGCTGAAGCAGGCGATGGCGCGGGACGTATTGGTGATGACATGGGATTCCGACGTGAATCCGGAATGCCGCTCCTATTATGTAAACCAAGGTACGCCCGAACAACTGGGTGGCCTGTTGGTGGATATGGCCAATGACGGCGTAGAGGGCAAAGAAAAGGCCAAGGTGGCGTTTTTCTATTCCTCACCGACCGTGACGGATCAGAACGCATGGGCGGAAGCGGCCAAGGCAAAGATTGCCGCCGAGCACCCCGGCTGGGAGGTCGTGACCACGCAATATGGGTACAATGACGCGCAGAAATCGCTGCAAACTGCGGAGAGCATTCTGTCGGCCTATCCTGATCTTGATGTGATCATCGCGCCCGACGCCAACGCGCTTCCAGCCTCTGCGCAGGCCGCTGAGAATCTGGAGCGTGGCGGCGATGTGACCATTGTGGGCTTTTCGACCCCCAACGTGATGCGCCCCTATGTGAAGCGCGGCACGGTTGAGCGGTTTGGCCTCTGGGACGTGACCCAGCAGGGTGCGATTTCGGTGGCAGTGGCGGCGCATGTGCTGGCAAACGGCCCCCTCAACGTGGGGGATAAGATCGACGTTGCCGGGATCGGACCGGTCGAGGTCTCGCCGAACTCCGTGCAAGGCTACGAATACGAGGCCGAGGGCAATGGCATCGTCCTGCTGCCCGAACGCACCGTCTTCACCGCAGAAAACATCGACAACTTCGACTTCTGATCACAATCAGACAATCAACCAGCAGGGGCGCATCATGCGTCCCTGCACAGACGTTCAGGGAAACTGATATGCAGTCCAGATGGAATGAGACCGAGGCACAACAGTTCATCGATGCAGCAAAGGCGCAAGGTCAGCCAGCAGCACTCGGCCTGCGGGTCTACAGTTCGCGCCTGATCGGTCAGGACCCCGATCTGGTGCTGCATGGCGGAGGCAATACCTCTGTGAAGATCCCCGACGCTGAAGGTGGCGCGATCATTCATGTCAAAGGCTCCGGTTGGGATCTCGGCGATATTGAGGCGCCGGGACTTCCTGCGATGTGGCTTGAGCCGCTGCTGAAGACTCGCGATGTCGCACATATGTCGGACGAGGACATGGTGGCTTATCTGCGGCGTTACCTGTTGGATCAGACTGCACCCAACCCGTCGATTGAGGCGCTGTTGCATGCCTATATGCCACATGCCTTTGTGGATCACACGCATGCGACCGCGATCCTGGCCTTGGCGGATCAGCAAGACATGGAGACGGTCGTCGCGGAAATATACGGCGGTCGCGTCGGGTTTGTTCCCTATGTTATGCCGGGCTACCAACTCAGCCATGCCTGCAAGGATGCACTGGCGCGCGACCCATCGGTTGAGGGGTTGTGGCTCGAACAGCATGGTCTCTTCACCTTTGCGGATACCGCGCAGGCCAGTTATGAGTTGATGATTGAGTTTGTCACACTGGCTGAGGCTTATCTGGCTGGGCGGGGTATTGCAGTGCCCGGCCCTGAGCAGACCGACCGCAAGATGCCGCAGCCGCTGGCTGACACGTTGCGTGCCGCACTGGCGGCAGGGGGCGCGTTGGGTGCGGAGCCGGCGCTTGATTTTCGTTCAAGCCCATCAATTCGCACCTACTTGGCGCGTCAAAATCTGTCCGAGCTGTCGCGCCGTGGCACTGCGACCCCGGACCATGTTATTCGCATCAAGCCCTTTGCCATGATCCTAACCGAAGGTGCTGGGCGACCAGAAATCGATTTAGCACTTGAGGCTTATGCTGATGAATATGCGGGGTATTTCAACCGCAATGCTCCCAACGCGGCAGAGCCGAAAGTCATGCTGGACCCGCTGCCGCGTGGTGTATTGGTGCCGGGGGTCGGGATCTTTGGTCTTGGTGCCAATGAAAAGGCGGCGCGGATTGCGGGGGATCTGTATGAACAAACCGCACGGATCGTGAATGCCGCAGAGGATTACAAGCGTTTCACGCCAATCTCAGAGGCGGATCTGTTCGACATGGAATACTGGTCGCTGGAGCAGGCGAAGCTGCGTAAATAATGCGATCGCTGCATCCTGCCCCGAAGTGGGGCAGGGCGCGGTATGAAACATGCCGGGGTGATCCGGTCTCTACTCTCCGCGCGGGAAACGGGCAGCGTCTTCCACGATGTTGAGATCCATGTGGTTGCGCATGTAGCGTTCTGAGGCTTTTTGCAGAGGTTGATAGTCCCAAGGGAAATATCCCCCCTGACGCAAGGCCTCATACACCACCCAGCGCCGGGCCTGACTGGCGCGCACGTCGGCGTCAAAACGCTCCAGATCCCAACGCTCAGCGGCAATCGCCTTGAGCTCTGCGTAGGCCTCAGCATGGGTCGGGTCATTGGCGAGGTTTGTGCGTTCGTGTGGGTCCGCGTCCAGATCAAACAACTGGTCAGGGTCGAGGGTGCAGAGGTTGAGCTTGTACTGCCCAGACCGGAGCGACACCATCGGGGCATAAGATGCCTCTGCCGCATATTCCATCGCAACCGGAGTTGTGCGTGTCTCACCCTGGCCAAGGGACACAAGACTCTCGCCTGCGGTCCAGGGCATCACCTCTTCCATGCTGACCCCCGCCAGATCGCAAAGCGTCGGGCAGACGTCGATGTTGGAAACCGGATCCGTAACCAGTCCGGGGGCCATATTAGGGGCAGAGATCATCATCGGCACGCGCGAAGATCCCTCGTAAAAGCTCATTTTGAACCACAGGCCGCGCTCGCCTAGCATGTCGCCGTGATCAGAGACAAACAGGATGATTGTATCCTTATCCTGTCGCGTGCCCCGAAGGGCCTCCATGACCTCTCCGATTTTGTCGTCGAGATAGGAAATATTGCCAAAATAGGCACGGCGGGACCGGCGGATATCTTCGTCGGTGATGTCAAAGTTGCGCCAGTCGTTGGCGTCAAAAATCCGTTTTGAATGCGCGTCCTGATTGTCATAGCCGAGGTCGCCAACCTCGGGCATCAGATGGTCGCAGTCCTCATAAAGATCCCAGTATTTCTTGCGGGTCACATATGGGTCATGGGGATGCGTAAAGCTGACGGTCAGACACCAGGGCCGGTCGTCTTTGCCGCGTGCCAGATCATAGATTTTCTGGGTGGCGTGAAAGGCAACCTCGTCGTCAAATTCCATCTGATTGGAAATTTCTGCGACACCGGCGCCAGTGACGGACCCCATGTTGTGGTACCACCAGTCGATCCGTTCGCCGGGTTTGCGATAATCCGGCGTCCAGCCGAAATCCGGTGGATAGATATCGGTGGTCAGGCGTTCTTCAAACCCGTGCAACTGATCAGGGCCGACAAAGTGCATTTTGCCCGAAAGACAGGTGTAATAGCCCGCCCGCCGCAGATGATGCGCGTAGGTTGGTATGGAAGAGGCAAACTCCGCCGCGTTGTCGTAGACGCCGGTCGCAGAGGGGAGCTGCCCGGACATAAAGCTCGCCCGTCCCGGTGCGCACAGCGGGCTGGCTGTGTAGCAGTTCTGAAACCGGGTGGAGCGCGCAGCGAGCGCTTTCATATTCGGAGCGTGCAGCCAATCCGCCGGGCCATCCGGGAACAGCGTTCCGTTTAGCTGGTCGACCATAAAAATCAGGATGTTTGGCGATGTCATTGAGGGTGTCCTTGGATTGGCAGTACACGCCACGCGCCGTAGCCCATGAGAGAGGCGAACGGGGTTGGCTTGCGCGCAGGGTAATCTTTTGTTGACTAATCAGTCAATAAAATCAGTTGAACTGAGTTACAGCCACCTGTGTTGGCCTGCGGGATCGGCGCACTCGCTACAAATGGTGATGGGCTGCAGGCAGGGGGTAAGTGTTTGCGGTAATTTAACAGTCAACCTCCAGTTGACAGGGTGTGCGCGAGTGCTAGGCTATTGAAATAACAGGAGGAGGGTCCAGTGCTTTGCAGCAAAGAGCAGCAACGGACGATGCGGAGCCCGGTCTCCGGCCTCATCGCTATTGTTTGCTCCAGATGCTGCGTGACCTTTGTGGCTGTGGTCCTTTCTGCACGCAACAGTCTCGCCCAAACCAGCATCAATACAGAGCAAGGCATCGTTTTCAGATCTGGCTTGCGGGGTCCAGACGCCGCGGAAAACCACCAAGGTGCATCGGGAATGACAATTGGCGACGCGCTGGCGCTGCCGACCTCTTCGCTGGCGATTACACTTTACATCCTGTGCGCCATTGCTGTGTCCGCGATTATTCTGGCCGAAGCAGTGCGCCGTGTCCGGCAGGTCAGACAGACCCGGCCTGCACCGCCGGTGGCGTTCTCCACGTCGGTTGAAGCCAGACCCAAAGGGGACAGCATGGCGCTTTTGGATGCGGAGGCACGGGTGATTGATGCCAATCGGCAGTTTGAATCCGATGCCGGTCTGCCATTGGCGCAAATTCGGGGGCGTCCGATCTGGTCAATCCATACCAAAGGTTTTGGCAAGAGTTTTTGGGACACCGCACTGGAGGAGGCGCGGACGCAGGGAAACTGGCGCGGTGAAGCCCGCACGCTGAGTGAGGATCTGCATCCCGAAACAGAAACGTTGTCTGTGCGCGCGCTAGAGGTGGCGGATGCAGAGTCGACCTATGAATTTCGCTCGCGCAGGTCCTTTCATCCGACGCCGAACCGCACTGGCGCAATCGACACACGGCTGCGCGATACGCTCACGGGGTTGCCGAGCCGACGCGCGATGAAGTCACAGGTGGAGTTTGCCATCGTGCGTGCCAAGGCTGCGAATACACAAATGGCCCTGATCGTCATCGATCTTGACCGGTTTCGCGACATAAATTCTATCTTCGGTGATGACATTGGCGACCGCGTTCTGGAGCGGCTTGCGGATGCGATGCGGTCAGTTGCGCGCACCGGTATCACCATCGGGCGCATTGGCGGGGATGAGTTCATCCTGCTGATCGAACACGCCACCAACCCCGATATGATGATGCAGGTCGCCAATGACATAAGCGCGGCACTCGGGGATGAGGTGGTGGTGGATGGGCTGACCTGTCGGTTGAGTGCCAGCATGGGCATCGCACAATATCCCAAGGACGGAGCGAGCCAGCGCAATCTGATGCAGGCGGCTGGAGTCTCGCTTTGTCATGCCAAAGCCAAAGGACGCGGACAGGTCTGCTTTTATTCCGAAAACATGAAGCAGCGCTCCGAAGAGAGCCTGCAGATGGAGAACGATCTGCGCCGGGCCATCTCTGACGGGGAGTTGCTGATGTTCTATCAGCCTCAGGTTGATTTGCGCACGGGTCAGTGTATCGGGGCCGAGGCGCTCTTGCGTTGGCAGCATCCTAAAAAGGGACTGCTGCTGCCGGGAGGGTTTGTGCCGTTGGCGCTGGACACCGGGCTCACCACCGCCATCGACCGGTTCGTGACCAAGGAAGTTTGTGCGCAGATCGAGCGGTGGAAAAAGGCCGGGTTCGCACCCGGTAAGATCTCAGTCAACATGTCCGCGATGACGCTGCTGTCACCCGATTTTGCCCGCGATCTCAAAGCTACCGCTGCGGCGCATGAGGTTGATCTTGCACTATTGGAAATTGAGGTGCTGGAGACCACGCTGTTCCCGCGGATGCGCAGTTCACTCAGCACGGTGGATGACCTGCGCACGATGGGTGTGCAACTGGCTATCGATGATTTTGGGACCGGATATTCCTCTCTTGCGATGCTGAAGGATCTGCCAATCGACCGCATCAAGCTCGACCGGCGGTTTATCAAATCGTTGCCACAGAACACCAAAGATGACCGCATCGTTGCGGCGGTGGTCGCGATGGGGCGCAGCCTCGATATCAGTGTCATCGCTGAAGGGGTCGAGACGCGAGAACAGCGCGACCGCCTTATTTCTCTAGGTTGTACAGAGGCTCAGGGCTTTTTGTTTAGCCGTCCCATTGCTGCGTCTGAATTCGCTGAGAACTGGCTGAAGGTTGATCAGCCCAAAACATGTGTAGGCTCTGGGGCGTGAAAAATTTGCTCTGTTAAGGGGCATTAAAAATACGCAATTTGTTACCGCACTCACCATTGATAGTTACAAAAGCACCTAATAGCCCTGACCTTCGCAAGGCCGGACGGCGGACTTTTCTAAGTGCCTAAAAAACAGGCGCGACATTAGAAACTCATACGGTAAGGTTGCCGTAGAGGAGCCGTAAAGGTCCCGGTCAAAGGGAGGAAACGCATGACCACTCGCAGAGCACTACTCGGTGCAGCCACCGCACTGGCATTTTCCGCAATTGGCGCTGTGCCCGCGCTCGCCCAAGAGGTGACGCTGAAGATGCACCAGTTCTTGCCCGCACAGGCAAATGTTCCGAAATTGGTTCTGGACGTCTGGGCTGATAAGATCGAAGAAGCCTCGGATAACCGCATCAAAATCGACCGCTACCCCTCGATGCAGCTGGGTGGCAAGCCGCCAGAACTGATCGATCAGGTGCAGGACGGTGTCGCTGATATCGTCTGGACTGTGGTCGGCTACACGCCCGGTCGCTTCCCCTCGACCGAGGTGTTTGAACTGCCCTTCATGATGACCAATGCGCGTGCTGTAAGCCACGCCTATTGGGATATGATGGAAAAGCACTGGCTGGACTCGGAATTCAAGGACTTCAAAATCCTCGCGGGTTGGGTGCATGGTCCGGGCATCTTCCACACCTCTGATCCGGTTGAGGTTCCCGAAGATCTCGAAGGTATGAAGATTCGCGGTGGCGGACGTTCTGTGAACGCCCTTTTGACCGAACTGGGGGCGACCCCTGTGGGTATGCCGGTGCCTGCAATCCCCGAGGCGCTCTCTAAGGGTGTGATTGATGGCACCACCATTCCATGGGAGGTGACCACCTCGCTCAAAGTTCCGGAGCTGGTTGAAAACCATACAGAATTCACTGGTCGTGCACTTTACACGCTGACCTTTGTTCTGGCGATGAACAAAGAAAAATATGAAAGCCTGCCGGATGATCTGAAAAAGGTCATTGACGACAATTCCGGTGTGGAAATGTCTGTCTTTGCCGGTGGCACGATGGCGGATTCCGATTTGCCAGCCCGTGAAAACGCCCTTGATCTTGGCAACAATGTCATCACCTTGGACGCAGAGCAGACCGCTGTTTGGCGCGAGCGGTCCCAGCCGATCTACGACAAATGGCTGGCGGATATGTCTGAGCGCGGGATCGACGGTCAGGCGCTTCTCGATGAGGCCACGATGCTGATCGAGAAATACACACCACAGTACGAAAACTGATCTAAACATCGATTGACCGGGTCCGCATCGCTTCTGCAGCGGGCCCCGTCGCATGCAACGGTGCTTAAAAGCCAAAGGTGGGCAAAGGCATGCATAGCTTTATGATGAGGCTCGCGCGGATCATGGCGATGATCGGCGGCGCGGTCCTGACTCTTCTGATTTTCCTGACCTGCATCTCAATCGTCGGACGCCTGCTGAACGGGGTCTTTCACGGCGACACGATGGAGGCGCTTGCGCCACAGTTCTCGGCGTGGATGGCGGCGCGGGTCGGGCCGGTAAACGGTGATTTTGAGCTGGTGGAAGCCGGTGTTGCCTTCGCAATCTTCTGCTTTATCCCGCTATGCCAGATCACGGCAGGACATGCGGCGGTGGATGTTTTTGCCAATAGTTTCTCTGCCCGCGTGAACCGGGTGCTGCGCATGATAACCGAGATCGTCTTTGCGCTGGTGCTCGTGCTGATTGCGTGGCGTCTGGGGGCAGGGACCGTGAGCAAGTTTGAAAATGGCGAGACCTCGTTCCTGTTGGAATTTCCGGTCTGGTGGGCCTACGGGCTGAGCCTTGTGGCCGCGATCGTGGCCGCCATCGTCGGGGTCTATATGGCCGTGATCCGCAGTATAGAAGCAATAACAGGCCAGATCCGGATCTGGGACGGTGTGGAGGTGCAGTCGTGAGCGCACTTGAAATTGGTATCTGGTCGTTTCCGGTTCTGATGGGCCTGATTTTCCTGCGGGTGCCCATCGGTCTGTCGATGTTCCTCGTGGGGCTTGGCGGTCTGGTGATGGTCACGGGCGACACTGTCGTGGCTTTTGGTCGCCTCAAGAATGAGACCTATTCGACCTTCTCATCCTACTCGCTGTCGATCATCCCGATGTTCTTTTTGATGGGGCAGTTTGCCACGCTGGGCGGGATGTCGACGGCGCTGTTCAAAGCGGCCGAAGGGTTTATCGGACACCGCAAGGGCGGCGTGGCCATG
Source organism: Tritonibacter mobilis F1926 (assembly GCF_000376545.2). Taxonomy (NCBI): domain Bacteria; kingdom Pseudomonadati; phylum Pseudomonadota; class Alphaproteobacteria; order Rhodobacterales; family Paracoccaceae; genus Tritonibacter; species Tritonibacter mobilis. The sequence continues at coordinate 799,360 of NZ_CP015231.1, forward strand.
GCTGCCATTGGCGCCTGTGCGGGTTTTGGTGCGATTTGCGGCTCCTCGCTTGCGACTGCCGCCACCATGGGGCGGGTGGCCTTGCCCGAGCTGAAAAACTATGGCTACGCCAGCGGGTTTTCGACCGCGACACTGGCCGCAGGCGGGACACTCGGCATTCTGATCCCGCCTTCAGTTGTTCTGGTGATCTATGCGATCCTTACGGAACAGAATATCGCCAAGCTGTTCCTCGCGGCCTTTATCCCCGGTTTGCTTGCAGCGATTGGCTATATTATCGCAATCTCTGTCTATGTGCGCCTCTTCCCCGAAAGCGCGGGCACACGTGAGCCGATTCCGTGGCGTGAGCGTTTCTCTTTGCTCTTTGCGGTCTGGCCGGTGCTGATGGTTTTTGGCCTCGTGGTAGGCGGTATTTACGCAGGCTGGTTCACACCAACCGAAGGTGCAGCCGTGGGTGCATTGGGCACAGGGCTGATTGCGCTTGCGAATGGGGGCCTCACCCGGCGAACGCTGACCGACAGCTTCATGATTACCGCACGCTCCACCGCGATGATCTTCTTCATCGTGTTGGGGGCGGGGTTCTACAATGGCTTTCTTGCACTGACCCAAGTGCCGCAGGAACTTGCGAATTTCGTTGTGGCGCAGGGCCTTAGCCCGTGGATGGTGCTGGCGCTGATCCTCGTGTTCTATCTGCTGTTGGGCTGTTTGATGGACAGTCTGTCAATGATCCTACTGACGATCCCGATCTTCTATCCGGTGATCTCATCCATGGACTTTGGCCTTGTGTCGCTGCCCGCAATGCAGGCAGATGCGGCAATGGAAGTGCTGCGCGCAGGTGTGCCGGAGGGTATGGGAGCAGAGATGCTGGCCTCCATTCAGGACGCCATTGCGACGGGTGCTGAACTTACTCGTGATCAGATGAAGGAACTGGGCATTCGCGTGACCCAAGGCATCGCCAACCGTCTGGAGACAGAGTATGTCGCCATTTGGTTTGGCATCCTCACCCTGATCGTGGTGGAGGTCGGTCTGATCACCCCTCCGGTCGGTATGAATCTCTTTGTCATCAACGCGATGGACCCAAAATCGCGCATGGTGGACACCTACAAGGCTGTGATGTTCTTTGTCGGCTCCGACCTGATCCGGGTGATCATTTTGGTGCTGTTCCCGGTGATCACTCTGCTGCCGCTGATGTTGCTCTACTAAGCGCGCGCACGCCTTTTAACGAAAAAACGCGCGGCCCCTGAGGGTCGCGCGTTTTTGTTTGACTGGCGATTTGCTCAGCGCCGTTTCAGCGTATCGCCGTAAGTGATGGTCGGCGTCAGCGTCACATGTTTCTCAATCTCGGCATCCGGTTCTTCGAGCTGTGCGGCAATGATCTGTGCCGCCTTCATGCCGATTTCCTGGCGGCAGGCGTCCATAGTGGCCAGTTGCCGTGGCAGCCCGGCCAGCAATTCCACGCCGTTGAACCCCGCAAGCCCAATTTGTCCGGGCACATCTATGCCTTGGTTGAGCAGATGCAACAACCCGCCAGCACCAATCATGTCGTTGGAATAATAGAGGAAATCAAGCTCCGGCGAACGTTCCAGCATGGCTTGCGTCATCTCGCGTCCCTTCGCCAGAGCGGAGCCACCGGAATAGAATTCACGATCCTCGATTTCGACCCCTTCTTTTGCGAGCGCCTCGGTAAAGCCCTCGAACCGTTTGCGCGCCCGATGATCAAGCGGCATTTTTGTGCCCATGAACCCGATATGGCTATAGCCGGCCTTGAGGATCGCCTTGGCCATTTCACGGCCCGCGCGGCGATGGGAAATCCCCACCATCGCATCCACTGGCTTGCCGTCGGTATCCATGATTTCCACCACCGGAATGCCCGCCGCCGCAAGCATTGCGCGCGCGGGTTCGGTGTGCTCAAGCCCTGCGATAATCACGCCCGAGGGACGCCAAGAGAGCATCTCATAGAGGACTTTCTCTTCCTTTTCAGGTTGATAGTCCGTAACGCCCACCACCGGCTGAAGTTCGGTGTCTTCCAGCACCCGGTTGATCCCGGTCAACACTTCGGGAAAGACCATATTGGACAAAGACGGGATAATGACCGCAACCAGGTTGACCCGTTTAGAAGCCAACGCGCCTGCAATCTTGTTTGGCACGTAGCCCAGTTCTTTGGCTGCCTCCAGCACCTTTTGTCGGGTCTTTTCCGACACATCACCGCGGTTTCGAAGAACACGGCTGACGGTCATTTCCGATACGCCGGTGGCATCTGAAACATCACGCAGCGTCAGCGGACGCTTGGAGTCGTTGGTCACGTGCTTGGCCTCTTTGCTTTGTTGTTTTGAGGTTAGCCAGTCCGGTGAGGGGACACAATGGCTGTTGGCCCACACGACGCGGCGCTTGAGCTTGTGGGGCCTATTTGCTATCGCCCTCAATCAAGGACGGCCCCGTGGCTCAACTGGATAGAGCAGCCCCCTCCTAAGGGGCAGGTTGCAGGTTCGAATCCTGCCGGGGTCACCATCCAAGGTGCTGATTTATAATAATAAAATATAATTCTGGACACTCTTGAGTGCTAAACCTTTTAATGTGAATTAACATCTTTTCATGTGATTTATTCCAAGCTGCACGCTTTTTGTGTGCAAAAAGCGTGCAGTCAGTTCCGGTTCTGTTCAGGTGGGGATTAACCCCATAAGGTTACTTGAACCTTATGCGTGCTGCGCAAAAGCATCCGCGAGAGTGTGGCGATCACTGATTTCTTTAGCGAGCTTCGCGATTTCGCCGGGCAATGCTTCAAGTGGCCCATTGTTATCAACGATCCAATCTGCATCTGTGGCATTCAGTTCCATAGAACTGCTGGGCTCAGGAGGCAGGCGGCGCATTGCATCGACCCAAACCACCAAATCAAAGAGGTGACGCGAGTGCACCAGCTCTGCGCGGCGGCGCATCCCAGTGTAGACATCGTGTTGCTCAAGGATTTGCTCCGCCAACATCGGGCCGGGGCGTAAGTTGTAGGCGGCTATTGCGTGATACCAGAGATCGCGATGAGCATGCCGGTCCTCATAAGCTTCGCGCCAATCCACGTATAAATCCGACACCAGTGGAAACACCGCCTTGCGCGCCGCAAACTTAGAACTTGAAATCACCCGCAGCCCGTATTGCTGCGCGAGAACATCCGCCGTGCAATCCTTGCCGTGCTGCCCGTGGCCGATGATCAGAAGGCGGACTCGCCGCCCCAGATCCATTGTGAAAGGCGACACACCAGACCCGCCGCAAACCTCGCATTCATCGACGCCAAGAAACGCCGGATCATGGCAACCGAACCCCTTACAACGGGAACACTTGGCGGCACTCATGTCCGATACCGTGAATCAGGGGTTTGCGTGATCAGTTGGCACTTACCGTTGGCGTAAGTGATCGCATGCGAGCTATCGCTTTTTGTCATTCCGTCTTTCCACCTTTCATCCGCCGGATGCGTCCATAGAATTGAGAGGCATCCGCGAGGGCCTGCACGATCAGACTAGATTGCGGTGCGGCATCTATCTCAGCCGCAAGCTCGCGTTTGAAATTGGGTGAGTAACGAGGCGGAGCAGGAACCGCCGAGGCGTCAAAGACAACCCGGCCCGGCTCGCCGCAGGCACTCGAGAAACTCAGAATTGCTAGGGCGAGGCCCCGGCGCAGCACTTCGGATCGCATCTTTCACCTCTCGGGATTGTTGAGCTTCTAGATCGCGAACAGCCTCAGCAGCCGCGTCGTTACGCTCGTGCGAAACGTAAACCGCCATGGCACCACACAGGGCCATGGCGGTCATGATTACCAAAAACGCCCGCCGAGTTTTCGGGCGGGCGAGCATTCCTAAAAAAGCTGAGTAGAGCATAGGGCTCACCGGCTCAGACCGGCGGCCACCAAGGAGCCAACACAAAGGGCATGTTCATCGCGGCGGCGGTTTACCAGACCCGGCACCACACGCCCACCGGCGCGGGTCCATCGCAACAGCTCATCGCATGCGCCAAACAGATCACCGGCATTGGCTTTGCGCACCGCAGTTGAGCGGCAAGCTGCACTCGTACCGACATTGTAGGACCACGATAGAAACGCAGCAGCGGCCCCTTCGGGAAGCGGGGCCTTGAGGCACTTACCTAAGCCCACCGCGTAGTCACGCAATTCTGCATCAAGCATGGCCTCACATTCAGCGACGGTATAGGCATCACCGGGACCAACGCCCTTGGTCTCTCCATAGCAAACAGTCCAAACTCCGATAACATCCTGATAGGCTTGGGTCCGCAAACCCTCCCACTTGCTGACAATCGGGGTTGCAGCAATCGCAACCACGGAGATCATCCCAGCAATTCCAAGGGTGCGCTTGCGCACGCGCACACCGCCGCCATCATCGGAGCGAAATTTTTGCAATGCGCCAGAGAGAGCGGCCTGCTGGAACACGCGCGCAACCACTGCCAAGGCACTTGCGCCCGATGCGAGAACCGCAAAAAGCATCGGATTGATGCCCAGCATATTGGCGCTGACCAGATCGAAAAACACGGGCAATGCTGAAAGGATGGCCGAAACCAACATCAGCCGCACCGACCATGCTCCGCCGAGTACCGAGCGCCAATTTTCAACAAGTTTCATAATTTGATTTCCCTAAACAAAAAGGCTCGCATAAGCTGCGAGCCGCGACATTTCGGATTGGTGATACTGGAGCGCTTAGTGCTATCGCACGCGCTCAAAGGCCCTTACGCTGAAGGTGTGCCGAGCTTCAGAACCGCAGTCAGATTGGTGACGAATGTGGCCCCGCTTGCAGCGGCCATGCGCTTGAATTGGCGCATGTCCAAACCATCCACCGTGTCAGGGATCGTATCGAGATCAGCGATGATCTGCTGCACCGCTGCGATTTGCGGGATGGTGGACACAAAAGGTTCTTCAGATGGGGTTGGGGTGACTTCGGTCATGTGCCAATTCTCCTGTGGCTTTGGTTAGATGTTACGCGCGACCATGACGGTCGTGTCGTGGAAGAATGCCCCTGCATATCCGACGTCTGGAACCAAACCGGGGCGCAGTTCGGCTATTGCGATGCGATCCAAAAGGAACGTGGTGTCGTCGGTTTGACGCAGCCTCGGCACCCATACCGCCCCAGATCCCGTGTAGAGAAACGAGGTGTAATGCGGCGCGCAGACAAATGAGCCGGGCGCGGGTGAGCTGATGTTGTATGTGCGGGTGGCCCCGTTTTCCAAAACAGCCACCATATCGCTCTGAGACATGTAAAAATGCCCCGCGAGCGAGATCATTTTGGCGCGGCTGTCAAAGGCGACTGCGCCACTGGGCTTGCGGATCTGCATGCCGTAATTGCCGCTCAGAGTGGCGGGCAGATTGTCACCGGCCATCTTGAAAGGGAGGCCCGTGGCGTCTGTTCCAACCGCCCACATCATGACCCGTGGCCCATTGCTGGGATACCGGAACGGCACCCCCAGCATACCCCAAATGCCCTCAGTCGGCATTTTCACAAAGGGAAAGGTATTTAGGGGCCAATCGTCATTGCCGGTCAGGACACGGTGGATCTTGTAGAGATCCTGCGACCGGCCCGTTGTGATCCACTTGGTGCCCTTTGCGATCTGCTCGAAGCGGGGCACCTTTGGGTTGCTGCCCCAAGAGGTCGCCCAGTTGTAAAACAAGTGTTTGTCAAACTCCGGGAGGCTGGGCAGAGTTGGCAGGCGGCGAGTGACGCCGCTGTCCATTTCAAAAAGAACGTCCTCATATTCGGTGATTATTTCACCGAGATCATTTTGCAGAGTGATCCCATAAGCCATTTCAAAAACTACCTGTAGTGAATGCCCCAAGCGAACCAGAGAAACACAGCATTGGTGCCGTAGGTTTCCCCGGCCACTGCGCTCAGTTCCTTGGTGGAATTGTCCCAGTGCAGGGTCGGCATGGAGATTGGGTTGTAGAAGAACTCGCCGCTGCGCGCGCCGGGGCCTGCAGCTTCGCCATGTACGAAATTGTCATAGATGGTGTAGCGGAACCCCAGCGGAGCCATCATCAAGGCCCCCCGGTTCTCATCAAAGTCTGGAAAGGTGCCCAGTGACCCGGTGAAAGTCGTAGACCACCCGATGCGAAACACCCGGCGCGGCAGGGTCTGCTGACCTTCCAGAACCAATGACCCGTCCGCATTCCTCATCTCAATCCCATAGGACATTAGGTAAGCCTCCCAATGACCACCCGCGCGACGTCGCTACTGTCGAACACCCGGATACGGTCATCCTCGATCTCAACGCGCTCACCACTGGCGGCACTCTTGAAGTGACCGATGTTCGCAGTGATGGCCGACAGCTCATTGACGTCGATTTTTTCGGCAGTCACCGCACCCGTGGCGAGGCGGTTGCCGCTGATCAGGGTAGAACCTTGCGGGCTGTAAGGGGTTGGTTGACTGGCGGCTCCGGTGGTTTCCACAAGCTGAGGCTTGTGCAGGAACATCCAACTGTCGTTGCTTCCGGCGTTGGTGGCCATCTTGCGAATATGGATCGTCACATATGCCGCCCCCGTGGGGACCTCAGCCTTACCCCAGAGACGGGGCCACTTATCCGGGTTCCCTGAATCAGACAGGGCAGTGGCGGTCGCCAACAACGGTGTGTAGGACAGGACGTCGCCATTGTGGTTCCTGAACTCCATGCGCAACGCAACAATGCACCGGTGCGCAGAGGCATAAACGCTTGCCTCAACCCATCCAACATTGTCTGAAATCGAGACGCCATATGCGGGAGCCACGCCGTTGACCATCGGGGGGCGGTAAGTGATGTCGAGATAACCATCGGTGCCCGCACTCGCCTGATACACCACAAGTGTTGGGTAGTATTTACCTGCCCATGAACTGCCAGCCGTACGAAGGCCGATAGAAGCATCTTCCCGACCACTTCCAAGACCGCCCTTGTTGTCCCAACCTTGCAGGCCATCCGCAAAATCCGTGTTGCCCAGCAGGTTCTTACCAAGGCCCACCACCAACTTGTTGGCCGACAGTGTGCCTTCGGCCACCACATCGTCACCGATCAGCTTCAACAGCGATCCACCGGACCCATCCGGGTTGGCATAGCTGGTGGCTTGGATGCCGCTAATCCGGGTTTCGCCATTCACATCGACGGTTGTCGCGGTCAGGCCCGTCATCGCCTGCACCTTGCCATCAAGTGTGGCCAGCGTGGTGCCCTGTTGCGTGACACTGCTGCTGATCCCATCGATTTGCGACTGCTGACTGGTGAGCACCGAGGTCAGGGCGTCCACCGCTGAGGCGCGCGCTATCGCCTCATCGGTGACCGCCGCGCTGATCTGAGAGGCGACCTGACCTTGCCCCAGCTCTTCATTGGTCGCCACGCGTACCGACATGCGGTGAAACTTGATGTTCTTTGCAGTCAGACCGAATGACGAAAAGTTCGCCATCAGATAGAGGTCATGGTCAACAAAGGTCGCACCGCCCATATCCGGGCGGGTAAACACAGCTTGCGCAACCGTGACCTGTCCAATCGTAACGGGATCGCGCAGCATGTCAGACAATGGGATCTGCCGCCTGCGGTCTCCCGGTACATCCCAATCCAGCAACACCCCTGCGCCGGTCACCGCGCCGCTGAGGAGCGTGAACTCCACCTCAACCACATAGGCGTCGGCGTTTTGCGCGCCGCTCCATGTGCTGCTGTTGGCAATATAGGTCCCTGCGTTCACAGCACCGATATCGAAGTGCAGGGTGTTGCCGGTTGGATAGACCTCATTGGGTAGAGCCACCGGGGCGGTCTGCCATGCATTCCAGCCGCCTTGCTGGTAGCTGTCAAACAATGGGTCATCAATAACGCAGGCTCCACGCGGCCCGATCCGTGCCGCGATATTGGCGCTGGTGGCTGCACTGGCCGCAGCATTTTCCGCATCAGATGCGGATGTTGCTGCGGTGGTTTGGGCTACCTCTGCCCCGGCGCGAGCGGTTTCAGCCGCCGTTTTTGCGGTTTGAGCCGCAGCCGCGCTTTGGCCTGCCTCCGTCTCGCTGGCCCCTGCCACTGAGGCGGAATTGGCCGCAGCACTGGCCGCGCCAGCAGCCCCAGCGCTTTCGGTCACATCTTCGATCAGGACGCGGGCGATTTCGATTTCAGCGGATGGGTTCTGATAGGCTGCAATAAAATACGGAAATGCAAACAGATAGGCCGCATCATCGCCCGACATTGTGTAGTCGCTGGCAAAGGTCTCCCAAGTGTCTTGGGTTGCAAAGCTGATATTCTGCTGGCCAAAGGAACCCTCAAAACCATAATTCTCATTGAACTTGCGCCACTGCGAACTGAAGTGCGGACCCGCTCCAAGCGGGCCGAGGTGACGCGCCACAATGGTCATGCGGTATCTGCGCCCCTGCACGGGCGAGATATAGCCTTTGGGGGCCAGATGAGCGTTGCTCGCCAGATCCGCTGTCACCCATGCGACCCGCCCTTGCCCCGCCACATCGCGGAACCCAATGGAGCTGGTCACACCGCCCTTGGTGGCAGGATCACCGGAAATCGCATGTGCCCAATACCGATCATCGTCACGGAAATCGGAGGGCAGCAGATCGATGGCCGTAGACACCACAACACCACGATGTTCAGCGGCGCTGTTCTCGGCTGTCTCTGCCGCAAGCTGTGCGTCCTCTGCGGCTTGCGCGGCGATCTGCACGGCAGTGTAATCCACCGAAAGTGACGCCACTGCATTCGTGAGATTGTCCTGAACCGTCGCCGCATCCAGTAGCGCCTGCGTGGCGTCCTGCGCCGCCAAATCCGCCGCAGCCTGCGCGGTGTCGATGGCTTGGGTGACTTCATCCGCCAGATCATCAAGAGCAATGCGAATGTCATCCGATACAACATCTAACCATTCCGACCATTCCACACCGCGAGGAACACCGGGAATGTACTTTGCCCGCACCTGATAACCCACATCCGGCAATATCCCGTCAGAGATAACGAAAGAGCCGGTTTCGAACGAATGGGTTTGAGGCTGCGCCACAACAACGCCACTCGATGCCAAGCGTACCTCAAATTTCAGTCCAGCAATATCGTCCACCAGAGTGTACCAGCGAACAAGCAAGCCGGGGCGATTAGCTCCACCAGAGGTGCCTGCGATCACAAATGAGGAAATTGTGAGCCCAACAACAGCCTGCGCAGCAGGGCGCGCGGGAACAACAGGAAAAGGAATTACCGGGCGGTAATCGGTATCGTGGTCCCAACTGCCATGATCCGAGGGATCTACCTCAGTTAGATCAACAATGAGATCGCAATTCGGCAGATCAATGACACCATCAACCCGGAATTGCTTTGCCTGATACCCATTTCGTGCACTCGACCACTCGACAACATCACCCGGCTCAATCAGCCGAAACTTTGCAGGCAAAGAATGAGTGTGACGCCGCGCACGCCGGGCCGCTGCAAGTTCGCCATGCAGCAGGCGCTGAGCTTGAGCAGGATACGGAACAAAAGAGAGCTGAACGTCAGTCATCAGGCGACGCCCACCATCCTCACTCTCGAATTGAGAGTTATAGAGCGGCGGGGTGGATCTCATCACATACCCCTCATCTGGCGATGGGTATGAGGCGATCACGCCGTTTATTGTGTCACTCAGACCGAAGAAAGGTGTGAAGGTCTGTGGCGCGAGGCTCAGAATGTCATCATCATTAAAGTGTGCAATTGGCGCATCAGGCGCGCCAACATATATTTTGAAGACGCCACCCACCTCGCTCATGCGGCCCGCGCAGGAGGTCAGAATAGCCTCAAAAGCGCTCCCCATTTCGCTATTGACGGTGATTTCGCCCGCGCACCGATACAAAGGCTCAAGACCTTGCTCGCCCTGCACACCGGCACGGCATTTCTCGATTTGCGCAATCCAATGATCGGCAGGGAGGCGAGCAGAAGTGAGCCCCTGCAAGCCATAAAACCACGCACCCCCAAAGAACAGACCACGCGCAAGGTTGTAAGCCTGAACAGCGGGAAGCTTATCGCCATCACCTCCCCACGTTGCAGGGTCATTCCAACGGTGATCGCCATCGCCCCCCTGAGTGCTATCCTTGGAAATGTCATACATCTTGACGCCATCAAGGACGAACTTGGTGCGCGGAAACCCTGCGAAAATCTCCTGATTGATCCGAAATGTTACGATAGCATAAGCAATCCCCACCCCGACACGAGCTGCGGAGTATCCGCGTGGAGATCCAGCGTTTACTGTACCGGTCAGAAAGCTATCGGCTACCGTTTGCGTGCCATCGTAGAACTTAACCCAAGCGTGATCTTGCCCGTTCACACGGTACTCGGCTGCGGCGAGCCCGCCCTCTGCGCCTACGTCTTCGAGCGTGACGGATTGACCGTCAATAAACACTCGCTTCAGGCCGGAAACGGGCAAATCGCTCAGCGCGATAACCTGAGTGTAATACGCGTTTGGCGTGTCACCGGAGCGGCCCCATTCCGAGTGCCAGACCAAGGAGCCAGCAGTTAGGTATTCCCCGACCCCAAAGGAGCGAGGAACGCTGCCACCGGTACGCACGTTGCCCTGAATTGAAAACGGATCTGATTCAATGGGGTTAGATTTCTTGGCGAAGGCTTTTGCGAGCGCAGAAACACCGAGCTGCACAGCGGCCCGGAGCAGGAAATTGCCAACGGCGAATGTCCCAAGCGCGCCCAGCCCAATAGTCCAACTGGAAATGGCGGTTACAGCAGCAGCAATTGCGGAAAAAACAGCCATCAAATCACCTCAAAATTTTTAGGAACTTATTTTCAGAGAGACCGAAACCGGCGCGCTCAAAGAAATGCGAAACCCGGACATCATTGAGGCCAGAGAGACCCGCAGCAGCGCACCCCTCAGTGCGCGCCCACGCCTCATAGGCTTGCAACATCCTCAAGGGGAAACGCCCCCGGTGGCTGGGATGAACCCAAAAAACCAACTCTTGAGCGAGACGGACGGGCGCAAGGGGGGATACCGTGATTGACGCTGCCAGAACGCCGGAGAGCGCGCCATCAACTTCAAGGACAAGACACAGCCTATCCGGTCCCTCAATGTACTCCTGAGCAGTCCGTGACGCATGTGCGGCGTTAAATTCAAACGGGATGCCAGAGACCTTGTGAAACTCACGACACATGGACACGACGCCAAACCGATCCTCAGGCTTGGCCGTGCGAATGATGCTCCTAACCATTGCGGATAGACCCGCGCTTGCCCCAGAAAATCAGCCAATCAGCGCAAGTGGTCACATCGGTATAGAAATCATCTCCTTCAGCCCGGCCTATCTGGCTTTCATGGCTGCGCATATCGGGATTGCCCCGCGTTAATTCTTGAGCGCTAGAAACGCACTTGATTGAAACGCTTCCCTCATTTCCCTCTGATGGTGTTTCGACGGGCGCACCATCAACAAACCCCACGAACCGCGAGCTTGCAGGCTCAACCATTCGCATTGATTGAGGGTCAAATTCGCCGCGATAGATTTCAACTTTGGCTTGCCGGATATCGTAAAGCCTCAGAAGCTCATTCACCCGGTCATCCAGTTGAGAGAACTTCACCTCAACCTCTTGAACCGTCAGGTTAGAAACCATCGGGATCGGATCGATTGAGATAAGAGCGCCGACACCTCGGAAATCGTAAACCGCGGGGAGGCCAGTATCAGCGTCGATGACGGTGGCGGCAACGTCGCCAACATCGGACCAAAAACCCTCGGTGATCGGCTCGCCCGTTGATCGCACGCGCGCCGTGATCCGCATAAAGTCACGCACAACGAGAGTTTGAGCCTCAAGCAAAGCCTGAGTGCTTACAGGAATTTCCCGCATGATACTCACCTGATTTTTTGGAATTGGTTAGATGATTTGGATGGCTGAAAATGTCACAGACGACGCAACAAATTCAGTGATGACCGGGGCTTGCTGCCCCGGCTCTAAGATCATCTCGCAAGATGGGCGCTTGAATGTCACCGCCGCCCCAATTTGAGCGCCGGGCCGGATGGCAGGAAACACCTCAACATCAAGATTTCCAGCCGGATCAAACAGCCCACCGACCGTGACCATATGCAACGCCCGAGTTTGGTTTGGGCCATATTCAAACCCGAGATAATCGCCAACAGACAGAGTGAACCCCTCCGGCATGCCCGCCAACCGTACCCCGAAAGCGCTGTCATTTACATCTAGCGCGGTGATGGTCGCGACATCGTCAAAATCCCCCGCCGCGTGAGCACGCGGGAATGGCCGGCGCACATCATGAGCCAAGAATGACCCAACCGAACCATTCAGAGAAATCAGCGCAGCCTCAATATCAGCGGCATCCGCGAGTGGGGCAGGCGAGGTTGTCACACTCACGCGCCACAGTGCGGAGCCGAGATCTTTCGCTTGGGTCCTACCCCCCGCCGTACGGCTCAACTCTTGCCGATGCATCGGCCAAAAGGCGGTATCGCGAACCTTGCAGAGATCGAATAAATCAGAGCGCGGGTAGATCATGACATTTTCCTTCCGGCCTTAGCCTTCATCACAGCCTGCTCAACCTTTGCGTTGAACTGTGCCGCGTCTGCGCGCATGCGCTGATCAAGTTCTTGGACCGCCTGCAAAGATGCCCCTCGCGCATCAATGCTTGGGGCATAGGTGAACTGCATCCCACTGCCTCCAAGCTGCCCAATCTTGTTGTTTGGGATGACTTGAGCGCCCATTGGCAAATTCACCAACTCTGGCCCTCGCTCGCCTACCCACGACAAGCCGCCGCGCCAATTGTCGGTGCCAAGCGCATTGCCGGGAATGCTCAGCAAGTCACCGGTGAGCCAATCGCCACCGCCTAAGATCTTCGAAATTCCGCGAATGGCAAAAATCTTGACCAACTCAATGGCGAAGTTTCTCAAAGCATCTTTGCCGCTATCAATCCGTGTGATCAGATTGCCGATTGCTCCCTCAACATCCTCTGCCATTTGCGCAGCAGGGTTCTTAGAAAGCTCATCGTTGACCTTAGCTAAGCCGGATGCAGCGGCTGAGGTTTTCTCAGGCAAATCGGCATAATGCTCTTTGAGCTGTTCGACGCGAGCGTTGTATTCCTCAAGCGTGATCTCACCTTTGAGCAACGCGGCGCTCAGTGTGGCATGATCCCTCGCCATCATCTTTGTCTTGGCCGAAGCAGGGTCCAGCCGATCAATCAAAGCCTCAAGCTCAGTGCGAAACTTTTCCGTTGCATCAGCCGGGCCATTGTCAGGCTTATCTCCCCCGGCAGGGACACGGGGCGAACCATCTGAACCGCTGCCTTGCGAGGGGAACTGAGAGCGTTTGAATCCCTCAAGCATTTTCATATAGCGCTCAAGCTGCGCCTCAGCAGCATCTAGCTCAGCCTCGGCAGCAGCGGTGTTTTTTGCCATATCTTCCGCATAACCACTGTTGCCACCGGCGGTTAACGGGTTTTGATCCAAGAGATCATTGCCCGCCTTTTCGCGAGCGCGAACCAGCGCCAACTCAGCCTGTGCAGCACTAATCGCGGCGCGAGCCTGATCAATGTGCGTGCCAATGAGTGCCTCACCAGAGGCAACCGCTGCCTCATTTGACGTGTCAACGAGGTCAAGAGCGGCCTGCAATCGCTTTTCAGCTTCCGCCGCAGCATCCGCCGCCTCAGCGCTTTTGCCAAGGCGCGTTGACAGCAGGAAAATGCCGCCAGAAACCGCCGCGATAGCGAGGCCGATCGGGCCGGAGAAAAACGCCATGGCTGCACCCAAGGCAATCATGGCCGTGCCCGCGATTTCCGCGTTTTCAGCGAGGACAACCACGACGCGGGCAAGGCCGCTAATCGCGTTTGCGATAGTGACGCCAAATAAGGTTGCAGCTTCAATAAAAGCTGGATCAAGGATTGCACTCGCGAGGTTGGAGAACCCGCTAACCAGTGAAGATATCGCAGTCTGTAGCGGACCACCGGCAACGGTGGCCTCTTGGAAATTGACAGCCAAACGCTGCAACACCGGGGCAAGCCCCACCGCGAGCTGATTTCGCATCCCTTCAAACACAAAGCTAATACGGCTCAAGGCGTCATTTGCCGCCTCAACCTTAGCTGCCATTTCATCCGTCATGCTGAGGCCGAATTTCTCAACCTCTGTGCGCGCGGATCGAATTGCGCCCGATCCCTGCAACAGAGCCAGTGAAACCTCATTGGACCGCACACCAAATTCGCGCATCAGTCCGGCGGCGTCCTGTGCGCTCAAGCCCATATCATTGATGCGATCTGCGATAGCGCCAAAACGCGCATCAACATCCATTCCCATCAACTCACGCGCATCAAGGCCAAGCCGTTTGAGTGCATCCGCAACCGGGCCGGTGCCCTCGCGCGCGGCCTCTGCGAGGCGTTTACCCATCATCTGCACCGCGCCATTCATTTCGCTCACCGCAACACCCGCATCGCCACCGGCGATTTGCAGGGCGCGCAAGCCATCAATGGAACCATCGACAGAGCGTGCCATCTTGGCTTGCGCATCGACCGCCTCAAGCCCGCCGCGCGTCATGGCAACCATGCCAGCAGTTGCGGCGGCGAAGGCGGCACCAGCAGCGACGCCCGTCATCTTGGCTGCGCGCGACAAGCTGCCCATGAGCGCCTTGGCGCGCCCGATCCCCCGAGACAAATCCGAAGTATCCGCGCCGATCGAAACCTTGAGGTTTCCGATATTCTGACCAGCCATCAGGAAGCCCCCTCTTTCTCGCGTACCTGCGCGAGCTGCTCAGGATCGCCACCCCATGCAAGAAAGAGCTGATCGGCACTGATCCGCACTTGCTCAGGGGTTTGCGGCTCCTGCCGTTTCTCTTGTGTGAACATGCTGCCGAGATCGGGCAGCTTGGTCTGGCGGGATAAAGCGGCGACGTGCCACGCGAGCCAAGCGCGGCCATCCTGCTCAGCGATCAAGTGGCGGCGCGCACCATCCAGACGAGCAACCATTTCGCGCGGTGTGATCTGCCAGAAACTATCTGCATCCAGACCGTGCGCGACATAAGTGCGGTGCAGCTCCAACCAATCCCAAGCTGCCCGCCCGTCGCTTACTTTCCCGGCTCACCATCCCCGGCCTCAGAGGCATCTGGGAAAGCCGCCATAATCGCCTCTGTCATGATCCGCTCATGATCACCGCGCAGGCCATCAATGAGAGCGCCAGCCTCTTCAACCGTGGCCTTGGGGCGCTCGCCCAGCATCAGCGCCCAGAACAGCAGGCGCAAATCCTTCATGCGGGGCTTGCGGCCCTCAGAGAACTTATCAAGGAACTCATCAATTGGCAGATCGGCGGCGTCCTCAAGCTCGCAAATCGCATTTGTCGAAAGGAGCAGGTTGATTTTTTCGCCTTCAAAATCGGCCGCAATTTGGCCGCGCACTTTGTTCGCCATCGGGACGCCTCGTAGGGTGTTGGAGTAAAAATAGGGTTGGGTGGTGCCGCGTTAAGCGGCAACCAGCACCGGCTTGCCAGAAGGCTTAACGGTGAACTCACCCGCCATTGTGGTTGTCGATGGATCGCCGGGTTTCCAGCTCTGAGGGATGCCAGAAAAATCCATCTTCACACCATTGGGGAAGGTAATGCGGAAATCGCCCTTACCCGCCAGCATAGCCGCATAGAGTGCATCAGCAGCCGAGGGGTTGTAGTTAAAAGCGATGGTTGCAGGGTCAGTGTCCAGCAAACCTGCGATATATTCGCGGAAATCATCGGGGCTTTTCAGATGCGTCACATCGATGGTTTCTCGCGTGATCGCGGGCGAGGTGATTGAAGTGACCTCAAAGCCAACTTCTGTGTAAGCTGTAGAGCCACCATCTACACCATCACCGATGGAAAAGGTGGACTTCATGCCAGTTTGGGCGCTCGTTACGGTCATTTCCGAAACTCCGATTTTTAGAGGTTAAAGGGATGGATCATCCGGCGTGACGCCAAACGTGATCTCGAATTTCATCAGCCGCGTACCGATCAGCACCGCGCCCTGATTTTGGGCGATCTCGACAGACACAAGCCGGTTGGAACGCGCGAGACCAAAGCCCCCCGCGCCGATCATGATTTGCTCAACGCCAAGCTGCATATCGTCAAGCTGATCCATAGGATCGCCACCGCCTCGCGCCATCAAAACGACATCAAGGGAGAGAATTCGCGTGACCTCATGCAAACTCTCATGAGAAACAGTCTCACCAGCAGTAAACACATAGAGGGCTGGCAACTTGTCCTCAGGCACCACCCAACCGGCGGGAGCGACATCCAACAGCGCGACAGTGGGACCAGACCCAGCATCAACCGTAATCTCGGCGGCTTTGAGCGCGGCCTTGCAGCGATGTCGGATCTCTTTGGCAACCAAGGTGGAGCTCATTCGACCACCTCCAATTGTGCGGTGACAAGGGCATCAGAGGCGGGGCTTGAGCTTTCCTCGAGAAAGAGAAACCGATAAATCTGCCCGTCTTTGGGATCGACCAGATCACCCTCGCTGAGATCAGCAAGCTCGTGGCGCGGAGCGCGCAGAACAGGCACCAGCGTCTCAATCTCTAAGCCGTTGTGACCCTCAACCCGACGCGGAACCATTCGAAAGACTGCGATAGTATCCCGCGCCTGAGGCGCTCCATGGTGCAGTGTGACGGTGCCACCAAAAGCCCGCGCGAGCGAGCTGGCGACACCGCGAAACGGTCCTTGCATCAGAGCAGGACTACAATGCCGTTGTCAGACGGGTCAGCGGCGGGCGATGCCGCATAGCCAATATGCGCGTTGCCACTGGCGACGGTGGTGCACTGTTTGGCAGTGTTGTTCCAATAGACTTTCGCCCCCTCATCCCATGACTGCGCCGGGAGTTTGTTGAGATTGAAAACCCCCTTGCGCACAATGGTTACGTCTTCGCCTTCTTTGGCTGAAACGGCGGCGACACCGAACATTGAGCCGACAAGAACGCCACCACCAGACAAGACGTCTGCGGGTGCTTTGATGGTGATTTTTTCACCGGGTTGGATATAGTTTTTCATCTGTTTTCTCTTTCAGGGGTTACCGGGGTTCAAAGGTGAACGCTCAGAAAAAAGGCACCCATTGGGTGCCTTTCGTCGCTAAAGGTGAGATGTGGCCGTACTTAACCGCGCTGGTACACGCCCATGTAGCCGACCGCGCCACAGGCAAAGTCATGCTCGATGGTCATGCGGGTGCCCTGCGAACCAAACGGGTCATCGACCCGAACGCGAGGCGCGCGCGCTCCGTCAAGATAGCCATGCTTGAAGGAGTGCGTTTTTTTCGCAGGATCGACAGAGAGGAACCACTTGCTGTCTTCGATCTCTTCGGACACCACAAGGCGAAGCTTGCGGGCCAACGGATTGACGTTGGTTTGCTCTGCCGCCAACAGTGGCGCAAGGAACTGCTCAGCCTCGGTTTCACGTTCTGGACCAACGATGAGGAACGCCGGTGCGTTCTGTTTCAAGTTGCGCTTGTCAGACAACTTGTGAGAACGCATGGCCTTGCGACCCTCGCCAACTGTTGCGGTTGTGATGTTGCCAGCCCCGCCCACGTTGCCATGATCCGCATGGAAAACACCCTTGCCATCGGAAAGCTTGGGATTGCTCAGCAGCATCGCCCAAAAGGTTTCTTCTTCGAACTCCGGCACGATAGAGGCAGCATTCAGAAGAACCTCAGCAATGGCCCCCATGGCGTCATTGACCATCAGTTGACGACTGACGGAAATGCCGGTGCCGTAGGATGCCAGGGCGATGGTTTCTTTATTTTCACCAAATGTGCCGAATTTGATTTCGCCATGTTCCCCGACCTTTTTCAGCGTCGGAAAGTTATCGGGGCGAACAATGCTGTGCTCACGGAAATCGTTGAACGTCATTTCACGCGAGAACGCCCCAAAGGTCGGCTCTGCCAGATCATAGGCGCTCTCAATCACGGTGTTGAACGCCGTGGACAGGATCAGCGGAAAATCAGATGTGCTGTGCCCGGCGCTCATCAGAACGTCAGCCTTTGCACCGACCGAGCGCGGGCGTGATGCCCCGGTGAGATCAGCGGCCATTTCAACGAAATCCATTTCCATGAATGCGTGCGCACGCTCATCGACCGGATCGCGGCCAAGCATCTGAGCAACTGCTGCCTCGGTCATACCGATGCGCTTGGTTTCGCGCTCATCTGTCACGATCCGTGTGCGCTGCACACGGGGCTGACCGGCAGCAGCAGCGGCCATGATCACCCGGTTCGCCTCATCCAGCGATGTACCATCATCGCACATGCGATCAACTTCAGCTTGGCCGACATGGGCCATGAACGGCGCAGCCGCTTCACGAATGCCCTTGATGCGAACGCGATCAGCAGCGACCGCATCGGCGGCACTCATAACCAGCTCAGCAACCGGGGCGGGTGCTGGCACATCGGCGGGCGCGGGGGTGTTCTGTTTCGACATGGAAATTCCCTTTTTGTCATCGGCCTCTTGGCCCGTTTGTTGGCTTGCGCCATCCTCAAGGCCCGCCTCAGCGGCCTCAAATCTCATCTGAACCTCGCGAGCGCGGCTCATGGCTGCGCTAGCGGCAACGATGGCGGCGGCATGGTTCATGGTAGGGGTTGTGTCATCGCTGTCAGACGCAGTGGCCACAGCATCAGCGAAACCCTTCTCGACTGCCGAATAGGCGGTGAGCATGGTTTCTGCGCGCATAAGCGCACGCGCCTCATCAGGGGTGATCCCGGCGCGCGCGGCATAAACCCCTGCATAGGCCCCTGCCATCACGTCCAGTTCTTCGGCTTGCGCCGCGAGATCTGCCGGATTTCCGTATGCGCCAGTTGAGGGATCATGAATAAGCATCAGCGATCCCG
Organism: Tritonibacter mobilis F1926; assembly: GCF_000376545.2. Lineage (NCBI taxonomy): Bacteria > Pseudomonadati > Pseudomonadota > Alphaproteobacteria > Rhodobacterales > Paracoccaceae > Tritonibacter > Tritonibacter mobilis. Next base: position 818,111 of record NZ_CP015231.1, read on the forward strand.
CTGACATTTCGATATGATCAGCCGACATGATCATGAGCGAAGCGGCTGAATGCGCGTTACCCGTCACCTTGACCGTTACATTGCCGGGATGAGCGTCGAATGCTGCGCGGATTGCCTCACCCTCGCTTGGCATCCCGCCATCAGAGTTGACCAAAACGGTCACATCACCTTGATTTTCCTCAAGGGCTTCTATGACCATCCGCGCAGAAAAAAGGCCCGTGTCAGCGGGCCAAATATATTCATCTTTGACGATGGTACCGAAAAGCCGGATCACGCCACTTTGAAACAATTCGCTCATGAGCTGTTCCCTTGTTGGGTTTCATTTCCCACGCCCGGCTCATCCGGGGCGGGTTTAGGTCTGGCGGCATCCTCGACACGCTCACGCGCAATCGTGTCAGGGTCCAAACCCATCGCGCGCTGCTCACGCGAGAGGCTCGAAAGGCCCGCCTCAACTTTTTTGATGATGGCCGGAATTTCCTTGGTTGGATCAATCAAGGCGCGGCGCTGCGCGGTCCAAGCCATGCCTAGCGGCGCAACGCGCCGGGTGGCTTTGAGGCGGTAAGCATCCAGCGCCCAACGCCCAACGCCAGCGCAGAATTGCGCGATCAGAATTTGCTCTTGCCACGTCTCGACATTCTTATCCATTTCCAGCCGACCGGCCCGCATGGACGAAAAATTGACGTTGCTGAGATCCCCGCTCAGGCTTTCGCCCGTGATGCCGATCCCCATCGCAACAGCCCAAAGACCGAGGCGCATAACTACGTTGTAGTCATCGACCCGTGGCGGTGTTGTGAAAGTGACTTTTTGGCCCTCATCAGTATAGACGAAAGCCCCCGGTGCGAGCTTATCCAAGCCGCTCGCCCTTTGGCCGTTTTCGTCAACAGGCGGACCATCCGGGCCGCTTTCGACAACACCAGCCAAGAGCGCGCTAATCTTCTGTTTTAGGATTTGCGCCTCTTGATAGTCGCGCATTTCCGCCAACGTCACCATCACCGGAGCAAGCCACGGCACGCCGCGCATTTGGCCGGGGCGATCAATGCGCCTGATGTGCAGAACATCCGAGGCAGGCACCCGCGAACTTTTCAGCGTGCGTTTGCGGGTTGCTGATCCGGGGTGTTGTTGGAAAATCCAATACCCCACCACAACGCCGGTCTCAGCGTCGTACTCGATGCCATCAATCACCTCATTGTCACCATGCGATTGCACCGTGCTATCAAGATGATCAATCTCAAGGATCTCCACACGTAGCGGCAATGTTGCGTTTGCGTCGGACACCGTGCGGCGGATCGCTAAGACCTCGCCGCTTTCAAACACCGAGTTGCAAACCACGCTTTGCATGGTGGCGAAATTCATGGCCCGGTGCGCGTCAATTTCTGTTGATTCCAGAAATGGCAGGATCACCTTGGCCGCAGCATCCGCCGCCGTTTTGTTGCTGCCCGTGATTGAGGGCGCAATACCTGCCCCAACCACGTTGTTTGTGACGACCGATTGCGCACGCTTGGCAAACGGGGCGTTGCGGATCAGATCGCGCGAGCGTTGCCGCAGCAACCGGCGAGAGCCAAGCGAGGCAGCATCCGCATCCGTCGCCGGGGCCTTCATACCCTTGACGCGGCGACCCATGCCGCCCGCGTCGTAATTCATCAGGATAGACGCACGCGCCTTTGCCTGAATACGGGTAAGACCGCGCACCGGAGAAACGGCCAAAATGGCCCGATCCAAGAGCGAGGCGTTGGAAAAGTGCATCATCAGATCACACCCCGCGATCAGTTTCAGCGTAGCGCACCGGGAAGGAAACCCGCGCCTGCGCGGGCTTCAATTCGGCCTCAATGAGCCGCCTAATTCTCAGCAGCTCATTGAGATCACGATATTGAACCATTTCACCCGCGATCATCGCTTGCTTGAGCCCGCCGCTGATCATCTGATTGATATTGGCTAGGTCTTGCGGTGTGTATGCCATTGCGATCACTCCAAATAGGACATGCGCCGAACGGGCTTGCGCGCCCGTGTGGCTGCGGCAGGCGGCGCAGGCGGGGCCTCGCCCACAGCATCCAGCTCAACCGCATTGGGGTTTGACAGGCCACCTAAGGCCCAAGGTTTCGGATTGGTGGGGTCCAGTTTCAGAACCCCCTTATGCTCAGCCAGCGCTTGCGCGTACCCGCTCAAGTCAATGCTCTCGTTTCGGGGCATGTTGGCGCGCTTTTTCCAGCCCTTGTCAGTGCGCGTTTCGGCGGTGAACTCTTTGAGCCGAGCATCGGGCAACCAATCACCGAGGATCAGCGCCCCCGGCCCACCATCCACGCGCCCAAGCGCGGCAAATGTCGTGTCTTTGTGCTTGTCGGTTGCGATGTTCAAAAGCTTGATATCGCGGACCTTACCGCCATCGCTGGCCCGATTGGGTGCGCGATACCATTGCCGACCCTCGACTTTGAAACCACCGTGACCGCGCACCATGAACCACTTGGACGCCTCGCCTGCCTTTCTGCGCGCCTGCCAAAATGCGGTTGCGCGATCTGACACGCCGGGCTTGCCGTGAAAGTCACAAGCAAGCGCCATTGGCCGCAAACCATAGGCGGCACCCTCAACCGGATAGACCGCCTGCATCACCGGTAGCAGAGCATCCCAATCCTCGAGATACGTGTGCGGCTCGAGCAAGCGATCCTCTTGCCCCGGCGCACCCTCTGGCACGTCCTTGACCGGGAAACGGTCAATGATCGCCCTCCGCCCATCAAGGCCAAACGCCGTGATTTGGACCTCAAAATAATGCGCTTGCACATCGACAGAGGCGATGATGAACCTCGCCCATTCGGGCGCAACGCCTTGGGCGTAGGGTTTGCAGATTGCCCGCAAGTCCTCGACCGTCAGCGCTGCCTCATCGCGCATTGCACGCGGTAGATAGGGCAAGCCCTGATCCGTGTTGATGGTTACTTGCAGTAGCCCCTCATCGCCACCGGCATTGAAAGCCCGCAGGGCAGTTTCAAACTTACTTACCAGACGCGCCCAAGACGCAAATGCCGCCGCCGCACCGTTGAGCCAATAGCTCACCCGATCCGATTTCAGCACCTCGCCGCTATCAATGCGAGCTAGGCCACCATCAGCGGTTTCATGTAGCCAATACCCCGACCGATTGAGGGAAACCTTTTGGCTATGCTCAATCACGCACCCATGATGCGGGCAAACCATCACCGCTGAGGCACCCGCCTCAGCCGGGCTCAGTTTTTTGTCATAGTGCAAGCGATCAAAGCGAGGCTCGAATGCCTCGCCGCAGGTTGGGCAATCCCAATACCAACGCCCCCGCGTACCGCCGTTGTAAAGCTCCAAAATTCCACCGGCGACAGGCGGGGCCTCATGTGGCGTTTGTGGCTTCCATTCGGGATCGGTCACAACATGACCGGGGGATGCCTCTGCCACTGTCATACCGCGCGAGCCGAGCGTTTCGGTACGCTTGGCCCCCATCGCAAAAGGCGAGCCTTCCTTGCCGATATTGAGCGGCATCCGGTCCAGATCGGTCAGGAGAACCGTGCGCGTTGTTTTCCCGCTCAGAAACGCCTTGGTTGGCGCACCAATGGAAATCTTGGCCCCGCCAATGAATTTCTTGCTGAGGATGTTGCGATCAGATCGGCCCCGGCCTTGCCGTTTGGCAAGCTCAGGGCTGTTTTCGATCATAGGCATCAATTCCTCATCAACCCATGCCTCAGCCGTGGCCTCAGTCATGTGGACGATCTGGCAAACACCCGGATCGCAAATCACCAGATGGCTCACGGTAGACAAGAGCATCACAGTTTTGCCCGCACGGGCAGGCCCTGCAAAAATCACCTCACGGTAGCGCCGAGAGGTCGTCATATCGGCGGGCTCAACCATGTAAGGCGTCACGCCCCGGTCAAAATCCGCCCAACGACCGTTGGCGTTGACTTTCATATGAGCCTCAGCCGCATCAACTACGCCCATTCGAGTTGCCGGGCTCAAGCTTGGCAGGGCTTGTTCAAGTACTGCGGGGGCGCTCGAATAGGGCGGCATCGGCGGCAGTTCAGGAATTTCACCGGCGCGTCGATTTGGCAAAGTCACCATCAGATCAATCCCCGATCCAGTGGATCAACGACCTCAGGCCGCTCTCTAAGCGCCGCCGCCTCAATCGCGATCTTTATCGCCCGCAATATCCCGTCATTGTAGGCGACGACGCGCTCGACATCCTCACCGCTCAACGAAAATTCCCTCTCAAGCCAATCCGGCAAACCGTCTAGCCCGGCGCGGACCTCGCCAAAAACGAGATCAAGCAACTCAACCATTTCATCAACTTGGACCAGAGAGCGCCGACGTTCAGCGGCTTGCATCCAAACAAGCTCAGCCTGCGCCAGCTCGCGCATCTGCGCGGGGCTCAATCCAGCCTTTTGATCTTTTTTGTCGATACCTAGAAAGGCCATGCGCTGTTGCGCGACAAAGTCATCAGCCGCTCGTTTTTCGGCAGCGGCGCGGGCTTGGCTTTCGTCAAACCATTCTTTGCAGGCGGAGAACAGGAAGCCGTAGGCGACACCATTGCCACCCTCGACCTCAACCGGCATCCCTTTGCCCCGCCATTTATCAATCGTGTTTTCAGAGACGTTGAAAATCTGCGCGATCTGCGCACGGTTCAATAGCGGCTCATCGCCGCCGACAGTATCGGACATGGCTCAGCCTCTCTAAGATCAAATGGGCCGGGTGGCACATCGCCAATCCCGACCCGGTGCCGAGACAACCCGGCCCAAAAATGCGCTATGCGCGAAAGCTATTCTGTTTTCGATTTCATGGCCCAGCGGCGAAGCGCGTCGCACTCCGCTTCCGTCAAGCCCATCTGGATCGGTGCCCGCCGGGATGGCGAGACCACCAGCGCAACAACAACATCAACGCCAATCTGCACCTCTTGAGAAATTCAAACACAACAATCACATGCGGCGCGAATTACCCGCATGTGATACAGGTCCGGGAAGGACCCCAATATCTATTTCAGGCGCGATCACCGGGCGGTTTTCACAGCTTGCCGCAGCCGCCTTGCGATGGCCGGGGCAATGGTCGCGCTCGCCTGCCGATGAGCGCGAGGCACAAACTTGAGGCGCGGTGTGTAAGTCACCGCGCTTTTATATGCGACCAACAGCTTGAGGCCCTTGCGAGCGCCGACAGTTCCGACAGCGCCAGACTGCGCACCCCTCGCTTTTGTTCTGCGCTTTCCACGCTTGGGGCGTTGCCAGATACCAGACACCCCATTGACCGTGCCGGAGAAAACATTCGGCTTAGCAAGGCTGCGCGCCAATGCGCCCTTGGGCATGTTGCCATACTTGTTGAGGCGTTGATTGACGGGAACGACAACAGCGCGGCGCTTTGCCCGTCGCTTCCCGCCTGTGGCTTGCAATGCGAGGTAATCCGCCTGCACCGGTTTGAAACCAACTACGGCAACAAGCTTTCGCTTAGACGCGCGGTGCACGGCTAGGCCGCGCTTTGTGAATGGGGCTGGCCGGTCAAGATCGCGCTCAAGTGCAGAGCCCTCCGCCTCTACGATCTGACCGGCCACATCATTGATGCCGAGGGCAGTTGCGAATGGTAGTTGCGTCTTCGCAAGACCATTCAGCCGCCGCTCAATCGCGCGTGTATCAACGGACATTTGCAACATCAGATTTGAGCCTTTTCCGGTCACGCTGGCCTGAGCGGTGCAACGCACCCCGACATCGGCTTGAGAAAAGGCGCGAGCCATACCACAGCGAACAGCACCGGGGCCAAAGCAAAACCGCCCGCGATCCGTTTGGAAGCGCGAGCGGCTCTGAGGCATACCTCTAATCAAGTGGTGAACCTTATAAGGTTAGGTTCCGTGTTTTGTCAAACTTTCCCGAGCGACGTACCAAGTGAAACGCGCGGATTTCGTGTTGCGCTATACTAAATCAGTGAAGCGAAGGGGCAGGGTGGGGCGCAGTTCGCGCCACCAAACCTAAGGCGCGGGCCATTTCCTCAAGCTGGTCTTCCGCCGCGCAACTGAGGCGAGCAACGTCGCGTCGATGCCCTGACCACCCCGCAGCCAACAGGATTGATTTCATATCGCTGTTATTGAGGCAAAGTGCGTCAATCAACTCGCGCGCCGTGATCGCGCGTCGACCAGCGCCACCGCGTGCGCTTGGAGCCAACACGACTGCGCCGCGCTCAAGCGTGTGCTCAACCGCCTTGATGGTGCCCGCGTGGAGAATGCGAGTTGTTGCTCCGCCATCATTAGTTGCTGCGCCACCATCGGCTTTGATGCCCTCCACTGAGGCACCTGCAACCGACCCGATCTTTTCAACAGCGAGAGCATACCGATCTGCTGCCACCCGGCGCGCGTCACGTTCATCCATGCGCCCAAGAACGGCAGGAAGGCGGCGACGTGCGGTCAAAAGTCCCGGTGCTGTCACAATGACAGGCACACTTGCAACAACCTTTGCACCGTGCGAGCCATCCTCAATGGCGCTCGCGCCAGTATCCACCACCTGAACCAGTTGCATAGCTTGGCGCGCTGGACCTGCGCACCCGCGATCACCCCCACCAATTCCTATCCGTGCGCGGCGATCCGCGAGCGTGGAAATGATCTGCATATTGATGCGCTCTGCTCGTGCGCGTGCTGCCGCTTGTGTCATGGTAGATCGGCCTCCGCCTGTTGCTGTATTTGCACCCATTAGGGTGCTCACCCTGACTATATACACCATAAACGTCACCTTAAAGGGTTAAATGAGCCCAATAAGATTTTATCATGGGAGTGTTAGATTAGGGTCGGACTAACATTTTTTGCTAATCCCAAGGCTAAGTTGTTGTTAATGTGTAATTATTATCCGTATTTCTCTAATTTGGTAATATGGAACTAGTATTCCCGTATACACACAAGGCAACCAAGGAATGTGCATTCACGCATTGTATATGCGAAAGAGCGCAACCTTGATCATTTCAGTACCTTGTTCCCGTCTCAAGGGTTATCGTGTTGATTTTACTTGCTAATAACCCTGTTTCCCGATTTTTCTTAATACCAACACAATTCCAAAATAGGTGACACATTCCCAACTATCTGCACGCTGCGCACCAGCGCTCCGCAAATCTGCGCCTCATATCCCGAATGCCTGACCATGCCTCTACACTTAGCCCGCCGTCCTGAGCCATGTGATTTTCGTCGGTGCAGGAGGCGGAGGGGTGCAGGGAGAGCAAAGAAAAAAGCACGGCGGCAGAACGAGTGCAGCGGCGCGATTGTTTGGGGTTCTATGGATGAGAGAGTTGAACATTGCGCTCAACAATTAGATAGCGAGATCACACGCCACACTGTGAATGCAAGCGAGAACCACAGCCGACCATACGGCGCGCAGCTTCATGGTTGGCTTCGAGCAGATCGAAGGAACACTAAAGTAAATGGATCAATCCGCTTTGCAACAATTCAATGCCACACCAGAAAAGAGAGGTGCAGACTTCTCAGCAAGCGAGCTTAACATCGGCCCTTAAGCGGAAAGGATCGGAGCATAGCGAGCATGTGATTAGGCTCCGCCTTGCATTTAACTAGACTTCCTCAAGGTGCGCGGTACTGTAATCCATAGATTACCCTATGTTCGCGTTCTAAGGAGCTATTATGTTTTTCGATGTGGTTAGTTTAACTTCTGAGCTAATAAAAATTAGTAAGGAGGAAAGAGCAGAGGCGCGAACTGAAAAAAAGGACTTACTTAATAAGCTGGAGAATGCATCTGGTGAAGATATATTTAAGCTAATGAACTTAATAAGCTTCGCGAATATGGATGAGTTTGTTGCCGAGGCGCGTTTGCATGCGCAGCAGAGTTTTAAGATTTGTATGTTTTCAGCAATTGCTGGGTTTATAATCATCTGTGTTTCTGTTGGTTATGGAATTTATTTTCAGCTTAATAATATTGAAGGATTGTCGGCTTCATATTTAGGTGCTGTAGCTGGCTTGGTTACCGAAGGTATTTCGGCAATTTTCTTTTCTCTGTACTCCAAGACGACAACCCAAGTTAATCATCTACATGATAGGCTACTGGGTAGCCAATCGGCGTATTCAGCTTTGCTAAGCACCTCGCTCCTTTCAGGTGAGAAAGCTCGTGAGGAGCAGATAATATCGGTTTCGAACAAATTTATGTCGCGGTTAGATGGCTTGGATAAATCAGGCAGTATTTGAGGTATAAGTTGAGGCGCACGCCGGATGTGAGCGATGATGCATCTAGCAGTATCGGCGAAGTGGGCACCAAGAAGTCTTGCGGCGGCCTAAAGTGTCGTTGCAGTACGGTCTCGTGTGAGTTGACCAATAGGTATATCCCGCAAACCCAGAACGAACTCGGTCTTCGACTGTAGTCGCACCTTCTCAAGCCGTACATGTTTATTTGATCCACGGCACTGAGAAGTTTGGTGTCCGGGCATCCATGATGTTGACATTGGCCGGGAATTGTCGAAGGGTTTCTTCAAGTGCTTGCTTTGTGGAGATTTCTTTGGAGAAAATCAGATTTCATTTTGAAGGTGCTCTCTCTGCCGAGCACCATTTAAATTTCTACGAAGCGGCACGATTTCAGTATGCTGCTGCAAGATTGACCACTAAGCTGATTCAATTTCAGCATCATGGTAACTTCAATAAGCGCATTACTGATAAGACGAACAAAGATGCGCTATTGGCTACCCATAAGGATGGTTCATTTGACATATCCATTTTGGTGCCGTTCGCGATGGCGGCGGCTGAGACTTTTGTGACGACGCCAGTCGGCGCACTCATGTCTTATGTCTTCGAGCGTGTTCTTGGAAAGACCAGCAATAGTGAAGTTGTCGATGCTCTCAATGCTCAGACAGTAATTGCTGAGCAATTCGGGCGAGTAAGCGACAACGATACTGCTACTGTTCAGCAAGCGCTTAGGATCATTGAACAACAGCAGCGAGATTTATCTGAAGCTCATGATCAGAACACCAAACACTTAGAGAGACGCATTGCTGAACTTGAACGCGAGCGTCTGTTGGGCGCTCGAGAAGATCAGATAAGCAAGATTGACGACGTACGGCAGGAAAAGCTTCTAGCTATGGCGGCTCCTCTGGTTGGAGAGATGGCAACCGCACTCCGTCGATCCGCCGACACGCTTGAGATTTTTGACGAGACTCTTCCGGGAACGTCGCACCGTTTCCTTTATTTGGATAGGGAAATGGCTGAAGAAATCATCATCTCAAAAGTGGATGATCAGATTACGGCTATCAGAGTTGATATTGTCCAATACAATAAGGAAACTGGATGGGGAAAGTTGCGCCTTTCTACGTCACGAGACCTTATTACCTTCAATGTTCCGACGGACGTGAAAGAGCGTCTGCGTGAAAGAATTGTGGTAGAGATGAGAAAAACGCAGACATTTGTTCAGGTCTACTATGTTAGAGATCGAGCAAAAGAGCCTAAGCGTATGATCCTTGTTGGGATTATTGACGAGTAGAGAGTTAAATTGAGATTGCTAGTTGTTGCAGAGTTCCCTACGGGATGAATCTTGCTGTGCTTTGCTCTCCATGAAGCGGGGTATGGCGTTGTTTGAGCAAGCTGAGCGGAATTGAAGGCGCGCTCTCGCTAACCCTAAACAGCGAATGACCGCAATGTCTCCCTCAGGAGACCTTTGAGCGCGTTGTTGTGAACAACCATCGTTACCGGGCACTCTTATCAAGATTGCCCGGTAAGTTTGCCAAGAGTGTAGCGACTATTGTTGATATTTCACAGTTAGGTGATCAATCGCAGGCCACGATAACCCGTGTGGTTGCTCTTCGCAGGCCAGAAGCGCGCACCGCTGGACGGGCAACGGTAGCCCTTTGCAAGCTCATGCAAACGGATGGCGAGGGCACGAGGGGCAAGCGATGGTTCCCCATCCATGAAGGCAGAATAGACCTCATAGATGGTTTTGGAGCGGATGAAATCACTGTTTTTTCCAGTAAAAACAAAATGCTCATGCAGAAAACTCAATACTTCGTCCCCTTGCGTTGCCGTTTCGGCTGAACTGGCGCGCGTTTGTTCAGTGGGCTCGACAGGCAAATCGGGGAAACCCACTGAGCGCCACATCATTCTTCCTGCCACATGCCCAAACAGCAAACGTGCCTCACTTATGAGAGCCAATTGTGTATGGGTGTCAGACGTAGCCTCAAAAATATCTGAGGGCTGCGGTTGTGCGTGCTCGCCAAGCCGCTCATGCCGCCATGCAACAAACACGTTTACGATCCGTTGCATCACCTCAATTGCACGTTCCGTCTCAGTTTGTGTGCAAAGGTAGAATGCTTGATGCTCGTTGAGCCAGTACTCCTTGCCGGGCCTGCCTCCAAGAGAGGTTTGTCGTAACTCGCGACAAACCATTTCCCCCAATCCCACGAGCCGGTCCGCGCACTGCGAGATCATTTCACCAATGTGCATTGATTGCTCGAACCCAAGCGCTTCTGCAATGTCGACATCGCGCATACGCGGCTCGCCGTTAAAATCCTGTACGGTCAAATCTAGCATTAGAACTTCCCTTTCGATGTGATGACCTGCACATGCGCCTCTGTGCGCGCGTGCAGAATTGAGGCAAGCGCGTCCAGCGCGTTGCATTTCGATAGGTGGCGATCTGAAAGGTAGTCTGTGACGACGATGCGCATGGCGAGCGCAAGCCCGGCAAGCTCAGCAGCGTCAACCCCACTGTCAGACGGATTTAGAGCGTGGATTTTGTGAGACATGAATGCCCCTCCTACGGTTGGTTTCAATACCAGCCACGAGAGAGACCAATCTCTGGTGGCCAGACGCACAGGGTTGGCCTTACCGCCCGTAGGAACGGCGCACCCGAAGGTGCCCCCATACGCCTGACCATAAAAAACCCGCGACAGATGGCGCGGGTTATCAAGCGCCTACGGTTGAGCGGGAGGCCAATCCCGGCAAGCCCTTTTTCGACTTGCTGGGGCAGGGTGCCCGCGCATCCGTTTTTTGTCAAGCGCCCGATTCGCTTCAAATCACCTCCTAATCAGGAGATAATCACACAATAAGGTTATACACAATTAAAAAGGATCGGATGACGATGGGTTACTATACTTGGCATCAGCCTCACCATCCTCACGGCGGCGCTTAAACTCATCAGTCAGGCGAATGCCGCGCCAACCGGTGTGGTTGCTCCTGTCATGCCGGAAGGAGCGCCCCTCAGCATTCTTGAAAAACTCGGTCTTATCCTTGAGGTGCTTGAAGATTGTGCGCGTACCCCAAGCATCGCTCGAGCCGCTGTTGACCTGCCACCACTGGAAAGCCTCGTTCAATTCCTTTGCGCGGGTGAAATCTGAGTGCTCGCCCGTCACCTCGCAACAGGTCTGGATGAACTCAAGGATCGGATCGCTTTCCTCGCGATATTCCTTTGTTGCGTCCAACACCGACTGCGGCACCATCAGCCCGCCCTCAAGCCATGCCTTGCAGCCATCCAAGAGCCAGTTGAAAATGCCCGTGCGCTCATCCCAGAGCTTTTGAGGCAAGAGTGGGTCAACATCCTCATCAGGGATAGATACCAAGAACGGCACCAACAGCACGCGCCGCCAGATGCCGTTGTCGGTGCCCCGGATCTCTGGCTTGTAGTTGCCATCAATGGTCAACGAAAACTCAGGCGTTACCTCAACAAATTCCTGCATCATGCGACGCACCAGAATATCCGCACCGCCGGTGAGTTGCTTGATAAGCGCCTCGCGCATCTTTGTGCCACGCTCAGGCTCAGAGGCGCGTACCAAACGCGCACCCGGCAGACGCACCAAATCCGGCGTTGCATCGCTACCTTTGCGTTGCTCAGTGCCGCTCAGGCTCTCAATCGGAACCGATGCCGCGTAGGCACCCATGATGCGGGCGATCAGCTCCAAGAGCGTTGATTTGCCGTTGCGGCCCGATCCGTACAGGAAAGCCAGCTTTTGCTCAGTGGTGAGACCAGTGATCGAGTAGCCAAACCAGCGCTGAATAAAGGCCCTGATTTCGGGATCGGGTAGGATGGTGCGCAAGAAGTGCATGAACTCAGGGCAATCCGCCTCGGGGTCATATTCCGTCTGCATCATCTTGGAGAGATACAGGTTTCTTGCATGATCACGTCGCTTGAGCGAGTACGCCCGCTTGCCGGTGACAGGGTGTTTCTCAACCTCTTCAAAGTAGACAACGCAATTTTCTGTGTTGAACATGATCTTATTAGCATTGAGGGCGCGCAGGGGCTTGTAAACATCAACCTGTGCCTCGCGCATCATGTTATTGATAGGGTTGGTGTTACCTGCCGATTTCGCGTGTGAATGGTGACCCTTGCGCATAGTGGTGAGTTTCTTTTTCAACTCATCGGCTCGCTCAATCTGATGATCGAAATCCTTGAGACGAGCTTTTTGTTCGTCAGTTCGCTGGCGTGCCGGGGTTCCTCTGATTTCTGCGGCGGCGTCTCTTGCGAATTCTGCCTCCGCCACTTGGGCGGCTTCCCAATCTTCAAGACGAATAAATTCGGCCTCTGCGGTGATTTTGGCTGAAACTCTCTGAGCCACGCGGCGCACCTCAAGCTGATCATCATCTTGAGCCCAGCAACGGCCATCCCAGACAAACCAGCCGACGCGGGGGATAAACAGGATGTTTTCGCCAAAGTATGCAGTGAAGCGCCTGCCGTTGCCGTAGTCGTTTAAAGGATAAAGCGCGCATTCCTGCGCAAGAGCCTCTGCGGGATCAACCTCATCAGGGGTGCTGGTGCCATTGGGGGTGCGGGGATCGGTGGACGAGCGGCCTGCATCTGCATCAGCGGGAAAGATCTCATCAGCGCGCTCAAAGGCGCGGCTCACCGGCTCATAGTTCATCATTAGTCTTGGTCCTTGAGCAGATCATTCAGATCAACACCGTCACCGGCTCGCGCGATATGCGCGCGCAGGGAGGGGTTGGCATTCATTGCGCGCCGCAAGCCTGCCGTGAGCTTGGCGCGTGTCGGTTTCGGGGCGCTGTCACCATCTTCGATGTAAATCAGGTGATCGACGCAGGCGGGCGGCAGGAAGGCCCGCAAATCGGAAAGGTCAGGAACGCCGGAGTTTCTGCCAAGTTGCTTGCCCGACATGTTGCCAAGATCAATCCCAGCCCAATAGGAGGCACCCGCAACGGCGTCCGCAACAAGCGCGGTGCCGGTTGTTTCAATACCTTCACCCATAACCAGGACACTTGTGCAGGCGGTTCCAGTGAGGCGAATTGCGCCGCCCTTTTTGCTGCCAAGCACCATCTTTGCAGGGTGATTATCGCCGGTGTTCGGATCAACGATCTCAGCTTTCTTGCCGGGCACGTCCGGGTTGATCCACGTTTGGTGGATGCCGGAAAAGCGCCCATCTGGACCTTGGATCGCCGCGATCAACGCGGGGCCACGGTACAGCTCACGCCGCGCATCTGCGATTTTCTTGATGTATGGATGCACGGGCAAATAGCGAAAGCAGGCGAAGGAATACGGTAAGCCGCTGAGATCAACGTGACGCCCGGCAAGATATGCAGCAGCGGGCGAGCCAGAAAATGGCAATGCAGATCGCCAGATCTTTTCTGCCTGCCGCCGCGCAAATTCGCGATAGCGAGCAGCCTGAGCCTCAGTCCTCGCATCTGCTCTTTCTTTGGCTCGGCGGCGGCGTTCGACTTCTTGTGGATCAATCTCAACGCCACGCTCACCCTCAAGCCACTCCACGGCACCTAGAAAATCAGTTCCAAGCGCGAGCTGTACCAAGGCTAGAGGATCGCCGCCTTTGGGATCGCAGATGCGACAGCGCCAAACCCCCTTGCGTACATTGGCGGAAAACCGATCCCTGCCACCGCAACCGGGGCGAGGGCAGGGGCCAACGCGCTCATCTCCAATGGCGGTGAGGCCGGAAACTTTGAGCTTATCAAGCACCTCAAGCATGGTGCGAGTTTTTGCACGCTCAATGCGGGGATCGGGGGTGCGGGCCATCGGGAAACCTCAGGGAGAATATGTAGAAAAAAGGTGAAGGCCGGGCGCAAGCTATCACGCCCGGCCTTCACCCATCAGAACGGGATTTCATCGTCATCAATGTTGTTGTTGGAACTACCGCCAGCGCCGCCACCAAAGCCGCCGCCATAGTTGGTACCTGCACTGCCATCGTAACCGCCACCGGACCCGCCACCGGACCCGCCAGTTTCTCCACGCGAGCCACCGTCACGCGAGCTGAGAAATTTGATCTCACCGGCAAAGGGGCGCAACGTGACCTCAGTAGAATAGCGATCCTGCCCGCTTTGATCCTGCCATTTGCGGGTTTCAAGGCGACCTTCAATGTAGACCTTTGCACCCTTGCGCAAGTATTGCTCGCAAAGCCGCACAAGCGCCTCATTGAATATGGCGACGGAATGCCATTCCGTGCGCTCGCGGCGCTCCCCGGTGTTGCGGTCTTTCCACGTATCAGAAGTGGCGATACGCAGGTTGCACACCTTGCCGCCATTCTGAAAACTACGCACCTCAGGATCGCGTCCAAGATTACCGATCAGCATGACCTTATTGAGTGAGCCCGCCATCAGGTCGCTCTCACAACAAAGGCATTGGCAAGTGCGGTACTAATCGCAAAGACCAGTAGGCTACATGGCGGATGCGTGCGAGCTTCCCTCTTATGATGAAGCATTGGCACCCCCTGATAGAGTGACGCCGCCGCGCCCCTTAATACGCGGAGCTTTGCCGGGAAGAATGCCACCGCAATCCCTGATGAGGATCAAATGCGCCTGCAAGAGTGCAGAAGCCATTTCCTCAATCGTGACGGGCGGCAAGCCATCGGTGCGGCCTGTTTCGATACGCGCCAGAGTGGCGACATCGCGGCGCTCGCGCTCACTGAGCTGAACCTTGATCTCAGGCATGACGTGCCCCCGCCGCACTCATCATTTCGCGGATTGCAGGCAAGGTCTTCCCCTGAGTTTGTGCACTGGCGCGCAAATGGCGCTCAAGGTTGGCTGCGCGTGAAAGTGTGATGTCGCGATTAGGGTCATTCAGGAATGCGCCGACCGAATTGACACTTGCCCCGATGGCGCGCGCAACCGTTGCAGGTGCAGAGCCAGTTTCTTTGATTGCCACCCCTAACCACGCACGAAAGGCATCCGTGTGTGGCGTTTGAGCGGCGCGATCTCGCTTACTCATGTTGTTCGTCCTCTGTTTAAAACACAAACAGATGCATATCACCTTATAAGGTTAAATCAAGGGACGAATTTAACCTAATCTGAGGATTTCCATACTTACTGTTGCGTGTATCCCCTTATAGTGTTAGGCGCAGTGATGCGGTCTGACCGCCAATGATAAGCAACTGATAAAAGAAAATTGGGAAACCAACCATGAACCCGGAAACCGACCGGAAAATTCAGAATGCGCGCACAAACATGAAAATCGCTGTCGCGCTGAGCGACCTTAGCGCCTCAGAGATCTCGTTGAAAGCGGGCCTGAGCGTCAATGTCCTTGGCAAGTACATGCGCGGCGAAACCATGATTAGCTTTGCCAACATGCAAGCCGTTTGTGACGTTCTAGGCATTCCGCTGGCGTTGATCACCACTGAACGCCAGATTACCCCAGCTCGTATTCGTCTGATGAAAGCACTTGAACGCATGAGCGAGGACGAGCTTGAGGCATTTATTGCAAAAGAAACGGGGCGAGAATAATCGCCCCGAGCCCTTTTAGGTTATTTCATTGACGGGCAGCGTATCGCGCTGCCCGTATTTTATTTATGCTTGTTGGAAGTGCTAACTTGCGTGCTGCCGACATGTGCCTCGGCGCGCTCAGCGAGAGCCAATAGCTCACTTTCATTCATCTCAGCCACGAGCGGGGCGAGGCCCCCAAAAATCTCTCTCTCAATACGCTGATCTGGCGCGGCACCCTGAGCCCCCTGTTGCTCGCTTGAGTTAAACATTTATTTACGCCCTCAACCTTTTTCTATGATATTCGCATCATTCGGATAAGGCCGACGCTCAGCCGCGTCAAGCCGCACATGCCCTAAAAACATGCAGTTTGAGAAGACCATTAATGTTGACACACACCTTATAGTGTGACTACAGATTATGAAAGATGCGAAAAACCCAAGTTGAGGCACAATTTCATGACTGACATTTGCACCGTACGCGCAGTGGGCGAGGCGATCTACGAGGCTGAACCCTTACTGCACTTAGTTAACGGATCAGGCGCAGGCACTGCTTCAAACCTGAGCCTGCGCGTTTCCGGCTCTCACACTTTAGCAGGAGGTTGAAATGGGAAAGCTGGACACATTGCAAGCAGCCGAGAACCTCAACACTGAGCAAGCGCTTGAGTGGCTGAAAAGCCAAGGCATCCACACCAGCAGGAGCGGCCTAGATCACGCCCGAAAAACAGGGCGGCTTTCGTGGCTCAAAGTATCTGGAAAAACCCGCATCCTGTACCGGCGCGACGACCTCGCCGCGGCATTTTTTGAAGGAATTAAGACATGCCCCTCAAACTCATCCAGCGGAACGGCACCGGCAATTACTACCTCAGGGGCAGCGTTGCCGGAACAAAAGTTTATGCAAGCACTCACACAAGCGACCGGCAAGCGGCGGAAAACATCAGGATCAGGACGGAAGCCCAATTGCTCGAACGTGCATCGCTTGGGCGCAAAGCGACCGTAACCTTTGCAGAGGCAGCGCTGAACTACATGAACGCAGGGGGAGAGGCGCGATTCCTCGCCCCGATACTCAGGCACTTCGGACCCAATACCAAGCTCAGTGAGATCGACAACGCGACCGTCAGCACAGCGGCGGAAAGGCTCTATCCAACAGCGCAGCCTGCAACAGTTAATCGGCAGCTCATCACCCCAATCTCTGCTATCCTTGCTATGGCGGCAGAGGATGGCCTTTGCACGCCGGTCAAATTGCGCCGCCGAAAGGTAACAACCCAAAAGACGCGATGGCTCACCCCCGAGGAATTTGAGGTGCTGGCGAAGGAAATGACGCCGCACCTCACGCAAATTGTTGGTTTCATGATCGGGACCGGCGCGAGGGTGAGCGAGACGCTCAATTTGCAAGCCTCAACGCTTTATCTCTCAACGGGTCAAGCCATGCTGAACAAGACCAAGAACGGGCAACCGCGCATGGTTCGTTTTCCTGCCCGCGCAGCTCGCATGATGCAGGTCCGCGAGCTGCCAACAATCGGCAGTATCTTCACCACGGATCACGGTAAAAGGTATGAGACAGGGCGCATTCTCGCAAACGGCAAGCGGGATGGCGCATCCATCAAGACCGCCTTCAACCGGGCACGAGACGCCGCCGGTCTGGATAGCACTGGTCCTGACAAAGTGACCCCACACACCATTCGACACACATGGGCAACTTGGCATTACGCCCAAAACCGAGATTTTGGCGCGCTGCTAGACTTGGGTGGATGGTCTAGCGCAGATGTCGCCAACATCTATCGCAAGATTGCGCCCGATGATCTAGCCGGGCGCTTACTGCAACACGGTTGGGATTTCAGGCACGCAGGGTGGCTTGACCCGCTCGAAACCTCTCCTTTGCGCAGCCTGCGTCAAACTTGATACAACCCCTGCCAGCTGTCCGGCCAGCCAACCATGGTTGGACATCACCTTTATTCAATAATTTCACCCAAAAGGCGAACTCATGACCCACACTGCGGATACTGAGGCAGAAACCAACGTCGACAATCTCAAAGACCCCAGCAACGAACTTCCAGAAATCGGGGCGGCACTTGCCGTAGCTATGGCTGAGAATGGGCCAGAACTCTCAAAGGTTCGCCGTGCCTGCATGATCGCAAAAGAAATAGGCCAATTTACTTCGGTGCTAGACGACGCGAGAGAAGCCAAACACCCCGCACACCTCATAAACGCTGTCGCGGCGCTAGAAGAATGAGCGGGGCGGTTTGGTTAGGCCCGCGCCTATTTCTGGGCTGTACGGTGATTGGTAAGATAGAACGCGAAAAAGAACATGGCTGGTTTGCGATGTCATACCTGCCCGGTGCGCCCCACGTGATCGGGCGCAATATCGAAAGCGAAGCAAAGGCAAAAGAGCTCGTGATGAAATCAGCTCAGAGCCGGTGCGAAGCCATGTTTGGGGCAACGATGGACACAGTCCTTAACGCTGTGCATGAGGGCCGAAAGTTGCGCACCGTTGCGCGGGCGATTTGGCGCGCTGGTGTCTGGCAATGTGATCGTGCAGTTAATGCTCGCATTATGTTTGAGGATCTCGGCCGGGCGCTGGGGCTCGAACCAGTTGATGGTCCCCAACCTACCCGCAACACTGATGAAACGAGTGGTGCTACTGGATCAAAGGTGCGGGACATCTTTGATCCAGTTGAGGAAGACTGCGAAAGTGACTGTGATCAGCCCAACTTGAGTGGTCCAATTTGAAAGTTAGTGCATGACTGACAGCCACGAGAAACACATGCTTCCCATAGTCCGCCACCTCAATTTTGTTGTATTAGTACTTCTCTGCACAGCGGGCGTTTCACGACACGAGCTCAACAAGGACAAATTTTGTAGTTTTCTGAAAATTCCGTGCCAAGTTCATATGTTTCAATCAGGATCGTCATTGCGCTCATCAAAACCCACGAAACGTGAGCTAGTGTTACGTGCAACACGAGAACTAAGGGGAGCTCGTTTCATTTTAATACGATCCATCAATCTATCGATAAGGACTTCCAATATCATAGGGACTTCCTCGATCATCATATTCGAGTCTTTCGAAGCTGACGAGATCTCGCGCATCATTGGGAAGTGCGTAATTTGGCTAACTACTGATTGTAACCTGTGTAAGATTTTAATTTTCCCTTCGGTGCTTGAAACACGAAGTTCACGATAGTATTCTGTCAGTACTTCGGAAAGCCATGGGAAATCATCACGTAGAAAACCAGATAGCACCAACAAACTTGCCTGCATATCTTCAGTATCGCTGCATACCATGGCAAGTTCGTGTATCATTTTCGGGTGAACGCGTCGTTTGCGAGGCCGGCTAATACTCTCTTTTTCGGCGACCTCTTCACCTAAACGACTCAGCCTAGCGTTTAAACCTCGAACATCTGTCACAATTTCCTCAAGAATCTCGTTCTGAGGTCTTCTGTGCTTCTCAGCGGGAGCGATTTCCGGAATCTCCCTTAAGGCAGCTTCAAGTTGGGGCCAAAGAGCAGGAACGGTTCTATCAATGATCTTGTCGTCTGCCTTACTTTCTGCGACGTTATTAATTGCCTTCGCAACTTCCATTATGCCCAGCATTTCGACTTTTTGTGCTTGGAACTGCTTCAGCGGTCCACTTAAATCGCTCATTTCAAGACCAAATAGAAGCGGGATGACTTTTCCATCCAGCATGGATTTCGCCAGAGCGCCGGATTCGAACAAAACCCACTCGGAGGCTAAGTTTTCTGGCGTGATACAAATTATCCCGAAGTTGGCAGCCTCCAATTCTGACGCGATCGTCTGAGCCCACCTGTCGCCGGCTGAGATATCTTTATCGGAAACGAAAGGCTGGACATACTGAAGAACCATCGGCAGCCAGTCTCTGAGTGCGTTCGCCATGTCCTTGCTGCGTGGACCGCTCCAGCTGATAAAAACCTTCATAAAATAGTCCTTTAGGAGTTTTGTCTGAGAAGCTTTTAGCAGAAAAATTTTCGAATGGTAGATAGGTTGAGATCTGAATGCGAGCGGGAGCTCTGCTGAAGGGCTGATGGTTTAGAGACTAACGCTAGGAAATTAGGGCTGTGCACCCAGCAGACTACTGCAACAAGGTAGTTGATGGGCGTATGGGAAGGGTCAACCGCTCCTCTGCTTATAGCGCCTCAATAGCTTTGAATGGCACACACGCGACGTAGCAAAGGTAACGTTCCCCAACGGCGCTGATCGAAGCAGACGTAAAGGTAGTGATCCGGGGTCGTGACAAGGCTTAGAGCAAGGGGTTCAACTTGTCGCGGTGACTGTATCTGTTACAGAAAGGGGGGCTGCTGTTCGTGGTGCCAATGCTCGCAATAAGGCCAACAAGACTCATCACCTTACATCCGTTGCAAACTCGGCGAACTGGATCTGTATTGTCGGAACTGGGTAACGCAACTTATGTCTGTCAAAAAATGGTAAGCGCTCATCGCGCGACGGTAAGTAGGGTGCTTACATCAAATAAACGTCCAAGATGCACAGTCGGTGATAACCAAGCCGCTTCAGATAATTGTAACGAAAGAGAGTAGCTCGAGGGAGCCTAGGAAAATGGAAGAAATTAAACCTTTCGCATTCGTATTGATGCCGTTTCACGATAGTTTCGATGATATATACCGATATGGCATTAAACAAGCGTGCGCCGAGCTTTCAATCGTTGCAGAGCGCGTCGATGAGCAATTCTATTCTGAAACAATGCTGGGGAGAATATATCGTCAGATTGAGAATGCAGATTTTATTATTGCTGATATGACCGGGAAAAACCCAAATGTGTTCTACGAAGTCGGTTATGCTCACGCGAAAGGTAAGCCTTGTGCTCTTTTGACACAAAACTCGGAAGATATTCCATTCGATCTACAACATCACTTCCATATTGTCTATGGAGGCAAGATTGGAGGCTTGAAAGAGCAATTACTTCCTCGCTTGCAATGGATGAAGGGTGAACTGGAGAAAGAACGGCGTGAAACGATAACGGCCACTATCACGGCTTCTACTGGAACGCTAGATGTTACCGAGTATTGGCATGAAGGAGAATTTGAACTCAAGATAGTTTTGAAGAATGTGGCTAAATTTAGAAGTCCGGAAATTGACAGTATCTCTATTACTGCAAGTGATAGTTGGACTTTATTATCGGATGGAAAAGAGTGCGTATCGGAAAAGCTAAGTGACGGTGTTGCGAGGTTTTTTGTGCCAGCGCCAAACTCTCGGATTGCTCCGGGGGCGCTCAGTCAAGCTGAGGTCATTTTCAAGAAAACTTTTTGGACGAAATGGTCAGGGTCCGAGAAGAGGGAAAAATATAGAGCTAAAGGTAATCTTCTTATTGATGTGGCGACAGCAGAAGGAACGCACCCTTTTACCTTTGATCTTAATGTTGATTTTGATGAAATTCCCTTTTGAAAACGCATTTCAAAGGGAACGGCTGGCTGTGATTGCGCGTGTAGTTTGAAAATTTGAATTGGTAGGGGTAGTAATACACAGTAGTTCTCGATCAGCTGATAAAGTTCTAGTATGAAGCCAACGTTTCCATTATTGCCGCCGCGTACTGTAGATTTTAAGGAGGCCAAAATTGAAACACCCCTATAAACTTCCCTGCAGGTCGAAAAAATCGCTGGGCGTTGTCGAATCTAGGTTTCTAGATTGGATCGGCTTGGAGCGTTTACCTAGCTTTGAGAACGCCGCTTGGTTTGGCCCTATAGTGGGTGTGTGCTTGGGTCTTTTGGCAATGGCACTTGTGGTTGCGGGAGTTGCCACCCTTATTCAATTTCTGAGCATAGTTCTTTTGAATTCGTCCGAGCATGAAGCAATCCGAAATATTGGGTTAGCGGTAGTCGCTGTTCTAGGTGCACCTTTTGTAGTTTGGCGTGCAGCAGTGGCTCAGAAGCAAGCCGATATCGGCGAACAAAGTCATATCACTGATCAAATCAATAAGGCAGTTTCTGGCTTGGGGGTTGAGAAAACGGCTGATAGGATCGGACGTCCCATAAAAATATATGTAGGGGAATCCGAAACGATTACCCAATTGGTTGACAATCCAGATACATTCGAGATGAAACCCAGAAGCATCGAGCGCGCAAGATATTGGGATCAAACCTCCTTGAATCACCCGGAGACTGGGTGCGAAGAATTTGAAGGCCTTCATATTGTGATCGAAACTTGGCAGGAAGAGAGGACAGAGATAGAATGGCAGTCTACACCTTTAAAGCTGGACGACGGTGCTGCAATTGCCTCTTACGGAGATTGGACCGTTTTCTCTGAGACCGCCCCGAACATTGAAGTGCGGGTGGGGGCAATCTATGCTCTAGAGCGTATATGTCAGGATAGCCCCAGAGATCATATCCGGATCATGGAAATCCTCACTGCATACATTCGAGAGAATTCTCCTGTGGCGAACTTGTCCCCCACTGTTGAACCGATTGAACCCAAGTCCCCACGTACAGATATACAAGCAGCACTGGATGTAGTCGGGAGACGAAGTGCAAAACTTGTTGCTCTAGAGCACTCCAAGCGGTTCCGTCTTGATCTACGGCGGTCAGATCTTTCGTGGGCGAATTTCGCGAATGGGTGTTTCGATGGCGCTCAACTTTCTGGGTGCAGACTCGAAGCTGCAAACTTTAGAAACGCTAGTCTTAGAGGGGCTAGGCTCCAAGGCGCGTTGTTGAATTTCGCTGATTTTTTCAGCGCGGATCTTTGTGGAGCTCTCCTAGACCACGCAACGCTCGGGCGCAGCGATCCGCGGCGAGGTTCTATCACACAGGCTAGGGAACTAAGAGGTATGTCAGTGGCCGGAGCGGATCTGTCGAGCGTAGGGCACTTGCGCGTGTCCGAAGTAGACGCCCCCACGTTTGGAACTAAAGATACCATTCTAGCACCGGCGCTTGCTGAAAAGTTCAAGGCTAATTTGGATGATATTGATCAGTATGTATTTATCGCCCGCGGAAATATCGTCGAAGATGAACATGATGTTCTTCAGCGTTTGAAGGCAACAGCGTTCTATGGTTGGTCACCGTTCACTAGCGATGATCTCGCAACAAACAGCCTCAGATCTGAACTATGGAATGCTCTTGGGTTAGTTGGCTTCCCGTTCAGAGATGAATGATCCGGTTGCAGGCTCTTCGCGGGGGGTATCTATGTGAGTTAGTCGGTAGCCTGTTAAGGGGGGAGAGCACCGCAAGAAAGTAACGATAGTGCAATATCAGTGCAATTGAAATTCACTTCCCCTCTATGGTGTTGAAATAAAACATTAATTATCAGTGAGTTGAACCCCCTCCTAAGGGGCAGGTTGCAGGTTCGAATCCTGCCGGGGTCACCAAACCTGCCATTAAAGTCAGAGAAAGCATATGAATGCGCAAACGACAGCATAAGCCTGCGCAAGGGCTGTCAAGCACGTTTTTCGCTTGTCCAGAGTTTTGGCGCACGAGCCCTATTTCGTTGATTTCAATTGGTTTTCATTATTTCTCGAACATCTGAGAGCAGGTAGATGCCCTCGAAGACCTCGTCGCCAGCGGAAAATGGCGGCGTGCCATGGTGCTGGACTTGGCTGGTGATCGTCCGACGGTGAACGCCTGCCTTCCTCGCGAGCAGCGCCGTTGTCGTGAATCGCTTGTGGAAGGCAGCAATGTCATCTTCCGCAAGTGACCACTGCTTGCGCTTCGTGACCGAGTTCGTGATCTCCGTGCCCGGACTGTGACCTGTCGCGACAAGCCGCACCATGTATTTCGGTTCAACCAGACCGATCTGCTTTCCGAAGACGCTGGCACTGATCACCTTGGTCTCAGGCCGATCGATGAGCACGTCTGGCGGCAAGGTCTTGATCAGTGCCTCGACGTCCATTCGATCGACCCTGATCGCATGAAAACCTTCCTGATCATCGTGGCGGAAGGCGGCCAGTCGCCCGTCCTGAATGGCTGCGATCAGCGCGGTGAGCCGCACCCCAAGCGCGCGCCTGGTCATCAGGAGTGTGTCGGCGCTCCGCGAGACCTGTTTCTTTCTGAGGCGCGACGTCAGCGTTTCGCGCAATGCAGTGGCATCAGCCCGCCGCCACCTGTTCAGGACCTTTGCAGTCTTGAGGTAGGGTCGCAGCACGCCCTCTGCACAAAGTGCTTCGAACTCCGTTTCGGTCGCGCCGAGTTCCGTCATTATGTCGGACCCGAGAACGAGATGCGGGATTTCCGCAAGGAAGGCCGCGTAGGCCTCTGCGTCGAAGGTCCGGGGGGGCGTCTGCTGACATTGTGTCGGGTCGAAGACGCCCTCAGCGGTCAGTATGTCCTGAAGCAGCCCTTTGTGCAGTCCTGTCTCTTCAGCAGCACTGGCGATGGTATGGAAGCGGCGCGTCTCCACCACTTGCCCTAGGAGTGTGTCTCCCGGCGCGATGGGCCAGAAGGTCATCAGTTCATCACGAATGATTTGCCGGAAGTCGTCGAATTTCATGCTGTCCGGGTAGGCCTCGACAAGTGTGTAAGATAGGCTCTTCAGGGGGGACTTTGAGATTGTGAGCGTGCCGTCGTCCCTGCGGAGAAGACTGCGCACCGTGGCGCGTATTGCGTCCGGCCCGGAGCTGATGACACCGAATCCGGCTGCCTTGGCCGCGCGGTCATTGGGGGTCAGACTTTGATGCCGGAGAATATCTTCGCCGAGCGCCAGACACATGGTCATGCCCGCGAAGCTGGTCTGGGTCCGCAGCCATGTCAGATCTTGGTTCTCGGATAGTCGCTTGTCGAGCCAGGCATCGTAGGCGCTGACCGCGACGCACTCAGTCTTTGCTGTCATTGATGTCAGGTCTGGCAACAGTGGGCGCAGGTGTGCGCCCATGTCTTCACGACGTACGGGATTGCCTTCTGTCCAGAGCGGGACAAGAGGCTGCTGATGAGTTATGCAGATGTCGACGCCACGGCACAGCCAATGCCCTTGCATGGCCATGTTCGCGAGGGGAACACCGGGCGCGGCTGCTTGCTCTGCAAGACACCTCAAGCAGCCACGCACCACGGGATTCCTGACCGCGCGTGAGACAAACACCTCTCCGCGATACTGCATCCGAACATCGCCCAGAGGCTCCCCCGTCCACGACAGGAGTGTCGTCATCTCCTCATCAGTGATCCCCGCGAGTTGGCCCACCAATTTGACCATTTCCGCATCCTGATGAATCACGCGCTTCAGGCTGCCCCCCATATCCATCGCGAAGCTGATGGCGTCGGTGCCGTTCGCGGCAGCGAGCCGAGCAAAGAACGAGGGAAGTGTCTCGCGGGGGAGCGGTGTGACGGTAAGGGGCAGCTGGGAAACCATATCATGCCGATACAGGAGTTGAGATTGACCTTCCACATGCCCCTTCCAGGCCTTGCCCGCAACCGACGCCCGAGAGCGTCACACAAACCAGAGTGATTGCTCCGCCACCATGCAGGGCAGCGATCATCCATTTTGATAGGAGCTTCCAGCCCAGTACTTTCATAAACCTGTCAGAACAGTCTGATCAGCAGCCGAAATGGGCTATGCCGCGAAAGCGGACTTTGAAATCCCACTCGGTGAATAGCAGGTGTCAGCCCTAACCGGACTTTGCGGCAGCGCATGAAATATCACCTAACATCGACTTTTGAAATCTTACGGTGCAAAGGTATGCGTGTTCCGGAGAAATCTGAGAACTGCATGGGTGACTTTCAACTCTGGTCAAGACAAGCCATCGAAAAGTGCGCGCCCAAACTTGTCACGTTGACGCCCTCAATCCAAGCCGACATCGAACCATCAATATGGCTACTTAGGTCGGTAAAATTCGTGTGGACTTCCACAAGTCGATGGTACGCTAGAACATCTATGGCAAATAGTGTCTCCGCTTCGCCTAGGACATGTTGACAAAAGGGATTCACACTGGGGCTTCGACGTGATTCAAGCTGGTATCTGCTATGGAGATCAGCTTGCCCCGAAACCTGATGAGCGACGACGAGTGGTCGCTGTTTGAATACTTCATTCTTGCGATCCGAGCCCGGAATGGGCGCAAGCCTACCAACCATCGCCTTGTACTGGATGGGATATTCTGGATTGCACGCACCGGATCACCTTGGCGAGATTTGCCCGAAGAGTTTGGCAAATGGTCCAGTGTTTACCGCCAATTCCGGCGCTGGACGTTGGCTGGGCTGTGGGAGGACATACTCGAAGCCTTGAACCAAAGCGGGGCCGTTCCAAACGCTCTCCAAATGATCGACAGCACTGTTATTCGCGCGCATCATCAAGCAGCGGGCGCAAAAGGGGGACTCCGAGACAGGGTTTTGGCCGTTCAAGAGGTGGCTTCACGACCAAGATCCACCTCCGCGTCAACGCGCACGGGTTGCCCATGAGAACAGACATCACACCGGGGCAAACTTCGGACTACCTTGGTTTTGATCTCGTCATGTCTGATAATCTGCCTGAGCCGAAAGTGCTACTGGCAGATCGGGGCTATGATGCTGATCGCATTCGGAAAAACATGAATGAACGTGATATCCTGACCCAAATTCCGATGCGAAAGACCCGCAAGATGCGCGTCGGCGTGGATCATGGGCTGTATCGATTGAGAAACCTGGTCGAACGGTGTTTCAATAAGCTCAAGAACGCCCGCCGCGTTGCTACCCGGTATGACAAAACTGCAGAAAGTTACCTCGGGTTCATCGACATCACATCCATCCGGCTCTGGGTGCGCCATTTGTCAACATGACCTAGCGCTGCCTCTGTTACGGGGTCGCGGCTCACACTGTTGGCAAAGAAGGCAAACCCGTGTCGCCCCCAGACCAGTGGCAAACCCGGATCTTGTTCGGGCGCCGCTGGCATGTCCTCATTCGAACCTAGCTTGCCATCGGTTGGAGCGGTGTCTGGTAGGTAGGCATCAGGCCAAGGCGGTAGGCTGAGAAGATAGTCTAGGATTTTACCTGTGCGCTCTTGGCGATCGAGCATTTGCGCTAGTGCGGCCAGAGGCGCTTGCCCGTCTCGCCCGCCTGCGCTGGGAACACTCAGTTGCCGGTGCGACCTTACCCGGTGGCCTCCAGATCCCCGGTGATGAGACCACGCGGCTTGCGCTCTCCGGCGCGGTCAGCGCGTTGCAACAGGGCATGATCACGGCACCGGTGGCTTGGAAAACACCGGCTGGTTTTGTCGCGTTGACGCAGTCGGAAATCGAAGCTGCGGCGCAGGCTGTGGTGCGGCATGTCCAGGCCTGCTTTGCCGCCGAGGCCGCCGTAGCAACACAGATCGCAGCCTTCAGTGATCCTGCGGATTTTGATCTTGAGACCGCATTCGCTGCGGCATTGGACAGCTGAGCCCGCACAATGACCATGATTGAAAACAGTGACCGTGGGATCACCTTAAACAAATCCCTCGCTTGGACCGTGGCCTGCGGTCTGGTTGGCGCAGGGCTCTGGGTGGGCATTCAGGTGGCCACCTTGCGCGGGGAAACCGCTGCCCTCTCGCAGACCATCAACGGGCTGCGGGTGGATCTCACCGCCTCTGAGGCGCGCCAAGCAGCGCTGACCTCGCGGGTGCGGGCCAATGAGACGGCGCTCGCCCGTCAGGATGAGCGCCTGTCGCTAATCCTCTCCACCCTGAACAAGATCGACAACCGGCTTGAGCGCATGGAGCGCCTGCCGATCCGCTGATCCCCCAACATTCTGAAACCAACCCAAGCCCGCCTGCGGGCTCTATTGCCATGGAGATCCCCATGAAACTCACCCCCAATTGGAAAACCACCCTCACCAGCGCCTGGTCGGTGCGGCTGTTGATCCTCGCCGCTGTCATCTCGGTGCTGCCGGTCTTTGTCTCGCTGGTCAGCCCGGATCTTCTGGGCCTTGATCCCCTGGTCTTTGCCGGGATTGCCGCCCTGGTGAATCTCATCGCCATCCCGGCGCGGATCCTGGTGCAGCCAACCTCCGGCCTCTGGTCGGCCTTCCGGCGCGATGAAAGCGGGGCCGTGCGCAAACGCACCATTGGCGTGCTCGCCGGGGGCAGTGTGGCCCTTGCCTCTGCGATCAGTTTTATCGGCCAATGGGAGGGCCTCAGGACAGAGGCCTACCGCGATGTCATCGGCGTCTGGACCGTCTGCTATGGCGAGACCAAGGGCGTGCGCCCCGGTGACAGTTACAGCAAAGCGGAATGTGACGCGATGCTGGCCCGCGAGATCATCGCCTATGAGGCAGCACTGGATCGATGCCTCACCGCTGATGTGCCCATCGGGATGAAGGTGGCTCTGGTCTCCTGGACCTACAATATCGGCCCTGCTGCCGCTTGCCGCTCCACATTGCTGCGCAAAGCCAATGCGGGCGATCTCACCGGGGCCTGCAATGAGCTGCCCCGCTGGAACCGAGCAGGTGGCCGAGTGATCCGGGGGCTGACTAATCGGCGCATGTCAGAGCGCGCCATGTGCTTGAAGGCGCTGAAGGCGTGAGAGGGATCACCATAGTCACCACCCTGGCGTTGATCGCCGTGGTCGCGGGCTTTGCCTATCAGCGCGGGGCCTCCGACTGTCGCGCCCGCTATCAGGCCCGCGAGCTCGCGCAGATCGAGCGGGCCAATCAACTGGATCGCGCCCGCATTGCCAGCGAACGCGCCCGCGCCACCCTTGCCAGAACCCTCGAGGAGAAAGCCCATGCGGATCCTGTTGCCGTGCCTCGCTGCCTTGGCCCTCAACGCCTGCGCCGCCTCAACCACCTCCGTTAAAAGCACCGACCCTTGCGCAGCGCCGGTGCTGCTGCCGGAGCGGTGGCTCTCCGATCAAGAGGTTGAGCTCCTGTGGGCGCGGGATCGGCGTGCGCTGCTGGACTGTGGTGGGAAGGTCGAGGCGCTCAGTGGGCGGAAGCCCCTACGTTTTGATCGCGGCGATGTAGTTCAAGCTTCCAATCTGGAGAGCGAACTAACCGGAGTACTCGGTGCAGCAACCAGGCTTGGCTTAAGCCAATGCCACGAAGCACAACTCCAAAAACGACAAACATGAACCAAAAAAGAGTACTCACTGGAACGTTGTTCGGGAAATTGTCATCAGTGAACACAACAGGCCAAACCACAAGCATCAGCAAAATCATGGGTATAGCAAGCGCACACTCCATTGCATACCTACCTTTTCCGACCGCTTTTACAGCAAGTAGAGAGCCTTCAAAATCAATCCCGTGATAGTATTTCACCGTTCCGTTTTCACTGACGATTACTTCTCTAGCGTACTTTTTCAGCGCCTCACTATCGATAGCCTTATTGGCGCGTTGGAAATTTGATAGAGCAAACAAAATTGCACATATAGTAATTGCAACAAATATAAAGGACTGGAGAACGAAAACTGAAACACCCAAAGCCATTAAATGCATAGGGATTGTTGAGAACAGTAGAGACCCCACGATCATGGCCTCAGCTCTCCTTGAGAAATAATAGTAGTAATACAGAATAACAGAGGCGACAAATAACAACACAACAAATAAATTGAACCCGAGCATGATAGGGCGATCTGCATTCCATAGGTCGCTCAACCGCTCTCTCTCAAAATAAAAACACAAAAAGTAGGGCAGCAGGTTCAACATCAGAGGCAAAGCAGGTAGATAACGGAACGCCTTTTCTTTTACTTCTTTTTGAGGATCAGGCTCATGCAATTTGAACTCTATTTTTACATTCATATTGAGCCAACTATCTCCATGCATGAATAATCTGGTAAGTTCATCGGGAAGGAAATCCAATCCGACTATTTATATAGTCCATTATCCCGCGATCTACTTCCATTAAATAATCAGTCGGCCCAGTTATTCGACCATCGCCCGGCGATGCATGGGTTAGAAACTCATCAGCCTGATTGATAGCTGCCTCGACGACCTCAGCTACATATTGTATCGCTGTTTCTGCGCCTTGCCCGAGTGCACGAAGTCCACGTTCAACAAGTTCACTCACACCAAATCTGTTGGCGAGAGCGGTAACTACCATTCCGACCGCCAGACCTGCAATGATTCCTGCGCCTGCTATCGTGAGTACGCCAATCACAGATGCGGCAAAAGCGGTTGAAACTATGCCTGCCGCCACTGTCGCCACAACGCCTCCCGCCAATGTAG
Organism: Tritonibacter mobilis F1926; assembly: GCF_000376545.2. NCBI lineage: Bacteria > Pseudomonadati > Pseudomonadota > Alphaproteobacteria > Rhodobacterales > Paracoccaceae > Tritonibacter > Tritonibacter mobilis. The sequence goes on from NZ_CP015231.1 coordinate 847,759, forward strand.
AAATGGCAAGCGCACCCATATCAGGCGCTAGTATAGATATCAGCTTGACCCAGTCGCCGCGTGCGTTGGGGTCCGCATACCACTGCATGAAATCTATCACTCCAACGATCACAAATCCAACCACCGGAATACCTTTCACGCTGGTCGCAGAGCGCGAAAGAGCTCCTTTGATGCCCGTAAAAATGGTGTTCGCTCTGGACCTCGCCAGAGCAGCTGCCGCGCCGGTTACAAAAATTCCCATGTTTCGGCTTTGTCGAAAGGCAATGAACATGAAACCCGCGGCATTCATACCAATCTTAAAAAGACCCGACCCACCTTGAAGTACTGACCGAAGCCCGTTTCGGATATCATTGTGGCGAACGAGGTTAGCGAGCTCCGCTAACACTGGTGACGAATCTGTTCCAGTCAATTGGAGGTCAATGTACTCACCAGACCACTCATAGAGTCCAGTCAAACCGGCGCTCTCATCGATCAATTCCAATGACGTAACAATCGATGTAGCAATCCATAGGAGAACCTCCTCGGGTGCAGTATCGATATCGTGGTCTCCAAGCCCAGGCGCAGTGGCTTGAAGCGAGGGAGGTACTTGTAGAACCAAGACTTCTTCAACGTCAGACGACGACGGACCGCCTTGGTTTCCGTCAGTCGCCAAGATTTCACTCATGGCGAAACCTACTTGCTCGGGCCGAGTAATGTTGCAGCCGCCCAGATCATCCACGATAGGGTATGTTTTGTTCCCGATCTTTGCCTCTAACTTGTTAACTGTTTCCTCGAGGCTTTTATCCAGCTTAAACACTTCTCCATTGGGGAGAGGGCCAGTGAAGTCTCCATTCACCGCACCTTCTATCACAACATTGCTACGTGGCATATTTGCACGAAACAAATTCCCCTCGAAGCACCTTTGCAAAGGATCGTTACATTCGACCACTTCTGTTCTCCAAATACTGAAATGCAAAATTTAGCAACTGACGGGAGCGATCCAATTCATGCCGATTTTCTTGAAGTATTTTGTATGCTTCTGGGATTGCCTCAGCAGGTTTGCCAAAGATATGACATGACACAATATATCGCTCAACTGACTTACGGTCTTTCAGTCCATATGAGTTCGCGTGCATCGAAAGATCCGATATACGAGAAGCCAAGTCTCCATCTTCATTCAAGCTAAAAGATAGTGCTTTCTCATCGCCAAGCTTCACGGCTAAATCTTCGCAGAAAATGCTATGCTGAACAGCGCTAAGGTCATCGAAAATATCTTCAGCGCATATCTTCAAACCTCGGCTCAATTCGCAATAGGTCTGTGGAACAGTGACCCTAAATGCTTTGCCAGTGTGTACTAATACAACGGCTTCCACACCGTCAAACATCCGCCATAGCCAATGCTTGGGTTTGTTTGAGAGTCTCTCCACAAGTTTTCGGAGTACGCGCGGTTCCCAGAACCTGAAATATAGCCAGGCCCGTCGAGCGTCGCGAATCCGGGTAAATTTACGAAACTGCAACCAAATCTCGTCAAACGCCAGACCGGACCGAATGTAGATTCCCGGGTCTGCACCCCACATGTGAAGGGATGTCAAAGTACTTGGCTTGTCAGGTAGATGCGTCATCAACCTCCGAGTAAGCTCGGCCGCATCGGACAATTCGAATAAATACGGTGCAACATCTCTAAGCTGCTCGGCCATCTCACCCTTGAAAAGACATTTCGAGGGTAGATCGCACTCATCAAATTCACTTGCTCCACCAATAAATTTCACCGCATCGAGTATAGCGTAGGTGTTTAGTGGTGCTGTCTCATCTCGTTGAGATCTCAAGTCACCAAATAATGGCTCATGAAGCGCCTCAGGAGTTGTACGCGTAGGCCAAACACCAAATTGTGCATCCAATGGCACGACACCACCGATCTCTTCGATCAGAACTCCATGTTCGCTCTCGCCCGCACCTTCATCCGCCGAGAACGTATCACTGAGGTTGAGCCAGTAGTCGTCGTCTTGCTGCCTCATTCGAACCGCCCAAAATCACATAAACAATCAGGCCGTATCTAGTACGAGTTGACTCAAAAACACAACCGTCGCGACACAGCCGCTGTCAGAGCTAGCTTGAAGCGATTTCACGAAGCACCACGCACCTCGTCACCTGACTGCGTCTGAGAACCGCAAAAGATGTCGATCACAGATCGAAAATCTAGCGCTGGGGTTCAGCAAACCAGAAAGCAAACCTCATCTCAACCGTAAGCCATTGAGTCAGAGAAAGCATATGAATGCGCAAAATCAATCGCTTCCGATTCGGCGCCAGGAATCCATAAACATTTTCAACAACTTGCCGGACGCGATTTCCAGAGTGAAAGCATATGTCTGCGCAGAAACCAAAAACCTGCGCATCATCAGCGGCTTAGCTGGTGCGGGCATCTGGGCGTCAGCATCCAGGCATGAAAAAACCCGCGCCGAAGCGCGGGTTTCTCAAAGACTGAATTGTCCTGGAAGATCAGGTGCCGATGGCGGCCCGGAACGGCTTGTCCCTCCGGAACATCCTCTCGTAGCTGTCATGCGTGAACGGCGTCGCCAGCTGGTTCATTCCGGTTTTCTCGCACCAGGCCGCCACGAAATCCGACCGCTCAACCACCCCTTCCCTCCTGGCAACAGCAAGCGCCACGGCATCGACGACCATGTCGATGACCAGGCCCCACCTGAATGCGCCGGCAGTCGCGAGGCGGTGCAGGAAATCTCCCGTCGGTAGGCTTGCATCTACATAAAGCCCCGCGCTGATGGCGTAGCTGCCGACGATTTCGTTGAGGGTTTCATAGTCCTGTGCCGGATGCCCGGGCGCACTGCTCAAATCGATTTCCTGGAACTCGATCCTGGTCATCAGCCGATCGAGTTGTGGCTCGCGTTGCACATAACCTCCCAGTTCCGGAACACCCGAAAGGATCAACATGAGTGGCCAGTCGTGTGACTTCATCAGGGTCTTGAAGGCGTCCAGGACGCTCAGAACCTCGGCATCCGACTTTCCGCGCATGATATGCTGGGCTTCGTCGTAGTAGATCCCGACGACGCCCTGGAGCTTGGCCTGCTTGACGACCAGATCCCAGATCTCAAACTGGGTTCGGCGCGTCTTGTTCGTAATCGGATAGCCCAAGGCGTGAAGTGTCTTGCGGCCAAGATCCTTCCAGGACCCTTTCGCCTCAAGCACGCAGCTTGCAAACCGCGCATCCTTGCCGTCAGGCATGCGAACAGCGCTCTCGTTGAAGCGATTCAACATGTCCGAGATCTCGGCTGTCTTGCCAGAACCAGACAGCCCCGTCACAAGGAGGCTACGTGCCTCGAAGCCCTTCCCGGACTGCAGGCGCCCCAGGTGGCGACTGAAGAGCTGCGCGAAGGTCTGCTGAAGTTCCTCGCCCCTGGCCAACGGGAAATGCCGCTGGGCGAGATCCGCATTCAGGTTTGCCAATGAGCGAATGATGAAGGGGTTGGTCACAGTTTGCTATCCTTGATGGGGCCGAAGGTCATGGTCTTGATGTCGTCAGGGTCTGGCGCCGAAGTTGCCCCCGTCTCTGGGGCCCCATCCGCCTGTCCAGCGGACCGCGGCGACGATGTACTTGCCCTGGGAGGCGTCGAAGCGGATGGCGGTTTAGACGGAGCCGTACCGGCCGGGCGTGCCGGCACCACACCCGACGCGCGCCCCCTGCTCATGAGCTGCCCGGGAGCAGCAGTGGCGCCGATGTAGGCGGCGGGGCGCGCTTCCACTTGGTGAAGCTTGTCAGCGCGACGCCTGAGCTGCTCGATTTTCCGGTAGCTCAGGGGATCACGAGAATCTGGGAAGAAGCCGGATTCGGTTGCGCGGCGCTGCATGGCTTCGCTCAGGTTCTCCTCATGAAGAACACGCAGGCTGGGATTGGATGCCGTTGCGTTCTCCATGATCTCGATGGCCTCTTCGAGCGATTGATCCTTGAAAATCGTCATGCTCAAACGGGTCTCCGCGACCTCCTCGTCACCCTCTGCGGTGACATAGACCTTGCGAAGATCGTCTGGATCGAGATGCACGGTGACCTCTTTCGCGGTGCCGGCCGCCAAGTCTTGAAGTGCCTTCGAGTTGAACGGGATGTTGAATGCCCTCACGCCTTCGGATGTCGTGGTTGCCCGGACTTTTTCTCCAAGGTGCAAACAACGGCTTCGCTGGGAGGGCGCCTCAATAGGCCCATAGCGCCGCAGGGCTTCTTCCCGTTTCTGACGAGGGGTCGCGCCAAACATCCCAGTGCCACGGTGCGGACGGAAGGGGTATTCATCGACGAAGTACCGCGTGATCGTTCCGTAGAGCTGATCGTGGCTGAGTTCGGCAGATCCCTTGGGATCATAGCCGGTCAGCTCTCCCGGACGGCTGCCCGTATATCCAGGCTGGAAGTTCAGAACATCCCATTGCGTCGTACCGAAAAGCCGCTCGACCATTTGCTTATCCATTGGCTGATAGGCACGCGCTGTCATGACGGTCATCCCCATGCCAAGCTGGCTGGCGTAGACTTCGGCATTTCGAGTTGCAGTGCCATTGTCCGCCAGGGCGAGGCCCAGCCGCACCGGAGGAGCGGGGTCCTGCTTGCACCCGTACCGCACCTTCTCTTTAGTCTTGTCGCGCGTCGCCATGCGAAGCAGAGCCTTGCTGTGGTCAGCGTCGGCTGTCTCTGAAATGATCCAGCCAAGTACCTCGCGGGTCGCGACATCGAGGATCACATGGAGCCAGCAGCGGCGGATCTCGTTGTCCGCAAGCTCCTGAGGGGCTTCCTTAGGGTTGATCACCTCAGCACGCACGACACCGTCCCCGGAGGTGAAAATCGACAGCAGGCACTGGTCCCATTCGAACTTCTCGCCAAACGCCAAGGCACGCACGTCGGTCGACCCAGCTCCCTTGGTGTTAGTCCCGTGCCGCGTCCCACCTCGACCGAGCACGGCGACGACATCTGAAATCGCTTTCGCGCGCGTACGGACCGTCGTGATCGAGGGGAAATTGATCTCTTGCGCCATCTCTCTCGCAGAGCGGTGGAAAACCTTTGTCGCCAGCTTGAAAACGGATGCCAGCTTCGGCTGTCTGAGATCAAGCCAACGGTTCAGGACATAGTCGATGAACCGCTCTTGCCATTCGCAGAGCCTGGGCTCCCGACGCCCCTTCATGCGATCACGATCTGCCAGGACCACCGGGTTCTGCTCGAAGCGATAGTAAACGTCGCGGTAGTTGGCCAAGGTGCGCCCTTGCGGGACGTCAAAGCCGCTTGCGAGCTTCCCGCCGCGGCGTGTCCCGAGGAAATTGTGTCCCGGTGCGATCTCTTCCGCGCGGGTCAGCAGTAGACGGCGATGTGTACCGCCCTTGTTCATACTGCGCTGGGTGAGCTTCACGCCCTCGGCGCGCAGCTCGTCTTGGGCGATAACGAGGGCGAGACGCGCTTGGACAATTCGCTGGTCTTTGTCCGACAGCTGCTCGACGAACTCGAGGCCGTCGGTATGCTCGAGCAATGCCATCCGCTTTTCGACATCAGCCGGCTTGATGATTTCGCAATCCCGGTTCCGAATTGCAGTCTCAACCCGCTCCAGCGAAAGCGTGAAACACTCGCCGGTTTCCTTGCATTCCACCGCATAGCCGCTCTCCTCGCGAACCGACACAGTCAGTTCGCGACCATCCAGCTGGAGGATAGATCCCCTGGGGATGTTGTAGAGCGGTTGCGAAGTCATGCGTTCAGCGCGACCCGGGAGGGGTAGTCGATGACCCCATGCATGTCCGTCCAGAGCACATTGTGGCCGATGAGCCGCATCGCCGCCTGGTAGCAGCGACCCGGCTCAAAGTCGCAATTCTTGATTAGGTCGCTCAGGTACCAGTAGTTGGTCATGCGCGCGGCGTTTTCGACGATCTTGTCGGCTTCGGCATCTGCAAGCTGCAGATAGTCCCAGATACGGCGAAGGTTATCGCGGTATGCCCGCGTGTAATCATCGGTGCAGACAACCATGCAGTCGTCAGCGAAGTCCTCGGTGACCGCGGCGAAGATGTCGTCGATCTCGTCCTGGGTTTCGCGCTTCGCCAAGCTAGTCGCGTTGCGGACGAAGACCGCGCGCCGGTACCCATCCCTGAACGTCAGCCGCAAGTCGAACCGATGGGTCCGCACCTTCCGCTTCTGCCGACAGTAGAAGCTAAGCGGAGGAAGCTGTACCTCCAGCCCATAGAGCTCGGGGCTGCGAAGGGCATCCAGGGCAACGGCGTATTCGGACTCGCCATCGAAATGGTAAACCTGCCGGATGCCGCCGGTCATTGGAGTTGCAATCGCGGCCGACACACGCTTGACAGTGTCGCTGCGCGTCAACGGATTGCGGTCACCAGCATAGGGCAGAACCCCGTGGATCGGCGCCACCACCAGGGCTGCTTGTTTCTTCTTGGGTGCCGGTTGGTCCTGCAACCAGTCTTCGTAATTCGACATGCCGTCTCCGTTCCCGGAAACGAGGCGCTTCCGGGGTAGTCATCTTTTCATCCTGGAGCTCAGACCGCGCTTGCCCAGACCGATTTCAGCCTCTAGCTTGGCAAGTGACACACGGGCGATCTTTGCCCCAACTTTCAGGCGCGCACCCGAGGGCGCGCGTTTTCTTTTGCGCAGGACCTGGCCCTCATGGACCACCGACCTTGCACAATGGGAAGGTCCGCGAATCCACTGAAAATCCAAAACAGAAAAATGCGCCTGGCCTTCAAAGCCCTTGCCGAAACTGAGTCAACCCCCTGAAAATGCGAAAAAATATCATCTGAATTTTCTTCAGATGACCACTTCAAAGACCATCAGCGTCACGCTCCCGGGGCCAGCGCGACGATGGCGGACATGTTCTCGCAAGATGATGAGCAGGACATCGCGAGAAAAAAATTGCCACGCGTCTTGGAGTGATCAGCCTCTGGGTCAACGAGACTTCCGACGACTCGCCCCACAGCTGCACAGCAGGTACCGGTCGCCGCTTCTGCACCGATGCCCAGACCTCGGCGGCAAGGGGCGTGTCGAAGGGAGCCGCGGTTCAGGCGTTTTGGAGATCGGCGAGTTTGTTCCCTTGGCGGGGACAAACCAGCCAAATCGCAAACCTCGACATCTGGCCGCATAGAGAAAGGTGGCGGGGCGCTCATGGCACCCCGTTGCCGTACCGGTGCGCGACGCTAAAATTACAGGGTAATCCTGTGATGAGTTGAACGCCCACAAGCACCGTAGCGCATCTGACGCTAGATATTTATCGGGATCAACGAGGAAACGCTGGAGGTTTGGGCTATCGAAATCAACGACAGCAATATCGGGGACGCGCCTACTCCACTGGAACTGCTCGACCAGCCCCCAATGAAGACCGAACTACTGAACGGTGAGATCTACTGCTTGCTACAGGTGGCACAGATCCCAATCGAACAGCAAAAACACTAAAGGCCCCCACATTGCATTAGGTTATCGCCCGCCTGCCCGAAGGTCATCTTCTTGATGAAACCCAGATCAATCGTGCATTTATATTGGATCGCTCAGGTAGAGCCATGCAAGATCACCCTCCAATAAACACATCATCAGAGCCGCTTTCGACAGCCCCGCCGCAATCGATAGAATCCCCAACACGGCCAGCGGGCTTTCCGTTGATAAAAACGCTACTCGATCCAGCCGACAGAGCTCGCCCGTGCGGAGGGTGTTTAGGCTTTGCGTGCGGCGCAAAAGCATCCCCCTCACGCAACGCCGGCTTCCCATTGATACCGACATCACCGCTTCCTGAAGTGGCTGGTGTCGGTGGGAAGCCATCGTGGCCCGACCCGATATCCTCTTTTCGTCCCGCAGCAGGCATGACACTCACTCCCAAGTTTAAGTTGATTGCAAAAACTGCGGTCTTAGAGTTGGAATAACCGCTTTAAAGTTCCCCTCAGTGACCATCCAGCGATAGGGATCTTCGTATTCATAACTCAGATGAAGTTCATGCGGTTTGCGCCCGAATTGCAGCAGCGCGGTCTTCCAGTGCCGCGTTTCATAGTCCGGATGAACCGCGCGAAGCGTGTTTAGCACTGGTAACAAGGGTTTAATCGGGAAACTGAAACCGGTGGAATGTCCGAGCAGATCGTAGGCTCGCGCGCCACCGCCCGCGCCCTTGCCATTCGGTGACAGCCACAGCCAAGCCGAAACCGCCACCGCATCCTCAGCGTAATCGCCGGGAATGGAGGGCAGGATCAATTTGACCAATTTTCTAGCCTGAACCTCTTCGGCAGGTGTCATTGGTCAAACTTGGGGCGAAGTTCTTCGATATATCCGTGAATGTCTGCCGGGCGAACCTGCCAGCGGCTTTCGTCCTTATCCTCGAACTGGACATTGAACCGACCAGATGCGCGATCAAATTGCAGAAGCATTTTGATCGGCGGTTGGGTATCGCCGTATACCTCCTGGAGATAAGCCGCGATTGATGGGCGAAGAAGGCGGGGTTTCACGGAAATAGCTTCGAAGTCACCATCGGATTTGAAAAGGTAGCCGTTCGTTCCGTGGGGCCTTCCGTCCTCTTTGACTTCGACCACTAGACCAAACGACACCCAATCTTGCCCAAAAGCTTCGTGGTAGCCGACAGTAGCTTTGACCATTTCTTCAATTGCGTTCATTATTTCCTCGCGTAGTTTTCATTCATGTCGCGCCAAGTCACCCGCTTAAAACTCTGTCCTGCTTCGTTATCGAATTCTCTTTCGACTTCGTACATAATCTTTCCTGTCTTTGGGTCACGCACCACGTACCGAACATCAAATTCATCCGGCCTCACCGCCCCTGGCGGATACGGATCGACTTTGAAATCAACCTCATAACCCATTTTAGTCCAGTCGGCCCACTCGTTCTCCATAGTTTTCCAGGCGCCCATATTGAGGTTCCCCGCCTGTGGAGCAATACCTTCGTCTGGCGTGTCGCCGAAGAAGCGGTGGGCCGCCAGATGGCCGCCTTGATCGCCGTCATTACCCAACTTGCCAATGGCCGTCGCGTTATCGCCGCGTTTTGTCGAGCCGAAATCCTGCCGGATCGTTCCCGAAGACCTCGTGGGTCGACCGGTCGCAGGATCATGGCTAATTATCTGCTCATTAGTCCCGCGCTGGTGGCGCGTCTGCCCTTTGTCGAGGGCAGTCACCTTAGGATCGGGGCCAACATCCTCAGGCGCAGTATGACCGCTCGTAGGCTTTTCCGTACTAGGGTTCTCGACCTCGGCGCGTTCGGTGAGGTCATCTCGAGCGGAGCCAGTGCGCAGGTTGTCCTCATCAAGAACTTGCCGCACGATACGTTCGTCTATTTCTGTATCCGGTAGGTCTATACTGTGAAGCACTACACTATCAGGTACTGAACGCCCGGCCTTCGTCGCGGTGCGAATGACGACCCGAGAGACCTTTCCGGCCAGCCGCTTCGCCACAATCTTGACACCGGTGGCAACTCCTCCCGTAGCGACCGCGAGAGCAATATCTATCGCCAGTTCCGCTGCGAGAAAGTCGGCATCCGCCTTGAGCCGGGCCATGGCGGACAATAGACCCTCGCGGTCGAAATCTTCCCAGAACTCATCCCAACGCGCCTCGCAAGCATCCCAGAGCGAGGACAGCGCATCCGATCCAAGATTGAAGATCAGCTTGTCCGGATCGGTGGATTGCAGGCCTTCGCCAATGGTCTCCCAGTCGCGCCCGACTTGCTGTGCGGATTCCACGGGAATTTGCTGCGTAACAACACCAAGCCCCTCATAAAACCAGCCGAGAACCGTTGCCGCACCATCAAGCGGTGACGAATTTTCCCACCAGTGTTCGCGCTGTGAACGTTCCATCAGGTTGGAGAAATAGCTCCCTGCGGCTTCGGCAACCGCAGCACGGTATTCCTCGGTCGGCCCATCAATGACACCGGCCAATACGCCCAGCACATGCAATTGCGCCGCATAGGCCATGAGGTTTTCATGGATCTCATCCGCATAGGCTCGATTTGCGTTCAACAAATGTTGTGGCAGCGTCAAATCCACATGCTGCGCACCCTGCGCTATCGCTGCAGCCCTGGCCCCCAGATCTGCAACTTGCCACGTGCAGCGTGGCCTCAAAGGGGAATACGGATCAAGCAGCAGGCGCACCGGCTACTCCCTATCCCGCTGGCCGTAGTCCGGCGTAAAAAAATCTAATAAGTCCGTGGAATGGGTCTGGTGGGGCGACAGAACAGCCTCTGCAACCGATCCCATGGCGCCAAGACCGAGCCCGCACTGCATGAGCGCCTTCGCCATGGTGGTGAGTGTCTTCAGCTGTTCCTGATCGAGGCCCGCGTCACGGGTCACCTTCATGAGGCTGACCACTTTGCGCCGCTGGACCTGCGGGGCAAAGGCGATCTCATCCAAGGCATGCGACGGAGTTGTGCCCGCCTCTGCCACAAAACGATCCCGTTCCGTGTCGCGCACCGCTTTGCGCAGAGCCGCTTTTACCTCCCAGCCGCTGTCTCCGTATTGCACCATGCTTATCCCTCAGTTGAGGTCGATCCGGCCGCCCTTGACCGTGACAGTTTCATCGCCTTCAATGGTAACCTTAACGCCCTTTAGGTTGATGACGCCGTCTTCGCTCATCACCAGCTTCGACTTGCCCACCGTGACCTCAAACACCTTGCCAACAACAACGGACTTGTTGTGGCCGACTTCTTCAAACGCGCCGATCCCGATGGATTGATTAAAAACGCCCCCCACAACCGTCTGATAACCACCGCCGACTGTGACGGCTTTGCCTGCTCCGACGACTTCTGTGGAACTGACCATCACTGTTTCCGCCTTGTTTTTGGCAACGCCGATGATCAGGTTACCTTCGCCCATGTTGAGTGCATCCGGCAGGCCAAGCTTGCTGGTCATGTCTCCGATCGCACTGGTGAATTTCTTAAAGGCTGAGGTCACCGCAGACTGCAGCTTGTTTGGCCCCACCATCAGAGTCATGTTGCCGCCGATTACCTCGTGATGGTTGTTTCCGACCTCGATGGATTTGTTGTTCCCGACGGACTCGGACTGGTTGCGGTCCACCCGTTTGGCGCGGTTGTTCTCGATATGCAGTTCGTGATCTTTTTCTGCGTGCAGGTAGATCTTTTCGTTATCCGTGGCGTCTTCGAACGTCAGCTCGTTGAAGCCAGAGCTCTTGTGGCTCTCGCTGCGGAAGACGGATTTCGTCTTGTGCTTGGGTAACTCGTAAGGTGGCCGGTTCTTGCCATTGTACACGCAGCCAGTCACGATCGGCTTGTCGGGGTCGCCGCGAAGATGCTCGACAATGACCTCCATGCCGATCCGAGGGATGACCATGCCACCCCAACCCTTCGACGCCCAGTTCTGGCTCACTCGAACGCGCATGGTGTGCGCGCCATCGAGATCCCAGTGAAAGCGGCATAAAATGCGACCGTGTTCGTCGCAATCAATCTCGCCTTCGCCCACCACAACTGCAGTCTCTGGTCCCTGCACTCTTGGCCCTGCTGTGCGGCGTTCGGGGCGAAACGGCGCGTCATCAGGGGTCAGCACATATGCTCCGTCATAGGGCGCATCATCTGCTCCCGCACTCCCAGACCCATAAGCCTGCGCCCTGAACCGATGGGTAGCCTTGAGGCACACGAATGTGCGCCCCGTCGCATTGGGAACGTCATCCCCGGCCAGTGTGACGCGCCAGCCCGCGCCGAGGGAGACCACATCGCCCTCGGCTCGGTGGCGTGGGGCCTGACCGCGCTCGGCCTCGAGACGGCGCGACACCACCCCCCGGCCTTCGCCCTGATTGAGGTAATCGCCGGGCCAGTCATAACTTTCGATATCGCCGCTTGGATGAGACGCATCAGAGAGCTGATCAACTTCCTGCGCCGATGTGGGGATCTTGAAATTATACTCCGTCAGCCGCACCGCGCCGGTGGTGATCCGCTCGGTCGCGGACCAATGGCAGAAGTGTTCTTTCTCGTGCCGGTGATAGCCTGCGACACCAAAATACGGGCGTGATGACCCTGGAACCTCGGGCAGGCTGATCGCCGCATCGGTGAGCAAGAGCGTGTGTGATCCCGCTTCATGTCGCCACGACCAGGTTATGCCAAAGCGCTCCAGCTGACGGCGGATGAAATCCGCATCCGACTCGCCATATTGGACGGTGTACTCCAGCACCGGGTAGTCATCCATCACCCGCAGCTCAAGGTGAGGGTTGCCCAGTGCGGCGTAAGAGCTGAGCACCTCTTGCACAATCTCGATGACGGTTTTGTTGTGAAAGATCCGCATGTTGCGCCGCAAGTTGGCCACATGCAGCCACGGACGCAAAGTCAAATCATAGCGAAACCCGTTCTCGAAGGCCCCGCGTTGCTCGGCTTCGCAGACGATCCCGTCAAAGGCCCGCACGCCTTGAGCATGGTTGATTTCAACGGTGGCATGGGTTCCAAGAAGAGCGCTGAGATCGAGAGTGTTCTGGGTTGAGAGCGCTTCAACCCGCCACTCGAAATCCCCGGAAAGCTCCTCCGTGCCATCCATCCGCAAAAGCACAAGCGCGTCGGATCCCAGCACAGTTGTCAAACGCCCGAGCCGGGCATCCTGAGTGAATACATTCATAAAATACAACCCCAGAAGTTGAGCGAGAGCATATCTGCCTCGCCTTAAGGATCAAGAGTTGAGAGTCCTTACCAGTGGGGAAATTCACGAAAGCTCAATCACAACAGAGTGACGTCAGCCCACCTCCCTACTCGGGTAGCCCACGTGAACTGTTGGGCTAAATTTCATCACCGCGTTGAACAGAGTGTTTCGTGCGCCAGCCACATACAGACAAAAATTATTTTTTGTCTATAACTCCTCAGATGCTCAGCTGTAATCAGTTTCCAAGCTTTGTGATATCCTAAGCGCCAGCAACCACGCCCAAATGTCGCCCGCGGTGGCAAGGTCTAGGCCACTTTGTTTTCCTCAGCCAGTTAGCCACAGTTACCCGATGTGACGGTCGCTGCAGTGCAACCAGTCACAACAGCCACTTGCAGAGTATTCAAAATCGTGCTGGCTGCGGAGTGGCAATGTGTGGGCCTTTTTGCGTTCGCTACATGGTCCACGAATGACAGCGATGCCGATCTCCAGTCAGGCTTTACCGGCGGCTTCAAACGCCTTCTTCGCCGCCGTGATCGCGTTCATGCAAGCAGGTACACCGGCATAGACGGAGACCTGCAAAACGATCTCGACAATTTCCTCGCGGCTTACACCGGTATTCATCGCCGCGCGCATGTGGAACTCAAGTTGCCCCTGCGCGGTGCCCATGGCCGCAAGCATGGCGATGGTCATCATTTCGCGTGTCTTGAGGTCAATTCCGTCGCGGCCCACGACGTCCGCGAAGGCGTAGCCGAGGACGAGTTCTGTCGTGTCTGGGTGGAACGCCTCGAGATTGCCTTGCACCCGTTCCGGTGCTCCCGGCTCAAGACTTTCGAGAAGGGAAAGGGCGCGGGTCAGGCGATCGGATGGGGCGCTCATGCGTCCACTCCTTTCATGCCTTCCGCAGTGTAACGGGCACCCGAGACCGGCCGCTCGGCAAGGCCAGCATCGATGTCGGCCAGATCGGTGTCCGAGAGCACAACCTCCGCCGCTCCTACGTTGTCGCGCAGATATTTCGACTGCTTCGTACCGGGGATAGGGACGATGTCCTTTCCCTGCGCGAGAAGCCAGGCGAGCGCCAACTGCGCAGGTGTGCAGTCCTTCCGCTCCGCCACCCCTGCGACGAGATCGGCGATCCGGCGGTTCGCCTGCGCCGCATCGTCCTGGAAGCGGGGCAACGAGGCGCGGAAGTCCCCCTTCTCGAACTGACCATCCTGGAAGCGCCCCGTGAGGAAACCCCGACCGAGCGGCGAATATGGCACGAACCCGATGCCCAGTTCGCGGCACGTGGGCAGGACCTGGGCTTCTGGTCCGCGGGACCAAAGGGAGTATTCTGTCTGCACCGCTGTCACCGGATGCACGGCATGCGCTCGTCGGAGCGTCTCGGCGCTGACCTCGCAGAGACCGATCCGCGCGATTTTGCCCTCGTCGACCAAGCGCGCCAGCCCCTCCATGGTCTCTTCGATGGGTCGACCCTGCTCGACCCGGTGGACGTAGTAGAGGTCGATCCGCTCGACGCCGAGGCGTTGTAGCGAGCCCTCGCACGCCTGCCGCGCATAGTCCGGCCCGTTGTCCAAACTGCGCCGATACTCGCCTGGTGCGCGGACGATCCCGAACTTCGTCGCGACCTTCATGGGTGACGACGTTTCGCTTAAGAAACGACCGATCAGCTCCTCGTTGTGGTGCGGACCGTACATGTCCGCTGTGTCGAGAAAGTCGATCCCGAGTTCGGTCGCCTGGTGAAGGACGCGCAGGGATGTGTCGTCATCACGAGGCCCGTAGAACTCACTCATCCCCATGCAACCAAGGCCGAGCGCCGAGACCGTGAGGTCAGTGCCGAGTGTCCGTCGTTCCATGTCTCTCTTCCTGTCTTGTGCAATCAACAGGGGTGTGGCATTTCCGATGAGGTCAGGAAATGGCCGTAAACGGTAACGGGAATTCCGATTATGGAAAGGCAGAGACTGGTTTGGGATGACGTCTCGGTGTTCCTCGCCGTCGCCCGGTCGGGCTCACTTAGCGGCGCAGCCGCGGCGCTTTCCATCGGGCTGGCGACCGTTTCCCGGCGGGTCCAGCGGCTGGAAGCGTGTCTCGGAGACCCGCTCTTTCTGCGGCACCACACGGGCTACCGGCTGACCGAAGAAGGCGCGGCTCTGGTCGAGCGCGCCGAAGAGATGGAAGCCGCAGCGCAGGCCTTCGGATCGGGCCTGCCGGAAGAGCCGGAGGTGTCGGGAACCGTTCGCCTTGCCACGGCCGAAAACCTCGCGACCGCGCTAATATTGCCTGAATTGCCGCGCCTGCGCCGCGCCCATCCGCGCCTGACGCTCGAGATTGCCACCGACATTGCCACCGTGAACCTGCACCGCCGTGACGCGGACATCGCGCTGCGAATGACCAGGCCCGACCGTGGGCATGTCTCGGTGCAGCGTATAGGAACGCTTGGATACGGCCTTTATAGCGCGCGGTCGTACATGGAAGGCCACGCCGGAGGTTTCGAAGTCGATCTCGAGCGCGACGAGCTCATCGCTTGGGCCGAGAGGTACGGCCACCTTCCTGCCGCCCAGTGGGTCGAGCGTGCCCTTCGTGGTCGGGCACCTGCGGTCGTGACCACCTCGCTTGCAGCCCAGGTGACGGGCTGTGTTTCGGGATTGGGCCTCGCCGTGTTACCGCATTTTCTGGCGCAGCCGCGCGACCTGGTTTGTCTCGACGCTGACTTGGGCATCGACCAGCCAATCTGGCTCGTGACGCAAACTGATCTGGCGTCCTCCCGTCGGGTGCAGGCCGTCGCGAGCTTCTTGCGCGAGATCGTGTCGGAACACCGGGGCGCTCTTAGCGAGGCTCGCACACCTTAAGCGTATTCTCGGACTACCGCGCGATCAACCCCAAGGGCTATGTTCCGGCCCTGGGCATGGACGCTGGAAGTGTTCTGACCGAGGGGGCGGCGGTTTTGCAGTATATCGCAGACAGCAGCCCTGAAGCAGGTCTGGCCCCGGCGGCAGGCACCCCGGCGCGCGCCCGGATGCAGGAACACCTCAACTGGATTGGGACCGAGCTGCACAAAGCATTCGGCCCGCTATTCCGCGAGGGCACATCCAAGGCCGGCAAGGATGCCGCGCGTACCGCTGTTGCGGGCAAATTCGATTTCATTGAAACCCAGCTCGTGGAAGGCCGTGAATGGCTGGTTGAAGACCAATTCTCGGTGGCGGATGCCTACCTGTTCGTGGTCTCAAACTGGGCGAATTTCACCGGTATCGACCTGGCCCGCTGGCCCAATCTGGCGGCCTTTGTGAACCGCAGTGCTGCCCGCCGTGGAACAGATTCACAAGACTGCAAACCTCGCTACAAACTTTTCAGCAACTCTCAGAGCAACGCGCTCTGGCGCCCATGCCGGTTTCGTCGACGATCCAGTAAACTTAACAAATCAGTTAATTGAAGAATAATTCGCAGTCCAATCTACATTAAGGTGAAAAGTACTCCTGCTTAGGTCATGTTGACAAATGGCGCACCCAGAGCCGGATGGATGTGATGTCGATGAACCCGAGGTAACTTTCTGCAGTTTTGTCATACCGGGTAGCAACGCGGCGGGCGTTCTTGAGCTTATTGAAA
The DNA here is from genome assembly GCF_000376545.2 of Tritonibacter mobilis F1926. Taxonomy (NCBI): domain Bacteria; kingdom Pseudomonadati; phylum Pseudomonadota; class Alphaproteobacteria; order Rhodobacterales; family Paracoccaceae; genus Tritonibacter; species Tritonibacter mobilis. Next base: position 863,934 of record NZ_CP015231.1, read on the forward strand.
CACCGTTCGACCAGGTTTCTCAATCGATACAGCCCATGATCCACGCCGACGCGCATCTTGCGGGTCTTTCGCATCGGAATTTGGGTCAGGATATCACGTTCATTCATGTTTTTCCGAATGCGATCAGCATCATAGCCCCGATCTGCCAGTAGCACTTTCGGCTCAGGCAGATTATCAGACATGACGAGATCAAAACCAAGGTAGTCCGAAGTTTGCCCCGGTGTGATGTCTGTTCTCATGGGCAACCCGTGCGCGTTGACGCGGAGGTGGATCTTGGTCGTGAAGCCACCTCTTGAACGGCCAAAACCCTGTCTCGGAGTCCCCCTTTTGCGCCCGCTGCTTGATGATGCGCGCGAATAACAGTGCTGTCGATCATTTGGAGAGCGTTTGGAACGGCCCCGCTTTGGTTCAAGGCTTCGAGTATGTCCTCCCACAGCCCAGCCAACGTCCAGCGCCGGAATTGGCGGTAAACACTGGACCATTTGCCAAACTCTTCGGGCAAATCTCGCCAAGGTGATCCGGTGCGTGCAATCCAGAATATCCCATCCAGTACAAGGCGATGGTTGGTAGGCTTGCGCCCATTCCGGGCTCGGATCGCAAGAATGAAGTATTCAAACAGCGACCACTCGTCGTCGCTCATCAGGTTTCGGGGCAAGCTGATCTCCATAGCAGATACCAGCTTGAATCACGTCGAAGCCCCAGTGTGAATCCCTTTTGTCAACATGTCCTAGATTTGTAGCATTTGGAATAGTTGCATGGGTATTCGCCACTCAATCATCTGATGCGACTTTCTCTAAGACTTACATTTCATCTTATGAGTTGTGGATAAATTTCGCTGGGGTTTTGGCTATATTGTCAATATCTTGTGATTATTTCCAGTATCTGTGCGCATATTTTTCCGTAAGGCATGCCCTTACTCGAAAAGATTTTGGATATAAATACAACAGAAACCACCCTGCTTACGTGTTGCAAGTAACATGCTTCATTACGAAGCAAATATCGGTGGGTGCCGCATCGGTTCGCGTCGCTACAACCTTCGCCCTACATGTTTTTCTCAATTAGAATGGCTCCTTGCCGAATGGTTTCTGGAATAAAATCAGAAATCCTGATCACCCCCTCCCACTGAGCACCTCGACCTTGCCACCACAATCCAGCAGCGCACGCCGATCCCGCGCCCACAGGAGCTCCACCTCCCTGTCTGACAACCACCGCTCCGGCACGCTTTGCAAATTATATTCCCCATATGCTGTCGATCTTGTTTGAGCATGCTATCGATCTGGATTGGCAGCGCGAGAACCCGGCAAAGGGCATCGCGAAGATCAAGACCGGGGAGGGGCACAAGCCATGGCCAGCCTCTGCCATCGAGGCCTATCGCACGGAAGCAGATGGCCTTGCGCTCCTGATTTTCGAGCTCGCTCTGGGCACGGGGCAGCGCGCATCGGACCTCACAAGAATGAAGTGGGAGCATATCGAAGATGGGGGCATTTGGGTCACTCAAGGTAAAACTAAGGTGCGGCTTTGGATCCCATTCACCAAGCAGCTCACTGGTGTACTGGACGGGGTTGATTCCTCAGAGTCGCGCTTCATCCTGACGGGCGAGTCGGGGCACCAGCTAAATTATGATCAGTTGCAAAAGCAGGTTATTCGCGTCCGTAAAGCTGCTGGTCTGATGGATTATTCCCTCCACGGGCTCAGGTACAGTGCTGCGGGCGAGTTGGCTGAAGCTGGCTGTACAGATCATCAGATTGCGGCAATCACAGGCCACAAGAGCCTCTCCATGGTGCAGAAATACTCCAAGGGAGCGAACCAAAAACGCCTCGCAAAAGAGGCCCAAAACCTACGAGAACAAAAATGGGGCAAAACGTGAAAGTGGGAAACTTTGTGGGAAACTGCCAAGTTGTGGCCGTTTCCGAGATCTGCATTAAAGTTTGTAACCCATTGATTTAATGGCGGGGAGACAGGGATTCGAACCCTGGGAACGCTCTCACGTTCAACGGTTTTCAAGACCGCCGCATTCGACCACTCTGCCACCTCCCCGGTTCTGCAGATCGAACTGTGGTGCGGTTTAGGGCGCAAGCGCACCGGTGGCAAGGAGAAATACAACCTCTTTGCTCAGATCTTGCGAGAATGACGCGCAATCCACCGCCCATTGAAGGGGATAAGCCAAACGTCAGGGTTTCCATACCAAAACACTGCGTTTATGCTTTGTGCGACGATGCAGGAGACCGGAAAATCGGCAACCATCGAACCTTGATTTCGTCAGGGGATGGATGCGTCGAGGCGAACACAGGTGATGACGGACCATGAGCAGGCAGGATACGCGCATGAGCGATAGGAATACGGACCCGGCAAACTGCCCCAGACGTGTCTCAAAGGGTATGGCACTTGCGCTTGCAGGTGTGCTGGCGCTGGCGGGCTGTGAAGAGGGGGCGAACCTTTCCTTCCTGCAACCCAAAGACAAGGGCGCACAAGGGGCACCAAGCAACTCTACCAAATTGGTTGAGCGTGACGTCGAAGCGCCGGATGTGTTTCAGGTGACCGAAGCGGGTTTGTGGGACGGGCGTCCGTCCATTGGCGGGGTTTGGGTTGCGCATCCTGACGTCAAAGATCCTGAACGTGTTATTATTCGCAACAATGCCAATGGAAAATTCGTGATTGGCGCCTTGTTCCGCCGTGAACGCGCTATTCCGGGGCCACGGTTGCAGGTGTCCTCTGACGCGGCAGCAGCGCTGTCGATGCTCGCAGGGGCGCCGGTGGAACTGAATGTTACTGCGCTGCGTCGCGAAGCTGTTGAAGAAACACCTGCCGCATCAGACATTCCCGAAATCGAAGGGCTGGACGAGAGCCCGCAAGTGGCCGCGTCTGCCGCCGTTGAAACTGAGACGCTCGATCCGATCGCGGGCGGCGCCGCAGCCGCCATTGAGGCAACTGCACCCGCGGCAACGCCTGCGCCAGCCAGCCCGAAACCGGCCGCACCTGCGCCAGCGCGCTCTGCTTTGACCAAACCTTATATCCAGATTGGTATTTTCAGTGTCGAAGCGAATGCCAAGCGCACTGCGGATCAGATGCGAAATGCGGGTATCATCCCGACCATTTATGAGCAATCATCCAATGGCAAAGCCTTCTGGCGCGTGGTCGTTGGGCCTGCGCAATCCAAAGGTGAGCGCACGCAGCTGTTGAAAGCTGTGAAAAGCTCAGGCTTTGCCGACGCCTATGCCGTGACAAACTGAACCGGGTCTCATCGACCCGAACCAGCATAAACAGACAAGCGCTCCAAGGGAGGACCTCCCCCGTGACTATTCGCTTTTTTTCCGCAACCTGCTTTGGCGCTTTGGCCGGGCTTTGGCTTGCGAGTTCCACGACGGCTCTGCAGGCTTTTGAAACCAAGGCCCGAGCGGCCTACGTGGTCGATCAGGGCACAAATACTGTGCTTCTGAGCAAGAATGCTGACGTGCCGATGCCGCCAGCCTCCATGTCAAAGCTGATGACCCTTTATGTTGCTTTTGAGGCGGTGCGTGATGGGCGTCTGACCATGGATGAACGTCTGCCCGTCAGCGAACACGCGATGAGCTACAAAGGTTCGACCATGTTCCTTGATACCACCGACCGGGTGCGGGTTGAGGATCTGTTGCGCGGAATTATCGTGCTTTCAGGGAATGACGCATGTGCGGTGATCGCCGAAGCCCTGAGCCCCGACGGCACCGAGGCAGGCTTTGCCCGCTACATGACTCGCCGCGCGCGTGAGCTGGGCATGAGCGAGAGCACATTCATGAATTCCAACGGATGGCCAGACCAAGGCCACGAAATGTCCGTGCGCGACCTTGCTATTCTGGCGGAACATCTGATCGAGGATTTCCCCGAATTTTATCCGATGTTCTCCGAGCAGGAGTTCGCCTTTGATGGCCGCGCACCATCCAACACGCGCAATCGCAATCCGCTGCTGCAACTGGATATCGGTGCGGATGGCCTCAAAACAGGTCACACCCAAGAAGCGGGCTACGGGCTTGTAGGATCTGCCAAACAGGGCGACCGGCGCGTCATTTTTGTGATCTCAGGCATGAACAGTACACCTGAGCGCGCAGAAGAAAGCGAAGCGATTGTGAACTGGTCGTTCCGCCAGTTCACCAAGAAGACCATCGCACGCGAAGGTCTTGCAGTGGAGCAGGCAGAGGTGTGGATGGGCGATAGCCCAACCGTGGGGTTGGTGCCCGCAGAAAATCTCGAGATCCTGCTTCCGGCGCTTTCAGGTGATGCGATCAAGGCCGAAGTTGTCTATACCGGCCCTGTTACCGCGCCGATTCAGGCCGGTCAGCAGCTTGCCGAATTGGTTGTCAAACCCGAAGACCTGCCCGAAATGCGCCTGCCACTGGTGGCGCAAAGCGATGTGGGGACCGGGGGGTTCCCGGTGAAGGTGATGACTGCGGCCCGTGTTCTGGTGAAGCGCTTCCTGAATGGTCCTGAGGACGCGACGTGAACCAATACCAAGGCCCCGGCCTGTTCCTGACCTTCGAAGGTATCGATGGGTCGGGCAAATCGTCTCAATGCCGCCTGCTGGCGGATCATCTGTGCGGGCTGGGCCGCGAAGTGGTGCTGACGCGCGAGCCCGGCGGCTCTGCCGGTGCCGAGGAAATCCGCAGCCTCGTGCTGGAGGGTGATCCTGACCGCTGGTCGGCAGAGACCGAGATCTTACTGTTCACAGCTGCCCGCCGTGACCATCTGGAACGCACAATCCTGCCTGCGCTTGCAGCAGGCAAGGTTGTCATATGTGACCGCTTTGCCGATTCCACGCGCATGTATCAGGGTCTGTCCCGCGGTGATTTGCGTGCCACCGTCGACAGTCTGCACAAGCTGATGATCGGGCGCGAGCCGGATGTTACGATATTGATCGATATGGATCCCGAAACGGGCCTTGCGCGGGCCAAGGGGCGGCAGGGAACAGAAGAGCGGTTTGAGGATTTTGGCCTCGCGCTGCAGGAAAAGATGCGCGCAGGTTTCTTGTCGCTGGCCGATGAATTTGCGGATCGGTTCCGCATTGTCGATGGAGCACAGGACATGAACGCGGTTGCAGCGGATATTGCACGCATCGCTGAGGCGGAGCTGGATCAGCGTTCATGAGCGAGGCCGACGATCTTCCGCGTGCCGATCAGGCCGAGGGCGCGCCGCACCCACGCGAGACGGTGCGGCTTTATGGTCATGCGCAGGCGGAAGCGGATTTTTTACACGCATTCTCGTCGGAGCGGTTGCATCACGCATGGTTGATCATGGGGCCGCGCGGTGTTGGCAAAGCCACCTTGGCGTGGCGCATTGCGCGTTTCCTGCTGGCAACTCCCCCGATGGAAGAGGACGGTTTGTTTGGTGCGCCACCGCCGCCGAGCAGCCTTGACATTGATCCGGACCATCCGGTGAGCCACCGCATGCAGGCTCTTGCGGAGCCGGGCATGGCGGCAATCACCCGCAGCTATAACGACAAAGGCCGCCTGCGCGATCAGATCGTTGTGGACGACATCCGGGTGCTGAACCGGTTTTTTGGCCTGTCCTCGGCCGAGGGCGGACGCCGGGTGGTGATCGTCGACAGCGCGGATGAGATGAACGTCAATGCCGCCAATGCCTTGCTGAAAATGCTCGAAGAGCCGCCCGCGCGCACCACATTGCTGCTGATTTCGCACCAGCCCTCGCGGCTGCTGCCGACGATCCGGTCGCGCTGTCGGACGCTGCGGCTTGGCCCGCTTCAGCCCGACGATATGCAGGCGGCCCTGGAACAGGCCGGGGCGCCATTACCAGAAGACCCGACCCACCTTGCCGCCCTTGCGGCGGGATCAGTGGGGGCTGCGATGCGGTTGCTGTCGCTGGAGGGGATGAAGCTCTACTCTGAGCTCTTGGCGATTATCGACAGCCTGCCAAGGCTTGATCGCCAACGCGCCATGGCGCTTGCTGAAAAGGCAGCCGCGAGAGGGGGGGCAGAGCGGTTTGAGCTGATGTTGACCCTCATTGATGTCTTGTTGGTGCGCTTGGCGCGCACGGGGGCGACGGGACAGGCACCGATGCCGGAAGCGGCGCAAAATGAAGGCGCGATTTTGGCGCGTCTGTCGCCCAATCCGCATAAAGCGCGGGCATGGGCGGATCTTGCAGCCACGGTCACCGAACGCACCCGTCACGGTCAGGCGGTGAACCTTGACCCTGCTGCCTTGGTCCTAGATACGGTATTCAAGATGCAGGACACCGCGTCGCGCTGAAGTATTCCCTCTGTGCGATCGGCGGCAGAACCGCGACAGCTTGAACGCGACAGAGGCAACTATGACGACCCCGCAAATCACAGACAGCCATTGCCACCTCGATTTCCCGGATTTTGACGGGGAACTTCCAGAGGTTCTGGCCCGTGCGGCAGAGGCTGGCGTGACCCGTATGGTCACCATATGCACCAAGCTCAAAAATGAACCCACCGTGCGGGCGCTTGCCGAGGCACATGCGCCAGTGTTCTACGCGGCGGGGACTCATCCGATGAGCGCTGCCGAAGAGCCGCTCGTGACGGTGGATGAGTTGGTGGCACTGGCACAGCACCCGAAATTTGTCGGTATCGGCGAGACGGGTCTGGACTATCACTACACAGGTGACAGCGCCGAAATTCAAAAGCAAAGCCTGCGTATTCATATCAAGGCTGCGCAAGAGACCGGATTGCCGCTCATTATCCATGCGCGCGCCGCAGATGAGGATATGGCCCGCATTTTGCGCGAAACACATGCAGAGAAAGCCTACTCCTGCGTGATGCATTGCTTCTCTTCTTCGGCTGAGTTGGGGCGCGCCGCGCTAGATCTTGGGTTCTACCTGTCGATGTCCGGCATCGCCGCCTTCCCCAAGAGCCAGGAGTTGCGCGACATTTTCGCCGTTGCGCCCATCGACCGCATTCTGGTGGAAACCGACAGTCCCTATCTTGCGCCGCCGCCCTATCGCGGCAAACGCAATGAACCGGCCTATACCGCCCACACTGCCAAGGTCGGCGCAGAGGTGTTTGGCTTGGATTACGCGGAATTTGCAGCCCGTACGCAGGAGAATTTTGACCGATTGTTCTGGAAAGCCGCGCAATATGAGGCCGCTGCCTGATGCCGGAGTTGCGTTGCACGATCCTTGGATGCGGGTCTTCTGGTGGGGTTCCGCGCCTTGGCGGTCATTGGGGGGACTGCGATCCCGAAAACCCAAAAAACAGTCGCCGTCGGTGCTCCATGCTGGTGCAGCAGGACGGGCCTGAGGGCACAACCACGGTGCTGATCGACACCAGCCCCGATATGCGCAGCCAATTGCTGGATGCTGGTATCGGACGGCTTGATGCGGTGGTCTACACCCACGCGCATGCAGATCATGTGCATGGGCTGGATGACCTCAGGATGGTCGTTTTCAACATGCGCGAGCGCATCCCGGTCTATGCCGACGCGCCGACCAAGACCGACCTGCTTGATCGTTTTGGCTATGCTTTTATTCAGCCCGAAGGCTCCAGCTATCCGCCCATTCTGGAGATGCGCGATATCGACGGCGCGTTTGAGATTTCGGGCGCAGGCGGGTCCATTCCATTCATACCGTTTTTGGTAAACCACGGCGGGATTGATGCGCTGGGATTCCGGATTGGCGATCTGGCCTACCTGCCTGACGTCGCCAAAATTCCCGAGCATGTGGTGCCTGTGCTCGAGGGGTTGGATTGCTGGGTGATCGACTCATTGCGCCGCACACCTCATCCGACGCATTTCTCCTATCAGGAGGCGCTGGCGTGGATTGATCGTATGCAACCCGCCCGTGCGGTGCTGACCAATATGCACATCGATATGGATTACGACACGGTCGAGGCCGAGACACCTGACCACATCACGCCCGCCTTTGATGGCATGGTGATCCACAGCGATTATTGAACAAAAAGAATTCTAAAAGACCGGGACGACAGGCTTATGATTTTCAACCTTATCAATGTCGTCTTGCCGGTTTTTGTCGTGGTCGGCATCGGCTACGTACTGACCCTGCGCGGGATGTTCCAGCAAGTCCAGATGGACGGTTTGATGAAATTCGCCCAAGGTGTTGCGATCCCGTTTCTGCTGTTTCGCGCCATGGCTGGGATCGATCTGCAATCCGGTTTTGACCCGCGCTTGCTGATCAGCTTCTACATTGGCGCGGGGGCCTGTTTCTTTGCGGGCTTCTTTGGCGCACGTCTCATTTTCAAACGCGACTGGGAAGATTGTGTCGCCATCGGTTTTTGCTGTCTGTTTTCAAATTCGGTGCTGCTGGGTCTGCCAATTACCGAGCGCGCCTTTGGGCCGGATGCGTTGGTCGGCAACTACGCCATTATCGCGTTTCACTCGCCGTTTTGCTACGCGCTTGGCATTACCGCTATGGAAGTCATTCGCAACCGGGGGCAGGGCGGTCTGCGCACCGTGAAATCTGTTTTCCGGTCGATCTTTAAGAACAACCTGATCATTGCAATCCTCGCCGGGTTTGCGGTGAACCTGTCGGGGTTGAGCATCCCTGAACCGGTGGATGAGGCGCTGGCGCTGGTTGCCAAAGCGGGTCTGCCGACTGCGCTTTTTGCGCTAGGCGGGATCATGGTGCAGTATCGGCCAGAGGGAGATTTGCGCACCATCGCAATGGTTTGCTGTATTGCGCTGCTGCTGCATCCGGCCATTGTCTATGGGCTGGGGTCTGCATTGGATGTGCGCCAGGACCTGTTCCGATCCGGGGTTATGAATGCGGCCATGGCGCCCGGTGTGAATGCTTATATTTTTGCAAATATGTATGGCCGCGCCAAACGTGTGGCGGCCTCTTCGGTGCTGATTGCAACCGCGTCCAGCGTGGTGACCGTACTGCTGTGGCTGACGCTCCTGAGCTAGCCAAAATAGGTGTGGGGCAGGGGGATTGAATCACTGTGGTGAAGTTTTTCCAGCCCCCTTGCACCCCCTGCCAGATGCGGTAAGACACGGGCTGAAAATTCCAAATCAGTTCAAGGATCTCCCATGTTTGCTGGACAAAAACTCCCCCAGGTGACCTTCCGCACCCGCGTTCGCGACGACAGCATCGAGGGTCCGAACCCGTTCCGCTGGCAGGATATGACCACCGCGGATTACTTCGCGGGAAAGCGCGTGATCCTGTTCTCGTTGCCGGGTGCTTTCACCCCCACTTGCTCCACCTACCAGTTGCCGGGCTTTGAAAACGGGTTTGAAGACTTCAAAGCCGAGGGCATCGACGAAATTTACTGCATGTCGGTCAACGACAGCTTTGTGATGAACAAATGGGCCGAAGCACAGGGCATCAAGAACGTCAAAGTGATCCCCGATGGCTCCGGCGAGTTCACCCGTAAAGTCGGCATGCTGGTTGCCAAGGACAACCTCGGCTTTGGCATGCGCTCCTGGCGGTATGCGGCCATCATCAACGATGGCGTTGTAGAAGCCTATTTTGAAGAGCCCGGCCGCGACGACAACCACGCCGAAGATCCCTATGGTGAATCTTCGCCGGAAAACCTGATGAAGCACCTGAAAGAAAAGGTCACCGAAGCAGCGTAAGCCGCTCTGGAGCATTTCAAGAAAAGCCCCGCAAGATGACTTGCGGGGCTTTTTGCGTTTGCGATCATATCGGTGTCAGGACTTTGGTCCGCCCTGTTCTCCGAGATCCCAGAATACGCCTGCCATCACCCGCAAGGCATCGCGGCAGACAGGTTTTAGCACATGTTCGTTGGGCGCGTGTTGCGAACAGCCACGGTAAGAGTGCGGCACCCAGATCGTCGGAACCTCCAGAATATCGGTGAAACTGTCGTTTGGCAGCGAGCCTGCGAGGTTTGGCAATACATGCAACTCTCCGGAGGTCTTGCGGATCGAGTCGCCCACAAACTGCGCCCAAGGGTGCTCGGGGTCCAGACGCGTTGCAGCAAAGAACCCGCGATCGTGGCAGCGGATCTCGACATTTTCAAACCCATGCGCATCAAGGTGACGGCGCAGGGCAGGGACCACGTCTTCGGGAGCGGTGCCGACCACGTAGCGCAACTGACAGATGGCGCGCGCCCAGCCGGAGATCGCATTGACCGGCGCATCCGGCACGCCGGACACCATCGCCAGAACGGTAAAGCTGTTCCAGCCAAAGACACGTTCTGCCGGGGTGAGGTCTTCTTCGCCCCAATCCGGGTTAACCGCCGGCCCCTGACCGCCTGCGACGGGCAAGTCCTTCAGGGCGGCGCGCACACTGTCCGTAAGGCTGTCGGGGCGCCATTCGGGAACTTTGATCTGGCCGCGCACATCGGTGATGCTGGCCAAAGCATGTGCAAGGATCATCGCCGGGTCAGACAGCAACCCACCCCAGTTGCCCGAGTGATGCGCGCCCTCGTGTGTTTCCACCACCAGATCAAAGGTGGTGCCGCCGCGCGACCCCATAAACATGGTTGGAACTTCGGGCTGCAAGCGCGGACCGTCCGAGGCGATCAGAACATCCGCGGTCAGCCGATCCTTATAGGCCTTGAATACTTCGGGCAGACCGACCGAGCCGACCTCTTCGCTCATTTCAAGCACGATGCGGGTGTTGAAACCAAGGCTGCCGCGTTCTGCCACAACGGCCTCAAGGGCGGCGATGTTGATCAGATGCTGACCTTTGTTATCCGCAGTGCCGCGTCCATAAAGGCGGTCGCCTTCCTCAACAATCTCCCAAGGTGACAGACCCTCGCGCCACATGCCGTCCTGTCCGAGCACCGCATCGCCGTGACCGTAGGTCAGCACGGTGGGCAAATCGTCGCCCTCCACGCGTTCGCCGATCAAGAGCGGGCCGCCTCTGGGATCTGGGTTGTCGATGATTTCACAGCTGAACCCGAGCGCGTTCAGGCGTGGCAGCATGGCTTGTTCGAGGTAGCGCTGACATTCGGAGCGGGCTTCGGGGGCGTCGCTTTGGCTCTCGCTGCGATAGGTCACGAGATCTGCAAGATCGGATTGGAACTGTCCGGCCTCAAAATAGTCGGTTACGCGGGAAATGGCGGCGTCGCGGCTCATAGGTCGTCCTCGGAGATTGCGTCGCCCCATGGCGACATGATTTCGGTGCAGCCGCTGTTCATATCTCCCTTGCGCATCACACCTGCGGGGCAGGCAAAGGCATAAGGGGATACGGTGCGGCGCGTGGTGCTGGTGGGTTTTTCCTCGGCAAGCGCAGAGAGAACCTCAGGGGGGAGGGTTTCATCTGCGATGATCTGGTCACCGCCTGACATGTCGATGCGCGGTGTGTGAAAGGCCTGTTCCACATCCATTTTGCCATCAACCATGAATGACGCCATCTGAGAGACGGCAGAGACGATTTTCCGCCCTCCTGACGCCCCCAATGCAAAGCGTTTGTCACCAACGCTACCCAGCACCGGGCAGACATTCATCAGGCACGCCTTATTGGGAGCCAAGGAGTTTGGACGCCCTTGTTCGGGATCAAACCACATGATGCCGTTGTTCATCAGGAATCCCGTCGCAGGGGAGACCACGCGGCTGCCGAAGATCGACAAAAGCGTTTGGGTGTGGGTGACCATGTTTCCGTCGCGGTCCACCACCGAAAAATGGGTGGTGCAACCGGGGGCTTCTGGCACCTCGCCGTCATCGCCCATTTTGCCGAGACGTTCCGCATAGGCCCGGTCAAGGGCGCGGGCATAGGCTACGTAAGTTGCCGCTGGTGTCGATAGGTCCGCACCTTCCAGTTGCTCCATCACCCGCGCGAATGTGGGACCGGCGGTGAGGCCCGGCATCACGTGGAACTGGGCATCGCGGTAGGAGACCGGTTGCGCGGCCCCCATCCAGGCCTTGTAGCCTGCGAGATCCTCGGCGGAGAGGTAACCACCTTTGTCCTGCACGTCGTGGGCCATAGCTTGTGCCAGATCGCCCTCATAGAAGCCGCGCGCGCCAGATTGAGCGATATGGCTCAGCGAGTCTGCCATGCGGCTTTGATCGAGGCGATTGTCGGGAACTGCGGTCCAGCCGGACCCTTTGGGCCAAATGCCGTCGTCCAGAAACAAGGCTGCCGCGTCCGGGTCGCGGGCCAGATTGCGCGCGGTGGAGGCGATCAAGAGTGCGGCGTACCAGTCTACCAGCATGCCCTCTTTGGCGTGGGCAATGGCAGGTTCAAGCAGGTCTGCCCAAGGCATCTTGCCCCAGCGCGCATGTGCCTGCCCAATACCATCGACAGTGCCGGGAACGGCGATCGCGGTTGCGCCTTCGACGTTGCGATCGTCGACCACCCGTTCCCATGGGAACAAATCGCCCGCCTTGCCATCGCCCGAGAGCGGGTAGTTGGCAACATCCAGACCTTTGGGCGAGCGCATGCCAAAGTTGATCGCCACCGCCTCGCCTGTGTCTGCGCGCCAGTGGATGGCTGCACCGCCCCCAGCAGGGCCGCTCATCCACGGTTCCAGCACCCCCACCACAAAGGACGTCGCAACTGCAGCGTCTACGGCATCGCCTCCGGCGCGTAATACGGCTGCGCCTGCTTCTGCGGCTTGTCGGTGCTGAGAGGCGACCACACCGCCGGCGGTCTCAATGACGTGTTTGCGGGTGACTTGCGTCTTTGACAGAGCACTCATGCTGCATCCTTTCGCGTCATGGGGCTATCTGGGTCTGCCAAATGGCATTCGACATGGCCGTGATCTGTCTTGATCGGGCGTGGCGCGACAGTTTTGCAGTGCTGTGTCGCCAGCGGACACCGTGGATGGAATGCGCATCCCGAAGGGGGATTGATGGGGTTTGGATAGGCCGTACCAAGCGCTGTTTCCGGCACGCCAAGCCCCGGCTCAGGCGTCAGAACCGAACTCAGGAGTGCGCGCGTGTAGGGGTGCTTGGGATTGTCAAAGAGTTCTGCAACCGGGGCCTCTTCGACGATCCGACCCAGATACATCACCGCCACGCGCGTCGCCAGATGTTCGACAACCGCAAGGTCATGGCTGATGAACAGATAGGTGAGACCAAATTCGCGCCGCAGATCGCCCAGAAGGTTGAGGATCTGGCTTTGTACCGAGACATCCAAGGCCGAAGTCGGCTCGTCGCAGATCACGATTTCGGGCTTCATCACCAATGCACGCGCAATGGCGACGCGCTGGCGTTGACCGCCGGACATCTGGCTTGGGTAGGTGTTCATGACTCGCTGCGGCAGCCCGACGATATCCAGGATGTCCTTCACCGCCTTGGTCTGGCTGGCGCTGTCCCCGATCTTGTGCACCCGCAAGGGCAGCGAAATGATATCGTAGATCGACTTGCGCGGATTGAGCGAGGAATAGGGATCCTGAAAGATCGGCTGCAAGCGTCCTGCCAGACCGCGCCGGTCCAGCGTCTCCATCGACTCGCCATCAACCAGAACCTGACCAGAGGTGGGTTTCTCCAGTCCGAGCAAGAGCTTGGCTAATGTGGATTTGCCACAGCCGGACTCGCCCACCAGCCCCAGGACCTCGCCCTTGCCGAGCGACAGTGAGACGTCGTTGACGGCCGTCAGCGGCTTGCGCGCTCCGAACAGGCCCTGCTTGACGCTATAGGTTTTCTTTACCCCATCTAGGGTTAGAACATCACTCATGCCGCCTCTCCTTCTTCGGATAGCGCCCCGTCGGGGTGGATGCATTTGAATTCATGGCTGGCGTCGCCCCGCAGCGGGATATCCGCGCGACATTCCGGGCGGGCATGTGGGCAGCGGGTGCGGAACACACAGCCGCTGACCTCGCCAATCAACGAGGGCACAATGCCTGGAATGGTGCCAAGGGGTGCGCCGCGTTCGGTCTTGCCGGGCTGCGGGATGCAGCGCAAAAGCCCGCGTGTGTAGGGGTGGCTGGGCGTTGCAAACACCTCTGCTGCGGGGCCGGTTTCGACCAATTCACCCGCATACATCACGGCCACTTTATCCGCCACGCGCGCCACGACGCCGAGGTCATGGGTGATCAGGATCATGGCCATGTTCATCTCGCGCGTGAGGTCCACCAACAACCGCAGGATTTGTGCCTGAATGGTCACATCAAGCGCGGTGGTCGGTTCATCCGCGATCAGCAGGTCCGGTTCACACATCAAGGCCAAGGCGATCATCACCCGTTGCCGCAGACCACCGGACAGCTGGTGGGGATATTGCGACAGGCGGCTTTCGGCGGCGGTGATGCCGACCTTTTCAAGCAGTTCAATCGCGCGCGCCCGAGCGACGGATTTGCTGACCTTGCGATGCAGCAGCAGCGTCTCGGTCAACTGATCGCCAATGGTGTAGGCCGGATTGAGCGAGGTCATCGGTTCCTGAAAGATCATCGCGATCCGGTTGCCGCGCAGATCGCGCATCACCCGGCGATTGGCGGTTTGCAGATCGACATTGTCAAACCGCATCTCATCGGCCTGACGTTTGATCGACTTGCCCAAAAGCCCCATTACCGCGAGCGATGTGAGAGATTTGCCAGAGCCACTTTCGCCAACGATGGAAAGGGTTTCGCCGCGTTTGAGATCAAAATCAATGCCACGCACCGCGTGCAACGTGCCGCTGCCGGTCGGGATGTTGAGGGTCAGGTTCTTTACGGAAAGAAGCGTATCGGTCATGGGTCAGCTCCGTCCTTCGGGGGCGGTGACGTCACGCAGTCCGTCGCCCATCAGATTGATCGCCAGCACCAGCAAGAAGAGCACAGCGCCGGGGATGAGAACGAGCCATGGCTCGAACAGCATCATGTTTTTGCCTTCGCTCACCATCAGGCCCCACGAAGGGGTCGGCGGTTGCACACCAAGGCCAAGGAAGCTCAATGCCGCTTCGAGCAAGATCGCATGGGCCATCTCCAGCGTGATCACCACGATCAGGTTGTTGAAGATGTTGGGCATGATTTCGGACAGCAAAATGCGCGGAGTAGAGGCACCGATGACCTGCGCGGCGGCCACGTAGTCGCGGCGGCTGATCTGCAAGGTTGACGCCCGCATCACCACGGCGAAGCGGTCCCACAAAAGGAGGCCAAGAACGCAGACCACGACCGTCAACGAGCCGCCGAGGATCGCCACGACAGCGAGCGCCACCAACACCACGGGCATCGCCAATCGCACATTGATGAGGAAGGTGACAACCGCGTCGACCTTGCCACCAAAGTAGCCAGCGGCCACCCCCATGGCGGTACCGATCACGCCCGAAATGAGCGCGGCCACAGCACCGATCAGCAGCGAAACACGCGCGCCGTAGATCAGGCGCGACAGATAATCCCGGCCCAGATGGTCGGTGCCGAGCGGGTGTTCCCATGTGCCGCCCAGAAACACCGGCGGTACCATGCGGTTCATCAGGCTTTGTTCGTATGGGTCGTGGGGGGCCAGAACCGGCGCAAGTATGGCGATGACAACCAACAGGCCAACCACGATCAGGCCAAAGATAAGCCCTTTGTGACCAAGAGCACGCAGCTTCAGCATCTGGCGCGGCGTCGGCCCTTGGACTTCTTGATAGAGAGGATCAGTCGCGTCGGTCACGTCAGGAACTCCGCATTCTTGGGTCCAGCCAAGCGTTCAGAACGTCGGCAAGGAAGGTGAAGACAATGTAGAACATCGAGAAAACGAGGATCAGCGCCTGCACGGTGGGCAGGTCGTTGCGGGCAATGCTCTCCCATGCGAGGAAACCCGCGCCATGCAGTGCAAAGACGGATTCCACAACGATAGAGCCACCCAGCATAAAGCCCATCTGCACCGCAGCGAGGCTGACCACCGGGATGATCGCATTGCGCAAAGCGTGTTTGAACAAGACCCGTCCTTCGCCTGCACCCTTGGCGCGGGCTGTGCGGATGAAGTCAGAGTTCAAGACGTCCAGCATACCCGCACGGGTCAGGCGCATGATCGCGGGCATCGCATAATAGCCCAGCACGATGGTCGGCATGATGAAATGGCGCCACGTTGCAGCACCGGATGGCGGCAACAGACCAAGTTGAATTGCAAAGACCACGATGAGGATCAAACCAAACCAGAAGGAAGGCATCGCCTGACCTGCAACGGACAGGAACAGTGCCACGCGATCAATGAGGGAGTTGGGGCGGATGGCTGCGGCGACGCCAAGCGGAACCGCCGTCAGAAGTGCGAAGGTGATACCACAGACGCCGAGCAGCATGGTGACTTGCAGGCGCTCTGCGATCAGGCTGGCAACGGGGAGCTTGAAATAATAGCTCTCGCCAAAATCGCCTCGAATGGCCGAGAACAGCCATTCGCCATATTGCACCAGCATCGGGCGGTCAAAACCGTAGACGCGGCGGATGGCCTCGATGTCTTCGCCACTTGCGGTTTCACCGGCAAGGGCAGCGGCGGGATCACCGGACAGGAACAGCAGCGAAAAACTGATGAAGCTGACCGTAAAGGCGACCAGCAGAGCCAAGCCCAGTCTCTTCAGGATGAAAGGAAGCATAAGTTACCTCGGGCGTCAGGCCTCAGGCCCGCGCATCTGGGGTTGTGTCTTAAGGGGGATGTCGGAAATCGAGGGGGCAGTTGCCCCCTCAACCGGGAGTGATCAGTTCCAGGACATGTCCACGAACCGCAGAACCTCATCCGCGGTGGGCGTGTAGCTTATGTCGCTGGTGAACACATAGTTGGTGTTGTAGCTGAACATCGGCGCCCAATAGGCTTCGCCGGTGATTTTCTTGATCGCCTTGGTGTAGTATTCGATCCGCTCGTCCGGGTTGGTGGAGCTATCGGCCACGTTCAGCCACTCCAGCACCTCGTCGTCACGGGTGCTGTCGAGCGAGCCGTGCTTGAAGAACTGGCTGACCATCGCGGATGCATCATTGATCGAGTAGCTGCCCCATGTCTGGAAAGACAGCGGAACGTCGCCCTTCATGTTCAACTCGCGCAGTGCGGAATACTGCAGCATCTTGAAGTCGGTCTTGATACCCACGGCGTTCAGATAAGAGACGATGGCCTCTGCGTACTGGCGGTCGCGATAGGCGTAGAACTCGGTCGAGAACCCGTCAGGATACCCTGCTTCTGCCAGAAGCTCCTTGGCTTTTTCGGGGTTGTACTCATAGGTGGTCACGTCCTGCACGCAGCCGAACTGGCTGGGGAAGCATGGCGTGTTCACAACCTGACTGGAGCCTTTCAGCAAAGCATCCACAAGCTCCTGACGGTTGATCGCGTAATTGACCGCTTCACGCACCTTGGCTTTGGTAAAGGGGTTGTCCTCACCGGAACGTCCAGCAGAGTCCATTTGCAGATAGCCGACGCGCATGGTGGATTCGTTGGCAACGGTGAACTGCCCCATTTGGCCAAGTTTCTCGGCCTGATCCGCAGGCACCTGCCAGATCAGATCAAGCGAGCCGGAAAACAACTCTGCCATCTGGGTGTTCACATCAGGAATGGTGCGGATGTCGATTTTCTCGATTTCCGGCTGCCCTTTGGGGCTGTCGTGATAGTTTTCATTCGCTTCCAGAACGAAATGCTGACCCGGAACCACTTCGGTGACCTTGTAAGGGCCGGTGCCGATGGGCTTCAGGCCCATGCCGGAGGGGCCAGCCTCGGCGTAATATTCATTCGGGTACATCGAGACGGGACCGGAGAGGAACTCAATCGCCGCCGGGAATTTTTCTTTCAGCAGGATGCGAACGGTGTAGTCGTCGACTTTCTCAGCCGATTTCATCCAGTTGACGTTGCGCTGGGTTTTGACGCCGTTTTCTTCCTTTGCAACAAAGTTCACGGTGTAGACGACATCATCCGCGTTGAAGGGCTCTCCATTGTGGAAGGTCACGCCCTCACGCAGCTTCAGTTCCAGCGTGGTGTCGTCGATCCATTCCCAACTTGTCGCGAGGTTGCCGATGTATTCGTTGGTTTGCGGATCACGGTAGATCAGCCCATCCCAAACCGCACGCTGCATAACCACACCTTCGCGCGATGAATTGAAGTAGCTGTCAACGTTTTCCAGCTCTTTGGTGAAAGCCACGTTCAAGGTGCCCGAAGCCTTCTCGGCCAAAACAGGCATGGCAGTGGTCGATGCCAATGTGAGCGCAACAAGCGCCGAGCGGGTGAAAGAAAGATCAATCATGTCATTTCCCTGTCTAATGCGATGGAGTGATTGAAGTATCATTATTTGATACTTATGATTGTTATTTGACCATCATACTCAGAGGCTGCCGGTTTCAGTCAAGTCTTTGTTACGTTCGAATTTTGTGAGTCACCGCTGAAACGGGGTAAAAGAATGGAAAAGAAGCAAAATCCTCTGTTCGTGGGGACACTGGCCAAAGGGCTGCGATTGTTGCGGGCGTTTGACGAATCACATGTGTCGCTTTCTTTGGCGGAACTGGTGGCGCGCACCGGACTGGAGAAAAGCGCCGTGCAGCGAATGGCGCATACGCTCCATCACGAGGGGATGTTGGAGCGTGACCCCGGCACACGCCGCTACAGGCCAAGCCATGCGTGGCTTGAGCTGGCCTACGCCTATTATTGGTCCGATCCGCTGATTTCGCGCGCATTGCCCAAGCTGGTGGAATTCAGCCGTGCCTACGGAGAAACGGTGAATTTGGCGCAGATTTCCGGGGATCATATCATCTATTCCCTGCGCCTGCCCAACCAGCGCACACAATTTGCAGCCAGTATCGTCGGGCGCCGCCTGCCAGCGCTTGGCACGGCATCGGGCCGCGTCATGCTCGCCACTTGGTCCGAGGAGGAGGTGACACGTGCGCTGGAAAACTGGCCAATCCGCTCCGCCACGCCCAAGACGATCACGGATCGCGAGGCCATTGCCGAAGATATTGCCCGTGCCAAAAACGATGGCTACTCGATCACGGATGGCCAGATGATGTTGAATGAAGTCAGTCTTGCGGTGCCGGTGATATCTATCGATGGCCGGGCGAATGCCGCCGTGCAGGTTTCTGTCTCCAGCCTGACCTATGATGAGGCGCGCCTGAGAGGTGAGATCCTGCCAGCGTTACTAGACACTGCAGGGGGCATTCCCGGCTGATTAGAGACGTCTCGGTTGATCCGAAACGGGCATGCTTAAGCCTGCGGACGCAGCAGGTCTTGTATCTTTGCGGTGGTCATCGGTTTTTCAATTCGACCGAGATGGGCCACATCCTGGAGTGTGGCGGGCATGCCAGTGATCCGGCGGGTCGACATGACTATGAGATGGCAGTCCGGGCGTTTGTCTTTTGCCAATTCCAGTATTTCCCAGCCGGATGCGCCGTGATCGAGATTAAGATCGCTCACCACCAAATCGAGCAGGGGTAATGTTCTGAGCGCTTGCGCGCCGTCGTTATAGGTTTGTGCCTGATGCACAGCCCACCCAAGCTGTGTCAATATCTCGACCGTGGACCGCAGATGGCTGGGATCATCGTCTACCACCAACGCATGACCGGAGCCATTGCGAGCCTGCGCTATGGGTCCTGTCTCTGTCTGCCCCGTAAGTGGCGGAAAGGACAGGCGTATCTCTGTTCCGATGTTCTCTTGTGAGGATAGTGACATTTGCCCCCCGGACTGGTGAACGAAACCGTCAACCATAGACAGGCCCAGCCCGGTGCCATTGCCATCGCTGCGATGCGTAAAGAACGGCTCTGTCGCGTGCTGCAGGACCTCTGGTGACATGCCACATCCTGTATCGCGGATGCGAATACATGCTCCGTCCGTTGCGTCACGTGTGACTGCTATGTGGATACTGCCCGCCTCACTGATGGCCTGTCCCGCGTTGACGCATAGATTAAGAATCGCGCTTTCCAACTGACCCGGGTCAACTTTGGCCAGAACCGGATCGACGGGTAGGTCGAAATGCAGCGCGACGCTCTCGGGGAGGGCGATCTCCAACAGATCTGCCATGCCCTCGATCAGTTGAGCCACATCGGTGACCTGTGGTTCCAGATGCTGTTTTCGTGCAAAGGCGAGCAGGCGCTCTGTCAGCGACACGCCGAGGTCTAGTGCGGCGCCGATGCGTTCGCGTACGCGACTTGCGTTTTCTTCGGTCGCCGTGGACAGCAGATGCATATTGCCGGAGATGCTCGACAGGATATTGCCAAAATCATGCGCAACCTCGCCTGTGACCTTGCCAAGCGTCTCTACACGGCGGATTTCTTCCAGCCGTTCATCGATGCGCTTGCGTTCTGTGGTTTCCGACAACAGCCAGACCGCCCCCCCATCAGGCAGCGGAGAATGGCGCAACTCCAGCACATGGCCGGAGGCATCGGCATATTCCTCAAAGCCACCGCGTTCATGTGCGGTGGCTTGGCGGGTGAAGGCAGACCCCGCGATCAGATCATCCATCCGTAATGGTGGCGCGTTCTCCTCTGACGTCACGCGGAGGAGTTTTCGAAGGTTCTCGTTCTCCGCTTCGATCTGACCATCGACCGATGTAATGGCGACACCATCCTGAATGTTGCGAAAGACTCGGGAAAACAGCGCATTTTGGCGGCGAATTTCACCGGTGCGCCGATCGAGTTTTCGAGCGTTGTCACGAAAGACCTGAAAGGCGGCAAACAGCTGACCAATCTCGTCATCCGAGACACGCGCGCGTGGAAGGTCGCTGCTGTGATCCCCGGCTGCCAATGTGCGCATAGCATTGGCAATACGCCGCAAATTCCCTGCCACATACCTTGAGACATAAAGAGACGACGTCACAGCCACCAGCAAACTCATCGCCGTGAAAATCAGAAAAGATTTTTTTGCGATACCAAGGTTGGAAGAGGTCTCCGCACGCGCCTGCGATAGGCGGGCTTCGGCCTGTGTGACCTTCTCTTCGGCAAAGGTGGAGATGCGGCCCGCCTCCTGACGAATGCGAAACAATGCGTTCTCCGCATCAAGGCGCGCTGCAAGCTCATTGTGTTTGAGGACGAACAGCCCGGCGCTTCTCGCGACCGCTTGCTGAATTTCTGCGAAGGTCTGTTGGTGGACGGGCTGAATTCGAGGCGTGATCTGTTCACGCAATACCCTGTAACGGCGCGCAAATTCGCCGAGTTCGATCAACGCCTCTGCCCGTCCGGCACCAAGCGCACTGGCGGTGAGTTGCTGCAACTCCGCCCAGATCTCACGTTCAGAGAGCGGCAGTGATCCGTCACCGGCGTGCCTGCGTGCGCGCTGATTGAGGCGTAGCATATCTCTGTCGATGGCGGTGAGGTCAGCTTTGCGTGCAGTTTGCGGAACCAATGCGGTGGTCAGGTCTTCGATCGCGAGGCTTAAGCGTGCCAGAGGAAGATCCAGCGCCGGATCAGTTGCCGCATGCGCCTCAATCAGGCGCAGGTTTTCGCGCACGTTTTGCGCTTCTTGTTCCAGCTGAAACGGTGGGAAGAGCGCGTATAGAAACGGTGCCGAGGTTGCGAGGTCAGCGGCGCGACGCGATAGGTCCAATGCGTCGGAGACTTCGCTCAACGTGTCTTGATGCAAGACATTCATCCAAAGCTCAGTGCGATTCAGAACGCGCAAACCGATGACACTCACCAGTAAGATGAGCGCAAACATCACTGCGATTGCAGCGGAAAGGCGAAAGCGGACGCTGAGACTGGAGAGTGCAAACATAGCAGATCAGGTCGCGGCTAGATGAAAGATGTACCCCTGCGCGCGACGAGTCTGCAAATGAACGGGTTTTGAGGGCACCTTTTCGATCTTGCGACGCAGGCGCAGGATCAACACGTCAATGGTGCGATCCACATAGCGTTGCATATCAGACCCGAGCTCTTCCAAAAGCTCGGGGCGCGGGATCACCCGGTCCGGGTTCTTGGCAAAATATTCCAGCAAGCGGTATTCGGCATTGGTGAGCGGGATCTCCTCACCTTCGGTGTCGAGCAGGCGGCGGGACTGGACGTCGATCCTGAGAGTGCCAAAAGCGATGTCTTGCCCCGGAGAGACACTTGGCCGGGCGGTGCCATGACCATAACGGCGCAGCACCGCGCGGATGCGGGCCACCAATTCGCGCGGGTTGAATGGCTTGATCAGGTAGTCATCTGCGCCTGTTTCCAATCCGATGATCTTGTCGATCTCATCTCCGACGCCTGTGAGCATCACAATCGGGATTTCATAGCGTTCGCGAATATGGATCGCGAGTGTCAGTCCAGACTCGCCGCGCAGACGTAGATCGATCAGCGCCAGATCTACCGGCGGTGGGTCTCCAAGGGCGTGAAAACCCGCGATGTCAGCGCAGCATGTTGGCGCAAAGCCGCTGTCGCGCATCAATGCAGACAGCGTTTCACGCATATTCGGATCATCGTCCACGATGGCAATAAGCGGCTCACTTTTATCTGCCTGCATGATCCCCTCCTGATGATCTGCGCCTGATCGGTTTTCTATTGAGTGCTGCAAAATAGCACGAGGTTTAAGTCCCTGCGTTTGCATTTGTAATATTGTTAACATTAAACCGTCGTTTCGATTGTTCCGTTAACAGAACGCGCCTCGCATCGGGTCTGGTGTCGCTCCTATCGTGCCGGGGTCTGCGCCATGCCTTCGCGAGAGTCGTTGCGGGGTGGGCGACATAAGGGAGGACACTATGACTAAAATTATAACCCGTGCCGCTGCAGCACTCGGCATCCTGTCCGCAACCGCATTTGCGGCAGCCGCCGAAGATTGTGCCGAGCGTGGCGCGCTGGACGTTCTGTATTGCGACGCCAATGGCGATCTGGTTGCAGATACGCCAACCGATCCGGCGGAACTGAGCAACCCCGACACGCTGGTCTTTGCCTATACACCGGTCGAAGATCCCGCAGTTTACGCCGACATCTGGGAGCCGTTCATCGCGCATCTGGAAGAAACAACAGGCAAGGATGTTCAGTTCTTTGCGGTGCAGTCCAACTCTGCCGAGGTTGAAGCTATGCGCTCTGGCCGTCTGCATGTGGCGGGTTTCTCCACCGGTCCAACCCCATTTGCGGTGAACCTCGCAGGCGCTGTGCCTTTCGCCATCATGGGCGCTGAGGATGGTCAGTTTGGCTACAAACTGCAGGTCTTCACACAGGCGGATAGCGACATCAAGGATGTGAAGGATCTGGCCGGTCGCCGCGTCGCGCATACCTCGCCAACCTCCAACTCCGGCAACCAGGCGCCGCGCGCGCTGTTCCCGGATCTTGGCGTCGAGCCAGACAAGGATTACGAGGTGATCTATTCCGGCTCGCATGACCAGTCGATGCTGGGTGTGGTTGCGGGCGATTACGATGCCGCACCGGTGGCGTCGGAAGTGGTCGACCGGATGGCCGAACGCGGTCTTTATGATCCTGCAGACGTGCGCAAAATCTGGGAAAGCGATCCGTTCCCGACAACTTCGTTCACCCTTGCACATAACCTCGACCCGGAACTGGCAGAAAAGATCAAAGAAGCGTTCTTCTCCTTTGATTTCGAAGGCACCAAACTGGGCGACGAGTTTGAGGGCGTGAGCAAGTTCATCCCGATCACCTATAAGGATCAATGGGCGGTTATCCGTCAGATCCAGAAGTCCAACGGCGTAGAATACACCCCTCAGGGTCTCGCCGGGAAATAATCCCACCACAATCGAAACAGCCCGGTCAGCATTGGTCTGGCCGGGCGCCTTTCGCGGCCTCCCGTGCGTCTCTGCCTCCTGTGTCAGAGGGCATCGCGGCAGAGGCGGGGCCGCGCTATGTCCGGGAGACCGTCATGCTGAAGATTTCCAAACTGGCCAAACGCTATGGATCGGGTGATCCTGTGTTGAAAGAACTCGATCTGACTGTGGAAGGGGACCAGCTCACTTCCGTGATCGGCTCGTCAGGCGCAGGTAAAAGCACATTGCTGCGCTGCATTAACCGTCTGGTGGAACCCACGTCCGGGTCTATTGATCTGAACGGTACAGAGTTTACCACCCTAAGCCGCCGAGAATTGCGTGCGGCGCGCCGCCGGATCGGGATGGTGTTTCAGAGCTTCAACCTGATTGACCGGCTGACGGTGATGGAAAACGTACAGTCCGGGCGGTTGGGCTATATCTCGACGTGGGCGGCCCTGACCCGGCGCTACCCGCGCGAGGACATTCGCCACGCCTATGAACTGATGGAACGCGTGGGGATCGCCCATTACGCTGACAAACGCGCCGACGAACTGTCTGGTGGTGAACGCCAGCGGGTTGGTGTGGTGCGCGCGTTGATGCAGCGCCCCGAGATCCTGCTCGCGGATGAACCAACGGCCTCGCTTGATCCCAAGACCTCCGAACAGATCATGTCGCTGCTGCGGGATCTGGCCAGCGAGTTGAAACTGCCAGTGATCATCAACATTCACAACGTCACCGAAGCCAAGGAATACAGCGACCGCATCGTAGGTATGCGTTATGGTCGGATCATCTTTGACGACTTGCCCGAGAAATTGGGCAAGGGCGAGATGGACGAGATTTACGCAGGTGTGCCAGCAGAGGACCGTGCGCAGGTCGGGGCGGCGGCATGAGCGCGATCAAGGACACATGGCGCAAGCCGCCGTTCATTTCCAACCCGATCGTGCGTTACGGCTTTTATGCTGCGGTCGCGATTTACTTTGTGGTGACACTCGCAACATTGCCTATCGATTGGGCGCGCGTTTCAGACGGTATGACACGGGCCCAGCGGATTTTCAGCGGGGCGTTCCCGCCCAGCTTTGAGCGTTCGGGCTTGTTGATTGATGGCTTTCTGGAAAGCCTGAAAATCGCGATCCTTGCCACCGTGGGCGGCATCGCAATCTCGGTGCCATTGGCGTTCATGGCGGCAAGCAACATTTCGATCCGTCCGATCTACCTGTTGGGCCGGGGCATCATCATTGTCGCGCGCAGCTTTCACCCGGTGATCGTCGCGATCATCTTTGTCAAGGCGGTCGGTTTTGGCCCCTTTGCCGGGGCGCTGACACTGGTGGTCTACTCTGTTGGATTTGTTGCCAAACTGCTCGCAGAACGCATCGAGGAGATCGACTTTGGTCAGGTGGAGGCCATGCGCTCTGCTGGGGCGGGGTTCATCGCCACGCTGGCCTATGCGGTGATGCCGCAGATCATGCCACGTCTGGTTGGTTTGGGGATCTACCAACTCGACAGTAACCTGCGCGCCTCTGCCGTGGTGGGGATCGTTGGTGCGGGCGGGATCGGCGCGACCCTCGCCAATGCCTTTGGCCGCTACGACTACGACTTTGCCCTCGCCATCACCATGGTCATCGTCGGCGTGATCCTCGTCTCCGAGGCGGTGAGCGGATTTATCAGAAAGCGGATTGCATGATGACCAGTCAGTCTTTGAACCAAACCCTCGACCACTGGTCTCGTTTCACTCTGCGTCAAAGAATGATGCGCTATGGTGGTTTTGCGCTGACCTTGCTGGTCGTCGCATGGGCCCTGAGCAGTATCGATGTGATCTGGGAATGGGTCTGGGATGCCCCCTCGCAGATGGGCGACCTGTTCGGCCGCATGATGCCGCCGGATCCCAGTAATCTGCCCTCGATCCTTGAAGCGATCTGGCAGACGGTCAATATTGCCACACTGGCCACGATGATCGCCGTGGTGGTTTCGCTGCCTGTGGCGTATATCGCGGCGCAGAACACCACCCCGAACAAGTTCGCGCTTTGGGTCGGCCGCTTTATCCTCGTGTCCTCGCGGTCGGTGAACACCATTATCTGGGCGCTGCTGTTCGTGGCAATCTTTGGCCCCGGCATCGTGGCGGGGATCGTGGCGATCATGTTCCGCTCCATCGGTTTCCTCGGCAAACTCCTCGGCGAGGCGATCGAGGAAATCGACCGCAAGCCGGTAGAGGCGCTGGAAGCCTGTGGCGCGTCGCGTTTCAAGGTTGTTCTCTACGGTATTGTCCCACAAGTGATGCCGGCGTTTTTTGCAGTGGCCATCCTGCGCTGGGATATCAATTTGCGAGAATCCACAGTGCTGGGTCTTGTCGGGGCTGGCGGTATCGGAATGATCCTGCAGGGCGCGATCGACACCTTTAACTGGCCAGAAGTATCGATGGTGTTGCTTACCATTCTTGCACTGGTGGTGTTTGGTGAGGTGGTGTCTTCTTACCTGCGGAAAAAGATCCTCTGATCTGAGGGTAGTATTCCTCCCCTATCAAGGCCCCGGTTTTACCGGGGCCTTTTTTATGTGCCATCTCGGACTTTGCAGGATTGTCTTTGACTTGTCGCACAGTTGTATAATAGTGATCTGGTGAAATGCAGTGCGCGCGGAGACAATGGCTATGAAGACCACATCAATCACTCGTCGTCTCGCGGATCTTGGTGGGGCCAAGTGGGATTTGCACACAGCCGCAAGAGAGCGTCTGGACCGGGGTGAGCAGATTGTTGAGATGACAATTGGTGAGCCCGACGTGCCATTGCCGGACGCCTTGAAACGATCAGCTATCGCCGCACTTGAGGCCGGGCGGACCCAGTATTCGAATGGGCGCGGTGAAAACGGCCTGAGAGAGGCGCTGGCAGAGATTTATTCCACCCGCCGTGGGCGACGGTTTGATCGCGACAATGTATTGTGCTTTCCGGGCACGCAAACGGCACTTTATGCCGTGATGCAAGGCGTCGCAGAAGCGGGCGATGAGGTGCTGGTCGGAGATCCGCTCTATGCCACGTATGAGGGCGTTATCCGTGCAACAGGTGCAGAAATGGTGTCTGTACCGCTCAAGCCGGAACACGGCTTTCGGATGCAGCCGGCGGATATTGAGGCGCGGGTCACCAGCCGGACCCGTGCGATCTTGCTCAATACGCCGCATAATCCGACCGGCGCGATTTTGCGGCCTGCGGAACTGGAGGCAATTGCCGAGATCGCGCTGAAGCATGATCTTTGGCTGATCTCCGACGAGGTCTACGAAGATCTCGTTTTTGATGGCAACCGTTTCACATCACCGCTGGCACTGCCCAATATTGCTGATCGTGTGATTGCCGTTTCCTCGATTTCCAAGTCCCACGCAGCGCCGGGATTGCGCAGTGGCTGGGCCATTGGTCCTCGGGCGTTTATGAATGTGCTGCTGCCGGTGTCTGAAACAATGCTGTTTGGCAACCAGCCTTTCATTGCGGATATGACCGAGCATGCCATCCGAGCGGGATCGCCCGTGGCGGCAGGGATGCGACATCGTTTTGCCAAACGCGCAAAGTATCTGGCAGATCGATTGGAAGCTGAGACCGCGCTGCGCGTACATCGCCCGGAGGCGGGCATGTTTGCGTTGGTGGATGTGAGTCCACTTGGCATGGATTGCGATAGTTTTGCTTGGGCGCTCCTTGATAAAGCAGGGGTTGCAGTTATGCCCGGTTCGTCCTTTGGTGCTCATTTAATGCATTGGGTGCGACTTGCTCTGACGGTTGATGATGCCGCTATGACGCAGGCTGTGGACCGGATTTCCGAATTTGCGCAATCCGTTTCTGTTGCGGCAGAGTAGGGCGCTACAACACAAACTGGCGAGTGTCGGTTGAAACCTCTCCATGGCGCGTTTTATGAAGTGTCACTTCGGGTCAAGTGGACTCGTGAACTGCAGGAGAGTCCAAGATGGCAGACCGCCAGCTGGCTGACGAACAGATTTGTATCATTGGGCTCGGGTATGTTGGCTTGCCGCTTGCCGTTGAATTTGGGCGCAAACGCCCTGTGGTTGGTTTTGATATCGACCAAAGTCGAATTGATGAGTTACGTCTCGGCAAGGATCGAACGCGCGAAATCGACAGCGCGACGCTTAGATCCGCAGATCACCTGAACCTGACGGCTGAGATTTCAGAGATTGCTGACGCGTCGATCTATATCGTCACGGTGCCAACGCCGATTGACGCGACCCGTCGCCCGGATCTGGGACCGCTGTTGTCGGCGACGCGCACGGTGGCGCAAGTTCTGAAAGCTGGCGATACCGTCATATATGAATCGACAGTCTATCCCGGCGCGACCGAAGAAGACTGTGTGCCCTTGCTTGAGGAAATTTCAGGTCTCACTCTCAATATGGATTTTGGGGTTGGATATAGTCCTGAGCGGATCAATCCCGGCGATAAAACCAGACGCCTGCCAGATATCATCAAAATAACCTCTGGTTCGTCTGCAGAGACGGCCGACAAGGTTGATGCGCTTTATGCCAGCATTGTTACCGCCGGCACATATCGCGCCGATAGCATTCGCGTCGCCGAAGCGGCCAAAGTCATCGAAAACAGTCAGCGCGATATCAATATTGCCTTGATCAATGAGTTGGCGAAGATCTTCAACCGGATGGACATCGACACCGAGGCGGTTCTGAATGCAGCAGGTACCAAGTGGAACTTCCTGAACTTTCGTCCCGGCCTTGTGGGCGGGCACTGTATCGGTGTGGACCCGTATTACCTTACGCATAAAGCTCAGGAAGTTGGCTATCATCCAGAGATTTTACTCTCGGGGCGCAGGCTCAATGATGGAATGGGGGCCTATGTTGCGCAACAGATGATCAAGGCGATGCTGAAGCGCAGAGTGCCGGTCGTGGACTCACGGGTTTTGGTGATGGGGCTGACATTCAAAGAGAACTGTCCGGATTTGCGCAACACCCGCGTTGTCGATGTAATCGACGGGCTGCGCGATTTTGGCGTTGCTGTTGACGTCTATGATCCACACGCGAACCCTGAAGAAGCACATAAAGAATATGGTCTGGAACTGATCGATACACCGCAACCCGCAACCTATGATGGGATGATCCTGACCGTCGCTCATCAGGAGTTTCGGGAAATGGGAGCTAAGGTGCTGCGCTCTTTTGGGAAAGAGGGCGCGCTTCTTTATGATCTGAAGTATGTGCTGCCCGCGACTGATGCGGATTTGCGCCTGTGATTGCAATCAGGAGGTTCAAATGACCATTTGCGTCATCCACACCGGGGGCACCATTGGTATGGCAGCCACCCCTGGTGGGTTTGCGCCAAAAGAGGGCGTGGTTGAGGCCGAGCTAAAGCGCCTGCACGACAGTCGTGAAATCCAGTCCGACTATATTGTGGTGACAGCCGCCCCTTTGATCGACAGTGCCAATGCTACACCTGCGGATTGGAACTGGATCATGAGGCAAATCGCGGCCCATCATGAGGCCTGCGATGGCTTTGTGGTGACACATGGCACCGATACGCTGGCGTTTACCGCTGCGGCGCTGGCGTTTGGCTTAAAGGGCGTGCGAAAACCCGTCATCGTGACCGGTGCGATGCTGCCGCTCACGGAACCGGGCAGCGACGGCAGCGGCAACTTACAAGATGCGTTCTCTGCGGCAGAGAGGGCGGAGCCTGGAGTCTGGGTTCAATTCGCGGGGAAGTTTCTGCATGGCGCGCGTGTTTGGAAATCCCATTCGGTCGCGTTTGATGCATTTAACGCTTCGCCGACAGATAAGGCGCCGGTTCAGCCGGCTGAGCGGTTCAGTTTCTGTGAATATAGTGATGCAACCGCGCTGATTGCAGCCGTCGCGCCCGCGATGAATGCGGACCTCATTGCTTTGGCCGTCGAACATGCGTCAGGGATTGTGTTGCGGTGTTACGGTTCGGGAACGGTGCCTGAAGGGGTGGGGCTGCGCAAAGCAATGTTGCGTGCGCGCGAAAAAGGTGTTCCTGTACTTGCGGTTAGCCAATGCGCGGAAGGCGGGATCTCCTTGGGAACCTACGCGGCGGGCGCAGTGCTGGCACAGGCCGGTGCAATCGACGGGCGAGACATGACGGTAGAGGCGGCCTATGCCAAGCTACTGCACGCCCTGTCGCAAAGCGATGATCCCGCAGTACGGCGCAAACTGCTCGAAACCCGCCTTTGTGGTGAATGGGCCTTATAAAATGGGCACTTTAGGCCCTCTATCGCCGAATTGTGGCGTTGCATCCCCGCATTGAGCCACGTATTCCGCCCGCGTATCATAATGTGAGTGGAGAAACGCTATGCAAGCGCTCGAACAGTTCTTCGGAGTGATCGGAGACCTGACATGGGGATGGTCGCTGGTTCCGATTTTGGTCATATTCGGCACCTTCATCACTGTCGCAACCGGTTTTGTTCAGTTCGAATTCTTCGGGCGCATGTTCCGTGTTCTAACCCGAGGCCGCACCGAATCCGGCAAGATTTCAGCACGTGAGGCACTGTTGGTGTCGGTCGGTGGTCGTGTTGGGGGTGGCAACATCGCAGGTGTTGCTGTGGCGATTACGCTGGGCGGGCCCGGTGCCGTGTTCTGGATGTGGGCCATTGCACTGGTCGGCATGGCCACCAGTCTGGTCGAATGCTCGCTTGCGCAGCTCTTCAAACGAGCGGACCCGTTGACGGGCCAATATCGTGGTGGCCCTGCACGGGCGATCCTGCACGGTTTGGGTGAAAACTACCGCTGGTTGGCGGTGATCTATGCGATCTGCCTGATTGCGGCCTTTGCGCTTGGGTTCAATGCATTTCAAGGCAACACAGTGGCTGGCGCAGCAGAGGCCTCGCTTGGGATCGATCGTATGTGGTCGGCGATTTTCCTTGCGGTTATGACCGGTTTTATCGTTTTCGGCGGCATTCGCCGCATCGCCAAAGCATCTGAAGTCGTGGTGCCTGTTATGGCGGTGGGTTATTTGCTGATGGCGCTGGTTGTGATCCTGACCAACCTCAGCGAGATCCCTTCGGTGTTCAGCGGCATTGTCGCCAACGCCTTTGGATTTGAAGAAGCGGTAAGCGGTGGCATGGGCGCAGCACTTGCGCAGGGCCTGCGCCGCGGTCTGTTCTCAAATGAGGCGGGCTTGGGATCTGCGCCGAACGTTGCAGCGACAGCAGAGGTCAATCATCCGATCAGCCAAGGCATCACGCAGGCATTCTCAGTCTTTATCGATACCATCATCATCTGCAGCTGTACGGCCTTTGTGATTTTGTTGAGCGATGTGTATGTGCCCGGAGCAACTGACATTGACGGTATCGCGCTGACGCAGACTGCAATGGTTTCGCATCTTGGCGAATGGACGCAGTATTTCATGACCTTTGCGATCCTGCTGTTTGCGTTCTCGTCGGTGATCTACAACTATTATCTTGGCGAAAATGCGATCACCGTTCTGACCAAAACGCCTGTGGCAACGATTGTGCTGAAAATCGTTGTTGTCGGGATCGTCTTCGTGGGCGCAGTTGCACCGAATGCCACCTCTGTCTTCTTCTTCTCGGACCCGCTCATGGGGGTCTTGGCGTTGGTGAACTTGCTCGCGCTGATGATGTTGTTCCCCATCGCGTTGCGTGTGCTGCAGGACTTCCGCAAGCAACTCAAAGCAGGTGTTGCACGGCCGGTGCTGCGTCTGGAGGATTTCCCGGATCTTGATCTTGACCCTAGGGCGTGGCCGAACCGCGATTAAGCACAGAACAAATAAACCTGCAGGCCGCCCCAAAGGGCGGCCTATTTTACTTTGGCGGTCTGGTCGGAGCGCGCGGCAAGCGCTTGCCGCTCCAATAGACGCCACTGTCTTGGCGCAGGGATTCATAGCGTGCAATCCGGGTTTGCGTAGCTTTGCCGCCCGCGTCGATCAGATGGGACAAGAGGCTCTCCAAGATCACCATCGCGCCCGATAGGCATCCAAAATGATGGGGAGACTGCGCAGAAAATGTGAGTTGGTGATCCGCCTGAACGCCCGGTGCAATCGTGTCGCTGTCCGAGAGCAAGATAACTGTCGCGCCCGCTTCATGCGCCATGCGGATCGCGCGGATTGTGCTGGTCGAGTAGGGGGCAAAGGTCATTGCGAACAAGCAATCCTCCGGGCCGATATCAAGCAGATCATCCGCCGCATCCCCCATATGCCGCGGCACCAGTTCCAACGTTGGCAGCGCCATGCGACCAACGTAATGGAAATAATACGCCAGCGCATGTGTCGACCTGCTCGCGGTGATGAAACAATGTCGTGCAGAGGTCATCGCAGCAATGAGTGCCGCAGTTCGCTCCGGTGTCATCAGCCGAAGCGAGCGCGCGGTGATATTGAGCGCATTGCGCGCCGCGCGGGCTTGTAGCGCAGATGTGCGACCACCGGTGGCAAGCTGATCGAGCCAGTCCATGCCAAGGTCCGCCTCTCGATCTGTGACCAGCGCGGCCCGAAAGGGCGCGCGAAAACTCTCAAAGCCGGGATAGTCAAAGACTTCGGCGAGTCTGGTCAGCGTATTGGGGCTGACGCCTGCTTTGTCGGCGCTGACCCGGATCGGGTCGAGGCCAAAGTCGCCGGGGGAGTCGATTACATATTTCGCCGCCGTTTTCAGCTTGGGTGGCAGCGTTTCAATACGGGATTTTATTGTACTGAGCAGGCGGTTTGCCTGCTGTGGATCAAACGGTGTGGTCATGGCCTCATCAGATCATATGTTCTGAAGTGTGGATACTCAAAACATATGATCTGTGCGAGGGAGTCTTAGGCGCGTAGCGCCTGAGACTCGTTGTTTTGCGGCTCAATCTCGCCGCGATCCGTCACGGTGATGATGTCACCTTGCGCCAGCGCATCAAGGCCTTGGGCGCCTACGAGCATCAGGATGTGCTTTTCGCGGGCAACAATCGCCATATGGCTAAGCCAACCGCCGACGATGCTGACCATCGCTCCGGCTTGCTGGACTTGCGGAAGCCATGCGGGATTGACCATGTGGCATACGATGATGTCACCGGGTTCGAACCCTTCAAAGGCGTCGGGGCCATAGGCGGTCTCATCCGCCACCCGGAACACACGACCTGTTGCGCTGCCAGAACCGGCAACACAGATCCCACCCAAAGTACCATCTTCGAGCGTTTTCACAGCGCCTGACGACAGATGTTCGCAATCCAGCAAACTGAGCTGCACATTGGTGGGAGCGTGCTCGCGGCATAGCTCATCGTGACGCTGCCGTTCTTTAGCGCGTTCACGCAGGCGTTCAGGCTGTGCCCAGTCGCCGGTAAGTAGCTCTTCCATTGTGAGGTGGAACACCAACTGCCCTAGTCCATTTTGATCCGCAAACGCGCGCAAGGCCCGGCGCATCTCGTTCAGGACCCGCAGCGCCTCATGTTTGGCGCGCTCTTTCAGATCCTGAAATGCAATTGCCATTTCAAGGGTGTGCTTCAGGTCTTGAGGCACGCCTTGAGGCAACTGCGAAGGCTCCAAAGCCTCGTGAGAGGGGTCAAGCAGGGTGAACAATAGCCCCGGTGCCTCATGATAGCGCGGCGTTGACAGCTCATAGTCAAACATCGCCCGATGGCCCATCAACTCCAATGCGCGGGCCTGTGCGTCGTCTTCGCTGCCCTTGCATTGTGCAAGCAGACTTGCGGGCGAGTACTTTAGCTCTGCTTGCATGAGGTGGCTGCGCAATGCGGGATCACCCTGCGCAGCAGAGTTGGCTTCCTGCATTGCAAAGGCCGCGAGCAGGTTGATTTTCTCGGCTTCCACGTAAATGCCGGTGACAAAGTAGTCGCGTATCTGCGAGATTGTCTCCAGCAATTTGCGCTGCGGCAGAGCTTCAAAACGCACGGCCTGCCAATCTTCGACACGATCCTGCAGCTTGGGCAATACATCGCGCTCGAACGCCTCCAATGTGGGCTGCAATTGCTTGCGCAGACGATTTGCACGATTGCCCCGCAGGTCCATTGCGAGCTTCTTCTTCATGTTGGTGTCGACGTAGGTCTTACCAAACAACCGCACGAGATGCGCATCCGGCCCTTCGGGCAGCGTGTAGGGCAGGCCAAGGGCACGGCTTGCCAGATCAAGACTGCCGCCCGGTGCCCAGAGGTCGGTCATCAAGGAGAAAGAGAGCGGAGTGGGACGCGGAAGCACCTCACTCATTTCGTCTTGTTCCAGAATGATACCTTCGGGATCATCGCTCGTGTTGCGTAACGCAAACAAGCGACGCCATTCCACCGCTGCGGCCTGTTCTGACTCGCTGCCAACGGCAACTGTCGTGATGTCGCGCGATTGCAGGATGTAGAATTGCCCATCCGCCCAGGCCCACTCGATATCCTGAGCTTGATCAAACAGAGCCTCGATTGCTCGTCCCATTTGCAAAAGATGTGCGGGGTCAAAGGGCGGTGTCTCGGTATCGGGGGCCTGCGAGCCACTGACGCGGCCAAACCGGGCTGTTCCAGGGGTTTTGCGCCCGGATACAAGATCCTCACCACATCCCTCGACCCACTCCAGAAGCATCATGCCTGGTGCTTGAGGATCTTGGGTGAACAGCACGCCCGCAAAGGACGCATCAACCATTTCCTGCACGAGGATATTGGCCTGACCCGCGCTGGCGATCTGGTAGCTGTCGGCCCGATCAGAACTGAACGACGCGAGCACGGTCTCAATGGCCTCCGCGATATTGTGCTCTTTCACGTCGAGCACAGAGTCAAACACCCCGGCAAAGCTTTGTTCCGCGCCATCTTCGTTGCTGGCAGAGGAGCGCACTGCACATGGGTTCGGCCCAATGTTTTGCCAAATCGTGCTGGCCATTTGTGCGCGTTGGCGCGCATTGGCTGCACTATACCGGGTCAGAAAGCCATCCGTCAAAACCACGGCATTTGGAACGAGGAAACCTGCTTGGGCCATCTGCGAAAGGCGCAGAGCCTTGTTACCAGCCAAGGCGAGCTTGCCGGTATCTCCCAGTTTGTACACCCCATCGGGAAGGCGAGACAGCATGCGTAGTTTATGCCCGATCCGTCTGAATGTGCCGGAAACGAACAGATACTGCGCCAGCAGTCCGATAAGGCTCATACAGAGATAGAGGTTCCCGGCCGCTGAAAG
Source organism: Tritonibacter mobilis F1926 (assembly GCF_000376545.2). NCBI lineage: Bacteria > Pseudomonadati > Pseudomonadota > Alphaproteobacteria > Rhodobacterales > Paracoccaceae > Tritonibacter > Tritonibacter mobilis. Next base: position 898,409 of record NZ_CP015231.1, read on the forward strand.
TCCCATCGTGAGCACAAACAAAGCAGGCATACCGAGGCCAAGCCAAAGCACCGCACTACGACGGGATTTTGCAATCGCGAGGACAAGATAGAGCCCAGCCAACGCGCAGGTCAGTGCCGGGGCAATCCACAACGGATCAGGGGCACCTAAATCGGCAATCCAGAGAAAACCCTCCACGATCCCCGAAGAGGCGCGCTCCGCTGCTTGCAGGCCCAACATCATCAGAGGCAGAAACAACAACGCTGCCATGTTGCGCATCGGCGTAAGCCCATGCTTTGCATAAAAGCCGCGGATTGCGCGTGCTTTGCGCATAGGATCATGCGCGAGCGTGCTTTTCAGTTCGTTGAGTTCGGTTTTATGGTCGCGCAGTTTGATTTGATCCCGTTCGGATTTCAGCGCGATCGGGAGCACCATGATGCGCGAGATCAGTGCCATCACAAGCAGACTCAAGAGCAGATGAGATTTATTGTGGCCCCATATCAGCGCTTGGCTGATACCTTGTACTGCCTTATCCCATAGTCCGCTTTCCTGTTCCGCCATCCATGTCACCACATGGGGTTTCGGAGCGGGCGGAATGAAATACTCCCATGGAACGGTGTAGCGGCCCTCAAACGGGATGCCTGCTTGTGTCAGTTCCAAACCTAACACTTGCCCCATAAAGCAGCTGCGCCGGTCATAGCAGGCGGCGACAGTCGGCACCTTGCGCAGTTTTGCGATCCGGCTTTGCAGTTCTTGTGTCGTCAGTGCCCTGAGAGGGATGTTCACCGCACCCGGCAGGTGTCCTGCTTCAAAATCCTTGGGGTAGCGGGTGTCGACGATCTGAGCCGCGCCGCTCTCCATATAGGTTTTGAAGTCTGCCGTGCTCATCAAGCGGGACTTATTTTGGTACTCTGGGATTGCGCGCAGATCAGAGAGGCTTTGTACGCGGCTGTCGGAGAACGAGCGGCCTTCAACGATCCACTTTTCGATGCCCCCCGCGATGAAGCGACAATCAATACCGAGCTTTGCCAGTTCTGTGCAGGTTTCCGAACTTCTGTTGCCGTTATGGCAGAACAAGACAACCTTATCGCCCGGTGCAACCGGGGGCGCTTCACGAAAGTCTGGAAACCGAATGTGTTCAGCACCGGGAAGCGTGCCCATGGCGTTTTCAGCGCTTTCGCGAATGTCGAAGAACTTAACATCCCCCTCAGAAAGGAGCGCAGCGGCGTCCTCGGTGGTGATACCCTGAGCATGCGTCTTTTGCGCGGTGTAACTGGTCTCTTTCAACTCCGCGTCTTTGATTTTTGTGCCGTCAAACTGAGCCGGGCGCGTCAGAGTTGCCTGAAGGCGCTGTTGTTCCTGCGACTTATTTCGCTGCCACTGCCAGTGATTTACAAAGGCCAAAGCAACCGCAGTTAGGATCAATGCAGAGATCGTTTTGGTAGGGTATTTTCCACCACCTGAACGGGTTTTGAGGCCCAGACGAGACGCGATGATAGCGCCAAAACCTGAGATGGTCGCTACAACCACCGCAAGAATCTGTGACAAGGATGAGACCGATCCAAGGACCAGTTCAGGTGAGGGTATCGCATACGCAGCCGAAGACGTTGCGGATAAAAACGCCGTAATTATGAATAAACAAAAGCAAATTTTAACCGTCCGGGCGATACAAGGCGGTAAGTTTGGTGTAATCACGAGTTGTCCTTCTGAACGGAAAGGGAACCGTTTAGCGGTTTTGGGATGCGTCATAGAAACGTCGCAATCCTTTCCAGGTGGTTAATTTTTGCGTGCGACGAGTGATTACCGGTTAAATTTCAATAAGTTTTCGGCTTATCTATGGCATAGAGTTGGTTGGAAACGGGCGCTCCGGGGGTGACACTCGGTCGAAAGCGATGAGATTGGAGAGTTTCATGCCTACGGCATACTCGTTTGGAAGACGTTCACAGACTGAGTCGCCTATACGTTGCGATCTTGTGCAACTGTTCGCCACCGCTATGGTTGCGTTGATCCTGTGGCTCGCGCCCGCATCAACCGTTCGCGCAGAGATTGAGCTTGTGTTTGGCACCTACGCCGCTGACAAGCCCTCTGCTACTGTGCGCAAGTATCGCCCCTTCCTGACGTTTCTGGAAAATCGGATGGAGGCCAGTCTGGGCGAGGAAGTGACGATCGGTCTTAAGATCTCCAAAGACTACGAGTCCAGCATTGATGATCTTGTCAGCGGACGTGTCGATTTCGCGCGCTTTGGTCCGGCATCCTACGTCCATGCAACAGATCGCAATCCGGGCATATCGATTATCGCGATGGAATCCAAAAAGGGCAGTAAGCGCTTTAAGGGTGTGATTGCGGTGCACAAAGACAGCGATATCGAAAGTGTCGAGGACCTCGCTGGCCTTTCATTTGCCTTTGGCGATGAGCTGTCGACCATTGGGCGCTACCTGTCCCAAGCCTATCTGTTGGACGCCGGTATCTCCGCCAACGAGTTGCACGGATACGAATATCTTGGGCGTCATGATCTGGTTGGCGAGGCGGTTGGGGCCGGTAAGTTCAGCGCTGGTGCTTTGAAAGAAAGCACGTTCAAAGAGCTGGTGGCTAAAGGAGTTCCCATCAGGGCGTTGGTGTCGTTTGACAACGTAACCAAGCCTTGGCTCGCGCGGGCTGATCTGGATGAGAGAGTTCTGGACGCGATGAAATCAGTCATGCTGGCTTCTCAGAACGAAGAAATGGTGAAACGCGTCGCCAAAAACGGATTTCTAGCGGGTAGCGATGATGATTATGATTTTGTCCGGCGCGCAATGAAACGGAGCAGCGACTTTTGAAAGCGCCACTGCGCACACTCCTACAAAGCAAAGGGATCTTGTCCCAGATCGTCGTGTCGATGTCGCTCGCGGCGCTTCTTGTCGTTGTCGCGGTGGGAGGTGTTGCGCGGCGCTATGAGGTCGAGCGGGTCAGCGAGCAATTGAGTGAGCAGGCCAATTTGACGGTCTCGCTCCTGAGTGGCCTCATGCTTGAAGCGATTATCGTCGAGGACGTCCCGGTGCTGGAAACCGGCCTGGTTGAGGCGATCACACGCTACCCTAAGATTCTGTCGATCCATATCGAGAATGGCGAAGGGGAAGTGATCGCGGAGGCTGCCAATAGTTCGGCAGACGAGGCTGAGGGCTATGTGATGTATCGCCGCCCGGTCGAATTCGAAGGCTTCGTCTTTGGCACAATGGTCGTTCAATGGTCGACCGAAGAAGGGCGTGAAATCGTTCTCGATAAAGTGCGCCAGACGATCACTTGGACGGTTCTGGCGGTGATCGCAATGTCGCTGCTGATGCTCTATTTGGTGTACCGGTTGGCGCTCAATCCGCTGCAGATCGTTCATGCGCGGATGTCGAATGCAGTAGCCGGAGCAAAGACGGCTCATTCTGCGCTTCCGTGGTATTCAAGCCGAGAGTTTCAGGCGTTGAATGTTTCGGTTGGCGTGCTGGAAGATAGCTTTGCCGAACGTGATGAGCGCGAGCAGGCATTGGAGCGCGCACGTGAACAAGCCGAAATCGCGAGCCGGGCCAAGTCTGAGTTCCTCGCAAATATGAGCCATGAAATTCGCACCCCTATGAATGGTGTGATCGGCATGGCGGAGGTTTTGCGAGAAACCAAGCTTACACCAGATCAGGAAATGTGCACTGATACGATCGTCAAATCGGGCAACGCTCTTTTGACTATCATCAACGATATCCTCAATTTTTCGAAAATTGAGGCGGGCAAGCTGGAGTTGACGCAGGCGACCTTCAACCTGCGTACTGTGGTTGAAGATGTGGTTATGCTTTTGGCTCCAAAAGCGGCCGAAAAGTGGGTCCAACTCACGCTACGGTATGACCCGGACCTTGTGGAGTTTTATGACGGTGATGCGGGTCGTATTCGACAAATCATCACCAATGTGGTGGGCAACGCGGTCAAATTTACCTCGCAAGGATCGGTACATATCGATGTGACCGGGACGTTGCGCGGCACAGAAATGGACCTGCGAATTTCTGTGGTGGATACAGGAATTGGTATTCCGGCAGAGAAATTAGACCGGATTTTCCACGCCTTTGAGCAGGTGGACGGAGCTGCAACTCGCAGCTTTGAAGGGACAGGGCTCGGGCTTGCGATCTCGACCCGCCTTCTTCAACTGATGAAGGGCCGCATTCATGTGACCTCTAGCGAGGGCAAGGGGTCTGTCTTTACGATCGACATCACATTGCCAACGAGCGACCGCGCCCCTGTTGCGTTCTTGCCAGAGCAACCTGTTGCCGGGCTGCATGCCCTGATTGTAGATGATCTCGAACTCAACAGGCGCATTCTGGGTGAAAGGCTGCGTTCATGGGGCCTGCGTGTTACAGAAGCCGCCTCGGCGATGGAAACCATGCTGCATCTGGACGAGATGCGGGACGCGACGGACACCTGCGATCTGCTTTTCCTCGACTTCAACATGCCTGACTACGATGGCTATGAATTGGCCTTGCGCATTCGAGGCTTGCCGAATGCGGCGCGGGTTCCGATTATCGTGATTTCTTCTGTTGATCCGGCGTTGTCACAATCCATGTTGGCCGATATCGGATCTTGCCATCAGGTACTGAAACCCGTGCGTGCTGATCAGCTGCGCGTGGTCATCAGTCAGGCTCTGGGTGGTGAGGCAAGCGGAAATAGCCTTGATAGATCTGATGCCGCAAGTCCAAAGCTCGGTAAGCGCATCAAACTTCTGATGGCGGAAGACAATCGCACCAATCAGGTGGTCGTCACCCGCATGCTCAAGAGTGAAAACGTGGACATCACGATCGCGGCCAATGGGCAGGAAGCGGTTGAAATGTACCTCAGAGACGAGCCTGACCTAATCCTCATGGACATGATGATGCCAGTCATGGACGGGCTTGAGGCGACTGAAGAAATCAGACGGCTTGAAAACGAAGGCGATCAACCGCACGTCCCGATCATTGCACTGACGGCCAATGCGCTGCAAAGTCACGAAGAAGCATGCTTGGAGGTTGGTATGGATGATTTCCTCAGTAAACCGATCCGAAAGCAAGCTCTGCTTGATACACTACACAAATGGTATGATGTCCGAGCGGATGCTGCACCTGCACGGCAGGTTGAGGCCTAAGCGAAGGTGCTCCCTACGCGAGCGTGACAAAATTATGGACGTCGCAAGCCGCGTGCGATCACGGCAACCACGCTAGCTGCTGCAAACAGCGCCGTTCCCGTGCTGACAATCGTTGGTCCTGTGGGAGTGTCTGCGCTAAAGGACATATACATCCCGCCAATCACAGAGCCGCAACCGATCAAAACCGCTAAAAACGCCATGCGTTCGGGCGTGGTTGAGAATATTCGCGCGGTTGCGGCGGGGATCAGTAGCATCGCGGCAATCAATAACACTCCGACGACTTTGATCGCGACAGCAACGACCACAGCGAGGGCGAGCGTCAGAACAAGTTGCTCACGTTGTGGGTTGATGCCCGATGCTTGCGCAAGTTCCGGGTTGAGTGTCGCGGTCAACAGCGAGGACCAGCGCCACCACATCAGCGAAATAACCAATAACGCACCCGACCAGACGACGGCCAGATCACCGCGGGACACCGCCAGAATGTCCCCAAAAAGATAGGCCATGAGGTCGACGCGTACGCCTTGCAAAAAGGAAACGGCAACCAAGCCGAAGGCCAACGCGCTATGAGCCAGCACACCAAGCAAGGTATCCATCGCGTATCCACGCCCGCTCAGCGTGGAAATGGTGCTGGCCATCAACAACGCCGTGACAAGCACCCCGCTGAAAATGGACACATCAAAAGTGAGTGCCAGCGCCACGCCCAAGATCGAGGCATGCGCCGTGGCATCGCCAAAATAGGCCATGCGTCGCCAGACTACGAAACAACCCAATGGGGCGGCAGCGAAAGCGACGCCGATGCCAGCGAGGGCGGCTCGGATCATAAAATCATCCAAGAAGGTCATGCGTGTTCATGTCCTTTTTCAACATGATCGTGGTCGCAATCATGGCTGTGATCGTGCTCATGCCGGTACAACGCGAGGGCGCCGAGCGTGCCCGTGCCAAACAGAGCCTGATATTCTGGTGCACTCGCGACTTGTGCTGGTTCCCCCTCACAGCAGACATGCCCGTTCAGGCAGATCACGCGATCAGAGGCCGCCATGACGACGTGAAGCTCGTGGCTCACCATCAGGACCGCACAGCCAAACTGCTGACGAACTGTCTCGATCTTCTGATAAAACGCGGCGGATCCTGGCTGATCCAGCCCCTGCGTTGCTTCGTCCAAGATCAACAGGTCCGGTTTGGACAGCAGCGCACGCGCAAGCAGCACGCGCTGCATTTGCCCGCCCGACAGACCTGTCATTTGCCTTTTCCTCAGACCAGAAGCACCTGCATCTAAAAGCGCCGTCTCTGCTTCGTCTGGGCTGATGCGGACGGGCAGGCTCAGGAAACGCTCGACCGTAAGCGGCAATGTCGGATCAATATGAAGTTTTTGGGGAACGTACCCGATCCGCAGATTTTCCGCGCGCTCAAGTGTACCCGCGCTCAACGGGATGGCACGAATAATCGCGCGCAAAAGCGTGGATTTCCCTGACCCGTTGGGGCCTAGGATCGTGACGATTTCGCCTTTGTCGATGTGGAAGTCGACATTCTCCAGTGCAGGCGCTCCGCTGTGGCGGATGGTGGCCTGCCGCAGCGTGACGAGACGCATCTCAGCTACCCTTGGCACTTGGGGCACAGGCCCTCTGCTTCGATGACGGCGCGTTCAATAACGAACCCGGCGGCGCGTGCTACATCTCCCAATTGGCCATGCATGGGTTCACGCTGCGCTTCTGCAACGCTGTCGCACGATCTGCAAATCATAAACACCGGAGTATGAGTTTCGCCGGGGTGCATGCAGGCAATAAAGGCGTTCAACCGTTCGATTTTATGTACGAAGCCGTGTTTCACCAAAAAATCGAGCGCGCGATAGGCGACTGGCGGTTGCGAACCAAGGCCTTCGTCTCGCAGGAAATCCAAAATCTCATAGGCTCCCAAAGCGCGATGCTGCTGGAGAAGGATTTCCAAGACACGCCGGCGTACCAGGGTGAGCTGCAAACGATTGGTTTTGCAGAAGTCCTCGACAGTCTGGAGCCCGCCGGAAATGCAGCGGTTATGATCGTGAGAGGTAAAGCCGACGCTGTCCATGGGGCCTCCTTCGAGGGCGGTCAATTGGGGATTGATATGTTACAACATGCGGTTTATCAAGCGGCAAAGACGTTATGATATAACACAGCACTGGAGCCTGAATCGTGCCCAAATCAGTATTGTCCGCTCTCTTTCTAAGCGTGTCCGCTCTGCCTGTTCTTGCGGAGACACCGCGAGTGGTCGCGGATATCGCACCAGTACAAGGTTTGGTAGCCCGTGTAATGGCTGGCGTTGGAGAGCCTGACCTTCTGGTTCCTCCGGGGGCTTCACCGCATGGGCATAGCCTCAAGCCTTCTGATGCGCGCGCTTTGTCATCGGCCGATGCGGTGTTCTGGGTCGGAGATGCTTTGTCGCCCTGGTTGGAAGGGTCGTTAGAAGAACTGGCGTCTGATGCGCATGTTGTGTCTCTGCTTGAGGCGCCGGGGACTTTGCAGTTGGAATTCCGCAATGGAGCGGTCTTTGCGGCAGACGGTCATGACGATCATGGGCATGATGACCACAGTCACGATGGTCACGATCACGCCGATCATGACGAACACGCGCATGACCATGGTGATCACGACGCGCATGGCCACGACCATAGCGATCACGACGACCATGGCCATGATCACGCCGGTCATGACCATAGCCATGGGGGGCATGATCATGGGGATCACGGTCATTCGCACGAAGGTGTCGATCCACATGCATGGCTTGCGCCCCAGAACGGTAAGCAGTGGTTGGCACTGATCGCCGAGGAACTTTCAGAGATTGATCCCGCCAACGCAGAAATTTACCAGAGCAATGCGCTTGCCGGGCAGGCTGAAATCGACGCAGTTGTCGAACAAGTGAAGGCAGACCTAAGCCAAACAAAAGGTGAGTTTGTCGTCTTCCATGACGCCTATCAGTATTTCGAACACAGCTTTGGTGTGTCCACGTTGGGGGCGATTTCGCTCGCGGATGCATCAGACCCCAGCGTTGCGCGCATTGCGGAAATTCGGGATGCAATCGCGGAGGCGAATGTATCCTGCGTGTTCTCCGAGCCGCAATTCAATCCCGGTCTCGTCGCGACCGTTGCGGAAGGGCGCGATGTCAAATCGGTTGTGATTGATCCCCTCGGTACTGAAATTGCACCGGGTGCATCGTTTTACACGGATCTATTGACCGACATCGGGGCGGGTTTTGTCGAGTGCTTGTCGCGCTGATCGAATTGCCCATTGATTGTGTTTTGCTGGCACCGCGTGTTCGTGGTGCCAGCAGCGGTTCTACACAGTTCGATGAAAACCAGTGTTATCAACGCCTCATAGGGCATGCATTGATTGAGCTGTGACAGAGGTTGCAAGGTTTCCTCAATGGTCATGCGCCCCATGTGTCGGAGAGACGGTAACCGCCCGGCCATGGGTCTTCTGGATCGAGCATATGTTGATGAACCCCTGTCACCCAACCTCTACCACTGATTTCCGGGACAATGGCTGGCCGATCCCCAACCTCGGTATTGTCCAGAATGCGACCGGAAAACCGTGATCCGATGATCGACACCGCATCAAATGTCTGGCCGATCTGCAATTGTCCACGCGCGGCCATCAATGCCATGCGTGCCGAGACGGCAGTGCCCGTTGGTGAGCGATCCACTTTACCTGGCTGAATTGCCACTGCGGATTTTCCGGTCAAGCCCGTGTTTGTTGGCGTAAGTGGCCCACAAAAGGCACAAAACGAGATGTGATCCCACTCGGGATTTTCGGGATGGCAAAAGCCCAGTTGTGCGTTTGCGGCGTCAGTGATGCGCACGCCAAGGCGGGCAATATCCTTAGCCTCGGATTCAACGATCTCGAACCCCAACGCCTGAGCATCAACCACCACAAAACTGTCGCCGCCATAGGCGGTGTCGACGGTAATGGTGCCGAGACCTTCGACCTCAAGCGGGACTTGCAGCTTATCTGCAAAGCTCGGCAGGTTTTGCACAAAAATCCGCTGCGCTTTGCCATTGCTGCATTCGGCACGAACTTTGACCAGCCCACCCGGCGCTTCGAGCACCATGTGGGTTTCCGGCTCCTGCATAGGAACAAGCCCGCTGTCCAGCAGAACCGTAGAAACGCAGATGGAGTTCGAGCCAGACATGGGCGGGGTATCTTCCGGCTCCATGATGATCCAAGCGGCGATGGCATCGGGATGTTTGGGAGGAACGAGCAGGTTCACATGGCGAAACACACCACCGCGGGGCTCGTTCAGCACAAAGTTGCGTAAGGTCTCATCCTTTGCGATGAAATTTCGCTGCTCCCACAGTGTTTCACCCGGAGGCGGAAGCACTCCGCCGACGATCACATCACCGACTTCGCCCTCGGCATGGGCTGAAATCACATGAATGGTCTTAGTGCTGCGCATAGATAGCTCCCTCAGTCAAAAACGGTCAGCCCGATAGGGTGATAGCGAAATCGCGTCCTTGGTGCCCGCGATCATATCCCGCACGATTTCGGCAGTCGCGGCAGATTGCGTCAGTCCAAGGTGCCCATGACCAAAGGCGTAAATCACATTGTCTGTCCTGGGAGATGAGCCAATGACGGGGAGCGTGTCCGGGATAGATGGGCGGTACCCCATCCATTGGGTGCCACCTGAGGTATCCAGTCCTGGCAAGAACCGACTGGCTTTGTCCAACAGAACTTCTGCGCGCTTGTAGTTGGGTGGTAACTTCAATCCACCCAGCTCTACCGCACCGCCGACACGCACGCCGCCGTTGATGCGGCTGACGACAAAACCATGCGCGCCAAATGTCAGATGGGTGCGGACATCGAATGCGCCTGCGGGCAGAGTGGTGTTGTAGCCGCGTTCAGTTTCCAGCGGGATGCGATCACCCAATGTTCGGGCAAGGTGATGCGACCATGCACCTGCCGCCAATACCACTTTGTCTGCGGTGATGGTGCCTCCCGCGTGGGTAAGTTCCACTTGGGATGTAGTTGAAGAGATAGATTTTATGTCGCACTGCTGGATTTCGCCGCCAGCGGCCTGAAAGCTTTGCGCCAGATGCTGCGTCCAGGCTTTGGGGTCGGTGGTATTGATCCAGTCAGGGGTGAATCCTGCATGCGTAAACCGACGGTCAAGGCCGGGTTGGATCTCGGCAATCTCTTCTGGAGTTCGCAATAAAGCATATTTAATGCCGTAGCGGCCGCGCAGCTCCCATCCGGGAAGGCTGTCGCGGAATTGCGCTTCACCTTCATAGAGTTGCAATTGCCCATCGCGCTGAATGAGATGTTCGCCATCCGTCGATGCGATTTGCCGTTCGAGAGCGGCTTTGGACAGATCCATAAGCGCGCTTTGAGCGGCGACTGAGGCATCATGGCGGTCTCGCCAGCTTGCACGCCAAAACCGCAACATCCACGGCGCGATCTGCAACGCATACCGCGGCGGGATCGAAAGTGGCCCCAGCGGGTCGAGCAGCCATTTCGGGGCCTTGCGCATGATACCGGGCGCGGCCAAAGGCATCACATCAGTAAAGGCAAAGGCGCCCGCATTGCCCTGCGAGGTTTCGGCAGCAACCCCGGTGCGATCAAGCACCCGAACCTTGTGTCCATGCCGGATCAGCTCAGCTGCGATGCTGATCCCCACGACACCTGCACCAATGACAACGATATCCTGCGGCATGGTAATGCGCCTTTTAAGTCGGTGAAGTGATTGAGGGACGGTGAGAACGGCCCCTCAGTTCTGATGAAGCCTGGTCATGTGATCCCGGCTCTGAACGGATCGTTTGATGCAAAAAGCAATGTTGCCTCAGCCATCACGTAAGCCTGTCCCTTGATTTTGGGGATGACCCCGCCGGACGGGCCGTTCTGGTACGACAGCGTGTAAGAACTGCCGATCACGCTCTCCAGCACGATTTCTTCACTCTCTGCCAGCTGCCCGGCTGCCGCCAGGCAGGAGATAAAACCAGAGCTGCCTGTGCCGCAGGGAGAGCGGTCGTATTCATTGTCAGGGCAGAGGATGAAATTGCGTCGCAACGTCGCTGTGTTGGGGCTCGCACCACTCAGGATAACATGATCTACGGGCTGGCCAGCGGGGCCACTTATCGCGTTGCGATGGCAGGCTTCTCTGATCGCAATCGACAGGTTTGTCAGTGCAGGGATGTTGCCAGTGGTGACCTCCATTGGCGCATCTGCGATGAAAAACCAATTGCCACCATAGGCCATATCGCCAGTGACTGTTCCATGGTCGGGCACCTCAATGCTGACAGCGTGATGAATGCGGCGGCTTTCGATGTTGGTGACCGACACTGTATTGGCGTCATGTAATTCGACCGTGACCACACCTGCGGGAGTTTCGATCTTGTGGATACCTACTTTGATACGGCCCATCTGAGCGAGCGTCACCGCCAAGCCAATCGTGCCGTGCCCGCACATGCCCAAGACGGCATCCGCATCAAAATAGATCACACCGGTCACGCATTCGGGATCCACCGGCTCTACCAGTAGGGCCGCGACCATTCCCGGTTGCCCGCGCGGTTCCAGCAGGACGGAGTTGCAAAACTCCAAGTGGTTTTTGGACAAGGCTTCAGCGCGTTCACCAAGCGGTCCCGATCCAAGATCGGGACCGCCATCAAGAATAACCCGCGTGGGCATTCCGCCGGTATGGCTGTCGATTACATGCATTCGGCGATAATCCCGCCCTGTTTGGACCAATCGGCAAACCAAGCCCGGAACAGGTTGTATTGCTGCTCGCAGTAGTTTCTCTGTGCGTCGGTGAGCGCGTCGGTCTCGATGAAATGAAGACGATATTCGTCTTCGCCGTTCAGAACCAAAAGGTACTTGTAGTAAAGAACCAGATCTGTGCCTTCGTCAAAGCTTGCCAGAACGCCAAAAGCTTCTTCCAGTTCACGTGCACGCAAACGCGCCTCAGCGTGGCCTTCCGCAGCCTTTTGCGCCAGTGCGGCAAGCAGCAGTGCTTCTTTGGGCAGGGCGGTGCCGATACCGGTGATAGATCCGGTGGCACCGCAATTTACGAAGCCATGATAAACCTCGGTGTCAACGCCGACCATCAATGTGACCTGATCGTCCTGGCTCGTGATGTGCTCCGCCGCGTAACGTAAATCGTCCTTGCCGCCGAATTCTTTGAACCCGATCAGGTTCGGGTGTTCTGCGCGCAAAGCAAAGAAAAGTTCCGCACGTGTGGCGAACCCGTAGACCGGGCTGTTGTAAATGATTGCGGGCACATCAGGGGCGGCGGACAGGATCGCCTTGAAATGGTGTTTTTGTGCCGCTGCGGACGTGCCGCGCGACAATACTCGGGGGATCACCATCAAGCCTGCAGCGCCAACTTTCTGGGCGTGTGCAGCCAGCGAAACGGCGGATTTTGAGTTGATCGCGCCAGTACCCACCACGGTCGGCACGCCAGCGTCGATCAGGCGTTCGACGCCGGTCATGCGATCTTGGTCGCTGAGCAGTGGCCAGTCGCCCATGGAGCCGCAATAGACCACCGCGGACATGCCTGCCTCGATCATTTCTTTGCCCTTCTTCACCAGAGCATCAAAATCCGGAGTGCGATCCGCCTTACAGGGGGTCATCAGTGCGGGCATGGTGCCCGAGAAAATATTCTGAGACATGAGTTCTCCTATTTGCTGAGGCGGACCGGAAGCCCAGCCAACCGTATTGAGAATCTGGCCTGAGCCACAGCAAGTGCCTGAATTCTCGATAATCTCTCGTAGGTCTCGACGTAGGTCTTAGACCCTACATCAAAGGCTTATCGCATTATGTATCCAAAATCCAATCCGTTTTAACGCCACCACCAGAATTTTTCCCATGTGACGTTCATTGCACCATTGGTGCCCCGCAACTTAAAAGCCAACGCGCTGCGCCGGCTTTTAATCAGAGCAGGTCTGTCGCTCCGGAGCGCGATCAGCCGAGTAGCAGTTCCGGTAGCCACAAGGCGACTGACGGAACAAAGGTTGTCAGCATGAGGGTCGGAAGCCACGCAAAGATAATGAAAATCAGCGTTGGCCAGAGCATCTTTGCCACCGGGGTCTCTGACACTTGTGCCCCAAGATAGAGCAGAGGTGCAGTGGGTGGTGTGATGTTCGCCATGCCGAGATTTACACCGATGACCGCAGCAAAGTGGATCGGGTCCATCCCGACACTCTGCGCGATAGGCAACAAAATGGGCGTCGACAGGAGCAAACCGGAGATATCATCCATGAGCATGCCGATCAGGATCATCACGACATTGATCATCAGGAGGATAACGATGGGATTGTCAGAAACGGAGTAGACCATTTGCTGGGCGATTTGCGGTGCGCCTTGAGCGATCAGATTGTCCGAGACGATCAGCACCATGAAGATCATGATCATCACCACGCCAATCGTGATGCCTGATTTTTGGAATGTCTCCATCAGGCCTCTCCAGGTGAGACCGCGATAGAAATAGATCGCGACCGGGATCGCATAAACAACGGCAATGCCTGCGGCTTCGGTCGGGGTCATGATGCCACCATAGATGCCGCCAAGGATAATGATTGGCATCATCAAGGCAGGCCCTGCGACTCGCCCTTGCGCTTTCAGGGCAGGGAAGAACGGGGAAGGGCGCTCTGACAGTTTGATTTCATCATGTTTCCGCAACATGAAATGGTTGGTGATAATCAACAGCGTGATCAGGATGAATGCAGGGATCACCGTAGACAAAAAGCACTTCAGGACGTGCTGTTGCGCCACCCAACCATAAAGGATGTGGTTCGCGCTTGGCGGAATCAGAAGGCCCAGCGGGCTTGCTGCGACCAGCAGTGCGGCTGATTTGCCTTCCGGGTAGTTCGCTTTTCTCAGGTGTGGCAGCATGATGCCACCAATGCATGTTAGCGTTGAATTTGCGCTGCCCGCGATTGAGCCGAATACACCACAAGCCAATACTGCGGCGGCACTCAGACCTCCCTTGAGGTGACCGACAAACATCTCCGCAATGGCAACAAGTGGGGCTGCGATGCGGCCGCGCTCCATCACGCCGCCTGCGATCATAAACAAGGGGATGGCAAGCAAGACCAATGAGCGCAAACCCGTCGCCCCGGTCGGGAGATAACCAGTGATGGATTGATCTCCAAATACGGCGATGAACATCAATACTGCGCCAAAAGCGACAAAAACGCTGACGCCCAGTAGTAGCATGACACAAACGATGACGAGACTTCCGATGATGATCATGATGCCACATCCTTTTTGAGGTCAGATTTAAGTGGCAGGCCAAGCCCCTTGCGAATGTGCACATAGAGATAGGCGGCGGAGAACATTGCCATAAATCCAAAAGCGATCATGATCGCTATTCGCCAAGAGACGAAAGGAATGCGAAGAGCAGGGGTCGCTCGCAGGCGCGGAAAAGAGAAATCATCAGCAAGCGATACGTAGCAGGCGTAGACGACGAAAACCGTAACCATGAGTTCGATCATCAGGACTGCAAAGCCGCGCCACCAGATCAGGCGCGGGTTCTTTATCACAACTTCCAGAATATCGGCGTTGATGTGCAGTTTGCGTTCTGAGGCCAGCACAGCCCCTGCAAAAAAACCTACGATACTGATTGCGAGCAGCCATTCTTCGTAGGCAAAAAGATCGCCGCCAAATCCGTATCGGACGACGACGACCGCCCCGAAGGTCAAGGCCATCATTGCCCCAGAAAATACCACGAGGAACTTCATGAGGAACATTGCCCAGTTCATCGGTGCCCCGATGAAACGCGGCAACTCATCTGTGATGCGCGCCATCTCCCCCCCTTTTTATTATTGCTTTGAGTCTCTTGTGCGCTGAAGCCTGATGCAAAATTGGGGCTCTTGCAGCCCGCTTTGGTGCCTCATCCTGACAGAAAACTCTATGTCATTAGATGCCGACAGGGGCTGCAATTGATGCCGCCCCTGCCGTGTCGGATTATTGAACAGCGGCCAAGACTTGATCAATTACGTCTTTGCCAACAGCGCTTTCCATAGTGGGCCAGATCGTTGCGCGCACATACTCTGCCATCGCTTTTTGATCTTCATCGTTGAGCTTCAGAATAGTGTAGCCACTATCGATGAGTTTTTGACCGAAAACGGCATCATTTTCGCGGTTATATGCGAAGAAATCTGCCGAGGCTTTGGTCATCGCGGCTTGTATAACTTCACGCTGCTCGTCGTTCAGTTTCGCCAGGGTGCGCTCTGAACCGTAGTAAAATGTCTGCTCCAGCAGAGAGTTATACTCGATGAAGTGTGTGCCGACATCCGACTTTGCGAAGATCGAATAAGTCGCCGTTTTGGTGCAGCAGATCGCGCCGTCAACAATGCCAGACTGAAGCGCGGGAAAGATGTCACCCCAAGCCATGGTAGTGGCACGATACCCCAGTGCCTCAACTGTGGATTTCACCGCGTTCGAAGACCAAACACGAATGTTCATGCCTTTGTCTTCAAAATTGTTCCAGTTGTCCGGCTCTTTGGAGGCAACGATGCCGACAAAGCCTTCGGGGTTCGCCGCCATCACGCGGATACCATATTCATCAGTGATATCCTGCAAAATGCGGTTGTAGTCCGAATCCATATCTCTCAGCACGCGTTCCATGTCGTCGTAGCTGCTGACGAGGAATGGCATGTTGAGGAATTCAAGCCGCGGGTCGGTGTCCGAGTAGATGAAGGCAGATGCAAAATCGATATTGCCGCGTGCCACGTCTTCGAACAGGGCTTCGCCGGACCCCAATTGGCTGGCGGGAAAGACAGTCATGTCGAGGCCAACATTGGCTGCGTTCACGTCGGCTGCCACCTGTTCCATCATTTTTGTACCCTGATGGTCGATGGGAAACACGCCTGCAAAGCGC
Source organism: Tritonibacter mobilis F1926 (assembly GCF_000376545.2). Lineage (NCBI taxonomy): Bacteria > Pseudomonadati > Pseudomonadota > Alphaproteobacteria > Rhodobacterales > Paracoccaceae > Tritonibacter > Tritonibacter mobilis. The sequence continues at coordinate 914,355 of NZ_CP015231.1, forward strand.
AGTTTGATGTCACCGGCGAAAGCCGGCGCCGCAAACTGAAGGGCTAGCGAGCCGACGGCCACTGCTTTCAAAAACACGTTCATTCCTGAGTTCTCCATGTTGTGAGATCTTTGATTTTTCATTGTGTGTGCTGGGGTTCTCGCCGTGCCGTTCATCTTTTTGCACAAGGCATCACGCCATCTGCAGCGGGGTGCCGCGCAACGGAGCCGTTGCCTCAGATGGGTGCATTTTGTCGGGCTGGCTGTCCTCTCCAACGCATCTGCATTTGTTATACTTATAAAGTATCCAAAATCCAATAAATCTGAAAGAGGTAGTCAAATTTCCTTAGATGCCTGATTTTAATGATATTTTTTTAGTTATGAGCTTTGTGTCGGAAGGTGGCGATGTCCATTGATCGTCGTCTGAAGCAGCTATTAGCCTCGAGAGCTCGTTGGTTGATGTCTTCTGCCTCGGAGGCGTTACGCTCTTTACGCTGGAATTTTATCGCACAGTTGCAGTGGGTTGAGCCTCTAGGGATAAGCGAGAGAAAGAGAGCAGCGGCTTGTCTGATTCTACCCAACAACACGGCATGAGCCTCAACGGATCGCGCGCGCTTTCACGCACCCAAGGATAGACGCGTAAGCATGTGGCGCACGCTAAGTAACCATGTAGCGCACGCTAAACAGGCTTGTTGTGATCGAAATGAATAAAGCGGCCGCGCTTATGACTGGCGGCCGCTTTGAAACTAGTGTTGTTTCTGCATCCTTTAGAGCAAGTGTGAGCAGGATCAGAAATCCTCCCAGCCCACTGCTGCCTTCAATGGAGTGTCAGTCTCTACTCTTGGCGCGTGTGCGGGCGAGTTTAACGGCTCTGATGTGGATTGCATGGCAAGATCTGCGACCGTTTCGGCCTGCGGCTCAGGTGTAACCTGATGTTGCGCACTATTTGTTTTGAAGACAGCAACAACACGCGCGAGTTGGGCAGCATCGTTGCGAAGCACCTGGCTGGCGGCTGTCGTTTCTTCGACCATAGCGGCGTTGTGTTGCGTTACTTGGTCGAGCTGCGACACGCCAGTGTTGATCTCATTCAACGTGGTCGATTGTTCTTCTGCGCCGGTGGCGATGCCACTGACATGACCTGAAATAGTCCCCACACGGCTGACGATCTTATCCAGTTCCTCGCCCGTGCGACCGACCAGGCGAACACCTTCGCCTACCTGCTCGGTGCTTTCGACGATCAGATGTTTGATCTCTTGTGCCGCGTCAGAAGAGCGTTGTGCGAGCGCGCGCACCTCGGAGGCGACGACCGCAAAACCGCGTCCTGCTTCCCCTGCACGGGCGGCTTCAACGCCAGCGTTCAGCGCGAGCAGGTTTGTTTGGAAGGCGATGTCATCGATAACTGTCAAAATTTTCGAGATCTTGACGGACGAAGCCTCGATGTTGGACATGGCTTCGACGGCGTCGGTCACGACTTTGCTGCTTTGCTCGGCCGTGGCGCGGGTTTCGTCCATAATACCTTCGACTTCACGTGCCCCTTCGGCTGCCGAACGTACGCTGCTGTTCAGCTGTTCCATCGCGGCCGCGGTCTCTTCCAATGTGGCGGCTTGGCTCTCCGTGCGCTGGGAGAGATCAGAGGATGAGACACTGATTTCCTCGGCGCTTGAGCGGATGCGTTCAGAGCTTTCGATCACGGAATCGATGATGCTGACCATTGTCGCGCGAGTGGAGTTAAAGTTGCTCCGCAGGGTTTCGTATTCTTCCGCGAACGGATCATTGATGGCATGAGTCAGATCGCCATCGGACATGCGCTTTAGCGCATTGTTCAAGGCGTCGACGACGTGTTTTTGGTGAGCTTGCGCGGTTTCGCGCTCTTGCTCCATAGCTTTTGCTGATGCGAGCTGATGTTTCAGATCTTCGACATTGCGAGCGATCCGTCCCACCTCGTCTGCGCGCGAAAGGTACTGACCCGGCTGAGTGTAGTTCCCCTCAGCGATGCTGACAATACTAGACCCAAGGTCGTTCAGAGGGCCGCTCACCACTCGGCGCAAAATCAAAGAGGAGAGGAATATCATCAGCAGAAACAGCCCCGCACCAACGCCATAGGCCATGAGTTGGTGATTAAAGGCATCTGCCTTCGCTGTTTCACTGGACCAAAGCATGGCCACAGCACCCACCGGAACACCTTTTGAGGTTGTGGCCGGTGCTGCAAAGAACTCGCCATCAGCGCTGGCTTGCGCTGTGTTGGTTTCGATCGCAGCGAGGGCCAATGCAGAAAGCTCCGCAATCTCGCCCTCACCGGCTGTTCCCGTTGATGCTACCACTGCGCCGTCCGTTTTGATCGCGATGCCATGCAAGGAGCGGCCTTCAGACATCTCCATGACGGTCGACAGATCAGCCAAGAGTTTTTCCTGATCACCAAAACGGATTGCCCCGCCGCTGCGAGAGGCAACCGAATAGGTCACGTTCTCTCCCAGCGTGTACACGCCTTCTTGAACGGTTTGATCGATGATCAATTTGTTTGCGACGGTGATAAACGTCGCAGTCACAAGCGTTGCGACGGTCAGCAGGAGGCTGAGTTTTGCAAAGATTGACCATCCTTTGATGGCGGAGCGTGTGGATTCGGTGGTCGCCATTGGTGTTACCCGTTCAGTTGCCAGGTGATTTTGAGTGTTACAGAAGGCTTTCTGCATCAACTCCAACTGTGAGCGCACCGATGGGCGCACCTGTGTCCGGATCCACAATGGTCACCGAAATCTGACCCTGATAGCGTTGAGTGGACTCATCAAGCTCCACCTCACTGATGTGAACGCTTCCAGCACCCTTGCCGTAAGTATCTTGGAATTTCGCTTCATCGCCCTGCCACATGTCAGAAGTCACTGCAGAAGCGGCGACGTTCAGCCCATGTTCGTCCATGATGAAAACCTCAGTCATAGCGCCCATTGAAGCCTCAATCCGCGCACGCAGCGCGTCTGAGACCGGGTTGTTTAGTACAGGTGCGATGGGGGCATTGGAGGGCGAGCCGACCGAGGCGCGCCATGCCTGATCCATTTCGTCGATTTGAGTTTGGCTGAGACCGGCGTGTGCCTCATTTTGCGCTTTGATGGCTGCGACGATTTCAGGGGCGTTGGCCCAGTCGCTGATTTCATCGTCCATATAGGCTTGCAAGGCCGGGGTGAATTCATCTGCTGCAAAAGCCGGAGCAGCCATGAGCAAGGCCGCAAGAGTGGTTGCGAGACGCACGATTTAACTCCTTCATGCCGGGGGCATCCGTGAAGATTATGTTCTCTTGGGTTAGCGCAGAGAGTTTACCAGCCGATTAACCCGCATATTTGGCGTTATTTGTCCGTTTGTTGCCGTGTGGCGGGCAGAAATAAACCAGACAGAAGGATATGCTGTCTCAATAAAGAATATCCGGATCAATACCTTATGTAGCCGATCCTCCTATGGTCAGGCATTGAGGATGGCGCGGCAAGTCTCGTCTCAGTAATGTGTCATTGTGACTGGGCGAGGCACCACGGGGATTTTGCGATGCGCAAAATCAGCATGTGAGGCATCGAATGAGATCAGTAGGCGTTGATGATTGAGCTGAAAGACTTGCAGTTGTTGACGGCACTGGCGCGTCATCAGCATTTTGCCAAAGCGGCTGAGGCCTGCAATATGTCTCAGCCTGCGTTCTCCATGCGTATTCGTGGCCTTGAAGACAAGCTGGGCCTGTCCATCGTGCGACGTGGTAACCGTTTTCAAGGTCTCACCGCCGAAGGTCAGATGATCGTGGAGCGGGCGCGGAGCATTCTGGATGACGCAAAAGCGCTCAATCAGGAGATTGCCGCGGCACGAGGCGAAGTCACCGGGACATTGATTGTCGGTGTGGTTCCGACGGCGACCTCCTACGCGGCCCAACTTATTGATCGTATGCATCAGGCGCATCCCCGTGTGCTGGTTCGGCTTGAGGTCACAACATCGCTCAACATTCAGCAGCGGCTGTATGATGGCACGCTGGATGTCGGCGTGACCTATAGTGATAGCGTGGGGCGCGATGATATGAGCGTTCAACATCTCTACGATGAAGCATATGTGCTGTTCGCTTCTGAACAGCTACTAGAAGGACATGGTCCTGATATATCATGGCAGGCGGCGGCACAGTTGCCGCTCAGTTTGCTGGAACCACAGATGCAAAACCGGCGCATTTTGGATCGCATTTTCTCAGACCTGAGCTTGCGGCCAGAAATCGTTTCAGAGGCAAGCGGCTTTATGGCTTCTATCGTAATGGCGCGAGCAGGATCGGTTGCCACCATCTTACCACGAGCCCTGATTGAAGCTCTGGGCCCCCTCACGGGCACCAAGGCGCTAAAGCTAATCGAGCCCGAGCCGTCTTGGCCAATATGTTTAGCCTCGATTGAGCGGCAACCTGAGCTGACCACCATTCGGGCGCTAAAGGGTGTGATTGCTGCAACTGCGCCATAAATCGCTGCGAATGCATCATAAAGAATGCTGATTGCGCCTTCGGGCATTCGAATTTGACCATAGAAGGTGAGGGTGGGATCTCGGTGTTCAGGCACCTGAACTGGGAGACACCCATGGCACCTCTAGATAACACCTCCGGAGTCTGGAAATCCGGGCGCGGCAAGGGGCGCAAAACCCCAAAGGGTCGTCAGCTTGATGATCAGGCTCATTCCGAGATCCTTGACCTGCTGGGTGAACGCCCTCGGGATCGCGACCTTCTCATAGAATTCCTGCACTTAGTTCAGGACAAGTTTGGTCATATTTCCACAGCGCACATCCGCGCGCTTGCGGAAGAGATGCGCACCGGACAGGCCGAGATCTATGAGGTTGCCAGTTTTTATGCCCATTTCGATGTCGTCAAAGAAGGTGAGACCCCACCGCCCGCGTTGACGATCCGGGTTTGCGATTCGTTGTCCTGCGAACTGGCGGGTGCCGAGCAGCTGAAAAAAGCGCTGGAAGAGGGCGTGAACCCGGCAAAGGTGCGTGTTTTGCGTGCCCCCTGCATGGGGCGCTGCGATACAGCCCCGGTGCTGGAAATCGGCCACAACCACATCGACAACGCGACAGTTGAAAAAGTTGAGGCCGCAATTACTGCCGATGACACGCATGTGCATGTGCCGCCCTATGAGACCTACCGAGAATACGCGATTGCCGGAGGTTACGAGGTTCTGAAGAACCTGCGCGCGCATGGCGATTGGGAAGCTGTGCAAGAAACGGTGCTCTCTGCGGGTCTGCGTGGACTTGGTGGGGCAGGTTTCCCGTCAGGTAAGAAGTGGGGCTTCGTGCGCGCCAATGAAGGGCCGCGTTACCTTGCCGTCAATGGTGATGAGGGTGAACCGGGTACATTTAAGGATCGCTATTACCTTGAACGCACTCCGCATCTGTTTCTCGAAGGCATGCTGATCGCCGCGTGGGCGGTCGAGGCAGAAAAAGCGTTCATTTATATGCGGGACGAATATCCGGCGGTCCTGGAGATCTTGCGTCGTGAGATCCGTGCGCTGGAGGAAGCCGGGATCGTCGAGGCGGGCTACATTGATCTGCGGCGCGGGGCAGGGGCCTACATCTGCGGTGAAGAATCCGCGATGATCGAGTCCATCGAAGGCAAACGTGGCGAACCCAGACATCGCCCACCGTTTGTCGCGCAGGTCGGGATCTTTGGTCGCCCGACCCTCGTACATAATGTCGAGACCCTATATTGGATCGCCAAAATCAACCGCGAGGGACCAGAGTGCCTGAACACGGTTGAAAAGAACGGTCGCAAGGGGCTGCGTTCTTATTCCGTGTCTGGTCGGGTGAAAAATCCGGGCGTGCACCTGCTGCCAGCGGGGTCCACCATCCTCGATGTGATCGAAGCGGCGGGTGGCATGCTGAATGGCCATTCGTTCAAGGCCTATCAGCCCGGTGGCCCGTCGTCGGGCCTGTTGCCTGCACATATGAATGACATCCCGCTCGACTTTGACACGTTGCAGCCACATGGCTCGTTCATTGGGTCGGCTGCCGTGGTGGTGCTGTCGGATCAGGATTCCGCGCGCGACGCGGCGCTGAACATGCTGCGCTTTTTTGAAGATGAAAGCTGCGGCCAGTGCACGCCATGTCGTGTCGGCTGCGAAAAGGCGGTGAAGCTGATGCAGGCGGAGAAATGGGATCAGTCCCTGTTGGAAGAGTTGAGCCAGACCATGGTGGACGCGTCCATCTGCGGTCTTGGTCAAGCCGCGCCGAACCCGATCCGCCTGACCATGAAACACTTCCCCGAGGAGGTCTGAGCCATGTCAAAGCAAGTTACTTTTACGCTGGATGGCGAACAGGTCACGGCCGAGGCTGGCCTGACTATCTGGGAAGTCGCCAATGGCCGCGGCCTCAAGATCCCACATCTGTGCCACAAACCGCAACCGGGCTATCGCCCCGACGGCAACTGCCGCGCCTGTATGGTGGAGATCGAAGGCGAGCGGACCCTCGCGGCCTCCTGTATTCGCGAACCCGCCGAAGGGATGGTCGTCACCACCAACAACGCTCGCGCGACCAATGCGCGTAAGATGGTGATGGAACTCCTTGTGGCAGATCAGCCCGCGCAGGATATCGCGCACGATAAGTCCTCGCATATGTGGGATATGGCGGAGTTGAACGGGGTTTCGGAGTCGCGGTTTCCCAAGTTGGAAGAGGGGTACATCCCGCTTCTGGATGACAGCCACGTCGCGATGAGCGTGAACCTGGATGCCTGTATTTCCTGCGGCCTCTGCGTCCGGGCCTGCCGTGAAGTGCAGGTGAACGATGTGATCGGGATGGCCGGTCGCGGTCACAATGCCTATCCGACCTTTGATATTGCCGATCCGATGGGGGCGTCTTCCTGTGTGGCCTGCGGCGAATGTGTGCAGGCTTGCCCGACGGGTGCGCTCATGCCCGCCACCGTAGTGGATGAGGCTCAGGTCGGTGACAGTGCGGATTTCGACTCTGAGACTGAGAGCGTCTGCCCCTTCTGTGGCGTTGGATGCAAGGTGTCGCTCAAGGTCAAGGACGGCAAGGTCAAATATGTCGAGGGCATCAACGGCCCCGCCAACGAAGGCCGCCTCTGTGTGAAGGGCCGGTTTGGCTTTGACTATATCCACCACCCGCACCGTTTGACCAAGCCGCTGATCCGCCGTGACGATGCACCCGCCAAGGGGCTGAACGTCGATCCCGGCAACCTGATGACCCACTTCCGCGAAGCCACTTGGGACGAGGCAATGGACCTTGCGGCCAAGGGGCTGATGCGCTTGCGGGATGACGATCCTAAATCCGTTGCAGGGTTTGGCTCGGCTAAATGCACCAACGAAGAGGCCTATCTTTTCCAGAAATTCATCCGCCAGGGCTTCAAGCACAACAACGTCGATCACTGTACGCGCCTGTGCCACGCGTCGTCTGTTGCGGCGCTGATTGAGAACGTGGGCTCCGGTGCGGTGACTGCGACCTTTAATGAGATCGAGAATGCGGATGTGGCGATCATCATCGGGGCCAACCCGATTGAAAACCACCCGGTTGCGGCGACCTACTTTAAGCAATTCACCAAACGCGGCGGCAAGCTCATCGTGATGGATCCGCGCGGCGTCGGCATGCGTCGCTATGCGGACGAGATGCTGCAATTCCGCCCCGGCGCCGATGTGTCGATGCTGAACGCGATCATGAATGTGATCGTCGAAGAAGAACTCTACGACAGCCAGTATATCCACCGCTGGACCGAGAACTGGGAGGCAGAGAAAGAACACCTGCGCCAGTTCACCCCGGAAAAAATGTCGGAAATCTGCGGTATCGATCCTGAGCAGCTGCGCCGCGTTGCGCGTACCTTTGCGAGCGCGCAAGCGGGGATGATCTTTTGGGGCATGGGCGTCAGCCAGCACATCCATGGCACCGATAACTCCCGCTGCCTGATCTCGCTTGCGCTGATGACTGGAAATGTTGGCAAATCCGGCGCGGGTCTGCATCCGCTGCGGGGGCAGAACAATGTGCAAGGTGCGTCCGATGCGGGTCTCATCCCGATGTTCTTGCCTGACTATCAGACTGTCACCTCGGATGACGTGCGTCGTAGCTTTACCGATGTGTGGGGCGGTGGCGACTTCTCAAACGAGAAGGGCCTCACGGTGACCGAGATCGTCGATCAGGTCTACGCGGGCAACATCAAGGGCATGTACATT
>NZ_CP015231.1:927500-1256329 GCF_000376545.2 Tritonibacter mobilis F1926
AGAGCGTCATCCGAATACCCCGGGGGGTAGAGCACTGGATGGGTAATGGGGCCCCACAGGCTTACTGATCCTAACCAAACTCCGAATACCCGGGAGTACTAGATGGCAGACACACTGCGGATGCTAACGTCCGTAGTGGAGAGGGAAACAACCCTGACCTCCGGCTAAGGCCCCTAATTCATGGCTAAGTGGGAAAGCAGGTGGGATGTCCAAAACAACCAGGAGGTTGGCTTAGAAGCAGCCATCCTTTAAAGATAGCGTAACAGCTCACTGGTCTAAATAAGACGTCCTGCGGCGAAGATGTAACGGGGCTCAAGCCATGAGCCGAAGCCGAGGATGCACATAGTGCATGGTAGCAGAGCGTAGTGTGACATAGAACAGCTCCTCCTTAACGCCTTCGGGCGTATTGGAGGAACAGTTCTTTCGATGAAGCGGGCGCGTGAGCGATCCCGTGGAGAGATCACTAGCGAGAATGATGACATGAGTAGCGACAAAGAGTGTGAGAGACACTCTCGCCGAAAGTCCAAGGGTTCCTGCTTAAAGCTAATCTGAGCAGGGTAAGCCGGCCCCTAAGCCGAGGCCGAAAGGCGTAGGCGATGGGAACCAGGTTAATATTCCTGGGCCAGGAGGATGTGACGGATTGCGAAGGTAGTTTGCTCTTATCGGATTGAGCAGGCTGCTGAGCAGTCCCTGGAAATAGCCCTCCATCAGACCGTACCCTAAACCGACACAGGTGGACTGGTAGAGAATACCAAGGCGCTTGAGAGAACGATGTTGAAGGAACTCGGCAAAATACCTCCGTAAGTTCGCGAGAAGGAGGCCCGGGTCCTACGCAAGTGGAATCCGGGGGCACAAACCAGGGGGTGGCGACTGTTTATTAAAAACACAGGGCTCTGCGAAGTCGCAAGACGACGTATAGGGTCTGACGCCTGCCCGGTGCCTGAAGGTTAAAAGGAGGGGTGAGAGCTCCGAATTGAAGCCCAGGTAAACGGCGGCCGTAACTATAACGGTCCTAAGGTAGCGAAATTCCTTGTCGGGTAAGTTCCGACCTGCACGAATGGCGTAACGACTTCCCCGCTGTCTCCAACATCGACTCAGCGAAATTGAATTGCCTGTCAAGATGCAGGCTTCCCGCGGTTAGACGGAAAGACCCCGTGCACCTTTACTACAGCTTCGCACTGGCATCAGGATTGTGATGTGCAGGATAGGTGGTAGGCATCGAAACCGTGACGCTAGTCGCGGTGGAGCCTTCCTTGAGATACCACCCTTCGCACTCTTGATGTCTAACCGCGGCCCATTATCTGGGTCCGGGACCCTGCGTGGCGGGTAGTTTGACTGGGGCGGTCGCCTCCTAAAGCGTAACGGAGGCGCGCGAAGGTTGGCTCAGAGCGGTCGGAAATCGCTCGTTGAGTGCAATGGCAAAAGCCAGCCTGACTGCGAGACTGACAAGTCGAGCAGAGACGAAAGTCGGCCATAGTGATCCGGTGGTCCCGAGTGGAAGGGCCATCGCTCAACGGATAAAAGGTACGCCGGGGATAACAGGCTGATACTGCCCAAGAGTCCATATCGACGGCAGTGTTTGGCACCTCGATGTCGGCTCATCTCATCCTGGGGCTGGAGCAGGTCCCAAGGGTACGGCTGTTCGCCGTTTAAAGAGGTACGTGAGCTGGGTTTAGAACGTCGTGAGACAGTTCGGTCCCTATCTGCCGTGGGTGTAGGATACTTGAGAGGAGTTGCCCCTAGTACGAGAGGACCGGGGTGAACGAACCACTGGTGGACCAGTTATCGTGCCAACGGTAGTGCTGGGTAGCTATGTTCGGAAAGGATAACCGCTGAAGGCATCTAAGCGGGAAGCCCCCCTCAAAACAAGGTATCCCTGAGGGCCGTGGAAGACCACCACGTCAATAGGCCGGAGATGTAAGCGCAGCAATGCGTTCAGTTGACCGGTACTAATCGCCCGATTGGCTTGATCTGATCCAGTAAAAGACAGCCAAACACCAAAAAGCAAAACTGACTTGGACAACTCGTTGACCTCCTGAAAACAGGACGATCAACACGTTGATAAATCTAGACCCTGGGTGGCTCGTACAAACGTACAAGCCTTCCGGCGGCTTACGAGACTTGCTTCAAAAGTCTCTCACAGCCGACCGAATAAAAACCCAGGATCGAAGATCATGGGTTCTTATTCGGTTTGGTGGCCAAAGCACAAGCGAAACACCCGGTCCCTTCCCGAACCCGGAAGTTAAGCGCTGTTGCGCCGATGGTACTGCATCTTAAGGTGTGGGAGAGTAGGGCACCGCCAAACCTAATAAGAACCCAAATTCTCTCTAAATCGATAAATCAAAAACAAACACCGCGGGATGGAGCAGCCAGGTAGCTCGTCAGGCTCATAACCTGAAGGTCGTAGGTTCAAATCCTACTCCCGCAACCAATACTAATTCTCCAATAATATCAAAACCTTCCAGCCGTGCCTCGCCAGAGTGCGCGGCTTTCGGCGTTGCAATGACCGCCGCCGACCCCGTCGCAAGACGCAGCAGCGCCGCAAGATCACCCTCCAGAGCGATCTCAACGCCCGTGTCACCCTTCGCAGGGGTCAGCACAAGCCGATCCACCAAAGCCCGAAGCGCTTCCTTCGCAGCGGGCATCTCTGCGCTTCTCCCCAGACCCGCAATCAACGCCGCCACCCGCTCGCGGTAGGTTGGCCCGCTCATGTCGATCAGACACTATGCACGCCGGAAACGATCTATGCCGACCCCGAGGCACTGTGGGGCGCCCAGGATAGGCTTGCTGTATTGTTCGAGGTCACACCTACATTCGGCACCTTCGATACCTCTGAGGATGAGTTAGATCTGTGCTTCCTGATGACGGAGGATTCCACTGTCCTGACCCCTGCGGGCTTGCCGAGTTCTGCATTGAAGGAAAACCAGAGGTTTCTTGGCTCTCCAATCAGTCCGGCAGCCATCCTCTGCGAACGTTGGATGAACCGGAAACGCGATGCGGTTGTCGATTTTGCCCGATCAGATGCAGGACCAGCTTATGCGCGTAAGATCGTGTATTACACCGAGGGCGGTAAACCTCAACAATACATGGATATGTTGTGGAACGTTCAGGCAACTGTGGACTGGAACAGTGGAAGCGTTCCTACTTCGGACAAATAGCATTTTGTAGCAAACAAAAGGTCACTGGCCAAGAAAGGTTCCGTTCGCCGTTGAACCTTTCATGACAATCCTCTTGTGGGTCATGCTCTTTCAGAATGCAGCCAAATTGACCAGCGCCCAAACCGTAGTAGGATATGCCCTGCGGGGAAACAGTGCAGTGGCGGCAGCGTGTTGTTCTCACAGCTAGAAAATTCCCCTTAACTCCTCAATAAAGATTGATATCTCGGATTTTGAATTTAATCTTGTGGTACTTCAAAAACTGTGAGATCGAACCATGCACGCCCCCTTCGACCTGATGGTAGATATCACCGAAGCGCCTTCTCTTGATGCAAAGTATGAAATTTTTTCGAGCTTCATCGAGGCGGAGTATGGGTATGTCGGTGTGAACTACGTCCTTTTCACAGATACGCGGTCGCTACAGGGCATTCACAGCAACCATGTTTCAAAACGGTCGGGCCTCCCCGATGAATGGCGTGAGATCTATCAGCGAAACAACTATGCTCGGGACGACCTTGGCATGCGGATGGGTGCCTTGGCCCATCAACCCATACTCCAATCAAGCTTTTACCGTCTATTGCACGAGGAGAAGCTGCCCCAAATTTAGCCCGTGTGGTGGGCGGGGTGCGCGATTTCGTGTCCTCTGGAGTGGTAATCCCACTTGAGGCCAATGGTGTCAGAGCGGTCGTGGGACTGTATGATACCTCAGGAAAATTTGCCAACCATGACGCGCGTTTTGAAAGGGACAGGACGATCATTCAAACGCTCGCAAATCATCTTCACATGTGCAGTGATTGGTCGGACGACATAATAGTCCAGATGGGCTTGAGCGATATGAACCTACAGGTGCTGCGTTTGAAAGCGCAAGGCCTGCGGGTGAAGGAAATCCTATATGAAATCAAGCGGGACAATCCCAAAACTGTTGATAATCACATGCAACGCATCCGCAAGGCTTTGGGTACACGCAACGACATGGAGACTATTCAGCGTGCGGCAAAGCTTGGGTTACTACAAGAGGATAGCCTACACGCTCACCAGATTGGCCCCCAGCTTTATGACGCGCTAAGGCTACGGTGAAATCAGATCGGGACCGCGTTTGTGTCGGAGATTTCTTGTAACCAGAACTGCGATGAGTTTCGCTGAGGCTCCAATATCTCAATTGCACAGCCATGAATTCGCATAGGACACGCCGGAAAGCTGCCCAATAACGGGTGCTTCCGTGTAGGTAGCGTGAGCCCATGAGCAGTTCCGTTTCTAAACTGGCTTATGTCAGCTGCGGCGATGCTGTGTTGCCGCCAGTGGCCTGAGCGTGATTAAGCTCGGTGTGTTGTTGACACCCCGGAGCGCGAGACACGCGTTCCAGATTTGCGAATTCCGCTATTTGCGCTTCGCTGCGGCTCGGCTTGGGAGAGGTGGTCCTGGTTTTTTGACCATTTTTCCGCCGGGTTAATTTATAGCATGGGTTTCACTTCAGGCGGCGGCTTTCAGAGTCTGGGGTGGCGGATCATAGGCCTCGGTGGGCGTCAGCAGCCCGTGCGATGAGTGCGGACGTTTTTCATTATAATAGTGATCCATGCCCCGATCCCGTTGCGGGTCTCCGAGCCGGTCTCGAAGGCGTTCAGGTAGACGCATTCGTATTTCAGCGACCGCCAGAACCGTTCGATCATCCGGTTGTCGATCCAGCGGCCGCGGCCGTCCATCGGGATCTTCACCTTGGCGTCGCGCAGCACGTCGGTGAAGCCGGTGCTGGTGAACTGCGAGCCCTGGTCGGAGCTGAATATCTCCGGTGGGCCGTATCTGGCCAGCGCCTCTTTCAGTGCTTCGACGCAGAAACCGGCATCCACCGAGTTCGACAGCCGCCAGTTCATCAGCTTCCGGCTATACCAGTCCATGATGGCGACCAGGTAAAGGAACCCGCGCCGCATCGGAATGTAGGTGATGTCGGTACACCAAACCTGATTGGGGCGGGTGATAACCAAGTCCCTGACAAGATAGGGATAAACCTTGTGTTCCGGATGCTTTTGACTGGTCTTGGGCTCCTAGTAGATCGGCACCAAGCGCATGGGGCGCATCAACCGCCGCACCCGGTGCGCCCGCAAGGCGCACCAGCGTGATCATAACCACCAACCTCAGCTTCTCGGAATGGGCACAGGTCTTCGGTGACGCAAAGATGACCACCGGCTCCTAGATCGCCTCACACACCGCTGTCACATCCTCGAGACTGAAAACGATAGCTACCGCTTCATGGCCAGCGCTGAGGCTGCAAAGAAAACAGGAAAGGAGACCAAAACATTGACCGCGTCATAGACCACGACGCATAATTGAGGGTGGGTCAAATCTCGGTGAAAATTTGTGGGCATACCGGGTCAGTTCTCAGTGAAAATCAACAGACACAAGCCAGAAGAAATTGTACAGCGTCAAGTAGGAAACGGCCTTTCTCAGCCGTTCATTTTCTTTCTGGAGGCACTTCATCCTTTAGTTGGTCCGTGCCCAGTCCACCGTACTTGTTTGGCGGGAAAACCGTCCACTGGACGTTTTATTTATCCGCCTGCACTCCAGCGGTAATAGGTTTGTTCAGTCACGCCAATCTGCCGGATCACATTCAGACGCGGCATTCCTTGCCCGTTAGAACCTCAACCTGCCGTAATTTCGTCACTCTCTCTTCGGGCTTTGGCCGCTTGTTGCCCATGTGTGTCCTCCGTTTTCCCAAATATGGCGGAGGACCACTTCAGTGGGGGAAGACCACAGGGTTCTCGGTCTTTTGCGCCTTCAGTCGTTAGAACTAATTCGGCCTTGCGTCACCATATTTACTACCAAACCGATAGTCGGTCTGCAGCGTCACTCAGATGTGTCGAACTGCCTTTTGTACCGGGAGATGGGACAGTTGGTGGTAAAGAAGGGGCAGGCGCGGACGAAACAAGTCACTCCGCTGAAAACACTGGGACTTGGGTCTGATTTCAACGATAGACAGCTTTGTCCTGGGGCTCTAATTACAGTGGAAATATCTACCTGAAAGCCCGCCCTCAGCGTCTACACATTGGTCTCCGCAGTTGCTGAAACCGTGCACTGACCACATCGCTCAGCCATCAGGCAGTCCGGACAAAGCATGGAGATGGCTGAATGGGATTGCTGCAGAACTTTGAAGGCAGAACCGAGGGAATAGAAAAAACGGTCCCTCCGCGCTGGCGATGTTGTGCTCGGATGCTTGGAATTCACTGGCGTGCAAAGGGGCAACCCGGTGCGAATGGGTCTTACTGGTCCGATGTTCCTAGGCTGATGGTGTTTTTGGATGATATGTCCTTCGTTCGTATCAGTGAAGGTTATGAGATCTCCGCGCGTCACGGTTTTCCGCTGCCGATGGTACTGTTTGTACCTGCGGGGGTGCCCATCAGCAGTTACTTTGATGCGGGCAGTGAGTTTATGCATCTTGATTTGCATTTTGACGCCGCGTGGTTGCGACAATTTTTAACGTCCTCACTGGGAGAGCATGTGGTTGATGACATCTTTGGCCGGACCATCGGGACTGAAGGCTCTGCTCAGGTTGAAGCACTGGCGCATCTCCTGATGGAGGAAATCTCCGAACCCGCGCATGATGATTTGTATTTCGAGAGTCTTGCTGGTGCGATGGTGATGGCAGCATTGGCCCCTGCGTTTCCGATGCAAAAGCGCCGAAGCGGACGCCTGACGGGTCACCAAATGCGAAAACTTGAGAGAGGCTTTGACCAACGCGGCGGACAACGCATGTCGATTGCAGAAATGGCGCAGCTTGTTGGACTGTCAGAAAGCTGGTTCTCGCATGTTTTCAAAAGCACCACAGGGATGACACCGGTGCGTTGGCAAAAAGATCGCCGTATCGGCAATGCACAGATGTTGCTCCGAGAGTCTGATCTAAGTGTTGCGGAAGTCGCTGCCCGACTTGGTTTTTCAGATCAGTCCCATTTCACAAAGGTATTTCGCGATGTTGTGGGGCACACTCCGGCGAGTTGGCGACGGTTGGTGCTGCACCGCCTTGAAGAGTGATCCGACCCCATATGCAAAGAGGTCGGACCCAAGATCATGACCTTACCAGGTGCGCGTCAGCGTGGCGCTGATGGTGCGGGCAGGGGAATACCAGTTCGCACCGATGCCGCCTGAGATGTGCTTTTCATCAAACAGGTTGGTAACATTGACACGCAGATTGGTGTTCTCGCGAATGTCATAAGAGAATGACGCATCCATCACGGTAAATGACTCACCTTGACGAGTATTGGCATTGTCGAACCACATTGCTCCTGTGTAGCGCGCGCCCAGACCAAAGATCATGTCACCGCGGCTGCCCTGTCCCGGGACAGTATAGTTCACCCAGAGGGAGCCAATGCTATCAGGTACAAACTGCAGCGCGTTGCCTTTGTTTTCGTCAGTGCCATTCTCAACAATTTCGGAGTCCATGTGCGAGTAGGCCGCAATGACGGAGAAGTTCCGGTAGAGATCGACCTTAGCTTCGAGATCAATGCCGCGGACATTGGCCTCACCAATCGTATCTATCTTACCACCCGGGGTCGTCTCGACAGTCATGTTGAACTTGGTCAGGTCATAGATCGACGCGCTTAGCAGCGCTCGACCACCAGCCGGGCGATATTTGACACCGATCTCGTATTGATCGCCACGCTCTGGCTCCACTGTCAGACCGGCCGGGACAACGGATTCCGAATAGCTGCCGTGTACCGAAAGGTCCGGAGTGATTTTATACACCAGCCCTGCGCGCACCGTGGTTTCGCTGTATTCGCCACGGCTCACAGCGCCGGTCTGCATATTGGTTTGGGTGGTCTTGCCCTTGTCATAACGCAGACCAAGATTTGCAATCAACCGATCATCAAAGGTGAGTTCTTCCTGCAAATACAGGCTTTTTGTGCTCTGGTCGGTTCGCTGAGCACGATAGGGTGCCAAGCCGTCAAGGCTGTAAGTCCCTGCGCCATAGGTAAAGGTGGCTTCGTTATAGGGATTTACCGGACTCCACCAAGACGTGCTGAAGTCGGTGCTATCTGAATACTCAACTCCGACAAGAGTCCGGCTTTTGACGGTGCCAAAGGTTGCATCATATTGCAGGTTTGCGTTCAGAACGAGATCCTCTCCGGAGGAGTCGTTGGCAAATAGAGCGCGATCAATGTCTGGCCCACCGGGACTCGCACGGTCATCCAGATAAATGTAGCCATAGTCCGAGGCGCTGTCTGTATAACGTGCTGAGACGCCGAGTTGCAGGCCATTGTCGAACTCGTGATCAAACATCAACGATGCGGTGGTGCGATCTACGCCGCGATAGTTGAAGCTGGGCTCGCCAAAATACATACCGCTGTCATAATCGGTACCTTGAGGGTGTCCGCCGCCACCGGGAACGCCATCTCGGTTCAGGTTGTCCAAAGCAAAGACTAAGCTTGTCATTGCGGTCGGACGCCACGCAATGCTCGCAGCGAGGTATGTTTCGTCATCGCGTGAGAAGTCCCACTCTGCATCCGCGTCGCGGGCTAGGCCAACCAGACGGTAGGCCAACGTGCCCTCTTCATTCAGGTCGTCACCAAAATCGAACCCGACCTCTTTTTTGTTGTGGCTACCAACAGAAACATAGGCTTCACCATGCTGGCCTTGCTTGGGTGTCTTGGTGACAAAATTCACGGATCCACCGGGATCTGAAATACCGAAGGTGGTCGAATTTCCACCCTTTACAACTTCGACCCGTTCAAAAGCGTAGGGCTCTTCACGTAGCCCGCCGAAGGGCGCGCCTACCCGTAACCCGTCGCGGTAAGTGTAAGAGTCGAAACCACGAATTCGGAAGTAGTCAAATCGGCTGTCCGCACCATAGTAGTCCGTCACCACCGCAGCAGTATAGTTCAGGACTTGCTCAATGTTCTGTGCCCCGCGCTGTTGGATTTCCCGGGAGGTGACCACGGATACCGTTGCGGCGGTATCCAGTACGTCTGTGGCTAAACCAGAGCCGGATGTGACTTCATTGGCCACTAAGGTCTGGGCATCATCTTCGGCCTGCACCTTGATTTCGTCCAACACGACTGGAGTTTGCTCCGCTTGAGCAAATGCAAGTGAGGGAACTGCAATCAAAGCGGTGCATCCTGCCATCATGGCCCGCATACGCAGGCGGCTGGTATTGCGCATGTGCTTTGTCATCCTTGGGTACTCATTTGTTGTTGTTCTGTTTGTGGTGCTGCCTGGCCGACATTCGGACATTGACGGCACGAACCAGTGCGCAGGGTTGAAATGGCGGCGTGCACCCAGAGGAAGGCGTTGCGTAGCGTGATCTATGCGCGTGTTCGCGCTGCTCCCTAAACACCGCTGAGGATCGCGTATTGTAGAAATCGACTTTTTTGGTCAGTTTCTCTGGTTAGTTGCGTTGCAACGAAGGAAAAGCACGCCTTTTCTCGTCGGTTTGGTTGACCGGTTTCTGACATCGTGAAAGTCGATGCGACCAACGAGAGATACCATTGGTGAGGAGAGTGATGATGCCGGCACTGCTGCGCAGTTATAGGGAATATGCCCGTTCTATCGGCTCGCTGGTCTGCTTTGCAGTTGCGGCATTGTGGCTAACAGCTGTGTATGCCAGAGGCGATGAGCAGCCATTTCCGGTTATGATCGAACATGCTTTGGGCACCACGGTGGTTAATCAGAAGCCCACGCGCATCGCAGCAATCGGGTGGAGCAACCACGAGGTTCCGCTGGCGCTTGGTGTCGTTCCTGTCGGCTTTGCAAAGGTAGGTTTTGGCGATGATGACGCTAATGGTGTCTTTCCGTGGGTCGAGGCGCGGCTTGCAGAGCTGGGGGCAGAAATGCCTGCGCTTTTTGACGAGGGAGATGGGATAGATTTTGAGGCGGTCGCAGCCACAGAACCTGATCTGATCCTTGCGGCGTACTCAGGAATTAGCCAGTCGGATTACGACACCTTGAGTAAGATCGCGCCCGTTGTCGCATACACTGTGGGACCATGGGCCACGAGTTGGCGTGAGGTGATACGGTTGAACTCTACTGCGATGGGACAAGCCCAAGAAGGCGAGGCACTGATTGAAGAGATTGAACAGAAAATCGCGAGTGTGACAGCCAAATACCCGGAGATTGCTGGCCTGCGAGCGATGTTCATTACCCATCTCAGAGCGCGCGACCTGAGCGTAATTCGGTTCTATTCTGCCAATGACCTGCGGGTGCAGTTTTTCGAAGATCTCGGTATGACGTCCCCGCAAAGTGTGCGGGATGCGACCGAGGCTGGGCGCTATTCGGGTGAAATCAGTGTGGAGCGCATCGACACCTTTACCGATGTCGATATCGCGGTGACCTATGGCGATCAGGAGCTTTTGGACAGCCTGCGCAGCAACCCTTTGACAGCCCGGATGCCGGTAATCGCGAATGACGCATTGGTGCTGATGGCCAATGACCCGATGGGCACCGGCGCCAACCCGACACCTCTGGCCATTGACTGGGTCCTTGAGACTTATGTCGCGCGTCTTGCGCAGGCGGCCCGGAACGTAAAATGACCTCCGCCCAAGGCGTTCTCAATCAACAGCAGCCACCAGCCGCGCAACGCAAGCGACTGAACGGCGGGGTCGCCCTACCTCTCCTGGTGGTCCTGCTTGCTCTGGCGGTATTGCTGTCACTTGTTTTTGGCGCGCGCGATGTCAGCTGGGTTGATGTCGTTGGCGGGGTGTCTGGATCAAACGAAACTTTGGGACAGGCCGTCGTGCAGATGCGCCTGCCACGCACTGTACTTGCTGCATTGGCGGGCGCAGCGCTTGGATTGTCTGGTGCGGTAATGCAGGGGCTTACGCGCAATCCGCTGGCTGACCCAGGTATCCTTGGAGTGAACGCAGGGGCAGCCATGGCTGTGGTTGTCGCCGTGGCATGGTTCAACCTGCAATCTACGACCGGTTTCCTCTGGGCGGCGAGCGCAGGTGCTGCTCTTGCAGCAACGTTTGTTTATGCGGTTGGCAGTCTTGGAAGAGGGGGCGCCACACCATTGAAACTCGCACTGGCAGGGGCGGCAACCTCCGTCGCGCTGGCTTCGCTGACGTTGGCAATCATTCTGCCGCGTGGCGACATCGCGGGTGGTATTCAGCTCTGGCAGATCGGGGGTGTCGGTGGTGCAACATTTGAGGCAATTCAGCCGATGCTGCCATTTCTCTGCGCAGGGCTTTTGCTCGCCCTCTTGAGCGCAAAAGGTCTTAATATGTTGGCCCTTGGGGATGAGGCGGCAACGATGCTTGGGGCCCGAGTGGCGCGCTTGCGCATTATTGCAGCACTGGGGGCGGTTCTTTTGGCGGCGGCAGCGACCGCGATTTGTGGACCCATTGGATTTGTTGGTCTTGTGGTGCCACATGCGTGCCGCCTCATCGTCGGTGTAGATCATAGGCTGCTTCTCCCGCTCAGCGCCCTCAGTGGGGCGGTGTTATTGTTATGTGCTGATGTGCTGGGACGGCTTCTGGCCCGTCCTGCAGAGTTGGAGGCGGGGGTTGTCACGGCTTTTTTAGGGGCGCCGATTTTTATCGCGATTGTCCGGCGAAAAAGGATCCGTGAGTTGTGACTGAAAGCACATCCCCTCCGGCACTTGTTCAGATCATCCGTAACCAACGCAATCGACAGCGCCGTTCGCTCTACCGGTGTTGCATCGTTTTTATAACTCTCTTGATTGTAGGTGTGATCACTACTCTGTTGGTCGGCCAGTCTATGACTGCGCTAACAGAGGCGTTTCGCGCCATTCTAGGAGAAGAAATCGCAGGGGTGAGCTTTACGGTTCGCGAACTGCGCTTTCCCCGCGCGGTTCTGGCCTGCCTCGCCGGAGCCAGTTTTGGTCTTTCCGGTGCTGCATTTCAGGTTTTGTTACGCAACCCATTGGCCAGTCCGGATATCATCGGCATTTCCGCTGGAGCGGGTGCGGCGGCCGTATTTACAATCGTATTCTGGGGCGCGACTGGCCTATCGGTGTCGATTGCGGCGGTGGTTGCGGCGCTTGTGGTCGCTCTTTTGATCTATCTGCTGGCGTGGCGTGACGGGGTCGCAGGTGGCAGGTTGATACTGATCGGTATTGGCATCGCCGCAATGCTGCAAAGTGTGACCGCCTATTCGCTGTCCAAAGCGCCAGCTTGGCGGTTGGAGGAAGCTCTGCGTTGGCTAACCGGGACGTTGAATGGTGCAACACTTGCACAGGCAGCACCCGTTGCGCTCACGCTGGTGTTTTGTGCTGCAATATTACTCTCTCATAGTCGCGCTCTTAGTGCATTGCAGATGGGCGATGATACCGCGTCCGCCATTGGCGTCCCGGTAGCACGCACGCGTCTTCTGGTGGTGCTATCGGCCGTTGGGGCAATCGCAGTCGCCACTGCTGTGTGTGGTCCCATTGCCTTTGTAGCCTTTCTTGCCCGTCCCATCGCGTCGCGTGTCGCTAGAACGGGTGGACCACTACTGCTCATTTCGGCCTTGTCTGGGGCTGTGCTGGTCTTGCTGGCAGATTTTGCTGGTCAGCATTTGCTGCCTGCGCGCTATCCCGTCGGTATCATGACGGGCGTTCTTGGAGCGCCGTATCTGCTTTATCTTCTGGTCCGTATGCATCGCAAAGGGGGCATCGCTTGAACAACAGGTTCTGTCAAAAACCTCTGAAAGCGTCCGGCTTGGACGTTCAGTACGGCGAACGTTCTGTGTTGCGCGGGGTGGATTTCGATGTGCCGCCGGGCAAGATAACGGCGATCGTCGGTGCCAACGCGTGTGGCAAGTCGACGCTCCTGCGTGCATTGTCTCGCTTGCTGCGCCCCACAACGGGCCAAGTGCTATTGGATGGGGCCTCAATTCATCGCATGCCACCCAAGGAACTGGCCCGCGAGCTCGGACTGCTACCTCAAGCCCCAATCGCTCCCGATGGTATCTCAGTATTGGACTTGGTTGGACGTGGGAGACATCCTCATCAGGGTCTTTGGGCGCGGTGGTCAGCCGATGATGACTTGGCGGTCGCACATGCGTTGGAGGCAACTGGTATCGCGGATCTGGCAGATCGTGATGTTGATGAACTCTCAGGTGGCCAGAGGCAGAAGGTCTGGATCGCCATGGCGCTGGCACAGGAGACCGGCATATTACTGCTGGATGAACCCACCACCTACCTAGATATCAATCATCAGATTGAGGTGCTGGACCTCCTTGTCGATCTGAACCGCAAACGCGGGACCACCATTGTGATGGTGTTGCATGATCTGAATCTTGCAGCGCGATACAGTGATCAGTTGGCCGCATTGGTTGCTGGCAAAATCGACGTAATGGGGCCGCCTAAAGAGGTACTGACCTCCACCATGGTCCAACGCGTCTTTGGTCTATCTTGCACTATTGTCGAAGATCCGGTGTCGCAACGGCCGATGATGTTGCCGATTGGACGTCATTTCGCGGACGCAATTAGAGACCGTGATGAGGTGTGTTAAGGGGGCTGCTCACGCCCCAGCACATCTCGCGTTACGCGAATTTGATCTCGAAACATGCGCCGTTTGAGCTGGCGACAACGGCGAGTTCTCCGCCGATAGCCTCGACAGTGGCTTTTACAATATTGAGACCCATCCCCGTTCCTCCGCTGTCGCGCCGAGTGGTAAAGAAGGGTTGCAGAATTTTATCCGCATTCCCCGCACTGATACCGAGGCCATCGTCCGCGATGCGCAGCGACTTTCCCTCTCCAGTATGCTGCGCAGTGAGGACGACATTCTTTGCGCCATGTTGTTGAGCGTTCTCCAAAAGATGAGTGAGGATGATCGTGAGAGTATTCGCTTCCGCTGGCAATTGCAGATCGTCATTTTCAACTTGTATGGTCAGACGCGGAAAGTTCTGCGTGATCTGCGTATAAATGTCGTTCAGGCAACAGGTCCCAGAGTTGGCCTGCTGGTCAGCAAGACTAAACGCACGCATGTTTGCCAGCAGATCCTCCATGCGTTTGCCTCCTTTGTCGACGGTATCGAGGAGTCGATGCCTTTGCGGCGGGGTCAGATCATCATCTCTCAGCAGCTCGGCTGCACCTTTCAGTGCGGTGAGCGGCGATTTTAGCTCATGAGTCACATGTGCTGTGTAGGTCTTCAGCGCGTCCTGTTTACTCTGAAGGCGCTGCGTGAGCGACTTGAAACTGTGACTCAGGTCTTCGATTTCGCGCGTCCCCAGTTGCTCCGGTGGCTCCCAGGCTTTGTCGCCATGACCTGCCATGTGACTGCGTTGGATCAGAAGACGGATGGGACGGGTGATGAAACGCCAGAACACATACCCGATGAGTACCGCAGACAGAGCCACAAAAGCGGCAGCTTTCATTAGGTTGACGCGTTCACTGTAGAGAAAGCGGAAAATATGGCTTGGGGTGCGGCTCACATAGACCGCTCCGATCAGGGTCTCATCCACCATGACAGGCATTGCCACAAAAACGCGCACTCTGGCACCACGACTGAGTGTGTAAAGTGCGGGTGGGCTATCGGCGCGAACACGGGTTCGCGCGACCGAGACTGTGTTGC
This sequence comes from Tritonibacter mobilis F1926, assembly GCF_000376545.2. Taxonomy (NCBI): domain Bacteria; kingdom Pseudomonadati; phylum Pseudomonadota; class Alphaproteobacteria; order Rhodobacterales; family Paracoccaceae; genus Tritonibacter; species Tritonibacter mobilis. Next base: position 942,151 of record NZ_CP015231.1, read on the forward strand.
CAGCAAGGGCTGCGCCGACTTCGTTCACATGTCCCAGTGCTTGCCCAATTTCGGCGGTGCCGGCGATCACATTGCCGTGGGGATCAAGAAACCGGTAGCCTGCCAGAGTCCGGGCCTGTGCCGCATTGGCAATGCGCGTCAGCTGTGTTGCGACGGTCTGGTAGACCGCGCCAGTCGCTGATTTCATTTGTGTGGCATCCGGGCGCGGAGGCAAAACCGTGGCGCTGTTGATCGACAGCGACGGAAAAACCGCATTGTCCAGTGATACCGCCCCCCAATTCGGCGGCTCCAAGCCTGCGGCATCCGCGTAAAGCTCCGCATAGGTGGCAGACATGACCGCGGCCTGCGTCAGCAGACTCTCTTCGGTTTGTTGAACCAGTTGATTGTCGTAAAACCGAAACAGAATGAGCCCGGCAATGGGCAGGCATAGGACAATGCCCAAGACCAGCAGTACGACCGTCCACAACCGGGGCCGCCATTTCCGGTTTAGCTTGGCTTGCATGAGCCCATCCGAAGTCCGACACCGTGAACGGTTACAATCCCTTCGACGCATCCCGCCTGAGACAGCTTGGCACGGATGTTGCGGATATGGCTGTCTATGGTTCGGTCAGAGACGTGGATGTTATAGCCATAAAGTGCGTCCACCAATTGCGCTCTGGTCAAAACATGGTCCGGGCGGATCATCAGCGTCGCCAGCAGCCGAAACTCTGATCCCGTCAAAGATACCGAAGCGTCATTGAAAGTGCATTGGTGCCGCTCCGCATCCAGATGTAATGCGCCGTGGATCACTGCGGCGTCTGACGGCTTTGGGGCGGGCACGCTGCGCTTTAAGATAGCCTTTATTCGGGCCACCAACTCACGGGGGGAGAAGGGTTTGGTGAGATAATCATCGGCCCCGAGTTCCAACCCAAGGATCCTGTCGATCTCTTCGTCCCGCGCGGTGAGAAAGAGGATGGGCACTTCGGAGATTTTGCGGATTTCCCGACACACCTCCAAACCATCCATTTCCGGGAGACCGATATCCAGCACGATGAGGTCTGGATCTTCCTGTTGCTGAGCGTTGATTGCGGCCAGACCATCACTGGCAAAAAGGGTTTCAAAACCAGCCTTTTCAACCGCGAACCCGGTCACCTCGAGGATATCGGGGTCATCGTCTACAACAAGAATGCGTGCGGGCATCAAAACGGGTCCTTCAATTCTGCTGCCGATAATAGGCTTGGATTTGCCACTTTCGATAGCCCCATTCACGCCAATTGCGGATCTCAGTTCGGGTGAGATCAAGTTCTATCATCCGATTGCACAGATCTTGGCCCGTCCCAGCTTCGAACTCGAGAATGGCGCGATAGGCGCCGGTGCCGAGGCTGCAGATATAGTAGCTATCTGGTTCCGCAAGAGCGCTGCCGTGGGTCAGGTTGTATTTGGCGATGATCTCCGCAAAATTCACCAACCCGCAACCATAGAGGATGGCAACCAATGCCAAAAAACAGCGGCGTAGCAGCCATGCGGTGCTCAGGCCACGATGAACCTGCCAAACCGTCAACAACAGCCCGGTAAGAACCAGCGCCATCCAGATGAACGCTGCAACCCGCAGATAAGTCAGCGCGTAAGCATCGACATAGTGCTGCAACCGGACGGCCGCTGTTGCCACCAGAAACATGTTTTGACCAAGCCACAGATAGACCAGAAATCGTAGCGTTTTGTCAGAACCGATCATACTGCGGGTGATCAGTGTAAAAAGACCGGCAAGAAGTGCAGTGGCGACCAGCGGGTATGATCCGCGATGGGCATAGGATGCATAACTCATCCCCTCAGGCAGGGACACGCCACCTGTCAAAATACTAACATCCAGCAAAGTTTGCATTAAAAATAGTATGTTAAACAGCCACAGCGAATTACGAACCGACACTGGATTAATGAAAAATGCGATCCGGGTCGGGCCTGCTTTTTGAGCAAAGAACTGGCGCGCCCTTGTGCCCATCCACCGCTCACTCAGATTGAGGTAGGGCCACAATAACGAGGCAACCACGCCCCAAAACAGGAAGCGAAACCAGAACTGTGCCTCAAAAAGACGGGCCAGATCAATTTCTGCCAGAAACTCCTCCAGCACGGGATTGGCGCTTGCCAACAGGCTGAGAAACACTGCGCCCATGATCAGCGGTAGCAAGAGTGCAGCAGCTTGGTGCCGCACCTTTGTTTTGTAGCCGGTTGCGGGCATGTTGTTTATGGCGTCGCGCATCAATAGCGTCGCCCCCACCGTCGGGAGGCGCAGCATCATCCGCAGCACGAGCGCTTCGTTCAATCTGTTCGCCGCAAAGGCCCAGGCGGCAACGGCAATCACGCCCGCAAGACTAAACACCACCGATAGAAACTGAAGCTCGATCGCGGCTGGCAAATTGCTGAAAACGGCAAAGGCCGTCACAACGGCCCATTCTTTGACAGTTGGCTTTTGGGGTTTTGCGGCCAGTATTGCGACCGAGAGAACCAGTGCAAAGACCGCAAATGAGATTCCCACGGGCTGGTTCCAAAACAACCAATCAGCCAGCACCACCAGCGCCGCAAGAAGCGGTACTGTATGGCGCATCCGCAAGGATGCCATCAATGAGGAGCGTTTTGCCGGTCGAGGCTGAGCAGGCGATGTCGGTTCGGTCGCCGTGTCCAGCCACCACCCATCCAGCCGAATGCGGTCGGGCACCCCGTGAATAATCAAATCCTGCCTCATGTCCTGTCTCCGATATGCAGTGTTGTTTGACAGACAGATGACCGGCGCACTTGCAGCTTTGTGGTGCGGGGCTCGCAAGTTTCAGGGGGCTTTCGTGCAGAATTTGTGCACAAACACAGCTCAGTTGCAGGGAGGATGCTCAGACTGTGATGCGAGACCTGCGACCTCGTGCCGGTGCGGCGTTTTTGTTCTGCAGGAAATGCAGAACAGCCGTTTCTGTCTTGGAACGAACTTTGGAATGAGAGACTTCTATACGCGCCAACCCATTGCAGTTAGGAAATAATCTGGCAGATATGCTGCAGTAATTCCTCAGCAACGGAGTCTCAAATGTCTTTCACTTCCACAGCGTTTCTCCGTTCTTCCCGCATTCTGTTTCGTAGCTTTGGAGCCGCAGCCATCGCGTTTGCCGGCCTCACCAGCCCCGCCCATGCTGAAGAACAAGAGATCCTCAATGTCTCATACGACATTGCCCGCGAGCTTTATGCCGCACTTAATCCGGTCTTTGCCGAACATTGGCAGGCAGAGGCAGGTGACACCCTGACAATCAAGCAAAGCCATGCTGGCTCGTCCAAACAGGCACGGGCGATCTTGCAAGGTTTGCAAGCCGATCTGGTGACCTTCAATCAGGTGCTGGATGTGCAGATCCTCGCGGACAAGGGATTTGTCGCTGAGGACTGGCAACAGAAACTGCCCAACAACGCCTCTCCATATTATTCACTGCCTGCGTTTCTTGTGCGGGGTGGCAACCCCAAGGGGATTGAAGATTGGGATGATTTGACCCGTGATGACGTGGAGATCGTGTTCCCGAACCCCAAAACAAGCGGCAATGCGCGTTACACCTACCTTGCGGCCTATGCCTACGCGCTGGAAAAGTTCGGTGGCGATGACGCGGCTGCGCAGGAGTTCGTCGGCAAGATCCTCTCGAATGTCGTGGTCTTTGATACCGGCGGACGTGGCGCGACCACCAGCTTTGTTGAGCGCGAGCTGGGAGACGTGTTGATCACTTTTGAGGCCGAGGTCGAGAACATCCGCGCGAGCGAAGACGAAGGCGCCTTTGATCGTGTGGTTCCGGCGATCTCTCTGCTGGCGGAATTCCCGGTGGCACTTGTCGATAAAGTGGCGGACGCACGCGGGAGCCGAGCCGTAGGTGAGGCTTATCTTGACTTCCTCTATTCCAAAGAAGCACAGGAAATCATTGCAGGTTTCAACAATCGTGTGCATCACCCCGAGGTAGTCGCTGCAACGGCTGACAAATTCCCTGAGGTGCGTCTGATCACTGTCGAAGAGGTCTTTGGCAGCTGGGCCGAGGCACAGGAAACCCACTTTGGCGATGGTGGAACCCTCGATCAGGTTTTCAGCAACTAAGCCAGAAATCTGGAATATGCGTCCGGTCCAGAGGGGGCCGGGCGGACCTAACACCGGAGTTGAACTGTGGTTTCTTTAACCCGAACCGCCCCGCGCGTCCTGCCGGGGTTTTCCCTGTCTCTGGGCGTCACTGTGCTGTTCGTTACGCTGATCATCCTGCTACCCCTGAGTGGTTTGATGTGGCAGCTCGCGCAGTTGAGCCCCGGTGACTATCTGAAGGTGATGACGTCGCGCCGTGTTCTTGTCGCGCTGAAGGTCACATTGTCTGCTGCTGCGCTAGCGACGCTGGTAAATGCTGTGTTTGGCCTGCTGCTGGCGTGGGTGCTGGTGCGCTATCGCTTTGCGGGGCGGGGCCTGTTGGATGCGCTGGTGGATATCCCCTTCGCGCTCCCGACCGCAGTGGCCGGGATTGCGCTGGTGGCGCTTTACGATAAGTCCGGCTGGATCGGAGGGATGCTGGCCGACCTCGACATCAAGGTCGCCTACACATGGTGGGGGATCGTGATTGCGATGGTTTTTACATCGGTGCCCTTTGCCGTGCGCGCAATCCAGCCCGCGATAGAAGAGCTTGACCCTGACGAAGAAGCGGCTGCGCTGACCTTAGGTGCCAATGGGGTGCAGCGTTTCACCCGCGTAATCTTGCGTCCGCTTTTGCCCTCTATCCTGACCGGTGTTGTGCTGTCCTTTGTGCGGTCGCTTGGGGAGTTTGGGGCGGTGATCTTTATCGCAGGAAATCTTCCATTCAAGACTGAGATTGCCTCACTCCTGATCCTGATCCGGCTGGATGAGTTCGACTATCCCGCGGCGGCGGCGATTGCCGGAACGCTGTTGGGGCTTTCGCTCTTGTTGTTGATCGTGGTCAATCTGGTGCAGACACGGCTCTACCGCTACCTCAGGACCGAGGGTTAAATCATGGCGCGTATCGTTCTCATTTCACTCTCGTTTCTCTTTGTCACGCTGGTCATCGCAGTGCCTGTCGCCGCTGTGTTTCATCGCGCATTCAGCGAAGGTGTGTCGACCTATGTGGCGAATATCCTCGACGAAGAGACACTGCTTGCAATCCGTCTCACGGTTCTGACCGCGCTGATTGTACTGCCGTTGAATGTGATCTTTGGCGTTGCGGCGGCATGGCTGATTGCGCGCTATCGCTTCTTTGGACGCCGCGCGCTGTTGATCATCATCGAGGCACCATTTGCGATTTCGCCGATCGTGGCGGGTCTGTGTTTTCTGCTGGTTTATGGCGCTTATGGCCCCGTTGGCGGCGCATTGTCACCTTATGGTGTGCAGTTGATGTTTAACCTCACCGGGATTGTGCTGGTGTCACTCTTTGTGACGTGTCCCTTCGTGGTGCGAGAGCTTCTGCCGGTGCTGATGGTCACGGGCGAGGACGAGGAAAAAGCGGCAATCACTCTGGGGGCCAATGGTTGGCACCTGTTTCGGTTTGTGATTTTGCCCAATATCTCTTGGGCGCTTGTCTATGGCGTGGTGCTCACGGCGGCGCGCGCCATGGGTGAGTTCGGCGCAGTGAGTGTCGTCGCGGGATCGATCCGGGGCGAGACGATGACCCTGCCGCTCCAAATCGAGCTTCTGTATAACGACTATAACGCGACCGGCGCTTTTGCCGCTGCAACCGTGCTCACGGCATTGGCGCTGCTGACGCTGGTGTTGCGCGGCATCCTGAACCGCTTTGGCCCGAAGAAAGGACATGTGTGATGACGTTTGAGGCACGCAATATTCACAAGAGCTTTAACGGGACGGAGGTTCTGAAAGGTGTGTCTCTGGCGATGGAGGCGGGCGAGTTTGTAGCATTGCTCGGCGCATCCGGGTCGGGCAAGACGACGCTCTTGAACATCATTGCCGGTCTGCAGCACGCGGATCAGGGGCAGCTGGCACTGGATGGTCAAGATATCACCCGGTTGCCCGCTGGTAAGCGGCGCTTTGGAATGGTGTTTCAGAATTATGCGCTGTTTCGCCATATGAGCGTGGCAGACAACATCGCTTTTGGTCTGCGGGTTTTGCCACGTCGTGAACGCCCTGGACGTGTGGAGCGGCGCGAAAAAGTGTCTGAACTTCTGGACATGATCGGTCTTGCAGATCTCGGTGATCGTTTTCCGCAGCAGCTCTCTGGTGGGCAACGCCAGCGGGTGGCGATGGCGCGGGCTCTGGCGATCAATCCGCAGCTTTTGCTGATGGATGAACCCTTTAGTGCGCTTGATGCCCAGGTACGCAGGTCCCTGCGCAGTTCGGTCCGTGCGTTGCAGCAGAAGGTTGGGGTGGGCGCGATCATGGTGACCCATGATCAGGCCGAAGCCTGGGATCTCGCGGATCGGGTGGCGGTGATGGATCAGGGGCAAATCGTGCAGTTCGACACACCGGATGCATTGCGGAATACCCCAGCGACTGGCGCAGTGCGCGATCTCCTACAAGGTGCGGCTTGATCCCCGCACCTGTTCTCACATAGAAGACGCCACCTGCCGTGACAGCTCGGCAAGCGCGGCGGAGAGTGCGCGCGCCGCAGCGGCGGGGCCGGGCTCAGCGACTGGGGTTTCAATATCGAACCGTTTGACGAACTCCCGCACGCGCCCCTCGGGTGAGGACACGGCATATTGTCCGGAAAACTCAAACACGCCATCTGCGCGGGCGTAGCTCTGATCGACCCTCACGTCCAACCGTACGTCTGCCGGGGTGTTCAGCGGCCAAGGCTCCACAGCAACTGCGGCCCCGGTGCGATCGCTCAGACCGCGAGCGAGTGCGACCGACATGCCCCTTGCAGGATCATCTGCCCATTGCGCCCGATCCTCGTTAAAGAGTGCTCCACCTTCACCCTCTGAGACGATCTCAGATGCAGATGCATAGGTGGGGAGTGACAGCAGGCGAACCTCAATCGAGCGGGAACTGAGGTTTTTGACAGGTTCACCCGGCGTGGCTGCAATCAGGTAACGCGCATCATTGGACCCGGAACAAGCCGTCAATGCCGTTGCAACGCACAGAAATGCAAAAAGTTTTTTCATATTACCTACCAAACACCAGTGAATTCGGATCGCGCTCGATCTTGCGAGCCAGCTGTGAAACCGCGCGCGCCGCAGATTTGATTTCTCGGAGTACATCCAGCGTCTCCGTATTGAAGTTGGAGCGATCTCCATAAGCCGCCACCAACGCTTCTGACCGCGCGACAAGCCGTTCAAGCCGCGCCGACAGCGCAGGCAGCCCTTCGGCAGCGTCCGCAACTGATTGTGCCGCATCGCGCGCCGAGGCCATGGTCGCATTGGCGTTATCCACCAGCCCACCTTCGCGCAATGTCGTGAGCGTGGCACGTATCTCATCCAAAGCCGCAGAAAGGGATGCGGGCAGCGCACGCGCCTGCTCGGTGCCGATCACCTCATCAGCGCTGATCATCAACTTATTGACCGAGCGGATCAGTTCTTCGGCTTCAAGCGAATTGGCCTTTGCTGCGAGCGCGCGAAGATCGTCGACAAGGGTTGGCAACTCTTCTGATGCGGATGAGATCTCGCTTGCCGCAGCGGCCCCATCTTTGAGGGCCGCCGTGAGGTGTTCTACGGCGCGGCCCTGTTGAAGCTCCTGCAGGATGGCCCGCAGATCGGTGATCGTGGCCTGCAATTCGCGGGGCAGGGCGCGGGTGCTTGGATCTGTGACCAAGGCGCGGGTGTCTTCAAGCAGTGCGACTGCCGCAGCAGGGGCCTGACGTGTGCTTTCGGAGGTTGCGAGTGCCTCGATACTTGCAAGTGTGCTGATCGCCTGCGCCATCAGCTCTTCGACGGGCAGTTCGCTGATCCGCTCCATGGCACCTTCTGCGGTTGCCGCAAAATCGGGCAAATCCGATGGGGCGCTTGGCAATTCTGGATAGGGCTCGGCTGTGCGGTCAAACTGTGCGGGTGCTGCATCCTCAAGACGTACCAATTCGACCATCAACTCGGAGCTGAGCAACCCGGCAGAGGCCAACCGCGCTCGCAAACCGCCCTCAACCGCGTTTTGCAAGAAATCCAGCACGTCCTCTTCTCCTGCACCGGGGGGCAGACCCAGCAATGCAGGTTGTAACAAGAGTTTGGCGACCAGCCGCACTTCGGCATTTGCGGATTCGTTCTGGATGGATGCCGTAAGGGTGCCGACCTCGCCGACTTTGATCCCGCCGAGTTTCACGGCGGCACCATCACTAAGACCCGCAACTGACTCATCAAAGGCCACGGAAATCGCAACACCTCCCGCCATAGAGCGGGCAAAGGCGGTGCGCCGGGCCGTGGCTTCGTCCGGGTAGATATCAAAAACGGCACCGGAGCTTGCTGGTCGGCCGCCCTCAAAGACAGCATCAAATTCAATCCCACCCGAGACGAGGGAGGCGAGACTGTCCACATCCAGCGACAAACCGTCGGCACCAAATGAGACCGTAAAACCCGAGGTGTCCCAAAACCGTGTGGCAGAGTTGATGCGCCGGTCATGCGGGGCGTCAATGAAAGCGTCCACCACGATGCTATTTCCGCTGACGGTCAAGCGCGGATGCTCAAGGCGTCCCACTTCTATGCCGCGAAACAGCACTGGAGCGCCTTCGGTGATCATCCGACCATCTTCTGTGCGCAAGGTGATGCGGCGCCCGGCGCGTCCCGGCTGGACGAGTGGTGGGCGATCACGGCCCGCGAACACGGTTTGTGCCACTCCAGCCTGCTCGTCCCATGCCCCTTCGATGTAGACCCCCGACAAAACGGTGCTGAGCCCGGAAATCCCGCGCGAGCTGACCTCGGGGCGTACCACCCAGAATGTGGCGTCTTCGTCCAGAAATGGGGCGATGTCCTTGTCGACACGTACTGCGACGGAGACTTTGCTGAGGCCTTCGGCAAAACCGACCTCTTCGACACGGCCAATGACCACATCGCGATATCGAAGGGTTGTCTCATTTGCGACAACGCCGGATGCATTTTCAAAGGCAATGTAAATCAGCTCACCGCGGTCCGCGTAATTCTTCCACGCGATGCCGAGGGAGACCAACAAAGCAGCCAGCGGTACCAGCCACACCAACGAGAGATTACGCCACATTGAGGGGCGCTTGGGTGATATGTTCAATTGGGCGGGTTCTTGGGTGCTCATGACTCAACTCGGTTTTCCGCAAGCCACATCAGGCGCGGATCAAAACTCTGGGCTGCCAGCATGGTGAAGGCAACCGACAATGCAAAACTCACCGCCGCAATACCCGGACTGATCGCGGCGGCAAAGTCCAGTTGCACCAGCGCTGTCAGAATTGCCACGACAAAGACGTCGATCATCGACCATCTGCCAATGAATTCGACAACTTCGTAGAGAACCAACCTTCCGTGATTGCCAAGATTGGCCGGTTTGCGGACAGAGATGGCCAGAAATGCGATTGCGATGAATTTTGCGATCGGAATCAGAATACTGGCAAAGAACACGATGAAGGCGACACCATATGAGCCGTGATGGACCAACTCGATAATGCCGCCCATCAATGTGTTTTCGGAAGTTTGCCCCAAAGTCGATGTGCGAAGCATCGGATAGATGTTGGCCGGGACATATGCGATCAGTCCGGCGACAAGCCACGCCCAGACCTTTTGCAGGGATGCGGTTTCAGAAAACTCCAATCGGCTCTGACAGCATGGGCAGACATGCGTGCCCTGTGGCGCCACCGTTCCACACGCGCGACACCCGACCAGCCCGGCTTCGGTTGCTGTCAAATAGTGCTGCGTGTTCTCAGTGTTTTCCAAACGGTTAACCTGCAAATTGAACTGTCGGTAAGGATTGTCACGATCAAGAGCGCAGCAAAAGCCCAAAATGCAGGCCCCAGCTCCACCCGGGCGAGACCTGAGACTTTGACCAGTGCAACCGCCACCCCGATGATAAAGATCTCGGCCATCGCCCAGGGTTTAAGCCGTTCAGCCCATGTATAGACCATTGCCGCATAGGGGGCCGGCCGGTAACCGATGGCCATGGGGGCGAGCGTGTAGATCAATGCGCAGTATCGTGCAGCGGGCAACAGGACGATCAACAGACCTGTGGCCAGCGAAAGCGGGAGCATTGGGCCGCTGGCAAACGCAAGGATCGTATCCAGCACTGAGGCTTGGTGCGAAAGCCCCTGAACCTCCAGCGCGAGAAAGGGAAAGGACGCCGCCGCGATCAGTAGGATCAGCGCCGTGAGGGACAGCATGGCGATGCGCGTCATGGCACCGGATTTCGGAGCCGCAAGCACGGTTCCACAACGCGCACATTTGGCGATTGAGTGTTTCTGGACGTCCTGATCGTGATGCAGGGCGTCGCAGACAGGGCAGGCGATTACTTGATCGAGGATCATGGCAGTCCACATCGAATGAACGCCCGAGATGACCAAAGCTGAAGGCCCGCTTCCCCTCAACGAGAGTTGCGCTGGCCCCGCCGCCCGATCACACTGGCGAAAGGCAGATCGAAAGTAACCATGAAAAATATGGAGATTTCAATCGCTGCGTGGTGTTTGGCCCAAATGTGGTGCTCTGCCGCCGATCAATACGAGAAAGCGCTGTGCGAAATAAGGACCTTCTCTGAGGGGGTACGTAGCTCCGCGTCATCCGCGCTTAGCAGGGCTGCGCAATCTGCGCGCTGTACCCGCCCCACACAAAGACCCCCATTGAGACGATCAGAACGAGCGCGGACAATAATGCACAGAGCCGCGCAACGGGTGTGTGCCATCGCGCCCTACCAAGGAAAATCGCGACCACCGCGCAAGTGATCATCAGCGCACGCGCACTCCACTCCCATGAACTTGCAGGCTCCAGTCCCATGTCCAGCAACAGGATCACACCGATTGAGCCACTTGCAAGAGTGAGTACAATGACCGCCCCGAGCACGGCAGAAGGTAGAAATCGTTTCATAAAAAGACCTAGGTAAACATAGTAAACGATACGTCTGGCACCGGCCATTCAGCTGAAATACGCGGAGTGGCGAAAGGTGTCACAGAGGGGCGCATCAAATGACGCGCCCCCCGATAGAGCTTGGTTTATTGTGGTGAGCGGGACGTGCGCTCTTCGCTCTGACCTTTGGTGGCAAAGAACTCCTTGGTCACCGCGAAAACCACAGGGCTGAGCAGGATCAGCGCGATCAGGTTTGGAATTGCCATCATCGCGTTGAGCGTGTCGGCCAAGAGCCAGATGAAGCCAAGATCCGCCGTCGCCCCAAAATAGATCGCAACGATCCACAGGATGCGATAGCCGATCAAAACCTTGGCACCGAGCAGGTAGCCAACGCATTTCTCGCCATAATAGGACCACCCCAAAATGGTGGTGAACGCAAAGATCGAAAGCGCAATCGCGATGAGGTAGCCACCAAAACCGGGCAGCGAGGTCTCAAACGCCAGCGACGTCAGTGCCGCGCCGCTTTCTCCCGAGGTCCAGACACCGGATGCAATGATCGCAAGGCCGGTGATGCTGCAGACGATAATGGTATCGATGAACGTGCCCAACATGGCGATCAGGCCCTGATTGACTGGACCTTTGGTTTCTGCGGCGGCATGTGCGATGGGCGCGGAGCCAAGGCCTGCCTCGTTGGAGAACACGCCGCGTGCCACGCCAAAGCGGATTGCGGCCCAGACAGCAGCCCCAGCAAACCCACCTTCGGCGGCAGAGGGCGTGAAGGCATGCGTAAACACCAGCCCCAGTGCCGAACCCAGTTGATCCGCGTTGATCAAAAGGACGATCAGACCCGCCACAATGTAGCTCACGGCCATGAAGGGAACGAGCGCACCCGCGACAGCACCGATGCGGGTGATCCCACCAAGCACGACTGCCCCTGTAAGAACCATCAGCACAACGCCGGTAATGGACGGGTTGAAGCCAAAGTTGGTTTCCAGCACCTGAGCGACGCCATTGGCCTGCACGCCATTACCGATCCCAAAGGCCGCGATTGAGCCAAACAGAGCAAAGGCCACGCCCAGCCATTTCCAGTTATCGCCAAGGCCGTTTTTGATGTAATACATCGGTCCACCGACGAAATTCCCCTGAGAGTCCTGCTCGCGAAACTTCACGGCGCAAACCGCTTCGGAATATTTTGTTGCCATGCCGACCAGCGCGGTGATCCACATCCAAAACAACGCGCCGGGTCCGCCAAGGAATACGGCGGTTGCGACACCTGCGATGTTCCCGGTGCCGATCGTGGCCGACAGGGCAGTCATCAATGCGTTAAATGGTGTGATCTGGCCTTCGCCATCTTCGGGGCTACGTCCCTTGAACAGCAATGAAAATCCGGTGCCGATCCGCAAAATGGGCATCAGTTTCAGCCCGACCTGCAAAAACAGCCCAACACCGAGAATGAGCACCAGCATCAACGGGCCCCAGACGACCGCGTTGACGGCGCCAACGATAGAATTAAGGGTTTCCATGTCACTCCTCCCACAGAGCTTTAGGTATTTTAGCCCACGCTTGCGCCACTTTGGGCGACGCGCAGACATGCTGCCTTATTGCGATCGCCGCAACGGAAAGTGCGGTGCGTACCATCTGCTCGGTCTGGTCGAACTCCGCCGGAGTCACGAGAGGATCAATGGGATGGCGCTCTAAGGTAGGCTGCCAATACGCCTCAAATTCACAGGAGTCGACACCTGCCGTGCCCCGCTAGCGGGGCGCGTTTATAAAAGCACTCGACCCGGCTGGGAGGCACCGGGTCGAGGAGAGGGTCAGGACTGATTTTATGCGTCGTCGCGCAGATCCGCTGGCAGCAGGGCTTCAGGGATATTCTGGTAGCAAACCGGACGCAGGAAACGGCGGATGGACATGGTTCCCACGGAGGTTGCGCCAAAATTGGTCGATGCAGGGTAGGGGCCGCCATGCACCATCGTGTCCGCAACCTCGACCCCAGTTGGGAAGCCATTTGCAAGAACGCGACCCGCCTTGCGCTCGAGGATTGGCAGGAAGGGGGCGGCCGTTTCGCTGTCGCCATCGTCCAGGTGCATGGTGCAGGTCAGTTGCCCCTCAAGGGAATGAGCAACAGCGCGCATTTCGTACATGTCTGCAACGGTGACAACGAGCCCGAGCGGACCAAAGACCTCGTCCGACAAAGTCTCGTTGCTCAGCCAGTTTTGCGCGTCCGTTGTATATAGAAACGGCGTTGCTATGCGGGCTTGGCTGTCGGTCGCAAGCACCTCGCGCACGCCTTCCACACCGGCCATGCGACGCTGACCATCGCGATAGGCCTGTGCAATCCCATCCGTCAGCATGGTTTGCGCGGGGCTTTCAGCAAGGGCTGCAGCAGCGGTATCAATAAAACGGTCCGCTTCTGGACCTGCACGCAGAACTGCAATGCCGGGGTTTGTGCAGAATTGACCTGCCCCCATGGTCAGTGAACCCGCCCAGCCTTTGGCCAGGTCATCGCCGCGCGCATTAAGCGCTTCATCGAAGATAAACATAGGGTTTACCGATCCCAACTCACCAAAGAAGGGAATGGGTTCCGGGCGTTGCGCACATAGATCAAACAGCGCACGCCCCCCACCGAGTGATCCGGTAAAGCCGACGGCTTTGATCAGCGGGTGCTGGACCAGTGCGGCACCGACTTGACGGTTTCCACCTTGGATCAGGCTAAAGACACCAGCGGGCATCTTGCAGCGTTCAACGGCGGCAAGGATGGCCTCTGCGATGATTTCGCCTGTGCCGGGGTGTGCGCTATGGCCTTTGACGACAACCGGGCAGCCTGCCGCAAGCGCGGCTGCGGTGTCACCGCCCGCTGTGGAGAATGCGAGAGGGAAGTTGGATGCACCAAACACGGCAACCGGACCGATGGGGCGTTGCACCATGCGCAGATCCGGGCGCGGAAGCGGAGCCCGGTCAGGCAGGGCCTTGTCATGGCGCCGGTCGAGGTAGTCTCCTTGCAGGATGTGTTCGGCAAAGAGCCTCAGTTGACCAGTTGTGCGGCCGCGTTCGCCTTGCAGGCGGGCCTCGGGGAGGCCTGTTTCTTGCGAACCAATCGCGGTGATATCATCAGCGCGCGCCTCGATCTCATCCGCGATCGCATTTAGAAACGCTGCACGCTCCGCGCGAGAGGTGGCGGAATAGGCCGCAAAGGCGGCTTCGGCAGCTTCTACCGCTGCGTTGACGTCTGCGACCCGACCCACAGAGAAGTCGTAGCTTTCACCGCTTGCGGGGCTGGAGGGGAAGTGGTCGCTACCGGCGACCCATTGACCGGCGATCAGGTGTTTTCCGTGAGGGTGGAACATGGTCTGGCCTTTGTCTAAATGGAGGTGAATTTAGTCAGGATAATGTATACAAAAATCAAGCGATGCAACCAGTTTTCCCGCAAGCGGGTGATTGCAACAGGTGTGTTCTTGCGGCTTAGGCGGCGGGATCACCTGCAGCGGACCGGTTCTCTGCGACCAGCCGAAGCAATTCGTCCTTGGTTCGGGTAATGTGTTCGCGCAGCGTTGTGCACGCTCCTTCGATATCGCGCGCCTCGGCGAAGCGCAGCAAATCCCGGTGCTCTTTCTTGGCAGGCTCTCGCTGCTCCATCACACTGAGGTGCATCCGAACGAACCGATCCGAATGCAGGCTGATCCCTTGCAGCACGTCATTCGTCAGCCTGCGATCCGCTGCCGCATAGAGCGCGGAATGGTACTGGTGGTTCAGTGTGCCCCATTTTCCGACGTCATTGGCATCGTAAGAGGCTTCCATCTCTTCAAGGATCTGATTGCATAACGAGAAATCAGTCGACGTCATGGCCGGGATCGCACGGCGAAACAAATCGACCTCAATCAAAATCCGCAGGTCAAAAATCTCGGCAATCTCGGGCAGGGAATGTTTCGTAACCGAAGCGCCGCGATTGTTCGTGAATTGCACCAGCCCTTCCGCATCAAGGCGTTTTAGCGCCTCACGGATTGGCATGCGCGACACGTCATATTCGTCCGCGAGTGTCTCTTGGCGAATAACTTCGCCTTCTGCCAATTCGCCGCTGAGGATACGCTCGCGCAAATCGTTCGCAATCACATCCGGGAGGGTATTGCGGGAAACCGCACGCTTACCTGCCATGAGAGTTCAATTCGCCTTATTATCGGTATTTTGGATACGTTACGTAAATTTCCTATTCTTTCAAGACGAAAACCGTGACCGTGCTTGGTGAAGGGGCTGGTCGTGATCACTCGCATGTTGTATCCGATATCCACAATTTCAGGGCGAGGGGCAGAGATGAGCCAGACCGAAGAAGCAAAGACTGAGTTGCCATTGGATGAGGTGCGTGCGCTCGCAGCGCGGGTGTTGGAGCATTGCGGTTACGCATCTGCCCATGCGGATGCCATTTCTGACATGCTCTATCGGTGTCAGCTGGATGATTGTCAGTCCCATGGGTTGTTCCGACTGTTCATGTGCGCAACAACGATGAAGGATGGCAAAATCGATGGCGCCGCCACGCCTGTTATAGACTCTTCCGACACCGCAATCCTCCGCGCCGACGCTCGCGATGCGATGTCGTTGTTGGCCGTGCGGGACGCGATGCCTGAGCTGATTTCGAAAGCCCGACGCTTTGGTATGGCCGCTCTTGCGGTCAATAATTGCTTTCACTTCTCAGCGCTTTGGCCTGAAGTCGAAGAACTTTCTGCCGCAGGGCTCGCCGGGCTATCAATGGTTCCGAGCCACTCATGGGTTGCGCCCGCAGGGGGAACAAAAGGAACGCTGGGAACCAATCCGATTGCGTTTAGTTGGCCACGTCGCGGCAAAGATCCCTTTACCTTTGATTTTGCCACCAGCGGTTTTGCGCGAGGCGAAATCGAGCTTTATAAACGCGCTGGAAAACCGCTCCCAGAAGGCGTGGCGATTGATCGCAATGGCCAGCCAACTTGCGATCCTGAGGCTGCTTTGGACGGCGCGATGCTCACCTTCGGAGGCCATAAAGGATCAGCGCTATCGATTATGATTGAGCTGATGGCAGGCCCGCTGATTGATGATCTCATCAGTTTGGAAAGCGAAGCCGCCGCCGGGCGTCCGGGCTGTGCACCCTACCATGGGCAAATCATCCTTGCCTTTGACCCTGAAAAATTCTCTGGCGGACGCGTGGCGGCCAATGACGAAAGGGCGGAGCGCCTGTTTGCCGATATTATCGGTCAGGGGGCACGCTTGCCTTCGCAACGTCGCTTTGCCGCGCGCGCCCGCAATCTTGAGCGCGGATACGTCGAGATCCCGACTGCATTGCACCGAGACCTATTGGCGCTCATGGATTAAGTTGAGAGTATCGCGGTTCGGTCATGTACTACGACGCGCGCGTCAACAAGCTGTCTGCAAGGGAGACCACCAGCTCTGCCGCGCAGGCCTCTGCTTCGGGGCGGGATTTTTTGGCGCGCAACAGCTTGGCAAACCGCGATCCTTTCTCCATCGCGCGATCATTCAGTATCAAGAGCGCCATTTCTTGCAGACGGTGCAACACGGCAGCTGTTTCATCCGCAGTGAATTGTGCTGCATACGCCGCAGGCAGATCAGCGTGCTTCAGCAAGGTCTTGAGCGTGATCCCGTGTTTGGAGGTTTCGGCCTGATCAAGCACCGCCTCTACAACGCCAGCCATTTCCGTCAGGAAGGTCTTACATGCGATACGCGCAGCTTTTTCACTATAACCGATCTGGCGCAGTAGATGGATTTCATCGCCTGACGGGGCATAGGTCACTGTCAGGCCATCCAACTCCACCTCAGCCATCTGCGGCTCACCATAAATACGCCGCAGGTCGCAACCTTCGCAAAAGAGCACAAGCTGCAGCAAGTCGGCCGGTGACACGTCACAGGAAATGCGGCTGATACCGCTTGCGCCTTCAGCTTTGTGGGTCAGGGAAATCCGACCGCTGCCATCTTCGCGGGGGCTGATAATGAGGATCTTTGAAGCCATGCCGGGGAGTTACGTCTTAGCAGAGTGTGACGCAAGCGGCGCGCGAATACAGGATCGTTACACTTCGGCACAGTTTTGCCTGTGGCGATTTAATGGCGCCTTTTGCGTTCTGATTTTCAGAGGGGTGTTCACAAATTGGCAACGCGGGCGACTGGCTTTCTCGACAAGGCTGGGTGTAGATGAAGCAATGAATTTTATGCGCACTCACCGGGTTATGGGCAGGTTCCGACCGTTCGGCTGAGGCCTGATAAAATGAAGGAAAGAACATGAAAGACTGGCAAGCGGCGGCCTCTGCGCTTTATGACGGCGGATTTCGCCCAATGTTTATCAATGGGCAATGGTGCGAGTCGCAATCTGGCGAGGTGATGGACGCACGCAACCCCGCCACTGGCGCACTGCTTGCCACCGTGCCCAAAGGTGGTGCGGTCGATGTCGATGCGGCTGTTGCATCTGCCCGCAAGGCCTTTGACGGGCCGTGGTCGAAATGGACTCCTTTTGAGCGTCAAGCGCTGCTTCTTCGGATTGCAGAACGCTTTGAGGCCGAGTGGGAAAACCTTTGCCTCTCCGACACGCTTGATATGGGCATGCCAATTCAGCGCACGTTGGCCAATAGCCGCCGGGTTCTGGGTATGCTGCGGTTTTATGCGGGGCAGGCTGTCACCATTCATGGGCACACCATCCCCAATTCGTTCCCGGGTGAAATCCACTCCTCGACCGTACGTGAGCCGGTCGGTGTCGTTGGGGCCATTATCCCCTGGAACGCGCCGATCGCGGGATCTGTGTGGAAAATCGCACCTGCTATCGCGACCGGTTGTACCGTTGTTCTGAAACCCTCCGAGGAAGCGTCTTTGACGGTTCTGATGATCGCGCGGATCATGCAAGAAGCGGGCCTGCCCGATGGAGTTTTGAATATTGTCACAGGTCTCGGTTCCGAGGCCGGCGCTGCCTTGGCCGAGCATCCCGGTGTCGACAAGATCGTCTTTACAGGCTCAACCGCGACGGGCCAGTCCATTGCGCGTGCCGCG
This sequence comes from Tritonibacter mobilis F1926, assembly GCF_000376545.2. Lineage (NCBI taxonomy): Bacteria > Pseudomonadati > Pseudomonadota > Alphaproteobacteria > Rhodobacterales > Paracoccaceae > Tritonibacter > Tritonibacter mobilis. The sequence goes on from NZ_CP015231.1 coordinate 960,094, forward strand.
ACCGGCAACCTCAAGCGCGTCTCGCTCGAACTGGGCGGCAAATCTCCGGTGATTGTGTGCCGTGACGCCGATATCGAGAAGGCCGTGCCGGTGGCTGCCATGGCGGTTTTTGCAAACTCCGGTCAGATCTGCATCGCGGGGTCGCGCCTGTTTGTTGCGCGTGAAATTCATGATGAGTTTGTGCGCCGGGTTGCCGAATTCGCCGCCAACCTGCGCATTGGTCACGGTATCGATGAGAGCACGGATATCGGCCCGATCATCTCCGCGCGTCAGGCCGAACGCATTGCAGGATATCTCGCCATCGGCCCCAATGAGGGCGCTGAGGTTATGACAGGCGGCACACGTGTTGAGGGCGCAGATTTTGAAGGAGGACACTTCTTCCACCCGACGGTCTTCGGCGGTGTCACCGACGAGATGACCATCGCACGCGAAGAGATCTTTGGTCCGGTGATTTCCGCATTGCCCTTCGACAGCCTTGATGAAGTGGTCGAACGGGCCAACGCCACCCCCTATGGTTTGGCTGCGGGCGTCTTCTCCACGCACCTTGGAACCGCGCACAAGCTGGCGCACCGTCTCAAAGCAGGCTCCGTCTGGGTGAATATGTACCACGCGATCGACCCGGCTGTGCCCTTTGGGGGCGTCAAAATGTCAGGCTATGGGCGTGAGGGCGGCACGGAACACATGGAGGAATATCTCGATACCAAGGCGATCTGGATCAACACAGACTAATCGCCAAACGCATCTGGGAGGATCGCTCCGGGCCGCTGGTCCGGAGCTGGGCCGTGCCTGCGCGGTCATGAGAATGAGGAGAGACAACATGCATGTTGGTATCATTGGCGTCGGGCTCATGGGCCACGGCATCGCCCGTAATGTTCTGTCGCGCGGGGGTTTCGCGCTGAGTTTTCTGGATCATCCCGGCAACCAGCCAGTGGATGAGATCACCGGCATGGGGGCGACGGCCTGCGCCACGCCAGCAGAAATTGCCGCTGTCTCTGACGTGGTGATCCTCTGTGTGACGGGCTCACCTCAGGTGGAGGCAATCGTTGCAGGGGATCAGGGGCTGGCGGCAGCATTGCGGCCCGGCACGGTGATCGTTGACTGTTCAACCGCACTGCCCGAGTCGACCCTGCGTATGGGAGAGGTCGTGCGTGCTGCGGACGGTGATTATATCGACGCGCCCATGACGCGGACCGCAAAACACGCGCATGAGGGCAAGCTGAACCTGCTCGTAGGCGGTACGGCGGAATCGCTGGAACGCGTGCGCCCGGTGCTGGCATCCTTTACCGAAGAAGTGGCGCATGTCGGCCCGCTTAGCCATGGTCACCGTCTGAAACTGCTCCATAACTATGTGTCGGTTGGCTTTATGACGCTCTTGGCCGAAGCTGCCGCGCAGTCCGCAGATGCGGGTGTCGACCCGGCTGTTTTTGTGGACGTTCTGGCCTCCGGCGGTGGAGCAAGTGTCGCCTTGGACCGACTGGCCCCCTTTATCACCGATGGCAACCGCGAAGGGCTGCCGTTCTTTGTATCCAACGCCCAAAAGGACATCGATTACTATCGCGCAATGTCCGAACAAGCAGGCGCGCAACAAACCGTGGCCGACGGGGTCTCTGCTGCATTGGCTGATGCAGTGGCAGATGGTCATGGTCAGGCCTATGTGCCGGAACTCGTTCGCCTGTTTGGACGGGCAAAGACGTAATGCTGCTGAGGAACCTGTCTCAGGGGCATAATCTGTGCTTTCTGGTCGGGTTGCTTCTCGAAAGTTGCATGTATAACAAGACCATGGTTCTAAGGGAGGGATTTTCCATGACCATTTTCACCCGCAGCCTGATGGCTGCAGGCGCTGCCGTTGCCTTTACATTCCCCGCCGCAGCGCAAACCGATATCAAAATCGGCTACGCTTTGGCAGAGGACAGCCACTATGGCGTCGCAGCAAAGAAATTCGAAGAAGTCGTCAAAGCCGAAACCGGTGACGACTTCAGCTTCACCCATTTCCCGTCGTCGGGTCTGGGTGGTGAACGCGAGGTGATCGAAGGCCTGCAGCTGGGCACAGTTGAGGTCACGATTGTGTCTTCGGGAACGCTGGCGAACTTTGTGCCTGAGACTGGCGTTTTCGATATTCCGTTCCTGTTTCGCGACCTGAGCCACGCCCGTTCGGTGCTGGATGGCCCCATCGGTGAGGACATCCTCGCGAAGTTTGACAATGTTGGCCTGCATGCGCTGGCATGGGGCGAGCAGGGCTTTCGCCACATCACCAATAATCGCAATGCCATCAACACGCCTGCGGATGTGCAAGGGCTGAAGCTGCGCACCATGGAAAACCCGGTGCATCTGGCAGCGTTTAACGCGATGGGTGCTGCGCCGACTCCGATGGCATGGCCTGAGGTAATCTCTTCCATGCAGCAGAGTGTGATCGATGGGCAGGAAAACCCGCTCTCGGTGATCGTCTCTGTGAAACTGGATGAAGTTCAGAAATACCTGACCCTTTCGGGCCACGTTTATTCTCCTGCCATGTTGCTGGTCTCCAAACCTTTCTGGGAAGGTTTGAACGACGAGCAGAAAGCAGCCTTTGAAAAAGCGGCCACCGAGGCTGTCGCAGCAATGCGCGGCTATGTGGATAATGTCGAGACCAGCGGTGTCGAGATCCTCAAAGAGCGCGGCATGCAGGTGAACGCATTGACCGCAGAGGAAAAGGCCGAATTTCAGGCTTCGATCCAGTCCGCTTACGAAGGTTACTACAAGACCTACGGCGAAGAGCTGGTCAAATCCATCGTCGCTTCTGAGTGATGATCAAACGTCCGGCGGCGCCCCTAAGCCGCCGGACACCTTGCGGGGGCGCGTTTCTTGAGAAAGCTGGAACACTATTTCGTCACGCTGAACGGCTGGCTTCTGATCGCCATGATGGCGGGCATGACACTGGTGGTCGGGGCCAATATCGCCCTGCGCTATAGCACCGGGCATTCTCTGCCATGGGCGGATGAGACCGCGCGCTACCTGATGATTTGGATGGCTTTTTCCGGCGCGGGCTTGATCCTACGTTCGGGTGGGCATGTGGCGATCACCAATTTACAAGACGCCTTGCCCTCTGCCGGGCAAAAGCTCTTGCGTGGCGCGATAGTGCTCGGGTTGCTGATGTTCTTTGGCTTTATGGTCTATGTCGGCCTGCAATATGCCCAACGGATGCAATATCAGGTGACACCGGCCCTGCGTCTCCCGTTCCTTTATGTTTATGCGGCGATGCCTATCGGTTTTTTGCTGTTGATGGTTCATCTCCTGTTGATTGCGCATCCTTTCATTACCGCGGGCCGCTACAAACGCGCCGATGATCCAGATGATGCGGCCGCCACATTGCCTGGAGGCGCAAATGGCTGAGATCCTTTTTCCGGCGCTTTTTATCTTGCTGGCGCTTGGCCTGCCTGTGGCCTTTGCAATGATGATCGCGGTGTTTGTGGCGCTGACGTTCGGCTCCTCCTATCCACATCTGGTGGTGGTCAAGGAGATGTTTTCCGGCCTCGACAGCTTCCCGCTGCTGGCAGTTCCGTTCTTCATCCTTGCTGCAGAGATCATGACCGGAGGGGCTGTCACCATGGCGCTCTTGCGGCTTGCGCAGTCTCTGGTTGGTCACCTTCGCGGCGGTCTGGGCCATGCAAATGTGGTCAGCTCGGCGATGTTTGCAGGTATTTCCGGTAGCGCCCTTGCCGATGCGGCCGGACCCGGATCAATGATGATCCGGATGATGGAAAAAGGCGGCTATGATCGCCCCTATGCCGGGGCGCTTACCATCGCGAGCGCTGTGGTCGGGCCGATTATTCCGCCCTCAATCACCATGATCATCTACGCCATGCAGGATCAGCAGGTCTCAGTTGGCTCTTTGTTTATGGCCGGTGTTCTGCCGGGCGTTTTGATCACCTTTATGGTGCTCTTGGCCAACGCTTATGTCAGCCGCAAACGTGGCTATGTCAGTGGCGACGCCATGCCGACCCTGCTTGAGATCGGGCGGATCTTTGTGTTTGCACTCCCGGCATTGTCCTTGATCCTGCTGATCGTGGGCGGCATTCGGTTTGGTGTTTTTACCCCCACCGAAGCCTCTGTCATCGCGGTGTTTTACGCCCTCATTGTGGGTATGTTTGTCTACCGCTCGCTCAAACTTCGCGATTTGCCGGGCATTTTGCTGAAGGCAGCGATGACCTCTGGTGCAGTTCTGCTGATCCTTGGTGCCGCGCGGGCCTTTGCTTGGGTGCTGATCATCGAGGGCCTTCCACAGCAACTGGCCGGAACCATCATCAGCTGGGATTTGTCGCCGATTGTCTTCCTGCTGGCGGTGAACCTGCTGCTATTGGCTTTTGGGTTGTTCATGGACCCACTTCCCGGCGTCATGATCCTTGTGCCGATCCTTGCGCCCATTAGCTTTGCGCTGGGGATCGATCCGAACCACTTTGCCATTATTGTGATTGTGAACCTGACACTGGGTCTGACCACGCCACCGGTCGGGAGCCTGATCTTTGTGGTCTCTTCGACGGTCCATCTGAAGCCATCAACATTGATCCGCGAATTGCCACCCTTCTTTTTGGCTCTGGCGGCGGCGCTGTTGCTGATCACCTTTGTGCCGAGCCTGTCGACATGGCTCCCTGCGGTGAGCGGTTTCTAAGAGGCTTCTTTGGAAAGCGCGCCCCGAGAGGCGCGCTTTTTGTTTTAGATAAAGACCAGCCCGGCTGCGATAATGAGGCCGGACAGGAGCAGATGCACCACGCAGAACCCCATGATGTCCTTGGCACGCAGGCCTGCGATCCCAAGGATCGGGAGCGCCCAGAAAGGCTGCACCATATTGGTCCACGCATCACCCCATGCAACCGCCATGGCCGTGCGTGCGATATCCGCACCCAAAGCTTCGGCTGCGGGTAGGATCACAGGGGCCTGCACAGCCCATTGCCCGCCGCCTGAGGGGACGAAGAAATTGACGATCCCGGCGGAAATGAACGACCAGAACGGCAGCGATGTTGCGCTTGCAAGACCGACGAGAGCTTCAGAGATACTTGCCGCCAGTCCCGATTGCACCATGATTGCCATGATCCCGGCATAGAATGGGAACTGGATCACAATGCCCGCTCCGCCTTTTACCGCGTCAGTCAGGGCGTTCAGCAGGTTCCGGGGGCTTCCGTGCAGGATGGTGGCCACCGTCAGGAACAAGAAGTTGATCACATTGAGCGACAGACCATTGCCTGCTGCGAAATACTGAATCAGCCACGCGGCACCCGCCGCACCGATCAACAAAGACAGCACAAAGCTGTTTTCAATGCGGTCTGCCGGTGTCGAGACGCCGCTTTTTTCCGGAGTGCTGTCTTCTAAGAGCGCAGGGTCAATATAGACCGCTTCATCCTCGCGCGGCAGCATCGCCCGGTTGACCAGCGGGATTGCGATAAACAATGCCGCTACGATCACGAGGTTATAGACGGAAAAGATCGTCTGCGAGGTCGGGATGACCCCAGTGATATCGGCAAACGGGTGGCCGTCGGTTGCGATGGACAGTGGGATCGAACCGGCAAGCCCGCCGTGCCATACGATAAACCCGGAATAGGCCGAGGCGACCAGTAGGCGGTAATCCACGCGGATCGTACGGGCCAACTCGCGGGCAAACAACGCACCCACAACAAGCCCAAAGCCCCAGTTGATCCATGATGCGGCAAGCGACACAAAGCTCACCAACAGAATGGCACCCCCGGCACTGTTGGCAAGGCTCGCGAGTGCGGTCAGGCCACGTCGTACCAGCGGGGTGGAGGCCATCATGTAGCCCGTAACCAGCACCAGCAACATTTGCATGGAAAAGGTCAGCAATGACCAAAACCCATCGCCCCAGATCGTCACAACTTCGAGCGGGCCAGTGCCTTGCGTCAAGACGGCGGCAAGGCCCGCGATCAGGGTAAGCACCAGAACAAAAACAAACGGGTCAGGCAGATACCGGTCAATGAGACGCACCATTGGCCGGGATAGGAAGTTCAACATGGAGTTCTCCTCTCCCCAGTTTCAATTGGCCGCTTTGTAGCGGTTCCAACTGGAGGGAAAAGAGGAAAGCTACACTATTGTTGTAAAAGAAATATTCCTGCGCCTGCAGGTGGTTGAGTGTGTGTTTTTATCTGATCCATGGGCGGTCTACCTAACCATAAAACGGCCATGGCCCGGGGTGGTTTCCAACGGGGAGCGTATCGCTCACAAGTCCGCCATCCGCGCCGCGCCAATTGTATATCGTGACGTTGCCTGGTTCTAATACGAGGCTGTTGGTGGTGTCTTCACGCTGGTCCAGATGCACCGCATGGCAAGGTGCAGGCGCAACCTGATGCAGGATGCCGCCAACCAGTGCCGACATGGCACGATGTAGGTGGCCCGATATTATTTGCGCAGGGCCAGAGTGGTTTTGCAGCAGCTCCAGCACCGCCTGCCCATTGCGCAGATTATTGCGATCCATCTCAACCATGCCTGAGCGTATCCATGGGTGATGGGTGGCGACGACAATCGGTTTATCCCCCAGCTCCGACAGGGTGCGCTCAAGAAACAAAAGCCCGTCTTCGCAAACCAGACCGTAGGGTGCGCCTTCAACCAGCGTATCAAGCCCGATCATCGAGAAGGGGCCAAAATCGTGGTGCCATTGGATCGGACCAGAGCCGGGCATCCAGTCTTCATCGGCAAAGGCCGCACGCATCGCCTCGCGCAGGTCGTGATTGCCGGGGATCGCCCGTAACGGCACCTTGAGCGGCGAGAGCAACTGGCGCAGACGGGTGTATTCCTCGGCGCTGCCGTGATCCGTCAGATCTCCGGTCAGAACCACACAGTCAACCGGATCCAGCAGTGGCAGCCGTGCGTTTATGGTCTCGACCGCACTGACAAGCGCGGCGGCGGTATCCGAACGGCCATATGCGAGGCTGCCCTCAGAGACGATATGCGTGTCGGTGAGTTGAATGAATGAAGTCATGTTTAAGCTTTACGAATGAGGAAGGCAGATCAGCGCATCGGGCGCGATGGACAGGCGTAAGTTATCGCCAATAGCAGGAGCAGAGGCGCCATGATGCAGTGCAAACATGCGCTGCCCCGTGAGGCCGGTGAGGCCCAGCCGGTAGTGCGTGCCGAGGAAGGTGACGGTCTCCACCTTCGCCTCTAACGGTCCCGTCGGGTCAGCACGTAAGTCTTCTGCGCGCACATAAACCGAGCCGCCGCCTGCATGATCCGGGAGCGGCAGTTCCCCACCTTCCAGACACAGGGTTTGCTGTCTGATTTCACCAGAAAGTGGCATCGCGTGCCCTACGAATTCCGCGACAAAGGCGGATTGAGGGTTGCGATAAAGCTCCTCTGGTGTGCCGATCTGGCGGATTTTTCCGCCTTCCATCACCGCAACGCGATCAGCGATGGCAAGGGCCTCGTCCTGATCGTGCGTGACAAAAATCACCGTGGTGCCAAACTGGCGCAGCAAGGCAGCCAACTCGTCGCGCAACTCCAGCCGCAAGGCCGCATCAAGCGCGGACAGAGGTTCGTCCAGCAGCATCAGACGTGGGCGCGGTGCAAAGGCGCGGGCAAGGGCGACCCGCTGTCGCTGTCCGCCGGACAGGGCGGTGATCGCGCGGTTTGCGTATGGCTCCAGACGACATAGGGCGATCACCTCGTCCACACGGCTCTGGATCTCGGCGCGCGGCAGACGCTGCATCTTTAGCCCGTAGCCAATATTGTCGCGCACGGACATATTGGGAAACAGCGCATAGGATTGAAACACCATGCCGACGTTGCGCTTTTCAACGGGGAGGCGGGTGACATCCTCGTCGCCAAACCGGATGTTCGCGCCATTATCCGGCACTTCAAGCCCGGCAATCAGCCGCAACAGGGTGGTCTTGCCGCAGCCCGAGGGGCCAAGGAGCGAAATGATCTCGCCGGGATTGATCTCCAGATCGGTTGGGTTCAGGGCGCGGGTGCCATCACCATAGGTTTTGGCAACAGACGAAAGAGACAGGGTCATGACAGTATCCTTTGGGCACGGGCGGAGGCCCATTGCATGGCCATTAGAAGCGGGACGATCATCACAAAGAAAACCAGCGTATAGGCAGAAGCGATCTCCAGCCGCATGGAGGCGTAAGAATCCGCAAGCCCGACCGGCAGGGTTTTCAGCAGTGGCGTGTGCAGCATCCATGTAAGATTGAATTCACCAATGGAGAGCGTCACCACCGTAAGGCTCCCGGCGAGGATGCCGGGCAGGGCATTGGGGACGACGATATCGACAAACCGACGCGCAGGCCCTGCACCAAGTGAGGCGGCACCTTCTTCGAGCGTTTTCAGGTCGATGGCCGCAAGCACCGCCTGCACCGCCCGTACCATGAAGGGCAGTGTGTAGAGCACATGCCCCACGAGAATGAAACTCCAGTGAGCGCGAAACCCCTGCTGGGAGCCATAAAGCTGCAACAACGCCAGCGCCAGCGCGAGGCCCGGAATGGCCAGCGGCAGGGAGATGAACTCCTCAAGAACCCGCGACAGACGGCCGGGGTTGCGGGCCAGCGCATAGGCTGCAGGCACGCCCAGAATGAGCGTCACCGCAAGACAGGTAATCGCCAGCCAGATGGAGAGGAAAATACTGTCAGCATAAAGCGTCCAGACCTCAACCACCCATTTGAGGGTCAATCCGGAAGAGATGCCGCGGAAATAGTTGGCGGTGATACCTGCCAACACGGATTGCAAGGTTGGCACCAGCAAAAAGGCACAGGCCAGCAGTGTGACCAGCATTGATAACAGTTTTGGAAGTCTCATCATCTTTTATCCTCCCGCCGCGACTGTGCCGCCAGAGAGGCTGCGTGCAATCAGCAGAACGCCCCATGTGACGACGCCCAATGCGATAGAGAGCGCCGAGGCCATGGCGAAATTGGCCGAGAGCGTGAACTCCGTGTAGATCACCATCGGCAGCACATCGATGTCGGTGGCCAAGGTGAATGCCGTGCCAAACGCGCCCATGGCGGTGGCAAATGCGATTGCCCCTGCCGCAACCATTGCTGGACGCAGGGCCGGGAGCAGCACGTCCCACAGCACCCTATATGCAGGTGCGCCAAGACTGCGCGCTGCTTCTTCCAGCGCCGGGTCGATCTTTTCCGCTGCGGCCATCACCGTAAGCAACACCCGTGGGATGGAGAAATAGAGATAGCCCAGAAACAACCCAAAGGTGGAATAGGCAAAAACAACATGGCCGGGGGTGATCTGGTTCACCAACCCCTGACGCCCGCCTAGGAGAATGATCATAAAACCAACCACGACACCGGGAAACGCGAGGGGCAGTGTCAGGATCGACAACAGGGCACTGCGTCCCCAGAACCGATTGCGGGTCAGAAAAAGCCCCGCAGTGGTGGAGACTGCCAAGGCGGCGACAGTCACAGCACCCGAGACCAGAAGGGTCTGCAGAAGGGCAGCCAGATAACGCGGGGTTTGCAACATACGGATATAGACGCTCCAGCCGTCCGCGCCCTCAGAGGACGACAGCACGAGGCGCACCAAAGGCAACGCCAGAAACGCGAGCGAGAATATAAGCAGTGGGAGAAGGCATAAGACGCCAAAGGAACGGGCCGTCACGGGGGTCTCTTTCAATAGATCCGAGAGCGCGCAAGGTCGCGCGCTCCCGGAAATGGAGTTATTTCACTTCGTTCAGGTAGCGTTCGCCAAAACCGGCCTGCGCTTTTTCCATTTCGGCATAGTCCACAGCCTGCGCGCGCTCATAGTCGCTTGGGGGCAGGAACTTCTCGGCCACCTCGGCAGGCAGTTCCACCGGACGGGAGGGCTGCAGATAGGCATTGGTCCAGATCGCCTGACCCTTGTCGGACAGGATGAAGTCCAGAACTTTCTTGCCGGTTTCGCTGTGCGGAGCATTCCCTACAAGGCTCATGACGTAAGGGACGCGCACCGACCCTTCGCAGGGCAGGACGAATTCAAAATTGCCGTCCTCTTCATATTTTGCGCGATACGCGTTGAAGTCGTAGTCAAAGAGGATCGGGATTTCGCCCGAAACCACGCGCGCAAAGGAGGTCTGCTTGGGCACAATCGGTGAGTTCTCCGCCAATTCAGAGAAGTATTGGATCGCCGGGTCAAAGTTCTGAAGATCGCCGCCAAAAGCAAGGTTTGCAGCCACCGCACCCGCATAGCCGACAAACGCCGAGGACGGGTCGAGATAGCCCACCATACCCTGATATTCGGGCTTTTTCAGGTCGGCAAAACACTGCGGCACGGGCGCTCCGCCAAGGGCATCGACATTCACAAAGAACCCGATGGTGCCGTAATGAACCGCGAACCACTTGCCTTCTGGATCTTTCAGCCCTTCGGGGATTTCGTCAAAACCCGCAGGCTTATAGGCCTCAACCAGCCCTTCTTTGCCCGCCTTGATGCCGGTGGTGACGCCATAATAGGCAACATCCGCGACCGGGTTTTCCTTTTCAGCCACCAGTTGCGCAAAGGTCTGACCGGAGTTTTTATTGTCATGCGGGAGGCTGACGCCGATTTCAGTCTCGATGGCTTCCAGCATAGAGGCCCAGTCCGCCCACTGCGGCGGGCAGTTGTAGCAGATGGCATCTTCGGCCTGCGCAGAAGTTGCAAATGTGGTTGTAAGCGGCGCTGCAAGAGCGGTTGCAGCCAGACCCGCAAGAGCGATATGTTTCATGGGTTCATCCTTGTTTGACGTTGGACGTGAACGGGGGAACAGACGGCGACTGGGCAGCACCCCGGTCGTCGTCAGGGCTTTTCGTGCGGGGCGTGGACAAGGTTGCCCCAACACGGAAAGTAAAGGGCAGGGGCGTGAGCTTAGCCATTTCGCCTCCCTGCAATCCAACCAAAAGCGTTTGCGCAGCCTGACGGCCCATCGCCTCTGGCGTGGTTTCAATGGTCGCAAGCGGACGATCTAAAAGCCGCCCCACCTCAATGCCGTCAAACCCCACCACCGACAGATCCTGCGGCACGTGCCAGCCCATGAGGTTCGCGGCCTTTTGCACCGCGATGGCGAGAAAATCATTCGACGCAAAGATCGCAGTCAGTTCGGGGTGCTCGCACAGACGTTGCGCAAGGATGCTTGGGGTATTGGCCTCGGTTTCAGTAATTTCAATGAGTTCTGGTGCAGGCAGGTTCTGCGCCGCGCATTCTGCGCGAAACCCGTCAAAACGATTGCGCGAGCGATCCGAGGTTGCAAATCGAAGCGCCAAAAACCCTGTGCGGCGGTGGCCATATCGTGCAAATCGACGTGCAACCTCCGCGGCGGCCTCGGCGTTGGACACATGCGCGCTTGGCCAGCCGGGCAGGGGGTCGTGAAACATCAGACATGTCGGGATATTTCGGCTCTGCGCCATGTCCAGCGCTAGGCTGTCTTGCGGGTCCACCATGGTCACCAGCAACCCGTCGACATCTTTGGCCAATAGCGTAGAGAGGATCTCGTTGTCGGTTTCACCGTCATAATTGGAGCTGGCCACCAGCAGTTGATAGCCCTCTTTACGCAGTTCTTCCTGAGCGCCTTGTACCGCTTCGGCAAAAACCGGATTGGCAAGCGACGGGATCAGGCACCCCACCGTCATACTCTTGCGGCTTTGCAACGCGCGGCCGGTAGCCGAAAACGCAAATCCAAGATCGCGCGCGGCTTGCTCGACCCGTTCGCGAGTCTCTGAGCTGGCCGAGCCAGATTTATTCAAAACACGGCTCGCTGTGGCGACACCGCAGCCTGCCGCACGGGCGACATCCTTGATGGTGATGCGGGTTTTATTAGCCATGCAAAAAAGTCTCGATTCGTGGTTTGGAAACGTTTCCATTTGCTGTTTAGGGTGTTTTTAGCACAGTTTTGTGACGTTCTGCGCAAAAAAGTGACAAAGCAAAGCGGCGCTTTGCACAAGTCGCCGCTTAAGCGTGGCTCCATTGACAAATGCACGACCAGCCCCTAGCTCAACTTCATTCTCAGGGCGGGGTGAAATTCCCCACCGGCGGTTACAGCCCGCGAGCGCCATCCCGATGGGGTGGGTCAGCAGATCCGGTGGAATTCCGGGGCCGACGGTCATAGTCCGGATGGGAGAGAATGTACTGCGCGTACCGATGGGTGCGGGTGGTCTTTTGCGCTCTGGGATTCTGTCATGTTGAAAGGATCAAGAGCTATGACAAAATCCCCAAAATTCGCCTTCATCAAGGCACAATGGCATGCCGACATCGTGGATCAGGCGCTGATTGGTTTTCAGCAACGGCTGGCCGAACTTGGTCTTGACGCGACCGTGGATGTCTTCGACGTCCCCGGTGCGTTTGAGATGCCATTGCTGGCTCAAAAACTCGCGGCCACCGGCGATTACGACGCTGTTGCAGCGGCAGCTTTGGTGGTCGACGGCGGTCTTTACCGTCATGATTTTGTGGCCCAGGCCGTTGTTTCCGGTTTGATGGATGCAGGGCTCAAAACGGGTGTTCCGGTCCTATCCGTATCGCTCACCCCACATCACTTCCAACCCAGCGAAGAGCATCACGCCTTCTTCCTTGATCACTTCGTGAAAAAAGGGCGCGAGGCAGCAGACGCTGCTGCGCGTGTCACCGATCTGTATCGCGAGCTTGTTCCTGCGGTGACCGCTGCGGCGTAATTTGGCGGCGCCGCGCGTTCTGCGCGGCGCGCACATTTAATGAAGCCGTCAGTTGGCCAGTGCGCGCTTGAGCGCATCATAAGAGGCCTTTGGCGTGCGCGTCAGCGTGTCGAAATCGACATGCACCAAGCCAAAGCGTTTCTCATACCCCAACGCCCATTCGTAGTTGTCGAGGAGTGACCACAGGAAATATCCCTCAACCGGTACGCCCTCCGAAAGGGCCCGGCGGACACGCGCCAAATGCGCCTCCACATAGGCAATACGCGCTACGTCATGGACGGCACCACCCCGCAATACATCCGGGTTGGCCATGCCATTTTCGGTCACAATCAGGGGAAGGTCGCCGGTGTATTCCTGCGCGGTGCGCGTCAAAAAGTGATAGAGCCCGTCTGGGTAAATTTCCCAACCCATCTGAGTTTTCGGGAACGGCCCATCCAATTCGGCGTAATGCGGCCACGGGCCTGCATCCGATCCGATCACCTTGCGTGTGTAATAGTTCAGCCCGCACCAATCGACCGGTTGGGTAATGGTTTCAAAGTCATCCTGCCAACCTGTGGGGAGGTGGGGTTCCAGCCCCTTCAAAGCGGCCTGCGGATATGCGCCCTTGAACGCACCGCCGAGGAAAAAACGATTGTAGATCGCATCATAGGTCTCAGCTGCAGCAAGGGCTTCTGGGCTCTGATCCACAGGTTCTGCCCATTCAAAATTGAACACCGCGCCAAGATTGGACATGCCGAGGCCGCGCATCACCTCGATGGCGCGGCCGTGAGCGAGCAGCACATGATGCATGGCACGCGCAGTTGCGCGAATGTCACGAAGACCGGGTGCATGGTGGCCGAGGAAATGCGACAACCACCCCACACACCACGGTTCATTGATCGGCGCGACAGAATGCATCCGGTCGCCGATCCGGGACATGATTACATGTGTGAACTCGGCGAACCAATTGCCGATTTCCCGGTTGCGCCAGCCCCCAAGATCGGCAAGCGGCTGGGGGAGCTCCCAGTGGTAAAGAGTTGCGCAGGGTTTAAGGCCCCGTTCCAGCATCGCGTCCGTCAACCGGTCGTAAAAATCGAGCCCTTCGGCGTTGGGGCTGCCGATACCGTCGGGCAGAACGCGCGCCCAACTGGTTGAGAACCGATAGCAGTCAAACCCTGCGGCCGCCGCGAGGTCCAGATCCTCGTCAAAACGGTGGTAGTGATCGCAGGCCAGCGCGCCGTTTTCGGCCCGCACCACATTGCCGGGCGTCGCTGCGAAACTGTCCCAATGCGTAAGCCCGGCACCGCCAAATTGATGTCCTTCGATCTGATAGGACGATGTCGCACAGCCAAACAAAAAGCCGTCGGGGAAATCACTGCGGGTGAAGTTAAAGTCGTACATGTCTTTATGTCCTGTGGGGGGCGGGCCCGGTGGAGCGGCCAACGGTCAGTTCGGCCTCTAGGAGTTCGGTCAAAGGGGAAGCGCAGGGCTCTTCGATCTGAGAAATCAGCAGCTTGGCCAGTCTGCGCCCAGCGTCCCGCACCGAGGACCGCGTGGCAGTGAAAACTGGCACCTCAGCCCCGTTTCGCAGATAGGACAGATCGTCGTCATGGGTGATCACAGAGACATCACGTCCCATTACCAACCCGAGTTCTTCGATCGCGCGGCGCACACCAAAGGCTGCGATGATTGACGACACAAGATATGCCGTCGGCGGTGTTTCCAGACCTTGCGTGCGTCGGACCGTGTCGTAGCCGTATACTTCTGTCATCTCGCCCGCAAACATCAGGGCCGGGTCCGGGGCAATGTCGCGCGCTTGCAGTGCGGCGGCGTATCCCTCGCGACGGCGGAAGGCAAAATCCATGCTCTCCTGACCGTTGACAAGACAGATGTGGCGGTGGCCAAGATCTAACAGAAAATCCGTTGCGCGCCGAAAGGCGCTGGTGTTGTTGACATCCAACCAGCTGTAAGGCGTCGTGATATCGGTCGCGCGCCCATGCACCGCGAAAGGCAGGCCGATCTCCTGCAGCATGGTGATCCGGCTGTCTTGCATTTTGGGGGCGTGCAAGACGATGCCGTCGACGTTTCGTTTGGCGAACATCTCGTGATAGGCGCGCGACTGGTCCTCATCCGCGACCAGTGACAGCACCATGTCGTAGCCTGCTTGGCTGTAGCTCTCGCCCGCACCGGCAATAAAATCCCCGAAAATCGGGTTCATCATCTCGTGCTGGGTCGAAAGGGGAATCACATGCCCGATGGCCATAGCGCGCCCCGTTGCCAGTGCTTTGGCGCGCGTATTGGGGCGATAATTGTGTTCATCTGCGACCTGCATCACCCGTCTGCGGGTGGCCTCACTCACCTCCGGATAGCCGTTCAAGGCCCGGCTTACCGTGGTCTGCGACAAGCCAAGAAGAGCTGAAAGTTCTTTGAGGTTCATGAGGTTTTGCCTCCAAAGCGCTTTAAATGTTTTGCCAAATGCAGAGTTTGCAACCTGAGACCTGTCCTACTTTATGACTATGAGTATGTCGCTAGTTCAAGTGTTAATGTTGCCTTTGTCTGAGAGAAATGTTGACAGGAAGGTCCGAATCCGAAAGTTTGAAGTCAATCAAAGCGCTTTGAATCGCTTGGATTGAGCACAGCTATAGCTGGAATGGTCAGCGAGCAATCAACCCAAGCGGTCGCGCGGTGAGGATAGGGAGGAGAACCAATGAAACGAGTATTGATGTCGGCTGCAGCCGTCACGGCGCTGATGGCGGGAACGGCCACCGCCCAGGATCTGATTTTTCCGGTCGGCGAGGGCGCCTTTAACTGGGACAGCTACGCTGAGTTGGAAAAGATCGACCTCAACGGAGAGCAGGTCACGGTCTTTGGCCCATGGCTCGGGCCGGATCAGGAATTGGTCGAGAACGTACTGGCTTACTTCGCCGCTGCGACCGGCGCGGATGTGCGCTATGCAGGTTCTGACAGTTTCGAGCAGCAAATCGTGGTGGACGCCGAGGCAGGATCTGCCCCCAATGTTGCCGTCTTCCCGCAGCCAGGCCTTGTGTCGGATATGGCCAAACGTGGCTTTGTCACGCCGCTCGGGGATGAGACCGCAAATTGGGTGCGCGACAATTACGCTGCCGGGCAGTCGTGGGTTGATCTTGGGACCTTCTCCGGCCCGGACGGCAATGACGGTCTCTTTGGCCTGTTCTACAAGGTCGATGTAAAATCACTGGTCTGGTACAACCCTGAAAACTTTGAAGATTTCGGCTATGATGTGCCGCAATCCATGGAGGAGTTGAAGACCCTGAGCGAGCAGATGGTTGCCGATGGCAATACCCCATGGTGCATCGGTCTGGGGTCCGGTGGGGCGACGGGCTGGCCGGCGACCGATTGGGTCGAGGACATGATGCTGCGCACGCAGGAACCGGCTGTCTACGACAAATGGGTATCCAACGAGATCAAGTTCGACGACCCGGCAGTGGTGGGTGCGATTGAGGAATTTGGCTGGTTTGCCCGCAATGACGATTTCGTCTCTGGCGGGGCAGGGGCCGTGGCCTCGACCGATTTTCGCGACAGCCCCAAAGGCCTGTTTTCAAGCCCGCCGCAGTGCATGATGCACCGTCAGGCCTCCTTCATTCCCGCCTTCTTCCCGGAAGGCACCGAAATGGGGTTGGACGCGGATTTCTTCTACTTCCCCGCCTATGAGGGCAAGGAACTTGGCAACCCGGTTCTGGGCGCTGGCACCATCTGGTCGATTACGAATGACAGCACCGGTGCTCGGGCGCTGATGGAGTTCTTGAAATCTCCGATCGCGCATGAAGTCTGGATGGCACAGCAGGGTTTCTTGACCCCGCTCAAGAGCGTCAACACGGACCTCTATGCCACCGACACGCTCAAGAAAATGGGCGAGATCCTTCTTTCTGCTGACACCTTCCGTTTTGATGCGTCCGACTTGATGCCGGGCGGTGTGGGTGCGGGCTCTTTCTGGACCGGTATGGTCGATTATGCAGGTGGCAAGCCGGCAGCAGAAGTCGCGGCTGAGATCCAGTCTTCCTGGGACGCGCTCAAGTAAATTCGCGCCTCTCCCGCAGGGCCGCCCGGATCGGTGGCCCTGCCCCTTGCCGGTGGTGTGCCTTGCCTAAATCAGGCGTCCTCGGCATCCATGCTTTCTTCAGGAGCCAGTCATGCATCCAGCCATTCAGGGGCTGCTGACCATCGCTTTCGGCGTCGGGGGCTGTGTCGGCTATTTCTACCTCTCGAATATCATCCTCGACACGTTCATTTTTCCAGCCCGTGGCAAGGACATCGCCAAGAACATTCGCCGGGCCAACATGGTGCGCCCGTGGCTCTTCCTGTTGCCGGCTCTGCTCGCGCTCGGGCTCTATCTTGCCTATCCGGTGGTCGAGACCATGCGTCTGTCGCTGACAGAGCGCGTGCCGGGTGGTGGCTCAGAATTTGTGGGGCTTGAGAACTACAAACAGATGCTGGCGGAGGCGAAATTCTGGGAAGCGCTGCAGAACAATTTCCTCTGGCTATTGGTGGTGCCTGCGGCCTCTACCGCTTTTGGTTTGTTGGCGGCGCAGCTCACGGATCGGCTGGCATGGGGCAATATCGCCAAATCTTTGATCTTCATGCCGATGGCGATTTCCTTTGTCGGAGCCGCGGTGATCTGGAAGCTGGTCTATGACGCTCGTCCTCCGGGCACGGAACAGATTGGTATTCTGAACGCGGTCTATATCTGGCTGGGCGGGGTGGAGCCGCAGCAATGGCTGACCATTCCCTTCTGGAACAACTTCTTTTTGATGATGGTTCTGGTGTGGATTCAGACAGGCTTTGCCATGGTGATCCTGTCGGCGGCCCTGCGTGGCATTCCCGAAGAAACCGTTGAGGCTGCCATTGTCGATGGGGCCGGGCCGTTTCAGATCTTTTTCAAGATCAAGGTACCGCAAATCATGGGCACCATCGTGGTGGTCTGGACGACGATCACCATCGTGGTGCTCAAGGTCTTTGACATCGTGTTTGCGCTGACAAATGGCCAGTGGGAAACGCAGGTTCTGGCCAATTACATGTATGACAAGCTGTTTCGCGCCAATGACTGGGGCGTGGGCTCGGCCTCGGCGATGGTGATTATGCTCTTGGTGATGCCGATCCTTGTCTGGAACGTCTACAACGCGCGCCGCGAAATGCGCTGAGGGGAATGGGGTCATGAGTGCAATTGCTGGACAAAAACCGGGCCTGATCTGGGCGCTGCGTCTCTCTGTTGTCGTTCTGGTGGGGCTATGGCTGTTCCCGACGCTTGGTCTCTTGGTGTCGTCTTTCCGGACAGGCGATCAGATCGCCACATCCGGCTGGTGGAAAGCGCTGTTTCCGACGGAGCAGAACCAGACGTTACGCACGGCGGCACCGGACACGCAGGCTCAGGTGGGCGACCTTTGGGTGATCGAGGGCAACCTATTTGAGGAAGCCACCTCTGCCGAGATTTCAGTCTGGGGGACCAACGCCCGCGAGATCGATGCCTATGTCGCGGGCGATACTGCGACCTTGCGCGGCGGCGAGGAGCTGACGGTTGCGGCGGATGGCAGCTACCGGTTGACCTCAGCGAGCCAAATGGAGGGGCGTCGGGGTGCACGCGTGTTCGTGACCGCTGTTGTGCCACCAGAGTTCACAGTTGAGAACTATGAGACCATCCTCATCTCCGGCGGCTCGACTGACAATATGGCGCGGGCCTTCTTCAATACGCTCACCGTGACCAT
This sequence comes from Tritonibacter mobilis F1926, assembly GCF_000376545.2. NCBI lineage: Bacteria > Pseudomonadati > Pseudomonadota > Alphaproteobacteria > Rhodobacterales > Paracoccaceae > Tritonibacter > Tritonibacter mobilis. The sequence continues at coordinate 978,410 of NZ_CP015231.1, forward strand.
CCCGGCGACGATCATTCCGATCCTTGTGGCGGCTTTTGCGGCCTATGCCCTTGCGTGGATGGAGTTCCCGGGGCGCGCGCTACTGATCGCAGCCATCGTGGGTCTGCTGGTGGTGCCGCTGCAGCTGGCGCTGATCCCGCTCTTGAAGTTTCACAACGAGATCGGCATCGGCAAAGGCTATGTTGGCGTCTGGATGGCGCACACCGGGTTCGGCTTGCCGCTCGCAATCTATTTGTTGCGTAACTACATGGTTGGCATTCCACGTGACATTATTGAGAACGCGCGGGTGGACGGGGCGACGGATTTCCAGATTTTCACCCGGATTATTCTGCCGCTCTCCTTTCCTGCGCTGGCCTCCTTCGCCATCTTTCAGTTCCTCTGGACATGGAATGACCTGCTGGTCGCCATGGTGTTCCTGATCGACGCCACCGGCGAAACCACAGTGATGACGAAACAGATCGTCGAGCTTCTGGGCACCCGTGGCGGCAATTGGGAGATCCTCGCGACCTCCGCTTTTGTCTCGATCGCGGTGCCGCTTGGCGTGTTCTTTGCGATGCAAAAGTACCTCGTGCGGGGGCTTCTGGCCGGGTCGGTCAAATGATCGCCTGCACTCTTACTCTTACCCTCTGATGACGGATCTCAAGACATGAACGCTCAGACCTCTATCAATCCCGCTTCTGTGCTGGCCCATGACCCTGACTGGTGGCGTGGGGCGGTGATCTATCAGATCTATCCACGCAGCTATCAAGACAGCAATGGCGATGGCATCGGCGATCTGCCGGGCATCACCTCGCGGCTCGAGCATATTGCCTCGCTTGGGGTGGACGCGATCTGGATTTCGCCTTTCTTCACATCGCCAATGAAGGATTACGGTTATGACGTGAGCGATTATTGCGACGTCGATCCGATGTTCGGCAATCTCGCGGACTTCGATGCGTTGGTGGCCAAGGCGCATGATCTGGGTCTGCGGGTGATGATCGATTTGGTGCTCTCGCATAGCTCTGACCAGCACCCGTGGTTTGCGGAAAGCCGCCAGAGCCGCGAGAATCCCAAGGCGGATTGGTACGTCTGGGCCGATCCACAGCCTGATGGCACGCCCCCCAATAACTGGTTATCGATCTTTGGCGGTCCCGCATGGCACTGGGACGCGCGTCGTGAACAGTATTACCTGCACAACTTTCTCGTCTCGCAGCCGGATCTGAACTTCCACTGCGACGCGGTACAGGACGCATTGCTGGACGCCACCCGCTTTTGGTTGGAGCGCGGAGTGGATGGTTTCCGATTGGATACGATTAATTTCTATATGCATGACAAAGAGTTACGATCCAATCCAGCTCTACCGAAGGATCAGCGCAATTCCAATATCGCCCCCTCGGTGAACCCCTATAACCATCAGGAGCACCTCTATTCCAAGAACCAGCCGGAGAACCTCGAATTTCTGGCCCGGTTCCGGGCACTGCTGGACGAGTACCCGGCGAAAACCGCCGTGGGCGAGGTGGGTGACGCGCAGCGCGGTCTGGAGATCCTCGGTCAGTACACCGCCGGAAACACGGGCGTTCACATGTGCTATGCCTTTGAATTTTTGGCCAAAGACCCACTCATTGCTGCGCGCGTGGCCGAGGTTTTTGCAAAAGTTGATGACGTTGCCGCAGACGGTTGGGCCTGTTGGGCGTTCTCAAATCATGATGTCCAACGTCATGTCAGCCGTTGGAACCTCTCTGAGGCCGCCTTGCGCTTGCACGCGACGCTGATCATGTGCCTGCGTGGTTCGGTCTGTATTTATCAGGGTGAGGAGTTGGGGCTGCCGGAGGCCGAGGTTGCTTTCGAAGACCTGCAGGACCCCTATGGCATTGAGTTCTGGCCGGAATTCAAAGGTCGAGATGGCTGCCGGACGCCAATGGTCTGGACCAATGACAATACCTACGGCGGCTTTTCCGAGACGCGCCCGTGGCTGCCTGTCAGCCTTGAACATGGTGCATTGGCTGTGGCGGAGCAGGAAGCAAACCCGGATGCCTTGCTGCATCACTATCGCCGGGTGATCGCCCTGCGCCGGGCGCATGCTGCGCTCTCACGCGGATCTCACGACGCGGTTGCCGCATCGGGAACGGTGGTCAGTTTTACGCGCAGCGCGGAGGGTGAGGACATATTCTGTGCCTTTAATCTCAGCGATCAAGACGCAGAGATCACGCTTCCCGCAGGTGCGTGGGACCAGCTTGGCGCAGAAATCGGCACGGCAACCATAAGTGGGGCGCGGGTTAAACTGGCCCCTTGGCAAGCCTGCCTCGCGCGGCGCGCATAATTGTCTCTGGGAGGAAACCATGGCGAATTTGAAACTGACCGGAGTGGAGAAAACCTATGCCGGTGCGGTGAATGTCCTGAAGGATATCAACCTCGATATCAAACAGGGCGAGCTGATCGTGTTTGTGGGGCCATCTGGCTGTGGCAAGTCCACGCTGCTGCGTATGATCGCGGGGCTTGAGCGGATCACCGGTGGCACCCTTGAGATTGACGGGGGCGTGATGAATGATATCCCGCCCGCGCAGCGTGGCATCGCCATGGTGTTCCAGAGCTACGCGCTTTATCCGCATATGACAGTGCGCGACAATATGGGCTTTGCCCTTAAAATTGCGGGACAATCTGCGGCTGAGATCGATGCGGCGATTACGCGTGCGGCAAAAATCCTGCAACTCGAAGACTATCTCGACCGCTTGCCCAAGGCGCTCTCGGGTGGCCAGCGTCAGCGCGTCGCGATTGGCCGCGCCATTGTGCGCGATCCCAAAGTCTATTTGTTTGACGAACCTCTCTCAAACCTCGACGCAGCCCTGCGGGTCGCCACACGGATCGAAATCGCGCAGCTGAAAGAGGCAATGCCAGACAGCACGATGATCTATGTGACCCACGATCAGGTGGAAGCAATGACCCTTGCGTCCCGTATCGTAGTGTTGGCCAACAAAGGTATCGCCCAAGTCGGCACGCCGCTTGAACTCTATGAACGGCCAGAGAATGAATTTGTGGCGCAATTCATTGGGTCGCCTGCAATGAACCTGATCCCGGGCGAAGTGATTGGCACAGGTGAGCTGACCCGCATCCGATTGGAAAACGGTGAAGTGATATCCTCTGCAATTGCCACCCGAGACAGCGACATGGGCCTAGAAGTGAATGTCGGCGTGCGACCCGAGGATCTGTTCGAAGGCGGAGAGGGGGGCGCCATGATTGACGCCAAGGTCAATATTGTGGAGGCGCTAGGCGAAGTGACTGTGCTCTACTTTGAAGCCGCACCGGGCCGTGATCCATCCGTGGCCAAACTGCCCGGCATTCACAATGGCCTACGCGGAACACATGTGCGCCTCTACGCTACCCCAGACAAAGTGCATTTGTTCAGCAATGGGCAGTCCTTGCTCTATCGAGAAGGCTAAGCGCGCTCCGGGGTGAGAGGTTTCTTTGCGGTATGAACCGGTGTTTCTTCTGCGATCACTTGCCATCTCAGGCGTGGCGGATCAGTTGCAATTAATGCAGGCGGGCGCGTCATTTTTGGGGTTGCGCCTGTCGGTGGCCAGCTATAAACCCCGCCCTCAGTGGACCGATAGCTCAGCTGGATAGAGTACTTGACTACGAATCAAGGGGTCGGGGGTTCGAATCCTCCTCGGTCCGCCACTTCCCCTTTGTTGAACGTCAGACGAAATTGACCTAGGCGTCATAAACTGACCCAATCCGCTGTTTTTGCCGTGTGGCTTGTTGCTTTGATCTGACCTTCCTTTTGGAAAATCAGGGCTGATTTGCAGGTTCATTCGGCGAAGCCGCCTGTTCCTGCTGATCTGCCAGGTGTTTTCTAAAGGCGGGCGAACGCGGGAGGGGGCGAGGCAATGCTATTCGACCGGGTTGGTGCGGCCCCAGGCGCAGCCGAGGACACGGCCCGGTCTAATCGGATTGCCCGAGGGGGAGGGCAGCGCCCTCTCCCTGACGGCCAGGGGCGTTTGGCTTGTCCAAATCCCGCTGGCCCACAAAACAGAAGCGGCGGGGCCACCAGCCCCGCCTCCGTGTAGCGGTCATTCAATTTTGAAAACTGAGTTCACAGGTTTGGGACCCAACCGCTAGTGCTGATACCCGCATCGATGACCGTAGCCAGCCCAAACAAGACGTTCGCACTAGGCACAGCAATACCTCTACTGCAGGTGCGAAGGCCGGTGGTCGGACTCCCGAAAGCCGCCATTCAGAAGGCGACGGTGGTCTTGGCTGTGCTGCGATCTGCGACAAGGGCAGCCATGATCGACTCAATCCAGTCCAGCTCGGTAGTGGAAGGCCTCCGAAATGTGGACAAGGAACGGATTTCCATGCAATAATTCTTAGGACATGTTGACAAAAGGGATTCACACTGGGGCTTCGACGTGATTCAAACTGGTATCTGCTATGGAGATCAGCTTGCCCCGAAACCTGATGAGCGACGACGAGTGGTCGCTGTTTGAATACTTCATTCTTGCGATCCGAGCCCGGAATGGGCGCAAGCCTACCAACCATCGCCTTGTACTGGATGGGATATTCTGGATTGCACGCACCGGATCACCTTGGCGAGATTTGCCCGAAGAGTTTGGCAAATGGTCCAGTGTTTACCGCCAATTCCGGCGCTGGACGTTGGCTGGGCTGTGGGAGGACATACTCGAAGCCTTGAACCAAAGCGGGGCCGTTCCAAACGCTCTCCAAATGATCGACAGCACTGTTATTCGCGCGCATCATCAAGCAGCGGGCGCAAAAGGGGGACTCCGAGACAGGGTTTTGGCCGTTCAAGAGGTGGCTTCACGACCAAGATCCACCTCCGCGTCAACGCGCACGGGTTGCCCATGAGAACAGACATCACACCGGGGCAAACTTCGGACTACCTTGGTTTTGATCTCGTCATGTCTGATAATCTGCCTGAGCCGAAAGTGCTACTGGCAGATCGGGGCTATGATGCTGATCGCATTCGGAAAAACATGAATGAACGTGATATCCTGACCCAAATTCCGATGCGAAAGACCCGCAAGATGCGCGTCGGCGTGGATCATGGGCTGTATCGATTGAGAAACCTGGTCGAACGGTGTTTCAATAAGCTCAAGAACGCCCGCCGCGTTGCTACCCGGTATGACAAAACTGCAGAAAGTTACCTCGGGTTCATCGACATCACATCCATCCGGCTCTGGGTGCGCCATTTGTCAACATGACCTAACTATAGGGGTGCACCACTTCAGTGGGGTAGGATCAGAAACTGAACATGGCTGCGTAAATTCTACCACTAACCCCCAGAAAAAATGAGGGAATCACCCGGTTAGATCAAAGATCGTGCAGGATATTACTTTATGTGGCTAAACGGCCTAAGCCGCGCAGCACGCATTGATCTATGTCTTTGCGAGCGCTGCACGGCTTATCTATCAATCGAACTGTTCAGAGTTCGAAGAGTTCTTGTCGTTCTCGGAGCCTATCTCGCAACAGTTGGAGGGTAATACTGTCGGTTGCCAAGTCGATATCAGTACAGTCCTCTGTCCCAACCTGCTCTCGCAAAGTGTCAAAGAAAGTGGACATCCCTCCAAGGGTTTGGGAGATCAGGTCAAAATCTTGCAGCTCACGAATTTCAGCGCTGGTAGGGGGGGAACGACGCTCGAGTATTGTCAGCACTGTATCTTCAAGCTGCTGAATCTGCTTTTGCAGTTGGCGCATTTCTCGCGCAGAATTTGCATAAACAGTATCGAGCGGTTTAGAAGAATTCGCGCTCATCTCACAGGCGCCCCACAACTTGTTCGATAGCCTGCCGCATAGATGCGACCGTGAAGGGCTTGCGAATGATATTATTCAAGCCGAGCTTCTTGCCAACCTCGATCATTTCAGGGGTCGGTTTGCCCGTCACCAGAATGAAACCAATGCGTTGGGTCGCAGCATGCCCACGTACTGCCTGCAGCAGACCGAGACCATCCATGCCGGGCATGTTGTAATCCGATAGCACCAAGTGAACTGGATTGGTCGCCAGTTTTTGGAACGCAGATTGCCCGTTGTTTTCGACGAGATAGTTCTTGACGCCGAGTTCATCGAGACACTGGGTAAGAATGCCTCGGCTGGTCGACATGTCGTCGACAACCATCACGCGCAGAGAGTCTTTCAAGCTCATCGTTTTTTCCTCGTGTTCTCGTCTTGGCTAACCGTGAGTGAAACTAGCCTGGGGTATTGACGTATGTTGTGATGCCGACCGTCTTCAAATGTTGTGATGCCGGGCCGGACATTCGTTCTGAGTGACCTATAAAAAGGTACCCGCCGGGGGTGAGTGTGCGTTGGAACGCTTGCCACACTTTCTGTTGCGTCGGATTGTCGAAGTAGATTGCGACATTGCGACAAAAGATTGCATCGAACTTCCCTTTGAATGGGAAAGGCTCAATTAGGTTCAGCACACCATAGGTGACCTTCTGGCGTAGGTGCTGAGGCACGCGGCCGGTACCCTGTTTCACGCCCGGTTCGAGCTTCATCTTGTACTGTTTGGGAATGCCATCAAAATCCTCTAGCGGATATTGGCCTTCCTCTGCTGTTCTGACGACAACCGGGTCGATGTCTGTGCCCAGGATTTTTATGTCGTAACGATCCGCATCGGGGCACATGTCGTGCAGGACAGCGGCAATTGTGTAGGGCTCCTGTCCGATGGAACATCCTGCGGACCAAATTCGGACGCGCCCCCCTTTCTTTGCCTTCTCCAGCAATGGTGGAAGAACGTCATTGCGCAACGTCTCAAAATGATGCGGTTCCCGGAAGAACTGCGTCACATTGGTGGTCAGCAGGGACAGAAGTTCGCTTCTTTCTTGATCCGCATTTGGTCCGTCTAGCTGCTTCAAATATTCTTTGAACGCTTTGATGTTTTGCTTTCTCAATTTCCGAGACAAGCGTGAAGAGACCAAAGGTTTCTTGCTTGGCGACATCGCCAAGCCGAAGTGTTTGTATGCGAATTGAGCAATGGCCTCGAAATCCTGATCAGACAGGATAATGCCATCGTCAAAGGGTTCGATTTGACCAGCGATGCTCACGAGAGGCCTTGCTCCGGTGCAGAAATGACAGCGTCCAGATTGATGATACGAACCATGGTGTCATCATGGGAAATGATCCCCTGAATATACTCCATCGTGTATCGGCTATCGACAGGGGGAGTGTCTTGGATCTCTTCTGGATTGATCGAGATGATCTCAGACACGGATTCTGCCAGCAGTCCCACGGGCTTGCCATGAACAGCAACCACGATCACGACATTCCGTTCGCTTGCCTCTGTTTGTTGCAGGCCGAAACGGGCGGATAGATCGTAGATCGGGATCACTGCGCCGCGCAAATTCATCACACCCAGCACATCCATAGGAGCATGCGGTAGGATTGTGACAGGAGCCCAGCGGCGGATTTCCCGGATTTGGGTGATTTTCAGGCAGAAGGCCTGGCCGGCAACGGTGAAACTTACAAACTCGCTCTGCTGAGCATGTTTGACCTCTTGGTCGCCAATTTTAACTTCAGCTTGCGATTGCATTGCTCATTCTCCGATCTGAATCAAAGGTGGCCGATGTCGGCGAGGCCGCGATGATGCTTTCTGAGTCCAAGATCATGGCGATTTTACCGTCGCCCAAGATCGTTGCCGCTGCCACGCCTGGGATGTTTCCACAAACGCCATCGAGGCTTTTGATCACGACCTGTCGTTGGTCGTGAATATCGTCCACGGCGAGGGCGCTACGTTGCCCCGTTTCCGTTTCTACCAAGAGATACACTCCAGGTGGTTTGTCGCCTTCGGGTTTGCGCAACCCGAGGGCACCCGCTACGTCACAAATCGGGACAAAGTTGCCGCGAATGGACAGCAACGTGCCGTCAGCGCCCAGGCTGTTGATCATGTCATCACTGCCACGCATCGTCTCAATGATGGATGTAATCGGGACGACCATGGTTTGATCCGCAACGGACACAACCATGCCGTCCATGACTGCCAAAGTGAGGGGCAATATGATGGTAAAGGTAGATCCTTTGCCCGGCGTGGACGAGACATTGATCCTGCCGCCCAGTGCCGTCACCGCGTTTTTGACCACATCCATGCCAACACCACGTCCAGAGAGGTTTGACACCTCTTTTGCAGTGGAGAAACCTGGCAGGAACAGCAAGTTGTCGATTTCTGCATCCGTCAGGTCGGCATTCTCCGGGATCAATCCCTTTTCAATGGCGATCTGCTTGACACGGGGACGGTTGATCCCTGCACCATTGTCTTTAATTTCGATGCAGACACTGCCGGACCGGTGCGACGCCGATAGGCGAATTTCACCGGTTCGGTTTTTGCCAGCGGCTTCACGATCTTCCGGTTTTTCGATGCCATGATCGACAGCATTTCGAAGGATGTGCGTCAACGGATCAGAGAGGCGCTCGATTACGGTCTTGTCGACCTCGGTATTTTCACCTTCAGTGATCAGTTTTGCAGTTTTCTCCGTCGCCGATGATGCCTCGCGGACAATACGTGCCATCCTCTGAAAGAGTGGCTTCACGGGCTGCGCACGGATAGACATGACGCCTTCCTGTATGTCGCGCGCCAGATTCTTAAAGCCTTCCAGTTCAGTTTCGACATCGCGCAGATCAGCCACATCAAGGTTGGCAATCTGTTGCGCCAACATCGAATGGTTGATGATGAGCTCGCCAACCGCGTTGATCAGCCGGTCCACCCGCTCCAGATCAACACGAAGGGTCGGCTTAGGTCCGCGTTGTTCTGACTTATTGCTCTCCGGCTTTACTGTTTCGACCTTTTCCGTCGCTTGAGGAGTTGCCATTGGAGTAGCCTCTGCAGGTGCCGGCGCGTCAAAAGGGGCTGGCGTCTCGGGCTCGGCACTATCCCCGGGGACGCCAAATGCGGCGTTCAGTGCAGCCAGGGCAGCGGCTTCCTCCTCTGCGTCCTTGTCGGATGCAATCGAGAGTTCACACAGGCCTTCGACAAATTCGAATACCGCTTCAACCGCAGATTTCGGCTCTGTCGTCGTCAAGGTCAGGTTCCAGGCGAGGTAACTGTCATCCATCGCCATGGCATCAAAACCGGGGAGCTCTGTTTCATCCAGAACAACCTCTAGCGTGCCAAGCTCGGACAGAGCCTGAAACAAGAAGAATGGTTCGTTGCCGGTCCCAAACATTTCTTTGAGCGGTCGGAAACGAATTTCATAGGACTTCTCTTCCTCCACTGCCAAAGGCAGCGGAACTGAAGGGCCGCCGAGCCCCATAGGCTCAAACGTGAGATCCTCTTCTTCCTCGTCGAGATACTCTTCAAGGCCTGCAATGAGGACATCATTGTGTTCCTCATCGACGCTGCCACCATCGCGAGAAACGGTGACAAGATCCGCAAGATGATCGCTACAGCGCAAAAGCAACTGGATCAGCTTGGTATCAAGTTCGAGTTTGTTGGACCGAACCTCGTCAAAGACGGTTTCAAATTTGTGGGCAAATGCCACCAACTCATCAAGCCCAAATGCCCCGGCACCACCCTTAATCGAGTGCACAGCCCGGAACACGGCATTGACAACCTCGGGATCGTGATCGCCTCCTTCGATAGCGGTCAGACCCTCATCCATCGCTTCGAGGAGCTCTTCACACTCCTCAAAGAATGTATCTTGAATCGACCCCGACATTTTATGCAACCGCTCCGGTCACGCGCTTTAGCGCAAAAATCAGGGATTGATCGTCAAACGGTTTGGTAATCCAGCCAGTTGCGCCAGCGTCGCGAGCGCGTGCTTTCATTTCAGGTGCGCTCTCGGTCGTCAGCACAAGGATCGGTACCTTGGAGTTGATGCCGTCCCCCCGCAGCTCCTCGATCACACCAAAGCCATCAAGATTGGGCATGTTGATGTCGGTAATCACAACATCGGGCGCCACATCATCATACATGTCAACGCCTTCACGCCCATCAACGGCGCAATGGTACTCAAAACCCGCTTCTTCCAGCGTTGCCGCCAGCAGATTTCGGATAGTACGAGAGTCGTCGATTGCCAGAACTTTGGTTTTCATACTGTTTCCTCGTCTTCAAATCGGTTGGGTTCCAAACCCAGAAGGGTGAGGGATTTTCTGCACCCCTCGTTGACATTAGTGACCGAGAAACCCAGGCCCTCGGAACGCCACTGTTGCTCTGCTCCCAAAAGCAGTTGCAGGCAGCGAGACGGCATTACCGCAACTTTGCTGCAATCGACCTCAACAGCCTTGTCACGAGAGGCGTTGAGAAAGGCGACCAGTGGGTCTAGATCCGCGAAGGCATTGGGCAAATCCAGAGTATGCTTTTGCGTTTCGGTGGTCATATTCGCGATTCGCACCCCCGTTTAAGGCGATTGATTTCAGTTCGATGGGAGCAGTCTTAGCTTCAGGGCCTTAACATTTGATTTCCGCCCTTCTGGAGAAATCACCAAAGATCGCTAAAGCCGATTTTGTTCGGACTCATGAAGCGGACCTGCTGACCCAGCATAGCGCCTTGGAAGGGATAAGATTGCAGTTCGACCGGCTATAAGATGTCACCGAGAGAATATAAGAAGATCGAATTTGCCCCCGTAAGGCGCAAATTAACCCCTGATGGAGGAGACATATCCCCAAGTATCATGCGCATCATATTGGATGCGTCGTCTTGGAGGCCCTAATGACCGCGCTGTCTCGACTGAAGATTCGCTACAAACTACCTGCATTTCTTGTAGGATTCGCGGTGATGGCCAGTACCATCCTCGTGACGGTCAGTACCGTAAATTATCAGAGAAACGCGTGGATCACGGTCGCGAATCGATTCGAATCCATCGTCTCTGACCGTGAGACAGTCTTGACGGCTTTGTTCAAATCCATTCGTGCAGATGTTGAGGTGCTCGCGCAGATGCCGTCTACGGCGACCGCTACGCAACGTATCTCTGCCGCATGGGGTGGAGTGAGCGAATCGCCAGCTGAAACGCTGCGCCAGATGTACATTTCTGAAAATCCCAATGCGCCAGATGAACGATTTAAGATGGATCGGGCTCAGAAAACGATCCCGTACAACATTCATCACGCAACATTTCATCCGTCGTTCAGAGAGCTGTTGGTCTCAAAGGGATACAGCGATGCCTATCTGGTGACGGTTGCAGGCGATGTGATTTATACAGTCGCAAAGCAAGATGATTACGGCAGCAACCTGCTATCGGGCGCGCTGAAAGACAGCAGTCTGGCGTCTACGTTTCAGCGGATCATGTCTGCACCGACGGATGAGATTGTGTTTTCCGACTTTGACCGTTTTGCCCCGCGAGGGAATTCTCCGAAGGCATTTGTTGGAACGCAAATCGTGGCGAGCAGCGGTCAAGTGGTGGGCGTGCTGATTTTGCAGATACCGGAAGCACTCGTGAATCAGATCATAACCCCGTCCGAGGGGCTAGGCGAAAGTACCGAAGTCTTTCTGGTCGCCGAAGATGGCCAGGCGCGGTCGCGATCACGATTCGATGATGGTCACAATATGCTGGATGCGCTGACATTTTCGACCCAAGAACGTGTCGCAGAGCAGGGCCAAGTGTTTGATCGCGACGCTGTCGGACTGCGCGGTGCTCCTGTGGTCGCGTTAAGCAGACAACTCTCAATACCGGGCGTTACCTGGTTTTTGACAGTAGAGCAGGAGCGCGCGGAAGTACTGGCTCCGGTACGCAACGACAGGTGGTTGTTGATCCTGACATCTCTGGCGAGCGCGCTGCTTATGACCGCAATCGGTTGGTGGTTCGCGCGTAGCTTTCTCAAACCGATCGACGGGCTGTCAGAACGTATGAGTCAAATCAGTGAAGGGAAACTGGATGCTCCTATCCCAGAGGCGGATCGCTGGGATGAGTTTGGTCATATGGGTAAAGTTCTTCAAACCATGCAAGGGGATCTGAGAGCCGCCAAAGAAGCGGAAGCGCACCGACAGGAGCTCCAAGTCCAGCAAGCAGAGGTGGTCCATCATATCAGTGAAGGCCTTGTGCAACTGGCAAACGGAAACCTTGCGCATCGGATCACCAATCCTTTCGATGATGAACACGAAAAGCTGCGAACGGATTTCAACGCAGCTCTCACGGAGTTGAGCGGTGTGGTGCGGCAAGTTGCGGATACCGCAGGAGGGATTCGATCCGGCTCCGATGAAATCAGCCAGGCCTCGGATGATTTGTCGTCCCGTACCGAAGCGCAGGCCGCAACACTGGAACAGACCGTGGCCGCGCTGGATGAGTTGACGGCGAGCGTTAAATCGGCGGCGGCAGGGGCAAAGAATGTCGAGGACATCGTCAAGCAGGCGCAGGGCGAAGCGCAAAGAAGCGATATTGTTGTGCGCAATGCCGTAGATGCCATGACCAAGATCGAGCAATCGTCAGAAAAAATCGCGCAGATCATCTCTGTCATTGACGATATTTCGTTTCAGACCAATCTCTTGGCTCTCAATGCCGGGGTCGAAGCCGCACGCGCTGGTGAAGCGGGGCGTGGGTTTGCCGTTGTCGCATCGGAGGTGCGCGGTCTGGCGCAGCGCTCTTCTCAAGCAGCACTTGAGATCAAGAATCTTATTTCAGAATCCACTCAACATGTTGGGGACGGCGTCAACCTTGTTGGCGAGGCAGGGACTTCTCTGAAATCGATTGTCGAGCGTGTTTCGCATATCTCGAGCTTGGTGTCTGAAATCGCCGAAGGTGCAGCAGAGCAATCCGCCGGGTTGAGTGAAATCAATGACGGGGTGACGCAGTTGGATCAGGTCACCCAACAAAATGCGGCAATGGTTGAGGAGGCGACCGCTGCCAGTCATTTGTTGAAATCTGATGCGGGAAAACTGGCCGATTTGGTTGCGCAGTTTCAAACGGGGCAACCGGTCGCACCAATGCGCGCCGCAACAATACCGGAGGTCACAAGCCCGGATTGTGAACCGATGCAAGTATCAGCACATGGAGATGATCTTGAATTTGATCCACCTGCACCGATGCCTTCCTCGAGCGGGTCTGCAGGGCGCGACCTCTGGCAAGATTTTTGAATGAGCCGGCGAAATACGTGGTCCTTAGTAGACCGGTTCTACGTCGCTGAACATGAACTTCCCGGGTCTCCGGGGCAAACAAACGGGTAGTAAATTGTCTTCATTGAGCGTTTTGATAGTCACCACTGATCGTAACTTTGCCCGAACTCTGCAGAGCCAGATGGAAGCTGCTTATCCCGGCTTGCAGGTGCTGTTGGCCAACAATTTGATGATGGCTTACAATCAGGCCGAAGCTGGGCAGCCTAGTTTTGCATTTGTTGAAGATGGCTTCACGAAACTGCCGGAATTTGAGATGATGTTGGCGCTGTTTTCGGCGCTGGACGTTCGGTGGGTTTCGGTGATGGATGATCGTAACTCCACGCCAGCGCGCCGATCTTCGCCGCTGCTCAATGTGGGGGCGGGTATTTTTGAGCTGACCAAATCCGACAGCCCGCGTCAGTTCATTCAGTACTTTGATATGATGATCAAAGCGCCGCGTAGAAACTCGCCATCGGCAAATTCGGCAAAGCCGACTGTTGGCAGGGATGACTTCAAGAAGATCATCCTGATTGGGTCTTCGACCGGCGGTGTCGAGGCGCTGAGAAATGTTCTGGTGGGCTTTCCGATTCAATGCCCGCCCACTTTGATCGTGCAGCATACGGGAAAGAGTTTTGGCAGCGGTCTGGTTTCCCTGCTTGATCGGATTTGTCCCGCCAAAGTTGTCGCGGCTGAAGACAATATTCCCCTACAAAGCGGTCACGTTTATATCGCTGCGGGCCAGCCGCGACATATGGGGGTCACACCCCGAAAGCCCTTCAAGATTCGGATGAAAGAGGGCCCGAATATCTCTGGGCATACGCCTTCAGTTGACGCTTTATTTTCGTCCGCAGTGCCATTTGCCAAAGATGTCGTTGCCGCAATTTTAACCGGTATGGGGCAAGATGGAGCAAAGGGGATGTTGGATCTGCGAAAAGCAGGTGCAGCGACATTCGCCCAAGACGAGAAAACTGCCGTGGTCTACGGAATGCCCAGAGTCGCCTGGGAAATCGGGGCCGCGCAAAAACAAGTGCCCTTGGCCAGGATGGCCGGTGCAATTCTGCAAGCCTGCAAGACCTGAGACGAGACATCTGGAAGGAAGCCGCTTTGTCGAATGTTTTTCAAAATACGAGTACGGTCACTGTTCTGCAGGGTGACTATAAAGTTACGACCGATCCTAAAGTGGTTTTCTCAACCGTTTTGGGTTCCTGCATTGCGGCTTGCATCTACGATGAACAGGTCGGTGTTGGCGGCATGAACCACTTCCTACTCGCATCCTCATCGGGTGCTGGAGGTGTCAGTGCGCGATATGGTGTGCATGCGATGGAGCTTCTGATCAACGGGATCATGAAGAAAGGCGCGTTGCGGTCTAACCTCAAAGCGAAGGTTTTTGGCGGTGCAAAGATGTCTGCCAACTTATCTGACATCGGTGCAAATAATGCGGACTTCGTACAACGGTTTCTCAGAGACGAGGGCATCCCGGTGATTTCTTCGTCGGTCGGGGGCACATCTGCACGCAGGGTACGCTTTCACGCCTGCTCGGGTGCTGCGCAGCAGACCCATGTGGCCGATGATCGTCGACTTGGTGAAGAAGAGCGCGCAGCAGTTGCACGTACGCAGGCAGCTCCAGTTCGCAAACCTGCCGCCGCAGACAATGTGACCCTGTTCTGATGTAGAATTCAGCGTCTCAGGTCAAAGTTAGTCACAAACCCCTGAATGCATTCGCGTTCAGGGGTTTTAAGTGATGATACCGTATCGTTCTCGAACAACTCCTAGTGGCGTACCTGCGTTTTTCTTCACCGGTGCTAAAATCCGATGTGATCTGGCTGCCAGCACTCTACATGAGAGCTCTTGCTTGACGTCGCACATTAATTGTACGATTGTGCAATAAAAGTGAGGACGCTTATAGTGAACGCCGCTCCTAAAGAACCCAAGTTTCGTCGCGAGAATCCTGAACAGCGTCGAGAGCAGTTAATCGAGGCCACTTTGCGGGTTATCGCGCGCAAAGGTGTTTCCGCAGCGACAGTGCGTGAAATATCTGCCGAAGCAGGCGTCGCCTTTAGTCTGATCCGCCATCACTTCCGCACCAAAGAAGATTTGATGTACGCAGCATATGCTCACCACATGCAGAATATGGCGCATCTTTCGTTGTCTTCCGCAGGCGACATCAGTCGTCCGTTACCTGACCGTCTAAGGCAGTGCATACGTGATACGCTGTCTGCACCGGTGACCAATGGCGAGAGCCTGCAGATTTGGGCCGGGTTTATCCAGATGGTCCCACATGATGATCGTATGAAGCAAATTCACATCGATACATATTTAGGTTTTCGAAACACGCTAGAGCCGCTCATCAGAGAGGCATTGGTGTCACAGGGCAGTCCCGCGACTCCTGCGGAGGTGGAAGCAAAAGCGATTGCCTGTAACGCCGTTTTGGACGGGCTTTGGCTGGAAGGGTCCATGCTCCCCGATATGTTGCCTCCTGACAGATTGACCGCACTCGCAGAGGAGACGGTGTTTAGCATTCTCGGACTGCCTGCATCTGTCTGATATATAATATTTATTTAGGAAATACCCATGGCAACAGTCGGCCAGACCTTAGTCCAAAATCTCGTTGATCGTGGAGTGGAGATCATATTCGGCATCCCGGGTGTGCACACGATAGAACTGTATCGTGGAATTGAGAACGCGGACATTCGCCACATTACCCCACGCCATGAACAAGGTGCAGGCTTTATGGCCGATGGTTATGCGCGCATGTCTGGCAAGCCCGGTGTGGTATTTGTGATCACGGGGCCGGGCCTCGTGAATACAATGACGCCAATGGCGCAAGCGCGTGCAGACAGTGTCCCTATGGTTGTTGTTACTGGGGTCAATCGTCGCGACAGCCTCGGTAAAGGGTTGGGGCTTTTGCACGAGTTGCCCGATCAGATCGGCCTCTCACAAACAGTGTCCAAACATGTGGAACATATCGCAAGTGGAGCTGATCTGGAGGGTGCGCTGGCGCGCAGCTTTGCAGCACTCGAAGGTCGCCCAGGACCAGTTCATATCGAAGTTCCCACTGATGTGATGGATCTGCCTGTTCTAAAACCCCTGTCGATCACAACAAAACGCCAGCAATCGCAGCCAGACCTTGAACCCTTTGTGCAGGCTTTGGCCGATAGTACTCATCCCGTAATTCTTGTTGGTGGCGGGTGTCGTCGACAAGATCAGGCACTCACGCAGCTGGCTGAAAAGCTAGATGCGCCGGTGGTTCAGACAGTAAATGCACGCGGTTTGATGCATGGGCATCCTTTGACAGTCCCCGCCAGCCCGTCGTTGCAATCTGTGCGCAGCTTGATTGCACAAGCCGACTGCGTTCTGGCATTGGGCACCGAATTGGGTCCGACGGACTATGATATGTATGCAACCGGGGCTTATCCCGAGATGAACACGTTGCTGCGCATTGATGTGTGCGACGAACAACTCGCGCGCCACCCTGCAGAACGTACTCTCCTTGCAGATCTGAACGAGTGCCTGCCTGCATTGGCATGCCAAGTTGCTGAAAAAGCGAAAACAAATGGGGCATCTCGTGCAGAGCGCGCGCGAAACGCTGCCCGTCAAGAAGTTGAATCACAGACGCCCGGCTATGGAGATTTCATAGCCCAAATTGAAACCCTGCGAGAGGCCATGCCCGGCGCGGTCTTGGTGGGTGATTCAACACAAGCGGTCTATGCGGCCAACTTGTACTATGATCACGACCGACCGGGTGGCTGGTTCAATGGTGCAACCGGTTTTGGCGCGCTGGGTTATGCGATCCCCGCTGCAATAGGGGCCGCGCTTGCGGATCCTTCCGCACCGGTCATTGCATTGATGGGAGATGGAGGGGCACAGTTCACCCTTCCGGAGCTGGGTGTGGCCAGTGATGAGAACCTCCCCATTCTGTTTGTCGTCTGGAACAACAACGCATACCTTGAAATTGCAAATTCAATGGAGGCGGCGGGTATTGCAGCGACTGGATGCCACCCCGGCGCGCCAGATTTTGAGGCGATCGCAGCGGCCTATCGGTTGGGGTTCAGGCGTATATCACCCGCGCAGCTTGCTGTCGCAATGGCGGAAATGCTGCCGCTCGCAGGTCCGATGCTGCTGGAGATCGATATGCGCGCGTGAAACGGATGGCTATTTGATCCCAGCCCGCATGAAGCTCTGAACAAACTGGCGTTGAAACAGCAAAAAGGCCAGCAAGAGTGGTCCGGACGTCATCAATGTGGCGGCATTGATGACGCTCCATTCGACACCTGAGTCGATCGCTGAAAAGATGCTCAGGCCGACCGTAACGGGGCGTGTTTCTACCGAGTTGGTGATGATCAGGGGCCAGAGGAAATTGTTCCAATGATGGCTCACCGACACCAGACCGTAGGCGAGATAGGTCGGGATCGCCAAGGGCATGTAGACCTTTACCAGAATACCAAGTGTCGACATGCCTTCGACCTGCGCCGCTTCTTCCAATTCCTTGGGGATAGACATAAATTTCTGACGCAGCAGGAAAATCCCAAATCCCGATGCAATGTAGGGCAATGCAATTGCGGGGATTGTATCGACAAGATCGAGAAACCGGATGGCCTTGTAGTTCTCAACGATGAGGATGTCGGGCATGATCAGCAATTGCAGCAACACCAGCCCGAACAATATGCCGCGTCCGGGAAATTGATAGCGGGCAAAAGCATAGGCCGCGAGAGTGCACAGGACGATCTGACCTGCGAGGATCACGGTCACCAACACGAATGTGTTGAGGAAATAGCGCCCGAAAGGAGCCGCGTTCCAAGCCTTGATGAAGTTCTCTAGCGTGAGCGGCGCAAAAAAATCAAACCGCGCCTCATAAACCGCCGGATGCACCGCCGTCCAGATCGCATAGGCCAACGGCAACACCCAGATCAGCGCCAACGCCCATGCACCGGCAGTGTTCAGAATACGATCAGCTGTCATCTGTAGTGTACCTTGCGATCAAAGAGGAAGAACTGCCCGATGGCTAGGATCATCAGGAAGACCAACAACACAACGGTCAGCGTTGCAGCGTAGGCCGTATCCCAGAAACGGAAAGCCACTTCGTAGATGTAAAACAGCAATAGAGAAGAGGCATTGTCCGGTCCGCCTCCCGTCAGGATGAAGATGTGATCGACCATGCGGAACGAGTTCACCACTGCGTTGATCGAGACAAAAAGCGTGGTCGGCATCAGCAGAGGTAAGGTGATGCGGCGAAAGATAGTCCAGCCGCCGGCGCCTTCGACACGCGCAGCCTCAATCAGGGAGGTCGGGATGGTTTGCAGCGCCGCGAGGTAGAAGATCATGAAGAATCCCGCTTCCTTCCAGATCGTTACCACCATCACACCAAAGAGCGCAGAGTTCGCAGAACCAAGAATATTGGTCTGACCAAAACCAAGCGCGCCGCCAATCTGGTCGATAAGTCCGAAACCGGGGGTATAGAAGAACATCCAGATGTTGGCGACGGCAATCATTGGTAACACAGTGGGCGTGAAATAGGCCATCCGTACAAAGCTGCGACCAGCCAATTGGCGGTTGACCCAAAGGGCCATGACCAGCGCAATAATGATCGAGAGCGGGATGGTTCCGGCGGCGTAAATTGCGTTATTCCACAGAACCTTCCAGAAAATCGGATCGCCGATCAGTGTATCGTAGTTTTCAAGACCTGCCCATTTGGCAGGACGTCGTCCCCGTGGAGTGGTGAAAAAGCTGCTCCACAATGTGGTCAGTGCAGGAAGATGTGTAAAAGCGATCAGGAAAACAAAACCTGGCAACAACAGCAGCCAAGCGTGTATCCAGCCTCGTGTGCGCAGCATTTTCGGCTCCTGAAAAACATGCGCGCTACCTCTGATCAGGCAGCGCGCATGGGGTTGATTTTAGCGGTAGTCCTGAAGGATCGCGTCGGCCTTGGCTTGCGCTTCTTTCAGTGCTTCCTCGGAGGTTTTCTGACCGGTGATTGCAGCCGCGAGCGCGTCGTTAAAGATGCGGGTCACGCGCTGGTTTTCATAGGTTGAGAGTTCCGCCACAGCATGTTCCAGCTGATCCCGGGCAACCAGAACCGGTGGGAACTCAGCCGCATAGGCTTTCATCGTTTCAGTTTCCCATGTTTCGGGGCGCGGTGCGACATAGCCGGTTGCAATAGTCCATTTGGCGGATTGCTCCGGCCCGGAAATCCACTTCACGAAATCAAACGCTGCCTTGGCCTGTTCGTCCGAAGCCCCCTTGAAGAGGAAGAAATTGCCACCACCGGTCGGTGCGCCACGACGTTTGTTTGCAGGCAGCATCGCTACACCAAAATCAAACGGGGCATTTTTGCGCACGTTGGTCAGGTTGCCGGTCGAGGTCCACATCATTGCGGTCTGACCCTCAAAGAACGCCTTGGGAGTAGCGCCCCACTCAATGATGCCAGGCGCCATCACTTTGTGTTCCTTGGAGAGGTCCACAAGGTAGTCCAGTGCTTCAACAACCTTCGGGTCGTCAAAGCTCACCTCGTTGCCATCCGCGTTGGCGAGGATCGCGCCGTTCTCGGTGGTCAGGCCCTGAAACAGCCAATACGGAAAGCCCGAGGACGGGATACGCACACCCCATTGGGTCACATTGCCTGCATCGTCCTTCAGGGTCAGCTTTTTGCCCATCTCAACCATCTCGTCCCAGGTCGCTGGGGGCGTTTCGGGATCAAGACCTGCGGCTTTGAAGGCTTCTTTGTTCCAGTACAGAACCGGGGTCGAGCGCTGGAAGGGGATGCCGTAGGTTTTGCCGCCGGTCTGGGAATTCTCCATGAACGCCGGATAGAAGGAGTTCAGCCACGCCTTGTCTTCTTCGCTGGTGGCAAAGTCATCAAAGGGCATGATCAGGTCTTCATCGAGGAGCGTGAACATGTCGACCGACAGGATCACCGACAGTTGCGGAGCATTGCCGCCGCGCGCAGCGGTGAGCGCTTTGGCTACGGTGTCCTGATAGGAGCCGGCATAGATGGCTTCGATATTTACACCCTCATTTTCTGCCACATATTGCGCCGTCAGTTCCTCGATGGTGTCTGCTGCGGCACCGCCTACGGCGACCGGGAAGTAGAACTGCAAGTCAACATCAGCCGCAGCAGGGGCAGCGGCAAATGCAAGGGCAGCGGCGGCTGCCTTGAATTTCGTCATCAGCATGGTGTCTCTCCGTTGCTTTCACAGCCG
Organism: Tritonibacter mobilis F1926; assembly: GCF_000376545.2. Classification (NCBI taxonomy): domain Bacteria; kingdom Pseudomonadati; phylum Pseudomonadota; class Alphaproteobacteria; order Rhodobacterales; family Paracoccaceae; genus Tritonibacter; species Tritonibacter mobilis. Next base: position 998,612 of record NZ_CP015231.1, read on the forward strand.
GTCGTCGTCCGGCATTGAGCGCCCCCCTGTCGAAATCGGGAGCCATGGCAAAACCGCCTGATCGCGGCTGGTCCGCAATCGTTTCGACGGTTCATCTTTGAATGTCTCGGATACGTGCGGCGAGGCTTTCGTCTTCAAGCCGCGAATTCTGTGCGATATCAAACGCGTGGAGTTGATCTGGCGTCACAGCCAGACGCAGGGTTTCTCCCGGCGTCAGACTGCGCGTGCCCGGCAGTTTTGCCAAGAGATCCGCTCCCGCGCAGTTCAGTTCAACCAGCGTGTCAGCGCCAAGGAACTCCGCTCCCTTGACCTGTGCTGTGATTGGGCCCTCTGCTGACTCCGTCAGTGCTTCGGGCCTTACACCAATGCGCAATGTCTCAGGCACCCCTCGTAAGGCCTCGCCAAAAGCGGCGGGAGGCAACAGGTTCATCGGCGGTGTGCCGATGAAACGCGCAGCAAAGGGGGTGGCGGGGCGCTGATAGATCTCTTCTGGGGATGCGATCTGTTCAATCTGCCCCTTGTTCATCAGCACAACCCGATCAGCCATGGTAATGGCCTCAGTCTGGTCGTGCGTCACGTAAACCATAGTAAAGCCAAGCGCGCGCTGCAGGCGACGGATTTCGCGGCGCATCTCGTCACGCAGACGCGCGTCGAGATTGGACAGCGGCTCGTCCATCAGGCAGACCGGGCGCTGTGAAATGACCGCCCGACCCAAGGCAACCCGTTGCTGCTGCCCGCCCGACAGCGCTGCAGGCTTGCGATTGAGATAGGGGGCAAGCTCAAGCAGTTCTGCCACCTCATTCAGGCGACGTTGCCGTTCTTGCCGGGGTACATTTGCAACTTTTAATCCAAAGACAATATTCTCAGCGACGGTCAGATGCGGAAACAGTGCATACGACTGAAACACCATAGAGATGCCGCGTTGCGCCGGGCTATATTCTGTGACATCGCGACCACCGATCAGAACCTTCCCTGCGCTGACAGACTCAAGGCCCGCCATAATACGCAGCGTGGTCGACTTGCCGCACCCCGAGGGGCCCAATACGGCTGTGAAAGATCCGGCCGGAACCTCAAGGCTGAGGTCCTCTAATGAGACGGTTTGCCCCCAAACCTTCCGCACATGCTGAAGTGAGATGGCCTGCCCGTTTGCCGCAACGGTCATGTGCAGTCCCCTTTGAGCGTGGCGACATCGATCAAGACGCCGCGAGAGGCACGCGCGGTGTGAGCGATGTAGATCAAGCAAGGGCAGCGGAATATCGAGTCGTTTGGTTTCATATGAACCTCATAGAGGCTTCATATGAATGTTATGCGACACTCCCGATAGGAATTTGTGTGATGCACGACGAACGAAAAATGCCGCGCTCAGCCAAAGCGCGGCATTGGTCACTTTCACTGTTTCCTTGGGATCAAATCTCGACAGAGACCTTTCCGATCGGATTTGAGCAACACGCAAGGATGTAGCCAGCTTCGATATCGTCGTCCGATATGCCACCGTTATGCACCATGTGAACCTCGCCCGAGGTTTTCTTAACCTTGCAGGTGCCGCAGACACCAAAGGTGCAGCCGGAGGGGATATTCAAACCATTTGCACGTGCTGCTGCAAGGATCGTGTCCGTTTCCGCAACCTTTGCGGTAACACCAGAGGTTTCGAACGTCACCTCGACCTTGGTTTCATCGTCCAGCACCACATCATCAAAGTCAGGTTGCTCTGCAGCGGTTTCAACCGGTGCGTGGAAGCTTTCTTGATGATAGTTTTCCATATCAAAGCCGAGGCCTGCGAGCGCGTCCCGCACGGCTTGCATAAAGGGCTCTGGACCGCAGCAGTAGACTTCGCGTTCCAGATAGTCCGGGGCCATGAGGCCAAGCATCAACTGGTTGAAGACACCCTGATACCCTGTCCAGGGCCGATAGGGGTCAGGCTCTTCGACCACGAATTTCAGATCCAAACCCTCAGATCGGCTTGCCATCTGTTCCAAGCGTTGGCGAAAGATGATCTCTGAGGGGCGTTTGGCACAATTGACAAAGACGATGTCGAGGTTGTCGCCATCATCCCACATGTTTGTCGTCATCGACATCATCGGTGTGATGCCAGAGCCTGCGGAGATAAACAGGAACTTCTTTGCCGAGCTGTTGGCGTTGGTGAACAGACCTGCCGGACCCAGCGCTTTGATCCGGCTGCCGGGGCGCAGGTTGTCCAGCATCCAGCGTGTTCCGATACTATCGCGCTGGGCCTTGGCGGTGATGGTGATGTTACGCGGCCGCGACGGCGAGGATGAGATCGTGTAGGTCCGGTGCAATGGTCCACCCGGAACTGGGATCTCCAATGTCATGAACTGGCCGGGGTCATATTCAAAAAGGGCACCAGAGGGCGCCTTAAAGGTGAAAGACGCCGTATTGTCCATTTCGGGAATAATGGAGACGCATTCCAGCATCTCCGTATCTTTCCAGATCGCGCGTTCGCTGTTTCTCGGCATGATCGTTTACTCCGCCGCCACAGCTGTTGGGCCGCTGTTACGTTTGAGGGTTTCGAGGTACCACTGGACGAATTGCAACACGCCGCTTTCCTGCACCTCGGAGTAGGGGCCGGGTTCATAGGCAGGTGAATTGATGCCCATTTGATTGAACTCTACCACCTCACGGTCCTCATCGTTGGTGGCGATCCAGACCTCGGTGAGCCGCTTCAGATCATAATCGACCCCTTCGACAGCATCCTTGTTCACCAGCCATTTGGTGGTGACTTCGGTTTCTGTTGGGCTGATCGGTGTGACCCGGAACACGATGGAATGATCGGCGAGAAAATGGTTCCATGTGGTTGGATAGTGAAACTTCAGCAGTGACCCGGCATCTGCGAATGCTGCTTTCCCAAGCCACCGGCGGACTGCGGTTTTGCCGTCCAGCGTATAGCTTTCGGCACCCTCTTTCAGGGGCATGCGGGCGACGCGAAACTGGCCGTCCTCACTCATTTGAAAGGTAGAGGGCATCCCGGCCTGTTCGCAGCGCTCAAAATGCGCTTGCAGGTTTGCCGGGGTCTCGCCCCCCTCAATACCTGTGATGGAGGGATCATCTGGGAACGTGCGGCACAGCGAAGGGTGGTTGCCGCCGCAGTGATAGCACTCGCGATTGTTTTCCCAGACGAGCTTCCAGTTTCCCTTCTCAATGATCGAACTTTCAAAGGCGACCTTGGCATTCGAGAGATCATGGATTTCCAAATACGGACGGGCAACATTGGCAAACTGTTCGAAATCTGGCGCGTCATCTGCAAGGCAAATGTAAACCAAGCCGGCGAGCTCACGGCAGTGTACAACTTTTAAGCCATGTTTGCTGGCGTCGAAATCTGGTCCCATATCACGAGCCCAGAGCAGGCGACCGTCGAGCTCGTAGGTCCACTGGTGATAGGGGCAGACCAGCTTCGGGTTGTTGCCTTTTTTCGCCTTGCAGATCACCGAGCCACGATGGCGACAGGAGTTGTGGAAGGCGCGGATCTCATTGTCGGAGCCGCGCACAATGATCACATTGTAGCTGCCAACCTGATGGGTGACATAGCTGCCAGCCTTTTCCAGCTCGCACGCCGGGATCGCAAAGAGCCATTCCTTGTAAAAGATCTCCTGCAGATCAGTCTGAAAGATTTCAGCATCATTATAAAATGCCTGCGCAAGGGCGTGACCCGGATTGTGACTTGCGATCAGCGCACTGATATTGCGGTTCATTTCCTGACTCTCCTGCCGCGCAACGCGGTCGATGACAGCGCGTTTTGCAGTTGGTTGGGGGTGCGTACGGCAAAGGGTATCCATTAGGCCGCAGCGGAGGGAACCGCGTCCTTTGAAGATGCCCAAACCGCCGCCCGCGGTTGACGATATCTGCTGAGGCTGGTTTCCGGGCTGAGAGACTGACCAACTGGTCGGAGCGCGACGCCTTCCCGGGTTTCCTCCTCCCAGTGGCCAGATGTCGCGCCCGCAAGTCTCATGACCGTTGCGGGGGCAGCGCCGGAATCGCACCGGCTTCCCAATTCTCCGTCTGCGCAAGCCCAGACGGCACCTCGTGATTCAAAGTTGTATCGAGATTTGACGAATTGGATCTGCGATTTGCGACATTGTTTAATGTGTTCGAGACAAGCCATGTCGCGGTGGGTGAAAAATACCGAGGGTAGCGAAACGGTATACCTCAGCACGGTTCGAAATAGATCACAGCATGTGCCGTGCGGTCTTGTCGGTGAAATCAATCGGCTGCGGCAACATTGAGTATGCGAACTTTGGGGTTGGCAAAGCGGCCCAATTTGGTGATCCTGCCCCGCATAACCAGACATCAAAAATCCGACTGGGGAGGAAAATATGAAAAAATTCTTGGGACTTACCGCTCTTGCGTCCTTGAGCTTCGCCTTTGCTGCAGAAGCCATGGCGACAGAATGGAATGTCTCGGTCTGGGGCAAGCGCCGCGCCTTTACCGAGCATGTTGAAAAGCTCGCAGAACTTGTTTCTGAGAAAACCAACGGCGAGTTCACCATGAATATCAGCTATGGTGGCTTGTCAAAGAACCGTGAAAACCTCGATGGGATCTCCATCGGTGCGTTTGAGATGGCGCAATTTTGTGCGGGCTATCACCGCGACAAGAACCGCGTGATTACTGTGCTGGAACTGCCTTTCCTTGGCGTCTCCAACCTCGAGGAAGAAGTTGCAATCTCCAGCGCCGTTTACAATCACCCGGCTGCTGCGGATGAGATGGCTCAGTGGAACGCAAAGCTGCTGATGACCTCGCCGATGCCGCAGTACAACATCGTTGGCACGGGTGAGGTTCGCGACGAACTGGCTGAATTCGAGGGCATGCGAGTGCGTGCAACCGGTGGTATCGGCGAAGCCTTCAAGGCCGTTGGGGCTGTCCCGACATCTGTTACCGCGACAGAAGCCTATCAAGCGATGGAGTCGGGTGTTGTAGACACGGTTTCCTTCGCGCAGCACGCTCACTTGAGCTTTGGCACGATCAACCGTGCGGATTGGTGGACGGCGAACCTGAACCCCGGCACCGTAAATTGCCCGGTCGTCGTGAACATCGACGCATATGAAAGCCTCTCGGACGCAGAGCGCGAAGCGCTGGACAGTTCTGTTCCGGAAGCGCTGGATCATTATCTGGCGAACTACGGAGAGCTGTTGAAAAAGTGGGATGCGGTGCTTGAGGAAAAAGGCGTCGAAAAAGTAGAGATCTCTGATGAGGTCTTGGCGGAGTTCCGTTCCAAAGCTGCAGATCCAATCCGTGAGGCCTGGATTAAAGACATGGAAGCGCAGGGTCTGCCGGGGCAGGAGCTCTATGACCTCGTGCAAAAAACACTTGCAGATCAGCGCAGCGGCAGCTGATCTTCTCTCGATCACGTAGGGCCCGGACCCAATGGTTCGGGCCTCCGCGTGTCTTGAGCTCATTTTCAGATATCGGGGGAAGGTATGGCAGGTTCATCAACCGTGCTGAGTGATTCCAGCATCATATCAAAGTTGGACAGGACCCTTTTGCCAATCGAAAGGGCAACCGCAATCCTAAGCGGGCTTGCCGCGTTTTCGCTTATGTTTCTGGCGGCGTACTCCGTTGCGGGACGCCAATTGGACCGCACGTTCCTCGCGCCGTTTCTTGACAAGATCGGTTTGATGGATGGTCCGCTGCCGGGATATGTCGACTATATCGAAGCCTTGATGCCCCTTATTGCGATCTTGGGCGTCTCTTACGTGCAGCGAGAGGGCGCACATATCCGGATGGACATTCTTGTGGGTCGTTTGCAGGGACGTGCCCTCTGGCTGTTCGAATTTATCACTGTGTTTTGCATGTTGGTGCTGGTCGTGGCGCTTGTCTGGGGATCATGGGCGCATTTCGATCGGTCTTTTGATTGCGCGCGTCCCTTATGTTCACGCGACAGTTCAATCGACATCGGCCTGCCCATCTGGCCCTCAAAACTTGTGGTTCCAGTAGCGCTGTCTGTGCTGACGGCACGTTTACTCTTGCAAATGGCGGCTTACGCGCGCGCATTTGTGCTTGGTATACAAAGCCCGCCCGCAGTTCCGCTCATTCAATCCGTTGCAGAACAAGCCGCCGCCGAAGCCGAGCAGCTGAAGGAGGTAGGTAAATGAGCGATATAGAGATTGGGCTCTGGGTGACTGCCGGGATGATGTTTCTTGTTGTCCTCGGTATGCGCGTCGCGTTTGCTGCAGGATTGGCAGGGTTTGTAGGCCTCGTCTGGCTGCGTTGGAACGGATTTGACTATGATCCAGCACGCTTTGGCAAAGCCGTTGAAATTAGTGTGAAAATTGCTGGCCAAGTGCCACACTCAAAAGTGTCCAGCCAAGCGCTCAGTTTGATCCCAACATTCATTCTGATTGGCTATCTTGCCTATTACGCGCGCCTGACCACCGCGTTGTTTGAGGCCGCAAAACGTTGGATCGCGTGGGTGCCGGGCGGACTTGCGGTTTCGACCGTCTTTGCCACCGCCGGTTTTGCTGCTGTTTCGGGTGCATCGGTCGCAACCGCTGCGGTCTTCGCGCGTATTGGCATCCCTGAAATGCTGGCGGTTGGCTACAACAAACGCTTCGCGGCGGGTGTTGTGGCCGCAGGCGGGACACTGGCGTCGCTGATCCCACCATCCGCCATTTTGGTGATCTACGCCATCATCGTGGAACAGGACGTGGGCAAACTGTTGCTCGCTGGGTTTATTCCCGGTGCGTTTTCCGCCGTGGTTTACGCAGGCCTGATCGTGGCAATCGCGATGATTTTCAAATCCGTAGGCCCGCCGGTCACAGGGTTTACATGGCGAGAGCGGTTGGTGTCGCTTCCCCCGGCCTTACCGATCCTTGCGGTTGTGGTGATCATTATCTTCTTTGTGTACAACCCCTTCGGAGAGGCTTGGGGCACGCCGACAGAAGGTGGCGCAGTGGGGGCGTTCATCGTATTCATTATGGCGCTCTTGCGCGGTATGCGTCTGCGAGAGTTGCTGGATGCGTTGCTTGAAACGGCAAAACTCACGATCATGATTTTCACGATCATTTGGGGCGTTTTGATCTACGTGCGTTTCCTAGGCTTTGCGGACCTGCCACATGCGTTTGCGGATTGGATTTCGTCACTTTCAGCGCCGCCGATGCTTATCCTGATCTGTATTCTCTTGGCTTACGCAGTGCTTGGCATGTTCATGGATGCAATCGGCATGCTGCTTTTGACACTCCCGGTTGTGTATCCGGCGGTTATGGCGCTGAATGGCGGGGAAATGGTCTCGGCCGCGGATTCAGCGTTTGGGATGTCCGGTCCTATGTGCGCAATCTGGTTTGGTATTTTGGTTGTGAAGATGGCCGAGTTCTGCCTGATCACGCCTCCCATTGGCCTGAACTGTTTTGTGGTGGCAGGCGTGCGTGATGACCTGTCGGTGCAGGATGTGTTCCGCGGGGTGATCCCGTTCTTCATTGCGGATGCGGTGACAATTGCGCTCTTGGTGGCCTTCCCAGCTATTGTTCTCTGGCTTCCGAGCTTAGCGGGTTAAATTTTTTGCGCCCATTTCACTGTTTTGAAATGGGCGCAAAATACGCACAAAAAACATCATCAAAATAGAATATATCCTTGCCTTCTTCAGTGATTGAAGGGGTTCATTAATTCAATTCGACAAGATTTTCTTTTTAGGTGATCAGCTGTGAAATGCTACCCTTGGTGGGAATGGCTGATCCAAATGCTGCGGGTGTGTGCAGCAGTGTTTTATGAGTAAAAGGTCAATACATGTCGAAATCAAACATCCACGACTTCGCGGTGACATCTCAGTCAAAGCCAATTTTACTGAATGTCCTTTCCATTGATGACGATGAAATCGACAGAATGCGATTGCTTAAAACCTGTCGTAAAGCCGGTTTAATGGTGGATTTCACCGAAGCCGCAAACCTTGACGAGATGCGAGAATGCCTCGCAGTGGAAACATATGATTTGGTCTTCATCGACCATAATCTTGGGATGGATACGGGGTTGGATGCTTTGGGTATTCTCCTCGCCCACGAAGAGCAGGTGAACGCGGTTCCCATCATGCTGACCTCCTCGGTCGACTACCATATCGCAGTCGAGGCGATGCGTCGCGGTTGCGCGGATTATATCGTCAAAGATGAGCTGACGGTCGATGCACTGATCAAATCTGTGACCTCTGCAATTGAGCGTCGGGCGCTCTATGGTGCGTTGTCAGAGGCGCGTAGCTCGGAAAGCGAATTGAAGTCGATTTTCGAACGTTTCATGGTCAGTTGTGGTCCGGAGATGCGAGAGCTTTTGCGTCGCAGCATGATGGGCGTGCGCGCAGTGAAGATGCAGGCCCGGAGCGATGATAACATCGACCCGACACTTCTTGCCAACCTGTCAATGTTTGAACGCGGCGCAAAAGATCTCGTTGTCTTTATGGACGATCTCGAAAGTGTCGTTGGTGCTGGTCGTCGGCTGACCGTGAACGAACTTCGCAAGCGCATTCAGTGAGTATGTGACCTCAACCGCTGCGGATATTTGCGACGCGGCGGCAGACATCTGGGTCAATCCCTCTAAAGAAAGGTGACGGCCGTGTCGCCACAAGGACTATCGATTAAGCTCAAAGTCGCCCTCGTCGTTTGTTTGGTTTCGGGGGTGTCTTTCGGCGTATTTTTCTTTTTGAACTACAATGACACCGTTGCGAGAATTCACGCGCATTCAGAGCAACTGCTGAAACGCGATCATAAAACTCACGCGCGCTACGTGCTTGATACCTTGACAACAATGCGACAGGACTCTGAGACTCTTGTCGGCTTCCCTCCGATCTCCGGTATCTTTCGCACACGGGCAAGTGTCGATCAAACTGATCCGCTAGATGGATCTTCACTTGAGGATTGGCGTTCGCGACTTGAAACACTGTTTACCAGCGTTCTTGAAAACCGGAGTGGATACAGTCAGATCCGCCTCATTCTTTCTGAAAACAATTGGTCCGAGTTCGCGCGGGTGAATCTCGTGGATGGGGCGCTCACGGTCGTGCCTCAGTCTGAGTTACAAGAGAAGGGCAATGAACCTTATATTCGGGCGCTGCAGGGTGCGACAACAGACGAACTCTTGTTTTCTAGTGTAACGCGCAACCGTGAAAACGGCCAGGCGGTCGGACCACCAACGTTACGATCGACCAAGAGGTTGATAGATGAAAAAGGTGAGACCGTCGGAGCAATCGTGATTAACGCGCGTATCGCCAATCTCCTGACCATTCCCGATCACCCTGATGAGATCGGACGAACCTATTACGCGATCACCAACCATATTAACCCAGCCTTTCCGCTGACTGCAGAAGACCGTAGTTTCACGATCCTGCCCGAGGGTATGTCGAAACCCATAGACCAGCACGCGCTGGCCGGGCTTCCGGCAGAACGATTGATCGAGTTGGAAGAAGGGCGCGGTGCGTTTGTAAGTACCTTGGAAATCACTGACGCCCATGTACCTTTTAGCTTTCGTATAGCCACAGATGTCGACATGGGCGCACTCTACGCGACAGCGCGAACGGAGCTCTGGCGCAATCTCGGTCGTGCACTGCTGCTAACAGTTCTTGCATCAGTTCTGGGCTACGTCTTCACTGATCGTCTGCTGACGCCACTTCAGGCGTTGGTTAAGAATATAAAGCTCAATACAGGTCCTCGCTTAAGTCCGATCAAAAGCAATGCAAAGGGCCACGATGAGATTGCGTTGATCGCACAGAATTTCACGCAACTGACCAATGGTCTGATCAGAGAAACTCAGCGCCTCGATATGGTTTTATCCAACGTGACCGAAGGTGTGATAACCTTGTTGGAAGATGGCGTCGTGGAAGATTCAAATCCTGCTGCCTGCCGTATTCTTGGGAGGAATGCGCCCGAGTTGAACGGAGTTTCACTTCTATCGCTGCTTGGTTTCGATGTGGAGGAAACAGCATTAATATTAAGCGAGGCGAAGGCCGCGCACGATACGGGGGTACCAGTTCAGCGCGAGATCAATAGCGCCCGGGCGGACGGCAAGCCAATGGTTTTAAACCTATCTTTGCGGCATGCGTCCTACATTGAGGGCAATCGTTTTGTTGCCATGATCCGCGATGTTACGGCGCGCGCGGCTGCGACCGAGCAATCTGCCGCCCTGATTTCTGCGCTCAGACGCTCAAATGCAGAACTGGATCAATTCGCCTATGTCGCCTCCCATGACCTCAAAGCACCGCTGCGTGTCATCAACAACGCCGTCTCGTGGCTTGAAGAAGACTTGGAGCCCTATCTGACGGATGACACCAGAGAGAGCATGAACCTCCTCCAAAGCAGAGCAAGCCGGATGGAGCGGCTCTTGAATGATCTCCTTCACCATTCGCGGATCGGCAGAGTTGCCGAACCTGATGCGAAGGTAACGGGAGAGCAGCTTGCTAAGGGCATTGTAGAATTGTTGGAAATACCGGGAGGTATCACGGTTAGCTTTTCTGATGCCTTCCTTGGGGTGAGTGTTCGTAAGCTGCCACTGGAGACCATCCTGATAAATCTCATCGGAAACAGCATCAAACACCATGATCGTAAAGAGGGGCGCATCAGGGTCGATGTGGAGACAGGTGATAGCTTTTTGCGTTTTAGTGTGGAGGATGATGGCCCCGGGATAGATCCAATCTATCATGAGCGCATATTTGAGATTTTTCAGACGCTGAAGTCCCGTGACCAGCTCGAAAGCAGTGGCATGGGACTGGCGATTGTTAAGAAACATATAGAAGTGGCGGGCGGCGAAATCTCTGTAACTTCGGACGGCAAACGTGGGACGACCTTTGAATTTCTTTGGCCCGTTAGTGTGCCACAACAGGATAAGGCGGCATGATGTCATCACAGGCAACACCAGCGCGGGATGTTAAAATTATCCTTGTGGAAGATGATGATGGGGATGCCAAGGCGATCCGCCGTGCGTTCTCCAAAGCGAGGATCGCGAACCCTCTCATTCGGTTTCGAAATGGTCGTGAAGCGCTGTCGTTTCTTAAGGGAGAAACCGATCAGGACCCACCGCTACAATTCGTGGTGTTAAGCGACATCAATATGCCTCGTATGTCAGGTATCGAGCTACTCGAAGCGTTGCGCGACGATCCGACACTTCACAAAACGCTGTTCTTTGTTTTGACCACGTCAGACGATGAACGTGATATCACCGCTGCCTATTCCAACAACGTCGCTGGATACATACTCAAATCGCAGGCTGGTGACATGTTTATCGAGCTGATGACTGTGATGAATAACTTTTGGCGGATCGTCGAGTTGCCTATCATCGACGTGCGGGGCGAGGCGCATGGTTGAAAAAAACATCCTCATCGTGGATGACGATGCAGGTGATCGCAAAATGATGCGACGCCACCTCCTCAGACTGTATCCGAGCGTCTCTACGCTGGAGGCTGATAGTGGAGAAGCAGCGCGCGCTTTTTTCGAGGAAGACGTCGAAGTTATCTTCTTAGATTATCAGTTGCCGGATATTTCCGGCCTTGATCTGATGTCCAGTTTCTTTCGGCGCTGGCCGCATTGCGTAATCTTTATAATGACCGGGCAGGGGGATGAGGAGATCGCAAAGAGCGCGATCTTAAGTGGCGCTGCGGATTACATCGCCAAATCTGCCATAACGTCCGGGGCCTTGCAGCGGATGATTGCCAACGGACTTCAGGTTGCGCGAATGCGCTGGCGAATAGAAGAACATCAAAAGGAGTTGCAGCAATTCTCCGATGTCTTGGTTCATGACCTTCGCGCCCCGATCAGAGCCATAAAATTCCTGAGCGACCAGATCCTTGAGGACTTTGATGCCGGTGATTTGGAAGAGGTAAAGCGCGAGTTCGATCTGATGAAGCGGTCTGTTTCCAAAATGTCCGATCTGATCGAGCGGCTTGCCAGTCATATTAACCCGCATAGCGAGGGGACACCCGAAACGGTATCTGCCGACAGTTTGGTCGAAGCGGCGTGTCTGGTAATGGCACAGGATATCTCAAACGCGGATGCGGAAATATCGTCCGATCTCGGCGATCTCGAGGTCTATTGCTTCCCGCCAGACATATCTCAGTTGCTTCAAAATCTTATCGGTAACTCGATCAAATATCGCAGCGAGGCCCGGCCTTCGATCCAGATTACGGCGCGCCCGCTGAACAGCGGTGTTCAGTTTTCCATTCGTGACAACGGAATTGGCGTGCCGGAGGAGTATCGAACCCGCATTTTTGAACCGTTCAAGCGGCTTCAACGCAGCAGCGACCTGCCTGGTAGCGGCCTTGGACTCGCGACATGCGCAAAAATTGCCAAACGCCACAATGGTGAAATTTGGTGTGATCCGGAGACAATCGAAGGCACCTTAATTCACTTCACACTGAAGTTGCGGCCCGCCCAGATGGCGTCAGCTGTAGCAGCCACATAAAATTGAGGCTGCTGTACCACCCGGGAAGGCCACGTCGATCAGTTCGCTCAGTTAACGCGTTTTTCCAAAACCAGAAAAGTCATCATCCCAAGGGGTGGCAGTTTGCGCAGTTCTGCAATTTGCAGTGATGGCTCTTGCAAGATGGTGTCCATTTTGAAGTCGGAATGCCAGCCGATCAGGTTGGCCATCGGTGCCGCGACACGCTCCAATCCCGCCATTACACCCGTGGTTTTGGCAAAGTGATTGGTGATGACGACTTTTCCGCCAGGTTTTAGCACCCTGGCTATCTCGGCCATGACCTTTTCCGGTTCAGGGACCACCGATAGAACGTGCATCGCAGCAATGGTGTCAAAGCTCGCATTTTCAAAAGCCAGTTCGCGGGCATCCATGCGTTGAAGATCAACACGTTTTTGGAGGTCGAGCGCATCCACTTTCCGCTGGGCTTTGGCAAGCATTTCAGCGCTGAAGTCGACGCCGGTTATCCGCACTTCGGGGCCGTAATGAGGCAGCGACAGTCCGGTTCCGACGCCCACTTCGAGCACATGCCCTTTGCGATCATTGATAAAACTCACAGCACGGCGGCGCCCGACATCTGTGACCGCACCGAAGGTTCGATCATAAACCGGCGCCCATCGGGCATAGGATGACTCGACCGCTTCAATTTTCAATTCAATGTCCTTTCCTATCTTCAGAAATGCGATGGGACAGAATGCTCCAGAAAACTACAATCAAATATGCGACACACAGAACTACAAGAGTGATCCAAGCATAAATAAGTACTGCCGACCCAAGTACCGCAAAACCGACCAGAAAAAACTTCACGTTGTTGCGAGAGATTTTTGCGGTTTTGAAGGACCAGACGGGAAAACGCGCAATCATGGCCCACCCGACGAGGATCAAATGCAGACAAATGACGACATCGGGCAGCAAAGGGGCGTCGGCAAAAGCGAATGACAGAAACATCGGCAGCATCGCCAACAAAGCGCCAGCTGGCGATGGAATGCCGGTGAAGTAAGCGCCAGCAGTGTCTTTGTCTTCGGGCGTGTCAGATTTTGCGGTGACATTGAAACGGGCGAGGCGCACGACACAACAGATCGCGTAAATCAGGACCGTTATCCAGGCGATACCGCGCAAATCCTGTAGCGCCCAAAAATAGATGACCAGTGCGGGGGCGACGCCAAAATTTACAAAATCTGCAAGCGAGTCCAACTCGGCACCCATCTTGCTGTCACTGTTGAGGAGCCGGGCTAATCGCCCGTCCAATCCATCCAGAACGCAAGCGGCAAGGATCAATTGCACAGCCAGCACGTAGTTGCCCTCGATGCCAAATCGAATGGCAGAAAGGCCCGCGCAGATTGCAGCGATCGTCAGCATATTTGGGATCAGCTGAACGATGGTCAGGTGTGAGGGGGTAGGATGCTCTTCGCCTTCACCCATTATCGACCCCTGCTGCAGTTTGCGTCGGCGCTGCCGCAGTCAAATCAGCAATCACGGTTTCTCCCGCAACCATTGTCTGACCAAGATCGACCAGAGGTGTGACACCTTCGGGCAGGTAGACATCCAGCCGAGAGCCAAAGCGGATCAGACCAAAACGCGCGCCCCGGTCTAGATGCGCGCCCGGTTTCACAAAGCACACGATCCGGCGGGCGACTAGGCCCGCAATCTGTACCACAGCCAGATCGCGACCATCTTCCATACGGATCGCGAGGCTGTTGCGTTCATTGTCCGCACTGGCCTTATCTAGGGAGGCGTTGAAGAACTTGCCCGGGCGATAGGCCACTGCCGTGACTTCGCCCGCGACCGGTGCGCGGTTCACATGGCAGTTAAATACGCTCATGAACACGCTCACCCGTGTCAGGGGAACATCAGGCAGGCCAAGTTCCGCAGGAGGAATTGCAGGTTCAATCAGGGAGATAACCCCATCCGCAGGTGACACCACAAGACCCGGTCGCGCAGGTGTAACCCTTTCAGGATCGCGGAAAAAGTAATAACACCAGACGGTCAAACCCACACCAATCCAGCCTAAAATCGGGGTCAGCAGGAAAAGCCCAAAGGTTACTGCAGCAAAGATCGCGACAAACTTGCGCCCCTCAGGGTGCATAGGTTTGATGAAAGTCCCGATCATGTTCATAGTTATTTCCCTTGTATTGGAACGCAGGCGCGGGATGGTCTTTGCGGCTGATTTGCGCCACTTCCCCGGCAGTCAGGCCTCCCGTAGCATGTCCTGACGTCCCTAGCTACTGACCATGATCATGAAACCAGCAGCTTTGTTTGAACCGAGCGGTTCAAGACCGTGGTATTTGGTGGCGCGTCGGCGATGTCCCGCCACAAGGCGCGATGTTGCTTGGAGTGGTATCTCGATCTTGTTCTGCCCGGCGTTCTGCTGAATAAAGATGCGGTTTCACGAACTCAATTTTGAGCCATCCTTTCATCCCGCCTCTTTTCTTCACATGAGATCAAAGTGACGTCTGATATGAGCCGCCAAGAAACCGTACAACGTGCAAAGCAGCTCTTTGGTCCCGAAGACCACAAGGTTGGCTATAACCGGCTGTGGTTCAACATCATGCGCGCGCACCGGAAATTCTATCCGGTGATGGCTAAGGCTATGCGCCGTGAAGGATTGAAAGACCCAATCTGGTACGAAATCTTACTGGCAGTGGAAAATGCCGGACCGACCGGCAAGCCCATGCAACAGCTCGAAGAAACTCTCTTCGTGCCACAATACGCGCTCTCGCGGCACATAGGGCGGATGCAAGAAGAAGGTTTGCTGCGGCGCGAGTATGTCTCGGACGGTAAGCGCAAGCAGATCCTGTTTCTGACGCCAGAAGGCGAGGGGCTGCACGAACGTGTCTGGCCAATCTATATGGACACGATCCAAGAGGTGATCGGCCCGACCATGGATGAGGATGAAGCCTATGAAATTGCTTATCTTCTCATCAAGATGTTGCCTTGAAATGTGAGTGCCCCAACGCCCAATAGCGTCGGGGTAGGTTGTTCAAAAGCGCATGATCGCCTCAAGGACGAAGGTCCGCCCCGGTTCATTCAGGGTGGAGAACCCGGCATAGTCGCCGCCGTAGGTCGCGCGATCTGCGTAAGCCTGATCAAAGAGGTTATTGATCGAGCCGCGAATGGTGACACCGTTCAGCGCAGGCGGGGTGTACTCGGCAAATAGATTTACCACCTCATAGCCCTCAAAGGTTTGATCGGTGTCGATCCCTTGCCCCTCATAATCGAGAGCCATATCGAGGCTGCCGCCGACCAACAGATTGTATTGCGGAAGGCTCTGCTGAATTTCGAGTGCGATAACCTCACCCAGTGGTGCGCCAAGGTCCAAGGTCTCATAGCTGCCGGCTTCGGTGCCGTTGATCTTGGGTTTGCTGTTTGAATAGGTCAGGCGCGCAAAACCACTGTCCCAGTCGTAGGTCGCCCCGATATTGAAGCCGCTGCTTTCAAAGTCATAGTGACTGGCCTCGTATCGACTTGTGGTACGGTTATAGGTTGAACCACGCGCGTTCTCGATTTCGGTTTGAAACAGCTCCGCACCCAAGGTCCAGCCGCCCTGTTTCCAGTCGATCCCGACAACAATGTTGTCCGAGCGCGAGGTTTCGGTCAGCCCGGAGTAATCCCAGGTGTCCCCAAGCAGGTAGTTATCCTCAAGATTGATGCCACCGAAAACTGACGAGTATCCTGCGCGCAGAGACAATGAATCCGTTGCCTGATAGACAACAGACAGGTTGCCGCTTGCCCCCGAGACGCTGGTGTTCGCCTCGTACCTGTCACTAAAGTCCATCCAGTCATAGCGAAGACCGGCTGAAACTTTCAGATGTTCTGTTGGCTGCAAACGGGCTTGTGCAAAAATACCTGTGTTTTTGCTTTGCTCGAACGGCGTGTCGCTGATCCAGTTGGCACGATACCGGTTCTTCTTATCCTGATAATCGATACCGGCGGTAATCGAGCTCACGTCAGAGAGATGGAACTCGTTGGCGATTGTGATGGATTTGGTGCGGGATTTCGCATCATCTGCATAGGGAACTGGCGTTTTTACGTCCGTTTCGGAGTAACCGATTGTCACCGACGGATCCCAAATCCCATCCGCGAGTGTGTTTTCATACCGAAGCGACACTGTGCTTCTCGCTGTATCATAAAAGCGGGTTCCTGCGCCGGGGCCGAAGTTTGCGCGGTAATTCCGCTCTGCTGCATCTTCCAGCCGCTGAGCCGAGAACTCTACACGATGGCCCTCAGCGGATTCATAGGCCAGCTTCAGCAATGTTGCCGACAGATCTGCGCCTGATCCTTCCATTACCCGACCGTCGCCATCGGTGTAATTTTCACCTGTCATACGCCGGGTATATCCGAGGATTTCAAATCCAGATGAACGCGCGGCCAAGGTCAGTGCGCCGCCTACGGTGCGGCCATTGTCGCCATAGCTCAGATGCGCTTTGCCGCCAAAATTTGCACCGTCATCGAGAAAATCTTCGGCATCGATGGTTTCCATGACTACGCGACCAGCAAGCGCCTGCGGGCCAGCATCCGCCGGAGCCACGCCCGGATCAACGCGCACAGACTTCATCAGACCGGGATCGAAGGCATTGGCGCTGACGTGGTGAAATACACGGTTGTTCTGTGGGATACCGTCAAGCTGGATCGCGAGGTTCAGCATATCGACGCCGTTGACGAAAATCTTCTGCGCGACCGGGATACCGCCCCCAACCGCAGCGGAGGCGATCCCCGCAAACAGATCTTTGACGTCGCCCATGCGGGCGCGGTCAATCTCGGCATCTGCGACGTAGACCGCAGTCGCGCGATCAGCAGCCTCGCCGAAGGGGTCCTGCTGGCGCACGATGATAGGGTCGAGCGAGAAAACCTCTGCCTCCTGCGCCCAAAGAGGTGTTGTCGACATAAAGGTGAGGGCAGTTCCGCAGGCCAGAAGCGCCCGGGTTGAGGTGATATGAGCAGCCATAACATTTCCATTGAACGGGGTGGATGCTGTGCTGGCACAAGGGAAAGCTGGCGGAGCGGTGGCCCAGCCGATAGGCGCGACATTGTTAACATGCAAGTGCATGTAGTGGATTTATGATCTGTTTTTGGTGACTTTCCCGCCTTTCGTGGTCCGCATGTCACAAACCCGCCCTGCAGCAATCTGCGGTCGTTGAGGTTGGTCGGATTAGACTGAATGTGAGTAAAACTCATAATCATCTGCCATAAGATGAATTTGCTTACTGGTCGCGGGGCCACTATGTGTGTGCGAAACTCTGCGAGCGGAAACATGCATAACTTTAGCCTACCCAAGTCCAAAGCCTTTGAGGCCCTGACCCGAACTGCCCAAGAACGCATCCTGATCCTCGACGGGGCGATGGGGACACAGATTCAAACTCTGGGCTTGGATGAAGAGGCGTTCCGCGGCCACGGTGGGCATACATGTGCGTATCACTCCGATCATCCGCAGAAGGGAAACAACGATCTGCTGATCTTGACCCAGCCGGAAGCGGTTGAGCAGATCCACTATGACTTTGCGATGGCTGGCGCAGACATTGTTGAAACCAATACGTTTTCTTCGACAACCATCGCGCAGGCGGATTACGCGCTTGAGGATGCCGTGCATGATTTGAATGCCGAAGGCGCGCGCGTCGCGCGTCGGGCCATGGATCGCGCCACCGCAGAGGATGGCAAGCCCCGCTGGGTCGCGGGCGCTGTCGGGCCTACCAACCGGACCGCTTCGATCAGCCCCGATGTGAATGATCCCGGCTATCGCGCCGTGACCTTTGACGAGCTGCGCATTGCCTATGGGCAGCAGATCCGAGGTCTGATTGCGGGCGGGTCGGATTTGATCCTGATCGAGACTATCTTTGACACGCTGAACGCCAAGGCAGCGATTTTTGCGTGTTTCGAGGCTTTCGCAGAACATGGCGAACGTCTGCCCATCATGATTTCCGGTACCATTACGGACGCCTCGGGTCGTACCCTTTCGGGGCAGACACCGACCGCTTTCTGGCATTCTGTGCGCCATGCGCGCCCATTCACGGTTGGGCTCAATTGCGCATTGGGGGCCGATGCAATGCGTCCTCACCTGACCGAACTGGCCGGAGTCGCAGAGTCGCTGGTGTGTGCTTATCCGAATGCAGGCCTGCCCAACGCTTTTGGCCAATATGACGAAGAGCCCGAAGACACCGCCGCGAAGGTCGAGATCTTTGCGAAAGAGGGTCTGGTGAATGTGGTGGGTGGGTGCTGCGGCACCACGCCTGAGCATATCCGCGCCATTGCCGAACATGTCGCCCCTTACGCCCCACGTCAGATCCGGGAGACCGCAAATGTCTGAGCCACTGCTTCGCCTGTCCGGTCTTGAGCCTTTTGTGCTGACCAAGGATATTCCCTTCGTCAACGTGGGCGAGCGGACCAATGTCACCGGCTCTGCCAAATTCAGAAAACTGATCACCAATCGCGACTATGCCACCGCATTGGATGTCGCGCGGGATCAGGTAGAAAACGGTGCGCAGATCATCGACATCAACATGGATGAAGGGCTGATTGACTCCAAGCAGGCGATGATCGATTTCCTGAACCTCGTGGCAGCGGAACCCGATATTGCGCGGGTGCCGATCATGATCGACAGCTCCAAATGGGAGGTGATCGAGGCCGGTCTGAAATGTGTTCAAGGCAAGCCGATTGTGAACTCCATCTCGCTCAAGGAAGGTGAGGAGAGTTTCCTGCATCAGGCGGGCCTATGTCTGGCCTACGGCGCAGCTGTCGTCGTAATGGCTTTTGATGAGGACGGTCAGGCCGATAGTTTTGAGCGTAAAATCGAAATCTGCGCGCGCGCCTACAAGATCCTCACCGAGCAGGTCGGCTTTCCGCCCGAAGATATCATCTTTGATCCCAATGTGTTTGCGGTGGCGACCGGCATCGAGGAGCACGACAACTACGGTGTCGATTTCATCGAGGCGACGCGCTGGATCAGGGAAAATCTGCCGCATTGCCATATCTCAGGCGGGGTCTCGAACCTGTCGTTCAGCTTTCGCGGCAATGAGCCCGTGCGCGAGGCGATGCATGCGGTGTTTCTGTATCATGCGATCAAGGTCGGCATGGATATGGGGATCGTCAACGCGGGCCAGCTTGCGGTCTATGACCAGATCGACCCGGAACTACGCGAGGCCTGCGAAGATGTTGTGCTGAACCGCACGCCCAAATCCGGTGGCACCGCAACCGAGAACCTCTTGGACATTGCCGAACGGTTCAAGGGCGGTGCGCGCGAAGAAAAGAAACGTGATCTGTCGTGGCGTGAATGGTCCGTGGAGAAACGGCTTGAGCATGCGCTGGTGAACGGGATCACTGAGTTCGTCGAGGAGGACACCGAAGAAGCCCGTCAGGCCGCCGACCGCCCTTTGCATGTAATCGAAGGTCCGCTGATGGACGGCATGAATGTGGTGGGTGATCTCTTTGGTGCGGGGAAGATGTTCCTGCCGCAAGTGGTGAAATCCGCCCGCGTTATGAAACAGGCTGTGGCAGTGCTTTTGCCATATATGGAAGAAGAAAAACGCCAGAGCGGCGGAGGCGGCAAGGACACCGCAGGCACCGTGCTGATGGCCACCGTCAAAGGCGATGTGCATGATATTGGCAAGAACATCGTCGGTGTTGTTCTGGCGTGTAATAACTTTGAGATCATCGACCTCGGCGTGATGGTGCCGCCGCAAAAGATCCTAGAGGAAGCGCGTGCGCATAATGTCGATGTGATCGGTCTGTCTGGCCTGATCACTCCATCGCTGGATGAGATGGTGCACTTGGCGTCCGAGTTGGAACGCGAGGGATTTAACATCCCGCTCCTGATCGGTGGCGCCACCACCTCTAAGGTTCATACCGCGGTGAAGATCTCACCGCAATATTCGCGCAATCAGGCCATATACGTCACAGATGCCAGCCGTGCGGTCGGTGTGGTTTCCTCGCTTCTGAGCGACACGCAACGTGACACCTACATTGCTGATATTCGCTCCGAATATAATGAGGTGGCCGAACGGCACGAGCGCGCCGAGCGTGCTAAAACCCGTCTGCCTCTGGCGGCAGCGCGGGCGAATGCGATGCAGATCGACTGGAGCGACTATAGCGTCGAGGCACCTAAGTTTACCGGCGCTCAGGTGGTTGAAGACTGGGACTTGGCAGAGATCGCACGTTACATCGACTGGACCCCGTTCTTCCAGACATGGGAGCTGAAGGGTGTCTATCCGCGCATACTGGAGCATGAAAAATATGGCGAGGCAGCGCGTGCGCTGTTGAAAGATGCGCAGGCCATGCTGGAGCAAATCATCAGCGAGCAGTGGTTCAAACCGCGCGCTGTGGTCGGGTTCTGGCCCGCAAATCGGCATGGTGACGACATCCGACTGTTCACGGATGAAACGCGCGCGCAAGAACTTGCAACACTCTATACGCTGCGTCAGCAGACCTCCAAACGCAAGAACAGCCCGAACCTCGCAATGGCGGATTTCGTTGCCCCCGAAGGCGTGGCAGATTGGGTCGGCGGCTTTGTGGTGACGACAGGCCCGGAAGAGGTCGCTATTGCCGAAGCCTTTGAAAAAGCGGGCGATGATTACAGCGCGATCATGGTCAAGGCTCTTGCGGATCGCTACGCTGAGGCAATGGCCGAAATGCTGCATGAACGAGTGCGCCGTGACTACTGGGGCTATGCCCCAGAGGAGGCTTTTGCGCCCGAAGAGCTGATTGGTGAACCCTATCGCGGGATACGGCCCGCTCCGGGATATCCGGCGCAACCCGATCATACCGAAAAGCTCACCCTGTTCCGCCTGCTTGATGCTGAGGCGACCACGGGTGTTGAACTCACCGAGAGCATGGCGATGTGGCCGGGATCATCGGTCTCGGGGATATATATCGGCCACCCGGATGCCTATTACTTTGGTGTGGCCAAGGTGGAACAGGATCAGGTGGCAGAATATGCAGATCGCAAGGGCATGCCCCTTGAGGAGGTCGAGCGCTGGCTTACCCCGATTCTGAACTATCGGCCGGGTGATCGTGCGGTGATCGCTGCGGAGTAACCCTTGGAGAAACAGGGTCCATTCTGTCGCGGGACTGGACCCTGAAACAAGGTTGCGTTGTGTGATCGCACTGGCGATGATCTGCGCATTATGACCCAGCCCTATTCTTACCGCGATGATCCGCAGGTCCCGGCCTTTGACGATAGCGCGCCCATTGCCGTGATGGATGCGGAATGTGCGATTTGTAGCTGGGGCGCACGCATGATCCATCGGTTGGATAACAGTCGCCGGGTTCGGATCTGTCCGGTGCAATCTGATCTTGGTGCCGCGCTCTTGCGCCATTACGGCTTGCGCCCCAATGACCCGACGAGCTGGCTTTATCTCGATGCAGGGCGCGCGCATGTGGACTTTGAGGCAGTGATCCACGCGGGCCAGAGCTTTGGTGGATGGGGGCGTATGGTTTGCGTGCTGCGGCTTTGCCCGCGTTTCTTGCGGGATTGGCTCTATCAACGTCTGGCCCGCAATCGCTACAGGGTGTTCGGACGTGCCGATATGTGCGCCTTACCTGATCCTGAATTTCGCAAAAGGCTGATGCAGTGAAAGTACTGCTCATAGGTGGGACGGGTGTTTTTGGCTCGCGCCTTGCGCGGTTGCTGATCCGAGATGAACATCAGGTCACACTCGCGGCGCGAAACAGGGCGCGTGTGCAGGTGCTTGCATCTGAGCTTGGCTGTGATGCCATCACGCTGGATCGCGATGGTGATCTCTCCAGCGTTGTCGGCTTTGATGTGGTGATTGATGCAGCGGGTCCGTTTCATACCCATGGGCCTGATCCCTATCGACTGGCACGTGCCGCTCTGAAAGCAGGGCAACATTATCTGGATCTCTCTGATAATGCCGCGTTTTGTGTTGGTATCCGCGCATTGGACACCGAGGCGCAGGCGGTCGGGCGGGCGGCGATCTCGGGCCTCTCATCAGTGCCTGCCCTCTCAAGCGCGGCGG
Organism: Tritonibacter mobilis F1926; assembly: GCF_000376545.2. Classification (NCBI taxonomy): domain Bacteria; kingdom Pseudomonadati; phylum Pseudomonadota; class Alphaproteobacteria; order Rhodobacterales; family Paracoccaceae; genus Tritonibacter; species Tritonibacter mobilis. The sequence goes on from NZ_CP015231.1 coordinate 1,020,967, forward strand.
TGAGCGCGTTGTCAGCGGGCGCCAGACCAGAGGTGATTGATACGGCGATTTTGCCGGGCAATCGCAGCCCGCGTGGCATTTCAGTGATGACCTCAATCCTGTCGCAGGCAGGACGTCCCATGCGGGTCTGGCGCAGTGGTGCGTGGGAGGAGGTCACAGGTTGGTCGGACCCTCGCATGTATGATCTCCCGGACGGGGTGCGTCGTCAGGGCTGGCAGATTGAGGTGCCAGACCAGTCGTTATTTCCCGCGCATTTCGGGGCTGACAGTGTGACCTTTCGGGCGGGGCTTGAGCTGGCCATCATGCGCTACGGGCTGGCGGCGTTCGCTCTGTTGCGCAAATTTGTGCGGGTACCTGTGAATGGATTTGTGGTGCAGGTTTTCAAAATCGCCGCCGATCTTCTCTCCCCGTTTGGGAGCGGACGGGGCGGTATGTCGGTAATGGTGGTAGTTGCTGGCGAGCGGCGCTATTGGCGTTTGCTGGCCGAAGACGGGGACGGGCCGTATATCCCGGCAATTGCGACACGCGCGCTCTTGCGCCGCAATGTTCTCCCCGTGGGCGCGCGTCCGGCGCTTGATGTCATCACTCTTGAGGAGGCCAAGGCAGCGATGTCAGACTTGCGCGTGAAGACCGAAGTAGCCTCTGTACCCTTCCAGCCTATATTTCCGCCGGTGCTCGGAGCGTCGTTTGATGCCTTGCCCGAAGTGGTGCGCAAAACGCATCTCACGACGGATATCAGCCGTTGGCAGGGGCAGGCGCGTGTGCGTCGGGGGAGCAGCCTCTGGAGCCGATTTCTGGGAGGTCTGTTTGGATTTCCACCCGAGGCAGGTGAGATCGACGTTGAGGTGGTAAAGACTGCAACGCCACAGGGTGAGCGATGGAACCGCCGGTTCGGCTCAAGCCGGTTTCGTTCCTTCCTGACCGCAACGCCTGACGGGATGACTGAGCGCTTTGGCCCGTTTACATTCCTGCTTGGCCTGACGGTCGAAGAGACCGCCCTGTATTTTCCGGTGAAGTCCGCCCGTGTTGGTCCGCTGCCATTGCCGCGCTGGCTGCTACCGGTCTCAATCGCGCGGGAATATGAGCAGGGTGGGCGTTTTTGTTTTGATGTGAAGCTCCATGCGCCTGTCACAGGGGATCTGTTGGTCCATTATCAGGGCCAGCTATCGCCAGTCCCGCGCGCCGAGGCGTCAGAGCGATAGGACCAGCCGCACAGTGCGCGGCTGGCCAGAGTAAGTTTGGGATCAGAAGAAACCCAGTTTGTTCGGGTTGTAGCTGACCAGCATGTTCTTCGTCTGCTGATAGTGGTCCAGCATCATCTTGTGCGTTTCCCGTCCGATCCCCGACTGTTTGTAGCCACCAAAGGCCGCATGAGCGGGGTAGGCGTGGTAGTTGTTCACCCAGACGCGCCCTGCCTCGATATTGCGGCCAAAGCGATAGGCGCGGGTGCCATCGCGGGTCCAGACGCCAGCGCCAAGGCCGTACATGGTGTCATTGGCAATCGCGAGCGCCTCTTCTTCGTCTTTGAAGGTGGTGACCGATACGACGGGGCCAAAGATTTCCTCTTGGAATACACGCATTTTGTTGTGGCCCTTGAGGATCGTGGGCTGGATATAGAACCCATTGGCGATATCACCGTTGAACCGTGCGGCATCGCCGCCGACCAGAACCTCTGCACCTTCTTCGACGCCGATGGTCAGATAGGACATGATCTTGTCCTGCTGTTCACGGCTGGCCTGCGCGCCGACCATGGTTTCAATATCGCGCGGATCGCCTTGCTTGATCGCTTTCACGCGCTCGATGCACCGCGCGATGAACTCTTCATAGATGTCTTCCTGAATAAGCGCGCGAGAGGGGCAGGTGCAAACCTCGCCTTGGTTGAAGGCAAAGAGCACAAAGCCTTCGACTGCCTTATCAAGAAACGCATCATCCTCTGCCATCACATCGGAGAAGAAGATATTGGGCGATTTGCCCCCAAGTTCCAGCGTGACCGGGATCAGGTTTTTGGTCGCGGCCTTCATGATGATGCGCCCAGTCTCGGTGGAGCCGGTAAAGGCGATCTTGGCAATTCGGTTGGATTCTGCGAGCGGGCCGCCAACCTCTGGTCCCATACCGTTTACGATGTTCAGAACCCCATCTGGCAACAGGTCTGAGATCACTTCGATCAGGACGAGGATCGCCGCCGGGGTCTGCTCTGCGGGTTTCAGCACGATACAGTTGCCCGCCGCCAGTGCAGGTGCCAATTTCCACGCCGCCATCAAAACCGAGAAGTTCCACGGGATGATCTGCCCCACCACGCCAAGAGGTTCGTGGAAGTGGTAGGCAACCGTGTCGTGGTCAATCTCGGACATGCTGCCTTCTTGGGCACGCAGGACACCGGCGAAATAGCGAAAATGATCGACCGAGAGCGGAATATCGGCGGCCATGGTTTCGCGGATTGGCTTGCCGTTGTCCCATGTCTCGGCGGTGGCGATCAGCTCAAGGTTCTCTTCGATACGATCCGCAATCTTTAATAGCACATTGGCGCGTTCCGCCGCCGAGGTCTTGCCCCAGCTCTCTTTGGCTGCGTGGGCCGCATCCAGTGCCAGTTCCACGTCCTCTGCAGTGGAGCGCGCAACTTCGCAAACCTTTGCCCCAGTGATGGGGGTGATATTGTCAAAATACTGCCCTTTCACCGGAGCGACGAAACTGCCGCCGATGAAATTGTCGTAGCGGGCCTTGAAAGGCGATGTGTAGTCGCCTGCGACCTGGGTCATCTCGTTCATGAAAAATCCTCCTCTGTGCATCCGGTCCTCCACCGGAGTCACAAGGAAGGCTGCCCTAGGGCGCGCGCGCCGTCATCTGCCTGCGCGTAGAGTCTCATCAAACCTGTCTCAGCTTTGAGACAGGTTGGCCGCGGGTTCGAGGAATTTCATCCGCCCGTGAGGCCCAGCCGTTTCATGCGCCGATAAAGGGTGGCGCGGCCGATACCCAAAAGCCGTGCGGCCTCGGACACATTTCCGCGCGCTCGCGACAGCGCCCGGTTCACCGCAGCGCGTTCGGCCCGGTCAAATCCGCCCACTTCATCCTCGCCCCCAAAAAGATCTGACGCAGGGCAGGGGGTGATAGGGCCTGTGGCCGCGAGGCTGAACGCCTTGCGTGCGGCGCGGGTTGCACCTCTGACGATATCGTCACTATCCACCGCAAGCAGAACCGCTGCGTCCGTCGCGCCCGCCTCTGCTGTCACAATACGCGCATCGGGAAAGGCGTCCCGAAAATTCTCCACCTCAATCTGACGTGCAGTCTGCGCAACCATCGCGGCAATAAGCTGATTGAAGGAAGCGGTCTGATCTGCCCGCGCTGACGACACATCCAGCGCGCCGATCAGGCGACCATCGGCACCAAAGATTGGGGCATCCATGCAACTCATGGCCGTGTTGCGGGCGTGAAAGTGCTCTTCGCGATGAATAATCACCTGCCGCCCTTCGGCGATACAGGTCCCTATGCCATTGGTGCCTTCGGAGGCCTCGGACCAATCGGCTCCCGGCGTGAGCCCCCATGCGTGAAAGGTATCACGATCGCCATCACTTGCGCGCAGATCCAGAACCACCCCTTCCGCATCGGTCAGCAAGACGCCGCAGCCTGATCCACCAACAAGTTGAAACAAGGCATCAATCTTTGGCAGAGCGATACGGCGCATCCTGTCCGCTTGATCGAGCCGCTCGGTTAAGGCGTGCGCACATACACGTTGCACCTCGCGGTGTTGACCGGGGTCAAGCCCGTAGTGATTGAGCGACCTGCGCCATGAAGCGGCCAGCCGTGACCGCGCCGCCGCACCCGGATGACCGGCGGTTTTAAGGACATGATCGATATGCCGTGATAGAGAACTCATGCTGAAACACCCTCAGTCACCGACGATAGCGAGCGATCCGCGTTCTGGAAAGCCTCGCGTATTGGGCGCAGGTTGCGGCGGGCTACCTGCTTGCCAAGGTAGGGTGGCATTGGAGCAAAACCGGGAGAGACATATGTTATTTGAAAAAGACCACAGGCACGGCAGCACAGCAAAGCAGCGCCGCTACGCTCGATTTGAAATCGCATATACTTTTGCAGACTTCGGTGCTGCATTCAGTTTTATTGTTGGGTCGATCTTTTTCTTTTTGAGCCATTGATGACCGCAGGCACATGGTTGTTCCTGTTTGGCTCCGTCTTGTTTGCAGCAAAGCCCAGTATTCGGTTGATCCGGGAAATCAAACTCGCCGCAATGGGTGACGACGATATCTTGGCAAAACGCTATCAGGACTGAGCGCGACTGCGCCCTGCGGGCGGCTTTCAGGTCGCATCTTATACGAAGCGGTTCGACCATGGTGCGCCAAGGCTTGAACCCGGAGGCAATCTTTGCCATTGCCATGGACAAACCTGATGACTTTGCCAAAGGGCGCTGACCGATGAAATTCACTCTCTCCTGGCTCAAGGACCACCTCGACACTGATGCAAGCGTTGAGGAGATCACCGAGACCCTGACCGACCTCGGGCTGGAGGTCGAGGAGGTCGTGAACCCCGCCGATATGCTCGGTGCGTTTACACTGGCCAAGGTGGTTGGCGCAGAGCAGCACCCGGATGCGGACCGTCTGCGCGTATGTCGCGTGATGACCGATGAGGGCGAAAAACAGATCGTTTGTGGTGCACCCAACGCGCGGGAAGGCATCACCGTGGTTCTGTGTAAACCGGGCGACTATGTGCCGGGGCTGGATTTCACCCTCTCTGTTGGCAAAATCCGTGGCGTTGAAAGCCATGGTATGATGGCCTCTTGGAAAGAGCTGACGCTGGGCGAAGATCATGACGGCATTGTTGAACTGCCCTCTGGCGACGTCGGCGACAAGCTGGTCGATTGGCTGGCGGCTAACGATCCCTCCAAGGTCGATCCCGTCATTGAAATCGCCATCACGCCAAACCGTCCGGACGCGCTTGGTATCCACGGGATTGCCCGTGATCTGGCAGCGCGTGGATTGGGGACGCTGAAAACCACCGGTTACACACCGGTTGAAGGCCAGTATGAGAGCCCGATCAAGGTCACCATTGATGAGGACACTCTGGATGGTTGCCCGCTGTTCACAGGCCGCATGATCCGTGGCGTGAAAAACGGCCCCTCGCCCAAGTGGCTGCAGGACCGACTGACGGCGATTGGCCTGCGTCCGATCTCTGCACTGGTGGATATCACCAACTTCTTCACCTTTGATCAGAACCGCCCGCTGCATGTTTTCGATGCGGCCAAGGTCACGGGTAATCTGCGCGTCCACCGGGCGGCAGGCGGTGAAGAGCTGCTGGCGCTTGATGAGAAAACCTACACGATGCAGGCGGGCCAGATGGTCATCTCCGATGACAATGGTGCCGAGAGCATTGCTGGCATCATGGGTGGTGAAGAAACCGGCTGCACCGACGAGACTGTTGATGTGTTCCTTGAGAGCGCGTTTTGGGATCACGTCCAAATCGCGACCACCGGTCGTGCGCTCAAGATCAACTCAGATGCGCGCTACCGGTTTGAGCGCGGTGTCGACCCGGAATACACCTACGAAGGGTTGGAGCGCGCTACGCAGATGATCCTTGATCTGTGCGGTGGCGAGCCCTCCAACGTGGTTTCCGCAGGCGATGTGCCCGATCATTCACGCGCCTACCGTCTAAACGCAGAGCGGGTGCAGTCGCTGGTTGGGATGGATATTCCGGAAAGCGAGCAACGCCAGACTTTGACGCGTCTTGGTTTCCGCCTCGAAGGGAATTTGGCCCATGTGCCAAGCTGGCGTCCTGACGTTCAGGGCGAGGCTGATCTGGTCGAGGAAGTTGCGCGCATTGCTTCGCTCACCAAACTTGAGGGCAAACCGCTGCCGCGCCTGACCGCTGGTATCCCGGCTCCGGTGATGACGCCGCAGCAGCGCCGCCTGCAAATGGCGCGCCGCACGGCAGCTTCGCTCGGTTATAATGAGGTGGTGAGCTACACGTTTATCGACAAAGCGGCAGCAGGACTGTTTGGTGGTGGCACCGATGTGACCATGTTGGCCAACCCGATCTCTTCGGAAATGTCACATCTGCGTCCTGACCTGTTGCCGGGGCTTTTGCAGGCCGCTGCGCGCAATCAGGCGCGCGGGTTCGCTGATGTGTCTCTGTTTGAGGTTGGTCCGGCCTTTACCGGTGGCGAGCCCGGCGAGGAACGCATCCAAATCTCGGGTCTTCTGGTCAATCGCAACGGACCGAAAGATGTCCACGGTGCCTCGCGCAATTGGGATGTCTATGACGCCAAGGCCGATGCCGAAGCGGTGCTGGCCGCCATTGGTGCGCCCGCCAAAGTGCAAATTCTGCGTGAAGGGGATACTTGGTGGCATCCGGGCCGTCATGGCCGGATTTGCCTTGGCCCTAAGAAGACGCTTGGTGTCTTTGGCGAGTTGCACCCCAAGGTGCTGAGTGAGCTTGGCATAAAGGGCACAGCGGTTGCCTTCACGATCTACCCGGATGAGATCCCACTGCCGCGCAACACCGGCGCAAGCCGCAGCGCGCTGGCGATCAGCGATCTCCAGGCGGTGGAGCGGGACTTTGCCTTTGTGGTGGACGCAGAGGTTGAAGCACTGACGCTGGTGAATGCCGCGGCGGGTGCTGACAAGGCACTGATCGAGGATGTGCGCGTCTTTGATGAATTTATCGGCGGCGCGCTGGGCGAAGGTAAGAAATCTCTGGCGATTGCGGTACGTTTGCAGCCTGTCGACAAGACCTTGACCGAAAAGGACATCGAGGCGGTAAGCGAGAAGATTGTCGCCAAGGTCAGCAAAGCCACAGGCGGAACGCTGCGCGGCTGATCGCATCGTTAAGCTTTTGCTGAATTCACCCAACGCGCCCCTGAAAGAATGGGGCGCGTTTTTTGTTAGGGTTGCGAGGGGCCAGCCCCTCGCGCTCCCCGGGATATTTGGGGTTAGAAGAGAACAGGCTGTCAGATTCTCTGGGTCAGGGCGGAGGCCAGGTGATCAAAAACAAGGCGGATTTTGCGGCTGGTGTGAAGCTCGCGGTGCGTGATGAGCCAGAATGGGAACCGCGTCGTTGGGACCCAGTGCATAATCCGTTCGATCCCTTGGGTTTGCTCGGCAACCTTGTCGTGCATCGGCGCGATGCCAAAGCCAGCGCGAAGCAGATCCCAGCCGACCAACCCATTGCGGGTCTCAATGCGAAACTGGTCGGGACGTAGGGTGAGGCCAAGATCGCGAGCGTGCTCGATCATCCGTGTGGTCTCGCCAAAACTGATAAAATCATGAGTGGCGAGGTCCTCGGGGGTCTGGGGGCGTCCGTGCTGGTCAAGGTAGCTTGTGGCCGCGTAGAAATGTGCTTGGCCATCAGGAAGCTGACGGGCAATCAGGTCAGGTTGTTCGGGGCGTATATGTCGGATTGCGATATCGGCTTCTCGTCGCATCAGATCGCGAATGTCGTTTGCTGCCACAAGGTCGATGGTGAGCTGGGGGGCAATCTGGCGCAACTGGTGTAATATTGGTGGCAGCACATAGGACGAAAGGATATCGCTGGCAGTGATCCGAATGGTGCCGTCAATCGCTTCGGCCTGCCCTGAGGCGGTGAGGGTCAGAGCAGAGGCTGCGTCACCCATGTGGCGTCCGTGCTCCAACAGCTGTCTGCCAGCTTGCGTCAGTGCCAGTTTGCGCCCAATGCGTTCAAACAGAAGAAGCCCGAGTTCGGCTTCGAGCGCCGCGACCTGACGCGACAGGGTGGGTTGCGTCAGGCAAAGCTGCCGTGCGGCTGCAGAGAGTGAGCCTGCCTCAGCCGTCACCAAGAAGGCGCGGATGTGATTCCAGTCGACTGTGCGCAGCTTGTCCATGCATATACGTATATAGATACTGCGAATTTCCACAATTTATATGCGCTTTTTGTATGTCTATCCTACTCATATTCAGAGGGAGATTGTCATGTCGGTCAATGCAATGTTTTGGGATAGGGTTGCCAAAAGATACGCCGCACAGCCCGTATCTGACCCGGCTGCATATGAGGTGACCCTGAGCCGGACAGCCAGTTACCTGAGTGCTGATCAAACAATATTGGAGTTAGGGTGTGGCACCGGTAGTACCGCCGTGACGCTGGCGCCAAGTGTTGCGCAGATGTTGGCGACGGATTTCTCTGCCAAGATGATTGAGTTTGGGCAAGAGCGGGCCCGCGCGGCGGGGCTCAGCAATTTGAAGTTTCAGGTTTGCGACCTTGAGACCGCACCCGTGGGGCCATTTGACGCGGTGCTGGCCTTTAACCTTTTTCACCTGCTGCCGGAACTGGATGCAAGTTTGCAAAAGGTGTCGCAGCGGTTGAAACCCGGAGGTTTGTTTATCTCCAAGACGGTATGTATGCAGGATGCCAAAAGCGGCCTGAAGCGGCGCCTGATAGGTGCGGTTCTGCCGATGATGCGATGGGTCGGCAAAGCGCCCGATACAGTTCATTTCATGACGGTGCGAGACTGGCAAAGACGGATTGAAATGGCGGGATTTGAAATTCTTGAGACAGGCAGCTATCCCGCCGATTTACCCAGCCGCTTTGTGGTGGCGCGCAAGTCGTGATGGGGTTGGCCCGTCGCGCCTGAACCGATAGGGCTTGATCTGAACCCACGGCCCCCCATCTGGGGGTGAGGCAGGAGGACCAAATGACCCTATCCGTTTATCTTTCCGGTGAAATTCACACCGATTGGCGCGAACAGATTATCGATGGCGCGCGCAACCTGAGTGTCTCTTTTGACAGCCCGGTTACTGATCATGGCGCCTCTGATGATTGCGGCGTTGCAATCCTTGGCGCGGAGGACAACAAATTTTGGCATGATCACAAGGGGGCCAAGCTAAATGCCATTCGGACCCGCAAAGGCATCGAAGAAGCCGATGTGGTCGTGGTGCGATTTGGGGAAAAATACAAACAGTGGAACGCTGCGTTTGATGCGGGCTATGCTGCCGCGCTTGGCAAATCGATCATTGTGCTCAGTCAACCTGAACATCAACATGCGCTGAAAGAGGTCCACGCCGCAGCCCTTGCTGTGGCTGAGGATCCCAAACAGGTGGTCAACATCCTCACCTATATTCTAACCGGAGAACTGCCTGCATGACGCTCCCCGTGCTTGAAACGGATCGGTTGATCCTGCGTCCGCATGAATTGAGAGACTTTGATGATTTAGCCCAAATGTGGGCTGAACCTGATGTCGTGCGCTATATCAGCGGGAAGCCCTCAACCGAGGAAGAGAGTTTGGGGCGGTTGATGAAGTATATCGGCCATTGGTCGATGCTTGGGTTTGGCTATTGGGCGGTGACGCTTCGCGAGACCGGGGCCTATGCCGGGGATGTCGGGTTTGCTGATTACCGCCGCGGGATGACGCCGAGTCTTGAGAGCGTGCCCGAGGCGGGGTGGGTGCTGTCTCCCAAGGTGCATGGCAAAGGCGTCGCAACCGAAGCGGTGGCGCGCATGCATCAATGGGCGCAGGACGAAACCGATTGGCAACAGACCTGCTGCATTTTTGACCCAGAGCATAAAGTGTCGCAAAAAGTGGCGTTGCGTCTTGGGTATCAACCGGCCGAAGCGCTGGGTGATTATGGTGGGCTACCGACGTTGATTATGCACCGTAAGATGACCCGATGAAGTTCTGTCGCGCCGACTGCGCGCGACAGAAGTCTCATTCTGCTATGGGTTGAGAATTCTCAAAACAGGGCGTTGAATTCGCACAAAGCCTGAACCGTTTTTTAACGGTGCCTTGCTAGGAATAACGATGAATTAATGATTCAGCTTGTTTTCCTTGCGACCTCAACATCCCTGGTATTTATGTCTGACACATCTAAACACGACCGCCGCCGGTCTCGCTTTGAAGTCACTCCGGAAACCGAAGACCGCGGCCTTTTCAAACGTGGTTTGACGCAAGTGGCTGTCGCATTGGTTCCGGTTATCAGCAAAACGCCGCGTGGGGATGTCTGTGTGCGCGGCTATGTTGAAAAAGGCGAAGAAATCACCGTGATTTTTGCCGGGCGCCGGGTGGCAGAGTTTGCACCGATGCATGAAGAATTGCGCAGGTTGCTGACAGAGGCGAATTATTCTGCACAGCGGCTCAAGAAAGATCCTCCGCCCATCAATTCTATCCAGCTCCCGGCACAGATCGAGGGGGCGTGGCGGCTGCGATTTGAACGCAGTAGCACAGGTGAGGATATCCGGGTGCTACAATTTTTAGCCGCGCGCTGGGGATTTCGTGACCGAAACGGTGAAACGGTCACCAATGGCAAGCAGGCGCTCTATGGCAAACGTAGCGCGGATATCAGCGCGCGCTGAGAGGCCAATCTTGATGCCTCAATGTTCCTGTCACGCTATCTTTTCTTAAGGAAACGTGGGGATAGTTGTCTTTCAAATCCCACCGCCGCATGGCCAATTCTTGCAGCCTATATCTGACATAAATGCCCCCGTTTGTCCCACCAATCGATCGCCGTAAAAAAGGACCGGTTTCGCCGGAGTATGAAGATAGCGGCCTGTTCAAAGGTGGCGTCATACAAGTGCAACTCGCCTTGGTTCCTGTCTTTGGAACGACCTCACGCGGGGATTGCACCGCCCGTGGTTTTAATGCCGATAGGAAAGAGGTGAGCGTGGTGTTTGCGGGCCGTCGGCGTCCGCATTTTCAGGCGCTCTATACGCAGCTTCGCTACATGTATGCGCAGGCCCAACAACGGGATTTGGAACGCAAGGTCGCGATGCGGGATGTGAATTCCATCCAGTTGCCGGTGCAATGCGAGGGGTCATGGCGCGCTATTTCTGAGACAGACGCAGAAGGGCAGGTGCATCAACACTTACAGTTCATGGCCGCACGCTGGGCGTTTCAGGCGCATGACGGTCAAACGCTGAAATATGGGACCGCGCCTTTATTGCCAAAACCGGGCGACCCCGCGCAGGCGCGTTCCAACAAGCCACCTCGGCCCTATTTTGTCCCGGTGTCCCCCGCCCGTGGGCAGGGGAGTGTGTCTTAGGGCAGGAGGCGCAATCAGCCTTCCTTCTGAATTTCCACGCTGTGGGGGTAGGGGATGGAAATACCTTCGGCATCGAAGGTCTCTTTCACCCCTTGGATCATCGCCCATTTCAGTTCCCAGTAATCAGCCGCTTTGCACCACAGACGGGTGGAGATATCGACAGAGCTGTCACCGAGGTTGGTCACACGAACCCAGGGTTCCGGGTTGGAGAGAACACGGCCATCGGCTTCGGCAAGACGCAGGATGATCGCTTTGGCTTTTTCAATGTCATCACCGTAGTCGATGCCATATGTGATATCGAGCCGGCGTGTGTCATGGGCCGAATAGTTGGTGATGATGGAACCCCAGGCCTGACCGTTCGGTACGATGATCTGCACATTGTCCGGTGTGACAAGTTCAGTCACAAAGAGGTTCAGATCTTTTACGGTGCCTGCTGTGCCACCGATGTCCACGAATTGGCCCAGTTTATACGGGCGGAACAGGATCAGCATAAAGCCAGCTGCCAGATCGCTCAATGTGCCTTGCAGGGCGAGGCCAATGGCGAGGGTGGCAGCACCCAGCATCGCCACGAGGCTGGTGGCCTCGATGCCAAAGACGCCAAGCACGGCAACCAGCACGATGGCCAGCAAGACCCAGCGGATGAGGCTTGCAACAAAGTTGCCGAGTGTCTCGTCAATTTGCGGTGTTTTGTTGATGCGGCTGCGCACTGCGCCTGAAATCAGACCAGCTGCGATCCAGCCGAGTACCAAAACCACCAGCGCTTTTGCGCCGCTGACGACCAGTGGCCAGTACGCACCGGCCTGTTCGATTACATTTTCCATGTCAGTCCCCACGTTTCTCGGGTTGCGCCGTGCAGGCCGGGGGAAGGTCCGGCGGGTCACGGGGCACTATTTTGCACGAGCCAAAGGTATCGTTCTCGCGTCATCCCTATTTGCGACAGGCAGGTGGCGAAAATCGAGAGGTTTTTAACCTTTTCAGGGGGGAATTTGCCTTCGGCGACCGCTGAAAAGCCGATTTTAGCAAAAAGCGCGGCCCCAAAGGGGAGGCCGCGCTATCTGGGGCAGTATTGCGCCCTCTTCATTCTATCGAAAATTGCTCAGCTTGCATCGCGCAGGGCGAGGGTCGGTGAGAGCACATCAAGACCAAGCGCTTTGCCCACGGCGTAATAGGTCAGCTTGCCTGCATGCACGTTCAGACCATTCAACAAATGTGGGTCATCGGCGCAGGCCTGTTTCCAGCCCTTATCGGCCAGTGCCAGCAAGAAGGGCAGGGTGGCGTTCCCGAGCGCTTGGGTCGAGGTGCGCGCCACAGCGCCCGGCATGTTGGCCACGCAATAGTGCATAATGCCGTCGACCTCGTAGATCGGGTCCGCATGAGTGGTGGCGCGGGAGGTTTCAAAACATCCGCCCTGATCAATGGCCACATCCACCAGCACTGCGCCGGGTTTCATTTCGGACAGATCCGCGCGCGAAACCAATTTTGGCGCAGCTGCACCGGGGATCAGCACCGCGCCGATGACCATGTCGGCCTCGCGGATCAGTTCGGCTGTGGCTCCTGCAGTGGAATAACGGTTCTTAAAGGTTCCGCCAAAAACGTCGTCCAGATACTTCAGACGCGGCAGAGAGCGGTCGAGTACGGTCACATCCGCGCCCATTCCGGCAGCAATCTTGGCGGCATGGGTGCCGACAACGCCGCCGCCGACAACAACCACTTTGGCCGGAGCCACGCCGGGCACACCCCCCATCAGCACGCCACGACCACCGTTCGCCTTTTGCAGGGTATAGGCACCCACTTGCGGCGCTAAACGGCCTGCAACTTCGGACATCGGCGCCAAGAGCGGCAGGCCGCCACGGTCGTCGGTCACGGTTTCATAAGCGATCGCGGTACAGCCGGATGCCAGCAAGTCATGGGTCTGTTCGGGGTCGGGAGCCAAATGCAGATAGGTGAACAGCAGCTGACCTTCGCGCAGCATTTTGCGCTCGATGGCCTGCGGTTCCTTTACCTTGACGATCATATCGGCGCTGGCAAAAATTTCCTCGGCGGTGTCGATGATTGCAGCACCTGCGGCGATATAGTCCTCATCGGGAAATCCCGCGCCAAGGCCCGCACCTTTCTGGATCATCACCTGATGTCCATGTACGACTGCTTCGCGGGCTGCGTCTGGCGTCATGCCAACGCGAAATTCCTGTGGCTTGATTTCCGTGGGGCATCCGATTTTCATGGGGTCTCCTCCGTTCCCTACAGGGACATAGTGTCGCAGAGCTGCGTGCAAATGTGCTGCTTTTTTGGGCACCATGAAAACTCGACTTTCGAATTTTCTTCGACTATGAGGGAGTCTCACGCAAGAAAAGGTATGTCGTTTGGCGTTAGATCAGGTGGATCGTCGAATCCTCGCGGTGCTGCAAAAGCAGGGCCGGATCTCAAACAGTGACTTGAGCGAGACGGTGAATCTCTCTGCATCTGCCTGTCACAGGCGGGTTCAGCGGCTTGAGAGCGACGGCTATATTCGCAACTATGTTGCCCTCCTTGATGCCCGGAAGCTAGGGGTGCCGACCACGGTTTTTGTGGAAATAACGCTTCAGACGCAGGCGGACGAGGTGTTGGACGCGTTTGAAAAGGCGGTAGCCCGGATACCGGATGTGTTGGAGTGCCACCTGATGGCTGGGACCGCCGACTACATTCTGAAAGTTGTGGCAGAGAACACCGACGACTTTGCCCGCATCCACCGTCAGCATCTCACCCGCTTGCCGGGCGTGGCGCAGATGCAATCGAGTTTTGCGTTGCGCACTGTGTTCAAAACCACGGCACTGCCAATCAGTTGATGCTGACTTAGCGGCTGCTTTGTGCCAAACGGCGTAAAAATTGTGCGGGCTGCCTTGTTTACGTCGTTGATCCGGGCGCAAACTGGGCGTGGTGATAGAGTTTTTTGCCCAAGTGGCTGTTTTTCGACCCTTACGCCGCCATCTGACACCAAAGGATCACATGCCAGCTATATGCATTGGCGAGCCTGTATAATTCAAAGGAGACACAGTGTGAGCAGCGATCAGGACAATACATCCTTCGAGTGGCTGGAAGCCGAGCTGCAGGACACGCTGGACGAGGACTTCGAAATCGAATTCGCCGAGCCCATGCTGTCCATGGAGCTTCGCAAAATCTATCGCGCCCAGCATCCCGAAATGCTCGACCGTAAGGTCTATTTCCGCAACCTTCTGCGCCTGCAGGCGGAGCTGATCAAAGTGCAGGATTGGGTCCAGCACACCGGTGCCAAGGTATGCATCCTCTTTGAGGGGCGCGACAGCGCCGGTAAAGGGGGCGTGATCAAACGCATTACGCAGCGGCTCAATCCGCGGGTTGCGCGGGTCGTGGCCTTGCCCGCGCCCAGCCGTCGCGAACAAAGCCAGTGGTATTTCCAGCGTTACGTGCCGCATTTGCCAGCCGCGGGCGAGATCGTCTTGTTTGACCGCTCTTGGTACAACCGCGCCGGTGTCGAGCGTGTGATGGGCTTTGCCACGGATGATCAAGTCGAACAGTTTTTTCAGGACGTTCCGGAATTTGAACGCATGCTGGTCCGTTCTGGCATCATCCTGCTGAAGTACTGGTTCTCCATCACCGACGAAGAGCAGCAGCTGCGATTCCTTATGCGTATTCATGACCCGATGAAGCAGTGGAAACTATCGCCGATGGATCTGGAAAGTCGCATCCGCTGGGAACAATACACCAAGGCCAAGGAAGACATGTTCTTTCGCACCAATATCGACGAGGCTCCTTGGTACATCGTTGAAGGCAACGACAAAAAGCGCGAACGTCTCAACTGCATCGAGCACCTGTTGACCAAGATCCCTTATCACGATGTGCCAAGTGAAAAGGTCAATCTTCCAGATAGAGAATATAACCCGAGTTATGAGCGCAGGGTGCTTCCAGACGAGCTGTACGTGCCCAAAATATACTGAATTGGGGCGACAATACGCAGTCATTTGGGGGGCGAGGGGAAATCCTCGCCCTTTTCGTATTCCTTATACTAGTCGTTGTCTTGCGCGCCTTGCGGGGTGTCACCACTCACGAATTGGTGCTGGCATGTGTCTGTTGAGAGGCGCGAAGATCGCCCATCGCGCGAATTGTCCCTTCCCGACCGAAGAGCCAGACTGTAGGAATGCGCTTATGATCTGGAATTTGCCCAATATCCTCACAGTCCTGCGACTGCTGGCAGCGCCAGCGCTGGCGGTGATGTTCCTCTTTTTCAGCCGCCCCTATGCGGATTGGTTCGCGCTGGTCTTGTTTGTGAGCGCGGCCATCACCGATTGGTTCGATGGCTATCTGGCGCGCAGCTGGAAGCAGGAAACCAAGATGGGCGCGATGCTTGACCCGATTGCCGACAAGGCGATGGTGGTGATCGCATTGATGATCCTCGTGGGGTATTCGACGTCGCATTGGACCGCGTGGCTGGTCCTTCCTGCCACGGTTATCCTGTTTCGAGAGGTGTTCGTCTCTGGCCTTCGGGAATATCTCGGCGATACAGCTGGGACGCTCAAGGTGACTAAGCTCGCCAAATGGAAAACCACCGCCCAGATGATCGCCATCGCGACCCTGTTTTCCCAAGGTATTTTCGAGCATCATCTCGGGATGGGTGGATTTGGCATGGATGTGCAGATGGTGCAGGATGTGCTCAGCGGTACGATTGAAGATACGCAAGGTCTACGGTTTTACTTCGAAGGCATGATCTGGTCCGGGCGCATCGGATTGGGGCTTTTGTGGATCGCAGCGGCGCTGACGCTGATCACGGGTGTCGATTACCTGAAAAAAGCCCTGCCATACCTGAAGGAGACACGCTGATGGATGTTCTCTATTTTGCATGGGTGCGTGAGCGCATCGGTCTGCCCAAAGAAACCGTCGAGACCTCTGCCGTCACCGTGGCAGAACTCATTGAGGAGCTGAAGGCACGTGAAGAGCGCTATGCCGCAGCCTTTGCGGATTTGTCTGCCTTGCGCGTGGCGCTTGATCAGGAGCTGGCAGAGTTTGACGCGCCGCTTGAGGGCGTGCGCGAAGTGGCGTTTTTCCCACCGATGACCGGGGGCTGATCCCATGCGGGTGCTCGTCCAGCAGGAGCCTTTTGATTTTGGCTCGGAGGCTGAGGCCTTTGCACGTGACGCCGGTGGCGCGGGTGCTGTTGTTACCTTTACCGGTGTGGTGCGCGAGGCGGACAGCGGTGCCATGGCGGTGATGGAGATCGAGCATTATCCGGGCATGACCGAAAAGGCGCTTGAGAAAATCGCATCAGAGGCGATTGCGCGTTGGGATTTAACGGATGCGCTGGTGATCCACCGTCATGGGCGCCTTGTGCCCGGCGATCAGATTATGATGGTTGCCACCGCCGCCCGTCATCGCGTCGCAGCGTTTGAAGCGGCTGAATATCTGATGGACTATCTGAAATCCCGCGCGCCATTCTGGAAGAAGGAAATTCTGCAGAACGGTGCTGAGGATTGGGTGGCTGCAAAATCTGCAGACGAGGATGCGCTTACGCGCTGGTGACGGTTGCTATGTTGCCACAGCCGTATCTTGGCTGAAGATATTCACCCAGCCGTTGTCTGTGCGCTGCCAGATTGAGCTTACGTACATGTCTTCTGCGGTAAGGTGGCCGCAGCGCTGAAAGCGTGCGTGATAACTCAATACGGCATATTCCGGCCCAAGAGCACGCGCGGTGAGCTGTGATAGCTCGTATGTCTGAACTGTCGGGCCATGCTCAAGCTGACCTGTGTGATCCGCTTTGCCCGCAAAACCAGTGCCGTAGACCCCGAGGAAGCTCTCGCACAGCAGCTCCGCATCTGCCGCCACATCGCCTTGAACAAGGGCATCCCAGACCTGTCGTTCGCACCTTGTGAGGTCTTGCAACAGGTGATCTGCGGACAGGCTGGTCATCCCTGCGCCTTAACCCTCACCACGCAGACGGTTGCGCAGTTCTTCGGTCTCGTATCTCGCCTCGCGCAGCCCATCCATTGCGGCGCGCAACTCGGCTTCGGTCTGGCTCAACTGGTTGGTCAGCTCGGCCTCGCGCTGCTGCAGATATGTGATCGCCTGATCGCGGGTTTCCTCTGCCTCGTGCAGCTCCTGACTCATGCGGTCCAGATCGGCCACATCGCTTTGCCGCACGCGGGTGAAACGGTGTACCAGCCAATTGGCAAACCACCCCATCGCAAAGGCGACAAAGAGGATGATCGCTGTGGTGAGGATGAACTCTGTTCTGCTCATTGTCCGTCGGTGTCCTCTTCGGGTTCGGCCTGCGCGGGCGCTGTTTCAGCCGTCTCATCTGTTCCAGAGTCGCCCTCGTCTTCGGCATCCTCGGCGTCAGGCAGCTCGCTCTCAATCAGGCGAAATTCAATACGCCGGTTGGCCTCGCGGCCGTCTTCGGTGCTGTTGCTCGCAATCGGATTGTCCTCACCATAGCCTTTCGCGACGAAGCTCCCGGTCAGGATGCGTCTGGCGCGCAGTGCATTCAGGACGGATTGCGCGCGGGCTTGGCTGAGGTTCAGGTTCATCTCCTCACGGCCTTGGCTATCTGTGTGTCCCTGAATTTCGAGCGGTATCTCGCCGCATTGCTGCAAGAGCTTGGCGATTTTGTCGATCACCCGCGCGCTGTCGGCAGCAACTGTGGCCGATCCGGGTTCAAAAGCGATTTTGTCGGCGCGTTGGATCGCGGCCAGCTCCGCCTCACACAGGGCAGGCGCCATTAACTGGTCATCTGGCTCGGGCGGGGCCTCATAGGTGATGTCGAGTTCGTAATCCTCGGCTTCGCCCAGTTTATCAGAAAGCATCCGTGCAATTTCGGCGCTGGCGTTTTCTTGATGGCTCATCCCACGCACGGCGACCAGTTCCGGCGTGACAGTAACAGAGCCACGTTCCAGCTGCGCCAAGGCATCAAGGGCCGCCAGCACCCGAATCGGCCAGACGCCGGGTAGATCAGGTGCGTTGCGGGTCGCCAGATAGACCGACCCACTGCCAAACCGCGCTTTGGCGTAGCTGTCTACAGTGCGCCGCTGTGCATTGTCGCTGAGCCGGCCGCGCAGTTGAACCTGCCCCTCGGGGCTGAGGGTGGCGGTGAATTCTGGTGTAAGGTCGGGGTTTTTCTCTTCGGGTTCGGGCAGCACGGCATGCAGGACGAAGACCTGCGGCAATGCGCTTTCCAGCTCGCCAACTACGTGATCAAACACCCCTTGTGCCGTGCCTTGGGCAGCAACAAGCGTCACCTCGCCATTGGAGAAGGTGATCGAACCTTGCCCCAGTTCTGTGAGCGCCTTCAAACCGCTTTCCACGGCGCGAGACCAACTCGCAGAGGGCACACCAAGGCCAATGGTGCAGTCGCTTTGGCGTCGCAGGCCTGCGTCTTGAGCCGCTTGCAGAATACGCAACCGGCTTTCCTCGCTCTCTGCAGAGCAGGCGTCAAAGCGTCCGCCGTCAGGGCCTAGAACATAGCGCAGTGTAAAGGGCGAGATAACCGGGCGCGGCGCCGCAATATCGAGCGTGACATGCACGGTCGGGGGCAGCATCCGGTTGAGGTCTGTTTCGAGCTTTTCTTTTGCCTCTGGGCTATCTGCAATGGCGGTGATCCGCACAACCCCGGCCTCGACAGAGATTTTGGTGCGCGGCAGGAGGGCCAGTGCCTTGAGCGCATAGGCCATGGCGTCATTCCAGCCCTTGGGCATCGGATAATCCGCCGTCTCAACAAAATCAGTGACCTCAGGATTGCCACGAATTGCGCTCAGTTTGCGGACAAGCGCGCTATGATCGCTGGCGCTTGGGATCAGGCCGATGATGGAAATTCCGGCGTCGTTGCGCAGGATCTCGGTCGAAAACCGGGGCGGGGCGATGCCTTTGGAAGGGGTGATCTCCATCAGGTCAATGATCCGCGCAGCGTCCACCACCGTGCCTACCTTGGAGATGGCTGCAAACCGCTTGGCCTCATCCGGGGCTTCGCCCGAAAGTTCCACACGCAGGCCGTCTGCGACCACTTCAGCCCAGGAAAACCCTGCCTTATCCAAGGTGCGGCGTACCACGATTTCTGAATTGTTCTCCAGCGCCGTCGCAGCAAATCCCGCAACCACCAAGCTAAGGCCGGCTGCACCGGCAAAGGCAGCGGTGGGGATCAGAAACGAGGATATGCGCATGAGGTAAGGAATTCCGGTAGTTTCGTCGTTAACGGTCTTACAAGGCCATCGGCTGTGGATCAATCATGCCGGTGGTCGCAGTTATGCAAACAATGCCAACCCAAGGAAAATGAGCGGAATCAAGCCGGTGTCGCGGTTGAGGCGAAACAGCGACAGGAGCCGGTCATTATTATCGGCATCAAAGGCACGCAATTGCCACGTCATATGCCAGCCCATCGCCCAAGGCGCACAGAGCGAGAGTGCCAATGCGAGCACCGAAGCCGTAGGTTGGACCGCCATAATGATCGAAAGCGCCATCAGGCTCACAGTTGCGACGATAAAGCGACGCAGCCAAGTCGGTGTTTCAGTTCCAAACAGTCTTGCGGTGGATTTTACCCCGATCAGCGCATCGTCTTCGGTGTCCTGATGCGCGTAAATGGTGTCATAAAATAGCGTCCACGCCATGCCAGCGGCATATAAAACCACGGCAGGCCAGTCCAAGCGGCCACTATGGGCCACCCACGCCAGCATCGCGCCCCAGTTGAACGCAAGCCCCAAAAATACCTGCGGCCACCAGGTGAATCGTTTGGCAAAGGGATAGATTGCAACCGGGAACAGGGCCAGAATGCCCATGGCGACTGCGGCCTGATTAAAGGTCAGCAAGATGCCAAAGGCGATCAGCGACTGCAACGCCATCCATGCCAGCGCGCCCCTGACCGTGACCTGACCAGAGGGGATTGGGCGCGACCGTGTGCGTTCGACACCACCATCGATATCGCGGTCGGTGATGTCGTTCCATGTGCAGCCCGCCCCACGCATCAACCACGCGCCCAGCCCGCAGGCGACAAAGATCCACAGATCTTCCCAGCGTGCGTTCTGTCCTGCGATCATTGCCAGAGCGAGCCCCCACCAGCAGGGCAGCAGCAAAAGCCACGTGCCGATTGGCCGATCCGCACGGCTCAGGCGCAGATAGGGGCGGGTCCAGGCAGGGGCGTAGATATCGACCCAATTGTCTTTTACCGCATCCGCGACACGTCCATCTGGTGTTGGCGACTGGCCTTGCATATGTAGGACCTCATGAATGCTAAAGTCAGACTGTATGTAGATCACCCCTTGGGGGCAGGGCAAACGGTTCCTCTGGACCGCGATCAGGCGCATTATCTGTTTGGGGTGATGCGACTGGCTGTTGGTGCGCGGGTTGCGCTTTTTAATGGGCGCGATGGGGAATGGCAGGCCGAGGTAGCAGAAGCCAGCAAGCGCAGCGGCGTGTTGGCTTGCGTGGAGCAGTCCAAACCCTTGCAGTTGCCGCCGGATTTGTGGCTGATCTTTGCACCCATCAAAAAAGCGCGCACCGATTTCATCGTCGAGAAAGCCGCCGAAATGGGTGCCGCCCGAATTTTGCCTGTAGCGACGGATTTCACAAATTCCGAACGCATCCGTCAGGATCGCCTGCAGGCCCATGCGGTCGAGGCGGCCGAGCAATGCGGCGGCACCTATGTGCCAGAGGTGGCGGATTTGCAAAAGCTATCCGCCTTGCTGGACCAATGGCCCGAAGACCGCCAGTTGATGTTCTGTGACGAGGCCGAGGTGGGGCAGCGGTTGTTTCTCGATGCTGTCCAGTCCGAAAACCCGCCCACAGTTTCCGGCCCTTGGGCGATCCTGATCGGGCCGGAGGGTGGTTTTTCAGATGCGGAGCGCAAACGTCTGCAGGCCATGCCGCAGGCGCATGTGGTCAGTCTCGGACCACGTATTTTGCGGGCAGATACGGCGGCGGTGGCGGCCATGACCCTTTGGCAGCGGGCATTAGGAGACTGGTGATGGGATGGCGTGCGGCAAATCGGTCTGATCTTGACTGGATCGAAGTGCTGCTGTTTGCGCATATCGAAGGCTCCATGTTCCTGATCGGCAACCTGCGCGATCACGGCTTTGGTTCTGATCATCCACACGGGTTGACGCTTTGGGTGCGAGAGGCCCGAGATGGCGTCTTTGCCATCACCAATACCGGATCTGTTATGATGATGGCACCGGGTTGCGGCGACGCGGAATGGCAAGACGCGGGCCAGCTTCTGGGATCGCGCGAGGTGACAGCGGTGATCGGAAATGCTGCACAGGTGCGCAGCTTTATTGCGGCCAACGGGTTGCAAGATCATCCGTGCCAGTTGGATCGTGATGAGCCAGGTTTTGTACTTGATATGGCGGAACTCGCGGTGGAAATCCGCCCCGATGAGAACATCATTCCCCTCGCGGATGCGCCTCGCGCGCTGATTGAGGAATGGCGCGCTGCCTATGAGGTCGAAGCGGTGAATGCGTCTCCTGATCAAGCACAGGAAAAGGCGCGCCGTGACATCGCACAGTATATTGCCAGAGACAGCCACCGCGTGTTGTTGGTGGAGGGTCGCCCGGTTGCAATGGCCGGACATAATACTGCGTTTGCCGAGGCGGTGCAGGTCGGCGGGGTCTATACGCCGCCTGCGTTGCGTGGTCGGGGCTACGCGCGCCGCGTCGTCGGTCGGCATATGTTGGAAGCGCGTGCACGCGGCGCAACGCAAGGGGTGCTCTTTGCCGCCAGTGAAGAAGCAGCGCGCGCTTATCGCTCTATCGGTTTTCGCCGGGCGGGGACGTTTGCGCTGGTGCTGTTTGCGAGACCTGCGCAGATCCGCGCAGGCCATGTGAGGAGATGCACATGAGTTTCATTCGACCAGAAGCACAGGCCTTTTTGTGGCGCTGGCGCGAGCTTCTTGGGGCATTGGCGCTGCTGTTGCTGGGGCTTCGTTGGGCCATCTGGGGCATAGGTCTGATGCAGATCAACGGTTGGGCCTGTGTCGCATTAGCGCTGGTGCTTGGGGTGGTCGGCGCGCAGCGAATGCGGTTCCGGCTCGGCTCTGGCGGGCCGGGCGTGGTGCAGGTCACCGAAGGGCAAATCAGCTATTTCGGACCGCTCACTGGCGGTGCAGTGGCGCGTTCTGAGATTGAGACCTTGCGGCTCGACCATACAGCGCGGCCGTCGCATTGGGTGCTGGAACAGCCCGGTCAGTCACCGCTGGCAATCCCGGTGACAGCTGCCGGAGCAGAGGCGTTGTTTGATGTGTTTGCCAGCCTGCCGGGGTTGAAGACAGAACGCATGTTAAGTGAACTGCATCACAAAGGTCCTCATCAAGTCGTGATATGGCAGCGATCACCAGAGCCGCGCAGCCAGTATCGGCTGCATTGACACTGGCGCGATTTCGCATCACGACTTTAACCCCGGGCCCCGTGCCCTTTGTCAGAAATGCCACGCCTGCCCTTGGCGGCGACCTACGAAGGGGGCCTACCCATGTCCATTCCTCAGTCCGGCGGCGGACCAATCGAAAGCCATGCTCAACTGGCGGAGTATATGGAAGCGGGCTGCAAACCCAGCAATGACTGGCGGATCGGTACCGAGCATGAAAAATTCGGCTACTGCAAGGATACGCTGAAGCCGCTGCCCTATGAAGGTAAGCGCTCGATTCAGGCGGTGCTTGAAGGGCTGCGCGATCGGCACGGCTGGGACCCGGTCACCGAGGGGGGCAAGCTGATTGGCCTCACTAAGGACATGGCGAACGTCAGCCTAGAACCCGGCGGCGCGCTGGAGCTGTCGGGGGCGCCGCTAGAGACTATCCATGAGACCTGCGACGAGGTGAACACTCACCTGCGCGAAGTAAAAGACATCGCTGATGAGATCGGAGTTGGCTTTATCGGTCTTGGTGCTGCGCCGATCTGGCAACACGAAGAAATGCCCTTGATGCCCAAGGGGCGTTACACGCTGATGAACGACTACATGGAGCGCGTCGGCACCATGGGGCGCGCGATGATGCGGCGCACCTGCACCGTGCAGGTGAATCTCGATTTCGCTTCCGAAGCCGACATGGTGCAGAAGCTGCGCGTGGCTCTGGCCTTGCAGCCGGTGGCCACCGCGCTCTTTGCCAACTCTCCCTTCTTTGAGGGCAAGCCCAATGGGCTGAAATCCTGGCGCAGCCACATCTGGCGGCATCTGGATGATGCCCGTACGGGCATGCTGCCTTTCGTGTTTGAAGATGGCATGGGGTTTGAGCGTTACGCCGATTATGCGCTCGATGTGCCGATGTATTTTGTCTACCGTGATGGCAAATATATCGACGCTTTGGGCCAGTCTTTCCGGGATTTCCTCAAAGGAGAGCTGCCCGCGCTGCCGGGCGAAACACCGACGCTGAGCGATTGGGCGGATCACCTGACGACCGCATTCCCAGAGGCGCGGATCAAGAAATACATGGAGATGCGTGGTGCCGATGGTGGCCCGTGGCGACGCCTTTGTGCGCTGCCCGCCTTCTGGGTGGGACTGATGTACAATCAAACCTCTTTGGATGCGGCTTGGGATCTTGTCAAAGGCTGGGATGCGCAGACCCGCGAGAGCCTGCGCGTTGAGGCGTCGGTCAAAGGGCTGCAGGCCGAGGTTGGCACACTCAAGATGCATGATCTTGCCCGCGAGGTTCTGGCGATCTCCGAGGCCGGGCTGAAGGCCCGCGCACGCCAAGGTGCAGGCGGATTGGTGCCGGATGAGACACATTTCCTGAACGCCCTGCGCGAAAGCGTCGAGAGCGGGAAGGTTCCGGCGGATGAATTGCTGGATCGTTACAACGGCGACTGGAACGGTGATCTGAGCCGGATCTACGCAGACTATAGTTATTGATGTCTTGCGCATCTCAATATCGATAATGCAAAAGGGGCGCCGCTGAGACGCCCCTTTTTCTTGCCCCTGTTGTCCTGGCGGCGCGGCGAAACCTCGCGTTGGTGGTGACGATTAAGGGGCGTTTTTCCCCCTAATCCGATTCTTGTGAGATGACAGGCGGCCCCTTAAGAGAGCGCTCAATCTATCGCTCTGAAAGGTGTTCAAATGGGCAATTTCTTTATCTCTGCATTCGAGAAACTTGTTGGCGTCGTGATGGTTTTGTTGCTGCTGCTCGTATTGGGCGGCACTGTTGTCGCTCTAATCGAGCCCAGTGCAGGTGGCATTTTGCCGGCGCTTGGCGTGCTCGTCGGCGGCACACTCTATGTCATCTTGATTGGTGGTTCGCTCTATTTGGCGCTGGGTATCTACAACAATACCAAGCGTACAGCCGAAGCGGTCGAGCGTCTCGCATCGAAATAAGCGCCCTGTTCACCGTTCCCTCCGGTGTCAGTGTGCAAAGAACGGGCGACAGTATATCCTGTCGCCCGTTTTCATGTCGTGGGTGTGAGTGGCGCGCGCCGTCTTATTGCAGCAATTCTGCGGGATCAGCGTCTTCGATGTTTTCCCAGTTCACATCTGCTTTTTCGATGTAGCCCGGAATATCGGTGACCCAGCGTTCCTGAATGTCCTTGGAAAGGTTCAGGTACAGCACATCGTCAACGATCTTCCACTGATGCGGGTCGCCATCGAATTTAAAGCCCATTGCGGCGCCGAAAGCGCAGTAGCCACCATAAGCGGGCACATAGGCCTCCGGGTTGGCTTCGAACAGGGCTTTGTTTTCCTCAGACGTGAACCAGTAGGTCGCCTCGTCATGCGTTGCGGTCAGCTTGTAGCTGCCCTTGTTGGCCTCCCCTTCGGTGAAATAGGCGACCGGGTCGAAGCCCTGCATCGCAAGGCCAGTGGATGAGGCGTTCACGTCAACGCCCGCAGCGAAGGAGGCAGTTGCCAGCGCCACAGAGAAGGCGAGACCGCCGAGGAGGGATTTGGTCAGGGATGTTGTCTTGGTCATCGATTTGAACCTTTTGATCTGTCCGGGGCCGAAATGCACCCGGGGGGATGTGTGAAAAGGGACAGGTGCTTAAAATCCTGTGTGAGTTGGGCGGGTGAGTGCCGCCACACCGACGATTTGGGGAAGGGTCTGATCACATGCAAAACAACTCAATTTGTCTGTGCACCGGCGCAAGGTCGACCTGCGCTGCTGCGGCAAAACAATTCTGTGAGCGCAATGTGAAAAGCCCCGCCCATGAGGGCAGGGCTTTGAAAATCAACGGTGTATACGCTGGGTGGCGTTATTTCTGGCCAATCTTTGGCTCGGTCCCCGCTAGCAGTCGCGCGATGTTGTCCTTGTGCCGCCAAAAGATCACCAGCGTGAGGACGATCGAGAGCGCAACGGTCGAAGGGTAACCCAGGACCAGACACCAGATCGGAGCCGCCACAGTCGCACAGAGCGCCGCCAGTGACGAAATTCGCCGCAGCAGCGCCAGTGCAAGCCACGTCATGCAACAGGCGATGCCCACCGGCCAGGCGATAGCCAGCAAGAGCCCGAGGAAAGTTGCAACACCCTTGCCGCCCTTGAACCCCAGCCAGACCGGGAAGCAATGCCCGACAAAGGCCAACAACCCGGCCAGTTGCGCCGCATCCTCGCCCGCCAGAGCACGCGCCAGTAGCACTGCCGCCGCGCCCTTGCCGCCATCCAGAAAGAGCGTCGCTGCCGCGGCGGCTTTGCTTCCGGTGCGCAGCACGTTGGTAGTGCCGATATTGCCCGATCCGATTTCGCGCAGATTGCCCAGTCCAAAGGCCCGAGTGATCACCATGCCAAAGGGAATGGAACCCAGAAGATAGCCGATCACACCCCACATCAGGAGCATCGGCAGGGCGGTCTCAAGCGCAGGCAACATCACGCGTCCTTCCGATAGACGGGTTCACCCGCCACATAGGTGGCCAACACGCGGCCCTGCATCTGCTGGGTGTCAAACGGCGTGTTCTTGGATTTGGACTGTAGTTTGAAACGGTCCAAAACCAGCGGTGCGTCCGGGTCAAACAGCACCAGATCCGCAGGCGCGCCTGCGCTCAAGCGGCCAGACGCAAGACCAAGCCGCGTTGCGGGGTTCAGGGACATCGCCCGAAACAGCGTCGGCAGATCCAAAAGCTCCGCATGATAGAGGCGCAGCGCCGCCGGCAGCAGCGTTTCCAGCGCCACCGCCCCGGCGGCGGCCTCTTCAAACGGCAGTCGCTTGCTCTCTTCGTCCTGCGGCGTGTGCATCGACGAGATCACGTCAATCAGACCAGTGCGCACGGCCTCGACCACGGCGAGGCGATCCTCTTCGGAGCGCAGCGGCGGCTTCACCTTGAAGAAGGTGCGATAATTGGCCACGTCCAGCTCATTCAGCGTCAGGTGGTGGATCGAGGTGCCCGCCGTGATGTCGATCCCGTTGGCCTTGGCGCGCTCCAGCGCAGGCAGCGCGCGCGCCGTGGTGATTTGATCCGCGTGGTATTTGGCACCGGTCATTTCCAGCAGCGCAATGTCGCGGTCGAGCCCCATCCGCTCCGCAATGGGAGAGACCGACGGAAGTCCGCGGAGCGCTGCGAATTTGCCAGAGGTCGCGGCAGCGCCCGCCGACAGGCCTGGCTCTTGCGGATGGGCGATCACCAGCGCGCCGCAACTCCTGGCATAGGTCAGCGCGCGCGAGAAAACCTTGGTGCTGGTGACCACGTGGTCGCAGTCGGTAAAGGCCACGGCACCCGCGTCCAGCAAAAAGCCGATCTCGGTCATCTCGCGCCCCTCGCGCCCCTTGGTGAGCGCGGCCATGGGCAACACATTGACGGGGGCGTCGGCCTGTGCGCGGCGGGTGACGAATTCCAGCGTCTCCGGGCTGTCAATGCAGGGGGTGGTATCGGGACGGGTGACAATTGTGGTCACGCCACCTGCCGCCGCCGCAAGCCCCGCGGATTTATAGCTTTCCTTGTGACGCTCGCCCGGCTCGCAGACCTTGACGCCAATATCGACGATCCCCGGCGCAAGGCATTTGCCGTGGCAGTCTACTATCTGCACATCGGCTGTGTTCAGGTTATGCGCAGCAAGAAACGCGGCTTTGTCACTTTGATCGGACCGGGCAAGGATACGGCCATGCTGTACCAACAGGCTGCCGGGGGCATCGCTGCCTGCTTCGGGGTCGATCAGGCGGGCGTTGAGGAAAAGCGTCGTCATCAGACCGGGTCCTTCGCAAATGTCGGGCGGGCGGGGGAGCAGGGCGCGGTCATGTGGCCAGCGCCCAGATCAGCAGAAAAATCAGCAGCATCACCACTGCAAACAAGGACGCCCCGATGCGCCGGGCACGGTTGCGGGCGTCGCGGGGCGATGTGCGCAGGGACGGCTGGGCCGCGTCACTAGGGATCGCGCCGGTGGAGGACCAGTCGGTTTTGACCTCGCCGAGACGCGCCACCAACATGAGGCTGCTGGCCGGGGTCAGTCGGGTCTCTGCCCCGTCAAAGGCGCGGGCGCGCAGCACCAGGACCCAGCCGCTGAGACCATCCAGCGCCATGCCGTGGTCGGAAAGATCGGCCTCCGAGACCCCCATGCCCTCGCGCAGATACCCCAGCAGCCCCAGACCTTCGAGGTCCTCGACGGGGAAGATCTCCGCTTGCGTCATGTCCAGTGCAGGCAGTCCCAACACTTGCGCCAATGCGCCATCTTCGTCGCGCAGGAATTTTGCCTGCTCCACCGGCATGTCGAGGGCAAAGACCAGCACCTGATCGCGGGCGCCCTTAGGGATTTCGATCACATCACTCATCGCGCTCAGGACGCCTCGGCCTGACGGGTGCTGCGCAGGTTGCGCGCCAGCAGATCCATCGCGGCCATGCGCACGGCCACACCCATCTCCACCTGTTCCTGAATGACGGAGCGTTTGATGTCATCAGCGATGGTGCCGTCGATCTCCACGCCGCGATTCATCGGGCCGGGGTGCATGACGATAGCGTCGGGTTTGGCCAGCGCCAGCTTTTCGGCATCCAGCCCGTAGCGGTAGAAATATTCGCGTTCCGAGGGGATGAAACCGCCGTCCATACGCTCCTTTTGCAGGCGCAGCATCATGACCACATCGACGTCCTTTAGCCCTTCGCGCATGTCGTCATAGATTTCGGCGCCAAACTCCGCGAATTGCTGCGGCACCAATGTGGGTGGGCCGATCAGGCGGATGCGGTTTTCCATCTTGCCCAGCAGGATCAGGTTCGACCGGGCCACCCGCGAGTGGGTAACATCACCGCAAATGGCGATGTTCAGCCGGTGCAGCCGCCTTTTGGCGCGCCGGATTGTCAGCGCATCCAGCAGCGCTTGCGTCGGATGTTCATGCCGCCCGTCGCCGGCGTTCAGCACCGCACAGTTCACCTTTTGCGCCAAGAGATCTACCGCGCCGGAATGCGGATGGCGCACCACCAGCAGATCCGGGTGCATGGCATTCAGCGTCATAGCGGTGTCGATCAGGGTTTCGCCCTTTTTGATCGAGGACGCCTGCATCGCCATGTTCATCACATCCGCGCCCAGACGCTTGCCCGCCAGCTCGAAACTGGCCTGCGTGCGGGTGGAATTCTCAAAGAACATATTGATCTGGGTGAGACCCGCCAGCGCCTCGGAGTGTTTCTCTGTCTGCCGGTTCAGCGCTACATAGTCTTCGGCCAGATCCAGAATGGCGGTGATCTCATGTGGCCGAAGCGGCTCGATCCCGAGGAGGTGAGACTGGTCGAAAGAGGGGGGCTGCATGGGCGAACTCCGCGCTGTTTCGGCCCTTATAAGAGGGCTGTGCCTATGGGGCAAGCGGTGGTCAGGACCGCGTGGGCGGCTCTTCAAAAATTGTCTTTAGAGAGGCCAGCCGTGCGCCAGGATGCGCGCCGCGTCAGCGGCGCCCGGCCCAACGGGAGGGAATGCATCTTTGTTGCAGATCCGACGGGCGGGAGCGCTACGGTCGCGAGTTTTGTCTGTCGTCAGTGGCCAAGATCTCAGGCATGGCCCGCATCCATCGACAGGTTCAGCGGGGTCACACCCAGACTGGCCAGCGCCGCCTCCCACTTGGTGTCCGCAGTATCGGTAAAGATCATTTCCGGCTCGGCATCCGTGGTAAGCCAGCCGTTTTGCGCGATCTCGTCCTCCAACTGTCCCGGCCCCCAGCCCGCATAGCCCAGCATCACGAGATACCGCTCAGGCCCGCGTCCTTCTGCGATGTCTTCCAGAACATCCAATGTCGCGGTCATGGAAAATCCGGGCTTTACCGGCAGCGAATTGACAGTGGAGATATATTCATCCGAGTGCAGCACAAATCCGCGCTGCGTTTCCACTGGTCCGCCAAAATAGACGGGCGCACTTGCGATGGCGGGTTCGATATCGATTTCAAGCTGATCCATCAGGGTTTGCAGCGCCACGCCGGGCGCGAGCTTGTTGATGATCAGCCCCATCGCTCCCTCATCCCCGTGCGAACACAGGAATACCACCGAGTTGTCAAACCGGGGATCCCCGATTCCCGGCATAGCGATCAGCAACTTACCTGTCAGTTCCATGTGACTGCCTCTGTTGCGGCGCGTGGCCTTTCCACCCAGCATGACGCGCAGGCGCGACACTTGCAACCCTGCCACCGCCTCTGGGAAATTCACTTTCCATGTCACGATTGAGTTATTTTACGCGCGCCTCTCTGGGTTGTGACTTGGCTTTAACGACGCAAGCGGCAATAGCTTCGGACATGATTTCAATACTTCGCTCCTGCCTCGCGCCTGCTTTGCTTGCCTGTGCCACTTTGTTTGTGGCTCCGGGCATCGCCTCGGCGCGTGAAAATCTGGATAAGCTTGTCTCGATTGAGGTGCTGGATGGTGGCCCGACGCAGAATGGTCGCTATATGGGCGCTTTGCGTCTGCGGCTTGCGGAGGGGTGGAAAACCTACTGGCGCGCGCCGGGCGATGCGGGCATTCCGCCGCAGTTTAACTGGCAAGGGTCGCGCAACGTCGCCGATCTGCGCATCACATGGCCCACGCCCGAGGTGTTCCTGACCTCTGGAATGCGCACCATCGGGTATCACGATGAACTGGTGCTTCCGATTGAAATCACCCCCAAGACACCGGGCCAACCCATCCGTATCAAGGGCCGGATGGAGTTGGGTCTGTGTAAGGATGTTTGCATCCCGTCCGAACTGCGCTTTGACCATCGCGCCGACCTCGCCGCCGGACGCCATCCCGCGATTGCCGCGGCACTGGCTGCGCGGCCCTACACGGCGGCCGAGGCTCAGGTGCGCGGTGTGACCTGTCACCTTTCGCCAACGCCTTATGGTATGAAAGTGTCGGCTCGGATTTCCATGCCCTCTGCGGGGGGTGAGGAATACGCGGTGATCGAAGGGGGGGGTGCTTTGGTTGCGACAGAGACCAAATCCTGGCGCGAAGGTCGCGAATTGGTGGCCGAGGCCGAGCTTTTGCCTGCAAGCAACGGCCCCATTGCGGTTGACCGCTCCGCCCTGCGCTTTACGGTGCTGGGCAAATCACATGCGGTAGACATCCGGGGCTGCACTTCGGGCTAAAGGCTTGGTTCTTGCCAAGTCCATGTTGTCGCCGCGTCCTTTGTGTCGACAGAAGGCCCTTATCCTGATGACTGATATTACCCCGGCCCCACCGCGCCGACCGATCCTTGGTGCTCTTGGGGTGGTTTGCACCCATATCGAGGGTGAGGATTGCGTGATCCTTGTGAAGCGCAAGAACCCGCCCAATGCGGGCACATGGGGGTTTCCCGGTGGTCACGTGGAACTGGGCGAAACAGCCGCCGAGGCCGCCGCGCGGGAGCTTTTTGAAGAAACCGGCGTTATCGCAGAGCCCGGCGCGCAGTTGATGACGCTCGACGTGATCCCGCGCAATGCCGATGGCACGGTTGGCGGGCAGTATTTTCTCGTGGCGACGCTGTGCCATTATATGTCTGGCCAGCCGGTGCCCGATGATGACGCGCTGGAGGCTCGTTGGGTCCCGGTTGTGCGGATCGAGGACTTGGGCCTTGAGCTGCTGGACCGGGTGGCGGACCTGGCGCGACTGGCTCAGATTGCTTGGCGAGAAGAGCCCCGCGTGGCTCCCAACGCGCCGATTACATAAGTTAGCAACGCCAAGATCATCATACCGCCGAGGCACAAAAGCAGCGCGGCCCGGAGGGGGTCTATATCCGTCATCCATGGCAGTGCTTTGCGCAGCACCGCAGGCAGCAGACCCGTTGCCATGGTCCAGCCCAGTGTACAGGCCAACCACACAAGTTGCACAATCCCGCTAAGCGCGATCAGCGCCCGCAAGCGGCGTGCCCCGGCATGTTGCCCGGCGGCCATGGCCCGCTTCAGCGACTGCATCGGACGGGCAATGTCGGCCTGTATCGCCACCAATGCGGGCACCACGAGCAACACGAGGAACATGCCAAATCCAAGGCCATAGACCAGCGTGATGACCGTGGGCTTCAGAAACTGCGCCTGTTGCGAGGTCTCATACATCAGCGGTGCGAGCCCCAGCACCGTGGTCAGCGTGGTCAGCATCACCGGCCGCAACCGGTCCGCCGCCCCATCTATGATCGACGGGATCAACCCGCGCTCCTGCGCGTATTCGTCAATGGTCGAGACCAGCACGATGGAATCGTTGATGATGATCCCTGTCATCCCCAAGAGTCCCACGACGGTGAACATGCTCATCGGCAGCTCCCACAGATGGTGGCCCCAGATGGTCCCGACGAGGCCAAACGGGATGATCGCCATCACCACAATCGGGCGCGTCCAGCTGGAGAAGATCCAGCACAGCACCAGATAAATCCCGGTGAGGCACAGGATCAGCCCGGTGCGCGCATCGCTGAGGAACTCGTCCTCCTGCTCGCTGAGGCCAGACAGACGGAACTCGATCTGACGTTCCTCGGCGATCTTGGGCAGGATCTCGGTTTCCAGCGCCGCGATGATGGCCTCGGCCTGCACCGGATCATCCTCGGAGATGTCGCCGGTAACGGAAATCAGCCGCACCCCGTTTTCGCGCCGGACGGTTGAAAAACCGGTGCGCTGGCTGACGGTCACGATATCCGCGAGAGGCACATAAATCCCTGACGGCGCGCGCATTTGCGTGCGTTCCAGAAAGTCCGCTGTCAGCTCCCCTTCGGGCAGTTCCACCCGGATCTGGGCGGAGCGTGGCCCGTCCGGGTAGGTGGCGGCCTCGATCCCGTTCAGGCGCCGCCGCAGAGCCTGACTAAGGTTTTCAATAGTGAAATTGAGCGCCTGCCCCTGCGGTGTCAGATCCAGAACCAGCTCTTCCTTGTCATAGGCGAGGTTGTCCTCCACCGCCGAGACCTCTGGATAGCGGGTCAGCGCGGCTTTCAGATCTTCTGCGGCGGCCTTCAGCGTGGTGACATCGGCGCCATAGAACTGCACGTCCAGCGCATCGCCGCCGGGACCGGAGCGCCAGCCACGGAAGGACACCACCTCGGTCAGGGGCAATTGCACCACGCGTTCCTGCAACTCGCCCACAAAGGCAAAGCTCGAATAGGGGCGCAGGTCCGCATCGATCAGCTCGATCGCGATGCTACCCAAGAGGTCTCTGTCCTTGGTTTCTGTCCCTGCAAGGCCCCGGCCCGTGTTACCGCCCACTTCGGCCATGACAAAATCGACCGGATTGCGGCCATAGCGTTCCTCATATTCCGCTCCCAGGGCCTCAACCGTGCGTTGGAATTCGCGCATCTGTTCCAGCGTGTCGGCGCGTGTGGCACCTTCGACCATGGCAAAATTGCCGGACACCGATGCCCGCTCTGGCGCGTTGAAGAACCGCCAAGTGACATCGCCCTTGATGAACAGCGCCATCTGGCTGGCCAACAGCACAAAGGCACCCGCCACCACCACGTAACGCGCCCGGACCACACCGACCATCAGTGGCCGGAACAACCGGTCCCGGCACCAGCGAAAGCCTCGGTTCACCACCCGGTTTGGCGCGTCATACCAATGCCGCTCGCTGGTGTGGGCCAGGGCGTGCGCCATATGGTTGGGCAGGATCAGGAAACACTCCATCAGGCTCGCCGCCAGCACCGCAATGACGGTAAAGGGAATGTCGGCGATCAACTCGCCAAACCGCCCGCCAATCGCGGTCAGACCAAAAAAGGCGATCACGGTCGTAAGCGTCGCGGCAAAGACCGGCATCGCCATGCGCCGGGCGGC
Source organism: Tritonibacter mobilis F1926 (assembly GCF_000376545.2). Taxonomy (NCBI): domain Bacteria; kingdom Pseudomonadati; phylum Pseudomonadota; class Alphaproteobacteria; order Rhodobacterales; family Paracoccaceae; genus Tritonibacter; species Tritonibacter mobilis. Next base: position 1,054,001 of record NZ_CP015231.1, read on the forward strand.
ATTTTCGGCGGCGATCATTGGCGGCTCGCCCAGGCGGCGGGCGCGAAAATCCGCGTGTTCGCCCACCACGATGGCATCATCCACCACGATCCCCAGCGTGATAATCAGACCAAAGAGTGAGATCATATTGATCGTCAGCCCGCCAATATACATCAGCGCAATGGCGGCAAACATCGCCGCCGGGATGCCAGCGGCCACCCAGAATGCAATGCGGGCATTGAGGAACAAAAACAGCAGGATCACCACCAGCCCGAGGCCCATCAGACCGTTGTCGACCAGAATATCGAGCCGCCCGGTGATTGCCTCCGCGCGGGTGCGAATAAGTGAGACCTCCACCCCCTGCGGCAGTGACAGGTTCATCTCGGCCACGACGTCCTCGACCTGTCGCTGGATCTTGATCGCATCCCCCTGATCAGAGCGGTCCACCCGGATCGACATGGCCCGGTTGTCGCCGACAAAGTAGCTGCGCTGGCGATCCACGCCCTCGACCCGGATCGTGGCCACATCTCCAATCGTCAGCGCTGATCCATCCGTCTCGGAGCGCAGGACAACCGCCTCCAGTTCCTCGGGTGTGCGTTTCTGGGTGCCGGTGCGCACGCGGGCGTTTGCGCCCTCGACCTCGCCCGCCGGGTTGATCTCCACCTCGGCGGCGATCACCGACGCAATCTCCGCCATGGTTATATCATGGGCAATGAGCTGGCTGGATGGCACCTCGACAATGGTGCGGGGGGCGGCGACACCGCGAATGGTGGTGCGGGTGACACCGACCTCAAAAAGCCGCAGGATCAGCTCATCCGCCAACAGCCCCAGTTGCTGCGCCCCGACCGGGCCTGTGATGACAATATCGGTGACGCGGTCACGCCAGATCGCGCGCTCGACCTCCGGATCTTCGGCGTCTTCGGGCAGGGTGGTGACCGCATCGACCGCGTTTTGCACATCATCGGTGGCGCGCGCCATGTCCCAGCCGGGTTCAAAGTCGATGTCGATCACCGCGCGTCCCTCGCGCGAGGATGATCGTGTGTCCTCCACACCGTCGACGGCCAGCAAGGCAGGCTCCAGCGCCTGTACGATGGCGCTGTCGACATCCTCTGGACCCGCACCTTCCCAGACGATGGAAACATCGACGGATTCCACAATCACATCGGGAAAGAACTGTGCCCGCATATTGGGAATTGCAGCTGCGCCCAACACCAGAAGGAGCATCAGCAACAGGTTCGCCGCCGTGCGGTGGCGGGTGAAATAGCTCAGGATGCCGCTGGCCTTTTCGGTCGATTTGCTCGCCATGAGAATTCACCTGTTGCTGTCGCTTATGAGGGTCTGCCCCACGGCGAACGGTGGACTTGCGGCTAAGGTCGCCCCTCAGCCGCCCCTGTTTTGTTCAATTCGATCGATAAGCGTGACAGGAACTCGCGGCTGATCAAGCTGCGCCAGCACACGGGTTTTCACCGCGCTTGGCATACGGCCATTATCGGTAACGATGGCTTTCAACTGGGCGCGGCGTTCATCTGTCAGCTCAATGAGGTCAGGTTCCACCGCTTGCACGGCGTTGTCCGCGCCCTTGGTCAGGGGGCGGACCTTAATACCGGCACCCAGCAAGGGGGTGCGTCCGGTGACCACTTGGCGACCATTCAACCCATCACCACGCACGAGGATCTCATCTCCCTGACGGCGCACCAATTCCACCTGCACCTCCTCAAGACGATCATCATCGCCCAAAACCAGAACGGTTTGACGCGAATCCATCGCTGAGGCAGGCAACCGGGCCAGATTGGCGATCACCGGCTCTCGTACCGTAATGGTGACAAAATCGCCGGGTTTAAAGCCGGTCGCATTGTCCAGGCGAGCATAAATCAGACGTCCGGACTGGCCATCCCCGACCGCACCACTGGCCCGCACAAGCATGCCCTTCGCCTCGATCCCAGCACCGGCAGCGTCCAGTGTCACAGTGACCTCCGCCGGGATAAGCTGGCCAGTGTCCTCTAGCAGCCGCGCATATTGTGCCGTGGAGACGCGAAAGGCGACCTCCAGCAGGTCCGGGTCAACCAGTTGCGCCAAGATCTCATTGGCCGAGACCAGTCGCCCCTCGACCAGCGTCACCGCTTGCAATGTGCCGGTGAAGGGCGCAGTGACGGTGGTGTCTTCAAGGGTGCGCTGCGCCTCGTCCAGCGCGATTTGTGCCCGCGCCACGAGTGTTTGTGCCTGATCCACACGGGCCTCGGCCTGACTTACGGCCTGACGACGGGTGATCACTGCCTGACGAGCGCTGGTGGCGGTCAGCTCTGCCGCCTCAACCGAGGCTTCGGTGCCGACGCCGCGAGATTTCAGGTCCACTTGCCGCTGATAAGCCCGTTCCTGCAATTCGGCCTGCATTTGCGCGGTTTCCAACTCGTCCATCGCAAGCCCAAGGGCGCGTCCCGCATCGCGGCTCTCCGCTTCTGCATCCATCATGTCTGCTTCGGCGCGGGCCAGCGTGGCCTGTGCGTCGGCCTTGTCGATTTCCACCAGCGTGTCACCCGCAGTGACGCGACCGCCGTCCTGAAACCCCTCGGCCAGCGAAATGACGCGGCCTGAGACGGCGGCGCGCAGTTCAAGCGTGCGGCGGCTCTCAACATGGCCAAATCCCGTGAGTTCAGGGCGTTCTTCCCCCAGTGAGGCCGTGATCACATTCACCGCAAACACCCGTTCGCGTGCGGGCGGCGCGCGCCGCTCCTCTGCGAGGCTGTCCTGTATGGCTGAACTGATCAGTTGCAGCGCAAAAAGCGCCAGCGCAATCGTGAGGCCAAGCAAGAACAACCCCGTCACGCTGTGTCGCAGAAATCGCATCCTCATCCCTTTCGGCTGGCCCGGGTGCGTCCCGGCTGGCCATCTGATGTGTGTCACGCAAAGACCGCGCAAATATAGCACGAACCATATGCTTTACGCTCTTATACGTGACGGCAGATCATTTCCGTCGCAAATGTTCGTCAAGTCTGGGCATAATTTCTACGAAATTGCAGGGGCGATGCCGGTAATCGAGCTGTTTTTGCAGAATTTCATCCCAGGCATCTTTGCAGGCACCGGGGCTACCGGGCAGCGCAAAGAGGTAGGTGCCCTGCGCAACCCCGCCTGTTGCGCGGCTTTGTACGGCTGAGGTGCCGATTTTTTGCATCGAGACAATGGTGAACACGGTGCCAAAGGCGTCGATTTCTTTTTCATAGACATCGCGATGCGCCTCTACCGTGACATCACGCCCCGTAAGTCCGGTGCCGCCGGTTGAGATCACCACATCCACGTCTGGGTTTGCGCACCATTGACGCAATTGATCGGCGATGTCGGCACGCTCGTCCGGCAGGATCTGGCGGGCGGCAAGGGTGTGGCCTGCGGCCTGAAGTCGGTCAACCAACACTTGCCCCGAGCGATCCTCATCAAGGCTGCGGCTGTCGGATACCGTCAGAATGGCGATACGGACCGGGATGAATTCCTTGCTGTCATCAATACGGGACATGGCTTTCAGGCCCTTTCCAATAGCGCAAGCCGCACTGCGAGGCCTGCAAAAATTCCACCTGTGATGCGGCTCATCCAACGCGCGGCGCGTCCGCCTCCGGCAAAGAGTGCGCGCGCGCGTCCGGCAAAGACGCCAACACCGCCGTTGATCATCACTCCGCCCAGTCCGATGATCGCGCCGAACACCAAGAACTGACCCAACACCGATCCGGCCTCAGGTCGGATGAATTGCGGCACGAATGCCAATACGAACAGGATCACCTTTGGGTTTGTGAGGCTCACCATCAGCCCGGCACGAAAGGCGCGTGATGCACGCACTGCCTGACCGGGGGCCTGCGCGCCGCCGGGGTGCATGATCGCGCCCCACGCCAGATAGAGCAGATAGGCCACGCCGACCCAGCGGATGATATCAAACAGCGCCGGTCGTGCTGCGACCACTGCCGCAACGCCAAGCCCGGCCAGCGCCACATGCACCATGCCGCCCGCCGCCACGCCAAGGCTTGCGGCAATGGCAGGGCGCGGGCCGGATTTCAGCCCTTGCCCGAGGCAGAACATCATATCCGCACCGGGGGTGATGTTGAGCGCGAGCGCGGCTGGGACAAATGCGGCAAATGTGGAGAGCGCAATCATCGCGACACCTCAAACCAATTGGGCGTCGGGCCAAGGTTGGCGCATTGCGTCGCCCCGATCTGACCGCGATAGCCCCAGCAATCATGCACATGGCCATAAACCGCAAGTTTCGGCTGCAAGGTCTGGATCGCGGCGAGGATGCTTTCGGAACCAATCGACAGCCCCGCCGACGTGGTATCGCCTGCGTCTTTTGGTGGCGAATGGGTCACCAGAATGTCGATCTCGCCCGCTTTGGCCAATTCCCGTGCTGCGGCGCGGTCAGAAAGGTCAAAGGACCAATCGCCAAAGGGCGTCTCCGGGATGCCACCGCCAAGACCAAAGATGCGCAGCCCTTCGACCTCTGCGGCCTGACCATGCAGCACGGTCATGAAGGGCAGGGCGCATCCATGGAGCTCTTCGGCGCTTTCGGCGTTGCCGGGCACCACCACCATGGGGGCAGCAATACCGGCAAGCATCTCCATTGCGCGCGGCAGGCCTTGGCGTGTGTTGCAGAAATCGCCAGCGCCAATCACCAGATCCGCCCCGACACTGGCGGTGACCAGATCTGCGGCCAACTTCTCGACCAGATGCAAGTCGGAAAATGCGAGGATTTTCATGGGCAAGGGTCCTTGATGCGGAGGTCAGTTCTGACTGTTGAGGCGTGCGCGCAATTCCAGCAAATCGGCCCAAGCCTGTCGCTTGGCAGAGGTTTGTCGCAACAAATAAGCAGGGTGGAACATCGGGATCACCGGCTTGCCCCAGGCTTGGGCCCAATTGCCGCGCAGCCGCGTGATGCCCCGTTTGCCCAGTACGGCCTGACAGGAGATATTGCCCATCAACACCAGCACGTCTGGTTGCGCCAGCGCCACATGGCGCTCAAGGAAGGGCACCAGCATTGCAATTTCTGCAGGCAGCGGGTCGCGGTTCTGAGGGGGGCGCCACGGTAGCACATTGGTGATATAGACGTTCTCGTCGCGGCTCAGGTCAATGGCGGCAAGCATCTTGTCCAGCAACTGCCCGGCGCGGCCCACAAAGGGTTTGCCTTGCAGATCCTCGTCCCGGCCCGGTGCTTCGCCAATGATCATCACACGCGCACCGGCCTGACCATCTGAAAACACCAGATTGCGCGCCCCGCGTTTGAGGTCGCAATGTTCGAAAGTCTCAAGAGCGGCCCGCAAGCTTGGTAGTGCATCAGCGGATTTGGCGAGTTTGGCAGCTTCGGCCACGGGATCGACCGACTTGGGTTTTACCGGGGCGGGCGGGGCCTCCGCTCCGCGTGCGGCTTTAGGCTTTTGGTCCTGTAGCTCGTACCGGTTGATGGGCGCATCCATCATGGCTTCGGTAGCGCCAAGCTCTACCTGCCACTCCAACAGCGCCTTTGCGCTCCAATAATCCAGTTCCGATTCCATGGCTCACACAGTAGACCGCTGCTGAACAAAGGAAAACGCCCATTGCGCCTCGGATGGCATTCAGCTGTCGCGCGGGGCTGCAGCGCGGCGCAGGCGGTCGTTTATCGCGATGCCAAGGCCATGTTCCGGCACCGGAGCCACCGCAATCGGGCGCTCCATCGCGTCGAGTTGGTGCAGATACCCAAAGAGATTCGCCGCCGCCTCATTCAGATCACCACTAGGCGAGAGGTTCAGATCAAACGCACCCGGGCCAAACCCCAGCGATACTTCACCGGGGGCAAAATCGCGCGCCGCCAGCCGCACGCTGGCGTTTGGTGCGTAATGGGATTGCAACTGCCCCGGCGCGGTCAGGGGATCTGCGGCGTTTCGCTCGGCCAACGGACAGCCAAGGGCGGCCTCAATATCCTCAGCCGCCAGCCCACCGGGGCGCAACAGCACAGGGGCATCCCCCGCCAGCCCAAGGATGGTGGATTCCACACCAACCCCACAGGGGCCATCGTCAAGGATCGCGGCGATTTTGCCTCCGAGGCCTGCGCGGACATGGGCGGCGGTTGTCGGGCTGATCCGGCCCGACGGATTGGCCGAGGGGGCTGCAATGGGACGGGCCACCGCTGCCAGAAGATCACGCGCGCAGGCTTTGGCCGGGACCCGCACCGCCAAGGTACCAAGACCTGCGGTCACCAGAGGCGAAATAGGGTGGTCCGGGCGCAATGGCAAGACCAGCGTCAACGGGCCGGGCCAAAAGGCTGCCGCCATCGCTTCGGCCCACTCATTCCACTGCACCAAGGTCTGCGCTGCTGCAACATCAGCCACATGGGCAATCAGCGGATTGAACGATGGCCGCCCTTTGGTGGCATAGATCGCCGCCACCGCCGCGCCATTGGTGGCATCCGCGCCAAGGCCGTAAACAGTCTCTGTTGGGAACGCCACCAGCCTTCCTGCCGCAAGCAATTCCGCGGCACGGGCAATGCCCTCGGGCGCTGCGGTCAGCGCTTCGGTGTTATATGTGGCATCGGTCATGGTGGGGTACATCTCGGGGTAAAATTCAGGCTTGGCCGTTCCGTCACTTCTTCGGTGACGCCGCGTTTTGATTGCGCTGCCGCCGGGGCTGTTTACGAAATCGACCAAGGCACAGTAAATAACGGCTCGCAGCCCGGAAGCCAAGCGGCTCCGGTCTTGGGTCTGAAGGCTGCGCCATGACGCCCGCCAGGATGAGAAGAGGTCCCCCGATGAGCTACCGCGCCCCCGTTTCCGAGTATCAGTTCCTGCTGCAGCAGATCCTTGGCTATGAGCAGATCACCGCAACGGAGCGTTTCGCCGAAGCGGACAATGATCTGATGGCCGCGATCCTCACAGAGGCGGGCAAGATGTGTGACGAGGTGATGGCCCCTCTGCAACGCGGCGGCGATCTGGAACCGGCGCGGCTGGAAAATGGCGTCCTGCGCACCTCGCCGGGGTTTGGTGACGGCTACAAGGCCATCGCCGAGGGCGGCTGGATCGGGATGAGCGCGGACCCCGAGTATGGCGGCATGGGGCTGCCGATGTCGCTGACCACCTCGGTCAATGAGATGATGTCGGGCGCGTGTCTCAGCCTGCAACTGGCCCCGCTCATGAGCCAAGGCCAGATTGAGGCGCTGGAGCATCACGCCTCTGATGCGCTGAAGGCGCTGTATCTGCCCAAGCTCATCGCTGGCGAATGGGCGGGCACCATGAACCTCACCGAGCCGCAGGCGGGATCGGACGTTGGCGCTTTGTCTTCAAAGGCAGAAGACAACGGCGACGGCACCTATGCGGTCTCTGGCCAGAAGATCTATATCTCCTGGGGCGACAATGACTTTACCGAGAACGTCTGCCATCTGGTGCTCGCACGGCTGCCGGATGGGGTGCCCGGCACAAAGGGCATCTCGCTCTTTCTTGTGCCCAAATACCTGCCCGACGAGAACGGTAATCCCGGCAAGTCCAACAGCCTCAAGGTGGTCAGCCTTGAGCATAAGATGGGCCTGCATGGCTCACCCACCTGTGTGATGCAATACGACGGCGCAACAGGTTGGCTTGTCGGCAAGGAACATGGCGGCATGGCGGCGATGTTCACGATGATGAACAACGCCCGTCTTGGCGTGGGCGGTCAGGGTGTTGGCGCAGCCGAAGGGGCCTATCAGCACGCGCTGGCCTATGCGCTGGATCGCAAACAGGGCAAGACACCGGTCGAGGGCGGCACGGGAACCATTGTAGACCACGCCGATGTGCGCCGGATGCTGATGGAGATGAAGGCGGATGTCTATGCATCGCGCGCGATCATGCTGGCCTGTGCAGGTGCCATCGATATGGGCACCGCCACAGGGGACGCCGAGTGGAAAACCCGCGCGGCCTTCCTGACCCCCATTGCCAAGGCCTTTGGCACCGAGACCGGCATCCGTGTGTCCGAGCAAGGCGTGCAGGTGCATGGCGGTATGGGCTTTATCGAGGAAACAGGTGCGGCGCAGTTCTACCGCGACGTACGGGTGACGGCGATCTATGAGGGCACCAATGGTATTCAGGCCATGGACCTTGTGGCGCGCAAGATGATGGACGGTGGCGAGATGGCGCATCGCCTGATCGACGAGATCGAAGAACAGGCCGAGCGCGCCCGCCCCACGCACCCCAATATGGCCGAAGCCGTCTGGCAGGCCTGCGAAACCCTGCGCGAGGCCACCGAATGGCTGGTCGAAGCAGATATGCAGGACCGCTTTGCCGGGGCGGTGCCCTACCTGATGGCCTTTGCCCGCGTTTTGGGCGGGCACTATCACCTTGCGGCGGCCTTGGCGGACAAGGGCGGTGCGCGTGAGAAACTGGCGCGGTTCTATATCAAGCGGATGCTGCCCCAGCACGCAGCCTATCTGATCCACGCCCGTGAAGGCGCTGCTGGGACCTTTGCCCTCACCGCAGAAGAGCTGGCAAGCTGATGGTTTCCGTCGCCGACGTGGCCCCCCGCACCCCGTGGGAAGAGCCGCCCGCACAGGGCGACGCCATTGAGGTCGCCGAGGGCGTTCTCTGGATGCGCCTGCCGCTGCCGATGAAACTCGATCACGTCAACGTCTATGCCTTCGACGAGGGAGACAGCTGGACGGTGGTGGATACCGGCATGTCCTCAAACAAGACCCGCCGCATCTGGGAGCAGTTGATGGCGGGGCCTCTGGGCGGCAAACCCGTGCGCCGGGTGGTGGTGACCCATCATCACCCCGATCATATCGGCAATGCGGGCTGGTTTCAGTCCGAACACGGCGTGGAGCTGGTTACCACCCGCACGGCCTGGCTGTTTGCCCGGATGCTGACGCTGGATGTGCAGGAGGAATGGCCTGCGGAAACACTGGCCTATTATCGCAGCGCCGGCATGGACCCGGAAACCTACGAGACGCGCAAGGCCGACCGGCCCTTTAACTTTGCCGATACGGTCTACCCGATGCCCTTGGGCTTTACCCGCGTGCAGCAGGGCGATGTGTTTCGCATGGGTGGACGCGACTGGGACTTGCATATGGGCAATGGTCACGCGCCGGAGCACGCAACCTTCTGGAGCCGGGACGATAACCTCGTGCTGACCGGCGATCAGGTGCTGTCCTCCATCAGCCCCAATATCGGCGTCTATGCGACTGAACCCGAGGCCGATCCGCTGGCGGAATGGCTGGAGGCTTGCGAGCGACTGGCGGCTTTGGCGCGCCCCGAGCATCTGGCGCTGGGCGGGCACAAGCTGCCGTTTACCCGGCTGCCGCTCAGGATGCGGCAATTGATCGACAATCACCACGGCGCGCTGGAACGGTTGATGGAGTTTCTCGAGACCCCAAAAAGTGCAGCGGAGTGTTTTTCGGTCTTGTTCAAACGCACCATTGGACCGGGCGAATACGGCCTCGCGCTGGTCGAGGCGGTGGCCCATGTCAATCATCTCTACCGCACGGGCCAAGTCTCGCGTACACGGCGCGATGATGAGGCTTGGGTTTACCAACGGCGCTAAGCCTGCCACCTTGGGTGAAATATCGACGACCCAAGGACGTTTCCAATGGATGACAAGATTTCCACCAGTGCCGAAGTGGCAGAAGCGGCTGCACTGCCATGCCACCGCGAAGTGCATACAGATCCAGATGCGCCCGCCGCCCTGACGGATGTGCCTGCCCCGATGCAGAAGGTGCCAGCGCCTGAACAAAAAAGCGAGGCGCGCTGGGCCTACGAACGTCTGATTCTCTACATTCAGAACTTTGAAAAGACGCTCGACGGCGAACACGAGGTTGCTATGGGGTTCGCAGGCGGTGATGCAGGTGTGCTGCGGATCGAGGGCATGGGCTATTTCGATCCCGATATCATCACTTTCTACGGCAGCGACACGCGTGGCGCTAAAACGCAGCTTGTTCAGCATGTAAGCCAGCTCAATGTTATTCTGCGGGCGATGCCCAAGCCGAAACCGGAAGAACCTGCGAAACGCATCGGATTTCGGCTGGTGGCAGAACTGGAAGATCAGGTCTGAAACGGCGCCTGAAGAGCGATGTCGCCCGCAACTAAGTTGTGACCTTCCGCTCCGGGGCTTTGAGGTTTTGCGCTTTGCTTTGCAAATCGCCGGGGGCAGGGGCGGCGCCTTCGGCGCCGCCCCTGCCGGGCCCAACGCTTTTGCGGGAGGCTGTGCCTCATGCACAAAGGGGCGGGAGCGCTCCGCGCGTTGGCGCGAAGCTGTTTGATTTAAGGTGAGGGGCTGACGTGTTGCCCGTTTGGGTCTTGGCGAGAATGGGGCTTACTCGAGAAACGGGATACTTGCGCCAAACACATCCGCAAGCAGCACGAAATTGAGCCCCAAAACCGCGCAAGATCCAAGCGTTGCCAGCACACGCAACAGCGGGCTGATCGCGAAGGCCCCCATGATATCGCGGCGCGCAGAAAAGTAGAGCAAGGCGAGCATTGGCACCGGCAGTGCGATCGACAGCACCACCTGCGACAGAACCAGCGCCTGCGTGGCGTTGACACCCGCGGCCACCACGGCAAAGGCCGGCAGCATGGTGATCAGCCTGCGCAGCCAGATCGGAATGCGGATGTGCAGGAAGCCCTGCATGATCATCTGACCAGCCATGGTGCCGACCACCGAACTGGAAATCCCCGACGCAATCAGAGATGTCAGGAAAAATCCGGCCGCTGCGGCCCCCAGCAAAGGGGTGAGCATATAATATGCGGTCTCGATCTCGGCCACTTCGGGGTTGCCTTGGTGGAACGCGCTTGCGGCCATTACTACCATCGCCATGTTGATCATCCCTGCGACGGCCAGCGCCAGCACCACTTCGATATTGGAATAACGCAACAGTTTTCGGCGGTCGCCGTCATCACGCACCTCAGCCCGCGATTGGGTCAGACCGGAGTGCAGGTAGATCGCATGCGGCATGACTGTGGCACCGATGATTCCAACGGCGATGGTCAGTGCCATACTGTCGGGCAGTGCAGGGGTCATCAGCCCGACGCCAAGTGCCGCCCAATCAACGGGCGCAATCAGCATCTCAGCCAGATAACACAGCCCGATCACGCCGACGAAAGCCCCGATAATCAACTCCATCGGGCGAAAGCCACGGTTTTCAAAAATCAAAATGCCGTAGGTCACAACCGCGGTGATCGCCATGCCCACCACAAGCGGCAGATCAAACAGCAGTGAGAGCGCAATCGCGCCGCCCAGAAACTCTGCAAGGTCCGTGGCCATGGCTGCAATTTCGGAAATCGCCCACATCACCCAAACCAACGGGCGGGGCAGATTGTCGCGTGAGACCTCGGCCAAGTTCTTCCCCGTTACGATGCCGAGGCGCGCCGAAAGCGCCTGAAAGAGCATCGCGATGAGGTTCGCCAACAGCACAACCCACAGTAGTTTGTAGCCATAGCCCGCGCCGGCCTGAATGTTGGTCGCATAGTTTCCGGGGTCCATGTAGGCGACCGAGGCGATGATTGCGGGCCCCGCGAACAACAAGCGGCTGCGCAGACCACGCGCGTCACCGCGCAGCACGGCAGCTATTCCGCTGCGCGTGCGATGGGTCAGGTCAGGCATTGGGGATGACTCCATTAAATTTACACAAATATAGCCATGGCTATAACTTGGTTATCTGGCAATAAGGTGTAGCATCAACTTTTCGTGTAACATCTCGCTGAACCAATTGGTGTGGAAAACAGCATCGGCTTTGCTATATGTTGGACCTCCAACCAAGAGACTGCTGCCTTGCCCGATACTTTCCTTGATAAAGACCAGCCTGCGAACCGGTTTGCGCGTGCCAGAGAAGCACAGGCCGCTGCCGTTCTCGAAGACTATGTTGAGATGATTGGCGATCTTATTGAGGAGTTTGGCGAAGCGCGGGTGGCAGATATCGCAGCCCGCATGAGCGTCTCTCAACCCACCGCCACCAAATCGATAGCACGCCTCAAACGCGAGGGGCTGGCGATGTCTCGCCCCTATCGTGGTGTGTTTCTGACGGAAGAAGGCGCAGCGCTGGCGACGCGGGTGCGCGCACGGCATCGGACAATCGTTGAATTTCTGGTGAAAACGGGCGTGCCACGCGACATCGCCGAACTTGATGCGGAAGGGATTGAGCATCACGTGTCGCAGGTCACATTGGAAGTGTTTGAGCGCGCCCTTCAGGCCCGTGGTGGGGACTAACCCAGAAACGATTGCCAGGGCGCCACACCCTTGGGTTTAGAAGGTATTCCTTCCAGGCTCTTCTCTCCAGTAGGGTGGTGACAGCGGTTCTGAAATCCAGTATCACCGCTCTTAAGCAAAAGTCGCGAACAGGACCAAAGATATGGCTGAACATAAGCACGGCACCATGGACATCACCGTTCAGGAACAAACTTACACAGGGTTTATGACCTTCGTGACCCGCTTCTGCATTGCGATGGTGTTTTTCGCTCTGTTCCTCGCGATCTTCGCCACCTGATCTCACCAAATACCGGAGCAATCCTCCATGCGGACCCCGATCCTGATTCTTGCGCTTTGCACAGCTCTTGCGGGGTGCGCAGCGCCTCAGCGGCCGGACGCCGACCCCGAAGCGATCGCGCGTGCCGCCTATCGGGATGCAGGGCAGCCATCGATGACCCTGATTACCGTGGTGAATAACCGAACCGGGCAGGGCGGTCATACCGGGCTGATGATCAACGCCTCCGAGCGGATCATTTTTGATCCGGCGGGGTCGTTCTACGCCGATGTGGTGCCAGAGCGCCAAGACGTGCTTTACGGCATTACGCCGGGGGTCTTTCAGGCGTATCGCAGCGCACATGCGCGCTCCACCTTTCATGTTGTGACTCAGGAAATCCAGCTGACGCCTGAGCAGGCCCAGATCGCTTATCAGCTGGCGACAAGCAATGGCCGTGTGTCGGGAGCGTTTTGCTCAAACGCGACCTCGTCGCTGTTGAAGAAAATTCCTGGCTTTGAGAGTATTGATGTGACCTTTTATCCGGTGAAACTGCAGGAGCAATTCGCGCAACTGCCCGGGGTGGTTACTGACAAATACTACGAAGACGACAGCGATGACCTCAAAGCAGGACTTGCTGCAGGGAATGCCACGCTCAACGCGACGGCGGGCGGCTGATACATCGCATATTGCCAGTGAAGCTCATAAGGCGTCGCAAGTGCGACGCCTTATGAAGTTCTGCAGTTTGCGTTCTGAGCGACGACGACCTCAGCCGAAGAGATACATAAGGGTCCACAGGCTGCAGGCCCCTGTCACCATGGCAAGCAACACGTTCTTGCTGAACACGGCCACAGCAAAGGTCAGGGCAGCGGCGGCAAAATGAATGAGGCTGGGTGCGCCATCGGTTGGGGCGGGCCAGACCACCAGCGGGGCCACAAGGGCGGGAATAATCGCCACTGCCGTATACCGCAGGTGCCGCATCAGCCACGCAGGCATCGCGCGATTGCCGACCAGACCAATAAAGGTAAACCGCAGCGCATAAGAGCCGACGGCCAGCCCAATGATCACCAGCCAGAGCGTGGTGCGATCAAATGCCATCTCAGTGCCTGTCATTGTTTTGCCTCCGCTGCAGCGCTTTTGCGCTCAAACCACACTTCGGCCTGCGCGCCCGCCATCATGCCGGCGATCCCTGCAATGATCAGCCCAAGGTTATATGGCATCAAGGTTGCCGGCAGCGACACCGCGCAGGCCGTGAAGCAGGCGACCACATGTGCCGGAGTGCGTAGCATCGGCCCGATCATTGCAAGAAACGCGATGGGCAACACGAAATCCAACCCCAGACTATCTGGGATCGAGGCCCCGACCAGAGCGCCGGTGATGGTTGCCGCCATCCATGCCGGGGCCACCAGCCCATTGGTGCCAAAGAAATACGCCATCCGCTCGCGGGTGCCCCACTCTGCGCGGCGTTCAAATTCAATCATCGACAGAGCATAGGCTTGATCCACGGTCAGATAGGCTGCACAGGCCCGCTGCCACAGCGGCGCATCGCCCAGATACGGTGTGAGGGACGCCGAATACATCGCCACCCGCAGGTTCACCGCCAGTGCTGAGATCAGCACGATCAACGTCGGTGTATGTTCCTGCATCAACTGGAGCGCGGTGAACTGTGCCGAGCCTGCAAAGACCGCAAGCGAGAAAGACATTGCTTCGAGCACATTGAGCCCAGCCTCTGCGGCGAGCACGCCGAACAGCAGTCCAAAGGGGCCAGAGACCAGCACAAAGGGGGCGCTGTCGCGAACACCTTTCCAAAATGCGGATTTCGCGGTGGAGATTGTCATGGCGGGGCCTTAGGTTACGTTGCACATGGCTACGCGGGTTGAAGGATCTTGGCAATTGTCAAAGCTTAACGTGTCAACGGAATATCGTATTGCACCGGACCCCGGCAACCCGCGTCTGACTCGCAAGGTCACGGGTGTTGATCATCTTGGTCAAGAGGCCGAGATTTCGGTGGTCGAGGAGCGCCCGCTCACGATCTATCTGAACCGGCAAGAGATCGTCACCGCCATGACCATTGGCGACTACCCGGAGTATCTGGCGCTCGGTTTTTTGAAAAATCAGGGCATGCTGAGCGCTGATGATGTCGTGACCCGCGTCGACTACGACGAAGAAGTCGAGACGGTTGTGGTCCGCACCGAGGTCGAGACCTCGCATGAAGAAAAGCTCCAGAAAAAGACCCGCACCTCGGGCTGTGCGGTGGGCACGGTCTTTGGCGATATGATGGCGGGGTTGGAGGGCGTGACCCTGCCCGCAACACCGGTGAAGACCTCGTGGCTTTATGCGTTGGCGCATGAGATCAACCGCACGCCCTCGCTCTATCTGGAGGCGGGGGCGATTCATGGCACGGTGCTGTGTCATCAGGACCATCCACTGGTCTACATGGAGGACGTGGGGCGCCACAATGCGGTGGACAAGATCGCCGGCTGGATGCTGTCGGAGCGGACAGAGGCATCGGACAAGATCCTCTATACCACCGGGCGGCTGACCTCGGAGATGGTGATCAAGACCGCGATGATGGGCATCCCGGTGCTGGCCTCGCGCTCTGGCTTTACCGCCTGGGGCGTGGAAATTGCGCGGCAGGTGGGGCTGACCCTGATTGGCCGCATGCGCGGGCAGCGGTTTGTCTGTCTGGCGGGCGAAGAGCGTTTGGTCCGCGACGTGGACCCAAGCGCCATGCCCGAAGAAGACAAAAAACATCGCCGCAAGAGCGCGGATTGACCGCGCGCGGGGGCAGCGCGCCTCAGGGCCATCGAGGCCCCTCGGCGCGCGTCGCGGCTGTGCCGCTCTGGGTGCGCCGCGAGTGGATGGAAGTGAGCCATGGAACGTGATTTTGGGATATGGATCGTTGTCGGTTTTATGGCGTGGATCGTGGTCGGGTTCTCAGCACTTGCGATCTTTTGGAAAATGAAGTCGCTCTTGGGGCGCTATTTTAGCGCAATGGAGACGACCTCATGGCAGCACCGCGCCGCACTTGGGTGGCGACGTGGAAACCCGATTGTGCCGATACTGGGTGTTCGCCAAGAGTACTCGCATCGCAGATTGTTTTGGCGGCTTACGCTTTGGGGGCCACCGCCACAGCTGAAACACTCGCAAGAGGCGTTGTCGGCCCTGCAGTCCTATCGGCGCTTGGCTCTTTCGGTCTATTTGATGCAGGCGCTCGTCGTGGTGCTGTTTGGGTACTTTTTCACGTGGGTATTTTTATGGATGGCCTTAGGCGTCAGTGTGGCGGGAGCCATGTTGCTGCGGCCTGACCCTTGGACGGAGAATGTGACATGACCCAACCCCTTGGTGTGATCCTTGCCGGTGGCCTCGCGACCCGGATGGGGGGCGGTGATAAGGGGCTGCTGTCCTTGGGCGGCGAAAGCCTGTTGTCCCGGGTGATCGACCGGCTTTCGCCGCAGGTGGCGGGGCTGGCGCTCAACGCCAATGGGGACGCGGCGCGGTTTGCGGGGCTGGGGCTGCCGGTTGTCCCGGACAGTATCGAAGGCTTTGCGGGCCCGTTGGCGGGGGTTCTTGCGGGTCTCGATTGGGCGGCGGAACAGGGGGCGACGGCGATTGTCACGGTGGCGGCTGATACGCCGTTTTTCCCGCATGATCTGGTGGCGCGGCTGGTCGCGGCCTCTGATGGGCAGAGCCACCCGCTGGTTCTGGCGACCACGCCCAAGAGCGGCGATGAGGTGCTGAAATCCGGCGGCAAGGGGCGGGTGAACCGCCACCCGACGTTTGGTCTGTGGCCGGTTGCCTTGCGCGACGATCTGCGGGCGGCACTCACCGGCGGTTTGCGCAAGGTGGTCCTGTGGACCGAACAGCACGGCGGGCGCGAAGCCCTGTTTGAAGCGGAGCCCTTTGATCCTTTCTTCAACGTCAACACGCCCGACGATCTGGCGCGGGCAGAGGGTCTGTTGCGATGAAGCTCTATGGGGTGACGGGCTGGAAGAACAACGGCAAGACCGGGCTGATGGAGCGGCTGGTGGCGGAGTTCACTGCACGTGGCCTTATGGTCTCGACCCTGAAGCACGCCCATCACGCCACGGATGTGGATCAGCCCGGCACGGACAGTCATCGCCACCGTGTTGCGGGTGCATCAGAGGTGGTGCTGGCCTCGCCCAATCGTGTCGCCATCATGCAGGAGCTGCGTGGTGCGCAGGAACCCTCACTGACGGAACTCCTCGCCCGGATGCGGCCGGTCGACCTGATCCTGATCGAAGGCTACAAGCGCGAGACCCATCCAAAGATCGAAGTGCACAGGGCGGAAGCCTCGACGGCGCTGATCGCGCCAAACGATCCGACCATCCGCGCGGTGGCATCTGATACGACGCTGGAGCTTGATCGCCCTGTCTTTGATCTCGATGACACGGCGGCGATTGCCGATTTTATCGCAGCGGAGCTGGGGCTCTGAGGGGCTTTGACACGTTTGTCATGGTGGATTGGTCCGGGGGCAACGACACCGGACCACGTCCGCGCAAGGATGCCATCTGGGCCTGCGTGGCGCGCGGGGGCGCGGCTGAGGTGCCGGTCTACCTGCGCAATCGCGCGTTGGCGCAGGAGTGGTTGGCCGATCTGATCGAAACCGAACTGAAAGCGGGCCGCAGGGTGGCGCTTGGGTTCGATTTCCCGTTTGGCTATCCCGCAGGCTTTGCAGCGGAGATGACGGGCAGGCCCGACTCGCTGGCCCTGTGGCAATGGTTCGCTGACCGGATCGAGGATACGCCGAAGGCAAACAATCGCTTTGATCTGGCAGGCGAAATCAATCTGCGCTTTGGGTCGGGACCGCAGAGGCAGGGGCCGTTCTGGGGCAATGGGCTGAGGCGTGACATTCCCGGCCTGCCGCGTCGCAAGGTGCGTTATCACACCCCCTTTGCGGAGCGTCGAGCGGTGGAACACCGCGCCAAGGGCAGTTTCACGTGCTGGCAGATGTCTGGTGTGGGTGCGGTTGGCGGGCAGGTCATGATGGGCCTGCCGGTGCTGCACCGCCTGCGCGCAGGGTTTGCGCCCCATGTGGCGGTCTGGCCGTTCGAGCCGCTCGATGCACCGGTTGCACTGCTGGAGATCTGGCCGTCGCTCACGACCCCTCCGGCGCCCGACGGGTGGATCAAGGACGCCTGGCAGGTGCACAGCGTGGCGCTGGACCTCGCCCGTCGCCCTGTGGCAGACCTGAACCGATATCTGAACGTGACCGCCCCCATCGCATTGGAAGAGGGCTGGATTTTCGCCGTGGAGCATGACTGATGACCCTCACACCGCCGCCTCTCAGCAATGATTGTTTCGCTTTGCCGCAAGGGGTGAACTGGACGCCCGTGGATGAGGCATTGGCACTGTTGCGTGGCCGTCTGGGGCCGGTCACCGGGGCCGAGGCCTTGTCCTTGTCCGAGGCGCTGGGGCGTGTCCTTGCCGAGGATGCAATTGCGCTGCGCTCCAATCCGCCGCAACCCAATACGGCAGTGGATGGCTATGGCTTTGCCGGTGGGCGTCCCGAAGGAGCGCATGTGATGCCGCTGGTGGCGGGGCGTGCCGCTGCCGGGGTGCCATTTAACGGTGTCGTGCCGCCCGGACAGGCGATCCGCATCCTCACGGGTGCGGCGCTGCCCGAGGGGGTTGATACGGTGATCCTTGAGGAAGACGTGCGCACGGATGGGGCCTCTGTGGCCTTTAATGGACCGCTGAAAGCGGGGGCCAATACCCGTAAGGTGGGCGAGGATGTGGCCGCAGGCGATGTAATCCTGACCGCAGGCCGGGTGCTGACCCCAGCGGATCTGGCGCTGGCTTCTGCCACCGGGCTTGCGGAGCTTCTGGTGCGCAAACCCCTGCGAGTGGCGGTGATTTCTACCGGCGATGAACTGGTGGACCCCGGCGAGCCAGCAGGCCTGGGTCAGATCTACGATGCCAACCGTCCGATGCTGCTGGCTCTGATCCGGCAGTTCGGTTTTGAGACGGTGGATATGGGACGGATCAAGGATGACCGCGCCGCGCTTGGCGCCGCCTTTGATCAGGCCGCAGCGCAGGCGGATGTGATCTTGACCAGCGGTGGCGCCTCGGCGGGGGATGAGGACCATGTGTCGGCTCTGCTGCGCGAGGCTGGCGCGATGCAGGAGTGGCGCATCGCGCTGAAACCGGGCCGCCCACTGGCGCTGGGAATGTGGCAGGGCACGCCGGTCTTTGGTCTGCCGGGTAATCCGGTGGCGGCGCTGGTCTGTACATTGGTGTTCGCTCGCCCCGCGATGGGGCTGATGGCAGGCGCCGGTTGGGCAGAGCCGCAGGGGTTTGAGGTGCCAGCCGCCTTTGCAAAACGCAAAAAACCGGGGCGGCGGGAGTATCTGCGCGCGCGTATGCGGGCAGGACGGGCGGAGGTGTTTAAATCCGAAGGCTCAGGCCGGATATCGGGTCTCAGCTGGGCCGAGGGTCTGGTGGAACTGCCCGACGGGGCCGTGGAGATCGCGCCGGGGGACCCTGTGCGATTTATCCCCTTTGCCAGCTTTGGCATGGGGTGACAGGGCGGGGGCGCTCCCGCCGAGCGCGGCGGCATCACAGATGCCACCACCCCCGTTTGGGCCCGGCAGCGCGCCCTGCGGGCGCGCTGTGGGTCGCGCCTGAACCACCCTGTTGTAGAAAATCGCGGGCCGCGCCCGCAGGGCGCGCCGGGCCCAACGGGAACGGCTGCATTTATAATGCAGCTGTGACGGGCGGGAGCTTCCTCGTCGCTTAATCCCGGTCGATGCCGTCAGAGGTTCAGCGCCCGCGCAAAAACATCGTTTTGATAGGCCCGATCCTCAATGCAAAACTGCGTGATGCCGATCCGTTCAAAACCCTGAGCAAGGTAGAAGGCGACGGCGGGCGCATTCTCAGAGTTGGTGGTGAGCCAGACCGAAGCAGCTCCCGCCTCCTGTGCGGCCCGCATGCCTGCCAACAAGAGCGCGCGGCCAATGCCCTTGCCATGATGACGAGGCTGCACGTAGAGCGTGGCGATTTCGGTCTGGTGGTCGCCCGCCAGCGGGTCCGGGGAGCGATGCGACACGCGGATATAGCCATCAATGCCATCTTGGTTCTGCGACACGATGATGTTTTGATCCGGCGCGTCGATCAGTGCTTCCATTCGGGCGGGCGTAAACTCCCAGAGCACATAATCCGCAAAATGCGCGTTGATCCCTCGGCGCAGATACGTGCCGATCCAAACCTCCAGCGACAGGGCCGCAAGGCTTGACGCATCCTCGGGGCGGGCCGGGCGCAGGGTCATGCGCGGGCTATCCCTCGCACATAGCGCATCAGTCGAATGTGCCCGCAACACGGCCCAAGAGCATGAACGCCCGGGCGGTGCGGGTATCACTCAGAGCGGAGATTTCGGCATCCGTAGCCTCCCCCTCAAAGCGGGTGAACATCTGGTCAAACCGGCGCAAAAAATGATGGGCGCTGTCGCGAAACAAGGGATCTTGCCGCATCCGTGCTGACGACAGGGCCAGCGAGGAGCGATCCCGCACACCGCCAAGTGCTGCCACAGACCGCCCGCGCGCGCCATTGGCAAACTGACGCCAGATGTCCGGGCGCGCCCGGTCCGGACGCAGGTCATCCATATAGATGCCTTCTTGGCTGAGCAGCGTGAGCACATCCTGCGCGGCGCGGATCACCTGTGCCGCATGGCGGTCCCGCAAGGCCAGTCGCAGCGAGACAAATCCCTCTTCATCCTCGGCGGATTCGGGAAAGTTTAGCGCCCGGATGAAATGATCATTCGAGAGGGGCGGTGACATGTCCTCGGCGGAGGTACCAAGCTCCAGCGAACCCTGATCCGCAACCGCCTCCATCGCCTTAGACGGGATCGCAAGGCGGGTGGGCGTGGCGCGGGAGGATTGAAAGGTCGCAAGCACCGTTTCCGTCTTGCGGGCGGTTTCTGCGATCTCATCGAGCTTTTTGGTGACGGATGGCTCCGAGACAACCGCGGCTGCCTGCGTATGCGCCAGATACATGTGGCGCAGGCTGGAAATTGCAGCATGCAGGCGCTCGGTTTCTTCGCGCATGATCCGCGCCGAGCGCAGCGCAATCGCCGCCACCAGAAGCATCAAAACCGGCATCATCACCGCCAGAACCCGCACGAGGGGCGCGTTCCATTCGGTCGATAATGCCATCTCGGGTGCCAGCACATAGGTGGCAATCACCACCAGCGCCCACAACACGCCAAGCGCGAGAGCGACCACTTCGGCAAGGCCGAGGGACGGGCGCGAACCGCTCTCCAGCTCCGGCAGCGACAGATCGGACTGCCGCGGTGCTGTGGGCTGTTCTTTTTGATTGAGGTCGCTGGTCATGATGTGCCCGTCCGCCCCTCGCAGTGGTGCTTTTTGTTCAGCCGTAGGTGATCTTCAGGATCTCGTAAGCACGGTCCCCACCGGGAGTGCGTACCTCTACACTGTCGCCTTCTTCCTTGCCGATCAAGGCGCGTGCGATGGGGGATTTCACATTGAGAAGGCCCGCTTCGATATTGGCCTCATGCTCACCCACAATCTGCCAAGTTTTTTCTTCGTCGGTGTCTTCATCCACCACGGTAACTTTGGCACCGAACTTGATCGCACCCGAGAGTTTCGTCGGATCAATCACATCGGCCAGCGACAGCACACCCTCAAGCTCCTTGATGCGGCCTTCAATGAAAGACTGCTTTTCGCGGGCGGAGTGGTATTCGGCATTTTCCGACAGATCGCCCAGCTCGCGGGCTTCGGCGATGGCCTGAATGATCGCCGGGCGCTCTACGCTTTTCAGGTTTTTGAGTTCTGCTTCGAGGGCGCTAAAGCCCTGCGGCGTCATCGGGATCTTGTCCATGGTCTTGTCCGCTTTCGTCGTTCGTTCTTTTGTTGTTGCATGCACATGAACGCCGCCGCCCCGCCGCGAAGAGCAGCGGGGCGAGCAGTCGTGTTGGCAAATACCTGACCCAATCGCGGACGCAATTGCAAGGGGGGCATCACAGGTTGTGCGGGGTTTTGCTGTCTGGGGCGGGCGTTTAACGCTCCCGTGAGACTCGTTCAGGCAGCGGTGCCGTCAGACTGGGCGGACGCGGGCGGCTGCGCCTGTTGCGCCCAAACAGGCCAAATTCCCGAAACCCACGCGGACCATAAGCCGCAAGAAACAGCACCTCAATCATACTGAACGAGCTCATATTCCACCCCCTCCTCGTCTTCGAAGTAAAACCGCCGCCCGGGTTCATAATCCGCGTGGCTCTTTGGGGTGTAGCCTGCGTCCTTCACGGCTTGTTCTGCGGCATCGAGGTCATCAACAATCACCGCGAGATGATTGAGCGCGCCTTTGGTGGAATAGGGCGTGGGCGGCGCGCTCAGACCTTCTTTGGGGGCATAAAGCGCGAGATAGCTGTCTTTTGATCCCACATGCACGGAATAGCCACCGTTGATGGCCGGTCCCTCCCACCGGATGCGCCAGCCAAAGATCTTTTCCATCCATGCGGCGGTCTTATGTGGGTCACTGACGCAGATATTCGCGTGTTCGAGCGTTGCAGTCATGACTGAGGCTCCTTCCTTTTGTCTTGCCTCGGTCTGTGATAATTTCTAAACCTAACTTTAGCTCAAGCTATTTCTGAGGTGGTTCAGAAATTTTTCGCCTTGGCTCTGGCGGATTGCCTGATCGGTCTGACGAAACATCTAAAAAGGGGTACCCGATGCCTGCATCTCACGGATTGTCGATTGGATATCTCGCCGAGCGTACCGGCCTCGCGGTCTCGGCCATCCGCTATTACGAGGCGCAGGGTCTGTTGGAGCCTTGGCGCAATGCAGGTGGCCAGCGCCGGTTTCATCGCGCCGACATCCGGCGGTTGAGTTTTATCATGATCGCGCAGAAATTCGGCTTCACCTTGCCTGAAATTCGCGATCAACTGCAAAGCCTGCCTAATAAACGCACCCCGACCAAGGACGACTGGTCGCGCCTGTCGGCGGGGTTTCGCACCCACCTGGACGCCCGAATCGCAACGCTTGAAAAGCTGCGCGATGATCTGGATGGCTGTATTGGCTGCGGTTGCCTGTCGCTGCCCACCTGCGCGCTCTACAACGCCGACGACCGGGCGGCAAAAAACGGGCAAGGACCGCGATACCTGATGGGAGATCGCCCGGAAACTTGACACTCCTGTCGATTAACGCCGTTATTTGTGTCTCGGATGACGAAAACCAGCGCGCCAAGGGGGTGTTTTCCGGGTCTGTCAGGGAACCTACGTAGGGTATGGATTGACCTCTCTATGCTGCACCAGCTAAGCAACCGCGCAAGAATGTTGCGCCATAACGCCAGCGCACTCATGTTGCGCCAACCAGCCAAGGACCAGATGCGCGGGTCCGCACGATAGCCAAGGAGCACCTCGAATGGCCGAGATTGAACGCGAAGCAATGGAATACGACGTTGTGATCGTCGGGGCCGGTCCCGCCGGTCTGTCGGCCGCGATCCGTCTGAAACAACTGGATGCCGACCTACAGGTGGTGGTGCTGGAGAAAGGCTCCGAAGTGGGCGCGCATATCCTCTCCGGTGCGGTGCTTGACCCATGTGGTCTGGACGCGCTGATGCCCGACTGGAAGGAAAAGGGCGCACCGCTCAACGTTCCGGTTAAGGACGACAATTTTTACATGCTGGGTGAGGCGGGCGACGTTCGTATTCCGAACTTCCCGATGCCGCCCCTGATGAACAACCACGGCAACTACATCGTCTCCATGGGCAATGTGTGCCGCTGGATGGCGGAACAGGCCGAGGAGCTGGGCGTCGAAATCTTCCCCGGCATGGCCTGCTCTGAGCTGGTTTACGGCGACAACGGCGAAGTCAAAGGCGTGGTGGCCGGTGTCTTTGGCCTAGAGGAAGACGGCTCTTACGGTCCCAACACCGAACCGGGGATGGAGCTGCACGGCAAATATGTCTTCCTCTCCGAGGGCGTGCGCGGCTCGCTCTCCAAAGAAGTCATCGCCAAATACGGTCTCTCTGACGGCAAAGAGCCGCAGAAATACGGCGTCGGCATGAAAGAGATCTGGGAGATTGATCCCGCCAAGCACAAGGAAGGCTCCGTCACCCACACCATGGGCTGGCCGCTGAATTCCAACGCAGGCGGTGGGTCTTTCATCTATCACCTTGATAACAATCAGGTCTATGTGGGGTTTGTGGTGCACCTCAACTACAAGAACCCGCATCTCTATCCCTACATGGAGTTCCAGCGCTTTAAGCATCACCCGATGGTGGCGGAGCTTCTGAAGGGCGGTAAACGCGTGGCTTACGGCGCGCGGGCGATCACCGAGGGCGGCTATCAGTCGATGCCGAAGCTGACCTTCCCGGGCGGCGCGCTTCTGGGCTGTTCCGCGGGCATGGTCAACGTGCCGCGCATCAAGGGCAACCACAACGCCATGCTCTCGGGTAAAGCTGCCGCCGAGGCCGCCTATGAGGCGATCAAAGCAGGCCGTCAGTCCGATGAGCTCACCGATTACGAGGCAGACGTGCGGAACGGGCCGATCGGCAAGGATCTGAAAAAGGTCCGCAACGTCAAACCGATGTGGTCCAAATGGGGTCTCACCGCCTCGCTGGCGCTGGGTGGTCTGGACATGTGGACCAACACTCTCTTGGGGTTTTCGTTCTTTGGCACACTGGGTCACGGCAAAAATGATGCCGAGGCGACGGAGCCAGCTGAAAAACACAAGCCCATCGACTATCCCAAGCCCGATGGCGTGTTGTCCTTTGATCGACTGACCAACGTGTCCTTTGCGGCGACCAACCACGAGGAAAGCCAGCCCTGCCACCTGCGTCTGGGCAACAAGGACACGCCAATTGCGGTCAACCTGCCCAAATACGATGAACCCGCGCAGCGCTATTGCCCGGCAGGCGTCTATGAGGTGGTGGAAAAGGACGGAAAGCCCGAATTTGTGGTGAACTTCCAGAACTGCGTCCACTGCAAGACCTGCGACATCAAAGATCCGTCGCAGAACATCACATGGACAACGCCGCAGGGCGGCGACGGGCCGAACTATCCCAATATGTAACGGCAGATTTGCCATCTGTGATCACTTTGATGGGGCGGCCTGCGGGTCGCCCCATTGCGCATTGCGGGGCTGGCGTCTACGCTCCGCGCTAGATGTGTTGTGACCCTGCTCTGGAGGCCCCTTCGTGCCCGTATCCTATCTCCGTTCCCTGACCTGCGCCGCAGCGCTTTTGTTGACCACTGGCCCAATGGCGGTGGCGGACGGGCTGGCGGGGGCTTACCTCGCCGGGCGGGCTGCGACCTACGACAGCGATTTTGCTGCGGGTGCTAAATACTACACCCGTGCGCTGGTGCGCGATCCACAGAACGTCACCCTGATGGAAAACCTCGTCTATGCACAACTGGCACTGGGGGATGTGGAATCTGCCCTCCCGGTGGCAAAGCGGATGTGGGAAGCGGGCGTGCGCAGTCAGGTGGCCAATATCGTCATGGCCGGAAACCTTGCGCTGCAGGACGACTTTGACGGGCTTCTTGCGCGCGATTCCGCGCAATATGAGATCAGCCCGCTGGTTGATGGCTTGCTCGATGCGTGGGCCTATATGGGCAAAGGTGCGGTCTCTCAGGCGTTGGAGCAATTCGACGCCGTGGCCGAGCAGGACGGGCTAAAGTTCTTTGCCACCTATCACAAGGCCCTAGCGCTTGCTTCGGTCGGCGATTACGAGGGCGCAGAAGAGCTTTTTGCCGCCAATGAGGGCCAGCTTGGCCGGTCTTCTCGTCGTGCCGCGATTGCGCGGGTGCAGGTTCTGTCACAACTGGGGCGCACCGAACAGGCACTGGAAGTTCTGGTCGACAGCTTTGGCGAGGGCTTTGACCCGGCGCTCACCGATCTGGCGGATAAACTGGCGATGGGTGAAACCGTGGGCTTCACCATTACGCCGACCCCGCGTGATGGCATGGCCGAAGTGTTTTTCAGTCTCGGACAGGCGCTGTCCGGCGAGGCGGCAAGCGATTATGTGCTGATGTATGCACGTATGGCGGCAAAACTCAGCCCCGCCCATGTGGATGCGGTCCTGCTGAGCGCGGGTCTGCTGGACCAGATGGGCCGATATGAGCTGTCGATTGCCACGTACAAACAGGTGCCGCGCGATCATCCCGATTTTCACGCCGCAGAACTGGGCCGCGCCGAGGCGCTGCGCCGCTCTGCAAACCCGCAGGCGGCTGCCGAGGTGCTGGAACAACTGGCCCGCGACTTTCCCCAGCATGTTGCGGTCTATATCGACCTTGGCGACCTGCTGCGTCAGCAGGAAAATTACTCCGATGCTGCAAAGGCTTATAGCCGCGCTCTGGAACTCAGCCCCGAAGAGGCCACCAACCGTTGGTTCCTCTTCTATGCGCGTGGCATCTGCAATGAGCGTTTGAAAAACTGGGACGCGGCTGAGGCTGATTTCCGCGCGGCTCTCGAAATCGATCCGGAACAGCCGCAGGTGCTGAACTACCTTGGCTATTCGCTGGTGGAGCGTCAGGAAAAACTGGACGAGGCGCTCTCGATGATCGAACGCGCCGTCGAAGCCCGTCCGGAGAGCGGCTATATCATCGACAGCCTCGGCTGGGTGCTTTACCGGATGGGCCGCTACGAGGATGCCGTCAGCCACATGGAGCGCGCCGTCGAACTCATGCCGGTCGATCCGGTGGTGAACGACCATCTCGGCGATGTTTATTGGGCGGTGGGCCGCAAGTTGGAAGCAGAATTCCAGTGGCGTCGCGCCCTGTCCTTCGTTGATCCCGAAGACACCGACGCCGAGGCCAAACCCGACCGTATCCGTCGCAAGCTGGACGTGGGGCTGGATGTGGTCCTGGC
Organism: Tritonibacter mobilis F1926; assembly: GCF_000376545.2. Lineage (NCBI taxonomy): Bacteria > Pseudomonadati > Pseudomonadota > Alphaproteobacteria > Rhodobacterales > Paracoccaceae > Tritonibacter > Tritonibacter mobilis. Next base: position 1,080,236 of record NZ_CP015231.1, read on the forward strand.
CGAAGAAGGAGCAAAGCCGCTGCAGGTTGCCAATGACGACCGTTGAGGTCTTTGCTCCCGCCAAGATCAACCTGTCTCTGCATGTAACCGGCCGCCGCGCGGATGGGTATCATTTGCTCGACAGTCTGGTGGCCTTTGCAGACACCGGGGACCGTTTACAGATCACGCCGGGCGCTGATCTGTCGCTCACCGTGTCGGGCATGTTTGCCAAAGGTGTGCCACAGGATGCGCGCAATCTGGTCTGGCGTGCGGCCGAAGGAGCAGGCTGGCGCGGACAGATCGCGCTGGAAAAATCCCTGCCGCATGGGGCTGGGATCGGTGGTGGTTCCTCTGACGCGGGCGCGTTTTTGAATGCGCTTGCGGAGCAGGGGGTGGTGTTTCCAGACTCGCTGGCGCTTTCCCTTGGTGCGGATGTTCCGGTCTGTATGACCGCCTCCGCCGCGCGCATGCAGGGCATTGGTGAGGAAATCACCCCTGTCGCCCTGCCGCGCCTCCCGGCATTGCTGGTCAATCCCGGCGTTGAAGTCCCGACAGCTGCGGTGTTCTCGGCGCTCACGTCGCGCGATAATGCCGCAATGCCAGCTGAGGTGCCGCTGTTTGACGGTGTTGCGGATTGCGCAGGCTGGTTGTCGGCGCAGCGCAACGATCTGGAGCCCGCCGCGATCGAGGTCGCACCTCAAATCGACCGCGCGCTGAGCGATCTGCGCAGGTCGCGCGATGCGCTGATGGCGCGGATGTCAGGGTCAGGTTCGACCTGTTTTGCGCTCTATCCCAGCATGAAGGCGGCGCATTTCGCGGCCTATGAGATTGGCGCAGAACATCCCGATTGGTGGTGCGTGGCGACCGAACTCCATTGAGCACAGTCGCCATGCGCATTGCCCGGTCAGCGACCTCGCCAAACCACCGGGCACGCGGATCAGTTCAATCGCGAGACTACGTAATCTGCCAGGTGAATCAGCATGGTGCGGATCGGATGGTCTGGCAGCTCTGCCAGCGCTGATTTTGCCTTTTCTGCCCAGCCAAAGGCATCTGCGCGGGTGGCGTCCAGTGTGGCATATTTTGCCATCAACTCCAGCGCGTGGTCCAGATCACCCTCTTCCTGTCGCCCCTTGGCAATGGTGCGCTGCCAGAACGCGCGCTCCTCATCGGTGGCCTGTGCAATCGCTTTGATCACCGGCAGTGTCAGCTTGCGCTCGCGGAAATCATCGCCGACATTTTTGCCGGTTTTTGCCGTATCACCTTGATAATCCAGCAGATCATCGGCGATCTGGAACGCAATGCCAAGCGCGTCGCCATAGTCATAGAGCGCCTTCACCTGCGCGTCCGTCGCGCTCGCGATCACGCCGCCCACCTCGGTTGCAGCAGAAAACAACGCCGCAGTTTTGCCGCGCACGACTTGCAGGTAAATCTCTTCGGTGGTGCGCAGATCGGTCGCCGCTGTCATCTGCAGCACCTCACCTTCGGCAATGGTGGCCGAGGCATTGGCAAGGATATCGAGCACCCGCAGGGAGCCGGTATCGACCATCAACTGGAAGCTGCGGGCAAACAGATAGTCGCCCACCAGAACCGAGCTTTTGTTATCCCACAACAGGTTCGCGGTCGGACGCCCCCGGCGCTGTGCGCTTTCATCGACCACATCGTCATGCAACAGCGTTGCGGTATGGATGAACTCGACAGTTGCCGCGAGTTTTAGGTGATGATCGCCCTCATAACCGCACATGCGCGCCGCAGCCAAGGTCAACATCGGGCGCAACCGCTTGCCGCCTGCCTCGACCAGATGCGCGGTCACCTCTGGGATGCGCGGCGCGTGTTCCGATGCCATTCGCTCTTGGATCAAGAGGTTCACGGCTTCCAATTCAGAGGCCAGAGTTTCGGCCAGCAATTCATGGGGCTTGCCCTTAGGCGTCTGCGTCATCACCTGGTTCATCACATTCCCGACTGATAGGCTCGACAAGACCCCGGTCTTGCCCTTAGATCCGTGGATATGAAGGAACTTTTACGCAGCACTGACCCAACGGTCTTGGCCTTTGCCACCGCCCTTCTCAACGGGGAGGGTATAGACTGCTTTGAAATGGACGTAAATATGAGCGTTCTTGAAGGTGGCATCGGGATTTTCCCACGCCGTCTGCTTGTGCATGCGGACGATCTGGAAGATGCGCAACTGGTGATGCGCGACAATGGATTGCCGGTGTCGGACCGTGGCTGATCAGCCGGGCTTTTGCGATGCGGATCTGAGCGCGGACGGCTTTTTGGGGGGGCGGGTAACGCTCTTTCAGCCGAAATCAGGCTATCGCGCGGGTGTGGACCCGGTGTTGCTGGCGGCCGCTGTGAACGCGCGTCCCGGTCAATCTGTGCTGGAATTGGGCTGTGGGGCGGGGCAGGCGTTTCTTTGTTTGGCAGCCCGCGTGCAGGATCTGAAGATCACCGGAGTTGAGCTGCAGGCGGCCTATGCAGAGCTTGCGCGCCGAAATGCCGCAGAAAACGCTACCGCCGCGCATGTCGCCACTGCCAACCTGAGCGATCTGCCCGCTGATCTGCGCCAGCAGCGATTTGATCATGTGATCGCTAACCCGCCTTACTACCGCGCCGGGGCGCATAGCCAGGCCAACGACGCAGGGCGGCGCACGGCACTGGGCGAGGGTACTCCGCTTGAGCTGTGGTTCGATGTCGCCGCGCGCAGACTTGCGCCCAAGGGGTATTTGCACATGATTCAGCGGGTGGACCGCCTGCCAGATATGATGGCGGCCGCGCAGGGGCGGCTTGGCTCGCTCGAGATCCTGCCGCTTGCGCCGCGCGTCGGACGCGCAGCAGAGTTGGTGATTCTACGTGCCCGCAAAGGCGGGCGCGCGGATTTTCGGCTTCATGCACCGCTGTTGATGCATGATGGTGCGACCCATCAGACGGATGGCGATGACTACAGTGCCGCAATCCGAACTGTCCTGCGTGAAGGGGCCGCGCTGCCGTGGCCGGAGGGCAGATCTGTCTGATTTATCAGATCGCAAGGTGACCGCGACGATTTGCGCTAGCTTTGCGCGTTAGAATAGGCAGGTCGGAATAGCGCTGCCTGATCGCGCATCAGAATAGGCGGGAAACAGCCAAAAGTTGCAAATTGTTCGAAAGAACCGTTCCGAATTGTGCGCGTGCAGCGTGACAGGTTGAAAGAAGCGTGCTCCAATCACCATGTTGTTGGCATCAAGCTTTGTAGAAGGAGGAACGACATGAGCCTCAGCTCGCATCTGAACCAATTGAAGAAGAAGCACGAGCATCTGAGTTTTGAAGTCGAACAAGCCGAGAGATCTCCGGCCACCGACCGAATGCATATTAAGTCCCTCAAAAAAGAGAAGCTGCGCCTGAAGGACGAGATCGAACGTCTCAATCACGCCTGATCGCGCGATCTTTGGCCGCCTATCCGGCCCTCTTGTAGCGATCCGGCCTGCGACGCAGAAGACGGAGAGCCAAGGCCCTGCCACACGCGGGGCCTTTATTCGTTTTATGGTGTTCTTACGGCGTGGGCGGGGTGATCGCTGGCCCCTCCGCCACATCCTGTGCGGGGGTCGTTGAAGAGGCCCGCGCTGCCAGCACCGCGCCCGCGGTGATCAGCAGAGCGGCCAGAGCCAACCCCCAGGAGGGCGCGGCAATCCCCGCGATCACCAGAATCAGCGTCGACAATAGCGGCGCTGCGTAGGAACTGGTCCCGAGCATCTGAATGTCGCCCTGTTTGACGCCGATGTCCCAGACGTAAAACGCCAGCCCCACAGGACCAAGCCCCAGCAACACGGTCGATGTCCAGCCCAGTGCCCCAACGGGCCAGACTGTCTCTTCCAGCAGCAGATGTAATCCGAGCGAGGCAAGCGCGCTTAGCAGGCAAAACACCGCAACCGATGCGGTTGGCGCATCCCCCAACAGACGGGACCCCACGGAATAGCTGGACCAGAACAGCGCACATAGCAGCGCAAGGCCATAGCCCGGCAGATATTGCGCCTGAAACCCCTCACCGCCGCCGGTGATAATGCAGGCCGCGCCCGCAAAACCCAAAAGCGCCCCGAGGAAATGGCCCGTCCGCAGCTTCTCTCCGGGCAGCAAGCCCGACAAAAGCACGATCAACAATGGCCAGAGATAGGCGATCAGACCGGCCTCAGCCGCGGGGGCGGCGCGCAGAGCAGAGAAATACAGCGCGTGATAGCCAAAGACCCCAATGGAACCAAAGGCATAGACTCGCAGCGGAACGCGCCTGAGGTGCGCCCAACTGCCTGTCATCTGTACCCAGATCAGGCCAATCACGCCGCCAATCCCAAAGCAGATGGTATTGAGCAGCAATGGCGGCGTCGGGCTGGAGCCCACCGTCAGCAAAGCCAGCAGCGCCCAAAGTAGAACGGCAACAAATCCGATTGCGGTCGCGCGAGCACGGGTCATCTGGCTTATAGATCCTTCACGGGGACAATCTTGAAATCGTCCCACATATGCGCAGTTTTTTCGATCTCCGCAAAGAACCATTCGCGGAACGCCTTGATCTGCGGGCGGTCTTGGGTGCTGGGCAGGCACAAAAAGCGAAACTTGGCATCTGTCTCGATCGCCACCTTAAAGGGTGCAATCAGCCGCCCCTCCTGCACGTCTTTGATAATCATCGGCCGCCGTCCCAATGCCACCCCAAGACCGGCGCAGGCGGCGTCAATCGCGTGATCGGCGTGGGAAAAATGTGTGCCGTGACCCGGCGTGAACTCCAGACCCATCGCGCGAAACCACGTTGGCCAGTCGCAGGTTGGATTTAGAAAACCGATGCTGTCGTCATAGATCAACGGCGCTTCGCGCAGGCTCTCGGGCGTGGGAAACCGCGCATAAAGGTCCGGGGTCATCACCGGAGTCAGCCATTCGGGGCGGGCGGGTTGCGATACCAGATCCTCGTCAACGCCGTAACCGAATCGGATTGCCACATCCACATTGTCGCGGTGCAGGTCCATGACCCGCAGTCCGGCGGACAAGCGCAGATCAATGTCCGGGTGACTGCGGGCAAACTCGTATAACCGGGGTGCCAGCCATTTCGCCGTCAACGCCGGTCCTGCGGTCACCGTCAATGATGTGGTGTCCAGCACCCGCCGCGCCTGACGCCACGCGGTGCTCAACGCTTGAAACCCTTCATCTGCGCCCGGCGCCAATGCCGTGCCAGCCTCCGTCAACTCAACCGCGCGGTTGAGGCGGCGAAACAGTGGCGCGCCCAGATGCTCCTCCAGCGATTTGATCTGAAACGACAATGCCGCCGGAGTCACATTCAGTTCTTCCGCCGCCTTGGCAAAGGACATATGCCGGGCCGCCGCGTCAAAGGCGCGCAAAGCGGTCAGAGGGGGGAGGCGGTCGGACATGGTTCACCCAAGAATAACTTAACTGAAGCTCGCAAAACTCTCGTTTGTCGTCAATACAGCAAATGCGCATATTGAAGACACAACAGAGACGCTAAACCGAAAGGTGGCCAGGATGATCGAATATGCTGCAACAGCCGAAGTGAAACAGGGCATGGCCCGGGCCCACGAAGCGCGTGCGCAGGTCCTGCGTGATGCGCTCTCATGGATCTTTGCCCGCCGCCGTGCATCGGCTTCGGGGTATCGGGTTTCCCGCTGGGCCTCAGCGCGCGCGAGCTGAATGACAGGCACTTACGGGATGAGATAAGGGCCGGTTCATCACGAACCGGCCCTTGCTCTGTTTATAGCGTTGCGAAACCCGGGCGATCAGACGAAGAACTGGCCGCCGTTTGCGGAAATGGTGGAGCCGTTGATAAACGATGCCTCGTCCGAGGCGAGAAAGCCCACGCATCGCGCAATTTCTTCAGGCTCACCCAGACGCCCTGTGGGGATCTGGCCGATGATCGCATCGCGCACTTTTTCAGGCACTGCCATCACCATCTCCGTTGCGATATAGCCGGGGCAGACGGCGTTTGCGGTGATGCCCTTGGCCGCGCCTTCCTGGGCCAGAGATTTCACAATGCCGAGATCGCCTGCCTTGGTTGCGGCATAGTTGACCTGTGCAAACTGGCCCTTTTGACCATTGATCGACGAGATCACAATCACCCGGCCAAAACCCCGTTCGCGCATGCCGGGCCAGACCGGATGCACCGTGTTAAAGACGCCGGTCAGGTTGGTATCAATCACCTGCTGCCATTGTTCGGGCTGCATCTTGTGAAACGGCGCGTCGCGGGTGATGCCCGCATTGGCGACAACAATGTCGATGGGGCCAAGTTCCGCCTCAACCTGTTCGATCCCGGCCTTGCTCTCCTCATAGCTGGCCACGTTCCACTTATAGGTCTTGATTCCGGTTTCTTCGGTAAACTGTGCAGCTGCGGCATCGTTGCCGGCATAGGTCGCGGCGACCTGACAGCCTTGCGCCTGAAGAGTCTTAGAAATAGCGGCGCCGATACCGCGCGATCCGCCGGTAACAAGGGCAATACGAGCCATGTGAGGGGTCCTCCAACTTCTTTACTTCACTTTGTAATCTTATTGCACATCTATCAATGCCAGAGCAATAAAATTTCACAACCATTTTGCGCTTGCAGCATTCCGCCACGTCTCAGGTCGTGGCCCCACACTAAACCGGAGATTGTAACGGGGGAACGAAAAAACAAAGGGGCGCCCGAAGACGCCCCAAAATCAGCCTATATTTAAAGCGTTTGCGCGCTTTTTACGGACGCTCGACGCACATGGCGACGCCCATGCCACCACCAATGCACAGAGTCGCGAGACCTTTTTTCGCGCCGCGGCGTTTCATTTCAAACAGCAGCGTGTTCAGAACGCGGCAGCCGGAGGCACCGATCGGGTGGCCGATGGCGATGGCGCCGCCGTTGACGTTCACGATCTCCGGGTTCCAGCCCATGTCCTTGTTCACGGCGCAGGCCTGCGCGGCAAAGGCTTCGTTGGCCTCCACCAGATCCAGATCATCGACGGACCAGCCTGCCTTTTCCAGTGCTTTGCGCGAGGCAAACACCGGACCGACGCCCATGATAGATGGGTCCAGACCTGCGGTGGCATAAGATGCGATGCGGGCGAGCGGCTCGATGCCGCGTTTTTCTGCCTCGTCGGCGCTCATCAAAAGCGTCGCCGCCGCGCCGTCGTTCAGGCCGGAGGCATTCGCCGCAGTGACGGAGCCATCCTTGGCAAAGGCGGGGCGCAGTTTTTGCATCGCCTCAATGGTGGCACCGTGGCGGATGTATTCGTCCTGATCCACGGTGATGTCACCCTTGCGGTGCTTCACGACAAAGGCTGCGATCTCATCAGCGAACTTACCCGCTTTTTGTGCAGCTTCGGCCTTGTTTTGCGAAGCGACAGCAAATTCGTCCTGCATGTCGCGCGAAATCTGCCATTGCTCGGCCACGTTTTCTGCGGTCTGGCCCATGTGGTAGCCGTTGAAAGCATCCCACAGACCATCGCGGATCATGGTGTCGATATATTGCATGTCGCCCATTTTGTGACCTGCGCGCAGGTTGGCAGCATGGGGAGAGAGGGTCATGTTTTCCTGACCGCCTGCAGCCACGATGGACGCATCCCCCAGTTGGATGTGCTGGGCGCCGAGGGCGACGGCGCGCAGGCCCGAGCCGCACACCTGATTGATGCTCCAGGCGGCGGATTCTTTTGGCAGGCCTGCGTTGATATGGGCCTGACGTGCGGGGTTCTGGCCTTGGGCTGCGGTCAACACCTGGCCGAGAATGGTTTCCGAGACCTCGGATTTGTCGATGCCTGCGCGGGCCACAACGGCCTCCAGCACAGCTGCGCCCAGATCGTGGGCGGGCGTGTTGGCGAAGGCGCCGCCAAAGCTGCCGACGGCGGTGCGCGCGGCGGATGCGATTACTACGTTGGTCATTCGGTCAGTCCTCTGCATGTTCTGCGAAAACGCCGACGCGGCGGGGTCTTTAGCGTCACCCGGATTGCGCGACGTCTCCTCCCTTCAACCTTGGAATAGCCCAACCGTGCAGTTGCAGCAATGGTTTCGGCACAACCAGCGTGGATTGCGCATAAAATCGAAACTGATTTGAGGTCTGGATGCGCCGGGTGAAGCAAGGCGCGGACGTGCCACAAAACACAAGGCAGTCCCTGCTTGTTTCTATGCCTGCCACGGTGAAACATGGGAGATTTATGCGGAGGACGTTATGCGGGCGGGAAATGCCACGTCACATTTGCGATCCACTGCCAAGGGTCATGCCGCGTGGCAGCGGATTGTCATCAGGTGCTGTACTGCAGCAAACATTGCAGCAAACAGGGATCAGGCGCGGGCGCGCGACTCACCTTCGCCATGCCAAGGGGGCGTGATAGACGGCGCACCATAGAGGAAACCTTGCAGGCAATCCGCCCCGGCAGCGATCAGGAATTCTGCGTCTTCCTGCCGCTCCACCGACTCTGCGACAATAAACATGTCAAACTGTTTGGCGATGGCGATCAGGGCTTTGATCACCGCTTGATTGTCGTGGTTGTTGTGCACGCCGCGCACAAACTGGCCATCAATTTTCACCGCATCAAAGAAGAAATCGCGGAAATGACCAATGGCAGTGGTGCCCGCGCCAAAGTTATCAAGCGCAAAGGCGATCCCGTGCTGTTGCATCTGATCCATAAAGTCGATCACCAGTTCTGGCGCGGCCATGGCCGAGGCTTCGGAGATTTCCAGCACCAGCCGTTCGCCCAGAAACTGATCGCGTTCCAAAAACCGCTCAAGCACCTTATTCCATTGGCTATAGCCGATGGACCGGGCGGACATATTGATCGACAGTCGCACGTTGGGATTGCGCTGCAGAACCCGCAGACCCTGTTCCAGCGCGAGGCAGTCGAGCTTGCGCCCCAACTCGCGCTCCTCAATCACGCCCATGAACTCGCGCGCGGGGATAATGCGCCCGGTGGCGTCCATAACGCGGATGTAGCCCTCGTAAAAGGCGATGGTGTCGGTTGCCTGACTTTGCACGATGGGCTGATAGGCGAGCAGGGTCTGATCATGCTTCACCGCCTCCGCCACCATGTCCACTACATTGCGGTCGCGTGCCACGATGGCAGCAGACAGAGGGTTTTCAGCCCCTTCCGGGATATCGTTCTTCCAGAAATGCCGTTTCTTCACGTTCTCAGCCCCATCGGTTTGCGGTGCCCTTGCGCAAGGGCAGCCTTCCGAGTTGTAGATTGGACTCTACAGTCTCTCAAAAGGGTTGAGCGGGGATTAAGGCGCGAATTTTAACTACCCCTCCAGCAGAACGCGCAAAAACGTCGCTCTGCCGGCGGGGAAGGCATGGGGCATTCGCCGCTGTCAGGACCCGGCGACCAAGGCAGCGATCACCGCGCGTGCGCTTTCTGACGCCCAGTCCGCCTCGCCGCGAAGACGTGCAATTTCATTGCCTTCGGGGTCAAGAATCACAGTGATCGGCAGGCCAAAAACCCCCATTTCACGTGCCACGGCACTCTTGGGGTCCTGATGACGCGGCAGATTGGTGACGCCAATTTCGTCGAAGAACTTCTTTATGCCAGCGGGATTGTTGCGCCCGGTTGCCAGCGTCAAAACTTCGAAATTCTCGCCGCCGAACTCGTCTTGCAGGGCCGAGAGCATCGGCATTTCCTTACGGCAGGGCGGGCACCATGTGGCCCAGAAGTTCACGAGGACATATTTGCCCTCATAGTCCGACAGCTGCGCCTCACCCGCGCCATCGGCCAGCTCAAAGGTGGCCTTTGATGCCGGTTTTGCCTCGGTGTGGAAGACCAGTTTCTTCATGTCGCCTTCGCGCAGCGCTTCTACTGCGCTGAGATCGGCGCCAAAGGCGGCATTTGCACCGAGGGCAAGGGCCATATAAAGGGAAAGCTGACGAACAATACGCATAGTATCTCCAGGGTTGGCCATGACAGACAAGACCTCGAACCAGATGTGGGGCGGCCGCTTTGCCGCCGGACCGGACGCGATCATGGAGGCTATCAATGCCTCGATCGGGTTCGACCAGCGCATGGCAGCGCAGGATATTGCCGGTTCACGGGCGCATGCTGCGATGCTCGCCGCCACCGGTGTGATTACGGATAGTGATGCAGATGCGATCCGTGAAGGGCTGCTCACCGTTTTGTCAGAGATCGAAAGCGGAAATTTCCAGTTTTCCACCGCGCTCGAAGACATCCACATGAATGTCGAGGCGCGCCTGAAGGAAATCATCGGCGAGCCAGCAGGCCGTCTGCACACAGGCCGGTCGCGCAACGATCAGGTTGCAACAGATTTCAAACTCTGGGTGCGCGATCAGTTCGATGCCGCAGAAAAAGGCCTGCTGGCGCTGATTGGCGCGCTGGTGGATCAGGCCGAGGCCGGCGCGGATTGGGTGATGCCGGGCTTTACCCACCTGCAAACCGCGCAGCCGGTCACATGGGGGCATCACATGATGGCCTATGTGGAGATGTTTGGCCGCGATCTCAGCCGCGTCCGCGATGCCCGCAAACGGATGAACGAATCGCCCCTTGGCTCTGCCGCGCTGGCCGGGACGTCTTTTCCGATTGATCGCGAGATGACCGCCGAGGCCCTTGGTTTTGACCGCCCGACCGCGAACTCGCTTGATGCGGTCTCGGACCGTGATTTCGCGCTGGAGTTTCTGTCGACCGCCTCCATCTGCGCCATGCATCTGTCGCGCTTTGCCGAAGAGCTGGTGATCTGGTCCTCGGCGCAGTTCCGCTTTGTGACGCTTTCGGACCGCTTCTCCACCGGCTCCTCGATCATGCCGCAAAAGAAAAACCCCGACGCCGCCGAGCTGATCCGCGCCAAGGTGGGCCGGATCTTTGGTGCCAACACGGCGCTGATGATGGTGATGAAGGGCCTGCCGCTGGCCTATTCCAAGGACATGCAGGAAGACAAGGAACAGGTCTTTGATGCCGCCGACAACTGGATGCTCGCACTTGCGGCGATGGAAGGCATGGTGAAGGACATGACCGGCAACCGCGAAAGTCTTGCGGCCGCGGCGGGATCTGGCTTCTCCACCGCCACCGATCTGGCGGACTGGATGGTGCGGGTTCTCAAGGTGCCGTTCCGCGATGCGCATCATGTCACCGGCGCTTTGGTCGCGATGGCCGAAGGGCGCGGCGTTGATTTGCCGGATCTGACCCTTGAGGACATGAAATCCGTGCATGAGGGCATCACCGAGGATATCTTCTCTGTATTGGGCGTCGAGAATTCGGTGAATTCGCGTATGTCTTATGGCGGCACCGCCCCCGCGCAGGTGCGCGCTCAGGTGGCTCGCTGGAAAGAGATCTTGGGCTAACCCCCTGAGACAGGAGAGAATAACATGACCCGTGTTCTGATGTTTCTTGGTGTAGCAGCGGTGCTCAGCGCCTGCGGTGCAGATGGTGAACCCGTTCGCCCAAGCCTCAACGCGGGTCTTGGCCTCTCTAGTAGCGGCGTGCATGTCGGTGGCGCAGTTGGCGTCAGCAAAGGCCCCGTCACCCTGAGTGTGGGCCTGTGATGCGAGTCGTCCTGTTTCTGTGTCTGGCCGTGGTTGTCGGCTGTGACAACACCGGCGCTCCGTTGTCTGACCCTGCTGAACCGACCACGCCGGGGATTCACATCTCTGGCGAGGCCCGTGTGGGTGTCGTCTACGGCGATTGACAAGGGCGCGCTGCTGGTTGTCCTGCCGCAGGGCGGGGCAGCCAACTCCCTGTGTATCCACACATCGGAATCATTTGCCCAAGGGGCCAGTTTTGCCCTAAACGCGGGCCATGGATCATTTTCTCTACCGCGATGGCGCATTGCACGCCGAAGACGTCCCCGTAGCCGAGATTGCCGCTACGGTGGGCACGCCGTTCTACGTCTATTCGACCGCGACGCTCCTGCGCCACTTCCGCCTGTTTGACGAGGCACTCGAAGGCACCGACCATCTGGTGTGCTACGCGATGAAGGCCGCCTCCAATCAGGCGATCCTGAAAACGCTGGCCGCGGCGGGTGCGGGCATGGATGTGGTCAGCGAGGGCGAATATCGCCGCGCCAAGGCCGCAGGCGTGCCGGGGGACAAGATCGTCTTTTCCGGCGTCGGCAAGACCGCAGCGGAGATCCGCTGCGCGCTGAGGGGCGGCATTCGCCAGTTCAACGTCGAATCCGAGCCCGAGATGGAAGTCATCAATGCCGTTGCGCTGGAACTCGGCACCACCGCGCCGATCACCGTGCGGGTGAACCCTGATGTGGATGCCAAAACCCACGCCAAGATCGCCACCGGCAAGTCCGAGAACAAGTTCGGCATCCCGATTGCGCGCGCCCGCGAGGTCTACTCCCATGCCGCCAGCCTGCCGGGGCTTGAGGTCATCGGGATCGACGTTCACATCGGCTCTCAGCTCACGGATCTCGACCCGTTCCGCCTTGCGTATCAAAAGGTTGCGGAGCTGACGCAGGCCCTGCGCGATGATGGTCACGACATTCGCCGCCTCGATCTGGGCGGCGGGTTGGGCATCCCTTACACCCGCTCCAACGAGGCACCGCCGCTGCCGGTGGAATACGGCCAGATGATCAAGGAAGAACTCGGCCATCTGGGCTGCGAGATCGAGATCGAGCCGGGCCGTCTGGTGGCAGGCAACGCAGGGATCATGGTCTCCAAGGTGATCTACGTCAAAGAGGGCGAAGGGCGCGATTTCCTGATTCTGGATGGCGCGATGAACGACCTTATTCGCCCTGCCATGTATGAGGCCTATCACGATATTATTCCGGTGGTGGAACCCACCCCCGGACTGGAACCCAAACCTTACGATATCGTCGGCCCGGTCTGCGAAAGCGGCGACACCTTTGCCAAGCAGCGCCAGATGCCGCCGCTGGGGGCGGGCGATCTGGTCGCCTTCCGCAGTGCGGGCGCTTACGGCGCGGTGATGTCGAGCGAGTACAACTCTCGCCCGCTGATCCCCGAGGTTCTGGTGCATGGCGATCAATTTGCGGTCATCCGGCAACGCCCGACCTTTGACGAGATGATAAATCGCGATACCATCCCGGAGTGGCTGTAACCCACGCGCTTGGCTTGCCTCATCTGAACATTTAGATGGGGCGAGACGCATGGGGAGGGCCACGCCCCATTCAGGGCACACCCAAGGCGGAGCGGTATGAGCGAGCAAAAGACCCCCGACAGATCCCGCGCTGATGGTGCGGCACGGGCCACCAACCCGCTGGCTCCGCTCAGTCGGGCGCTGTTGCTGACAAGGCTCGGACTGGTCTCAGAGCGGCTGTGGCGCTGTTTCTGGCCGCTTGCAACCATCCTGTTTCTCGCCGCCGGTCTGGTCTTTCTTGGCATCCTTGATTGGATGCTTCTGGAAGCCGCTTGGGCGCTTGCGGTGCTGGTGGTTGTGGGGGCTGCGGCTGCACTTCTCTGGGGCGCTTTCCGGTTTCGCTGGCCCAGTCGCCAAGAGGCGCTTATCCGTCTGGATGCGACCCTGCCGGGCCGCCCGATTGCCGCGATTCTGGACACGCAGGTCTCCGGTGCGCAAGATTCCGCCTCCGTTGCCCTGTGGCAGGCCCATCAGGATCGTATGGCCGCCCGCGCCGCTCAGGCCGAAGCGCCCGCACCCAATCTGCGCATCGCGGACCGCGACCCATATGCGCTGCGCTATGTGGCGCTGCTGGTGCTGGTGACGGGGTTGTTGTTCGGCACCGCATGGCGGGCTGGTACCGTGGCGGATCTGATGCCGGGCAGCGGAACCGCTGGGCTCACCGGCCCCACATGGGAGGGCTGGGTGGAGCCACCGCGCTACACCGGTCTGCCGACGCTCTATTTGGGGGACATGTCCGATGACACCCTGCGCGTGCCGGAAAACAGCCGCATCACATTGCGGTTTTACGGCGATGTCGGGGATCTGACGCTTGCCGAAACCGTCTCCGGCCGCACCGGAGAACTGCCATCCGCTTCTACGCCCGAACAGAGTTTCAGCGTCACGCAGGCGGGCGATCTGACCATTCACGGCACCGGCGGGCGCAGCTGGAGCGTCGAGGTGATCCGCGACACTCCCCCGCGTGTCTCGCTCGCGGGGGAGCCTGATCTCTCTGCCGATGGCACGCTGACATTGCCCTTTAGTGCGTCTGACGACTATGGCGTGGTGGGCGGCACCGTGACGATTTCACTGGATGAAGACGCGCTGGACCGCCGCTACGGGCTTGCGACACCGCCAGATGCACGCGCGCCGATTGAATTGCCGCTGCCGCTGTCACTGACTGGGGATCGCCGCCTGTTCTCAGAGGTTCTGGAAGAGGAATTCTCCGCCCACCCTTGGGCCAATATGCCGGTGACCTACAGTTTCCGCGCGGATGATGCCGCAGGCCAGCACAGCCAGCCCGCCACCCTTCAGGGGCCGCTCACGGCGCGGCGGTTCTTTGACCCGATGGCAGCCGCCCTGATCGAGCAGCGCCGCGATCTCCTTTGGGCACGGGCCAACGGCCCCCGCGTCGCGCAAATCCTGCGCACCCTCAGCCACCGGCCCGAGGATGTGTTCCCCGATATGGGCAACTATCTGCAATTGCGCACTATTCTGAAGCGGCTTGAAGCCTACAACACTGCGGGTCTCAGCCCTGAACATCAGGACGAAGTGGCCACCGCGCTTTGGGATCTGGCTCTGCAACTCGAAGAGGGCGACGTCGGCGATGCGCTTGAACGGATGCGACAAGCGCAGGAGCGGCTCAGTCAGGCGATGCGCGACGGGGCCAGCGACGAAGAAATCGCCCGCCTGATGCAAGAGCTGCGCGAGGCGACCCAGGATTACATGCGTCAGCTGTCGCGACAGGCCCAGCAGCAAAATGAGGATGAGGACGGCAGCGAAAGCCGCGACAATGCCATTCAACTGAGCCAGCAGGATTTGCAGTCGATGATGGACCGCATCCAAGAGTTGATGGAGCAAGGCCGCATGGCCGAGGCCGAACAGGCTCTGCGCGAGTTCCAGCAAATGATGGAAAACATGCAGGTCACCCAAGGTGAAGGCGGGCAGGGCGATAGCCCCGGTCAGCAGGCCATGGACGGGCTTGCGGATACGCTGCGCGAGCAGCAGGGCTTGTCGGATCAGGCCTTCCGCGACCTGCAGGAACAGTTCAACCCCAACGCACAGCGGGGTGAAAGCCGGGGCAATGAGGGCCGCGATGGTGGTCTTGGCCGGGGGCAAAGCCACGAGGGCGGCGGTGAGGGCGGCGAGGGTGAAAGCCCCGGACAGCAAGGTGGGCAACAACAGGGCCAGCAGCAAGGCAACGGTGGGCAGCCACAAACCGGCCAGTCACAAGACGGCCAAGGCGGCACCGGTGATCTGGCGCAACGTCAGCAAACCCTGCG
The DNA here is from genome assembly GCF_000376545.2 of Tritonibacter mobilis F1926. Classification (NCBI taxonomy): domain Bacteria; kingdom Pseudomonadati; phylum Pseudomonadota; class Alphaproteobacteria; order Rhodobacterales; family Paracoccaceae; genus Tritonibacter; species Tritonibacter mobilis. The sequence goes on from NZ_CP015231.1 coordinate 1,095,495, forward strand.
CAATGAGCTGCAGCGCCAGCGGGACGGCCTGCCCTTGGGCGGACCCGAGGGCGAAGCGGCGCGGGACTCGCTCGATCAGGCCGGTCGCGCCATGGAAGGGGCAGAAGATGCCCTGCGCGACGGCGATTACGCCGAAGCGATCGACCGCCAGTCCGAAGCCATGGAGGCGCTGCGCGACGGTATGCGCGCCTTGGGCGAGGCGATGGCCGAACAGCAGCAACAAGGCCAGCAACCGGGCGGCCAACAGGGGCAAAGCAACCGTCAGGGCAACGCGCTCGATCCTCTGGGACGTGATCGTGGCGGGCAGGGCAGCGATTATCTGAGCCGCGACAGCATCGGCGACGGTCAGGCCTATCGCCGCGCATGGGACCTCTTGGAAGAAATCCGCCGCCGCGCTGGCGAACGCGAGCGCAGCGAGAGCGAACGCAACTATTTGCAGCGGTTGCTGGACCGGTTCTGATCAGCCCACCCGATGTTGCCCATTAAAGCGTTTCGCCCAATTCAGTGTTTCATGGTTTGGGCGGAACGCATTAAAAAACCGCGCGGGCCTCTGCCATCGCGCGGTTTTTTCCAAAATCAGGTTGAACATCAGCAAAACCAGCGCAACACGCGCGCAGTCTGACGTCTCAGCGTTAGCGTGTTTTATTCTGCCGCCAGCGCCTTGGCCTGCTCATCAAGCCAGAATCGCCATTGATCGACCCAAGCCACATAAGAGCTGATGTAGGGATCGGCCTGCGGTAGTCGCTCTGCGATGACCGGAGCTTTGGTATAGGCGAGGATCGCCACCACCATCAGCAAGATCACCAATATGAACCCGCGTGAAAACCCGCTCTTGCGGGGGGCGGGTGCGGCGACGTCGACAGGGGGCGGCGTGGCGGATTTGGGTTCGCCCGGCGCGTCGGTGGCCACCTCTTCGATGTCGGGCAACAGCCCTCGACGTGATCCGGGTTGTGGCGCGGGGCGTTCCGACGCCGCCGGTCTATCCGCCGCAGGCTCCGCCACGGTTTCTGCGGTGGCGGCAGGCTCTTCGCCGCGCATCCGGGCAACGCGCTCTTGGGATTGGCGCGCACGGCGGGTGGCCTCATCTTCGGAGAGATCATCCAGACCCATTTCGGTCTGCGTCTCCAGCCCGTCCCGACCCGATCGCAGCGCCTCTTCGCGCATGGCTTCCTCACGCAAAACGCGCGAGATTTCAGGGTCAAGGCGGCGCTTGGCAGGGGCCGCCGCATGTGCCGCAACTGGCTCAGGCTCAGGCTCAGGCTCAGGCTCAGGCTCTGGCTCAGGCTCAGGCGTGTCGTCGTAAGCAGGCGCGTCCTCGGGGTGTTCCGGCGCGTCGGGATCTTCGTGCCACTGCTCTTGCGCCTCTGCGGCTTCTGGCGCAGGGGAGCGGGGCCAAGTCTCTTCGGCGGGTTCCGGCTCCGGCTCAGCTACGGGGGCAGGCTCAGGGGCCGGGTCTGCAGGCCGAGCACGCGGCTCTGGCACCGGATCAGGCTCCGGCTCAACATATTCTGGTTCTGGTTCTGGTTCTGGCTGTCGGGCGGGCGCAGCAGGGGGGCTCTCCGCCTCGTCTTGATCCGCCAGCATCTGCGCGGAAGGTTGAAACCAAGTGTCGCCGCAATTTGAACATTGCACATCGCGCCCGTTTTCCGGAATCACATCCTCGGGCACTTCATACTGTGCGCCGCAATTGGGGCATATCAGTCTCATCCGGTCTCCTTGGCGGGCGATCTCGCCGCGAAAAGGGTGAATTTCCCTCTAATCATAGTAACTTCCTGAAAGGCAAGAAAGAGCCAATCCCCGCTGAGCCTCACAATGAGCGCGCGGCTGGCCCTTGTGCACCATTGAAACTGGCGCAGGGGTCGTGCAAAACACCGCGACAAACGGCGGGACCGCTATAAGAACACCGAATGACACGTCGGGCTGGGATGTTACTGTGATCGAACTTGAAAATGTGGGTTACAATTATGGCGGAGGCGAGCTCTTTAGCGATCTCTCCGTGCAACTGGCCCCCGGCTCCTTTCACTTTCTGACTGGCCCCTCTGGTGCGGGCAAAACCACCCTGCTGAAACTCTGCTACGGTGCGCTGACGCCGACGGCGGGGCGGGTGCGTGCCTTTAACATGGATGTCAAAGGGCTGGACCGCGACCAGATGGCCTATCTGCGCCGCCGCGTCGGGGTTGTGCATCAGGACTGCCGCTTTCTCGATCACCTGCCGGTGGTGGAAAACATCGCTCTGCCGCTGACCGTCTCGGGCCGGGGGCTTTCTGAAGAACAGGCCAACCTGCAAGAGTTGATGAACTGGGTGGGTTTGTCGGAACGTATGGATGCGCTGCCGCCGGAGCTTTCGGGCGGCGAGCGTCAACGCGCCGCTCTGGCGCGCGCGGTGATCCTCAGCCCCGACGTGATTATCGCGGATGAACCCACCGGCAACGTCGATTGGGAAATGTCGCAGCGCCTGTTGCGCCTGCTTGTTGAGTTGAACCACATGGGCAAGACCATCCTCGTGGCGACCCATGATCTGCCGCTTATTCGCGCCGCCAAGAACCAGGTGCAAGCACGGGTGCTCAGGATCTCCAACCGGCAACTGATCTCGGCAGGAGCAGACCTATGAACGCACTGCGTAAACTCATTATCGGGGATGCTCAGGCCGACCGCGTGGTGCCGCCTTCTGGTTTTACCGCGCAGCTGACGCTCTTTGTGTCGGGCGCGATGGCCTTTCTCTGTGTCTTTGCGCTGGCGCTGTCGCTGGCCTCGGGCCGGGTCGCCAACCGCTGGTCCGATGAACTCGCCCGTGCGGCAACCCTGCGCATCAATGCCCCTGCCGAACAGCGCGAGGCCCAGACCGAAGCGGCGCTCAAGATCCTGCGCCAGACCCCCGGCGTGGCCCATGCCCGCGCCCTCACCAAGGACGAACAGGCCGCTCTGTTGCAACCATGGTTCGGCGCGGGAATACCGCTTGATACGCTGCCGGTGCCCCAACTTATCGAAGTGACAGAAGACGACCCCGGCTATGACGCGCAGGGGCTGCGGTTGAGGCTGCAGGCCGAGGTGCCCGGCGCGGTGCTTGATGATCATGCGCGCTGGCGGCGCCCGTTGGTCGATGCCGCTATCGCGCTGCGCAGGCTCGGTGTGGTGTCGATCCTGCTGATCGGCGGGGCGATGGCGGCGATGATTACGCTTGCGGCCAATGCAGCCCTTGCCGCCAACGCCCAGGTTATCGAGGTGCTGCGCCTTGTGGGCGCGCAAGACAGCTATATCGCGCAGGCCTTCGTGCGCCGTTTTACCCTGCGGGCACTTTCTGGCGCTGCGGTGGGCGTCGTCCTTGGTATGATCGGCGTATTCCTGATGCCCGAAGCCTCTGAAGAAGGCGGCTTCCTCACCGGACTGGGGTTCCAGAACTGGCGCTGGCTCTTGCCCCTTATCATCCCGCCACTGGCGGCGCTTGTGGCCTTTTTTGCCACCACCCGCGCGGCCCGCAAACGTCTCGGAGAACTCGCGTGACCCTAGCTTTTCAATATCTGCGCTCGCTTCTCTATATGATCCAGATCTATGTGGCGATGCTGGTGCTGGGGATCGTCTTTGCCCCCTATGCGCTCCTGTCGAAGAACGGCGCGCGCCAAGCCTGCAAGACCTATGCCCGCTGGGCGATCTGGTCGGCGCGCTGGATGGTTGGCATCCGCTGCGAGGTACGCGGCCCGGTGCCCAAAGGCGAGGTCATCGTGGCCGCCAAGCATCAGAGCTTTTTGGATATCCTTGTGATTTTCAATGCGCTGCCGCAGGCCAAATTTATCATGAAGCGTGAACTGATGTGGACGCCGATCATTGGCGTCTATTCCAAACGTCTGGGCTGTATCCCGGTGAACCGCGGCAAACGTGGCGCGGCGATTGCCCAGATGGTCAAAGATGTGGCGCGCGAATTTTCCGAACCCGGCCAGTTGGTGATCTACCCGCAAGGCACGCGCGTCGCACCGGGGGTACAAAAACCTTACAAAGTCGGCAGCGGTGTGCTCTATGAAGAGTTGAAACAGCCCTGCGTTCCGGTCGCCACCAATGTTGGCATGCTCTGGCCTCGCACCGGGCTTTTGCGCAAACCCGGACTGGGCGTGGTCGAATTCCTCGAACCGATCCCACAAGGAAAGCCGCGCGACATATTTATGGCCGAGCTAGAAAGCCAGATTGAAGCCCGGTCGGATGCATTGATGGCAGAACTGGGATTTGACAAAGATGAACTTCGTCGCATCGATTGAAGACTTAGAGGCGCTTTACGGGACACCGGGAGCGCCTTCTTTACGTAAAGTGGCCCGGCAAATGACGCCGCTTTATCGCAAATGGATCATGGCGTCGCGGCTGTGCATGCTGGCCACGGTCGGCCCCGAGGGCACCGACGACAGCCCGCGCGGCGATGATGGCCCGGTGGTGCTGGAACTTGATCCCGGCACCTTGGCGCTGCCGGATTGGTACGGCAACAACCGCATCGATTCCTTGCGCAATATCGTGCGCGACGGGCGGGTATCGCTGATGTTTCTGGTGCCCGGCTCAAACAATGTGGTGCGGGTGAATGGCACCGCCAAAGTGACCGCCGACCCTGACCTGCTGCAGCGGTTTGACAAAGCGGGCAAACTGCCGCGCGCGGTGATTGTGATCAAGATTAACGAGATCTACAGCCAATGCGCCCGCGCCCTGATGCGGTCGCGGATCTGGACCTCAGGCAACGAGGCCGACGGTCTTCCTTCCATGGGGGAGATCCTCGCCGAGCAAACCGCAGGCGAAGAAGGCGGTCGCGCCTATGATGAGGAATGGGCCCCCCGCGCCGCCAAAACCATGTGGTGAGGTGTGACTACTGGAGCGGTGCTGAGCGCAGCAAAGGGCGATCTGGCGCCGCGAACATGAGAATACTGCCTGCGCTATCACCCCAATCGGGATAGGCGAAATGCGCAATCCCCCACCGCTCGGGGGATTGTGACGCCCCCAAGAACCACCCTTTGGACAGGGCCTCATCGCCCATTTTGGCCCTGGGATCAAAAGCCAGCTGCGGGAAATCCCGCGCAACGATTGTGCGCGTCAATTCCAACAGTTCTTCTGCGTCTTCATAACTCAGCGCATAAGGGGCGTAGGTGGATATTGTGCAACTGGAGTCATCTAGGCGCAGGAAACTGCCCGATTGCGTGTCGATCCAGCTTTTTTCCGGCTTATGAAACAGCCCCGACAGCAGCGCGTTGGGACTGTCTCCGGTCAGTATGGGGGCAAGACAGATACCATAAAACAGTTCGGCAATACGTTCCGCGCGTGAATGCCTCGGCCAGATCTGCGATGCCGCGCCAAACCCCATCGCAAAACCTGCGACGATGATCCCGAACAGAATGCGTTTCTTCAAAACACGGGCCCCAGATATCCGCCGGTGACCTGTTTCGGCCACCAGTGCGCTTGCCTCAGCTCATCAACAACTCGCCCACGAGGATCTGCGGACGGATGTTGGTGAAATTGGCCACATCATCAATAATCACGCCGCCTTTTTCACCCATAGCGGTGTTGAGCGCGTCCTGATCGGCAAAGGTGATGGTCGCAATCAACAGATAGGGCGGCGGCACATCCGGCCCCCCGGCCATCCCACGCGACGCCTCAACCGTTTCAATCAAGTCCCCCCAATGCTCCTCAATCAGGGGGAGGTGGGTCTCAACATAGTAATCATAGTCAAACGTCGCCTCGTTGGAAGCGGGGTAGAGCACTTGCAGGCTGATGGTCATTGGCATGTCTCCTGTTGAGGACGCAAACGGCCCGCCAAGAGGCGGGCCGCTGGTGATGGACGCGCTGCGGGGCGCGGTGCCCGAGTTGGGCTTAACTGTGGATCGCGCCGTCGCCGCAGGCAAGGGCGGCTTCGCGCACGGCCTCTGAATAGGTCGGGTGCGCGTGGCAGGTCAGTGCAATGTCTTCGGCGGAGGCGCCAAATTCCATCGCCACGCAGATCTCGTGGATCAGATCGCCTGCGCCGGGGCCGATGATGGCCGCGCCGAGGATACGGTCGGTTTCCTTGTCGGCGATCAGTTTGACAAAACCACCCTCGGCCTGATGCACAGCCTTGGCGCGCGCATTGCCCATGAACATGAATTTGCCGGTCTTGATCTTGCGACCTTCGGCCTTGAGTGCGTCCTCGGTGGCACCGACGGTTGCAACCTCGGGTGTGGTGTAGACCACACCGGGAATGACGCCGTAGTTCACATGGCCATGTTTGCCGGCGATCACCTCGGCGACGGCCATGCCCTCGTCTTCGGCCTTATGCGCCAGCATGGGACCCTCGATGACGTCGCCGATGGCGTAGATGCCTTTGACATTGGTGGCCCATTGCGCGTCGGTGGCGATCTGGCCGCGTTCGGTCATCTTTACACCCAGCGCATCCAGCCCAAGGCCCTCGGCATAGGGTTTACGCCCCGTGGCAACCAGCACCACATCGGCCTCGATGACCTCGGCGTCGCCGCCTTTTTTCGGCTCATAAGAGACTTTGGCCTTGGATTTGGTGGTTTCCACGCCCTTGACGGCGGCCCCCATGATGAAGGTGAGGCCCTGTTTTTCAAGGATGCGCTTAAAGCCGCGCTGGACGTCCTTGTCCATGCCGGGGCAGACCGCGTCCATATATTCGACCACGGTGACCTCCGCGCCGAGGCGCGCGTAAACCGAGCCCAGCTCGAGGCCAATGACGCCCGCGCCGATCACGACCATTTTCTTTGGCACTTTGGGCAGTTCCAGCGCGCCGGTGCTGTCCACCACGATCCCCTTGTCGTTGTCGACCTCGACACCCGGCAGGGCGGAGGGCACGGAGCCGGAGGCAATCACGATGTTCTTGGCATCATGGGTGTCGTCGCCGACCTTGACTTTGCCTGCCTCGGGGATGGAGGCCCAGCCTTTCAGCCAGTCGATCTTGTTCTTCTTCATGAGGAACTCAACACCGCCGGTGTTCTGGCCGATGACCTCATCCTTGTAGGATTTCATCTGGTTCCAGTCGACCGAGGGGCTTTTGCCCTTCAGGCCCATGGAGGCGAAGTTATGTTCTGCCTCATGCAGCATATGCGTCGCGTGCAACAGCGCCTTGGAGGGGATGCAGCCCACATTGAGGCAGGTGCCGCCGAGGGTCTCGCGGCCCTCTACGATGGCGGTCTTCAGGCCCAGCTGGGCGCAGCGGATGGCGCTGACATAGCCGCCGGGGCCGGCGCCGATGATGATGACGTCATAGGATGCCATGGGTCATGTGCTCCTTTAGAGTTGAGCGGGGAGGGGGCGCTGCCCCCGGCCCATATGGGCCTCCCCCGGGATATTTTGGGTTAGAAGATGAAGATGCGCTCGGCAATGTCCAGAGCGAATTTGTTCGATCTGAAGGATCATCAGAGCGCCTCCTGGATGGTGATTGGAGTTCCGTTTGGGACAAGCGACCAGATTTCGCGCATCTCGGCGTTGGTCACCGCGATACAGCCGTCGGTCCAGTCCCGCATCAGGTGCAATGCGCCCAAGGCCCCCCAACCATTGGGCAGGCCGTGGATCATGATATTGCCGCCGGGATCGCGCGCGGCGGCTTTGGCTGCGGCCTGGTCTGCGGCATTGGGGTAGGAGATATGCAGGCTCAGATGCGCGACGGAGTTTGGATTGCGCCAGTCGATTTTATAGCGACCTTCGGGTGTGCGCTCGTCGCCCTCGGACTGTTTGTGACCTGCGGGTGCGGCCCCAAGCGAGATGTCGTAACTACGGATGGTTTCGCCTTGGCGCAGCAGATGCAGCGCGCGGGTGGATTTGATCACGAGGATCTCATCCGCTTGTGCGTGGGCTTCGGCCATTGGCGGCGGTGTGCCGGACCCCGTGCGCGCCATCACCTTGGTATAGGCGAAGATGGCCACGCCGAGCCCCAGCACCAGCAGGCCTAAGCGCAGGATATGTCTGGTGATGCTCATATCAGGGCGGCCACCAGCATCGCCGCGGTCGCCAGATAGCCCACGGCCCAGATCAGGCTGCGCCAGGGCACCCAGCCAAAGGCATAGGCCGGGATGTAAAGCACCCGCGCGCCAAGGTAGGCAAAGGCGCAGGCGGTGGTGAACAGCGAGGATTGCCCCGCGAGGGTGACGACGACGCAGGCGATCGAGAAGAGGATCAGCCCCTCAAAGTGGTTGTTCATCGCACGAAACAGCCGCGCGGTGCGTTTGGAAACCTGATCTTGCAGGTCCCCGCCCATGCGGTCCCGGTCACGGGGCCCCATGGTCTGGCCTGACTTCAGCTCAAGGTTCGCCGGCACCGCCATAAGGGCGATCTGAAAAACCTGGAGCAGGGCAGCAAGGGTGAGGGCAGTGAGTTCGGGGGTCATTTTGCGCTCTCATACTCTGTCATCAGGTGTTGGATCTGGGCGATCTCCTCGGGGGTGAAATCGCCCGCTGTGCCGCCCACCATAAATTCCTGCAGCACGTACCACTCCGCGTCATTTGCAAGTTTGCCGCGTTTTACGGCCTTGTTCGTCGTCTTGCGTATGAGGCCTGACTCCGACAAGAAATCAAACTCTATATCCGCGCGAAACCGGGCGAGGAAGGCGTTGATGTCCTGTACAACCTCCTGCTCGCCGGATTTCATAAACTCATGAAATTCATTCGCAGTGTGGGCGTACCAGCTTTGGACCTCTTTTAGAATTTGCTTGCGGTCGCTTTTGCGAGACTGCTGATCATAAAGATCGAGGAAGAAACTCCCGGGCACCACAACGGTGTTGAGGTCCAGCGTTTCCCCCGGTGGGAGCGTGGCTTCCAGCTGAGCAATGCGCCACGTGCGAAAGTAGTCCAGACCTTCGATCAGTCGGACGAGTTCGGCACGTATCTCTGTATCTGGTTGAGGAGACGTCATTGTCGCCCTGTTGAGGTCATTGCAGCAAGTTTACCTTGCTTTTGTTTAAGCAAGTAGACGATGGCACATGTTGAAACGGAAATCACAATTCCCCAGTAGCCGAAAAACGTCCAAAACATGAAATTTGGCAGCGTTCGACCAAAGGCGGTGGCTTCGAGAACTGAAAGAAATACCAATACCTGTGAGGCAAGAAATAATGCCGTAAATCCAACCGCCCGTCGCGATCTCAAGAAACTTGAAATCGCGACGCCAGCGCTTGCAACGACACTGCCAAGGAAACCCGCGAGTGAGAAGACATATGCAATCTCGTTCGAAAGTAGTGCTGGATAACGTTTCTTCGGCATTGGCATAGAAAGAATGTCTGCAGTCCGCGACAACCCGGAAATTGCAAAAATGGCGTAACCAATGATGATTAACCAAAGCAAGATGGGCTTCCCAGACTGCAGTTGCATCTCTTTCTTACAGATCCATCAACAACCGGCGGGGATCTTCCAGCGCTTCTTTGACGCGCACGAGGAAGGTCACAGCGCCTTTGCCGTCGACGATACGGTGGTCATAGGACAGCGCCAGATACATCATCGGGCGGATCTCAACCTTGCCATTGATCGCCATCGGGCGGTCTTGGATCTTGTGCATGCCGAGGATACCGGATTGCGGCGGGTTCAGGATCGGCGAGGACATCAGCGAGCCATAGACACCACCGTTGGAGATGGTGAAGGTGCCGCCTTGCATTTCGGCCATCGACAGCTTGCCGTCACGGGCGCGCGCGCCTTTTTCGGCAATCGCCTTCTCAATATCGGCAAAGGACATCGCATCGGCGTCGCGGATGACCGGAACCACCAGACCCGTGGGCGTGCCTGCGGCGATGCCCATGTGGACGAAGTTCTTGTAGACGATGTCGGTGCCGTCGATCTCGGCGTTGACCTCGGGCACTTCGCGCAGGGCGTGCACGCAAGCCTTAGTGAAGAAGGACATAAAGCCCAGTTTCACGCCGTGCTTCTTCAGGAACAGGTCTTTGTACTCGTTGCGCAGCGCCATCACCTCGGTCATGTCGACCTCGTTGTAGGTGGTGAGCATGGCAGCGGTGTTCTGACTGTCTTTCAGGCGCTTGGCGATGGTCTGGCGCAGACGGGTCATTTTTACGCGTTCTTCGCGCGAGGCATCATCGGCAGACACCGGCGCGCGCGGGGCCGCGGGGGCCGCAGCAGGGGCGGGCGCGGATTTTGCGGCGGCGATTGCGGCAGAGACGTCCTCTTTCATGATGCGTCCGTCGCGGCCTGTGCCTTTGACATCAGATGCAGAGAGACCGGCCTCGGCCATCGCCTTTTCCGCCGATGGCGCATTGGCGACGTCCTTGGAGGCGGCGGCAGGGGCCTCCGCCGCAGCGGGCGCTGCGGCCGGGGCCGCCGCTACCGCTGCACCGTCACCGGAGATCACGCCCAGTTTGGCAGAGGCATCAACGGTGGTGCCTTCGGCAGCGGTGATCTCTGCCAGCACACCAGCGGCAGGCGCGGGCACCTCGACGGAAACCTTGTCGGTTTCCAGCTCACAGAGCATTTCGTCCTGCGCGACGCTATCGCCGACTTTCTTGAACCAGGTGGAGACGGTCGCCTCAGAGACACTTTCGCCCAGCGTCGGCACCATCACGTCAACGGAGGCCCCACCTGAGGAGGCAGGCGCCTCAGCCGGGGCGGATTTCGCTGCCGGGGCCTCTGCCGCAGCAGAACCGCCTTCGGAGATATTGGCCAAGAGCGCATCAACGCCCACGGTCTCGCCTTCCTTGGCAACGATCTCGGCAAGGGTGCCAGCCGCCGGGGCGGGCACTTCGACAGTGACCTTGTCGGTTTCCAGCTCACAGAGCATCTCGTCTGCGGCAACAGTGTCGCCCGGCTTTTTGAACCAGGTGGCGACGGTGGCTTCGGTCACGGATTCGCCCAGAGTGGGCACGCGCACTTCGGTGGTCATGATCTCAATCTTCCTCAGATGCTCAGCGCTTCGTTCACGAGCGCAGCTTGTTGGGCTTTGTGTTCGCTGGCCAAGCCGGTTGCAGGCGAGGCCGAGGTGGCGCGTCCGACGTAAACCGGACGGGTATTCTTGGCTTTGATGCGGGTCAGGACCCACTCAATATTGGGCTCGATAAAGGTCCATGCCCCTTGGTTCTTGGGCTCTTCCTGACACCAGACCATCTCCGCATCCTTAAAGCGCTCCAGCTCTTTAACGAGGCTGATCGCCGGGAACGGATAATATTGCTCGATCCGCATGATGTAGACATCATCGATGCCACGGGCGTCGCGCTCTTCCAGAAGGTCGTAGTAGACCTTGCCGGAACACAGAACGACCCGTTTGATCTTCTTATCCTCGACCAGCTTGGTTTCGGATGCGCCGGTTTCCGCATCATCCCACAGAACCCGGTGGAAGGACGAACCGCTGGTGAATTCATGCGCCTTGCTGACCGCAAGCTTGTGACGCAGCAGCGACTTCGGCGTCACCAGAATAAGCGGCTTGCGGAAGGTGCGGTGCAGCTGACGGCGCAGGATGTGGAAGTAGTTCGCAGGCGTCGTACAGTTCGCCACGATCCAGTTGTCCTGCCCGCACATCTGCAAGAACCGCTCCAGACGCGCGGAAGAGTGCTCCGGCCCCTGACCTTCAAACCCATGCGGCAGCAGGCACACCAGACCGGACATCCTGAGCCACTTTGATTCACCCGAAGAGATGAACTGGTCGAACATGATCTGCGCGCCGTTGGCAAAATCGCCAAACTGCGCTTCCCACAGTGTCAGCGCATTGGGTTCCGCCAGCGAGTAGCCATATTCAAAGCCCAGCACCGCGTATTCCGACAGCGCAGAGTCGATGACTTCATATTGCGCCTGACCCTCGCGGATGTGGTTGAGCGGGTAGTAGCGGTCCTCATTGTCCTGATTGACGATGCCGGAGTGACGCTGCGAGAAGGTGCCGCGGGTGGAATCCTGACCCGCCAGACGCACGGGATAGCCCTCGGTCAGGAGCGAGCCGAACGCCAGCGCTTCACCAGTGGCCCAGTCAAAGCCCTCGCCGCTGTCAAACATCTTTTTGCGCGCATCCAAGAAACGACCGATGGTCTTATGCACCGGATAGCCCTCGGGCAGGGTGGTCAGACCCTTGCCAACTTCCTCAAGCGTCTCGGGCTTGATGGCGGTCTCGCCGCGCTGGTAATCCTCGTCCTTGCTGTCGAGATGCGACCAGCGCCCATCCAGCCAATCGGCCTTGTTGGGCTTATAGGTCTTGCCGGTTTCAAACTCCTCATTGAGGTGCGCCTGAAACGCCGCTTTCATGTCCTCGATCTCGCCCTCGGGGATCAGACCGTCCTTCACCAAACGCTCGGTATAGAGGGACAGAGTCGTTTTGTGGCCTTTGATCTTCTTGTACATCAACGGGTTGGTGAACATCGGCTCATCGCCTTCGTTGTGACCAAACCGGCGGTAGCAGAAAATGTCGATCACCACGTCCTTGTGGAATTTCTGGCGGAACTCGGTTGCGACCTTGGCCGCGTGCACCACGGCCTCCGGGTCGTCACCGTTGACGTGGAAGATCGGAGCCTCAACCACCAGCGCGTTGTCGGTGGGATAGGGCGAGGAGCGCGAGAAATGCGGTGCTGTGGTGAACCCGATCTGGTTGTTCACAACGATATGCATGGTGCCGCCGGTGCGGTGACCGCGCAGACCGGAGAGCGCAAAACACTCTGCCACAACGCCCTGACCCGCAAAGGCCGCGTCGCCGTGCAGCAGGATCGGCAGAACCGCCGTGCGCTCGGCGCGGTCATTGAGCTGGTCTTGCTTGGCGCGGACCTTGCCCAGCACAACCGGGTTCACCGCCTCAAGGTGCGAGGGGTTCGCGGTCAGCGACAGGTGGACCTTGTTGCCGTCAAACTCGCGGTCCGAGGACGCGCCGAGGTGATATTTCACATCGCCAGAGCCATCCACGTCTTCGGGTTTGAACGACCCGCCCTGAAATTCGTTGAAGATCGCGCGGTAGGGCTTTTGCATCACATTGGCCAGAACCGACAGGCGGCCCCGGTGCGGCATGCCGATGACGATATCCTTGACGCCCAGATTGCCGCCGCGCTTGATGATCTGCTCCATCGCCGGGATCAGGCTTTCGCCGCCGTCGAGACCAAACCGCTTGGTGCCCATGTATTTGACGTGCAGGAATTTTTCGAACCCTTCGGCCTCAACCATCTTGTTGAGGATCGCCTTGCGGCCTTCACGGGTAAAGGTGATTTCCTTGTCGTAGCCCTCGATGCGCTCTTTCAGCCATGCAGATTGCTCCGGGTCGGAGATATGCATGTACTGCAGCGCAAAGGTGCCGCAATAGGTCCGCTTCACGATGTCCACGATCTGACGCATGGAGGCCACCTGCAGCCCCAATACGTTATCGATAAAGATCGGACGGTCCAGATCAGCGCCACTAAAGCCGTAGGTCTTGGGGTCAAGCTCCGGATGCGCCGTGCTGGCGCGCATGCCCAAGGGGTCGAGATCGGCCGCCAGATGGCCCCGAATACGGTAGGCCCGGATCAGCATGATGGCGCGGATCGAGTCGAGCACCGCGCGCTGGATCGCCTCGTCAGAGACCTCAACGCCCTTTTCTTTCGCCTTGTCTGCAATCTTCTTGCCTGCAGCCTTCGCCTCAACGGGGGCGGGCCACTCACCGGTCAGTGCTGCCGTGAGGTCGTCACTAGGCGCGGGCGGCCAGTCGTTGCGCGCCCAGCTTGGGCCAGCGGCTTCGGCTTTGACATCCGGCTCAGCATCGCCCATGGCGCGAAAGAACTCGGCCCATGCAGCATCTACCGCATTGGGGTCATTGGCGTATTGGGCATAAAGCTGCTCCAGATACTCCGCGTTGTGCCCCTGCATAAAGGAGGACGCATGGAAGATGTCGTTGGGGCTCTGTTCGGTCATTTGAGTGCCTCGTATGGGTTTGGACCGTAAGCGATCAGCCGGTTCTGAAAGGCTGAAAGCCCGAAAGGGCGAAATGTTCCGTGTCAAGTTCCGGGTGGATCTTGCGGCGAAGGCGGCCACAAGGCCGCATCAGCAACAGGATCCGTATGCCTGCAAAGCAAGCGCAGGAAGGGGGCGGGCACATGATGCCCACCCCGAAGATCATCAGATGATCTTTCGCTATATGCTGAATGCAGTCGCATCAGCCGTTTGCGATCGCTTTCTGAACCGCTTCGCCCAGAGTGGCCGGGCTGTCGGCAACAACGATACCTGCGGATTTCATCGCTTCGATCTTGTCTTCTGCGCCACCTTTGCCGCCGGCAACAATCGCGCCCGCGTGGCCCATGCGGCGGCCCGGAGGGGCGGTGCGGCCCGCGATGAAGCCCGCAATCGGCTTCCAACGGCCTTTTTTCTTCTGCTCGGCGATGAATTCCGCCGCTTCTTCTTCGGCAGAGCCACCGATCTCACCGATCATGATGATGGACTGTGTTTCCGGATCGTCGAGGAACATGTCGAGGACGTCGATATGCTCGGTGCCCTTGATCGGGTCGCCGCCGATACCCACAGCCGAAGACTGGCCCAGACCGATATCGGAGGTCTGCTTCACCGCCTCATAGGTCAGGGTGCCGGAACGGGACACAACACCAACCGAGCCACGCTTGTGGATGTGGCCGGGCATAATGCCGATCTTGCAAGCGTCGGGGGTGATAACGCCGGGGCAGTTGGGGCCGATCAGGCGCGATTTCGATGTCTCCAGCGCGCGCTTCACCTTCATCATGTCCAGAACCGGAATGCCTTCGGTGATGCAGACAATCAGTTCCATTTCGGCGTCGATCGCCTCAAGGATGGAGTCGGCTGCAAACGGCGGCGGCACATAGATCACCGAGGCATTGGCTTCGGTCACATGTTTTGCTTCATGCACGGAGTTGAAAACCGGCAGGTCGAGGTGCTTTTGACCGCCTTTGCCGGGGGTCACGCCGCCGACCATCTTGGTGCCATAAGCGATGGCCTGTTCGGTGTGGAAGGTGCCCTGTGAGCCGGTGAGGCCCTGACAGATAACTTTGGTGTTTTCGTCGATGAGGACTGCCATGATGTCCTTTCCTTTCGATTATACGGGTTGTGCCTCGGCGGCACGCGCCGCGCTGTCGTCGGTGAGCGCCCGATCCGCGTAGATGACCCGCACAAGTCGTGCGCGTCCCGAGATCAGGCGAAGGAGATGCAGGGGCAGAGCGCGCAACTCGGCCATGCCCCGCAGGCGTTTTTGTTTACGGTAGAGCGCACCTTGAGGCTTGCGCTGCGCATGCCCCAGAAAAGTGCCCTCGTCAGGAGGGGTGTTGCCCTGTGTCACAAGCGCAGGGGTGATCTGATGGGGTTTGAGGGAGACCGCCAAAGGAGAAACAAGAGGATTGAACAACAACTGATCAATCGAGACTGCAAATGGACGCGACGCAAGCAGAGCCTCCGCTCCTTTGCGCGTTACCAGATATCCCGCAGATCCGGGATTGCGTGACAACATCGGCGCCATCTGTCGTCCCAAATGATGCGAGGCAGATGTGCCAAGCATCACCTTGAGCGTCTCGCTGCGCCAGAACTCCAGATTCACTAGCTCGCAGCCCTGCGGCCACCAGCTCAGATCCGCGATCCATTGGCGCAACTCCGTCGAGATAAAGACATCATCCTCAAAAATGAGGGCAACATCCGCATCCGACGCCAGAAACTGCTCCCAAACCTTGGCGTGGCTCAGGGTGCAGGCCATGTTGCCATGGGCAAACACCCCCCAGGGGCCAAAGCTCTTGCACTGCTGCAACAGCTCTGCTTCCGAGGTTTCAGCCAGATCCACGGCCTCGACAAACTCCGCCTCTATACCCGCCTCCGCCAGCGTCGCACGCATCTGCGCATGACGCCCTTTGGCACGGGTCAGAGAGATGATATAAGTCGAAGGCTTCATCGGGTTCAGTATCTCTGCTCAGATCACACTATGGCTGCCGGCCCACGACCATGAAATCTGCGGGCGGGTGAGACCCTGACAGATGACTTTGGTGTTATGGTCGACAAGAGTGGCCATCTAAGCCTCCTTGGTTCTTTCCCGGACCAATCCCGAAATGACGAATGTCCCTAAGAACAAAACTGTCAGAAATATCGGTGTCCAGATTGTAGCAACGCGGATTTCGAGCATGTGTGTGGGAGACGTGAGAACCGGGAGTCCGTCGGGACCGATCGCAGGAGCGCTTTCAAGCAATCCCCAGACGGAAAGGGTCGCGACTGCAAAAATTGCGAACCCTGTACCAATTCCGTATGCACTGCCTTTCTTGGCCGTTAGCAAGAAAACTGGAAGCAGGGCAATCGCACTAAGAAGTGCGATTACGATTGTCTCCAGCGCAGTCGGCCAATCCCACACTTGCTCAGCCCTTCACCGCTTTCACGATTTTCTGAGCGCCATCGCTAAGGTCATCCGCCGCAATCACGTTGAGGCCGGAGTTTGCGATGATCTCTTTGCCCTTCTCGACGTTGGTGCCTTCGAGACGCACAACCAGCGGCACCTCAAGGCCCACTTCTTTCACGGCTGCGATCACGCCTTCCGCGATCACGTCGCAGCGCATGATGCCGCCAAAGATGTTCACCAGAATGCCTTTGACGTTCTTGTCGGAGGTGATGATCTTGAACGCTTCGGTCACTTTCTCTTTGGTGGCGCCGCCGCCCACATCGAGGAAGTTCGCAGGCTCCGCACCATAGAGTTTGATGATGTCCATGGTGGCCATCGCCAGACCCGCGCCGTTCACCATGCAGCCGATCTCACCATCGAGCGCGATGTAGTTCAGGTCGTATTTGGAGGCTTCGAGCTCTTTGGGGTCTTCTTCGGTCTCGTCGCGCAGCGCAGCGATATCGGCGTGGCGATAGATCGCGTTGCCGTCAAAGCCGAGTTTTGCGTCCAGAACTTTCAGATCGCCCGTGTCGGTCACGATCAGCGGGTTGATCTCCAGCATCTCCATGTCTTTGTCGATGAAGGCTTGGTAGAGCTGACCCATCAGCTTGACGCACTGCTTCACTTGCGCGCCTTCAAGGCCGAGCGAGAAGGCAATGCGGCGGCCGTGATACGGCTGATAGCCAGTGGCCGGATCGACGGAGAAGGACAGGATCTTTTCCGGGGTCTCAGCGGCGACCTCTTCGATGTCCATGCCGCCCTCGGTGGAGCAGACAAACGACACGCGCGAGGTCACGCGGTCCACCAGCAGCGCCAGATAGAGTTCGGTCTGAATGCCGGAACCTGCTTCGATGTAGATGCGGTTGACCTGCTTGCCCGCCGGGCCAGTCTGGTGGGTCACAAGGGTGCGGCCCAGCATCTTCTTGGCTTCTTCAGCCGCTTCTTCGACCGATTTGGTCAGGCGCACGCCGCCTTTTTCACCGGCGTCGGCTTCCTTGAAGGAGCCCTTGCCGCGACCACCTGCGTGGATCTGGGCCTTCACGACCCATAGCGGGCCGTCAAGCTCGCCTGCTGCGGTTTTGGCTTCGTCTGCTTTCAGCACCACGCGCCCGTCCGATACCGGAGCGCCGTAGCTGCTAAGAAGGGCCTTGGCCTGATATTCGTGGATGTTCATGAGAAACTGTCCCGTCTGGCTGCAATTGTCCCTTCCTAGTACGCCTGTATCAAACAGGAGGTTAAAGCCTTTTCTGTCCGGTGAGCGCTAAATGATGAAGTTTTTTTGTATTTGTGATCACAGGTTTGAGGCGTGTGATCACATATCGAAAACGACTAAAATTACGCGATTCGCGCTATGTGGGCTGAGTGTGATCCTGCTGTTTGGTCTCACGTCAAGAGCCTTCCAGAAGCTGGAAGTCCCCGATCTGCCGCTTCGATTCATTCTTGAACGGGGTGTCGGCTGCGTTTGCATGTGAACGCGCATGTGCTAGGGAATAAATACAATTTATTGGAAATTTCATTTGGTTCCCTGAATGATGAGTACCTCTCCGACCTGGGCCGTGGTCGCAACTGTTGCGGAGCCGATCGAGCTCATTGCTGCCTTCGCCGCCTATCACATCGAGATGGGCGCGGCGCAGGTGTTTCTCTTCCTTGATGCGCCCCGACCCGGTGACGCGGATATACTCGAAAAATTGCCCGGTGTTCAGGTCATCTGCTGTGACGCGGCCTACTGGCAGGAACGGTTGCAAGCGGCGCGTCCGGACAGTCTGACGCGGGTGCAGCGTGTAAACGCGAATTACGCATATGAGCAGACCTCGGCAGATTGGCTGTTTCATATCGATGCGGATGAATACCTCGTCTCTGAACGTGGCATTTCGGACGTGCTGGCTGGTGTGTCAGAGCAGGTGGACTATCTCCGGGTGCAAAATCTGGAACGCGTCTATCGTCCACATCAGCAGGACCAGACCTTCACCACCTTGTTCAGAGTGCCCTTTGAGGGGCTTCGCTGGCAGGAGCGGGATTTGTTCGGATCTGCCACGGTGTTCACTCACAAGGGTTTCGCAGGGTATACCGCTGGCAAAGGGGCCGGACGCACGGACCGAGAGTTGAAACTGGCGTTACACAAGGCCAATTTCCAAAAGGGAGCGGCGCGCTCAGGTCCACCCAATGAGACACAATGCTCAGAAATTCTGCTGGCGCATTTTGACGGCTTCACACCGCTGAGCTGGATGGCCAAATTGCTGCGGTATACCGATCTTGGCACATATAATTGGCAACCGGGAAAAGGGCGCGGAAAAGGGCAGTGCAAACGGGCGAAACAGATCGATTTTGCGCGTTATTACGGCGGTGAACTGCGGCGTCTGGTTGAACTGCACATGCTGCTGAAGGTGGTGTTGCCGGATCAGGAACAAGAGCTGACACAGCACGGCTGGCTGTTGGAGCTTTCGGTTGATCCTGTCGCGGCGCTGCGCAAACTGCTGCCGGAACATGCGTGGAGCTTTAGCGCAGATAGCGTCAATGCATCCCTGCGCGCGCGGGCCGCACCGCAGCGCCAGATCGCGCTGAACGCCCTGCAGCAGGAAATTGATGCAGGTTTGCCTCTCGAAATCCCTGATGTTCCGACCACGTTTCCGGATCGGGTCCAACAGAACCTGCGCGAAAAAGAAAAAGCGCCCCAGTAAGAGGGGCGCTTTGATCATTGCGACACGCGGGCCGTGACTTAGGCCAGCGAGTTGTCGATGCCTTTGCAGGCGTCCACGAGACCTTTGACCGCGTTGACGGAGGTGTCGAACATGGCCTGCTCTTCTGCGTTCAGCTTGATGTCGACCACACGCTCGATGCCGCCAGCACCGATCACGGTCGGCACACCGACATACATGCCGTTGAGACCCAGAGCGCCGTCCACATAGGCCGCACAGGGCAGGACGCGTTTTTGGTCTTTGAGGTAGGCCTCGGCCATCTCAATTGCAGAGGTCGCCGGCGCGTAATAGGCAGAGCCGGTTTTCAACAGGCCAACGATTTCGGCACCGCCATCACGGGTGCGCTGCACGATCGCGTCCAGTTTGTCCTGCGTGGTCCAGCCCATTTCAACCAGATCCGGCAGCGGGATGCCTGCAACGGTGGAGTAGCGTACCGACGGCACCATGGTGTCGCCGTGGCCACCCAGCACGAATGCGGTGACATCTTTCATGGAGACGTTGAATTCCTCGGCGAGGAAGTGGCGGAAACGGGCGCTGTCCAGCACACCTGCCATGCCGCAGACTTTTTCGTGCGGCAGGCCGGAGAATTCGCGCAGCGCCCAGACCATCGCGTCGAGCGGGTTGGTGATGCAGATCACGAATGCGTTGGGTGCGTTGTCGCGGATGCCTTCGCCGACGGATTTCATAACCTTGAGGTTGATGCCCAGAAGGTCGTCACGGGACATGCCGGGCTTGCGCGGCACACCTGCGGTCACGATGCAGACGTCTGCGCCCGCGATGTCTGCGTAGTCCTGCGTGCCCTTGAGGCTGGCGTCAAAGCCTTCGGAAGGACCGGATTCAGCAATATCCAGCGCTTTGCCTTCGGGGGTGCCTTCTGCGATGTCGAACAAAACGACGTCGCCGAGTTCTTTGAGGGCTACAAGATGCGCGAGGGTGCCACCGATCTGACCTGCGCCGATAAGGGCGATTTTGGGTCGTGCCATGGGATAATCTCTCCGGTCCGGTTGATTTCTGCCCAGATGCCTACGGCGTTCGCCTCCGCTTCGCAAGTGTTCTGCGTTGCGGCATGGGCTTCCTGCCGATGCGGCTGGCGTTTGTGCGCGCCTCTTAGATGTCGGATTTATGAAGCGAGAGGCGAAAATCGACCGATCTCGGTGCCCTTGAGCGCCATGAGCCCCTGCATGGCAAATGTGTGCGAAGGTATGCAAATACGCGGCAGATCGATCATAAATCGCGCTCCCTGCGTGAGCGTTTGCGCCCGATTTGCGAAAGATATCATCGCTCAGACCGAATCAAGTGGCGGATGATTTCCGCTGTGACGTCCGCACCAAAACCTGACTTTACCGTGCATCAAACGTATACACTCACGCCTCAATCCGCGGTCACGGTGCGTCATCGCGTCATCGCGTCATCGCGTCATCGCGGCAGCGTGGAGGCGGCGCGGCGCTGTAATGCGGCAAGCCGTGCGGGCGGCCATGCGAAGCGACCATATTAAGGTGCAACACTATGGCGCAAAGCGGCGCATCGCGGGATGCGCCAACTGTGGTGCGGGCAGTGACTGCGGGCAGGGTGCCCTTGGGCGGACCTGTGATCAGGCGTCCTTATCCATCACGGGAAGGGCCTCAGCCAGAACCTCATAAGATTGCCCCGAGGCCACCAGACAGGTCATGCCATTAGGGGTCGTCACCGTAATGGTCCAAGAGCCGGTTTCATTGGAGGCGAATGTCTCCATCACCATGCCTTGTTGGCCCATGCCGATGCTCTGGCGGCTTTCGCCGTATTTCTCCGCAAGGCGCTTCACCACCATGTCGCGCGGGGCGCAATTCTGGCTTTGGGCGGCGGCCATTTGGCTGGAGACCACAAGAGCGAGACCAGCGGCGATTGTAAACAGCGTCTTCTTCATAGGTTTTACCCCTTTCGGAACGGCTTCCCCGTCAGGGGGCCAAAAGGGCACCCCGGCGACCTGGGACGGACCGGTTTTCTGGTGACGTAATCATGACTGCAGACCCAAGGTCCGCGTGGCGCCAGAGCGGGAAACGACCGCCAGAGAAGAGCGCCGGTATGAGTCAGAATGACACAGAGGTCCAAAGAACTGGTTAACCCTGAGTTCTCTATATTTATCAGCCGTATAGCTGAATAAACCCGACCGGATGGGCGTAAGTTTCTGCATTGCAGAAGGATTTTCCTTGAAATCAATCGCCCTCAAAGGTAGCCATTTCGGTAACTTTATGACTCTGGTAATCTTGGAGAGCCCTCATGGACTCGCGCGCGCGCCCTTATCGTTCCGTCCTTTATATCCCTGGCTCAAAGCCCCGCGCCCTGGAGAAAGCACGGGGCCTGCCGGTAGATGCGATCATCTTTGATCTGGAGGACGCGGTCTCGGTCGAGGAAAAGGAAAACGCCCGCGCCACGCTGGCAGAGGCGCTGGCGCAGGGAGGCTATGGCGCGCGGGTCAAGATTGTCCGCATCAACGGGCTCGACACCGCATGGGGGCGTGCGGATGCCGAGGCTGCCGCAAACATGGGATGTGACGCGATCCTTCTGCCGAAGGTGTCTTCGCCCGCTGATCTGGACGCACTGGCTGCAATCACCAAGGACGTGCCGCTCTGGGCGATGATGGAAACGCCCCGTGGCATGCTCAACGCTGCGGCCATCGCCGCGCACCCCAAGCTGCAAGGCATGGTCATGGGCACCAATGATCTGGCCAAGGAGATGCAGACCCGCTTTCGCGCCGACCGTTTGCCGCTGATGTCTGGCCTTGGTCTCTGTCTGCTCGCCGCCAAGGCGGAAGCGAAGATCATCGTCGATGGGGTCTATAATGCCTTTAAGGATGACGCAGGTCTGGCAGCGGAATGCGAGCAGGGCCGCGACATGGGATTTGACGGCAAAACCCTGATCCACCCGGCGCAGGTCGAGGTCACCAATCAGGCCTTTGCGCCCTCCGAGGCGGAAGTTGATCTCGCGCAACGTCAGATCGCCGCGTTTGAGGCGGCTGAGGCCAGCGGACAAGGCGTGGCAGTGGTTGACGGCAAGATCGTCGAGAACCTTCATGTGGTCACCGCGCGCGAGATTCTTGCAAAAGCGGATGCAATTGCGGCGATCTCCGGCTAGGGCTGTGATGGGGTCAGGGAGACTGTACCCTGACACTCGGCACCCGTCTGACGTTGGAGAAAGACATGGCACTTCTGATACTTGGCATCATTCTATGGTGGGGCGCCCACCTGTTTAAACGTCTGGCCCCCGCGCAGCGGGCAAGCCTCGGCGACAAGGGCAAGGGGCTTGTGGCCCTTCTGTTGGTGCTGAGCGTTGTTTTGATGGTCCTTGGCTATCGTGGCATGGATTACATCCATGTCTGGGCGCCGATGCCGTTCATGGTGCACATCAACAATACGCTGATGCTGTTTGCGCTTTATTTTACCAGTCCGGGGCCCAAGAAGGGTGCGCTGTTTTACAAGATGCGCCACCCGATGCTGACCGGGTTCAAGATCTGGGCTGTGGCGCATCTCTTGGTCAACGGCGATCTGGCCTCGGTGATCCTCTTTGGCTCCATGCTGGCGTGGGCCGTGGTTGAGGTGATCACCATCAACAAATCTGAACCGAACTGGCAGCCAAATCCAAAGGGCAGCATTGCCAAGGATGCCATGTTCTTTGTCGCTTCGATCGTGCTTTTGGGTGTGATCGGCTATATTCACGGGCTGATCGGGCCCTCACCATTTCCGGGGTAACATCATGAAACTCTACCGTTTTCTAAGCGAGGACGATACGTCAGCTTTTTGCCATAAGGTAACCGATGCGTTGAACAAGGGCTGGGAGCTTTATGGCAGCCCGACCCAGACCTTTGATCCCGTAAAGGGCATCATGCGCTGCGGCCAGTCGGTGGTGAAAGAGGTGGATGGCACCTACACCCCAGAGACCAAGCTGGGGGCACACTGATATGGGCAAGACCAACCACGGGCGTTTCTTTGAGGACTACAAACTGGGCGAGGTGATCCGTCATGCGGTGCCGCGCACGGTATCGGGTGGAGAGCGAGCATTGTATCATGCGCTCTATCCGGCGCGCCATGCGCTTTACTCCTCGGATGAGTTTGCCCGTTCGGTTGGTCTTGCACATGACAAAGGCGCGCCGCTGGATGATCTGGCGGCGTTCCACATCGTCTTTGGCAAGACGGTGCCGGATATCTCGCTCAATGCGGTGGCGAACCTTGGGTATGCCGAGGGGCGCTGGCATCTGCCGGTCTATGCGGGCGACACGCTGCGGGCCGAGAGCGAGGTGATCGGGCTGAAGCAGAATTCCAACGGCAAGACCGGCGTGGTCTGGGTGCGCACGCGCGGGCTCAACCAGCGTGATGAGGTGGTGCTGGAATATGTGCGCTGGGTCATGGTGCGCAAGGGCAACATGGACGCCGATGCACCGGAGACCCGGGTGCCGGATCTGAAACCGGTTTTGGCAGCGGAAGATCTGGCGCTGCCAGCGGGGCTTGATTTCACCTCTTATGATTTTGCGCTGGCAGGAGAGCCGCATCGCTGGGGAGACTACGCCATTGGTGAGCAGATCGACCATGTGGATGGGGTCACCGTTGAAGAGGCCGAGCATATGCTGGCCACCCGCCTGTGGCAGAACACGGCCAAAGTGCACTTCGACAGCACCGCGCGCCCGGATGGCACCCGGTTGATTTATGGCGGCCACGTGATTTCCATGGCGCGGGCGTTGTCGTTTAATGGGCTGGCGAATGCGCAGATGATCGTCGGCCTGAACGGCGGTGCGCATGCAAACCCTTGTGTGTCGGGCACGACAATCCGGGCATGGTCCGAGGTTTTGGATAAGGCGCAGACCGCAGCCCCCGGTGTTGGCGCGATCCGCTTGCGTCTGGTGGCGACATCCGGTGGTGCGCCGTTCGCGCTGAAGGGCGCGGATGGGAAATATCTGCCAGAGGTGCTGCTTGATCTGGATTACTGGGCGTTGATGCCGCTGTAATGCGGGCGGGGGTCAGGGGGCGCTGCCCCCTCTTGCCCGGGCCGGGCAATTCACCCCCGGGATATTTCTCGTTAGAAGAGGAGGGGCCTCTGTGGCGCAGGTACTGTATCTGACGCATCCTGAGGTGGGTATTGATCCGGCGGTGGCGGTTCCTGATTGGGGCTTGAGCGCCCATGGCGCGGCGCGGGTGGCGGATCTGGCCAAGCGCGGCGCGTGGAATGGCTGGCATGTTGTGACAAGTGCGGAGCGTAAGGCCCTGGAGACGGCATGGCCGCTTGCTGCCGCAGCGGGCACCGCCGTTGAGGTACGTCCTGACATGCATGAAAATGACCGCTCGGCCACGGGGTATCTGCCGGGGGCGGAGTTTGAGGCCGTGGCGGATGCGTTTTTTGCCGACCCTGAGGTCTCGGTGCGGGGATGGGAGCGGGCGGTGGATGCGCAGGCGCGGATTATGCGCGAGGTGCAGGCTGTTTTAGCGGCGCAACGCGGGCAGGACGTGATCTTTTGCGGTCATGGCGCTGTGGGCACGCTTTTGTATTGTGCGCTGGCCGGAGAAGCGATCTCGCGTCGCTGGGATCAGACCGGGGGTGGGCATTATTTTTCATTCGATCTTGAGCATATGACACCTGAGACGCATTGGCAGGCACTGGAGACACTCTGGCGTTAAGCGGATGTGCAAGGATCGCGGGGTAAGCTTTGACGACTCAGTGATTGATTCTGACTGTTATACTTGGGATTTGACTTTGTGATCACAGCAATCTGGCTTGTGATCACAACGTGTAGAAATTGCGACAAACGGCAGCGATAACAGGTGATTTTTACCACTCGTTTGCGTGACAGTGCGCAAAAATAGGCTAAAATGTCGTCAGCTAACCGGAAAGGAGCCAACATGGCCGATGTCAATCGGGGCAATCGCCCGCTTTCGCCGCATTTGACCATCTACCGCCCGCAGCTCACCTCTATGTCGTCGATCATGGTGCGGATCACCGGAATCGCGGCGCTTGGGGTGGCGCTTCTGGTGGTGTGGTGGCTCTTGGCCGCTGCAACTTCGGAGAGCGCATTTGCGTTCATCGACGGATTGATGCGCAGCTGGCTGGGAGATCTGGTCATGCTCGGCGCGGCTTGGGCCATTTTTTATCACATGCTCGGACGCCTGCGTCACGTGGTCTGGGACTTCGGCTACTGCCTGGAGGTTGAGACCTCGGAGAAGCTGGGCATCGGCATGTTCATCGGTGCAACCGTACTGACCGTCCTTGCGGCGATCGTGGTCTGAGGGGGCAGAGTTCATGAATTATCTCACCGACCGTAAACGCGCAGAAGGCCTTGGAGCCGGGGGCGCAGGGACGCATCATCACTGGCAGATGATGGTCAGCTCCATCTTGCTGGTGTTTCTGGTTCCGGCCTTCGTGATCACCTTTGGGCTGGGTCTGGGGGGCACCTATGAAGAGGTGCTGGCCTATTATGGACGCCCGGTGCCTGCGATCATCACCGGCCTCACGCTGGTGGTTGGCATCATCCATCTGATGCGTGAGGCGCAGGTCGCGGTGGAGGATTACATGCACGGGCTGGCGGAAAAACTGACGCTGATCGCCGTTGCGGCCTTCTCCTACACGATGATTGCCGCGGGTCTCTTTGCCCTCGTCAAGCTCGCCCTGTGATCCGCGCGGTAAGGAACAAAGACGATGACAGCAGCATATGAATATGAAACCCACGAATATGACGTGGTGGTTGTGGGCGCCGGTGGCGCGGGTCTGCGTGCGACGCTTGGCATGGCCGAGCAAGGCCTGCGCACGGCCTGTGTAACCAAGGTGTTCCCGACCCGCTCGCACACCGTGGCGGCGCAGGGTGGTATCGCGGCCTCGCTTGGCAATATGGGGCCCGACAGCTGGCAGTGGCACATGTATGACACCGTCAAAGGGTCTGACTGGCTGGGTGACACGGACGCGATGGAATACCTCGCCCGTGAAGCGCCCAAGGCGGTTTATGAACTTGAACACTACGGCGTGCCCTTCTCGCGGACTGAGGAAGGCAAGATCTACCAGCGTCCCTTTGGCGGCCACACCACCGAGTTTGGCGAAGGCCCGCCGGTGCAGCGCACCTGTGCCGCCGCCGACCGGACCGGCCACGCGATCCTGCACACGCTTTATGGTCAAAGCCTCAAGAACAACGCGGAATTCTACATCGAGTATTTCGCCATCGACCTGATCATGTCCGACGACGGGCAGTGTCAGGGCGTGGTGTGCTGGAAGCTTGATGATGGCACCATGCATGTCTTCAACGCCAAGATGGTGGTGCTGGCGACCGGCGGTTATGGCCGCGCCTATTTCTCCGCGACCTCGGCCCATACCTGCACCGGCGATGGTGGCGGTATGGTGGCACGCGCAGGTCTGCCGCTTCAGGATATGGAGTTTGTGCAGTTCCACCCGACCGGTATCTACGGCTCCGGCTGTCTGATTACCGAAGGCGCGCGTGGCGAAGGCGGCTACCTGACGAACTCCGAGGGTGAGCGCTTTATGGAGCGTTATGCGCCCAACTATAAAGACCTCGCACCGCGCGACTATGTCTCGCGCTCCATGACCATGGAGATCCGCGAAGGTCGTGGTGTGGGTGAACATGGCGATCATATCCACCTGAACCTCAGCCACTTGCCTGCCGAGGCACTGGCGGAGCGTCTGCCGGGGATTTCCGAGTCTGCGAAGATTTTCGCAGGTGTCGACGTCACCAAAGAGCCGATCCCGGTTCTGCCGACCGTGCACTACAACATGGGCGGTATCCCGACGAACTATTGGGGTGAGGTGCTGAACCCGACCGAGGACAACCCGACCGGCGTCGTGCCGGGCTTGATGGCCGTGGGTGAGGCGGGCTGTGCATCGGTGCATGGTGCTAACCGTCTCGGCTCCAACTCCTTGATTGACCTTGTGGTCTTTGGTCGTGCATCGGCTATTCGCGCTGGCAAAGTGGTGGACCCAGAGGCACCCAACCCGGTGCTCAATCAGGCGTCGATCGACAAGGCGTTCGATCGCTTTGACGGGCTGCGCAACGCCAAGGGTGGCACGCCCACCGCAGAGCTGCGTCTGGAAATGCAGCGCACCATGCAGGCGGATGCGGCGGTGTTCCGCACCGACAAGACCCTGAAAGAAGGCGTCGAGAAGATGGAGGTGATCGCGCAAAAACTCGACGATCTCCATGTCACCGATACTTCGCTGGTGTGGAACTCCGACCTGATGGAAACGCTGGAGCTCACCAACCTGATGCCCAACGCACTGGCCACTATTGTTGGCGCTGAGGCGCGCAAGGAAAGCCGTGGTGCGCATGCGCATGAGGATTACGCTGAGCGTGACGATAACGCATGGCGCGTGCACACTGTGGCGCGGGTTGAGGGCAACAAGACCACCCTCAGCTATCGTCCTGTGATCGTTGATCCGCTGACCAATGAGGACGAAGGCGGTATAAGCCTCAAGACCATCGCACCGAAGGCACGGACGTTCTAAATGAGCGTTGCGCCTCCTCGAATCTTGTGCGTCGGCACGCATCACAAGACGGGTACCGTCTGGATGCGGCGTGTCTGGCGTTTGATCGGGGAGGCGCTCGATATTCCTTTTGTGCCGGTTCACAATCCGGCCAGATGGAAAAAAATCCCGCAGACGGGGCGTGCGATTGTGGTGAACTGGGCCGGGGCCTTTGCGCCGGAGCTGTTCGACAATCCAGAAGCAAGGTTCCTGCACATCATCCGCGATCCGCGCGATGTGTTGTTGTCCGGGGCGCGTTACCACGAAAACAGTCCCGGCCGGCAAGAGCGGTTCTTGCATGGCCCGCGCGAGGACCTTGGCGGCAAGAGCTATCAGGAACACCTGCAGGCGCTGCCTGATCCGGTGGCCAAGCTGGATTTCGAGATGCAGAATATGCATCTGAAAACACTGAATGAAATGCTCGCGTGGCCCTATGGGCATGACCGCGCGATGGATCTGCGCTACGAGGATCTGATTGCGGATCAGGACTGCGCGATCTTTGTGGGCGTGTTGCGTTTCTTTGGCTTCAGTGAGGCCGAAATTGAAACCGCGCGGCAGATCTACTATGACAATTCGCTGTTTGGCGGCCTGAGTTCTGAGAGCGGCGTTGGGCGCACCGCGACCCATGTCTCCTCGGGCAAGGCGCGCCAGTGGCCTTCCAAGCTGCCGCGCGCCGCCGCAGAGCGCTATCTGGAGTGTCACGGCGACGATCTGATCACGCTGGGCTATGAGAGCGACAAGGACTGGCTGTCGCGGCTGGAAACTGACCAACAGGCAGAGGCCGCAAGCCCCCCTTTCGCACAGGCGGCAGGGGGGACGGCATGACCTCTGTCGCAGCCCTCGCCACCGTAGAAAATGTCTGGAGCGCCCTTGGCATTGCGCCCACGTCTGCGTTGCGGATGACCGGCATGCGCCGGTCCGGCAACCATGCGATTGCCAATTGGCTGCAACGCAACGCGGATCATGCGTTGTTCTTGAACAATTGCCGCCCCGGTCATGACCCGCTGCGCAGCCACAATGGCATCGAGGTCTCGGGCCTGCGATATGATGGCAGCCTGCAGGATGCCGCGGTAGACGCGGGCGAGGGCGCGCTGTTGCTGCTCTCTTACGAGGACACGCTGCATCTGCGCTTTGACAGCAAGGACAACCTGTCTGGCCCCTATAAAAGCGCCAGTTTCGACGGCGATCTGCTGATTTACCGCAGCTTCCTCAATTGGAGCGCGTCGCTGCTGAAAAAGCTGCAACGCAATGAAAGCTATCGCTCGGCGGACCGTATGGCGGTGATGGCGCGGGCGCTGGCGACCTATGGCGATCTGCTGGTTGAGGTGCGCGAGGCGCAAGACAGCGGGCGGATCGCGGTTTGTTATGACGCGTGGTCTCGAGATGAGCTTTACCGCGCGCGCGTGCTGGCGGATTTGGGGCTGACGCTTCGGGACAACAGTCTTGGTGCGGTGCAGCCCTATGGCGGCGGGTCGAGCTTTCAGCTTGATGTGGCGGCTGCCGAGGATCTGCACTCGCAGGAGCGCTGGCACGCGATGATTGGTGACCCGGAATATCAGATGCTGCTGCGTCTGGCGGCATTGGACCGCGCGTTTATGGACCGTCTTGAGGCGTTGTTTCCTGCCGATGCGGCGCTGATGACGCGCCTTCCCGCATTGCCCGAACTTGACGCGGAGGTCTTCTCATGATCCCGCGCCCGACTGAAATGCGCAGGTTCTGCGCCCAAGATGACGCCCGGATCTGTCCGGGCCCAGCCCTCTCTCCGCGTGCGCTGCCTTTGGCAGTGGTCGCGGGCAGCTAAGCAAGGAGACACGATCATGGTCGAATTCGCACTTCCGAAAAACTCCAGGATCACCACTGGCAAGACGTGGCCCAAGCCAGAAGGCGCAACCAATGTCCGCAAGTTCCAGATCTACCGCTGGAACCCGGATGATGGCAAAAACCCGCAGGTCGATACCTATTTCCTCGATATGGATAAATGCGGCCCGATGGTTCTGGACGCGCTTATCAAGATCAAGAATGAGGTCGACCCGACGCTGACCTTCCGCCGCTCCTGCCGTGAGGGCATCTGTGGCTCTTGTGCGATGAACATCGACGGGATCAACACGCTGGCCTGTATCTATGGTCTCGATGAGGTGAAGGGCGACGTGAAGATCTACCCGCTGCCGCATATGCCGGTGGTGAAGGACCTCATTCCCGATCTGACGCATTTCTATGCCCAGCATGCCTCGATCATGCCGTGGCTGGAAACCAAGACCAACCGCCCCGCCAAAGAGTGGAAACAGTCCATCGAGGACCGCAAGAAACTCGACGGTCTCTATGAATGCGTGATGTGCGCATCCTGCTCCACCTCCTGCCCGAGCTACTGGTGGAACGGCGATCGCTATCTCGGCCCCGCCGCGCTGCTGCACGCCTATCGCTGGATCATCGACAGCCGTGATGAGGCCACCGGAGAGCGCCTGAACCAGCTGGAAGACCCCTTCAAGCTCTACCGCTGCCACACCATCATGAACTGCGCCAAAACCTGCCCCAAGGGTCTCAACCCCGCTAAGGCAATTGCGCATATCAAGAAAATGATGGTCGAACGCACCGTTTGATTAATCAGGACGGTTTGATCGGGACTGTTTGATCAGGACTGAAAGGTCACAAGATTTGCCCCGGAGCCCAAAGCGGCTGCGGGGTTTTCTTTTGCTGCTTTGTTCGGCCTACCGGCCAAACGGGACCTCTTGTTGTATCGTCAAAATAGGCGGCCGCCCATTGAGGCGGAGGATTGGAAGGGGTGGAAAGCCCCATGTCCGAAAATGAGCTCGGATCGGACCCAGCCTGCACCCAATGAGGGGGTGGTCTTTGGCGGGCCAGTCTCCTGTTGGTCTTTGTGTCGCGACGCATTGATCCTGCCAGATCCGGGTGAAACACCGCTCAACAGGGCGCGCGGCGGGGGCGCAACGGGTCTGGGAGAGCTTTGCTTGCAAGGGGTGCATAACCCCCTTGCAAAACTGTCTGATGCGGCAGTGCAGCATTGAGCCTAGATTACCCGCGAGGGAGGCGCTGATACTGACATGACGAAAGACACCCCGATGACCAATCTGATCTCCGCCCCGATCGCCCAAGCCCAGGTTGAAGCCGACAAAACCGCTGCTGTGGCTGCGCTGGCTGTGCTTGAGGACGCATGGTCCTACTACACCCCCGAAGCCCCTGTAGCGACCCGTGAGGTTGAGGCACAGGACGGTGTGATTGCCTACTACGAGGCGGCCTGAGGCCACCTCGCTTGAACCGGCGCGCGCCACCGTGTAGGTCGCGAGCATGCCGGTTCTTCTGATCCTTTTGTTACTGGGGGTGCTCAGCTATCTTTATTGGCGCCGTCACACCACGACGCTGACACGCGATTGTCGCTGGCGGCGCGCACGTAGCGGGCCGGGCTGGCACTGCGCTTTTTGTGGTGCCGTTGATGACGATGCACGGCCACCGCGCCACTGCAGCCGCCGCGCCCCGCACTGACATTGCCACATGCGCCACGCCGACCCGTCAGGGGCGGCGCCGGGCCCAAGGCTTTGCCCGGCATCTGTGATGCAGGGTCAAAGGGGCGGGAGCCCCCCTCGCGCATTCCATGAATCTATCTGGTGAAGCCGCCGTTTGTTCCGGGTGAGGCGAAGCTCCGCGAAAAGCCCAAACCTACCGATCCGTGGATTCGAAGCTGTCCATTTCTCTAGCGACCTGGGATACGCATTCTTCTATTTCGCTGATGCTGGTGTCGACTATCAAGCGATCTTCCCGCCACGGTTCGAACGTACGATCGGATACTGTCTGCCAGTCGGGGACGACAAACCCCGGGATGTCGCTTGCGCGTGCTTTTACTCGGCTCCGATGGAGCGCCCTATCGGAACACACCACTTCGACGTTCAAAATACGGGCGTTGCCAGATGCAGCGGTCTCAGCCCATAGGTTCCTTGTGATTTCAATGGGATTGACCGTATCTGCTATCACGTCGAAACCGAGTAGGAGATTGTCGCGCGCCACGGAAGCGATTGCGAGATAACCTGCATCTTCTGCCCGGTTGATCTTGAGAACGCTGTTCTTCAGCGCAGCCTCAACGGAGTCCACCCGCAAATGAACGGCTTTTACTTTTGCTGCTAACGCCTTCGCCAAGGTTGTCTTGCCGACTCCCGGAAGGCCTGAAAGAGAAACGAGTATTGTCATTTCTGGAGCGTATCATTGGCCAAGTGGACGGACCACATTGACGGCAGCTTCGTCCGCATCCTGTCAGTTTACGCACTCCTGCGCAGGGCGGCTGTTGTGTCAGCGTGAGGGCGACCCTCGGGGATACGATGTGGTAGGCCGCGTGGGCGTTGCGGCTGTCTGAAAGCATCAAAGTCGCACATGGCAATGAGGAATGCGCATCCGGGCGCGTCACCCTGGCCGGCTCACTGTAGCGCGCACGCTAGCACGCGGAGCTATGCAGAAAAGAAATATCTTCCTTGCAGAAATTGGTGCTTGATCGACTCGAAGTTTTGCCCGATATGCGCGCTTAAGACGCCAACGCACGCGCCTCTGTCGAAAGGGTTCACAGCCCTAGGGTTACGTAGCGACGGTAACGTCTCTGATGGAACTGAGCGGCCATAGATGGCCGGGTCTTTTGGAGATGACCATGACTGTATTCGTGACCGGGTCTGCAACCCGCGACGACGTGACTCTTGTCCCTCGCCACCTGCAATATATCGCCAACACCCGGTTCGAGCGTCCGACGCTGGTGATCGACAGCGAAGCTGTGGCGCGTCAGTACATGGGCCTTGCCCGTGGTCTGGGGCGTGCGCGTATCCACTACGCCGTCAAGGCCAACCCGGCACCGGAAATCCTGCGCCGTCTCTGTGCGCTGGGGTCGAATTTCGATGCCGCCAGCCGCGCCGAGATCGAGATGTGCCGTGCTGCCGGTGCCTCTGCTGCGCGCATCACCTTTGGCAACACCATCAAGAAACCCGCAGACATCGCATTCGCGCATGCACTGGGGATCACCCATTATGCGGCGGACGCGGTGGAAGAGCTGGAAAAGCTCGCTGAGCACGCACCGGGCGCACATATCTGCATTCGTATTTTGGTCGACGCCACCTCAGCCGATTGGCCGCTGAGCCGCAAATTCGGCTGCGCGCCGGATATGGCGGTGGGGCTGATGGACCGCTGTGTTGCGCTGGGTCTGGTGCCACATGGGCTGTCGTTCCATGTGGGCTCGCAGACCCGCGAACCTCAGATGTGGGAGCCGATCCTCGATCAGGTTGCCGACGTCTGGCAAGCGGCCCGCGCGGCAGGCCATGACCTGAAACTCCTGAACATCGGGGGTGGTTTTCCAGCAGGCTATCGCAATGCGGTGATGGCGCCTGAGGTCTATGCCACCGAAGTGATGAAGCGCGTCAATGCACGCTTTCCCGATGCTGCCGAGGTGATGGCGGAGCCGGGTCGCGGACTGGTGGCCGAAGCCGGTGCGATCGCCGCTGAGGTGATGCTGGTGTCGCGCAAACACGACAGTGATCTGCACCGCTGGGTTTACCTCGACATTGGCAAGTTCTCCGGTCTTGCGGAAACCATGGACGAGGCGATCCGCTACAAGATCACCACCGACCGCGACCATGAGAC
Source organism: Tritonibacter mobilis F1926 (assembly GCF_000376545.2). Taxonomy (NCBI): domain Bacteria; kingdom Pseudomonadati; phylum Pseudomonadota; class Alphaproteobacteria; order Rhodobacterales; family Paracoccaceae; genus Tritonibacter; species Tritonibacter mobilis. The sequence goes on from NZ_CP015231.1 coordinate 1,128,560, forward strand.
CATGGGTGCTTGCGTGCTGGCGGGGCCGTCCTGTGACAGTGCCGATGTGCTCTATGAAAAGCAGCCCGTTCAGTTGCCGTTGGGGCTGAAATCTGGCGACCGCGTGGTGATCCACTCTTGTGGGGCCTATACTACCACTTATGCGTCGATTGGCTTCAACGGCTTCCCGCCGCTGGATGTTGTGGTGCTCTGAGGTCATCAGGGCGCTGAGACGCCCCTAAGCGCGTGAACCGTTGTTCGGCTGCAAGGCCGGACAGCACTCACCCAAGGTCGGGCGCTATCCTTGTTCTGTTAAGCCATGTATCAGGTAGAAAACAGAACAGGGAGACCCGCGCAGAATGTCCGACACCCAATTCCCCATTCCCGCCGACGCAGACACCCGCCGCGCGGTGCCGCCGGTGATTTGCTATCCAAATGAGACCTTGCCAAAGCCCGATCTGGCGCTCTATCGCGCAGCACGGGACGGCGCGGAAAAGGTCGCAGAGGTCACCGTGCCGCCGCGCGAAGCTGCCACCTTTGAGGTCGCCGCCGGGCAGTTCTTCCGTATCTCCTCCATTGAAGGGCCGCAGGTGGGAGACCTGAACCTGTGGAACCGCAATGACATTTCCGAGCGGTTCTTTTCCGGCAAGACCCGCGCCCTGCATGGCACCCATGTCACCACGGGCGAGCGGCTGTGGTCGAACCTGCCTTATATGCGCCCGATGGCGACGATCATTGCCGATACGCTGGAATGGTACGGAATCGACGCCTATGGCGGCTCCGTGCATGATGTGATCGGCACGCGATGTGATCCCTACACCGGCAATCTGCTGCAAGGCAGCCAGTATCACCATTGTTGCCATTCAAACCTGACCCGGGCGCTGGCCGATCACCTTGGCCTGTCGCTAGCGGAGGCGGAACCGCATGTGCATGACGTGCTGAACGTCTTTATGTGCACTGGTTTTACCCGCGATACCGGCCAGTATTTCATGAAAGCAAGCCCGGTGCGTCCGGGCGATTATCTGGAGTTTTTTGCCGAGATCGACCTCCTTGGCGCGATGAGCGCCTGCCCGGGTGGCGATTGCTCGGCCGAGCATTCCAGCGATACGGCGGCCTGCCATCCGATGCTGGTGGAGGTCTTCGCCCCCAGAGAAGGCAGCCTTGCCGCGTGGCAAAGCCCTGCTCTCAATGGCTATGACCGCAGTCACGGGCGCTGAGCGGCGGCGATAAAGCGGTGAATAAAAAGGGCCGTCCCTATACTGGGGGCGGCCCTTTTTGGTGACATCCAGCATCCACCAACTCCCTTGCGCGGGGAGAATGGATACGGAGAAACGCGGCTTAAGCGAAAGCCGCTGCGAGGGCGATTTCCACCATCTCACCAAAGCTGCGTTCGCGTTCCTCAGACGGGAGAGCTTCGCCGGTTTGAAGATGGTCGGATACGGTCAGCACCGCGAGGGCGCGGCGACCGTAGCGCGCGGCGAGCGTGTAAAGCTCTGCCGCTTCCATCTCCACTCCGAGGACACCATGGCGGACCATCTGTTCATTGAGGTCGGGGCGCTCGTCATAAAAGGTGTCGGAAGAATAGATCCCGCCCACATGGGGCGACAGACCCTGTGCTTCAGCAGCCTGCACCGCATTGCGCAGCAGGCTCCAGTCGGCACTTGGCGCGAAGTTCACGTCTTTGAATATGGTACGGGAGGGCGTGTTGACGCTGGTGGCGGTCATCGCGATGATCACATCGCGCACCTTAACATGCGGTTGCATGCCGCCACAGGATCCGATGCGGATCAATGTCTGAACGTCGAAATCCCGGATCAGTTCGTTGGTGTAGATCGACAAGGACGGCATCCCCATGCCGCTGCCCTGGATCGAGACCCGGTGTCCGTTCCACATGCCCGTATATCCAAGCATTCCGCGCACTTCATTTACGAGGCGCACATCACTTAGAAATGTTTCCGCTGCCCATTTGGCGCGATAAGGATCGCCCGGAAGTAGGACGGTTTCGGCGTAATCACCTTTTTGTGATCCAATATGCACAGTCACTTAATCGCGCCTTCCGTATCAAATTTCCAGATCGGATATATCGACACCATTGCTGAGTGCCGTATGGACCCAATGCGGTTTACGGCCACGGCCTGTCCACGTTTCGTCCGGATTTTCAGGATTGCGGTATTTCGGGCTTGCTTTTGATTTCCGTGCGGCACCTTTTGCCGAGTTGGAAAGGACTTCATCGAGGGAGAAGCCATATTCAGCAGCTGCCTGCTCTGCAGCTTTCAATGCTTCGGTGCGTTCGCGCTGTTCGGCATCTTTCAGTGCCTTTTCAACGTCTTTGCGCAACTGAAGCAGGTCCTTTCGGGACATTTGGTTCAGATCGAGGGACATAAGTTTTACTCCGTAGAATTTAGCCACGACAAAAACTTCGGGCTAATGCACTTAATGCCCGAATTCTCAGTGCAGTTCAGCACTTAATTTTCGTTTTTAGCGGTTTTCGGCGAAATTCGTCTGAGTGGAATTAAACTGATGTGTTTGTTTTTGCGAGCTCGACTATATCTTTCATGATTGAATTTAGTTCGAAATTCTTTGGTGTGTAGACTCTCGCAACGCCCATATCGAGAAGCATATTTGCGTCGTCTTCGGGAATAATTCCCCCCACAACAACAGGCACATTTTCCAGTCCTGCGTCGCGAAGTTGGGCCAATGTGTCCTTTACCAATGGCAAATGGCTGCCCGAAAGAATGGATAGACCGATGACATGGGCTGAGTCGCGTTGCGCACTGCTGACCAGTTCCTGCGGCGTGAGGCGGATGCCGTCATATGTAATGTCCATGCCGCAATCTCGGGCGCGGAATGCGATCTGCTCGGCGCCATTGGAGTGGCCATCAAGGCCGGGCTTGCCCACCACGAATTTTAAGCGACGGCCAAGCTGATCCGATACGGCGTTCACCGCGTCGCGCAGATCATCAAGCCCTTCTGTCTTGTTGGACATGGACGCGGAGACGCCAGTGGGGCCCCGGTAGGTGCCATAGGTCTTGCGCATCTCCTCGGCCCATTCGCCGGTGGTGACGCCTGCGCGGGCCGCGCGAATGGAGGCAGGCATGATGTTCTCGCCCTCGCGTGCGGCCTTGCGCAGCCCTTCAAGTGCTGCGGCCACCTCGGCGTCATCGCGCGCGGCGCGCCATGCATTGAGACGTGCGATCTGATCGGCCTCAACCGCCGGGTCGACGGTCATGATGCCGCCATCCTCGGTTTGCAGCGGCGAGGGTTCCCCATCGGTCCATTTGTTGACCCCGACCACCACAGTCTCGCCGGCCTCGATGCGGTTCAGACGTTCGGCGTTGGAGTCCACGAGGCGAGACTTCATGTACTCAATTGAGGCAACCGCACCGCCCATACCCTCCAGCGTGGCAAGCTCGGCGCGCGCGCCGTCCTTCAGCGTTTCGACCTTGGCATCCACCACCGGGTTGCCATCAAAGAGGTCGCCGTACTCCAACAGGTCGGTCTCATAGGCGAGGATCTGTTGCATCCGCATCGACCATTGCTGATCCCAAGGGCGCGGCAGGCCAAGCGCCTCGTTCCACGCGGGCAGTTGCACCGCGCGGGCGCGGGCCTTTTTTGAGAGCGTCACGGCGAGCATCTCAATCAGGATGCGATAGACGTTGTTTTCCGGCTGCTGTTCGGTCAGCCCGAGAGAGTTCACCTGCACGCCATAGCGGAAGCGGCGGAACTTTGGGTTGTCGATCCCGTAGCGTGTCAGGCAAATCTCGTCCCAGAGGTCCACAAAGGCGCGCATCTTGCACATCTCGGTCACGAAACGGATGCCCGCGTTCACAAAGAACGAGATGCGCCCGACCAGCGCCGGGAAATCCTCGGCGGGCACGCGGGGTTTCAGCTCGTCGAGCACCGCCTGCGCGGTGGCCAGCGCAAAGGCCAATTCCTGTTCCGGCGTCGCGCCGGCCTCTTGCAGGTGGTAGGAACACACATTCATCGGGTTCCATTTGGGCACGTTTGTATAGCAGTACTCCGCCACATCCGCGATCATCTTGAGGCTGGGGGCCGGGGGGCAGATGTAGGTGCCGCGGCTGAGGTATTCCTTGATCAGGTCGTTTTGCACCGTGCCCTGAAGTTTTGACACGTCTGCGCCCTGTTCTTCGGCCACCGCAATATAAAGGCTAAGGAGCCACGGCGCGGTGGCGTTGATGGTCATCGAGGTGTTCATCTGCTCCAGCGGGATCTGGTCGAACAGCGCCCGCATGTCGCCGAGATGCCCTACCGGCACGCCGACCTTGCCCACCTCGCCCCGCGCCAGCACGTGATCGCTGTCATAGCCGGTCTGGGTCGGCAGATCGAAGGCCACGGACAGGCCAGTCTGACCCTTGGCGAGGTTTGCGCGGTAGAGGGCGTTGGAGGCGGAGGCGGTGGAGTGGCCCGCATAGGTGCGGATCAGCCAGGGCCGGTCCCGGCTGGGGGCTTCGGGGCGTTCATTCTGCGCGAGCGACATGGCGGGCCTCGTGAATCATCGTGAGAGCAATAAAGTTACGTTGAAACGATCTAAACTGGAATTATGCTACCTTGTCAATTCGCCGCGTTGCGGCAATTGCTGCGCTGCCACTTTTGCACCTGCAGAAGATGTACGGTTACAGTTGTGCCGCAGAGTGGGCACAGTAAGAGTGCGGGTATGACGCAGACTGTTGAACTTCCTCTTTGGGCTTTTGTGCTGATCCTGCTGTTTGCAGCGGTGACATTTGCGTCGCATTTCCTGTTTCCCTCGGTGCGCTGGTTCTTTCGCCGTCGGCTGGAACGGGCAGTGGCGCGGCTCAATCAGCGGCTGGAGCGCCCGATTGAGCCGTTCAAGCTGGCGCGCCGCTACGACATGATCCAGCGGCTGATCTATGACCCGCAGGTGGCGCAGGCGGTCTCGGACCATGCGGCGGCAAAGGGCATCCCGGAAAACGTCGCCTTTGAGGAGGCCCGACGCTACGCGCGCGAGATTGTGCCGTCCTTTTCGGCGTTCACCTATTTCAGCTTTGCGATCCGGGCGGCGCGGCTGCTGTCGAATGCGATCTATCGGGTGCGGTTGGGCAGTTACGACGAGGGGCTTTTGAAGGCCATCGACCGTGACGCCACCGTGGTTTTTGTGATGAATCACCGCTCCAACATGGATTACGTGCTGGTGACCTATCTGGTCGCCAAACGCTCGGCCCTGTCCTACGCGGTGGGTGAATGGGCGCGGGTCTGGCCGCTGAGCCTGCTGATCCGGGCGATGGGGGCCTATTTCATCCGGCGCAAATCACAAAATGCGCTCTACCGGGCCGTGCTGGCGGCTTATGTGCGGCTCGCCACGCGGGCAGGGGTGACGCAGGCGATGTTCCCCGAGGGGGGGCTGAGCCTCACGGGGGCGATGGCCCCGCCCAAGCATGGCTTGCTCAAATACATCGTGGATGGCAGCGCCGAGGTGGGCAAGGACGTGGTCTTTGTGCCGGTGGCGCTGAATTATGACCGGGTGCTGGAGGACAAAATCCTGATCCGGGCCGCACAGACCGGCGACCGGCGATTCCGGGCGCGGATCGGGGCGGTGATGCTGCGTTTGCTGCGGCAATTCTGGCTCTGGGTGACCGGACGGTATCAGCATGCGGGGCAGGCGGCGGTGAGCTTTGGCCGCCCGCTCAGCGTTAGCGAGCTGCCGCAAACCTCTCGTGAAGATCGCGCGCGGATGCTGTCGACCGAGCTGATGCGAAGGATCGGAGAGGTGGTGCCAGTGCTGCCGGTGCCGATGGTCAGCTATCTCTTGTTGCAACGCGGCGCGATGAGTGAGGCGGCATTGTTGCAGGCGTTGCGCGACACCGTGGCGCGCATGCCGCTGGCGAGCATCCATTTGCCCGAACACGCCCATGATGCCGCCATTCAGAGCGCGATATTGCAGATGCGCAGGCGCAAGCTGATCCGCACCTCTGGTGGCGTTGTCACGCCGGACCGGAGCCAGATTGATATGCTGCGGTATTACGCCAATTCCATTGCGCATCTGGTGCCTGCTGCCTTGGAACCACCTTCGGAGACGGAGGTTATTTCTGCGACCGCAAAAGAAAATTCTGCATCCGCTGGGTCATAAAATTACAAACAGTGACTGATTGGGGTTGCTTTATTACCTTACCGTTCGTACTCCTTGGGGGAGAACGGCGCGATTCTGCGTTGCAGAACCACTGCGCCGACAGATCGAGACCAAGGGAGGCCGACATGGCTCTGGACACTCAGGACGGCATGATGACCTACGACGCACCGCAAAAAGACCTCTATGAAATGGGGGAAATCCCCCCGATGGGCTATGTGCCCAAGCAGATGTACGCCTGGGCGATCCGCAAGGAACGCCATGGCGAGCCGGATACTGCGATGCAGCAGGAAGTGGTCGATGTCCCCACACTCGACAGCAACGAAGTGCTGGTTCTGGTGATGGCGGCGGGCGTGAACTACAATGGCGTCTGGGCTGCATTGGGCCAGCCGATTAGCCCCTTTGACGGCCATAAGGCCCCCTACCATATCGCCGGTTCTGATGCCTCGGGCATCGTCTGGGCGGTGGGTGACAAGGTGAAGCGCTGGAAGGTCGGCGACGAGGTGGTGATCCACTGCAATCAGGATGATGGCGACGATGAGGAATGCAACGGCGGTGATCCGATGTATTCCACCAGCCAGCGGATCTGGGGCTATGAGACGCCGGATGGCTCTTTCAGCCAGTTCACCCGCGTGCAAGCGCAGCAGTTGATGCCGCGTCCCAAACATCTGACGTGGGAGGAAAGCGCCTGCTACACGCTGACGTTGGCCACCGCCTATCGGATGTTGTTCGGCCATGAGCCGCACGACCTGAAACCGGGCCAGAACGTGCTGGTCTGGGGCGCCTCGGGCGGGCTGGGGTCTTATGCGATCCAGCTGATCAATACGGCGGGTGCAAATGCGATTGGTGTGATCTCGGACGAAAGCAAACGCGATTTTGTCATGAGTCTTGGCGCCAAGGGTGTGCTTAATCGCAGAGATTTCAACTGCTGGGGGCAATTGCCCACCGTGAATACACCGGAATATGCGCAGTGGTTCGCAGAGGCGCGTAAATTCGGCAAAGCGATCTGGGAGATCACCGGCAAGGGCAATAATGTCGATATGGTGTTTGAACACCCCGGTGAAGCGACCTTCCCGGTGTCGACCTTTGTGGTGAAAAAAGGCGGCATGGTGGTGATCTGCGCGGGCACCTCCGGGTTCAACTGCACCTTTGACGTGCGCTACATGTGGATGCACCAGAAACGTCTGCAAGGCAGCCATTTTGCGCACCTCAAACAAGCGTCGGCGGCCAATAAGCTGATGATTGAACGCCGTCTGGACCCTTGTATGTCTGAGGTCTTTACCTGGGCGGACCTACCGGCAGCACATATGAAGATGCTGCGCAACGAACATAAGCCCGGCAATATGTCGGTGCTGGTTCAAGCGCCCAAAACTGGCTTGCGCACACTTGGTGAAGTGCTCGACGCGTAACCCCAGCCTTTGCTGAACGCTCAAAACATCCGCCCCTAGGGGCGGGTGTTTTTGTTTGAGACGTGGAGTGGCCACCCCATTGCCAAGCGGCCTTTTCGTTGGTTGACTGGTCGGCAGGCGAGAACTGCGCTATTTCGTCAAGCAAGGTGACAGCGCAATGCAACCCCAGATAGAATGATCAATGTCGATGACATATCTCATAAGTTGGGATGGTTTAAGCGGCTCAGAAATTTATAGTAGGAGAATAGATCTAAAAGATCTAATGTAGGGCACGCAAAAAGACTCAGGCCCGCAGCAACGCTCTGAAACAGACACGACAGACTTTCTAAGAACCAGTGTCAGGTCCGACCTGAGCAGGGGCCGACTTAATAGACCAGCGCGTTATATGCAGCGTGGCCCCGGCATCGTCGGACGCAAAGCTCCGACAGCAAGTGCGAGATAGAATGGTACGACGTCAAAACCTGAACGCGATTCTCGAAATGATCGAGAGTTCAGCCAATCTTGAAGAGATTGGTGAGGTTCTGACGCAGTTTCGAAACCTCCTGGAGGTGGATCACGTCTTTTACCGCTGGGTGGACCGTTCGGGCAGCATCAACGGATGCTCGACCTTGCCGGTGGCGTGGCAGGACCGCTATTCCGCCATGGGCTATCACCGCATCGATCCGGTTGTGATCGGCTGCTACACCGCGTTTCACCCTGTCGATTGGCGCGATCTGGACTGGTCGGCGCGGCTGGCGGCAGCGTTTCGCAAGGATTCACTGGCCTTTGGGGTCGGCAATCAGGGCTATAGCGTGCCCGTGCGCGGACCTGCCGGACAATATGCGGTGTTTAGCATCACCAAGACTTGCAAGGGCGACGTGTGGGATAAATTCACGCGTAAACACAGCCGCGATCTCATTCTTGTGGCTCATTACGTGAACCGCCGGGCACTGGATTTTGAGATGTCCTTCTATCCGCTGCCGGAACAGCCGCTGTCGATGCGCGAATCCGAGGCACTCAGCCTGCTGGCCGAGGGGATGAGCCGTGCGCGTGCGGCGGAGGCGATGGATATCTCTGAACATACGCTCCGCGTTTATATCGAGGGCGCGCGCAGCAAGCTGCAGGCGCAGAATACGACCCATGCGGTGGCACGGGCCGTGACGATGGGGCTGATCGGGGCCTGATGCCACTGGTGTGCCCCGGCGCACGCCTGTAATGTCGCGCCATGACACAGGCCACATCTCCAGCGCCCGCGCTGCAATTCTCTGACGATCAGGCACAAGCCTTTGATGCCCTTACGGAACAGCTGCGCAAAGCGGGTGTCGATCTGGGCGAGGACTTGCTGCATCCGCCGCGGGGTGAAACCGGCGTCAGCGCCGTGATCGGCAAGGCCGGATCGGGCAAGACGCTATTGCTGGCGGAGTTTTACAAAGCCTTGGCTGCGGCCGGTGTCGATGTGGTTTCCGGGGACTATGAAAGCCGAAAGAAAGCCGACAAACGCACCTTGGCCATTCTGGCGCCCACCAACAAGGCGGCAAGCGTGTTGCGCCTGCGCGGTGTGCCGGCCACCACCATCCACCGCATTCTTTATACCCCGGTTTATGATCCCGAATATGAGCGCATTGCCGAGTGGCTGGCGGGCGAGGGGGAGCGGCCCGAGATTGAGGGGCTGAGCGAGGAGGCGCTGGCGCGCGCCGAAGCCTTTTATGCCACCAACAAATCCATGCCGGGCGCATTGGCAGCTGCGGGGCTGCGGGGTTCGGATTTCATTACGGGTTGGAAACGGCGTGAAGAGCCGCTGGACATCGGCTTTGTCGATGAGGCCTCGATGCTGGACAATCGTCAGTTTGAGGATCTGAAGGAGATTTTCCCGACGCTGGTGCTGTTTGGCGATCCGGCGCAGTTGGCACCGGTGAACCAGTCGGGGTCGATGGTGTTTGAGGACCTGCCCGAAGAGCGCAAGCTGATCCTCAACCGTATTCACCGCCAGGAGGCCGATAACCCGATCCTCGATCTGGCCCATGCGCTGGCGGACCCGCAGCTGGGGTTTGAAGATTTCGAGCGCATGGTTGAGGACAAAGCCCGTCAGGACGAGCGCGTGGTCTGGGGGCAACGGGTCGAGGTCGACCTGATGGCACGCTCGCCGGTGCTGGTCTGGCGCAACAACACGCGCATCCGGCTGATCAACGCGTTTCGCGCGGTACATGGCGCGCCCGAAGATCAGCTCCTTGAGGGTGAACCGCTGATCTGTGACGGGTTGGAGCTGCCGCTGAAACACCGCAAGAAACGGCTGGATCTGGAGGCACGTGGCCTGATCAAGGGCGCGCAGGTGATCTACCTCGGCCCCGGCCGCAAACCCGGATTTTCGCGCCTGCATGTGATGGGGGCAGAAGATCCGCAGGTCTCTGCCGCCTCTATCGTGAAGATCGAAAAACCCGAGGAAGAAGAACCGTTTATTCCCTTTGCCGCGCGCATGGGGGCGACGTTTTTGCATGGTGCGGCGGTCACGATCCACAAGGCGCAGGGCTCGCAATGGGATACGGCACAGGTTTTTGCCCCCGATATTTACGCAGCCGCCCGGATGGGGCGGGTGGAGGCGGGCCAGCCCCTGTGGAAGCGGCTGGCCTATGTGGCCATCACCCGCGCGCAGGAGCGGCTGATCTGGGTGGTGCGCAATCGGTTGGCGAAGCCCACAGGCCCGCTGCCGGTCGATGACTTGCGGCAGGTGGCGGCCCCGACATTGACGCTTGAGGCACAGGGTGAGGAGGCTCCGGTATGACAAAATCTATTCTGGTCACAGGTGCCAGTTCCGGGATCGGCCGCGCGGTGGCGGAGCTGTTCCTTGGGCACGGCTGGACGGTTGGTCTGTTGGCACGGCGGGAGGAAAAGCTGGCGGAGATCGCCGAGGGGCAACGCCGTGCCGTGGTGCTGCCTGCGGATGTGACCGACCCTGCAGCGGTGGAGGCCGCGTTTGATCACTTCTGCACCGAGGCCGGGCGGATTGATGTGCTGTTCAATAACGCTGGCATCTTTACCCCGCCGGGCACCATTGACGAGATCGCGCTGGAGGATTGGTTCGCGGCGGTGAACGTCAACCTCAACGGCATGTTCCTATGTGCGCGGGCGGTGTTTGCCCGGATGCGCCACCAAAGCCCACGGGGCGGACGGATCATTAACAATGGCTCTATCGCTGCGTATGTGCCGCGCCCTAATAGTGTGCCCTATGCGGCGACCAAGGCGGCGATCACCGGGCTGACCAAATCGCTGTCGCTGGATGGGCGTGCCTATGACATCGCCTGCGGGCAGATCGACATTGGCAATGCCCGCACCCCGATGGTGGCGGATCTGGCGCAGCGGCAGGCCGAGGCGCAGCCGGACGCGCCGCCGATGGACACCTTTGATGTGGCCGATGCGGCGCGCTCTGTTCTGCATATGGCGGAGCTGCCGTTGGAGGTCAATGTTCAGTTCATGACCGTGATGGCAACAAAAATGCCCTATATCGGTCGCGGCTGACCTTTGGTGTTGATCCGGGACGGGGGCGCTCCCGCCCATATGCCCCGCGCCGTGCGGCACGTCGCCTCTGGTTGGGCCGGGCGCCGCGCTGACGCGCGGCGCGGGTGCGCCAAGTTCAGCGGTCGCGCAGAAGCTGGAAACCGGCTGCCGCGCCCCAACCTGAAATCACCGCTATCAGCAGCGCCAACAGGCCATAAATCGCGGGTTGTTCGCGTGAGAGATTGAACAAAAAGCGCTCCATCCCCACCTTGTTGACCTCAATCACCGTTTCGTACTGGGACACCACCCGGCCTGCGCGGGTCAGGAAGATACGCGTGCGATAATGGCCTTCGATCAGATCCGCGGGCATACGCAGGGCGGTGCGAAACAGGGTCTGTTCGTCCAAGGCAACGGCGTTTTCCTGTAGCGAATAGAACCCCTTTTCCTCGCGGATACGCATTAAGGCTTCGGTGAAGGTTTGCGCGCCTTCAACGGTGGAGCCTACGGAACGGATCGCCCGATGGATCGAGACCTTATGGCGCAGATCTTCCGTGTCGCTGAGTGCCTCTGAAAACGGTGCAGAGGTGGCAACGGCGTAAAAGCTCGGCGCGGAGTCGACGGTGACGGCTTGTGTGTTCACCCAGATCCCAAATTCGCGATCCTTGCGACGCACCATCACCGGCTCGCTGGGGCCAGAGACGGTGACGACAACCTCAAGAGGGGCATCGGTGGCAATGGGGGATTCGCGTTTTACCGCGCCGAAGATCAGGATTTCAGAGCCGTCAAAGGTCGCGGTGATGGCAACGCGGTCCTGGCTGAGGCCGAGGACGACTTCTTCGGCAGCGGCGATGCTGGCTGTGAGGGCCGCCCAACACGTCAGGGCAATCAGGCGCAAGAGGGGCATCAGTGCACCTCCCGGATCGGTGTCACAGAGAAGACTTCGCTGGGTTCCAGCAGCAGATCAAGCGCCAGTTTGGCGCAAACCAGAATGACGAGGAGGGCGAGCAGAATGCGCAGCTGTTCGGCCTTTAGCAATGTGCCAATACGGGTGCCGAACTGCGCCCCCACAACGCCGCCAATCAGCAAAAGCACCGCAAGGACAATATCCACGGTCTGGTTGGTGATCGCATGCATCATCGTGGTGGCCGCCGTCACGGTGATAATCTGAAACAGCGAGGTGCCGACCACGACTTTTGTGGGCATGCCCAAGAGATAGATCATCGCGGGCACCATGATGAAACCACCGCCAACCCCCATGATCGCGGTGAGCATCCCGACAAAGAGCCCAACCGCAACTGGCGGCAACACCGAGATATATAGACCCGAGGTGCGAAAGCGCATCTTGAGCGGCAGGCTATGGACCCACCCGCGTTGGCGTCGTTTGGGCGGTCCGCCGCGTTTGGATTTGCGCAGGGCATTGACGCTCTCGATGAACATCAAACCCCCAACAATGCCGAGGAAGACCACGTAGCAGAGCGTCACAAACAGGTCGATCTGCCCGAGAGATTTCAGATAGTTAAAGATCGCAACGCCAAGTGCTGCGCCGATGAGGCCACCGGCTTGCAGAACGGCCCCCATCTTGAGGTCGACGGTGCGGCGGCGCAGATGCGCAAGCACGCCGGAGACCGAGGAGGCGACGATCTGATTGGCCCCAGTGGCCACCGCCACCGCCGGAGGGATGCCGATAAAGAACAAGAGCGGCGTCAGAAGGAAACCACCGCCGACACCGAACATGCCCGAAAGCACCCCGACCATGCCGCCAAGTCCCAGAATAAGGAATGCATTCACGGCCACTTCGGCGATGGGGAGGTAAATGTTCATATCGCTGAGGCGTCTTCTGCTGGCGAGTGGGCGTGGGGATGACACCCACGGGCTGTGTGTGGTTCGACCATAGAACAGGCTGATTTTGAAAGCGACAGCCCGCGACAGAAAAACGCCCCCGCGCTCAGGACTGAGGCGGGGGCGCTACAGCGCGCGCTAAGGCGTGCGGCGTTTGCCCGGAGTTTCATCACCAAGCCGGGCAGTGACGTTTGCTTTAGCGTTCCTTCACATAGGGCTGGCCACCGGCGCGCGGCGGGATCGCTTTGCCGACAAAGCCTGCGAGGATCACAACGGTCAGCACATAGGGCAGGGCGTCCATCACCTGCACCGGGATCGACACACCGCCGAGCTGGATGCTCTGGAACCGCAGGGCTACCGCTTGCAACAGGCCAAACAGCAGACAGGCCCCAAGCGCGTGCCAAGGGCGCCATTTTGCAAAGATCAGGGCGGCCAGCGCGATATAGCCGCGACCGGAGGTCATTTCCTTGACGAAACCCGCCTGAAGACCGGTGGCGAGATAGGCACCCGCGATGCCACAGAGCACGCCCGCAATGCCGATTGCGGCAAAGCGCAGCCCACGCACGGAAACACCTGCGGTGTCCACAGCGGCCGGGTTTTCCCCCACGGCGCGCAGGCGCAGGCCAAAACGGGTGCGAAACAGCACCCACCACGTCAGGGGCACCGTCAGGGCGGCGACATAGACCAGAATGGAGTGTCCGGAGATCAGCTCGGACCAGATCTGCTGGATTACGTTGGCCTCGCCAATCAGCTCGCTGAGAGGGCGACCGGCGGCTTCGGCTTCGGAAGGTCCAATGGCAAAGGGCAGTTCAATCCCGTTGAAGCGCCCCTCGGTTAGCAATGAGGGCGTGCGCCCCCCCTGACGAAACCAGCTCTCGGCAATCAAGACCGTGAGACCGGAGGCCAGAAAGTTGAGCGCCACGCCCGAGATCAGCTGATTGCCACGGAAGGTGATCGAGGCCAGACCGTGCAGACCAGAGAGCAGCATGGATGCGCCAATCCCGGCCAGTAGGCCAAGCCAGACATTCCCGGTGACGGCGGCGACGGCGGCAGAGAAAAACGCTGCCATCAGCATCTTGCCCTCAAGGCCGATGTCGAAAATGCCTGCGCGTTCCGAAAACAGACCTGCCAGACAGGCCAGCAGCAGCGGCGTCGCCATGCGCACGGTGCTGTCGAGCACCTGAATGAGTGTCAGGAAATCCATCAGGCGTTCTCCTTCCGGAAGGCGAGGAAAATCTTTTCAATCGGCATCCGCACCATATTGTCGAGCGCGCCGGTGAATAGGATCACGAGGGCCTGAATGACCACGATCAGCTCGGACGGGATATTGGTCCAAAGCGCCAGCTCCGCGCCGCCCTGATAGAGGAACCCAAAGAGGATCGCCGCGAGGAAGACGCCAAACGGGTGGTTGCGGCCCATCAAGGCCACCGCGATCCCGATGAAGCCGGCGCCCTCGGTGGCGTTCAGCACCAGACGTTCGGCCTCGCCCATGACGTTGTTGGTGGCCATCAATCCGCAGAGCGCGCCGGAGATCAGCATGGTGATCATCACCGTGCGCACCGGTGAAATACCTGCATAGACCGCACCGCGCTCGGATTTGCCCAAGGCGCGGATCTCGTGGCCCAGCGGCGTGTGCCAAATGAGGCCCCAGACCACGATGCAGGCGGCAATGCCGACAAAGAGCGTGACATTGGCGGGGGCGGATTTGGAGAACTCGATGCCGATTGGCGCAAGGATCTCATGCAGAGAGGGCAGTTGCGTGCTTTCGGGGAACTTGGCCGTGGCCGGGTCCATCGCGCCCTTAGGCTTGAGGACGCTCACCAGCATGTAGTTCAGCACCGCTGCCGCGATGAAGTTGAACATGATGGTGGTGATCACGATATGGCTGCCGCGCTTGGCTTGCAGATAGGCGGGGATCGCGGCCCATGCCGCACCAAAGATCCCGGCCCCCACTGCGGCGACAAGCAATGCAATCGACCAATGCGGGAAGGGAATATAGAGGCAGACAATGGCGAGGCCCAGCCCGCCGATCATCGCCTGACCTTCACCACCGATGTTGAACAGACCGGCATGGGCGGCGACCGCCACCGCGAGGCCGGTAAAGAGGAAATTGGTGGCGTAATAGAGCGTGTAGCCCCAGCCATAGGTGGACCCCAGCGCGCCATTGACCATCAGGTTCAGCGCCTCCATCGGGCTTTCGCCGATTAGCAGGATCACGATTGCGGAAATTACGGCGGCCAACAGGAGGCTGATCACTGGGATCAGCACCACATCGGCCCATTTTGGCATCTTTTCCATTTACGCGGCCTCCCCCGCGACGCCGGCCATCAGGAGGCCGAGTTCTTTTTCATCGGTTTGATCTGCGGGGCGTTCGCCCATGATCTTACCGTCAAACATCACCGCAACCCGGTCGCTCAGCGACAGGATTTCCTCTAGCTCCACCGAGACCAGCAGGATCGCCTTGCCTTGGTCGCGCAGCTCCATGATCTGCTGGTGGATGAACTCGATCGCGCCGATATCGACACCGCGGGTGGGCTGGCCGATCAGCAGGAGGTCGGGGTTGCGCTCAATCTCGCGCGCCACGACGATCTTCTGCTGGTTGCCGCCGGAAAAGCTCTTGGCGGCGAGCCAGGGATTGGGCGGGCGGACGTCGAATTTCTCCATCTTGGCCTCGGTGTCGGCGCGCAGAGCGGCGTTGTCGAGGAACAGGCCCTTTTTATAGATCTCTTCGCGGTGATAGCCGAAGGCGACGTTTTCCCAAGCATGGAAGTCCATGATGAGACCCTCGCGCTGGCGATCCTCGGGCACATGGGCGATGCCTGCGTGACGGCGGGCGCGTGCGTCCGAGCCCTTGCCCGAAAGTGGCAGTGGCTGGCCGTTGATACGGATGCTACCGGTGCCCTCGCGCATACCGCCAAGCACCTCCAGCAGTTCCGACTGTCCGTTGCCCGCAACACCTGCAATGCCAAGGATTTCGCCCGCGCGCACGGTGAGGTCAATGTCTTTCACGCGCTGCACACCGGCACTGTCGACAACCGAGAGCTTTTCGATCTCAAGGATTGGCTTGCCGGGGGTGGCGGGAACTTTATCGACGCGCAACAAGACCTTACGGCCCACCATCAGCTCTGCGAGCTGCTCGGGGCTGCTTTCGGCGGTCTTTACGGTGGCGGTCATCTGGCCGCGCCGCATCACTGAGACGGTGTCGGTATATTCCATGATCTCGCGCAGCTTGTGCGTGATCAGGATGATGGTTTTGCCTTCCGAGCGCAGCCGGTCGAGGATGCGGAACAGCTGGTCGGCCTCGGCTGGGGTCAGCACGCCAGTGGGTTCGTCCAGAATGAGGATTTCGGCCTTGCGGTAGAGCGCTTTGAGGATCTCCACCCGCTGCTGCATGCCAACGCCGATTTCGTCGATGCGTTTGTCGGGATCGACATAAAGCTCGTATTCTTCCTCCAGCTCCTTCAGCTCCTTGCGGGCGCGAGAGAGCGAGGGCATCAGCAGGCCGGAATCCTCGGCGCCGAGCACGATGTTTTCAAGCACGGTGAAATTCTCAACCAGCTTAAAGTGCTGAAAGACCATGCCAATCCCGGCGGCGATGGCGGCCTGACTGTCGGGGATCTCGGTTTTGGTGCCCTTGATCCAGATCTCGCCTTTGTCGGCCTTATAAAATCCGTAGAGAATGCTCATCAGCGTGGATTTACCCGCGCCGTTTTCGCCGATGATCCCATGGATCGTACCGGGCTGGACGCTGATGGAAATGTCCTTGTTCGCCTGGACGGGGCCAAAGGCCTTGGAAATGCCTTTGAGTTCGATTGCTGGTGCCGTCATCGGGGCTCCCCTGTCATCTCATCGCCGGTTCCCGCGTGCGAATACGCGGGGATTTCATGATCATGTTAAGAAGGACCGGGACGGGAAAAACCAAACCCGGAGGGCACGCGGGACGCGACCTCCGGGCCATATGCAAACGCCCCGTCCGCCGGGCAATCAGCCATGGGCGGAGCGGGGCGCGGATCATGTGATCAGAAGTTCAGAACCGGGCAGCTGTCGTCGCTGGTGTAGTTGTGAACCTTGATGTCGCCGGCGATGATCTGTGCCTTGGCCTCTTCGACAGAGGCCTGCATCTCATCGGTGATCAGCTCTGCGTTATACTCGTCCATTGCATAGCCAACGCCGTCATCAGACAGATCGAGGGTGACTTTGCCGACTTCGAGATCGTCGCCAGCCATCAGGATGTTGTAGACCGCAACGTCCACGCGTTTCAGCATGGAGGTCAGCACCTTGCCCGGATGCAGGTGGTTTTGGTTGCTGTCGACGCCGATGGAGAGGATGCCCTCATCGGCAGCGGTTTGCAGAACGCCCACGCCGGTGCCGCCCGCTGCCGCATAGATCACATCCGCGCCCTGAGAGATTTGCGCCTTGGTCAGCTCGGAGCCTTTAACCGGGTCGTTCCAGGCCGCCGGGGTGGTGCCGGTCATGTTGGAAATGACGGTCGCATCCGGGTTCACAGCCTTGACGCCCTGCGCGTAGCCGCAGGCAAATTTGCGGATCAAAGGTACATCCATGCCACCGATAAAGCCGACGGTGCCGGATTTGGAGGCTTCAGCCGCCAGCATGCCCACGAGGAAGGAGCCTTCGTGCTCGGAGAAGCTCACAACATGGACGTTGGGGGCATCGACCCAGCCGTCGATGGTGACGAATTTGGTGTCGGGGTAGTCACCGGCCACGTCTTCCAGCGGCGCGCTCATGGCGAAACCGGTGGTGATGATCGGGTTGGCACCGGATTCCGCGAAACGACGCAGCGCCTGTTCACGCTGGGCTTCGGACTTCATCTCAATCTCGAGGTACTTGCCGCCGGTCTCATCCGCCCAACGCTTGGCACCGTTGTAGGCGGCCTCGTTGAAGGATTTGTCGAACTTGCCGCCGAGGTCGAAGATGACAGCCGGGTTTGCCAGTGCGGTACCCGCGGTCAGCGCGACTGCCGCAGCTGCGCCCATGAGCGATTTCATCAGGGTCATTCAGTTACTCCCAGTTTTTTCTTTTTTGCCCCGCGTGGCGGGCGTGTCCGTTCAAAAAGGTGGAGCGATTTAGCCTGTTGCGCATGCCCGGGGTCAACATTTTTTTGACCATCCGGTCTAAAAATATGCACTTCCGTTAAGGAAGGCTCCGTTTCATAAGCATGGCATCCGCCGCTGCAGCCTGTGGTCGCGGATAATAGGCCTTTCGAATCCCAACAAGGCCGAATCCGCAGGCTGAGTATAGCGCCTGTGCGGCGGTATTGTCTTGTGCGACCTCAAGAAAAGCCTCCTCTGCCCCGCGCGCCGCCGCGTCATGCATCCATTGTTGCATGATCTTGAGGCCAAGGCCTTGCCGCTGATGTGCCGGGTGGGTGGCAATGGTGAGCAATTCGGCCTCACCTGCGATTTCGCGCACAACTGCAAAGGCGCGGGCATCGCCGGTCAGAGCGGTGAAACGGTCGGCCAGAAGCTCTGCAAATTCCTGCGCGGACCACGGTCGGGACTGGGCAAAGGCCGCCTTATGCGTGGCAGCGAGCGCTTCTGGGGTGGCGTGCGGCAGGATCGGATCAGTCATCGAGCAGGGCAGGCGGCTGTTCGCGCGAGGGGGCGGCATCGGCCTCGCGCAGATAAAGCGGTGCCGGTGCGGGCAAATCCGATTGTGCTAAGCGGGTGGCCGCAACACGGGCAATGGCCTCCGCCATCGGGTAGCGTGCCATCGCCACCGTGCCACCACATCGCGCGGCAATCTCATGCGCGCGGTGGCCAATGCAACGGGCACCGGTCGCCAGTGGCGGCAGGTTGTCTGTGGTGAACAGGCCGGGGTGCTCAGCGTCAATTTGCAGATACAGGTGGTCGCGGCGTGCATCGAGGCTGGAGATCACCGGTTTTTCTTGCCCAAAGGCTTGCGCCTCAAGGCTGGAGACGCCGATGGCGGGCACATCAAGTCCCAGCGCAAGGCCGCGTGCGGCAGAGACTGAAATGCGGATGCCGGTGAAATTGCCGGGGCCTATGCCAACCGCGATGGCGTCCAGATCCGCCCATGTCACGCCGCCGTCGGTCAGGAGTTCCTCGAGCAATGGTATCAAGCGTTCCGCCTGACCCTTGGCCATTTCCTCGCGGCGCTGCGCCAGTACGCTGTCGCCGCGCAACAACGCCGCCGCGCAATGGGCCGATGAGGTGTCAAAACCCAGGATCAGGGGGGCGTCGGTTGGCATCTCGAATTAATCTCTGTCGTCTGTGGCTGCGTTCAACCGGTCTCTGGCAGAGCTGCCGGCCCGTGGCAAGTCATCCGCCACATGGAGCCACGGCAGGGCGCTGTCTGCATGGCTGTGCAAACGCGGCGCGAGTTCTGTCGCCTGCGCCTGATCTAGAATACCGAGGGGAATATAGGTCTGGCCGGGCAGGTAGTCGAACCGTGCCGCCAATGGTGAGCCGCAATCCGTGCAGTTCCAGCGCCAGACACCAGGATTGACACAGGTGGCCTTTTGGGCGGGCAAGGGCGTTGCGATTGCATCGTCGTAAAAGGCCGCAAAAGCCGCAAGCGGCGCTCCGGTCCAGCGTCTGCAATCAACGCAGTGGCAGTAAGAAGAAGTCGTTGGCGGGGCACGAAACAAGAGCCGCGTCCCGCCACAGTAACAGCGCGCCGAGTAGGGCGCTTGGGGTGTTTCAGCCGGGGTTGCCTCAGACGGCAACCGGGCGGACCTCGGTCACTTCGGGGATGTAATGGCGCAAGAGGTTCTCAATCCCCATCTTGAGCGTCAGGGTCGAAGACGGGCAGCCCGCGCAGGCGCCCTGCATGTGCAGGTAAACAACGCCGCGGTCAAAGCCGTGGAAGGTGATGTCGCCGCCATCTTGTGCCACCGCAGGGCGCACGCGGCTGTCCAGCAGCTCTTTGATCTGACTGACGATTTCGCCATCTTCACCGGTGTGTTCTGCGTGGCCGGAGGCTTGTTGCTGACCTTCGTCGATCACAGGCTGGCCGGACTGGTAATGCTCCATTACCGCGCCCAGAACGGCGGGTTTGATGTGGTCCCATTCGACCGAGTCATCTTTGGTCACGGTGACAAAATCATTGCCAAAGAAAACGCCAGTTACACCGCTCACAGCAAAGATGCGCTGCGCCAGCGGCGATTTTGATGCGGCCTCTGCGGAGGGGAAGTCGGCGGTGCCTGCATCCAGAACGGTCTGGCCGGGCAGGAATTTCAGGGTCGCCGGGTTCGGCGTGGATTCGGTCTGGATAAACATCTCGGCTCTCCGTCAGGTTGACCCGGCACTCAGGAATGTCCGGGGCCTGTTTCGTTTTGGAATGGTTCTAAATTAGAGGCTGCGGCGCAAATTGCAAGGGCTGATGATACCTGAGAAAACAAATGAGCGCGCTCAAGAGAGCATAAGTTTGCGCAAGACTTGTCAAGGGTGAAACATGCTGCCTGACGCGTCGTGGGGTGGTGATTGTCCTGATCATCAGCACGGCGCGCGGGTGTGGTCTTGCTCGATTATAACCCGTTTGGGCGGGCAGTGCTATTGCGCAAGGCACACAGAAGCTGCTCAGATGTGGCGACATCTAAGGAATGGCTTATTTTGCCAAGCGTTTTAGCGCCTCAACCCCGGTGACACTCTCTGTGTTGTCAAAGTGAATTAAGAGCTGGGTGCGCAGATTTGGCTGCCAGGTCCGCCTGCGGAGGCCAAATGTCACCAATGCCACTCGATCTCCGGCGTGTAGCCCTCCAAGATCGGTTCCTGCGGGAAGGCCACTTGAGCGCATATCCACCAGCATCAGTTCATGCGCATCCGCTGTTCTCAGGGTTTTGTTCACGTCCTGCAGGGGCAATCCACTTAGGATTTCGCGCAGTTGGGCCTCCAGGTCTTGTGGAGCGGTCGCGGCTTTCAGCATCCAGATCTATCTCCGCTGGGGCATTATCTAGGTAACACCGCCTCCGTTTGCGCGCGAGGCGGCCCAAACGGCACGAAATACGCGTCGTGGACTTTCTGGCCGTGACGAAGTGGAAGCCTTACTGAAGGCAACCGACCAGTCGACCTGGTTTGGGCGGCGTGATTGGGTGTTGTTTCTCACAATGCTATAGATGGGTTAGGCGTATCACAGGCGATCGGCCTGCGCGTGGGTGACGTCGAGCTCGGCACCGGGGCGCAGCTCAGATGCATGGGCAAGGGCCGAAAGAAACGCGCAACGCCGCTTCGCGCAGACAGCCGGGATGCATTGAAAGCATGGCTTACGCAGTGCCGGCCTGAGCCTAGCGATCCCTTGTTTGCAACCATCCTTGGCAGGCCGCTCAGCAGAGATGCGGTTGAGCGAATTGTGCGGAAACATGCGGCCACAGCCGCCTCGATCAATTCGACGTTCAGGCTGAAGCGCGTCACACCACATGTCTTGCGCCATGCGCCAAGGTGGCTTAGTGGGCTTCGAAGCTTTCAAAGATGGGCATCTACATGGTCGCTATCGCCTGCATAGTGCTCAGAATCCCCGCCATGGCGGATGTCGGCTCCAGTGGCGGCAAATAATGCATCTGCATGCGTGATGCGTTCAGCTGGATCAATCACCGGCTCGGGCTTGATGTAGTAATGATTTGGCAAGCCGTCGATCTGCTCGACGTTGAACACGGTGTAACCCTTCATGAAAGGGATAAACGCTCTTCCTCGCTGCCGTCGTCCTGCTCCTCGGTCTTGGTGATGGTGTTGGGATAGACAATCAGATTTGGGCCCCTCAACGAGATCGCGCAAATGCCGATCTGCCGCCGCCCGCACATATGGCCCGGCCACAACCTCACCCGCCTCAACCGCTTGCGCCCAGGCTGTCACCGGATCCTCGCTGGCCGAGACCCGCACGTGCTCTGCGCTCACGTCAGATACCTCTCGGGCCCATTGGGATCGGCGAAGTTAAACCCCATCTGGCCCGCGCCCGAGAGGCCCCGCTCCGCTGCAGGCGTCATGCCAAAGTCATTGGCCAGCCCGCGGATCTGGCGGAAGGTCTCATTGAGGTGCGCCACCTCGGGCCGCGCTTTGATCTGCACCCCGTTGCGCGTCTCGCTCTCATAGGTCTCGCCGGTCTCTTCCAGTTCCAGCTCCAGACGTTCAAACCGCAGCACCGCTTTGCAGAGCTGTTTGAACATCATCACATTGCTGGGCTTCAACCGATCCACGGTCGGGTGACACAGCGGCAGCGCCAGCCGGTCAAAGGTCCAGCGCAGCTCGCCGGTCAGCCCCTCGGGCCGGATCTCCTCTAGGCGCAGCCGCGCCCGCTCTTCCAGATTGTGAAGCGGCGCACCCTCTTCCGCGAGGGCCACCACTTTTTCCTCTGCCGGTCTGCGCCCTCGCATCTTCCGATCAACTCCTTGTTCATGTGGCTTTTTCTATTCAATTTCCACTTTGCACAGACAAAGGCTCCCCCTCCGGTTGCCAGTGCTTCCGGAATTCCTTCGAACCCTCCCCCCGGGGTATTCGCTCCGCTGCGTCAGCGGTTGGCCGGGTGCTGTGGATCCACCGGCCAGCCATCCGCGCCGCGCTCTTCCGAGAACCCGCGCGCCTCCAGCCGTTGTTTGTTCTGATCATGATCATCCGGGCACAGCGTCTGCAGATTGTCCGGATCCAGAAACAGCGCCGGATTACCCCGATGCGGGATCACATGATCCACCACCAGGCGGCAGCGCTTTGGGTTACCCTGTCGAGATCCCGAGGCGGTCAGTGAACCATCGTTCACGATCCCCCGACGCAGACACGCCCGGCACAGCGGCTCCCGCGCCAGATGCTCAGGCCGCAGCCGACGCCGCCACGCCGACAGATTGTACAAATGGTGATACGCGCTCCGTGCCATCATACCATACCCCCGGAACGAAAAAGCGCCCGACGGTTTCCCGTGGGCGCAATCAGTGATGATGCACATTTACTGATATGCCAGTGACATCAGCATCAAGGGGCGATCTGGGAAGAGGGCCGCTAGCTAGAAGGGTTCTTCTTGTTCACAACGATTGGAGGTGAGTTTTGCAAGATGCTGAAACGCTCGAGTCATGCGAGGAGCCAAGTCTGGCTCTTTGTGATAAAACCCAGCTGCTCCAATTTCCAAATAGGAAAAGCCAGTCCGCATATCCGGCTTAGGAACCTTTACGCCAAAACAGGTTGCTGCCCTCTCACCCGAGCAATCACGCTCTCCGGACCGCGTTCGAATTTCGTCTCCTTCTGTTTTGAACACCAATCTTTTTCTGCCCTCGATCGGAAGAAAACTGTCGAACGTAACTTCTTTGAGAGAGGCATAAGGCATTTCATAATACTTATGAAAAACATGTGAAGGTAGTCCGTACATGTATACGATTAGGTCATAAGTCATATGGCATTCAGTGAACTCCACAGACCAACTGAGAGTGCAGTACTCTTGATCTTCACTGCGACACCCGCCATCATAATATTCTGTGAACTTGGATGTGATCCAATCGACAGTTTCACTAAAACTTGGCCCGTCATCGGCATGAGACATGGCCGGTAGAAATAAAGATGCTGTATAGACAACGGACGAAGAGATCACCGAATAGATAGTTTGTTTCATCAGCACTTTGCCCTATCGATAGCTCTCCGTGCTGAGTTCTCGTAGCTTTCCGTTTCTCGTTGAGCTTGAAACACTCGGCAACGCCCATAGTCTCCAATATGGGCATACGAACCGTCATTTCGCCCAGTGACAAGCTCAAACGCTTTTTCCGGATCATCATATCCTGACGCCAAGCATTGAGTTGGCCCACACGCAAACCAGTAGCCAGAGCTGTTTTGCCACATGGCCACGGTGACAACACTTTGATTGTATTCGAGGGCTGACACGGCGCCAGGTGTCAGGCTCAGGCAAGAGGCTACCGCCATTCCAATTTGCAAAAATTTCATACAGTGCTCCTACACATTCCAAAATCCATGCGTGTATGTGTGAGAAGCAAGCAAGAACACCATTCATGTGTCAATGGTGGATCTCAGGCACTAGTTAGGCCCTTAGTGCGGTATTAGAGCCATGGGTCTTGTCCTGCGATCAACCGGCGCACCGCTTTTGCGGCCTGCTCAGGGCTGCAATCTGGTGGCGCATGACTTGGGTCAAAGAGATCATGCCCGCAATCCCACCTCGGCCCCTTATGCATCCGAGGGAGGCCAAGCAAATTGAGCGCAAGATCTTGAAGTTGTTGATGGTTCTGCGACTGATACACGGGATACTCAGGTAAAAATAGCTGCACAGTCGCACCATCCAAGCCGCAACAAATGTCAGAAAGGCTCAACCCTTTTGCAGCGACTTGCCGCTTAATCATCGGTGCGTCACAGGGATCGCCTTCAGGTCCTAGAACAGTGCCTATGGTGTAGCGGAACGTGAACATATTGAATGCCACACCAGGGGCGCCGTCTTCTAGCCAATCGGCAAGCGTCGACAGACGATCAATGTTCATGGGATCCTCTCGTCGTGAGATTGACAATGCAACTATATGCGATTTAACGTTTGAAACGTTCAGAGTTCTGCAACTAAGATTACTGAGCATTGGACGCTATGCGCACTAGAAGCCATTAGACAAACTACTGAACCAATGCCTTACTGTTCTTTACATGACGTGCAGCGAGTGAGCGAGCCTGTCGACCATTCAGCAGCATGCGCGCTCCATTCTGGGGGCGATGACCCGCGCGCGCGCGCAATTCGGGAAAGATGGAAAATAGCTCCTTGCGTGCCTCAGCACTGATGCCCCTGATCGCCATTGGGCCGAGGTAGAGTGATTCAGTCTGAGCACCATTTGAGGTGACAATCTGATGCGCATCAAAGGTGAAGTGAAAATACTCGATCTCACTAACATCCGTGGCGACTTCAATGCCCTCGGCTTCCAGAAGCTGTTTGGCTCCAGCAAGAACTTCATTAGTCCCAAACATACGTTGAGCGATTTTGGACCGGACGAGCACCCGATGTTGAGGTGAGACAAGCAGATCCCGGGTCGGGGTGTTATTGCCTAGTGTACCAGCCTTGATCCGTATCGGGTACAGCTTGGGATCCACAGCCAGAGCTTCAGCGCTCACTTTGCGAGATCCGATCCAACGGATCGCCTGCAGCCCTGCATCGCGGGTTTCCACCAGATCACCAAGATGCAGGTGCTCAACTGCCTTCTGGCCATTGCTGGTGTCAATCATCGTTCCCGACGCAAAACACACCAACACCCCACCGACACTCGCATGCGAATAGGCATCGCTGTTGCTGGAGATGCCACGGTAGCTGAGGGGAGTATCCGGTGGAGGCACATCGCCAACAAAGACGAGGTAATACCCGTCCTCACCCGTATCATCGAGATCGGTGTCATTGTTCAGGTCCACATCAACAACACCGATTTGGTAGGTGTTCGTTCCGTCACTGACCTCGAACACGTAATCCAAGATGGCGTGCCGTTCTACACCGCCAATATTGGTTGTCTGTTGCCCAGACTGCCCCACCCTCTGTCCTGGCGAGACTGTTTCATTCGTCGGATCGCCGTTGTAATTGATGGCGTTGTCGTCTTCTTCACGCACGACATGAGAGGTGAGGCTGCCAGTGTAGCTCCATGTCGACCCTGAAGGCGGCGCAAAGTTATAATTGAAGGCAGACCCATTCACGGAGCTCTGAGTGCCAAAGATCGTCTGACTGTAGTTATAATAAATCGCCATATCGATTGCATTCGCGTGCTAGGCAGCCGTGAGTCGGCAGCAAGTTTTCCAACTTTCTTAAACATAAGTTAAATCCTTATCATTGCCACCAAAAGGCCCAAGCTTTCAAATGTTGGCTACATTCGGCTTAGGTCATGTTGACAAATGGCGCACCCAGAGCCGGATGGATGTGATGTCGATGAACCCGAGGTAACTTTCTGCAGTTTTGTCATACCGGGTAGCAACGCGGCGGGCGTTCTTGAGCTTATTGAAACACCGTTCGACCAGGTTTCTCAATCGATACAGCCCATGATCCACGCCGACGCGCATCTTGCGGGTCTTTCGCATCGGAATTTGGGTCAGGATATCACGTTCATTCATGTTTTTCCGAATGCGATCAGCATCATAGCCCCGATCTGCCAGTAGCACTTTCGGCTCAGGCAGATTATCAGACATGACGAGATCAAAACCAAGGTAGTCCGAAGTTTGCCCCGGTGTGATGTCTGTTCTCATGGGCAACCCGTGCGCGTTGACGCGGAGGTGGATCTTGGTCGTGAAGCCACCTCTTGAACGGCCAAAACCCTGTCTCGGAGTCCCCCTTTTGCGCCCGCTGCTTGATGATGCGTGCGAATAACAGTGCTGTCGATCATTTGGAGAGCGTTTGGAACGGCCCCGCTTTGGTTCAAGGCTTCGAGTATGTCCTCCCACAGCCCAGCCAACGTCCAGCGCCGGAATTGGCGGTAAACACTGGACCATTTGCCAAACTCTTCGGGCAAATCTCGCCAAGGTGATCCGGTGCGTGCAATCCAGAATATCCCATCCAGTACAAGGCGATGGTTGGTAGGCTTGCGCCCATTCCGGGCTCGGATCGCAAGAATGAAGTATTCAAACAGCGACCACTCGTCGTCGCTCATCAGGTTTCGGGGCAAGCTGATCTCCATAGCAGATACCAGCTTGAATCACGTCGAAGCCCCAGTGTGAATCCCTTTTGTCAACATGTCCTAGGACGTCTTTCAGCGCAGAGCATAAGGTTTTGGTAAAATGGCCGCTTGTGATCCACCCATGCGCGCGCAGCACCGCGCTGATCGGCTTGTCCTCCAGGCACACCATATCCACCAGCCGCCGATCCGTGATGTTCACGCGCGATCCCCGCTTGGACGGGTGGATCTTGCGCACGGCCATGGCAGTGCCAGTGCCGATACGCCTGCGGATCCGCTCGATTGCTTCGCGATCGCGCAGCACCGCGTCGATGAAGCTGCCATTGCCACCACCTCCACTGCGGATGGCCTCGACAGACGAACACCGGACACCGGCGCAGGCGTGACGCTCCACCAGATCCCGATAATACCGCCCCGCCGCCACCTGCGCGCGGGTGAAGGGCGCGGGCTTACCGTTGCTGGCCGCCTTGGCCGCCATCACGTCGAACACATCTGCGCGCTGCATGGCCGACCGACCACGATAGCCCGAGGGGCGGGCGACCCAGTCGTCTTTGCCGTCAGGAAACAGGCTCATCGGCTGGAAAACACGAATGGCACCCCGCGCCGGTGCCTCAGGGATCGCATCACCGCAGACCTCGGGCACATAGCCCCGCGCTTTCACTGCCTGTATGCGATCCGCCTCCGCCTGCAGGCGGAGCTGGCGCGCTGCCATGAACTTTGCCACCGGGGTCAGATCTGCCACGCCATCGGGTGCGACGATCACAACATGCTCGCTCATGCTGCTGCACCCCGCTGCGCCTGGTCTGCAATCTCACGGCATTTCTGCAGCGCTTCAGACCGGCGGGCGCGAAAGCTCTCATCCTCTAGAGACAACCGATCCCCACGGCCAGCGCGCATTTCAATATCCGCCATCCGCCGCACAGCCCCATCGGCCTCATTGCGGATCTGGGTGACGGTGTAGCGCCCCGGCCATTCCCGCGCGCCACGCAGATAGCGCAGCAGCTCAGGCGCCCAGCCCCCGGCCATCGCCTCTTGCCCTAGCGCATGCCCGAAAACTTTGAGCATCAGCGGCGACGGCCCGCTCTCCGGAGGTTGGATTTCGCGCGCCTTGTTCAGGATCTTCAGCCCAATCGGAAACCGATCCTTATCTTTGCCGCCGGGGTGTGCCTCAACCCAATCGCCCAGCATCACCGCAAACTGCGCCTTGGTCAGCGTTGAGGGCCGCGCCAGCCCCAACGCCTCCAGCGGCGTGATCAACGAATCCTGCACTCGCGCCTCACTGGCAGCCTGTTCTTTCGCATCCATTCCTGCACCTCTTTCCTCAGCAAATCCGAGTTATCCCTAGTCGCCAACGCCGATGTGTCCGGCAACTGGCCTTCTGTTTTGTTATGTCTCTATCTCTGTCGTGCAGGACAGTCTGAGACTGACCTTACCGCGCCCGCGCTGACCTGCATTGCGGACTATCACGAGAGCGGGCCGATTGATGTGACCTCTGTTGAGGGTGACCCTACCGCCCGCCATTGTCACCATCGCGCCGTTTATGACTTCCCGCTGTCTGAGGAATGGAAGGCATGGATGAAAGTATCGGGGCAGGGCCTCGATAAAGACGACATGGGGGAGTTCATCGAGGCGCAGGCCAAAGATATCATGGACCCCACGCCTGCGGTTCTGAAAGGCGAGCAGCACGACAACAACCAGCCGTGGGAAAACCGCCTTGTCGAGACCGCGCGCCAGATCGAAGGCCGCTTTGGTCAGCTCGCGCAACTACTGGCGATGTCACGTAAGTTTCAGGTTTTTGAAACCAGTGACTTGAAGGTGGTGACCAACCGCGACACGGGCGAGGCGGAAGTTAAATTCTTGAACGAACACAAGGACGAGAACGGCGAAAAGCTGAATCTCCCCAACTTGATCATTATTGCCATTCCCGTCTTCCAAGGGGGCGCGCCTTATCGCATGGCAGTGCGCTTCCGTTACCGCAAGTCCGGGGCATCGGTGAAGTTCATCCTTTCGATCTACAACCCGGAAAAGGTGTTCGAAGCGGCTTTCAAGGAAGCCGTAGATCAGGCGATCGAGGAAACCGAACTACCCACCTTCATGGGTTCGCCAGAGAACTGATTTCTTTTTCTGTCCCTTTGCCAAGGCAAGGGGGCATCGATGGAAACCCGAATCTTGGAAACCGATATGGCGCGCCTACGCAGACTAAACGGAACATACCGACGCACGACAGTAGCGGACTTTGGTCACCATGCCTGCGCTGCTTGTGGTCGTTTCTATCCGCAGCGAGAACCGCAGCGAGATGAGGGTGGTTTCACCAATCCTATCACAAGGCCAGGAATATGCCCGCATTGCGGTAGCGACCCGGAACAACCCAACTACCCCTCGTGAGAACTTATGACCCAGATCGACATTAGCACAGCTGCGATTTTGGCGCGCGCGGAACATATCGAGCAGTGCGCCATGAGCACCCACCATCAGGATGCCCTGCGCATGCGGGCACTGGTGACCGAGCGCGATAGGCTTGCGATGCAGCTTGAAGACGTTGCCCGGAAATCCACCGAACAGGCAGAGCAGATCCTATCGCTCAATGCAGAATTGAGGAAACATCAATGAGCGCTCTTCAAGCCGAAATAAGAGCTGCGGTTCAGGAAGCCACCGCTCCGCTGATGCGAGAACTATCCGACTTGCGCCGGATCGTTGAAGCGCAAAGCAAAGATGCGCAGCCCGAATTTGTGACCGTCAAAGAGGCCGCGAAAATCCTCAAATGCACTGAGAAAACGGTGCACCGCTACTGTGATAGTGGTCGCCTTGAAGTGCGCCGAGACGGTCACAAGAAGCTGATTACATATGCCAGCTTAGTCGAGACGGCGGGCTAATTCTTCCGGCGTTTCGTTGTAGTACACTTGGAGCATCCGTATATCTCTGTGCCCGACCATTCGTGCCAGAGAGAGAACATCCAGCTTTTTGGCTAGCCGGGTTATCGCCTCATGGCGGCTGTCGTGAAACGTAAGATTCTCAATTTCTGCTTTGTCACGGGCTGCTATGAAATTCGCATCGATCTGTTGGCTTGTGAGGCCAAACAGCGCTCCCTCAGTTTCGGGAAGCTCACTCAGAAGCGAGGGCGCAGCATTTGAGAGTGGAACCTTGCGAGACGTGCCATTTTTGGTCTTTGGCAAGGTCGCGCACGTTTTTCACGGTCAACGGTCTGATTGGTCAGGCTGATGATTTCACCAGACCTCATTGCAGTTTCAATGGCGAATAGAAAAGCGTGAACCGCCCGCGCACGAATCTTGGTCAGATCCGCTCCAGCCGCGACAACCAGTTTATCTATGTCATCTTGAGACACGCGACGGTCGCGAGGTGGTGGCTTGCTAACGTCTGTCATGGGATTTGATGAAATCAATCCCCATTCCCTGCGCGCTTGTGTCAGCACCGCAGACATAAGCACCATTTCGCGGTTTACGCTGGCCGGAGCCACTTCGCTCAGTCGCCGATCTCGCCAATCTGCAAAATCAGAAGGGGCTAAGTCGGAAAGCCGAATCTCGCTGATTTTGTCTTTCGATAAGCGCTCAAGGCGGATAATCTCCCACCTTGCACCACGCTTCTTTGGCGAGACCTCTCTAGCGTATCGGCTAAACAACTCTCTGAGCAGCTGGCCGGAGCCGCCGGTTTCGCCTTCTGTGATGAGGAATTCCTGCCGGTTGGCCCAATCTTGCGCCTCGCGCTTTGTCTTGAAGCTTTTGGCCTTGCGAACACCCTAATGGGCGACCTGAGCCTGCCAGCGCCCTGTCTCAAGGTTCTTGAACGTAGCCAAGTGCGATTTCCTAAGCTGTGTATAGCTCAGTTATCGTAATTTCATCGTAATGGATTGTCAAAATCACAGGATTGTTCACGGTAAGTTCGCTACCCCTGCTTCGCCCAAATCTGTGACATGTCTATATATCACATGACATTAGGGTGTTTGCTTGGAAAGCAAATGGTGCGGTCGAGAAGACTCGAACTTCCACGGGTGTTACCCCACAGCGACCTCAACGCTGCGCGTCTACCAATTCCGCCACGACCGCACTGTCTGTGACTTGGTGAGAGGGCGTATAGAACAGGGCCTCAGGGATGTGAAGAGGGAAAACGCAAATTTCTTGAGTTTTCTCTCTGAAATGAAAAACGCCCTGATGCAGGACATCAGGGCGTTCGCTAATCTCTTGATAATAAGCCGACTTTAGTTGCTTCCACCAAAGGTCGGAAGGGCTGCGGTACCGCCGGATGCCTGCACTGGTTGCGGCAGGCCGGGTTGCGTAAGGCCGGTTGAGGCTGCCTTTACCAACGCGACCCGCTCGGGCTGGCCGGGCGCGAAGACAGGCTCCGCCCCGCCCTCAAGTGCGGCGATTGCGGTTTGATACCAGCCCTGAGCGCGACCGGTGTCTTCTGTCGCGCCAAAACCGAGTGCCATATGATGACCGATGAGTTCGGCGTAGGGTTGCTGCCCAAGGCCCACCAACAAGAGGCTCGCGCCAAGCGCGACGTCCATATTGTCGCGGCGATAGCCTGAAAACAGGCAGATCTGAGCGGTGTTCTTCAGTTGCTCGACCGACATGTTGGACTGCAGGATGAATTTTTGCATGCTGGCGATCACAGCCGTGCTCTCGCCAGCGGCCAGTTGCGCCACATAGGGTTTGAGGGCGGGGCCAAACTGATCGCATTGGCTGTCGACCTGGGCCGAGGTGGCACCTTGCAGACCAGCAACAAGAGTTTCGCCACGATTGATCGCGTAAGAACGGGCAAGGCAGAATTGTTCGCCCAGTGCCAGTTCGGGGTCGGTGATGCTGGATACGGTCATGTATCCGCCGTTGGAGCTGGTCAGCAGGCTGACCTTGCTGCAGTGGCTGGTGAGTGAGGCGGCAGGTGCTGAGGCCGTTTCAAAAAGCTGAATGCCGCCAAGGCCGCCCTGAGCCCCACCGGACGCAAGAACTGTGCCTGTTTGCGGCGCGGGGGCTGCTGGGGCGACGGGCTGCGGCACGGGCGCTGCGGCGAGGGTCGTTGTTTGCGCTTCGATGCGGTCGCATTCGCCACGGGTACAGGTGAAATCAGCGGTGGTTATGTTACCCGCGGTGAAATCGTTGCGTTCATAGCCTTGGGGCGTGGATGCAAACACCATGACGGTACAGGACGCGCCACCACTGTTGCACCAGTAGGGAATGCCAGCGGCGGAAGTGTCGATCATGTAGTCGTTGCGGCCATCTTTGTTGAGGTCCGCCAACTGCATAAAGCCGGTGCGTTGCAAAAGCTGCTCGCCCGTCGGGTCGCCCGCCGCGGCGATTTCGTCCACGGCGTTTGAGACCTCAATCGGCAGGCCCGCATAGCCATAGCCGCCTGAGCCACCTGCGGGTGCCCCATGCCATGTCTTCAGAACCGTCCGAACGCCTTGTGGGCTCTGCATTGCCTTGACGACCTGCGGGCCACCGGTCAATGCACGGTTGTAAGAGGTGACGAGGAAGTCACGTTCATATTGGGTCAGGTTGCCCGTTTGCGGGAACCCCATGTGCATTTGATATTGCCGCGACGCCTCGCGGGAGCGACGGCCAAAGACACCATCGGGCGTGCCTGCCTGAAAACCGAAGTAATTCAACGCGGTCTGTGTTTCACGGTTGTGCGCGCGCGTCGCACTGCTGACGCCGGATGACCGCACGACTGTGCGCCTTTTGTTCTTGTTGGCCTCGTTCACAATGACGCCGCCAATCAGGCCACCAACCAATGCCGCCCCCAAATTGTCAGCCACGGCCGGCGCGGCGGCGGTGGTCGTAAGCAGTGATGCGGCCGTAATGGCTCGAATGAAACTTGAAGACATGGAATAATACCTCGCACTGAACCCGAACAGAAATTATGTGAGAATCAGAATACCACAGAGTCGATACTTTGCGAGTCGGGTCTGCTGGGAAGACGAAGAAAAGATAAACGAGGAGCAGGTGGCATGGTTGAATGGATCACCTCTGACAGTCTGGTGTCCTATGAAGAGGCGACCCGTTTCATGGAAGAGCGGGCCGAGGCCATCGCGCGCGGCGATGCTGAGGAATGCATCTGGTTGCTGGAACATCCGCCGCTTTATACCGCTGGGACCTCGGCGCGGCCTGAGGACCTGACCGACCCTGATCGCTTTCCGGTGCATGTGACCAAACGGGGCGGACAGTACACCTACCACGGTCCCGGACAGCGTGTGATCTATGTGATGCTCAACGTGGCAGAGCGCGGCAAGGATGTGCGCTGTTTTGTGCGTCAGCTGGAGCGCTGGGTCATCTTGGCCCTCGAAGAGTTCAACGTCACCGGCCATATCCGCGACGGGCGCGTCGGGGTCTGGGTCGAGCGACCAGAAAAGCCCCTGACCCCGAGTGGCGCCGTGGCCGAAGACAAGATCGCAGCGATCGGCATCCGGCTGCGCAAATGGGTCAGCTTTCACGGGATTTCAATCAACGTCGAGCCGGACTTGTCCCATTTCGGTGGTATTGTGCCCTGCGGGATCAGCGAGCACGGCACCACCAGCCTTGTGGATCTTGGGCTGCCGGTGACGCTGGCCGATGTGGATGTCGCGTTGCGGCGCACATTCGAGGTCGCATTCGCTGACGATGCCGCACCAACCTGTGAGGTCGGCTAAACCACGCGCCTTGCGGTTTCAGCAAAGGCGCGTGGTGTGATGCGTCAGGCGACGGCGGTTTGGCGCGCGCAGAGGTCTATCCGCTGACCGTCCTGTGCATCAAAGAACAACAGGCGATTTGGGTCCACAAAGAGCGTGATCTCCTGTCCTATAGTGAGCGTCAGGTCCGCCGGGAGGGTCGCGGTCACGCGCGTGTCGTTGAGCATCACGCTCACGATCTGTTCGGGGCCGGTGAGCTCAATCAGGTCCACAACACCCTGCCATTGAAGCGCGCCCTCAAAAGGGGTTGGTTTTAACGCTTCTGGCCGCACCCCCAGCACAACAGGTTGCGACGCGGACAGGCCACTCAGAAACGAGGCCCCTTGTGCAATTTCCAACCCGTCGGGCAATTGGTGGGTGTCGAGGATATTGATGGGGGGTGAGCCCATGAACTCTGCCACAAAACGCGAAGCGGGGCGGTTGTAGATCTCTGCCGGGGTGCCGAGCTGTTCGATGCAGCCTTCCCGCATAACGGCGATCCGGGAGGCCAATGTCATGGCTTCGATCTGATCGTGGGTCACGTACACAACCGTCACCCCGAGCATCTGATGCAGGCGCTTCAGTTCGCTGCGCATTTCCATGCGTAGTTTGGCATCAAGGTTCGACAGTGGCTCGTCAAACAGGAACAACTGAGGTTTGCGCACCAGCGCCCGGCCAATCGCAACCCGCTGGCGTTGCCCGCCAGACAGATCGGCCGGTTTGCGGTCCAGCAGATGATCCACCTGCAAGACCTTGGCCGCATCCAGCACGGCAGCCTCGCGGGAAGAGCGGTCCACGCCGCGCATTTCCAGACCAAACCCGATATTGCGCGCAACAGAAAGGTTTGGATAAAGCGCGTAGGATTGAAACACCATCGCGATATCGCGATCTTTTGGATGCACGCCATTGAGCGTTTTACCGTTGAGGGTCATTTCGCCCGATGTGGGATCTGACAGGCCGGAGATCAGGCTGAGCAGGGTTGATTTTCCGCAGCCCGACGCGCCAAGCAGCACCAGAAACTCGCCGCTTTCCAAATCAAGATTGATGCCTTTCAGCGTTTTGAAACTGCCGTAGGATTTGTGGATTTCGCGAAGTTCAAGAGTGCTCATGCCGGGACCTCCTGCGGGGTGGTTTCAGAATAGGTGCGCGGATGGGTCGAGATCGCAGTCGAGGCCACGCGAACCGCGGAATTCAACGCGGCTTTGATGTCAAAGCCCCGTGCAAGTGCTGCAAGGAACGCAGCATTGAACACATCCCCCGCGCCGATGGTGTCTTTAACGGCGACTTTTGGTGCGGCGGCGCTGTAGGTCGCGCGGTTTTGCATAGCAATTGCCCCGTGGGGGCCGCGTTTGATGACGGCGATCCCATCCTGTGGCAAACGACGAGAGAGCGCAGAGAGCGCGGCGGTGGCCTCTTGAGTTTGCGTCAGGTTGATGGCCTCAATCTCGTTCAGCAGCACGATATTGCTATGCGAGATCCATCCTTCGACACTGCGTCTGATGTCCGGTGTCCAGCCGTGAAGCGGCCAGCCGGTGTCCAGCGCCACTTTGACGTTGGCCTCCTTTGCCTTGCGAAAGAGCGCATCATAATGGCCGGTCAGGCGATCCGTCAGAAAGCAGCCGCACAAAAGAAGCGTCCCCCCCGACAGCGCACTCCAGTCCAGTTGCGCCTCCACCTGCGGCCAGTCCAGTTGCGCCAGATGGCCCACCGTTGTGTAAAAAGTCCGCTCTGCATCCGGGTGCGTGATCCCCACCGAAAGTGTGGTGGCGCTGCGGGCTTTGCTCCATCCAAGCGCGGTCGCGCCGAGACCCTGACGCAGCCAGTCGCCAAAATGGTCATCGCCGGTATTGGCGGCGCATTGGAAGGGAAGATCCATGGCCTGCCATGCAAGGGCAGCGTTACCCGCTGCACCCCCGACACGCAGATCATCCTCGGCGCAGATGACCTCGGTTCCGGGAGTAGGCCACGGGGCAACGGGGCCAAGGATCAGGTCGACATTTACATTGCCGACCGTTGCAAGGGGTCGCGTCATTGTCATTCAACCTTTGTCACTTTGGAGCACCGCAGAGGTGTGCCGACGTCCGCAACGCGGGAGGCGGAGAAGTCGACCATGAACCTTTGCGCGGCTGACAGGAGGACGAAGGAGGCCGCAAGCCCCTCTGATTTTGGGCATCGCACTGTCAATGCGCCCTCAACGGCTGGCAGGTCAGAGGCGTCAAACAGGATCAACGGTGCGTCGCTCTCGCGCAGGGTAAATTCTGCAAGGCTTGTGACATAGGCACTCGATGGGTCATCTGCGCGGAACATGACGACGCCCATTTCGCTGTTCAGCATCTCTACCGGGCCATGGCGCAGTTGGCCGCTTTCCAGACTGAAACACGGCAGGCGCGACAGTTCCGTCAGCCCAAGCGCGATTGCCTCGGCGACGCCCTGCTGATGTCGCCCCGATGTGACAATTGCCTTTACGTTCGTAAAATGCTCGACGGCCTGAGTGAGGTCCGAGGTGGTGGACTGTTGCAGCGTGGCGAAAACAGGCGAAAGATCCGCGCCAAGATGCTGCAGGACTGCCGCATGCAAGGCCAGCGTCACGGTGAGCGAGCGGGTCGCGGCAAAGGGGATCTCTGAGCCGCCAGCACCGATCAGGCAGGGCACGAGGTTCGCGAGCGAAGAGGTTTGTTCCATCGTCAGGCCAAAGCTGTCGCGAGGCGCGCGCTCTTCGGCGAACCAGCGCAGGACTTCTGCACTTTCGCCCGATTGAGAGGTCACCATCGCGGTCCAGCCCTCAAGTGGCAGGGGACAATCCAGTTGTTCGGACAGCGGCAGGGCCACGGCTTGGATACCGAGTGCACGATAGCAGGGTGCGACGGCGCGGCCTACTGCATGTGATCCGCCCATGCCCAACAGGATCAGGCGTCCATTCTGGCGGATGGTGGCCGCGATTTCGGCGGCGGTCTCGTTTGCTTGCAAGATGCTGTCGCGGCTGTCGCCCATCTGGCGCGCCATTTCGTCATAGATGGATGCGATAAAGTCGTTTTGGGGTTCAAGTAGGGTGGTCATCCTTTGACACCTCCGTTGGTAAGCCCCGAGATCAGGGATCGTTGCATGAGAATTCCGATAAGCACCGGCGGCAGGGCTGCGATCACCCCGGCCGTTGCGATCAGCCCGTAGTCCGAGACCCGCCCACCGGCGAGATCGGCAATGGCGACGGTGAGGGTTTTGGCCTCCTGATTGGAGGTGAACAGCAAGGCATAGAAGAATTCGTCCCAGGCCAGCAGATAGGCAAAGATGGTCGCGGTTCCGATCACCGGCATGGCGAGAGGCAGGATCACGATCCGGAGCATCTGATCCAGACGCGCGCCATCAATGGCAGCGGCGCGTTCCAGATCTCGGGGGATCGGATCAAAGCCGGATTTCAGCAGCCATGTGACAAAGGGCGCAAGGATACTGAGATACACAAGCCCCAGCCCGAAGACGTTGTTCAAGAGGCCGAATTTGGCGAGAATGAAATAGAGCGGGATCGACAGGGCGACGGGTGGCAGCATGTAGGTTGCGATAATGCCCCCCAGAACCCAGCCAAGTTGTGGTGTGCGCGACAAAGCCCAGCCTGCCGGAACAGCAACCAAGATCGCCGCGATGGTTGCCATGCCCGCAACTTTGATGCTGTTGAAAAGCGACGCGACAAAGGCTTGGCCTGCGCTATTGTCGGTTTGCGACAGCAGCGTTTTGTAGCGTGACAGATCAACCTCGTTTGGCCACCACTGCAAGGGTTTTGCCGAGAGATCGGCATTTGAGGAAATGCTCATCACAAACAACCATGCAAGTGGTGCCAGAATGACCAGCGCAACCAGCAGCGCCATCAGATGGATGAACAAGCTGAACCAACGGGATTGATGTTCCATCAGCGGGCCTCCCCGGCAAAGCGGCGCATGATCATCAGGTACGCCACGGCCAGTACGGTGATAATCAGGGTGATAATGAGCGCGAGCGAGGCACCAGATCCGACGCGTTGAAACGCAAAGCCTTCTTGATACACAAGGATAGACAGGCTGCGGGTGGAATTGGCGGGGCCACCGCGTGTCATGATCCAGATCAGATCGAATACTTTGAACGCCTCGATCGTGCGCAGCACCAAAGCGACCATCAAAGGACCGATCAGATAGGGCATGATGACAAAGCGAAAGCGTTTCCACGCATTGGCCCCGTCGGAAATCGCGGCTGCGCGAATGTCTTTGGGCACCGCTTGCAACGCGGCAAGGGCAATCAGCGCCACGAGGGGAAAGTTCTTCCAGACATCGGCAACGATCAGAGCTGTCATCGCACTGCCCGGTTGGCCCAGCCACGATCTATAGGCATCAAGCAAGCCGATCTGGGTCAGCATCGCGTTGAGCGCGCCGTATTCGGGATTGTATATCAAACGCCAAAGGGTCGCGTTGACGACTGTGGGCAACGCCCAGGGCAAAATCAGCAGGGCGCGCAATGCGGTACGGCCAAAGAAACGCTGGTTCAGCAGCAAGGCAACGAGAACCCCGAGAACGAGTTCTATCGAGACGGACCAGACTGTGAATTGCATCGTGGTCCAGAACGCGGATTGGAAATTGCGACCCGATAGCATCTTGGTGAAGTTGTCGGTGCCAATGAACGCGCCGCTGGTGCCAGCCAGTCTGGCATCGGTGAGTGACAAACGGACGGTATCGATCAGCGGCCAGCCAACAACCGCGATCATCACCAACACGAGAGGCAGCATCAACAATAGGGCACGCGGCGATATGCGTTCTGAAAACATAAAATCAGCCTGTGTGGGAAGAGAGTGGAAAGCGCGTCAAAAGACGAGGGCAGGGCGCGCGATTGCGCCCTGCGATCTGCGTGGTCAGAGGCCGCTGTTGTCAGCTGCGCCTTGCAATGCGTCTTTGGGGGACGCCATGCCAAGGAGGGCTTCTTGAATGCCTTGTTGCAGCGCCATCGACATCTCCTGATAGCGAGGCGTCATGGGGCGGGGATACATGGCAGAGAGGCTCTTGCTGGCGGCGGTGATCAGCTCTTCTTGGCCGGAGGTGATCGCCGGATCCTCATAAGAGCTTTTCCAGATTGGCAGGCTCAGCTTGGCGTAGGTGTCCTGCACGGGTTGCGACGTCATGTGGACGATATAGTCCCACGCCTCATCGGGGTGTTGCGAGGTGGTCGGAATGCCAAGCCCCATCGAGCCATTGACCGCAGAGACCGAAGAGGTGCCATCCACACCCGGTGCAGGCACGACGCCAACATTGCCCGCGACCTTGCTCTCCTCAGAGGTGTTGGCGAGGTTGTACATATAGGTCCAGTTCAGCGCGAAGGCCGCATCGCCGTTCTGGAACACATTGCGCACGTCTTCCTCAAGGAACTCTTTGGAGTTTGGATTGGTCAGGCCGGATTTGTAGCTGTCGACCATATACTCAAGCGCATCAAGGCCACCGCCGCTCTGGAATTCCGGCGCGCCGTCTTTCAGGAAGTCGCCACCATAAGCACTCAGAAGAGTGGTGTAATCACAGATGGCGGCTTCGGCCTGTGCCCAGCTCCAGACAATCGGGTGCTCGACGAGGCCTGCGTCTTTGATTTTCTGGGCGTCTTCTTGCAGCTCCGCCCAAGTGGTCGGCGGTGAGTCAATTCCGGCCTGCTTTAGCATGGCTTTGTTATAAAACAGATATTTGGTGTCCAAAATCCACGGCATGCCATAGCTTTTGCCGCCGTAATCCACCGTGGTCCATGCACCCGGCAGGATGCCAGCCTTCATGTCGTCGGTGATTTTGTCGCTGACATCGAGCAAAATGTTGTTCTGAGAATATTCGGCAGGCCAGATCACGTCGAACAGGACAACGTCGTAGCCACCACCGGCGCCTTGTGCGAGCACGGTTTTGTCGTGAAGACCCTCGTAGGGGACAAACTCAATGTTGATCTTCACATCGGGATTTGCGGCCTCATAGCTCGCGGTCATCGCGCGGATGTCATCTTCGCTATAGGCGGCTTGGGCCATAAAGAGCGCATTCAACGTTGTCTCGGCCATTGCGGTGGTGCCGCAAAGCGCGGTCGCGGCCATCAGGGCCGCATGCAGTTTAAGTTTCATCAGCTCACTCCTGTTGGGGTCTGGCGACGGGTACACCCGCCGCCGCCGGTCTTGTTGTTCCCACTGCATCAGGGGTGATGCTGGACCTGTCCGGCATTAAGTCCAAGTGGTGGACTAAATGCTTGCAGACAGAGCCACCACCTGTCAATATGTTTTTGATGAAGCAATCCGCACCCAAAATTAATGCAATGTTTGGAACGTCTTCGGGCGCAGCAGGGGTTCATAACCGCCGTGTTGTGATCGATGCGATCCGTGTAAATGGTGCGCTGTCACGCGCCGCGCTGGCACGGGCGACCAAACTGGCGAAACAGACTCTCTCCAACATCATTGAAGATCTGGAGCGCGAGGGGCTCGTGCTTGCGCAGGATGCGGTGATGGAGGGGCGCGGCAAGCCCGCGATCCCCTATGCGTTGGCCCCACTGGGGGCGTTTTCGGTGGGTCTTCAGATCGACAGGCATGTGGCGCGCTGCGTTATTGTCAATCTGGTCGGCGAGGTGGTGGCGCGCAACGATGTGCCGGTGTCGACCAGCGCGCCGGAGGCAGGGCTGGTGGAGCTCGTACAGCTTATCCAGCGCACCCGGCGTGAACTGGAAGGGCGTCACCCCGAGGCAGGCGAACGTATTGTTGGCATGGGGGTAGCGATGCCCGGTCCATTTGGGCCGCAGAGTGATTTTTCAAATCAAGAATACACGATGGCCTTTTGGCAGAATTTCCCGCTGGTGGCGCGCCTTGAGGAGGCCACGGGGCTGGCGGTGAACCTGCAAAACGACGCCGCCGCCGCTGCCATGGCGGAAAAACTGACAGGTCAGGCACATGGCAAGCAAAATGCTGTCTGCATCTATCTGGGATACGGTCTGGGCGCTGGCCTTATCATCAATGGCGAACTCTATGATGGGACCCGCTGCAATGCCGGAGAGATCGGCAGTGTTGGATTGAATCCGGGCAAACTGACCCCGGATATTCTGGAACGCGTTGTCTCATTGGGCGGATTTTGTGCGGAGTTTGGATTGGATCACGCCGCACCGGATGTCACCGCGCGGATACAAAAGCTATTGCAACAAAAACGCCCGGATGTGGAGGCATGGCTCGATCAATCGGCAGGGTATCTGGCGTGGATCACCAATATAATGCAACTCGCGCTGGACCCGCAGGTTTGCGTTCTATGTGGCACCGCCCCCAAGGAGATGATCGAGACCCTCGTGGCGCGAATAAACCTCGCCTTGAGGGCAGGGCGAGATCGGCGGCTGTTGGTCGGCTTGTCCGATCCATGGACTGTGGCGCTTGGCGCTGCGGCGGAGCCGATTAGTCGAAGTTTTGACCCGAAATATGCAGCGCTTTTAAAGGCGTGATGCCCTTAGGTGGTTGTAATCAATGTGTTTTCCGCCTGAGAATGCAGCGAA
Organism: Tritonibacter mobilis F1926; assembly: GCF_000376545.2. Taxonomy (NCBI): domain Bacteria; kingdom Pseudomonadati; phylum Pseudomonadota; class Alphaproteobacteria; order Rhodobacterales; family Paracoccaceae; genus Tritonibacter; species Tritonibacter mobilis. Next base: position 1,169,101 of record NZ_CP015231.1, read on the forward strand.
TTTTATGCTGTTGATGTTTATTTGTCAGAGAAGTTGAAAAATGTTAGCGCTTTCAGCGCGCGCGCGGTAATATGCGCCGCACATGAGGGTCCGATGCGGCCATTTGAACTATCTAAACAGGACGGCAAGCATGATCCTTTGTTGTGGCGAAGCACTGATCGATATGATCCCGAGCACGACGCAGAGCGGGCAGGCGGCCTTTGTGCCGCATGTTGGTGGCGCGGTTTTTAACACCGCCATTGCCTTGGGGCGACTGGAGCGACAGGCGGGTTTGTTGAGCGGTGTTTCCAACGATCTGATGGGGCGAAAACTTCAGGATGCTCTTGGGAACAGCAACGTGGATGCGCAATATCTGATCCGTTCTGACCGACCGACCACACTGGCTTTCGTCGAACTGCAAAACGGCCATGCGAAATATGCGTTCTATGACGAAAATACCGCTGGGCGGATGATCACCGACCAAGATCTGCCTGCGATCGGCGCAGATATCCATGCGCTGTTTTTGGGGGGGATCAGCCTTGCTTGTGAGCCTTGCGCCGATACCTATGCGAGCTTCCTTGAACGACACGGGCAAGAACGGGCGGTAGTGATGGATCCCAACATCCGTCCGAGTTTTGTCCCTGATGAGGCGCGTTATCGCGCGCGTCTCAAAGCCATGCTGGCGCAAGCCGATATGGTCAAAGTCTCCGATGAGGATCTTGCGTGGATCATGCCAGAGCATACGACCCTGCAAGAACAGGCCGCAGCATTGCAAGCCTGTGGCCCGGCGATTGTGCTTGTGACGCGGGGGGAAAAAGGAGCGATAGGTTTGTTGGCCAGTGGCGAACAGGTCGAAGTCGTTGCAGAACGTGCTGAGGTTGTCGACACAGTCGGGGCAGGGGATACGTTCAACGCTGGTGTCATGGCGCGCCTTGATGAGTTTGGCCTGATGCAAAAAGGCGCGCTGCGAAATCTAGACGCAGACAATCTGATGCAAGCTCTTTCTTGGGGCGCGAAGGTCGCAGCCATCACAGTATCCAGAGCGGGCGCCAATCCACCATGGTTGCACGAGCTCTGAATACGCCGAGGGTGTGATATTGAACCTGCACCCCAAGCGCATCAGGCGTGCCGAGATCGCAGCGCCTGATAGGGTTCTACTCTGGTGATGTCTTTTCGGCGTAAATCGCGCCGCGCCAGCGGCCCGTATCCCTGACTGACGATCTCGCGCCCACTTGATCCGCGTTTGGCGAGCGCTGGCAAAAGCTCCGGGAATAGGTCAAAGACCTCGCGCCTGTCGGCGTCATCAAGGCTGCGCAAGGCTTCGGGGCCGGGCCAGAAGCTTTCGGTCGCGCAACCATCTACAAAGATCACCTGATGCTCTTCGGTCATCAGATGGATGTAGCAGACCGGCGCGTCAGCGTGATCCGCAAAGACATGCGCAGGATCCATATCCAGCAGCAGACGGGCCCGCGCAAACACTTCGCTTCCGCAATGCTCAGACTTGGTCAGGAAACGGTGCTGCGGAGAGACGCGCATATACCGCCCATTGGCGATAAGACCCCCGGGCCTCAGCATGATCGGGCGCAAATGTGGGTGGCGTTTCAGAGCGGCTGAAGACAGCGCCCGCCGCCCCATCCAGATCACGGGCTGCAATCCGTTATCCGCAGTTTGCAGCAAATCCCCTACACGGATCTGTTCGACCGGGATCTCACCCTGAGATGTGACCACCCGGCTGCCGGCCGTGTAGCAGGGAATTCCCGCAGCAAACAACTGGTCATGGGTGTTCATTTGATCGGGAGAAACACCCTGCAAAACAAGCTGTTCTCCATCTGGGAACGTCAGCAACGCATTGCCATAGCCATCGTCACTCGTTGTGACATCACTGGTGCGCACCATGCCGCCGGTGCCCGATCCCCCTGTCAGATCAGAGACATCCAACTGATCGTTGTAATACCCATCATCATCATTGTCTGATGTGTCAAAGTCGGTGATCCGATCCGTCCCGCCCGAGGACGTCAGGGCGATTTTGTCATCCCCGGCCCCCCCTGTGAAACGGTCATCCCCGCTGCCACCGATCAGAGTGTCGTTGCCCGTACCTGCATTGATCTGAACACCGGCGCTGTCTTCGCGCGCGTCGACGACATCATCCTCGTCGGTGAGGATCAGCTCCTCGATCTCGGAGAAGCGGATCGTGTCTGTCCCGTCGGTGATCGTGCCCGATTCATAGCCGGTATAGGTGACGGTCACTGGCCCCGTCATATGGGACAGATCAATGACGTCGTGGTCTTTTCCGTCTTCGCCGCCGAAAATTTTGTCGTTTCCGAAATTATCTTCGATCCGGAATGTGTCAGCGTCGGCCTCGCCCTGCATGACATCATCACCTGTGCCGCCGATCAGCAGATCGCTGTCGTTGCCGCCATACATGATGTCATTGCCGCTGCCGCCGTCCAGCGTATCGTCGCCGTCGGTCGCAACGATGCTGTCATGACCACTACCTCCCACCAAACTGTCGTCACCGACGGAGTTGCGCAGTGTGTCGTTTCCCTCACCTCCATAAAGCGTGTCATTGCCGCTGCCGGTGGTGAGACTGTCATTGCCGAGGCCGCCGTAGATCAGATCATCGCCATCCCCACCGGAAATGGTGTCGTCATCTGCGCCACCGTCGATGGTGTCGTTGCCACTCCCGCCTTCCATGTGGTCGGCACCGCTCCGACCGTACATCACATCATGGCCAGCCTCGCCGAACATGCTGTCATTGCCGCTGCCACCATCAAGGTGGTCATCATCGACCCCGGCATAGAGCGTATCGTTTCCCTCGCCGCCCTCTAGGGTGTCATTCCCTTCCGTGGCCACGATACTGTCGTCGCCTTCGCCGCCAACCAGACTGTCATCCCCGGCGGAGTTATGCAGCGTGTCATTGCCTGCCCCCCCCAGCAAGGTGTCGTTTCCAAGACCCGTAGAGAGGCTGTCGTCACCTTCGCCGCCATCGATCAGATCATCGCCATCACCGCCGGAAATCGTATCGCCACCGATTCCACCCATCAGCACATCTGCGCCAGCGCCGCCAAGGAGGATGTCATCCCCTTCGCCGCCGTCGATGCTGTCATCCCCTTCGCCCCCATCGAGAAGGTCATTGCCACCTTGGCCCATGATCACATCAGATCCGAGACCCCCAAGAAGCGTGTCATCACCGTGATCGATTGGCGTGTAGACCGCATCCTCAATAAGGTCGCCCGAGAGCGTAAAGCCGGATGGCGTATGGCGCGCTTCGAGGGTGAAGTTAATCGAGCTGCGCCCTTCAAAGGCTGCGGAAAACCACGCATCCTCATCATCCGGGTTGTTCTGTTCTGAACCGGAGGCCCGCACTGTGCCGTTTTGATTGGTCACATTCAGAGAGGTGTCATCCGATGTCCCAAAAGCACTGTATTGATCCGCAGCGAGGGTGACGGCCTCGACGTCGTATTGATAATAGTTCTGATCCAGATCGTTGAACGTCGCGGTGGAGCTGATTTCAACGGGCTCGCCAGTGATCGGATCAAAGAATTCCAGACGGAATTCAGCAGTATCGCCATACCCGTAACCGTCGATGGTGATCTCTGCGCCACGATCCCCCGACAGATCGATGAACATGTTTTCATCGCTTGCCCCAACCAGAACCACGCGTCCCCAGACCGAGGTCCCATCCTCAAGGAAGGCGACATCGCGGTAAACGGCCGCATCACCGGCCTGGGCGCTGCCACAAGAATAGGTCTGGCTGACAAGGTTGTTGATGTTGAGAACGAGCGGTGTGGCCTCTGTTCCACTTGCGCCGTCATCGTCCCCCATCAGCGTATCATTGCCAGCGCCCCCATCGACGCTGTCGTTGCCGCGCCCTGCCATCACGGCATCCGCATCCTCAGTGCCCGTCAGCCGATCATCTGCGTCACCACCGAAGAGCAGTTTGAACAGCCCCTGCCCATTTCCATTGGCGTTGACCGGACCATTCCCCTGTCCCCAGAGGTTCAGAAAGTTGTTCAACAGGCCGTCGTTTTCCTGTCCCTCTACTCGAAAGAACTTGGCGTTGCTTTGTTGCTCGGACGGTTCTTCCTCCTCTTCTTCTTCCTCCGGCTCGAACCCCTCGTCCCAAGGTGCAAAATCATCGACATCAAACATCTCACTCAAGGTCGTCAATTCCTGGCGTTCTTGGTCTTGAGAGGGTGCGGTTGATTTTGAATCCTTGCCTGTTGAGCAATTGTTTTGATCCATAAATGGGGGCCTTCGCATTTATTAAAACGAGGCGCAGTGAGGCACTCCGTTTAAAGTGGGCAACGTGAGGCAGGTCTATGGAGGGTGCGGAAATTTTCCGTTAATCGACCAATAAGCGATTTACTTGTAATGCTAATAAAATTGCACATAATTATCGAATTGCAGATGGCGAGAATGGTGAAGTGGTATAATAATCATTAATAACATATACTTAGATTGTTGTTTGAGTGCCGAGTTTCCATATCGCAGAGGCGAGAGCTCCCTTGCTTTGCGCAAATTGTGGCTTGCGGGATGGTTGTATGTATTTTTGTTTCTCCCTTTGGGGAGGTGTTTTTTTGAACTAAAGATATGTCTACGGCACGCTTTCCCTGCGGTTGCAATATCGAGAATGCTAAATCTAATGAATGAATTATGGAGGTGGGCCTAGGGTCTGGACTTCGGTAGCGGGGGGCGTCCCAGTCAAGCCGTTTTGCGCAAAACAATTGATCCGCCATAGCGGTTCCTTTGATATTCTTGGTGCCCGTCTTGGCTTCTGTTGGGGCTTTCGGCTGAGGTCCTTGGGGTACATGCTTGGGTTCGTGGTCAGCGCGGCGGCTGCCAACATTATGCTGGTTCGATGTAATTCCGATGTGCCCATCTCATAGGCGTACTTGACGGAAGTCAGCGACAGCCCAAACCACGCTATCACCGGAACCACGTCCCTGCGGGACCTCGAAAGCCTGCCATCAGACAGTCAACGGGTGGGGTATCATCCTGTCAGACAGTGTTCGGCGCCGCAGCTGACTGGAAGGTTGTGCATCTACCCAAACCCGATGAAGAATGACCGCTATGCGGCGTGCAAGAGCGACCATCGCGATTTTACGACCGCGCCGCTGCGCGAGCTGAGTTCCCCATGTTCTCATCCATGTCGATCAGCCACGGTTCATCATGACGGTTGCTGCTTGGCATAATGCTCGCCTCAGATTGACGTCTCCGGCTTTGGTGATGCCGCCTGATACATCCCGTTCACCGGACTGGTTGCGTGAGGGCGTCAAGCCAACCCAAGGACCAACCCTCTTGGAAGACCGAAAGCGCGCCGGATCATCGACGGCTGCGCGGAAGGTCAGCGCTACGACCGCCCCGATCCTCGGCGCTCACAGGCTTTGCGCCAATAGTACATGACGGTGGAGTCATGCGCGGGAAACGCGCCATTGGTGCTGGGCGACGGTTGCTCAGGCATGTGATGTTCCAAGCCGCTCTCATTGCTAGCCATCACAATCCGATACTCAAATCCTTCGCGCCGCAGGAAAACCGCACAAGGTCGTCATCACGGCCGTTGCACGAACACTCGTCACAATCGTCAACGCGCTCGTCAAATCGCAACAAAAATGGACGCCTCAGAGCGCATGAAAAATACAGTTGCTAGTCATTGTCGGCCATTTCACTGATCGACATCGCCTCGACATCCAGCAGGCTGATCCCTGCAGCATCCAGTTCCGCGTCCAGTTCGGCAAAAGCCTCGCCAAACTCGCTGTCCATCTCCTCAAGGCCGAGGCCTGCGAATTCAGCATCCATAGCCGAAAACTCAGCTTCCATTTCCTGCAATTCGGCGACGGTATAATCAGACATTTGGTAATCCTTTATCAGTTTAAAAACTGCGCCAGTGATCTGGCAGGTCTGTTTTCGCTGCGGCAAAGGAGAGGTGAGGACCTCTTTGGAGAAATCCGGGTCTCTTATGGGGGACGTATATTTGTGCTGGCGGCGTGCCTGCTTCTTTTGGGTTTGCCCATTTAAGGGAGAAAGGGGCGGCACAGGACCGCCCCGAGTAGTTCATTTTACTTCTTTGAAATGGTGACCCTCAAAAACCCGATGTGGTTCACCACGTTGCAACTGCCCATGAAGCGCCCATGTTTCGCCTCGGCGACTGGCATCGGCTTCTGCCTGTTCAGCGCTGGCAAGGGCGGCCAGCCGCTCCAACGCCAGGCGCCGATTTTGATGTTGCGATCGACTGTCACGCACCACCACAGAGTACACCTGTTTGTGGGCACTGATCCAACGTGCGCGGATTGCACTCGAAGTCTTGTTTTGGTGCTGACCACCGGGGCCACCGGCCCGAATGGCTTGCATTTCGACGGAGGCCGGATCAACCGACACCACTTTGGTCGCCGTGGGCAAACGAAAGATCTGCACGAACCAATTCTTGCGCTTGTGTTTCGGGCGCAATTCGCTCTGGCACCGCCACAAAATGACTCCCTCAACGGCCAGTGCCAAGGCGCTTGCCTGTGTGCCTGACAGGATGACCACAGCCGAAGACGGGCCGTGTTGGGCGTCTCTGGTGGCGATGTCGAGTTCAACGCCGTATTGCGCGGCTTTGGTTGCAAGCCAAGCCAACAAATGGCCAACCGCCTGCCGACATTCACCGGGGCCATTGCCGCTGGACAGAAGGAGCGCTTCTTTCTCGCTCATTTTATGCCTCCTGTCGTCTTGAAAGTCACAAGGGGCAGCATTCGGGCCACTGCAGTGGCGAGGCCAAAACAAGACAGATCCCGAACCACCTGATCGGGGTCTTTGTAAGCCTGTCCGGCCTCTTCGAGCAGAAGGTCGCGGTCTTCGCAGATAACGCGCCCGCCGAAACGATTGCGGGTTAAAGAGGCTAGCTCAGAACGCGTCTTGCGGATGCGACCGTGCATCGACGACCTGTCATATTTGCGTCCGGCTCCATGAGATACCGAGCCAAGCGCCCCGGAGACAAGGTCGGGCACCTCAAGGAGATAACTTGGAGTTTCGCGCGATCCTGCAAGCGGCGCGAGACCTGCTTCTGGACACGCCGCGCCTTTTCGATGGAGCCAGCCATCTGAACGCGGCGTGACGTGATTGTGGACCGTGTCGCAGACCAGACTGGCCTTGCATCCCAATGCGTCAGATGCAGCAGAAGCAATCAGCGCCCGGTTTAAGCGCGCCCATCTGGTGGCGACATCGTGGAGCGTGAGATAATGCGTCGCCGCCTCGCTATCCGCGACAAAGCCATGTTTCCAACTGTCGTCCAACCCTTGAAAGATACCGGCACCGCGCCCGCGAGAACCGGAATGTACCAGCAGGCACAGATCATCTTTGCGCAAGTCCGTGCGTGCAGGATCTAGGATCGCGTCGAGCACCTGCACCTCGCAGAAATGATTGCCGCCGCCTATAGTCCCAAGCGCGTCGGGTTCGATCAGCCCCGTCAAGCCAGCAGCATGCAACTCAGCCAGCGCGTGATCTCTGTCTGCTCCGTCCTCTAGTACGGCCAAACGCCGGGCCGCCTTGTCGAGTTTCAGGCGACGCCTAGGCAGATCAAGGCGAAACAGTGCCATGCCACAGCCGATATCTGGCCCAACAAGTTGAGGCCAAATCCGGTCGGCCAAAAAGGCTGCCCCCACCGGGCCGTAGCGGCCTGGATGAAGATCGGGAAAGCCAGCGACAGCTTTCATGCCGGGCCAGCCCGCCACTTGTTCGAGTTGTTCTTCAGCGCGCCCGTCAATCCATGTTGCGCGGCTGTAAAATTTGGAAACCTGAGCGCCAGCAGCGCTTCGTTCCCCAGAAATGGGATTGCCCATCTTTCATCTTTCCATAGCAATAAAAGCGACCGGAGTGGGTCGCGGATGGATCGATACGAACGTGGGAAACCCGAGTGGGGATCAGAGCCGCATCAGATCCAGCGGAAGGGAAGTGTTGATGGTGTCGGTCATGTCTTACCCTCCTGTCTGTTGCGGGTGAAAAGTATCGCCTTGTTAGATCGTGGCTCTCATCTTGTGTAGCCCCCGCTCCCAGAAGATGAGGGAAGTGATGCAATCGCGTGACAGGACGGTCCGCCATCTGTTAAAGGGGGGCCGCTGTCCTGATGCAGGCGCTTTACCAAGCCACGTATGAGGCAGCTTGGAAGCGGGCGCGCCAGAGTTTGTTGTGCCAAAGCCCACTTTAGGTGGGCATCCCGGTGCGGTGCCTGCAGGTACACCTTAGGCCATGCCACCGAGGCAGATGTTCTTAATCTCCAGAAAATCCTCGATGCCGTATTTGGACCCTTCGCGCCCAAGCCCGGATTGTTTGATGCCACCGAAAGGAGCGACCTCGGTAGAGATAAGACCAGTATTGACCCCGACCATGCCGCTTTCCAATGCTTCGGCCACGCGCCAGACGCGGCTCAGATCGCGCGCGTAGAAATAGGCTGCAAGTCCAAAGTCGCTGTCATTGGCCATCGCGATCACTTCGTCTTCTGTTTCAAAGCGAACCAAGGCTGCCAGCGGGCCAAAGGTTTCCTCATGACATACCACCATATGCTGGTTCACATCGCGCAGCACGGTTGGTGTAAAGAACGTACCACCCATATCGGAACGTGCGCCGCCGGTGAGGATCTTTGCACCTTTCCCCACTGCATCAGAGATATGAGCCTCTACTTTGCGCAGGGCTGCGTCATTTATCAGTGGGCCCGTGGTCACATCCTGATCAAAGCCATTACCGACCTGAAGGGTCTGAACCTTGTCGGCGAGCTTGGCAGCAAAGGCATCATAGACGCTGTCTTGCACATAAATACGGTTTGCGCAGACGCAGGTTTGGCCGTTGTTTCGGAACTTCGCAATCATGGCCCCATCAATTGCCTGATCAAGATCGGCGTCATCAAACACAATAAAGGGTGCGTTTCCGCCCAGCTCTAACGACATTTTTTTGATCGTACCCGCAGCCTGTTCCATCAGAATGCGCCCGACGCGCGTGGAGCCGGTAAAGGTAATCTTGCGCACCTTTGGGTTTGTGCAAAGTTCTTGCCCCACGCCGGATGCATCGGTGGAGGGGATAACGTTGAACACGCCAGCGGGCACACCCGCCCGTTCTGCCAAAACAGCCATGGCGAGCGCCGACAGTGGGGTCAATTCGGCTGGGCGCGCAACAAAGGTGCAGCCTGCAGCCAGAGCCGGCGCAACCTTGCGCGCGATCATCGCGTTTGGAAAGTTCCAAGGCGTGATGGAGCCGACAACGCCCACGGGCTGTTTCAGAACCATGATGCGCTTGTCACGCTGATGGCCGGGGATCACGTCACCGTAGACCCGTTTGGCCTCTTCTGCGAACCATTCGATAAAGGACGCCCCATATAGGATCTCGCCGCGTGCCTCCGCCCATGGTTTGCCCATCTCAGCGGTGAGAATGGTGGCAAGATCGTCGGCATTTTCAATGAGCAGATCGTGCCAACGCCGCAAAATCGTGCTGCGTTCCTTGCCGGTGAGAGCCGCCCATGCAGGGCCAGCAGCCTGGGCAGCATCAATTGCCTTTGTGGTCGTTGCGACGTCGAAATCTGAGACCTGCGCCACCAGTCGACCGGTAGCCGGATCGGTAACATCGAACTTTCTATCGCTTTCTATCCACTGGCCGTTCACATAAGCGCGGGTCTCCAGCAGGCTTGGGGTCTTTAACCAAACAGACAATAGGTCGGTCATTTCAGGCTCCCTTCACGGCAGAGATTGATGCCTCGAGAATGTCGAGAGCCTCAGAAAACACGCCATCGGGAATGGTTAGCGGAGCGAGGAAACGGATTACGTTGCCGTAGACACCGCAGGTCAGCAAAACCAGCCCCCGGTTCAGGGCCTCGGCACGGATTGCATTGGCCATATCCGGGTTCGGTGCAGACCCATCCGCCGAATAAAACTCTGCCGCAACCATGAAACCGGGGCCGCGTATGTCAGCGATTTCGGGCACTGTTTCGCGGATCGCGCTGAGACGTTGCTTGAGCCGCGAACCGAGTTCATTTGCCCTGTCACACAGGTCTTCTTCTTCGATGATATCCAAGACCGCATGCGCTGCGGCAATGCCCAAAGGGTTGCCGCCATAGGTGCCACCCAAGCCGCCGGGCGCGGCGGCGTCCATGATTTCAGCGCGTCCGGTCACAGCTGCAAGTGGCAGACCACCGGCCAGACCCTTTGCCATTGTGGTGATGTCCGCAGCCACATCATAGCCTTCCATCGCAAAGAGATGCCCGGTGCGGGCAAACCCGGTCTGGACCTCATCTGCGATCAACAAAATGCCATGGGAGTCGCAAAGTTCGCGCAAGCCGCGCATCAGCTCAGTCGGTGCGGGATAAAACCCACCCTCACCCTGGACAGGCTCCAGAATAATTGCGGCGACGCGATCAGGATCGAGGTCTGCTTTAAATAGCTTTTCGATCGCCGTCAGCGCATCGGATGTTGAGATCCCATGAAGATCGGCAGGGAAGGGGACGTGAAAGACATCGGGCATCATCGCACCGAACCCTTTCTTATAGGGGGCAACCTTGCCGGTGAGGCTCATTCCCATGAAGGTGCGACCGTGGAACCCGCCGCCAAAGGCGATGATGGCAGATCGTCCGGTTGCGGCACGCGCGATTTTGATCGCGTTCTCGACGGCCTCGGCTCCGGTGGTGACAAAAACGGTCTTTTTGTCAAAATTGCCCGGCACCTTGTCGTTCAGGCGTTCGGCCAGCCGAATGTAGTTTTCATATGGCAGGACCTGATGGCAGGTGTGGGTAAATGCCTCGCTTTGTGCGCGCACGGCCTCCATCACCTTTGGGTGACAATGGCCGGTATTCACCACGGCAATTCCAGCAGCGAAATCAATATAGCGGCGTCCTTCCACATCCCAGACTTCGGCACCGCTCGCACGGGAGACATAGACCTGCGTTTGCATGCCGACGCCCCGGGATATAGCGGCGTCGCGACGGCTGGAAATTTCGGCATTGAGCATTTGGGTCTGTCCTGTGTGAGTGGCGCATCGGCCGGGTTGTTGAGATGCACAGCAGGATATGGCGTTGAGTTTTGCGCGATAGTCTGTTTCTTATTTATAGTAACATGCTGTTTTTAATGGGACGGATGTCAGGAGTTGATCAATATTGAACAACACAAACGCAAATTCTGAAGACTACCAACTGGGACAGCGTCTGCGCGCCGTGCGTGAACAGAGCGGTGTGTCACAACGGGCGTTGGCAAAAAAAACCGGCGTGCCGAACTCTACGATCTCGCTGATTGAATCGGGTAAGATGAACCCATCCGTTGGTGCGCTCAGGCGAATTCTGGATGGGATTCCGATCAGCCTGTCAGAGTTTTTTGCCTTTGAACCGGAGCTGGAAAAAACCAGTTTTTACGCGGCTGAAGATCTGACGGAGATCGGCAAGGGGAAGCTTTCCTTGAAACAAGTGGGTGCGAACCTCTTTGGGCGTCAGATGATGATCCTCTATGAGACCTATGAGATCGGCGCTGATACTGGTCGTGTCATGTATGGTCACGAAGGTGAGGAAGGCGGGATCGTGCTGTCCGGTCGGGTGGAAATCACGGTTGGGGCCGAGCGCAAAATCCTAGGACCCGGAGATGCCTATTATTTTGACAGCCGCGCCCCGCATAGATTTCGTCAGATCGGGCCTGAGAAATGCGTTTTGGTCAGCGCCTGCACTCCGCCAACATTTTAGCCGCGCCAAGCTGTGTGTGCCATCTGCGGCGACAAATAGGCGTTGCGGAAATAATCGACGAAGTGGCGGGCTGCATTGGGCATGTCCTGATTGCGCCGCCATGCTAGGCCCACATCCATGGAGGGGATCTCGCGGTCCATCACCAGTGTCGAGATACGGCGACCTTCCAGAGACCACGGTCGGTAGACCATATCGGACAGGATCGTAACCCCAAGCCCATTGGCGACCATGGACCGCACAGCCTCGGTCGAGGACGTACGCATGCGTACACGCGGCACCAGTCCAGTCGGCCCCCAGTATTTCATCGACGTATTGGCGGCTTCGTCCACCGTCAGCATGATGTAGTCGTGTTCTGCCACTTCCTCGAACGTAGCAAATTCGCGCCCGGCCAGCGTGTGGTTCTGCGGCACCCACAAACGGCGGTGTGAACGCATTAGGGTTTGTGTGGCCAGTTCAGGATTGGAGGTGTTTGATGTCAGGATCACGGCGACATCAAACCGGTTGGAAATCAGACCTTCTTCGATGCTTTCGCGGTTCAGCTCAGAGATATTGATCGTCAGATTGGGAAAGCGATGGCTCAACCGATCAAGATGGTAGGGCAGGAAGTAGCCGCAGACCGTATAGGTGGCAGCGATATTGATGGTGCCGGTCACATCGGAATGGTTCTGCCCGATGTCCTGCGCGATCTGCACTTTCTCCATCACGTCGCGCGCAGCGCTTAGAAGATCGCGGCCGGTTGGAGTCAGGTCCATGCCATGAGCTGTGCGATTAAACAGCGTCGTGCCCATGCTCTGTTCCAGCTCTCTTATGGCGGATGTGACAGAGGATTGAGAAATCGACAGCTCTGACGCGGCACGGCTGACCTGACCCAGTTCGGCGGTGGCGAGGAAGTATTTTAGCTGTCTCAGATTCATAGATTTGTCCTCTCTGAGGGGCGTACAGTTTGGCCACGACTATTCCTCGCCTTCTGAAACTCCGCAACCGCATTATCGAAATATCCGATAATGCAATCATTGGTTGCGGAAAAAATGATCTCGCACCGCCTGTAAGCGCCAACCATGCCTAATATTCAGGATTTTCCCGAGGCTTGTGTGTTCGGATTTTGCGATAATGGGGTTTCTGATAAATGAACTTTACAAAAATGCGACCGGCTCCGCATGCTCGAAGGATCAGAAATTCCAAGGGCGTGTGATGCGAAATATTGTCGATCTCAACTGTGACATGGGTGAAGGTTTTGGCCACTGGGTGCTGGGCGAAGCACCTGATGACCAGCTGATGGAGCTCATCTCATCCGCGAATATTGCTGCTGGTTTTCATGCAGGTGATCCAAATTCGATGGATCGGGTGATTAAGCTGGCCAATCATTACGGCGTCGGTCTCGGGGCACATCCGGGCTACCGCGACCTGCAGGGGTTTGGCCGTCGATACATCGACACCACGCCTGAAGAACTGGTCAATGATATCATCTATCAGGTCGGCGCGGTGCGAGAGTTTGGGCGTCGCCACGGCATCCGCCTGCAACATGTAAAACCGCATGGCGCGCTCTACATGGAGGCTGCGCGCAATGAGGAGCTGTCTCGGTTGATGATCGAAAGCCTCGCGGCCATCAGCGGGGATTTGATCGTCTACTGTATGGATATCTCAAAGACCTATGCCATCGCCAAACGCCTAGGCCATCCGGTGGTGCGCGAGTTCTATGCAGATCGCGATTACGGCAAGGATGGTTCCATCGTTTTCACCCGTAAGGTCGGGCGGCTCAGCCCGGATGCGATCGCGCAGAAATGCCTGCGGGCCTGCCTTGAGGGGAAGGTGACCACGGTCGATGGCAGCGATATCGATATCGAGTTTGAATCGATCTGCTTTCACTCAGACACCCCCGGTGCCGTTGAAATCGGTCGCGCAATCCGTCGCGAATTGACCGCAAACAACATCACGATCGCGCCGTCCTCGGCGGTGATCCAAGCGGCCTGAACCGCACCTACAAAAGACAACAACAGGGATACCAACATGTCCGATATTCAATCTCCGCTGCCTGGCACTTTCTATCATCAGGCCTCGCCAGAAGAGCCTCCGTTTAAATCCGCAGGGGATGCCGTCGCAGTGGGTGACGTCATTGGTCTGATCGAAGTGATGAAGACCTTCATTCAGGTCACCGCCGAAGAGCCGGGCACATTTGAAAAATATGCCGTTCAAAATGCAGCGCCCGTCACTGCGGGTGACGTCGTGGCGGAGTTGAAATAGGCCATGGCAATCCAGCGACTATTTATTGCAAACCGGGGTGAAATTGCCGTGCGGATCGTTCGGGCCGCGCAGGCGCTCGGCATCCATTCCATTCAGGCTCACTCCGAGGCCGATAGCGACATGCTGGCCGTTAAACTTGCGGATGAGGTGGTCTCCATTGGTCCCGCGCCCGCCAAGGAAAGCTACCTGAACATTGATGCGATCCTGCAGGCGGCCAAAGCCACGGGCGCTGATGCCATTCATCCCGGCTATGGGTTCTTGTCCGAAAGTCCGGCATTTGTGCGCGCGGTAGAGGCCTCCGGTCTCATTTTTGTGGGCCCGTCCGCCGACACCATCGAGCGGATGGGGGATAAGGTTGCCGCCCGGCAGGCCGCCGAGGCTGCTGGCGTACCGGTGGTGCCGGGGTCCGATGGGCGAGTTGAGAGTGTCGCTGAGGCCGTCACCATTGCCGAACAGATTGGCTTTCCAGTGATGATCAAGGCCGCCGCGGGCGGCGGCGGACGCGGCATCCGTGTTGCAAAAACCGTCGAAGAGCTGAAGTCCCTCGCGCCGCAAGCCAAGGCCGAAGCCGAGGCCGCCTTTGGCGATGGCGGACTTTATGTCGAACGCGCCATCCTGTCGCCGCGCCATATCGAGGTGCAAATTCTTGGCGATGGTGAGACTGCTGTTCATTGTTTTGAGCGAGAGTGTTCGTTGCAGCGTCGCCGCCAAAAAGTCTGGGAAGAGGCCGGGGCGACGTGTCTGGATGAGGAGACGCGCGAGGCGCTTTGCTCCTCTGCTGTCGCGCTTGCAAAAGCCGTGAACTATCGCGGGGCGGGTACGCTTGAATATCTTTTTGATGAGGCCGCGAACGAATTCTTCTTTATCGAGATGAACACCCGCATTCAGGTTGAGCATCCGGTGACGGAAATGCTGACCGGGGTGGATCTGGTTGCCGAGATGATCAAGGTCTGCGGCGGGGCAAAGCTGTCGATGACGCAGGATGAAATTACGCGCACTGGTCATTCCATCGAGGTACGTCTCTGCGCAGAAGATCCCTACATGGATTTTATGCCTTGGCCCGGTCAGGTGACGTCTTTGAAAATGCCATCAGGGGAGGGGGTGCGTTTTGACCACTTCTTGTCAGAGGGATATCAAATACCGCCCTTCTATGACTCTCTCTTGGGCAAGGTCATTGTACATGCTGAAACCCGTGATGCGGCGATCGACAAGCTGGTGAAGGCTCTCACCGAATTGGAAATCGCAGGCACCAAGACCACGGCGCCGCTGCACCTTGCTCTGGCAGCCGACCCGAATGTGCGGGCGGGCGACTTTCACACCCAATGGCTCGAACCTTGGCTCGAAGCCGGGAACCTCACCGCGAAAGGAGATGCTGCATGAAAACGCGCTACACCTACGGGGGCGATGAACATGTTTATGTCGAGGTCGACGATGAGATGTCGCTCGATGCGTTCTTTATCGCGCTCTCACTGTCAAAACTGGTGCGGGAAGCCGACATCCCCGGTGTGACCGAGATTTGTCCGGCGAATGCCTCTTTTGAGGTTCGGTTCGACCCGGATGTCATCGCCCCGGACGAGATGATGACCCGGATCAAGGAGCTCGAAGGCGAGGCTCAGGCGCAGGAAAAACGTCTGGACACACGGATTATTGAGATCCCGGTTTTTTATGAAGATCCTTGGACGCATGAAACACTGATGCGGTTTCGTGAGCGTCATCAGGATCCTTCGGGTACTGATCTGGATTATGCCGCGCGGATCAATGGTTACGACAGCGCTGCCGCGTTCATTGAGGCGCATCATTCACAACCATGGTTTGTGTCCATGGTTGGGTTCGTGTCGGGATTGCCCTTCCTTTATCAGTTGGTTGAACGTGACAAGCAGTTGGAAGTGCCCAAGTATCTGAGGCCGCGAACAGATACACCAAAACTGACGGTAGGCTATGGCGGCTGTTTTTCCTGTATCTATTCGGTGCGCGGTGCCGGCGGGTATCAGATGTTCGGGATTACCCCGATGCCGATCTTCGATCCCGAGCAAAAGATTAGCTATCTCAAAGACTTCATGGTCTTCTTCCGCCCCGGAGATATCGTCAAATGGAAGCCGATTGACCGAGCGGAATATGATGTGATCTCCCAGCAGGTCGAAGAGGGCAGCTACACGCCCAAGATCGCAGAGGTCGCCTTTGATCTTGATGCTTTCAATAAGGACATGACCGGTTTCAACGCCAAACTGATGGAGGCGCTCAATGACGCTTGAGATTGTCAAACCGGGACTTGCAACCACCGTTCAGGATCTGGGCCGTCCGGGCTATTTCCACCTTGGTATCCCCGAGGGGGGGGCGATGGATCGCCTGGCGTTGACCGCCGCCAATATGCTGGTTGGAAATGAGGATGGGGCCGCCTGTCTGGAAGCTGTCTTTATGGGGCCAGAGGTCAAATTCGGCGCGGATATGACGGTTGCCGTGACCGGTGCAGAATTGCCCGTGATGCTGGATGGTGCGCCGCGCGACACTTGGACGAGTTTCAGCGTAAAAGCCGGGCAAGTGCTGTCCTTTGGGTTTCTGAAAGAGGGCGCGCGCATCTACATCGCTGTATCCGGCGGCATCGACACGCCTCCTGCTCTGGGATCGCGCTCAACCTATGTCATTGGGGCACTTGGTGGTTTTGAGGGGCGTCCGGTTGCTGCGGGGGACGTGATCCCGGTGGGCAAGGCTATGGAAGGTTCCGACGCGCGCAGTGTTCCCCAAGCGTTGCGTCGCCGTCCTGGGAAACCTGCGGTGTTGCGGGTTCTGCCCGGTCTGTACTGGCACCGCCTCACGGAAAAGAGCCAGAACGCCTTTTTTGACGATGACTGGACCGTTGCGCCAGAAGCAGACCGGATGGGTTATCGGTTCCGTGGCGGGCAGCAGATGGAATTTGTCGCGCGCGAGCAACCCTTTGGGGCTGGTTCTGACCCCTCAAATATCGTGGATGGCTGCTATTCTTACGGCTCCATTCAGGTGCCCGGAGGATTGGAGCCGATTGTGCTGCATCGCGATGCGGTTTCCGGTGGGGGGTATTTTACCCTGGGGGCTGTGATTTCCGCCGATATGGACCTGATCGGACAGTTGCAGCCCAACGCCCCGGTCAAATTTGAGCGCGTTGATATGGATCAGGCGCTTGCCGCTCGAAAGGTTCGAAAAGAGACCATCGAGCAGATCCGTCAGGCGCTCTTGTAGCGCCTGACAACTCCCGGAGCCCGTCTCCACCTAAAATCAGTCTGGCGATGCCCTTCGCCCAATACCTGATGAACCAACAAGGAGTCAGAACGATGAAGCTTTTCCTGAACACAGCCTCCGCGCTGCTGGTGTCGGTGGCCCTTCCGGCCCTCGCCGACGAGGCGTGGTTTCCCTACCCCGCCGAAGAAGTCACGCCTGCATTTTCCGCAGATGGCACGGTGTCGGACGTCACCTACGAACCACTGGCGGCTGCGGAGAAGCCGTGGAATATCTGCGTCTCCTTTCCCCATATGAAAGATGCATATTGGCTGGGGGTCGACTATGGCGTTGTGGCTGAGGCCGAGCGTCTGGGCGTCAATCTGAATGTGGTCGAAGCCGGAGGATACACCGAGCTCAACTCTCAGATCAGCCAGATCGAGGATTGCGTGGCAAGCGGTGCAGATGCGGTCGTCGTCGGTGCGATCTCATATGATGGTTTGAACAACGTCATCAGCGAAGTAGCGGGGCAAGGCATCCCTGTGATTGACGTGATCAACGGCGTGTCTTCCACCGATATTGCGGCCAAATCGCTGGTCTCGTTCCGCACCATGGGGTTTGAGACCGGCAAATATCTTGCGGAAAAACACCCCGCAGGTTCTGACCCCGTGACTGTGGGCTGGTTCCCCGGACCGGCAGGGGCTGGTTGGGTTGAGGCTGCCAATACGGGCTTTCTTGCGGCGGTCGAAGGCTCCGCTGTCAATGTGCTGGAACCTCGCTATGGCGACACCGGCAAAGAGGCGCAGCTCAAGCTGGTCGAGGACGTGCTGCAGGCCAATCCGGAGATCAAGTATATCGCAGGTACGGCCGTTACAGCAGAAGCCGCACAGGGTGTGATCCGCGAGCGGGGTCTAAAAGGTGAGGTCGACATTCTTGCGTTTTACATGACACCGGGCGTCTACACTGGCATTCAGCGCGGCTTCATCACCGGTGCGCCAGCGGACTCGATGGTTATTCAGGGTCGCATTGCGATCGATCAGGCGGTGCGTGTGCTTGAGGGCAAGAACTACCTCAAACACGTGGGCCCCAAGATCTTTGTTGTGGACCAGAACAACGTGAGGGACGTGGCGCGCGGGAATATTTTGCCGCCAGATGGGTTCTCTCCGGTCTTCAGCGTCACTCAGTAAGCAAAACAACTGCAGGTCGGGCCCTCTCTCCCCGCCCGGCCTGCAATATGCAAGGAAGTAGCGATGTCCAAGCTGATCGAGACACGCGGCCTGACGAAGCAATATCCCGGCGTTGTGGCACTGGATCATGTCGATTTCGATCTGGAGCCGGGCGAGGTGCATGTGTTGTTTGGTGAAAACGGCGCAGGGAAATCCACGCTGATTTCGATGCTCGCAGGCGCGAATACCCCAACCGAAGGCAGTATCCGGCTCGAGGGTGAGACTGTGAGTTTTGACAGTGTCGCCCAAGCGCAGGCCAAAGGTATCTACACAGTCTTTCAGGAATTTTCGCTGATCCCGACCCTGACAGTGGCCCAGAATATTTTCCTTGGCTGGGAACTGCGGCGCGGCCCGTTTCTGGACCACCGCGCCATGCGGGCGCGATCGCGAGAAATGCTTGAAGAGTTGGGATTTGACATAGACCCGTCTGCCATCGTTGCACGTCTGTCGCGGGCGCAGCAGCAGATGGTTGAGATCACCAAAGCCTTTCACGGCGACCTCAAGGTGCTGATTTTGGATGAACCGACGGCATCGCTCACAGATCGGGAGGTCGACCATCTGTTTGATTTTGTGACCAAGCTGAAAGCGCGTGGCGTTGGCATTGTCTATATCTCGCACCGTATTCAGGAATTTGCGCGGATCGCCGAACGAGTCACAGTTCTTCGGGATGGCGCGGTCATCGGCACGGTCGCGATGGCCGATACCGATGACGATGCCCTTGTCGAGATGATGACGGGGCGCTCTTTTGATCAGATCTATCCAAGCATCACCAATGATCCCGGTGAAATACTTCTGGAGGTCGCAGGGCTTCATGCGCCGGGCATCTCAAACGCGCGTTTTCAAGTCCGTAGGGGCGAGGTGCTCGGAGTCGCCGGGTTGGTCGGGTCGGGGAAATCCCGTCTGTTCCGTGCTGTCATGGGGTTAACGCCGGTTCAATCCGGCACAGTGACCTTTAAGGGGCGCGATATTACCGGTGCCACCACCCGCGATATCATCAAAGGTGGTATGTATTATTTGTCACCTGACAGAAAGGCCGAAGGGCTTGATCTGGCGACTACCGCCCGAGACAACCTCGCTGTGAATATCGTGTCGGGGATGCGGAATGAGGGCGGGAGCCCGTTTGTTCGCTGGCGAGCGGTCAACAGCTCAATCGATCAGATATCCGATCATGTAGAGCTGCACGCAGGCTACCGGAATAAGCCTGTCTCGCAACTCTCGGGGGGCAATCAGCAAAAGGCGCTGTTTGGCAAATGTTTTGGTCAGGAAGCTGATCTGCTCATCTTTGACGAGCCTACCGTAGGCGTCGATATGGGCACCCGCGCAGCGCTCTATCTGTTGATCAAACAGCTTGCAGAGGCCGGTAAGGCGATTGTCGTCATCTCCTCTGATCTGCCCGAAGCGATGAATATCGCACACCGCCTTCTGGTTCTCGCCCATGGCCGCATCTCGGCAGAGCTGAGTGGGCAGGACATGACGGAGGACACTGTCCTCAAATACTTCTTCGATGAAACCGGAGCCACACTATGACCACCGACACCATGCCATTCAGCTTTCCCGGATTGATCCGAAAAATATTCGTCCGGGTTGGGGTCTTACCGTTCTTTCTGCTTGGGGCGTTGGTGGTTTTCACCCTGCTGTCGCCCAAGTTTCTGACGGGCCAGAACCTCGTCAATGTGATGCGCCAGTCGGTCTATTTGGTGCTGGTTTCGCTCGGGCAGATGCTGGTGCTGATCTCCGGCGGGTTTGATCTCTCGGTTGGGACGGCGATTGCGCTTACGTCTGTTGTGAGTGCAACGGTCATGGTCTGGCTGGCCGGCATATTTCCGGATGCGATCTTTCTTGTGATCCTGCTTGGTGCTTTGGCGGGTTTTGCTGCGGCGGCCTGTGTGGGGTTGCTGAATGGCATTGGTGTCGCCTATTTCGATGTCTCGCCCTTCATCATGACACTCGGGGCGTCTTCGCTCGCTGGTGGTGCTGCGCTGTTGCTTACGGGTGGCGTGCCGGTCTCGGGTCTGCCTTTTGCGTTTGCGGATGTGTTTGGGTTTGGTCGCCTTTGGGGCGTCCCTGTCCCGGTGATTGTTGCTCTGCTCTGTATCGTGGCGATGTGGGTATTTATGTCGCGTACATCGCTTGGCACACAAGTCTATGCCGTTGGCGGCAACATTAAAGCAGCGCATTTGTCGGCGATTAACACGAAACGCACGCTGATGATGGCCTACGTCGGGTGCGCCTTGATCGCATCGTTGACGGGGTTGCTACTGACGGCGCGGGTTGAAAGTGGCGAGGCCAATCTGGGTGGTACGATCACGCTGGAGTCGATTGCGGCCTGTGTTATCGCAGGAGTCTCATTGCGGGGTGGTATCGGGCGTGTTGAAAACGTGGTTTTGGGCGGGTTCTTCATTGTTCTTGTGCAAAACGGGATGAACCTCGCGCAGATTTCCTCTTATATGCAAATGGTTCTGCTGGGCGCGCTTCTGATCCTGGCGGTGATTTTCGACCAACTCCGCTACCGGATGATTATGGGTGGCTCATAACACTGCAATCCTGTGCTGGCGGGGTCGCGCTTCAGTTGTGACCGCCAGCATGGTGCAGAGGCTCAGGACACCACACCATCGCGTTTCAGATTGTCGATTTCATGCGCGACCGCCGCTGCAAAGGCTTGTCCGACGGTGCTGAGCGGACGTTCATGGGGGATGAACTGCGCAATGTCCCACGTGATTGCAGGGATCAGGCGGTGGATGGAAACTTTCTCCAGATCAAGGAGTTGCCGGGCGACGGGGTCGACAATTGCGACACCTTCACCACGTTCCACGAGACGGACAATGCCGTGAATCGTACGCAGTTCAGCAGCAATCGTGCGATTAACCTGAATGGTGTCCATCATGTGATCAATGCGGCGTCGCAGCGGGCTGCCTTGTGCAAGATCAATGAACATTTCCCGGCGTAAGCGGGGTAGGGGGATCTCTTCCACATCTCCTAACAAATGGCCTTTGGGTAGAATGCACTGAGCCTCGCAATGGGCCAAAGAGAGTGCATCACCGCCAAATGCCTCAGCGTTGAGGGTAATGCCAAACGCCAGATCACAGCGCTGTTCGCTGATCATACGCAGCATTTCCTCCATCCCGACATCGGCGATTTGTACAGTGGCCTCAGGATGGGTTTTCCGAAACTGCGCCAGTGCATCAAGCAAGAATGTATCGCAAAACACCGGTTGCGCTGCGATTACGAGATGCCCAACCTGACCGCTTGCAATGGCGTTGGCCTCCTGTTCCAGATTGCGAAGCCCGGCCAAATGACGCACCACAGTTTGATGAAACCGAAAGGCCTCTGCCGTCGGCGCGAGCCGGTTTCGCTTGCGTTGGAACAGTTCGAATCCGGTTTTTTCCTCTAGTGAGGACAGCAAGCGGCTCACCATTGGCTGACTTGTATCCAATTGTTCCGCCGCCAGCTTCACGCCACCCAGCCGCATATAGGCGTCAAAGGCCTTTAATTCCCGTGTCTTGAACATAAATCGCCCCCTCAGTATGCAATTTATGCAACTAGTTAGCTTCTATTGTCAAATTTCGCATACTGTGAATGTTGGTGCCATCCAACAGCTCCGGAAACTCGGACGAAACGTGAGGTACTCATGAAAAAACTAATCGGATCGATTGCATTTGCAGTGGTGGCAGCAAGCGGAGCCGCGCTGGCTCAGTCTTATCCTGAGCAGGCGGTGACGCTTGTGGTGCCTTACGGACCGGGCGGCGCATCCGATCTTGCTGGTCGTGCACTGGCAGAAACCGCGCAGCCTTTTCTGGAACAGCCCGTCACCGTGATGAACAAACCCGGCGCAGGCGGTATGAACGGCGCGCGTTTCGTTTCCGAGGCCGATGCGGACGGCTATACGATGCTGCTCGCGCGGGTTGGGATGGCGCTCTCTCCTGCCGTGACGCCTGATTCCGCAGTTCCGTGGGATGCTTACACATTTGTAGGCGCGCTCGAGGCGACGCCGATGATTTTGGCCGTGCGCAGCGATGCGCCTTATGAAAACGTCGAGGATCTGGTCACCGCGATCAAAGACAGCAACGGCGCTATGACTTATGCCGCGTCCGGTGCCACTGCGATTGATGGTTTCACCACGCAGGCGCTCTTGGCCGATAATGATCTGGACCCCCTCACCGCTGCGACGTTGGTGCCATACAAAGGTGGCGGTGCGCTTGCGACCGCGCTCTTGGGTGGGCATGTAGACTTTGTGGCCATGGCCGCGGGTTCGCTGATGCCCCATATCGAGAGTGGCGATATGAAAGCGCTGATGGTTTTTGCACCCAAGCGTGTAGAAAGCCTGCCGGACGTCGCGACCGCCCAAGAGCTTGGTTACGAAAAAGCCGGTCAGATCACCGGCTGGAGCGCGCTTTATGCCCCCAAAGACCTGCCTGAAGAGGTATTTGCCAAATGGCAGGAGGTTCTGGGCCAAGTCGCGACGGATGAAAAATGGCTGGAGCTTGCGTCCCGTCGTGGCTCGATCTCGACCATTGGAACTGTCGATATGACCGACTATGCAAAGAGCCAGTACGAACTGTTCAATGGCCTTGCCAAAGACTTTGGCTATCTGCCGAACTAAGCCTGTTGCAGGTGGGGGCTCTGGCATCCACCTGCCGCTCATGGGCCCAGCCTTTGTGGCTGGGGCCATCTCAAACGAGATCCCTACATCTTCAGGAGCATTGCCATGACGAAGCCCGTTTTGCGGGGGCTGTTGGTTGTCGCGTTCTTTGCGCTCAGTGCCTTCTATCTTGTGCCCGTATTTGTGCCACGTCCCGCCTTTATCCCGGGGTTTGCGCCACCGCCTGACATGTGGCCGTGGACCGTTTCCGTGGTTGGTATCGTGCTTGGCGTTTTGGCGTTGATTGTTGCGCGACAGGGCAATGAGGACGCAGAGGAACTCATCGACACAGACGGCAGTTCACTTGCCCGCATGGGATTTCGGTTTGCAGGCTTGCTGCTGGCCTTTGTGTTGTTCTTCGTCGTGATGCCATACGTCGGTTTCCTAGTCGCGACGATGCTTTTGACCTTCTCCATCGTCTTGATGACCGGAGAACGCAGTTACCGGGTCTGGATTGCACTCCTATCCATCGGTGCGCCGATACTGCTGTTGATGTTCTTTCACTCCGCGCTTGGTACGCAGTTCCCCAAGGGTGAACTCACCAAGATGCTCGGTTTCTGATCGGAGATACTGATGCTAAACGAGATTCTCGCTGCACTGGTGGCTGTTGCCACGTTGCAGAACCTTCTGATCATGGTCGCTGGCATCTGGGGCGGCGTGATCGTCGGGGCGATCCCCGGCATGACGGGGACGATGGCGGTGACGCTGGCGCTGCCGTTTACCTTTTACATGGATCCGGTGCCGTCGATCCTTCTGCTGGTTGCCTTGTATAAAGGGTCTACCTACGGCGGGTCGGTTTCAGCCATCCTGATCAAGACGCCGGGCACCGCCTCGGCGGCGTGTACGGCCCTTGATGGCTACCCGCTTGCGCAACAGGGCAAGGCAGGCAAAGCCCTGAACATGGCGCTTTACTCTTCGGTGATCGGCGATTTCTTGTCGAACATGTCGCTGATTTTCTTTGCGGCACCCTTGGCGCTGCTGGCGCTCCATATCGGGCCGCCCGAGTTCTTCATGCTGATGCTCTTTGCGTTAACCACTGTTGCAGGGGTTTCGGGAAATTCGCTGCTCTTGGGGATGGTCTCGGCATCTCTAGGGCTGTTGCTGGCGACAGTGGGCGAGGACATGTACGGTTCCTTCCGGTTTGCCTTTGTACCTGACATGCAAGCGGGTCTTTCAATTGCGCCCGTCTTGATCGGTCTCTTTGCGTTGCCTGAATTGATCAAGCTGGTGGTGATGCGCGCCAGCAAAACTGAAGAGGCTGCTGCACTCGGCGCACAACATGTCACCCGAGAAGAGTTCATGGGGTCGCTGCGCAGTATCCTGAAAGGGTCCGTGATCGGGTCCATTCTTGGCGCTATTCCAGGCATCGGCCCATCGTCTGCGGCGTTCTTCTCCTATGGCGAAGCCCAACGCAGCTCAAAGAACGGCGGCAATTTCGGCAAAGGTGAGCTGGAAGGGATCGCCGCATCAGAATCCGCCAACAATGGCGCATGTGGTGCAACGATGATCCCTTTGCTGGCGCTTGGCGTTCCGGGTGATGTGATCACCGGTGTGATGCTCGGTGCATTCATGATCCAAGGCCTGACACCCGGTCCACTGCTGTTTCAGACCAACATGCATGAGATCTACATGCTATTGATCGGTATGCTGGTGTCTTCGGTGCTTTTGCTGTTCGCAGGAAAAATCACCATGCGCATGTTCTCCAAGGTGGCGCATATTCCACAAACATTGCTGACACCCTTGGTGCTCCTGCTTTGTATCTTTGGAATTTACTCCATTGCCTCCAGCACATTCGACGTGGCGGTGTTGTTGGTCATGGGGGTTGTGGGTTTTGCGATGTTCCTGCTGAACATTCCCGCGGCACCCTTCCTGATCGCGTTTATTCTGGGGCCAATGATCGAAGAAAACTTGCGCCGCGCATTGGCGATTTCGCGTGGTGATCCCGCGGTGTTGCTCTCTTCACCGATCACATGGATCTTTGCAGCGCTGATCATCTTTGTCGTTGGGCTAACCATCCGCCGCGAATTTACTAAATCAAAAGAAAGACGAGTCGCGTAATGACACTCCTGAGCGAAATGAGCTTCGCATCTGATGACCTGACCGGAAAGGCTGCGGAGCATCTGGCAAAGCTGATCTCATTCGATACGGTCTCTCGTAATCCCAACCGCCCGCTCATTGACCACATGGCGGATTATCTCGGTGACTTGGGCGCGCGGATCACGATTTTGCCGGATGAGACCGGAGCCAAAGCCAACCTTGTCGCGGCCTTTGGTCCAAAGGACACTGCCGGGGTTGTTTGGTCGGGCCACACGGATGTGGTCCCCGCCGAGGAGCCGGAATGGCAGAGCAACCCTTTCGTGGCGGAGATCCGAGACGGCAAGCTCTATGGTCGTGGGGCGTGCGATATGAAAGGGTTTGCGGCCTGCGCAATGGCTGTTGCACCGCAGCTGGCGGCGGCCAAGCTGTCGCGTCCTGTCTATCTGTGCTTTTCCTATGATGAGGAAGTGGGCTGTCTGGGGGCGCCAGCGATTGCAGAGTATCTGAAGCAACTGCCGGTACCACCAGAGTTTGCGATCATCGGTGAGCCGTCGATGATGAAGCTGATCACTGGGCAAAAAGGCAAAATCGCCATGCGGGCCCACGTGACGGGAACGGCTGGTCATTCTTCCTTTGCCCCTGAGCATGTGAACGCGATTGAATTCGCTTCCAAAGCGGTGGAGCGCATCTCTGAACGTGGCAAGCGCTATGAGCTGGAGGGCCCTTTTGATCAGGACTTTACCGTTGCGCACGCCACAATGCTGGTGACGATGGTACAGGGGGGCGTTGCAACGAATGTGACGCCCGATAGCTGTGAATTTACGTTCGAATTACGCTCTATCAGCGGGATGGAACCCGAGCAGGATATGAAGAGCCTGCTGGAGGACATCACCTGCTATATCGTGCGCCCCATGGAAGAGAAAATCCCCGGGACAGGTATTCGTTTTGAGCAAATATTCTCGTATCCAGCGATGGGAGAGGCTCGTAACACCACTGGGTTTAATCGATACGCGCATCTTATGCCCGCGTGGGGCGGCAAGGTATCGTATGGCTCTGAGGGTGGTGTCTTCGAACAAATCGGCGGGATCCCATCCGTCATCGTAGGGCCGGGATCAATCGAGCAAGCGCATAAACCCAACGAGTTTGTCGAGCTTGAACAACTTGGGGAATGCCTGAGTTTTCTGAGAAAGGTCGTTGAGTTTTTGTCAGAGCCGACCCCCTGACCAATATCCCTAGTGTCTTTTATTACTGAGTTGACGCGGTTTCGTTCTTGTAACGGGGCCGCGTTTGTCTTTTGGGGACCGGTTAGGGGGCCTTTCGCGGTATCGTTTGCGGCGTTGTGACTTCAACTCTACCTTGAATTTGTCCCTCTGCAGGCTCATAGTGCCTTAAAATTATTGTATGATTTTGGGATGTGCCGGGACAATGGCAGACGAGGACTATTGGCAAAATATTGGTGCTGATGTGGGGGATGGAAAAGGCCCTTCGCCCGTGTCTGCGGTAGAAATCAAGCGCTTTGATAAAGGCTTGCCGGTCGTCCAAAAGATCGGTCAAGCGGTGACACCTCAGGAGGTTCTTCCTGATGATTTCTTGTCCCCAGATGGTGCAATCTTTGCGGTCTTGGATTCCAGCTGTCTTGAAAGCCTCCCTGTATTGTTGGAGGCGGAAGGTCTTGAGCATGTGAGCCTGTTTTCCGGGGAACTGGCGAGTGTCGCGGGCGATGCGGCTCCCTATCTGGTCAGGTTGCCACAAGAGTCTGACCTGCTGCGCGCATTGCTGACCACATCAGAAGATGGAAAGGTTAAAGCCGGTGCGTTCTGGGCGGCGCAAGCTGGGATTTTTGTGCAAACGTCGCTTTCGCTCTCGCAGCTGCGGACGCATTTGCGGCGCTTTATGCGTGTGCTGGACGCGCACGAACGGGCGTATTTTTTCCGCTTCTGGGAGCCTTTATGTGCTGAGGCGTATTTCTCTGGACTTGATACTCGTGCGCCAAAAGCGGCGCGCTGGTTTCATCCTCATGATATGTCGGAGCCACTCATGGCGATGTGGTTTCCGGTGTATGCGTTGGATGGCGCAAACTCTCTGGTCCGTTGTAAGCCCAATCGCGAGCTCAAACACGTGACACCTGAGCGCGGCAGCTTTCGGCTCGATCAGGCAGATTTAGAGATATTTTCGCATTTGCAGTGGCGACGTGATGTTGGCCTGATTGCTGATAAACTAAGAGAAACACCGTTTGAAAAAGACCTGCCGGACCGAGATCAGTTGCTCATGCTATGTGACGCGACCATGCGGCGGATGATTGGATACGGTTTTACGCAGCTGGATATGCTGTATTTGCTCTGCGTCTGGGAGGTTCAGTACGGCCCCACGTTTGAACAGCAAAAGGACGCAAAGTCAGTGCTTCAGATCATGGGGCGTATGGAGAAACCCGCAGAGTGGCGGTTTGCCCAAGTTAAAGACGAGATGATCGCGCGCGAGGCCGAGACAAATCACTTGGCCTGACCGGCTTCATTCCAGTCGATTGAACGCTCAAAGCCCGGTTCCGGCGACATACCGATCTTGTCGAAGTTTGACGACATATGCCCAAAATCGCGCAAGGCGACGCGTCGCATATCAGCAGAGGGTGTTCCGCCGGATCGCATGGTTTGAGCTAAGGTTTGCAGGTCTCCTGGGATGGCATATTCGCCGCTGGTTGGCAGATCGCCCAATGGAACGCCGCCTGCAACGGCTGCGTCGTACATCATCGCAAGTGGGATACGGGACAGGCCGAGCTGAACCCACGGTCTGTCGAGGCGCGCAGCGGTGGTATAGCTGTAAGTACTTGCCACGAAACCGGCAAGGCCCGGAGCGGGTGTTTCTCTGATCGGACCCGGTTCGTTAATCAGACCGCCACGCGGGTCGCCTCGATCAATCCAGCCTTCGCTAACGTAGAAACTTTCGAGCGAGTCTCGCGCCGCCGCGGCTTCGGCGACATCCGCAGCACGTGCCGCCTCGGCATCTGCACGGCTATGAAAGGTTCTGGTTCTTGCTTTCTCCACCAGCGCTTCACTGCCGGTGCCCGCGTAACCGCCACCGATATCCGAATGCGCACCTGTGCAGGATTGATACGGTCCCCCTCCGGGTGTGTTGTGATTGAGGCGGAAATTCTCTCGATATTCGTTCTCTGCCACGAGGTGCATAATGCCATCAGCCTGAGAAGTGGACATATGGACGTTTACGGGGCCGTTGTCGTCATTGGTGCCAAGCCCGACGGCTGCAACCGTGTCGAATATTCCAACGAACCGAATGCGTACATTGCGCCCTGCGGGGAGGGAGGCGCGATTATGATCGACATGAACGCCACGTAGCAGAGAATAGTCCAGCGCGTCATATTCGATGAAACCCTGACGAAAGCAATTGACGAAGTAGCGCGCTGCCGCCGCGCCTCGACTAAAGCCAAACACGTCCAGCACGACCTCGGTCGGCTCCACACCGGGGCTTAATCGTCTCACGCGATTGCCGACCTCGACACAGGCGTCAAAAACACGGGCTTCTACACCGGTTGGACCCATGCCCACCGCTGCGCCCGTTTTGTTTCGTGGATTCCAGTCAGCTTCGCCAGCAGTGGTGCCAATGCCTTCCATGTAAATTCGATCGCGCTTGATGGCATAACCGCAAGAGTTGCGGGTCCAGTAACGAGAGGAATATTGATAAAGGTCATTGAGCAGCACGACGTTCGTGAGTGACGAGTTATAACTGTCCGAATAGTCACTTGAGGGTCCCCGGACGTTTGCCGCGTTGTTACCGGTGCCATCAAAAAACACCCCGATCTCGAGTGTGACCGCAGGGCAGGTCTGCGCGATGTTCCCGGCAGATCGGTTGAGGCCTTGAGATTGTTGTGATGCGCTCTCGGTCAAGCTCATGATGCAGGCTCCGGGCAGGTGGTCTGATCTGGGACGGGTGGGTAATCAAAACGAAGAGCTTCGGCCAGTAGCGCGTGTGCATCGACTTCGGCAGAGATATCTCGATCTTGCGTGGGGGTGCGTGTACCGCATTCGGACGCGAGATCCTTGCCAGAACCTGTGTCTGAAGGGTCGGTCCCTGCCACAAACTGCCCATTTGGTCCGAATATGAGCGTTATCGAAGCGGTATTGAGGGAATTTCGCATAAGATCATCTGGCGAAACTTCCAGCGACGCTTCCCATGCGCGGTCAGTCAGCAACTCGACCCATTTGGCCGACACAGCGATGGTATCTTTGTTACCTGCTGACCAGCTCAACGTATAAGCTCCAAGGTTGCGTGGTATATTCGCGTCTTCCGCCTCGCCCGTCACAACTGTGGTATTAAACGGAATTTTCAAACCCTCAACCTTCGCTTCCGTTACCAAGACAGGAGAGTAGGAATAGCTGGCCATGGACAGGTTGGCCTGTGTCGGGGCCTCTTTCCAGCACCCGGTCAGGGCCAACATTGCCATCAGCGCGGCCCAAACCTTTGTCATTTGGGTGCTCCTATAGTACGGATGTTGGGCCGACCTGTTGCCAAATCAGACAGATACCAAACCTTGCTTTGCGCGCGATCCAGCAACCACTCCGGATAATGCGCAGCATATAGTGCATCAAAACGTGGGTGAGGATCTGCAGTGATCGCTTCGCCCGGCGCGTAGATCACCATGCGTGGCAGTGGATCGAAGGCCTCTTTTGCGCGCTCATACATGGGTTGCTGGTTCTCGTCCGTCATGTCGAGAATAAGCCCCTCTGCTTGCAGCAGCAGTTCCAGCGCCACGGTGTCGGGGTGTGATTTCATCTCCGGACGATGGAAGAAAGGGGCTTCAATCAGACCGAGCACGATATTTACATGCACGATCCAGTGCTGTTCGCTCCACAAGAAGAGATCCCCAAACGCGGTATGCGCAACTGCATGAACATTTGGCACACCGAATTCATCACTAAAGTCTGGATCGCCTTGGAAAATCGCATTGGTGGCTTCACGCAGCTCGGCCGGAACACACAGACGTAGCCGACCATCTGTAAGATCCCCGACTCCGTAGTTGTCCCAGAAGTCGAGAAGCAGCGGAGCCACTTTGCCTTCATGGAAGGCAATCTCTTGTGATCGGACGTCCACCGCGTTCTTTAACGGGCCTCGGTCGCGGACCAGATTGCTAAGTGCTGTGTCAGCCGATTGGCCGGGCAGGTTGCTTCGAAAACTCATGGGTACAAAAATCGCTGTCTATAGGTGTCAGGAATACATGAACCATTCGTTCGATCAACCCAAGCTGTTCTCTCTTTGATTGTACCCTCGGCGAGGGTTCGCCGACGAGGCGGCCCCATACCTGTGAGTTGCCTTGCGTCAGGTCGGTTTTGGAGCGCTCATTAAAAGTCTAATGGTGATAGCACTTTGGGGGCATGATCTGCGAGATATTCATGTGGTTGGCCTGACCGTGCAGAGCCGACCTTTCACGAGTCGAGCGTAGTTTCGCGCGTTGTCGTTTCGCCCATCTGGACACTCGAGCAGGTCGCATTTAACGGGTGCGCAGCTTTCGCCAATTTGGCGTGGCAGTGCCACGTTTGTTAGGATGCCGTACATTTCCTTTTGGTAGTAAGCGGACCTCGCTCGTTTTTAGCGTATTGAGTACCGCCGGGTTTGGCAAAAGAACTTTGGCTCAATAGGTCTCATGGCTGATTATGTGATAAATGCGGATAGTTTTGGCTCGTTTTACAAAAACGTAGGCCAGAACGGGTCTGATGACACTGTAACGGTGAATATCGGATCTGGCTTTCGCGGTGCGATTACCGTCGACTCGCAACCCGCTGACGGTGAAATCGATGAGACCACCGTTATCATCCCAGAAGGATGGGAGCTGCGGCTTGTCAGCAATTCTCAAGACGACAGTGTCGAAGATCCTGCTTTTAACGATTTGTCCTATGAGGTCTATAACGCCGCTGGCGAGGCCGTCGGCACACTGAGCATTCGCAGCAATGCCACAACAGGCGTCCCCTGTTTCCTAAAGGGCACCATGATCGACACGCCGCAAGGGGCCATGCCGGTCGAACAATTGCAGATCGGGGACTTTGTTTTGACCAAGGATCGAGGTGCACAACCGATCCGCTGGATTGGATCCCGAAATATCGGAGCGGCAGATCTGGAAAAGGCACCCAATTTGCGACCGATCCGCATCACAGCAGGCGCGCTTGGTTTTCGACTGCCCGCAACGGATTTGATTGTCTCGCCGCAGCATAGGGTATTGCTGCGTTCCAGAGTTGTGCAAAACATGTTTGGCGTGGGCGAGGTGATGGTCGCCGCAAAAAAGCTGCTTGCACTGAAGGGGATCGAAATTGCCAGCGACCTCTCTGGCGCGCATTACTACCACTTTCTTTGTGATCAGCATGAGGTTGTGGTGGCAAATGGGGCAGAAACAGAATCCCTGTTTCCCGGCCCCGAGGCGCTCAGATCCGTCGGAGCAGAAGCGCTTGCCGAGATTTATATGCTGTTTCCAGAGTTACAGCAGTGTCCTTACACGCCTGTTTCCGCGCGCCCTTTCCCCGAAGGGCGTCAAGCGCAACAGCTCGCTGAGCGTCATTTGAAGAACAACAAATCCTTGGTGTGCGCGCAGTGCGATCTGCGCAGCTGAGCGGTGGTGGAGCTACCCCACCTGCAGCGGCACAAACCCGAGTGACAGCAGGCAGGCAGCTGCGATGAGGCCAAATATCCAAAGCTGAAAGCGTGGCCCTTCGTTCTTCCAGACACTGCGATAGCGATATCCTGCTAGACAGGCGATCACGAACAGCAGGGTGGCGCTTGTTGAGGAGAGGGTCAGTTCGGTCAATTTCGTTTCCTTTGTAGGAACACATTTACTCAGGCGAGAATTGTAATACCGTATAAGATGATAAAGAGAGGAAACGCCATGCCTGCTTCATATACTCCGAAAACACGCGGTTCCGAGACATCGGACAAGAAGACCAGCAGCCAAACTCTTGATACAAACATGTCTGCAGCCCGTGCCACCGTTGGCGATGTCCTTGCAAACAAGAGCGGTGATCTGTTTTGGATCAATCCGCAAGATACCGTCGCAAAGGCCGTGGAGGTTCTGCGTGACAAGGGTATCGGGGCGCTTTTGGTCAAAAACCCGCAAGGCGAACTGGTCGGGATTTTGTCTGAGCGCGATATCGTCCGACGTCTGGCGGATACGCCGGGTGAAACGCTGCCGCAAACTGTCGAGGGGTTGATGTCGACGGATGTTATCACAGCGACTCCGGACCAGTCCGTGGTTGAGGTTCTGCGTCTCATGACGGATGGCCGGTTCCGGCATATGCCCGTTTTGGAGCAAGAACAATTGGTCGGTATGATCACCATCGGAGACGTGGTGAATTTCCGTCTGACCGCCCTGGAATACGAGGCGCTACAGCTCAAACAGCTTATCGTGGGGTAAGGAGTTGAGGGCCTGTTTCGCTCTTATGACGCGGTGGAACGGCCTCAGGCCCTCAACGAAACCAATAGTCCCATCCATCGAGGTAATATTGGACCAGCGCATGTGATTGCATGGTGTTGCTCTGCGCGGCAAGCCGCGTGGAGTCCGCTCCAAAGACCTGCGCTGCTTGCCAGACCTCAGGTGTAAGATAGCTTAATTGTGTGACCTGCTCGAACTTTAAGGGGCGGGGGGCGAGGGTTGTCGCCATGACAAAGCCCCATTCGCCAAAGCTGGGCACATAGCCATGATAAGGGGTGACCCGCCAGCCACGCCCCTGCAGTTGAGGTACTTCTGTGCTCTCAAAAGTTTCTACAATTGACCAGAACGCCTGTCGGGCAAAGAGGGGCGAACCCGCCTGTGTGACGATGATGCCTTGAGCCGACAGGCGTTCACTGAGCAGGCGATAGAATTGCCGGGTGTAAAGCTTGGACAGAGTGATCGTTTTAGGATCAGGCAGGTCGATCAGGATGACGTCGAAACTCTCGCGACTTTCTTCGATAAAGCGCCATGCATCCTGATTGAATACCGTCAACCGCGGATCGTTCAAGGCATTGTCGTTCAGAGCGGTCAAATCAGGGAATTGCGCAAAAATCTCTGTCACACGAGGATCTAAGTCGACCAGTGTGACCCGCGCCACATCATCGTATTTCAGCACCTCGCGTGCCGCCAACCCATCTCCACCACCAAGGATAAGAACGGATGCGCGCCGTGGTGCAGAGGCCATGGCGGGATGCACCAAAAGTTCGTGGTAGCGATGCTCGTCAAGGCTGTCGAATTGGATGGAGTGGTTTAAGAACAATCGGATACGATCTTTAAAATGGGTGATGGTGATATTCTGATAGGGCGTCGTCTCGGAGAGGATCACCTCATCTTCAAAGAGCTGTGCTTCGGTAAAAGCGACCAAGCGTTCAGATTGCCACAGCCCTCCGAGCGAAATCACTAATGCACCGGCCCAGAACACCACTGACGCCATCCGCACCTGCTGGCGAAACACCCACAGCGATAGCCCGGCCACCACAAGGTTCAAAACACCAAAGGCGAGGCTTGCCGACATCAACCCCAATTGGGGCACAACCAGCAGCGGGAACGCCAAGGACGCGACCAATGCGCCGATATAATCAACGCTGAGTACGTTTTCGAAACGAAACCGCTCAGCGCCGATCGACTCTAGTACACGGGCAATTAGTGGGATCTCCATCCCCGACAACAAACCGACCAAGATCAGTAAGCTATAGAGCATAACCCCAACTTCGCCGGAACTGGCGTAGGTCAGGAACAGGATGGGCGCGAGAAAGCCGCCAACGACACCAAGGAGGATCTGAACCCAGATGAAGCCGCCCACCGGATCGGCAACAAAGCGCGACGCCCAGGCGCCACCGCCCATGGCGGATAGAAAAACCCCGATCACCATGGAGAATTGCCGCACGCTGTCCCCGAGCAGATAGCTCGATAATGTGGCGGCTATCAGTTCGTAAATCAGGCCTGCGACCGCAACGAGAAATGTCGCCAATAACAACCACAGCTCTCGCGGATCGACCCGCCGCGCAGGGGTCATGACAAGATTACGGCCGCGATGATGATAGCGAGCGAGAGATAAACCATGCCGATCAACACGGCCAGCGCGAGGTTCTGTTCCTTTTCCACCTGTTCAAGCAGATGAAACGGAGTGACGCGATCCATGATCTTCCAGATGACAAACATCAGACCAGCGCCGAGAAAAGTGTAGAAGATCGTGCTGATGATCTCAGTTAATTTGATCGCCGAAAAGTAATCCATGTACGGTCTCCGTCATTTGACGCGGTTGGAATTGAGATAGCCGCCACCGCCGCTGCCAAGGCGGATGGAGCGGTCGAGATCGCGGCTTTCACCGCCGTATCCTTTGTAGGAGGCGTAGCCCGCAACGCAGATCGCAACGAGACTGAGGCTAAGAAAGACGATGCGGAATAGGTTCATTCTTCGTCCGTCCAGTCGCTTTTGGCCCATCGCCGCTGGTGCTGAAAATAGCTGATGAACCAGGGCACGGCCGCAATTACTGCAAAAACGAAGCCCAGTCTATAAAGCCAAGCGCCGTTACTCTCACCCGAATAGACGCTCACGGACAGGTTGCTCACCGGCGCTTTGTCACCTTGTGTTGGGCCCCAAATTCCGGTTTCGGAAATTTCCAGCGACAATGTGTGAGTGCCAGCCTTTTCGGGGCGAAAGGAGACAGTACCGGTGCGATTGTTCTCGATCCACGACTCGCCTCCATCATTGCCGAAGTAGTATTCGAGTCCTCGACCTGCGGCAAAAACAGGCATGTCATCCGGGTCTGTGACTTCGATTTCTACCCATGCCCAACTGTTTCTGACATCGCCTTCTATTGTGATCCGTGACAACCTGCCAACGTCGGTGATTTCAAACGGGATCTCGACTGGCAGGTCGCTGGCAAGAACGGATTTCGCGGGGAGGCTGCGCGACCCGGGCAAGCCTCCGAGAAGCACGCCCAACACCACGCAGACCACAGCAAGCGCAAGGGGCGTAATTCGCAAGAAGTCGAAGTTTTTCCCCTGTATCAAGGGAGTTAGTGGGTGGCTGCCTTGCGCGGCTGGTAAGTCAGTGACACCAAAGGCCTGCTCTACCTCCTCGCGTCGCAGATAAATGCTGCGTTCAACTTCACGCTCGGTCTTGGTTTGCGTAAAGCTGACCATCGCGGTGTCGGACAGCACGCTGACAGTTGTGCTGCGCTCCCCAACTGAGGGTGCCCATGTAAATTCGCCCTCGGCGAAAGTAACCTCGCTGTTGCTCGTTTCAAAGTAACGGTATCGGTCATGCCCGACCCAGATCGTGGGGCGATATTCCGCCCGCTCCACTGTGGCTGATGACATCCAGACCAAATCTCGCAGGCGTCGGGTCCAGATGAAATGCCCCATCTCGAGCGTGATCCACGCATAGCCGTGAGTGGGGGAATACAATTGATGATCCACCCAAGTCCAAGTTTCACCACCGTAGCGTTCGCGTAGTCCAATCGTGCCAATGATTGTGTACTCTGCGCCCCTCAGCGTTCCCGACATGCCAATCCGAAGCGGGCTGTCGGGGCGCGGCATGTCCTTAAATTGCTTTAACGCCTTATAGCCAGCATGTGCATCCAGCATCGTCCCGCAATAGGGACAGACATGTACCATCACACGCCCACCGCCCAAGAGGTCTAGCCCCGCCCCGCAGGAGGTGCAGTTAATGGCGCTGAGAGATGGATCACGAGCCACGGCGCGTCTCGTTTACTACAAGGAAAGGGTCGATCCAGCGGCCGATGAACCAGCGCTGGTCCTCATTGCAGATCTCACCGGACAACACATCATTTGCACCAGACTGCGCGTTGATAAACCGGTACCGTGCGCCAACCTGTAGAACTTCGTCAAAGCTGCCGCGCAGGGCCACACATTCTGCGTTGTCTTCTTCGATCACTGTATAATTGGTTCCGTCATAAGAGAAATCGCGCCCGACTGTCATGGCTCTGGTGACGGTAGGCCAGCTGCGGCGTGGGGCAGGGCGCTGCACAATGACGTCGCCTTCATCGACAGAAACCCAGACGCTCTGGTGATGAAAATCGAGCCCCCAGAATTCTTCCCAAAAGCCGCGCCCATAGGAGAACCGAGCATGCCCATGGATGGTGACCTGCGTGGTGTCACACATGATCGTATCACCCACATCAAAGAGTTGCGGGACGTCATGCATGGCTCCAGCAGCGCCCGCTGACCGCAAACCCTGATCTTCCAACAAAAGCGTTGTGCCACATGACGCGCATGTGGTGATTTTCACCAGTTTAATCTGGAGATCGACGGTGGCTCCGCAATTTGGACAGGACACTGATTTTCGCTTAATGGTTGATGTGAAACTTGACCGAAGACTACGAAAAATGCTTCGGCGTGCAACTCGAAACCTCTCAAAGCGTGGTTGCCCTCGTGGGTGCTGAGTTCTCTGGTCTAGGGGAGCAGGTATGCTTCAGGGCGCATCGATGAGAGCATGTTCGGTTTCTGGTGGAAGGGTTTGAGTTTGCGCCTGATTTTGACTACCTGTCTCAACGGATGCGATGCTAAAACAGGTCACTGGGATAGGCTTAGATGAATTGGTTTTTTCGAGTGTTTCGAAAAACAAACCTCTCGCGTTTGGAGCGCGCTCAGAACCGGATCGATCGGGGGGCAGAGCAGTTTCGACAGGCGGCAGAAGCACTGCCCGCCGCGCAGGCACGGGTTTTTTGGGATCTGGCGGCGGCATCTACAAATTTGCGCAATGAAATTGCACGCACGCCCGACATGATCACTCCGCTCCGCAAGATTATCTTTTTTTACCTGCCCAAAATGGCGGAGTTGAGCCTGCGATGGGCGCGCCTATCAGCCCAAGATCCGTTCACCGAAGTTGGGGCTGCGGATCAACAGGAGTTTGACAGCTACCTTAGCATCTTGGAAAACGCGCTATCTGTTTGCAAAATGCGTCGCCATGATGAGCTGGAGCGCGTTATGGCGGCATTTCAAACGCAACTGCGGCGGCTCGACGGATGAGCATCACTTGCTTGTTGGGCGCAATGGCGTTTCGCCATAGCTGGCGCAGTTATCAAGCGCGCATTCTGGATGATCTCGAGGCCCATTTAGATGACCGGAAGCTACATATCGTTGCGGCTCCCGGCGCAGGTAAGACGGTGCTGGGTTTGGAGATCATCCGAAAGCTTGGGCTTCGCACGTTGGTGCTCGCACCCAGCCTTTTGGTGCGGGATCAATGGATTGACCGGCTGCGGAGTGATTTCCTCTCTGACCCGGACGTTGATCTCTCCCAATATGTCAGTACCGATCCGGCGGCGGATGTGGTCTTTCGGGTCTCGACCTATCAGAGCATCCATCAACGGCGAGGCGAGGCATTGCCCGCCTGTGAGTTGCTATGCCTCGATGAGGCGCATCACTTGCGCAAGAGCTGGTGGC
Organism: Tritonibacter mobilis F1926; assembly: GCF_000376545.2. Lineage (NCBI taxonomy): Bacteria > Pseudomonadati > Pseudomonadota > Alphaproteobacteria > Rhodobacterales > Paracoccaceae > Tritonibacter > Tritonibacter mobilis. The sequence continues at coordinate 1,206,488 of NZ_CP015231.1, forward strand.
ACACGCTGAGCCAGCTTGCGGAGCACCACGATTGCGTTACGCTCTCGCTGACTGCGACTCCGCCCTATGATGCCGTGGCCCATGAGTGGGCAAACTACGATGCGCTCTGTGGCCCTATTGATGCGGAAATTTCAGCGCCGGAACTGGTGGCAACGTCGGATCTCTGTCCACATCAGGATCTGGTTTACACGGCTGTGACAACCTGCTCGGCGCAATATATGCGCAACGTGCAAGAAGAGGCAGAGAGCTTTTCACAGCTGCGTGCAGATCGGGAAATGCTCGCCCAGATCGCCGCACATTCTTGGATTGTGGATTGCAAAAAGCACGCGGATGAGATCCTAAACAATGCGCAATTATTCAGTGCGATGTTGGTTTACCTGCGGGATGCAGGTTGCTCTGTTCCGACATACGCGCGCCGTCTGTTGCAGATAGAAATCGCGGATATCCCGTCGCTGTCGTGGGGCTGGCTAGAGTTCTTGTTTGCCGGATTGAAAAAGGAGCTTCCGGCAACAATCCTAGATGTTCTAGCCCGGTCTGGCGCGCTACATAATGATCGTATCACGCTCCCTGCGCGCAAGTTCACCAAGCGCACGGAAATTCTGCAAGACGATGCGTCTCGGATGCAAGCCTGCCTAGAGATCCACGCGCTTGAACGCAGTATTCGGGGGCCGGGTTTACGGCAGGCCATTTTGGTTGATCGAGTTGGCCGGCTGTCATTGAAATCTGCGCTTCCGACCGACGGTTATAACGCAGCAAGCATGTTCCAGCGGCTCCTTGCTGACGGAGATCCGGGCGATCTGGCGATTATGACAGGTCAATTTATCGTGTTGCCGCGTGGCTTGGCTGAGGGCATCGAAAGCAAGGATCTACCTGATGCTGCGGGCTATGTGCTTCTGATGGGGCGAAGTTTCGATGCCGCCGTTACCCGAGCCAATCAGGCGTTTCGCTCTGGCAAAGTCCGGGTCGTCATAGGTACGCAGGCTTTTCTCGGTCAGGGTTGGGATGCTCCCTCTCTTAATTCATTGATACTTGGCACTAATTTATCTAGCTTTGTCGCTGTGAACCAGCTTCGCGGACGGGCCTTGCGTATTGATCGGTTTGCACCGGAAAAAAGCGCCAATATCTGGCATTTGGCGATCCTTCCTGACGAGGATGTTGTGGGGGAGGATTTAACCGCACTCGTGCGCCGTTTTGCCTGCTTTGCCCGTATCGACAGGGACGCGGGTGAAATTCGGTCCTATTTTGCACCAGAGCAGCGCTCTGATGTGCAAAATGCCAAAGCCTTACGACTGGCTCGAAGCTATGAAACCCTCCATTCAGACTGGGCGGAAGCGCTGGATGTGGGCGGCGATATCGGAGGAAGGCTGGTACGGGAAAGCTGTGTAAACTGGCGGCAAAGCCAGCTTATTTTGCCGCGACCCAGAGGCGTTGCTCATTGGTTTCGGGGACTGATTGGGCAACCCATCCCTGAAGCGGAAGTCGAACGTATGTTGTTGCGTTTGGCACGCGTGGTGTTGGAGAGCTTGAGGCAACTCTCGGAGATCCGCACAGATCACGATGCTCGCCTGTATGTCGCAAAGGGAGCGGTGGGTTTTTCTGTCGGGGTTCAGAATGCCTCGCGTTTTGAAGAGACCCTGTTTCACGACACGCTTCGCGAGCTGTTGAACCCGGTCGCAAACCCGCGCTACCTGATTCAGCTGCCCTCCGGCTTGTTTCGCCGGAATGCCCAGTTTTTTGCTGTGCCTTCCCGGTTTGATGGCCACAAACGGCGCGCCCAAGTGTTTTGGCGGAATTGGCAGGCGATGGTAGGGCGCGGCACCTTGACATATACACGCACGATTGCGGGTCGAGGCGTGCTGCAAACGGCGCGATTAAAGAGTGCTGGGCATCAGTCTGAGACACACCTGCTTTGGAGATAACCTCTCTCATCGGTGCATCGGCTCGACACCGCTCGGTGGCGGGATAGTCATTCATCTTACTTGGAGGTTTCTATCTTTGAAAATCCGCAAGATGGGTAATTCCCCCATTTTTGCCCGTCCAGCCCGGCTCACCACAATAGACCCTCTACGAAGTTGGTCGTTTGCCGCAGTGGCATACCGGACGCACCTTCAGTACCGAGCAGGTCTGGATCGCGGCATCGCTGAACCGGTACTGGCGTCCACGCCTACCGCTTGGGGGCGGCATCCAGACGATCTCGGGATCAAACCAAACCGAAAGCGGTCTGTGCTGCTTCAGCGATACACTATACGAAGGCCAGTTCTTGGTCTTGTCGTTCGTCGGGGGCCAACTGCTCATGTCTTCCAGCTATCATGCTGGATTCATACAGTGAATCCCCGGCGCAATTCGTGCAATAAAGCCCCTTCGGGAGAAAAGGTCTATGATTGGCGTGTAATGTACCTCAAACATCCAGCTCTTCCACGAACTTCGCATTCTCCTGAATATACTGAAAGCGCAGTTCGGGTTTCTTGCCCATCAGGCGCTCGACCAGATCGCCGGTCTCGCCGGGTTCGTCCTCGTCGATGGTGACCCGGATCAACTTGCGGGTCTTGGGGTCCATGGTGGTCTCTTTCAAGTCCTTGGCGTCCATCTCGCCGAGACCCTTAAAGCGGCTCACGTCGATCTTGCCTTTGCCGCCCAGACCCTTCTCCAACCACATGTCGCGCTCGGCCTCGTCGAGGCAATAAACACGCTTGGCACCTTGGGTCAGGCGGAACAGGGGCGGGCAGGCCAGATAGAGGTGACCACCGTCAATAAGCGGGCGCATCTGGGTAAAGAAAAAAGTCATTAGCAGCGAGGCAATATGGGCGCCGTCGACATCCGCATCGGTCATAATGATGATCTTGTCATAGCGCAGATCGTCGAGGTTGAACTTGGTGCCGAGTCCCACGCCCAGTGCCTCGCAGAGATCGCGGATTTCGGCGTTTGACGTGAGCTTACCCGACGCTGCACCGAGCACGTTCAGGATCTTACCCTTGAGGGGCAAAAGCGCCTGATATTCACGGTGGCGCGCACCTTTGCCAGACCCGCCCGCCGAGTCGCCCTCGACGATGAACAATTCAGTGCCGGCGCGATCCTTGGAGGTACAGTCAGTGAGCTTGCCGGGCAGGCGCAGCTTCTTGGTGGCTGATTTGCGCTGGGTCTCTTTTTCTTGCTTGCGGCGCAGGCGTTCCTCGGCGCGCAGGATCAGGAAATCGAGGATGGCGCCGGCGGATTTGGTGTCGGCGGCGAGCCAGTTGTCGAAATGGTCACGCACCGAGTTTTCGACCATCTTGGCCGCGCCCTCGGAGGAGAGGCGATCCTTGGTCTGGCCGACGAACGCGGGATCAGCGATAAAACACGACACCAGAGCGCAGCCGCCCGCCATCAGGTCGTCGCGGGTGATATTTCCGGCCTTCTTATTGCCGACCAGTTCGCCGTAAGCCTTGATGCCCTTGAGGATTGCGGCCCAGAACCCGGCGACATGGGTGCCGCCCTCGGGTGTGGGGACGGTGTTACAGTAGCTCTGGGTGAACCCGTCGCGTGAGGGCGTCCAGTTGATCGCCCATTCCACATAACCCGGCTCGCCGAATTTTTCGCGGAATTCGACTTTGCCCGCAAAGGGCGCATCGGCATAGACAGAGGATTTGCCCAATACTTCAGTCAAGTAGTCGCGCAGACCACCGGGAAAATGGAAGGTGGCCTCTTGTGGAGTTTCCCCATCCGTGATGGCGGATTTCCAGCGGATCTCGACGCCCGAGAACAGATAAGCCTTGGAGCGCACCAGTTTGAACAAGCGTGCGGGCTTGAAACGGTGAGAGCCAAAGATCTCCTCATCCGCATGAAAAGTTACGGTGGTGCCGCGCCGGTTGGGGGCCGCACCGATTCTTTCCACACCGCCCAAGGGCTTGCCGCGTGAAAATCGCTGCTCAAACAACTCCTTGTTCTTGGCGACCTGAACCACCAGCGAGTCCGACAGTGCATTCACAACGGAAGACCCCACACCATGCAGACCGCCCGAGGTCTGATAGGCCTTGCCGGAGAATTTACCGCCTGCGTGCAGAGTACAGAGGATCACCTCTAGCGCGGATTTGTCGGGAAACTTTGGGTGCGGATCGATCGGGATGCCGCGCCCGTTGTCGCGCACGGTGAGCGAGTAATCCTCGTGCAGTTCGACCTCAATCCGGTTGGCATGACCTGCGACGGCCTCGTCCATCGAGTTATCGAGGATTTCGGCAACCATATGATGCAGCGCGCGCTCGTCGGTGCCGCCGATATACATACCGGGGCGTTGACGCACAGGTTCGAGACCCTCGAGGACTTCGATGGAGGAGGCGTCATAGGTGTCAGACGAGGACGGGCTCAGGAGATCGTCGGCCATGTGCGGGTCGCTGCTCTTATCGTTGGGTTTGATTGTCGTTCATTATGACGCATGTGGTCCGGCGGGGGAAGAGGCCAGCGTGCCCTTGTGGATAAGGGAGAGAAAGGCATTTGTGACCGCTGACGATAGGGTCACGGTCGCAGGGTTTGAACAGGAGGCTGTCTCAGAAGACCCATCTCTCCTTCAGGTATGGGTAGCGGTGGCGGATGATTCAAAGAGAATGTGTGGTTGATGGCCAGGGTTGGCGACAAACCGGTGCATACGTGGCGATATTGGCCTTGTGCTCACAAAAACTCTACAACTTGGCAGACCCTTAACAATTGAAATACCTCGTGATGGTAATAGCATGACTGCAGTATGCATGGGGGACACGATGGCTTGGATCGAGACTGTTGCGCTTAACGAGGCAACTGGAAAATTACGCAAGCTTTTTGATCGCGTGAGCGGCCCGGATGGGAGTGTCGACAATATTATGATGGCACATTCCTTGCGACCTCATTCGATGGAAGGGCATATGGCGCTCTATAAAAACGTCTTGCACCACAGCGGGAATGCGCTGCCCAAATGGGTGCTGGAAATGATCGGCGTTTGGGTGTCTTCGCTGAACGGGTGCGAATACTGCGTTGAACATCATTACCAAGGTCTGAGACGATTGATGCAGGACGATACACGCGCAGAGGCGATCCGGGCGGCTATCGAGGCGCGGGACATGAATGCGCTGCCCAAGAGCAAGCGAAAGAGCGGCGATGAATTATGCGCGTAAGCTCACAGAACAACCCGCCGATATGGATGAGGCAGATCTACGACCGCTCCGTGACGCTGGATTGAGCGATGGCGAAATTCTCGAGATCAATCAGGTTGTGGCCTATTTTGCCTATGCCAATCGCACGGTGTTGGGCCTTGGCTGTTCCACTAAGGGGGATGTTCTGGGGCTTAGTCCCGGCAATGGTGATGACCCGCAAGATTGGGGGCATCAATAGGGAAAACCAAGATCCAGATGGCGGAAATTGGCACAGCTCTGAAACCCGGCGTTTTGTTCTCTTGAGCGGCGGCAGAGCCTTGGCTAGGGTCCGGATATGCTGAAGCCTGTCGCCACTTTACTTGCACTTGCCGCCCCACTGCCGGTGTTGGCGCATCCGCATATTTTTGTTGATAGCGGCCTGAAGCTTGAGGTGGACGCAGAAGGCATAGTGCAAGCCGCCGAGGTGACGTGGGTCTACGACGATTTCTACACGCTTCTGGTCTTTGAAGATATGATGCTCGACAATGATCTGGATGGTGAGTTGACCCCGGCAGAGCTTGAGCGGCTCAAAGGGTTTGATTTGAACTGGGTCGAGGGGTTCGAGGGTGATCTTTACCTAAGCCAACAGGATCTTAACCTCCATCTTGGTGCGCCGGAGCATTTGAGCACTGAAGTGCGTGATGGGGTCATCATCACACGTCATCGGCGGTTGGTCACCGAAGAGACACCGGTGAAGGCTGAAGGCGTGACCGCACGGATGTATGATCCGACATATTATACTGCATATGATCTGAGCCAGGGAGTTGAAGTCACCGGACCATGTTCGGCGTCGATCACGCCGCCCAATCTCGATCAGGCCTATACGCTTGTCGAAGAGCTGCTCTATGCGATGCCAACGCAACAGGCCGAGGATGCTTTCCCTGAGGTCGGCTCGGCATTTGCGGCAGTGGTTTCACTGGATTGTGAGAGCTGAAGAAATGACACGCCACCTGCCGGGAATTATCGCAGCGATCACGCTGGTTGCCGTTGCTGTGCTGGCGATTTGGCTCTGGGGACTGGGCGGCGCGGATCAGGTTTTGCGCGCGGCTGCTGAGGCGCAGCGGGAGGCTCAGAACGCGATGGCGCGGGGGCTGCGGGCGCTCAAAGGTGGCCAACCCGGGGCATGGTGGGGCCTGATGGGCGTGTGTTTCGCCTATGGGTTTTTTCATGCTGCAGGTCCGGGCCACGGCAAGCTCGTGATCGGTGGGTATGGTCTGGGGCGTGCGGTGACACTATGGCGCCTGTCGGCGCTTGCAGTGGCGTCGTCACTGGTGCAGGCCGCAACTGCGGTACTGCTGGTTTTGGCTGGTGTGTGGATGTTCGACTGGGGGCGCGAGCGGCTGACTGCAACAGCTGAAAACCTCCTGGCACCGGTCTCATACGGGTTGATGGCGCTATTGGGGCTCTATCTGCTGTTACGGGGGCTGCGGCGCGGCTGGCGGCTCTGGGATGCGAGGCGGCACAGCCATGATCATCATGGCGATCATGGGCATCACGATCATCATCACACTCATGCGGATCACCACCATGATCATGGTCCGGGTGAGGTCTGCTCCAGTTGCGGTCATCGCCATGGTCCGACGCTGAGCGAGGCCGAGAACCTCAGATCATGGCGCGAGGCGGCGGCGATCATCTTCAGTATCGCGGCACGTCCCTGTACAGGTGCCGTTTTCTTATTGCTTTTGACATGGCGGCTCGACGTGCTTGGGGCCGGTGTGGCGGGCGCTTTTGCCATGGGGCTCGGCACCGCCAGTGTGACTCTCTGTGTGGCGCTTCTGGCGGCGGGAGTTCGGGGCGGACTATTGGCGCGTATGATGTCAGGAGATGGCACTGGAGGCGCGCGCATTGCCGCAGCCCTGGAGGTCTGTGCCGGTGGCTTGGTCTTGGCGCTTTGTTTGCAGCTCCTCTTGCGGAGCATCTGACCCTTTCTAAACGGACAGAACCGCTGAGCAGCCGCTATAGGCGGGCTCTCGCCGGTTTTCAGACTGCCTGATCTTTGTGCAATTGTATCGGTACGAAAAGCTGTCTTGTCGATACAGGGCACGCGTCCTAATGGCTGTGTCTCATGAAGGAGGCCGATACAATGGCAAGTACACAACCTGCAGATCAGATGAGCTATGGCGGGCATGTTCGCGCGCTGTCGATCCTTGGCCTGCCGCTGATTGGTGGCCACTTGGCGCAGTTTGCCATTGGTTTGACCGACACCGTCATGCTGGGTTGGTACGGTGTGAATGAGTTGGCGGCGGTGACGCTGGCGCAGTCGTTCTTCTTTGTATGGTTTATCCTTGGTGCTGGTTTTGCCTTTGCTGTGATGCCTATGGTCGCCTCTGCCGTGGCGACGGATGATCATCGCCGTATTCGCCGCTCCACCCGTATGGGGCTGTGGTTGTCAGTGGTCTATGGCGTGCTGTCGATGCCTTTGATGTGGTATTCGGAAGCCATCCTTCTGGCGGCAGGACAAGAAGCACAGGTTGCTGCGGATGCTGGTACCTATCTGCGGATCGCGGGTTGGGGGATTTTTCCAGCACTATTGGTGATGGTGCTGAAATCCTATCTGGCGGGACTGGAACGCACGCAGGTGGTGCTTTGGATCACGGTGATGGCTGCGGTGGTCAATTCAATCGTGAACTACGTGCTGATCTTTGGTCATCTCGGCTTGCCGGAGATGGGCCTGCAAGGTGCAGCACTTGCTTCATTGGCGACACAATCCGTTTCGGTTGTTGCTGTGGTGGCCTACGCCCTGTGGCGCTTGCCGGAACATGACCTGCTGCGCAATCTGCAACGCCCTGACTGGGAGATGATGCGTGAGATTGTGCGCCATGGTCTCCCCATCGGTTTGACAACTCTGTGCGAAGTCAGCTTGTTCTCCGCCTCTGCCCTGATGATGGGGTGGCTCGGCACGGTGCCACTGGCCGCGCATGGCATCGCGGTCTCAGTCGCTGGTCTTACATTCATGGCACATCTTGGGCTCTCCAATGCGGCGACCATTCGTGTGGGCAATGCGTTGGGCCGTGGGGATAAAGCGCATATGGTACGCGGAGCAATTGTCGTAACGGTGGCCTCTCTGGTGATCGCGGTGGCAACAGCGTTGGTGTTCTTTCTTGCGCCGGAACCTTTGATCCTGCTGTTCCTTGATCCAGATGATCCACAAAAACCCGAGATCCTCGCAATTGGTGTGTCCCTTTTGGCCATGGCCGGGCTGTTTCAGCTGATGGATGGCATGCAGGCGATTGCGCTGGGGCTGTTGCGCGGGTTGCTGGATACAGGCGTGCCAATGGTGATGGCAGCACTCAGCTATTGGGCGGTAGGGGTTCCGACCTCCTACATCCTCGGGTTTCGCGCGGAAATGGGCGGGGTCGGTGTCTGGATCGGGTTGATCCTCGGCCTCAGCACGGCGGGTGTTCTGCTATTGCTGCGTTTTTGGCTCCACGCACTACGGCGCGTCCAGACCCCTCCATCGGGGAATGTACCGCCGAGCGATGCGATGGCCGGCTCCGCCTAACGCGTGCTAGGCCGCTCAGCGTATTACGTACGTCTTTCATGAAAGGCCGATCGTGTGCGGCAGGGTTATCGATCCTGCTCCAGACGGTCGGCTTTTTTGCGCACCAGCACATTGCGCAGATCATGCATCGCCAACAGCAGCGTGTCGGTCACCGCATCAAGTTGATCGTCGCTGGCCCGTGATTGCGCCCACTGAGTGGTCAGGTTGAGGTGGTCTACCGTGCGCAGAATGTCATCAACCTCCCGATGCAGCAGCAGTTCTGTGCGTTCAATGACCCATGCTTCAATTGCGGCTTCATCTTCAGCGCTCAGGACAGTGTCGCCGTGGGGCTTTATCTCGCCTTTCCTGAGATTCACCACCGCGATTTGGTCCATTTCAATACGACGATTGCGGTTCTCGGTGTCGAGACGGAACACGATTGCACCGTTCTCGCGGATGCGAAAATAGTAGTCGGGTAAGGCAGTTGTCATGAAAACCCTGAAAGAGATTGGACAGTCGATTTAACGTATCAGGCCCGAGCTCTAGGGCAAAGGGGGCTAAAAATCGAAAAGAGGAATGGTTTTTGAGCGCCACTTGTTCGGGAGAGCTCCCGCCCATGCATGTCCCTTACCCAAGGGTAAGCGACATTGGCCCGGTTGGGCCGGGCGGCGGCCGCGCCGCAGGCGCGGCCGCCGCCCCACCGCGGTGCGCGAAGCGCAGCGCAAAACCTCATATGGTTCAAAATTTGAGGAATAGCCCGCGCAACCGAGCGCTGCCACGCAGCACTCGGTCCACGCAAAATCAGCTCAGCGCAGCACAGAACCGTTGAATGCGGCTACAGGCTTCTTTGAGCGCCTCGTCAGAGGTTGCGTAGCTCACGCGGAAATTTGGTGACAGGCCAAAGGCTGCGCCAAAGACCACCGCGACATCAGCTTCTTCCAGGAGGGCGCTTGCAAAATCCTCGTCGGTATTGATGACCACGCCTTTTGGGGTTGTCTTGCCGATAAGGCCAGCAATGGAAGGGTAGACGTAAAACGCTCCCTCCGGCACTGGGCAGGTGAGCCCCTCGATCTCAGACAACATCGACACCACAAGATTGCGGCGGCGTACAAATATCTTGTTGTTGCTTTCAAGGAAATCCTGCGGACCCGTCAATGCTTCCAGCGCTGCATATTGGCTGACGGAACAGGGATTTGACGTAGATTGCGATTGCACTTTACGCATGGCGGCAATCAGCGCCTCTGGTCCTGCGGCATAGCCAATCCGCCAGCCCGTCATTGCGTAGGCCTTAGAGACACCGTTGCATGTGAGCGTCCGGTCATAAAGGCCGGGTTCCACCTGCGCCGGGGTGCAGAACTCAAAGTCGTCATACGCAAGATGCTCATACATATCGTCGGTCATCACCCAGACATGCGGATGGCGCATCAGCACATCCGTCAGCGCCTTCAGTTCGGTACGAGAATAGCCGGCACCGGTTGGGTTGGACGGAGAATTAAAGATGAACCACTTGGTCTTATCAGTGATTGCAGCGTCGAGCTGATCTGGCGTCAGCTTGAAATTGGTCTCAAGGCTGGCCTCAACTGCCACGGGCGTGCCCCCGGCGAGAAGAACCATATCGGGATAGCTCACCCAATAAGGCGCGGGGATGATGACCTCATCCCCCGGATTTAGCGTCGCCATCAATGCATTATAGAGCGTCTGCTTACCACCCGAGTTCACGGTGACCTGCTCGGGGCGATACTCGAGACCATTGTCACGCTTGAACTTCTCGCAGATGGCTTGCTTTAGTTCCGGGATACCGTCGACGGCTGTGTACTTGGTTTTCCCCTCAGCGATGGCCCGCACCGCTGCGTCTTTGATCGATTGCGGCGTGTCAAAATCGGGTTCACCTGCGCCGAGGCCGATCACATCACGCCCCGCCGCCTTCAATTCGCGTGCTTTGTTGGTGACGGCAATGGTCGGAGAAGGCTTCACGCGGGAAAGTGTCGCAGAGAGAATGGACATGTCGGACCTCGGTTTGAATGTCATCTTCAAAACTCTTAGGGTGGCGCCAAACGGCAATCAAGTCGTCCACTTAGGAGAGACCGCATGACCGACATTATGAATGACTGGTATGGCCCCGATGCTGCGACTTTTGGCGATCGCGTTGCTGCCGCACGCGAAAGTGCAGGGATGACCCAAGGGCAGCTGGCCCGCCGCATGGGTGTGAAGAAAACCACACTGATCGGTTGGGAGCAGGATCTGTCTGAACCACGCGCCAATAAGCTCTCGATGCTGTCTGGCCTGTTGAATGTGTCGATGAGCTGGCTTTTGACTGGTGAGGGCGATGATCTTTCGGCACCAAGCGAGGATACGCTTGGGGAAGATATGGCAGCAATTGCACGAGAATTGCGTAGCTTGCGCGAAGACTTGCGCCAACAGGCCGAACGTGCCGGGCGTCTTGAAAAGACGTTGCGCCGTCTCGTCGCCACGCAGGAGTCCGCAGAATGATCGAGGCGCAGGCTGATCTGGAAGAGAGCCGTGAAATTCGCATCAAACGCTTGACGATGCGCTCCATGAGACGCGGCATCAAAGAGATGGATATCTTGCTGTCTGGTTTTGCCGCTGCGAATCTGGCTGAAATGACCGACGCGCAACTGGGTGAATACGATCACCTTTTGCGGGAAAACGATCAGGATCTTTACCAATGGGTAACGGGTCAGGCACCGGCACCGGAACGGTTTAACGCTCTGATCGATGAAATCTCTAGAACATACCAAAAATAAAAGAGAAATCCGGTTTAACGCATTTTCAGGAAATTCCAGTCACATTTGTCATGAAGCAATTTCGATTCGGAGATGCTGAATGAGTATGGAACGACCAATCAGCCAGCTGGACCGCAAAGGGTTCATGACTGGTTATCTTGATGCACTTGCACTGGTGGAGCGTCTGCACCGCTTGTTGTTGGATGTAATCAAGGACGAGTTTGAACGCGTGGGTGTCCTTGACATCAACGCGGTGCAGGCTCTGTTGCTGTTTAACATCGGCGACAATGAAGTGACTGCGGGGGAACTCAAAACCCGTGGCTACTATCAGGGTAGCAACGTCAGCTACAACCTGAAGAAACTGGTGGAGATGGGCTATATGCACCATCAACGCTGCGAAATCGACCGTCGGTCGGTTCGCGTTCGCCTGACCCCCCGTGGTCGTGAAATTCGCGACATCGTTGCGTCGCTGTTTTCACGTCATGCTGAGGGTCTGGAAAACAAAGGCGTAATCAGCGCCGAAGGGATCGAGGATATCACTGGTTCCCTCAAGCGTATGGAGCGGTACTGGTCTGACCAGATTCGCTACATCTATTAAAAACCGTTTTTCGGGCCGCAAGGTTCGTGGAACATGTAAGACAGTTTTACGTCTGCTCCTTTTGCCAATTTCGGCTCTGCCGAAAACAGCCAATTGGATTAAATCAGAAGGTAAATCTGTCAACCCGGTCAAACCAAACGCCGTGATACGGTTCAAATGGTAAGATGGGGGCGGTTGCAGAAGCAACCGAGGTACTGCCGAAGCCGGAGAATTCGGCAATCTGTCAGTTAAGAATGTAATACGTTGCTACCCATTGTTTCGGGTATGCTGCGACGGTGACCCCATGGGACACCCGACCAGTGCAGGAATGGTGCTGCAATACTGTTACTGAAGTTGCGCTCTCTCTTCTCGCGAGCGTGATTTGAACTGGGCGGTCCGTGATATTTGTCGCGGACAAGTCAGGTCTTTCAGCGAAAGCTGTCAATCAGCCCGGACTGGCATGAGCCAGATCCGGGCTGTTTTTACATCGGTTTAGAAAAGAACTCAGCGATCTCGTGCTGCACCTCGAAAGTGCGATCAGCCGAATATCTCAATAGGCGGCACACGCTTACCAGTGACCGGTGTTTTCCATACTTGCCCATGGCTCGGCAGCGGCAAGCGCCTCTCCTGCCTGCAGCAACTCGATAGAGATATTGTCAGGGGAGCGGACAAAAGCCATACGCCCATCGCGCGGCGGGCGGTTGATGGTGACGCCATTGTCCATCAGGTGCTGGCACATCTCATAGATATTATCGACCTCATAGGCGAGATGGCCAAAGTGACGGCTGTCCGAGGGCAGTTCATCATCGCCATCCCAGTTCCACGTCAATTCAATAGGAGCCTCTTCCTGGCCTGGAGGTGCCATGAAGATCAGCGAAAAACGTCCGCCTTCACTGTCGTGGCGGCGAATTTCCTTCAAACCCAGAAGTTCATAAAAAGCCATGGATTTTTCGAGATCTTTCACTCGGACCATGGTGTGCAGATACTTGAGCGGCATGGGACGTCCTTCTTTCCAGCAGTCAAAATAATACGGTGTCGTGGGTCAACCTAAGTTCTGAGGCTGGAATGTCGAGGGTGGCAGGGTAAACTGCTTGGAACTGTCCAGTTGGCGCGGTATCACCGGAGGGCAAACAGGAGGCCCGCGCCATGCAGCAATATCACGACGCCTTGCAGCATATCCTTGACCACGGGGTCGAGACGACGGACCGCACCGGTACGGGCACTCTGTCGTGTTTCGGCATGCAACAGCGGTATGATCTTGCCGATGGCTTCCCGCTGGTCACCACGAAAAAGCTGCACCTGCGCTCCATCATTCACGAGCTTCTGTGGTTTTTGTCCGGTGATACCAACATCAAATACCTGAAAGACAATGGTGTTTCGATCTGGGACGAGTGGGCGGATGAAAATGGCGACCTTGGGCCGGTCTATGGTTACCAGTGGCGCAAGTTTCCGCGACTTGAACTGGCAGAGGGCACTTTGGGGGATGAGCCGCTGTATCGTGCGGGCACGGTGGATCAGATCAGCGATCTGGTGGAAATGATCCGCAATAGCCCCGACAGCCGCCGCCTGATTGTGACTGCATGGAACCCTGCCGACGTTCCCGATATGGCGCTGCCGCCCTGTCATAGTCTCTGGCAGGTACGCGTATTGGGCGGAAAAATGCATCTGCAGCTTTATCAACGCTCCGCGGACATGTTCCTTGGTGTTCCGTTCAACATCGCGTCTTATGCGCTGCTTTTGCAGATGCTTGCGCATGTAACCGGCTATGAGGTTGGGACATTTGTGCACACCATGGGGGATGCGCATATTTACTCAAACCACATGGAACAAGTGAAGCTGCAACTGTCGCGCCGCCCGAAACAGCTGCCACAAATTCGCATCGCGCGGAATGTGACGTCGCTTTTTGATTTCAAATACGAGGATTTTGAGGTCATCGGCTATGATCCTGATCCCACCATCAAAGCGCCCGTCGCGGTTTGAACGCTCCAGATACATACAGGTACTTTCATGATCACACTTATCGTCGCTCGGGCTCGAAACGCGGCCATCGGCAAGGACAACGATATTCCGTGGCACGCGCCCGAAGATTTAAAAGCCTTTCAGCGCGAAACGCTGGGCGGGGCTATCATTATGGGGCGCAACACCTGGGACAGTTTACCCGTAAAGCCCCTGAAAAACCGGCTGAATATTGTTGTGTCCTCAAACCCGGATGCGGCTGAAACCGTAGTGAAAACGATCGAGGACGCCGTTGCCTTGGCGCGGCGCGAGGGCTATGCGCGTATCTATGGGATCGGTGGGGCAGGGATCTATAAAGGCATGCTGGAAATCGCGGACCGGTTGATGATAACCGAAGTCGCGCTTGATATTCCTGATGCAGATGCCTTCTTTCCGTCATTTGACGAAAGCCAGTGGCGTATCGGTGCGCGTCTGCCATTGAGAACGGAAACGCCAACCTGCGTCCTGACGGAATACCTGCGCAAGCCGAACTGACCCACGGCATGAAATCTGCGCGCCGGATTTGAGATTGTGGAATAGAAAAACTGCGCCCAAGCCACAGAAGCGTGGGTCGGACGCAGAGATCTTTATGGGGGAGGGGCCTTAAAGCGGGCGAATATCGCCGGCCATTTGTCGGCCATCTCGGCCTTCGCTCAGCTCATATCCCACTTTTTGGTTGTCAGCCAGGCCGGTCAGGCCAGAGCGTTCGACGGCGGAAATATGGACAAACACGTCCTTGCCGCCCTCATCGGGTTCAATAAAACCATAGCCCTTGGTGGTGTTGAACCATTTCACGGTGCCAGTTGGCATGTCCCGTGTCTCCTTCTCACTTGCACTTCACTTTGAGCATGCTCAAAGTACCTTTCAATCTCCCGTCCCGAGGCGAACAAACGACGCCCAAGTCCAGGTGATCCAAGCCCTTGGTTAACGCAGGCCCGTTTTAGTGTGGCACGGGGTTTTGAAAAATCAAAGGAAATCGGTGGGACTCTACCGTAAATTGTGTGAAACTTTCATGCGCAAGGGAAAGCTGAAGTGAAGCTCTATGGTCTGAAAACATGCGACACATGTCGCAAGGCACTGAAATCATTGCCTGCGGCTGATTTTGTGGATGTCCGCAAAGATGGAGTCCCGGCAGATGTGATGGAGCAAGCTTATGCTCAATTTCCAGACACATTGCTTAACACCCGCTCGACCACGTGGCGTGGCTTGAGCGAGGAAGAACGTGCAAGACCCCCACTGGAACTGGTGGCAGAGCATCCGAGTCTGATGAAACGCCCGCTGATTGAGGCTGAAGGGCGGTTTTTTCTCGGTTGGAACGCTGATGTAAAATCAGCGCTCGGCGTGGCCTGAGAAACCCTATTCTAGATAGAAAAACGGCGCGTCTGGTCGGTTCAGACGCGCCGTTTCTAAGGAGAAGGGATGCTACTTCAGGCCTGGGTTGCGGCGCGGCGGTGACGCAAGAGGGCATCAACCGATAGCGCGCCTGCACCTTTTACGACCAGAAACACCAGCACAAAGACCCACAACAGCCGTTGATCCATTATGACGCTGTCAGAAAAGCGATCAAACCATGCACCCAGTGTTTTGGTGTCCGTCGCGCCGTGCCCGTAAACATCGGTGAGAGACTGCACCACCACAAAACCGATCATGCCAAGAGCGGCGAGGCGCGTAGCAAGCCCGATCACGATCAGCAGCGGCAGCAAGAATTCGGCGTAAGTGCCAGCCATCACCACCAACCACTGAAAGATACCGAACTGCGACACGTCGTAGCCAGCGGCTTCGAGTTGTTTCGGGAAAATCTGGCTGTAGGCTCCGATTGAAGGGGAGAACAGTCCGAAGATCCCGTCTCCCAGCTTGGTCAGGCCGGAGTTCCAGTAATAAAGCAGCAAAACAGCTGCAAAGGTGAAACGGGCAAACAGCGGCATCAGCCAATTGCCCGCGCGCTCAATCAGGTTGAACGCGGCGTTATGCAGTGAAATCAACGCGGTCATGGGAAGTCCTATTGCGAGAGGTCGGTGAGGGCCAAGCCCTCGATCAGGAGCGCCAAGGGGGCGCTGAGGTCGAAATCAGGAAATTCATTTGTAGCGGCTTCGGTTGCATCTCCGAGTGTCTCGCCTGCCTGAAGCGCGGCAATCCAGACCGCACTGCCCTTGGGAAGCAGTTGCGGAATGGGGTCAAATTCGGGTCGAGTGATCAATAGGTCTTCGGCGCCAGCCTGCGGTTTAGGTGCGTTTGGCTCGGTGTTATAGCGCCAAATGGAGAAAATCGGCCAATCTGAGCGCATCAGGCCCATCGCGGGTGCAAAGTGCAGACGGCAACGCATCAAATCTTGGGGAGCCATCGCACCAAGGCGCGCGGGGTCCAACGGTGTGGCATCACCCGCATGGTAGCTGCGGCGCAGGGCAAGTTCCAATCGCGCCACATCGCCCAGATAACCCAGGTGGGAGAGCTGTTCGAGGTTTTCCAAAAGCTCGGGAAAGCCCGCGCCGTAATGCATCATCAACGGTGAGGACGGCGGATGGGCGCGCAGGTACATTGCGGCCAGACCGTCCATGTTCTGTTGTCCCAGAAGCTTCGCGATGACAGGAAACCCCTGATGCAAAGCCTCGGTAAGGGAGACGGCGACATTGTTGCGATAGACGCTAAAACGACGCCCCGCGGGCCGCGCGACGCCATCCATCAGCCCCTCGGGGACGGGTTCGCGCGCATCCAGAATGGCGCGGGTGAATTGCTCTTCGCGTGACATCAGGCCGGCACTCTGACTGCGTGCAGAGCATTCGCGGCGCGGGCCGCCTCGGCTTCCAGCACTGGCCAATCAGGCACATCGGTGTCCCATTCCACCAGTGTTGGTTTGGGCCCCGAGCGCACCAGCGTATGGGCCAGCAGCGACCAGACAGGATCTACCACTTCTGCGCCGTGGCTGTCGATCAGCAGCGGGCGGCCATGGTCATCTTCGTCTTCGTCATGCCCGCCCAAGTGAATTTCACCGATCAGATCAAGTGGATAGGCGTCAATATATTCCTGTGGCCGATACCCAAGATTGGTGGCCGAGACAAAGACGTTGTTCACATCCAAGAGCAACCCGCAGCCGGTGCGCTTTGCAATCTCATTCAGGAATGCTGGTTCTGCCCAGGTACTCTCAGCAAATGCGAGGTAGCTTGAAGGGTTCTCCAGCAGCATCTGCCGTCCCAACAGGTCTTGTACCTGATTGATGTGATCACAGACGCGAGTGAGCGTGGCATCCGTGTAAGGCAACGGCAGCAGGTCGTTGTAGAAATGAGTATCATGGGTCGACCATGCCAGATGCTCGGAAAAGCTCGCTGGTTTCAGCCAGCCGACAAGGTGTTTCAGCCGGGCGAGGTGATCTGGGTCAAGGGGACCTTCGCCACCGATCGACAGACCCACACCATGCACCGAAATTGGAAAGCGCTCAGACAGGTGACGCAATTGCGCCAAGGGACGACCGCCGTCGCCCATGTAGTTTTCCGCATGAATTTCGAGCCATTCGACCGTGCCCGCATCTTCCATGATTGCCTGAAAATGCTGAGGTTTATAACCGACACCTGCGGCGTTCGGCAGGCGAGAATGCTCTGAACGTGCGGGCATGGCGCACCTCTTTTCGATGAAGCGAAGGGAGAGAGACAGTCGTGTCAATCAACACGGAGCAGGTCGCGAGGGCGCGATTGTGCGCCCCCACGGAAATGTATCGCAGTGGATTATGCGGGCAGGTCGCGCTCCAGCGGCTCCAGAGAGCCGTTACGCGCCGTGCCGTCTGCCATTGCAGGCAGGTCCATATCGGCGCAGGTGCCTGCGTCAACGAGGGTCCATGCGTTGCCTTGATAATCAACGGTCGAAGTACCTGCGCAGGTCGTGCCGGGACCGGCGGCGCAGTCATTGTCGCCTGCAAGAGAGACGCCGTAGCATTTTTCTTTGGCCTGTGCGGATGCATGCGGAGCAGTAACTGCGGTCAGTGCTGCGGCAACAGCGCCGGCAACAGCAAGGGTTTTCTTAGTGGTCGACATACGCGTGTCCTCCTGAAGTGATATGCGTCGTCTTTAGTGACAAGTACACACTAACCGGGGATTGATGGGTAAACAAACTCACGAGCACGTGGCTCACGCCTGCGTCAGTCGATGTTAGAGAACGGCCACAGTTGAACCGTATATTTCCTCGGTTTTCGCGTGGTTGTAACAAAACGGCCCCCGATTGGGGGCCGTTCATTGCAGGAATCTCGAGAATTGTTACAGAAGATCCGGCGGCGTCGCGGCCTTCGCGAGCTCTTCTGTAACATTTGTGAGGCTTTCGACCTTGGTTTGCTTTTCGCCAAGGCGGCGCACCGAAACCGTGCGCTCTTCGACCTCGCGGTGGCCGACGGCGAGAATGACCGGCACCTTTCCCACGGAGTGTTCGCGGACCTTGTAGTTGATCTTCTCGTTGCGGATGTCGGCCTCGGCCCGCACACCGGCGTCGCGAAGGGTTGCGACGACCTCGTTCACATAGTCATCGGCCTCCGACGTGATCGAGGCGACAACCACCTGACGTGGTGCGAGCCAGAACGGCAGCTTGCCCGCGTGTTCTTCGATCAAGATGCCGATGAACCGCTCGAAAGAGCCCAATGTGGCGCGGTGAAGCATCAACGGGCGGTGCTTGTCGCCGTCCTGACCGATGTAAGTTGCATCCAGACGCTCGGGCAGGTTGGGGTCGATTTGCAGGGTGCCACATTGCCAGTCGCGGCCAATGGCATCGGTCAAAACAAACTCGAGTTTCGGGCCGTAGAAAGCGCCTTCACCCTCTTGCAGCTCATACTCGTATCCTGCCGCTTGGATGCCTGCGGCAAGCGCGGCTTCGGCTTGATCCCAGCTTTCTTCTGTGCCCACCCGTTTTTCGGGGCGGGTAGAGAGCTTTACGCGCCATTTTTCAAAACCGAGATCCTGATAGACCTTGGCGAGGAAGGAGACAAATTCCTTCGTTTCCGCCTCAACCTGCTCTTCAGTGCAGAAGATATGGCCATCGTCTTGGGTAAAGCCGCGCACCCGCATGATTCCATGCATCGCACCCGAGGGTTCATACCGGTTACAGGAGCCAAATTCCGCCATGCGCAGCGGCAAGTCACGATAGGATTTGAGACCCTGATTGAACACCTGAATATGGCAGGGGCAGTTCATCGGCTTTAGCGCGTTCACCGCTTTCTCGCGGGCGTGGTCCTCGTCGACCTCCACGATGAACATGTTTTCCTGGTAGTTGTCCCAGTGACCCGAGGCTTCCCAGAGTTTGCGGTTCACGACCTGCGGGGTGTTGACCTCGACATAGCCGCCCTTGTCCTGCATGCGGCGCATGTAGTCCTGCAAGGTGGTGTAGATGCGCCAGCCGTTGGGGTGCCAGAACACCATGCCAGGCGCTTCTTCCTGCATGTGGAAGAGGTTCATCTCGCGGCCCAGCTTGCGGTGGTCGCGCTTGGCAGCCTCTTCCAGCATGGTCAGATGCGCCTTGAGCTTTTCCTTGCCGGTGAAGGCGACGCCATAGATGCGCTGCAGCATGGCGCGATCGCTGTCGCCGCGCCAATAGGCACCTGCAATGGACATCAGTTTGAACGCGTCACCGGGCACCTGGCCGGTGTGCTGCAGGTGCGGGCCGCGGCAGAGATCCTGCCAATCGCCGTGCCAATACATGCGCAAGGGCTCGTCGCCGGGAATGGCGTCGATCAGTTCGACCTTATAGGGCTCGTTGTTGTCGGTGTAATACTGCACCGCACGTGCGCGGTCCCAAACCTCGGTGGTCACCGGCTCGCGCTTGTTGATGATCTCTTTCATCTTCTTTTCGATGGTGCCGAGATCTTCGGGCGTGAACGGTTCGGCGCGGTCGAAATCGTAGTACCAGCCATTTTCAATGACCGGACCGATGGTGACCTTGGTGTCTGGCCATATCTCTTGCACCGCGCGCGCCATGATATGGGCGAGGTCGTGGCGGATCAGCTCATTGGCCTGCGCCTCGTCCTTGATGGTGTGGATGGCGATGGCGGCATCCTTGGTCACGGGCCATTGCAGGTCCCAGTGCTGACCGTCCACGGTGGCGGAGATCGCTTTTTTGGCAAGCGAGGTGGAGATGTCGGCAGCGACCTCGGCAGGGGTAATCCCTGCGTCGTAGGAACGTGCGTTGCCATCGGGGAATGTGAGGGAAATCTGGGCCATAGGCTGGCTCTCCTCGTCGGTTTGGCGCCCACTGAACGCCCGGTTGCGGGTTATATGTGTGTTTGCTGTTTGGCCGAGGGGGCGGATAAGGTCAAGGTGTCGGTTGGAAAATTGCTGACAGTGTGGGCGAGGGGCGCTGCCCCTCGCGCTCCCCGGGATATTTCGCGTTAGAAGAGGTGGAGAATTGGCGAATCTCGCTCCGCCGTGGCATGTGGGGACGACCAAGGCTTTAGGGAGAATGCAAATGGCGCCGCAGTATCTGGACACCGCTGAAGGACGACGTATTGCCTATCACAAGACCGAAGGGCAGGGGCCCTGCGTGGTGTTCTTAGGCGGATTGAAATCCGACATGGAGGGCACCAAGGCGTTGTTTCTGGAGGAGTGGGCCAAGGCGCGCGGCCAGGCGTTCCTGCGGTTCGACTACTCCGGGCATGGCGAGAGCTCAGGTCAGTTTGAGGAGGGCTGCATCGGCGATTGGCACGCAGACACGCTGGCGGCGGTGGATGCATTGACCGAAGGTGAGATCGTGCCGGTTGGCTCCTCTATGGGCGGTTGGCAGGCACTCTTGCTGGCCAAAGCGCGGGCAGCGCGGATCAAGGGGATGGTGACCATCGCGGCGGCACCCGATTTCACTGAGGATGGCTATTGGGCCAATTTCACCGACGCGCAGAAGGCGGAGCTGGAGCGCCATGGTCGGGTGGAATTGCCAAGCGACTATATGGAACCTTATGTGGTGACCAAGCGGATGGTGGAAAACGGACGCCAGAATCTGGTGTTGCGCGGCGATTTGAATTTACCGTTTCCTGTGCGCTGTCTGCAAGGGACAGCAGACACAGCGGTTTCTACCGACACAGCATTGCGACTGCTGGATCATGCGACCTGCGAAGATATGCAACTGACGTTGGTAAAGGATGCCGGTCATCGGTTTTCCGATGAGGCCTGCTTGGCGCTTATTGAAAAAGCGGTTGAGGAGGTTTGCTGCGGGAATGCGAATTAAATGTTCGCTTTTTGTTCATGCATGAGGTAGCAAGAAAGCGCGTTAATTGTATGTGAGAGGATTGAACAATGGAGCAACGAATTAGCCTGATCACGCTTGGGGTGCGTGATATGGAGGCCTCAGCGCAGTTTTATGAAAGCCTGGGCTGGAAGCGTGTTGAGAGCGAAGAAGGCATCATTGCGTTCGATCTGATTTCTCAAACGATCGGGCTTTATCCGCTGGAGAAACTGGCTGAGGATATGAACCTGCCTGTTGAGGACCTCGGAACTGGGGCCATGACCCTGAGCCATAATGTGCGCAAAGCCGAAGACGTCACAGCACTCATGGAGCGCGCGCGCGCGGCGGGAGCCTCGGTGCTGCGTGAGGCAGGGGCTGTGTTTTGGGGTGGCACCATCGGATATTTCCGCGCGCCGGATGGGCATATCTGGGAAGTAGCGCATAACCCCTATTCACCACTTGCCGAGAACGGTGCGTTTCGGTGGGCTGGGTATTGAGGAAGACACACATCCTTAACCAATTTTGCGCAAAATAAAAAAGTCCTTGCTGCCCCGCACTTTGGGACGTGTAGTGAACCCAAGCGCCACAGATAGGCGCATGAAATACGGGCAGATGTATATGATTGAACCAGCGCAGTTGTTGGCGCATCCTTTGGTGGTTGTGCCGGGATTCATGAGTGATGGACGGGTCTGGGAACCCCAGATCCGATTATTGTCACGGCACGTGCCGGTGACGGTTGCGCCGGTTCTCAATGCTGACAGGGTCGAGGATGTTGCCGCCTCGCTGTTGGTTCATATGCCTGAAAAGTTCACTGTCGTTGGTGCCGGGCTTGGCGGTTCGATCGCCATGGCAATGCTGCAGGAGGCGCCGGATCGCATAGCAGGGATTTGCCTGATCGGATCGACGCCGCTGCCTGAAACCCCTGCCAAAGCGGCAGAACGTGAACCATGGATTATCCGTGCCCGTTCCGGGCGATTGCGCGGCGTGATGGAAGAAGTCATTCCGGCATCAGCACTCGCGCCGGGACCGTTGCGGCATCAGGTGATGGGGCAGCTTGCCGATATGGCAGAGGATCTTGGGGCGGATGTTTTTGTATCCCAAAGTCGCATGTTGCAGCGCCGGTCGGACCAACAGGCCACATTGATGCGGGCGGATCAGCCTGGATTGGTGATCTGTGGCGTTCATGACCAAATCATCCCGGTGAAACGGCAGTTGTTCACTGCGGAACTGATGAAAAATGCCCGGATCGAAATGATCGAGGATGCTGGTCATCTGCCTTTGATGGAACAACCGGATCGGGTATCGGCTATTTTACACAACTGGATTGTTGGTGAACACGGGCGACAGCCCGAGCGCGAAGAAACCCTTGATCCCCTGCCCGAACCTGTCTGGACAAGCCGCCGGTCCCGGCGGCGTCCCGTGGCTGTGGAAACTCCAGCAGTGGACAGTACCGCAGCTACTTCGGAGCCCGTTTCCGAAGACGTCCTGCAATTGACCTCTGAATATCGCGCGAGCGCCTGATATTAGGTTTAAGAGTCTTTTGTCAGAGCCTTGCGTTCTGCTTTTGACAGGACCCGTGGCTGCGCCACGGGCAACCCGCTTTCGATGTCAAAAAGGGGTGTCTGTCGCCAGCGTCCAGATACCCAAGCAGAAATCATCCGGCTTGCGAGCTTCATGGTCATCCGAGCGGCCCCCTCGTGGCGCGGGGGTTTGCCTACCTGCGGAATGAAGGCTTGCGCCACGACTTTTCCAAGCCGATCAGGCTCTGCAAAAAGCGCACTGCGTAGAGCGATGAAAGGCAGCCGGGGTTTGCGCAAGCTGTTGAACATAGGCGTACCGCAACACCCAGCGTACCAACGATATAGCCCTCTTGGCGACAATTGCAGCAGTTGTAAATGCTCTGCGCCCTGATCAATTTTGACCATGTCGGGGTTCAGTTGTAGCAGGTCCACGCCGCTGTCTTTTGGATCCGGCGCGCCGTGATAAAGCTCAACCGCGCGACAGTCCGCGCAGTGGCAGACTATGCGTGTCCCCTGTTTTACTGCAGCCGCATCAATATGTCCGGAGAGGCTGCCACAAGCACATGAAAAACCGAGAGCGTCGGGTGATGTGCTGGGCATAGGAAGCTCCTCTATTTGGCTGCAGTCTTACTTGGCTGTTTGCGCGAGGACTTTCGGGTGTTTGCATCCATGAAGTCAATCACCAACGGGCGAATGTTGTTGCGCCAGGACCGACCTGCAAAGATGCCATAGTGCCCTGCATCGGGTTCGACATGGCTGGCCTTTTTCGAATCGGGCAAGCCGGTACAGAGATC
This sequence comes from Tritonibacter mobilis F1926, assembly GCF_000376545.2. Classification (NCBI taxonomy): domain Bacteria; kingdom Pseudomonadati; phylum Pseudomonadota; class Alphaproteobacteria; order Rhodobacterales; family Paracoccaceae; genus Tritonibacter; species Tritonibacter mobilis. The sequence continues at coordinate 1,229,919 of NZ_CP015231.1, forward strand.
AAGCGCGGCGATGCACTGACCGGGGGCAGAGATATCGTCCTTGGCCCCTTCAACAGTTTTGACCGCGACATCGGTGATCTTGCCAATGTCGACCTTATGACCCTGCACGGTGAACTCGTTCTTGGCGATCTCACGGTTCTTAAACACCCGCTCTACGGTTGAGAGATAAAACTCCGCAGGCATATCCATTACTGCGAGATATTCATCGTAAAAACGGTTGTGCGCGTCGTGATCAGTGGCCTCACCGCGGCTGACGCGCAGGATCTGCTCCGAAAATGCCTTGGAATGGCGGTCCATGTTCATCGACATGAATGAAGCCAGCTGCAGCAGGCCGGGATAAACCGCACGGCCCACACCTTTATATTTGAAACCGACACGCTGGATCATGGTTTGCTCGAGTTGGCCCATGGTGACGCGGTGGCCAAAATCGGTGACATCGGTGGGCGTTGCATCGGGATCGACCGGACCGCCGATCAGTGTCAGCGACGAAGGCTGCGCTTTAGGGTCGATCTCCGCCAGATAGGCCGTGGCCGCGAGAGTCAGCGGCGCGGGCTGACAGACGGCAACCACATGGGTATCGGGACCGAGTTCACGCATGAAGTCAACGAGGTAGAGCGTGTAATCCTCCACATCGAACTTGCCCGCAGAGACCGGAATATCGCGGGCATTGTGCCAGTCTGTCACGTAGACTTCGCAGTTCTCGATCAGGCTTTTGACGGTAGAGCGCAGGAGCGTCGCGTAATGGCCGGACATCGGAGCAACAACCAACACCTTGCGCGGCTGCTCGGCGCGGTCGGTTACCCGGAAATGAATGAGATCGCCAAAAGGTTTTTCGACAACGGTATCGACTTCTACCAAATGGTCCTTACCATCAGGCAGGGTGGTGGCCGGAATACCCCAGTCGGGCTTGGCTACCATTCGCTCAAAACTGCGTTCTGTAACCTGCCCCCATGCGGCCATCCAGCTCAACATTGGATTGGGGAGCGCCGCAAAGGCAGGGTAGGAGGCCATGGACAGCGCCGTCGCGCCAAACCACTGGTTCGCGTTACGAACCGTCTCCATCAGGTCGTAGGACATCATGTAGCGCATGCGCGTCTCCTTGGCGGTGCTTTTCGTGCCGCGGTTTGGGTTCATCTTTGCCGACTCAAGTCGGGGGATTCGGACCTTTCGCCGCTTTGCCGTAGAATGGCAGGGCAAGTATTCTGCACAGCAGAAAGATTAAAAGGGTTTCCTTAAGATGACAACAACGCACAAGGATATAGACGCACCATCCGCGGAACAGATTGACCAACTTAAGGAAAATCTGGTGCGGGTGGAGCACCTGTCGAAGCGTTTGATGGATGTTTTGGCGCAGAAGAAGACCCACAACCCCGGTTTGGACGCTCCGAATCAAGAACTTTTCGCGCGTGCAGCATCCTCCTATTGGGCGGCGATGGCGCAAAATCCCACACGGTTGCTGGAACAGCAGGTGCAGTATTGGGGAAAGTCGGTTCAGAACTTTGCCGAGGCCCAGCAAATCATGGCTAGCGCGTTGAAATCTGATGAGATGGAAACCCAAACCGCAGAGCCGCCAAGGTCGACTGATCGCCGCTTCTCCAACCCGATGTGGGAGACCAACCCTTATTTCAAATTCCTGCGTGATCAATATTTAACCAATGCAGAAGCCATCCGCACTGCCGTCGAGGAGGTCGAGGATCTGGACCGCGTTGACCGGCAGCGGCTGGGATATTTTGCCGATCAGATCATCAACATGATGGCCCCCACAAATTTCCTTGCGACCAACCCGGATGCGTTGGAAAAAGCGCTGGAAACCGATGGGCAATCCTTGATCGACGGGTTGGAAAACCTCGTCGCGGATCTAGAGGCCAATGATGGTGAATTGATCGTACGTCTCGCGGATGAAACGGCCTTTGAAATCGGTCGCAATATCGCAACCACCCCCGGCGAGGTGGTGTTTAGCAACCGTATGATGGAGCTGATCCAATATAGCCCCACCACGCAGACGGTGCATGAAACACCGATCGTTTTGTTTCCGCCTTGGATCAACAAGTTCTACATTCTTGATCTGAAAGAAAAGAACAGTCTGATCAAATGGATCACCGATCAGGGTTACAGTCTTTTTGTCGTGTCATGGGTCAACCCGAACCACGACTATGCCGACGTAGGTATGGAAGATTATATCGAGGAAGGGTTCCTGAAAGCTATTGAGGTGACCAAGGAAATTTGCGGTACCAAGCAAGTCAATGCGGTTGGCTACTGCATCGCGGGAACCACGCTCAGCCTGACGTTGTCGCTCCTGAAGCAACGTGGCGATAAATCGGTGAAGTCCGCAACCTTCTTTACAGCGTTGACAGATTTCTCCGATCAGGGGGATTTCACACCTTTCCTGCAAAATGACTTTGTCGACGCGATTGAGGCTGAAATCGGCGAGGATGGCATCATGCCGCATTACATCATGGCGCGTACGTTCTCTTATTTGCGCGCCAATGACTTGGTCTATGGCCCGGCAATCCGAAGCTACATGATGGGGGAAACACCGCCTGCGTTCGACCTGCTGTTTTGGAATGGCGATGGTGCCAATCTGCCGGGTAAGATGGCCGTGCAATATTTGCGGGGGCTGTGTCAGGATAATCGGTTTGTGACCGATGGATTCGAACTCTTTGGTCACACGCTGCATGTGCGTGACGTCGACGTGCCGCTGATGGCGATCACCTGCGAGACGGATCATATCGCTGCGTGGAAGCAATGCTATCGCGGTGTGCAGCAGATGGGGTCGCGGTCAAAGAACTTTATCGTCAGCCAGTCCGGACATATCGCGGGTATCGTTAATCCGGTGAGCCGCAACAAATACGGCCATTACGTCAACGACGATCTAAAACTGGACGCGGACGCATGGATGGATGAGGCCGGTTTTCATGAGGGGTCATGGTGGCCGCGTTGGGAGGCATGGCTCAAGAAACGCTCGGGCAAGCAAGTGGAAGCTCGCGCGCCGGGTACACATAAATCCTACCCGGTTCTGGGTTCGGCTCCGGGGCAATATGTGCGCGCAAAAGCGCGAGGCTAACAAAAATCCTGCCCCGCTGTCAGATCTGCGGGGCAGGTGCCCTGGTCATAAAGCTCTGTGATCTTTAGCGGATCAGCTGCGGGCGTATGCGAATTTTGCGGCGCAGCTCCTGCGGCATATGACGGTTGAGGCGTGTATTGATAACGCCAAACAGTCCGATGATCACCAGTGTCAGCAGGATGAAATAGAACGCCAAAATTGGATAAGGCACAAAGGGGTTGAAGGTCTTATCCGCGAAGTAGTTGGCGTAATAGAGCGCATCCCCCTTCTGTCGCCACGCGGGAAAGCCCGAGAAGAACACCAGCGTTGTGGCATGAAAGAGGAAAATCGCCTCGTTTGTGTACGACGGCCACGCCAGCCGCATCATCGTGGGCCAGATCACCCGACGAAAGCGGCTCCATCCCGACAGCCCATAGGCATCGGCGGCCTCCAGATCCCCTTTGGGGATTGAGCGCAGCGCACCATAGAAGATCTCGGCAGAATAGGCGGAGGTGTTGAGGAACAACACGATCAAAGCACCAAGCCACGCGGCCGAGAGCGGATCAAAGATTGGCGACACACTCTTGAGCGACAGGAACACGAAGTAGGCGAAGAAGAACTGGATGAACAGCGGTGAGCCACGGAACACGAAAATGAACCCATTGGCAGGCGACCGCAGCCAGCGTTTCGGAGAGTTTTTGGCCACTGCAAGCGCATTGGCAAAGAAGAACCCAGTGACGATTGCAATAACGCCGAAGTAGACATTCCAGATCAGGCCGGAGCCGATCAGCACGAACTGGTCGCACAGGGTGAAATCACTGCGTGGCAACAGCCGTTCACCAAACCCCAGAGAGCGTAGCGCATAGGCTTGAAAGGTTTCAAAGCAGCTCATATGGAGGCTCCTTCCGTCTTGCGCAGTGCTTCTCCGGCCAACGTGGCCTGACCATGTGAAAGACGGCGAGAAATGCGCGCCAGTACGATTTCAGAGACTTTGGTGAAGGCAAGGTAGAAGACCAGAAGCGCGAAGAAGTACCACATGCGCCAGTCGCCATGTGGATAGTCAGTAAAGCGCGTGGTTTTTGAGCCGCCCAATTCGCGTGCCCAGTAGACGATGTCTTCGACACCCAGCAGGAACAACAATGGTGTTGCCTTGATCAAGACCATCCAGAGGTTGGATAGCCCCGGCAGCGCATACACCCACATTTGCGGCACAAGCACACGCCAGAAGGTTTGACGGGTGGTCATCCCATAAGCCTCAGCCGTTTCGATCTGCGCGCGCGGCACGGCACGCATCGCGCCAAACAGGACGTTTGCGGCAAAAGCGCCAAACACAATGGCAAAGGTCAATACCGCAAGGCTGAAACCATAGACTTCATGCATCCACTGAGGCGCGGTATTCAGCGGCATCTTGGCGACCTGACATACAAGGAAGTCATTGCCCTGCCGGATCGGCTCGTCCCAGTCGGGGCATTTCACCTTGTGGCGGAGCCATTCGATCCCTTGGTCCAAGGCGATGACAAAAAACAGGAAAAAGGCGATGTCCGGTACGCCCCGCACAATGGCGATATATCCCTTGCCGAACCATGCCAGCGGTAGAAAACGTGACCGGGCGGCGCTGGCACCAAAGAAGCCGAAGGCGAGCGCCAGAGGCGCGGTGATCGCCAGCAACAATAGGACCGTCCCGAAAGACAGGTAAAAGGCCCAATGCTTGCCGGTTGTGAGATAGCAACTCAGCCACTGGAAGCCCTCCAGAGTGGCCGGATCAGAGCAATAGGAAAAAATGGCGAGCCTCGTCTTCTGATGGGGAGCGGGCGCTAGCGCAAAGGGGCTGCGCTGGCAAAAGTGGAAAGGGGGCCGATGCCCCCCTCCCGTGTTTCAGTTAGGGACCGGGGCGATCAGAACTTGCCCTCGATCTCCCATTTGTCGAGCATCTCGTTGAGGGTGCCGTCTTCTTTCATTGATGCAATCGCTGCGTCGAATTTGCCGCGCAGTTCATCGTCGGATTGACGGAACGCCATGCCGATGCCACCGCCCAGATAAACGTCGCCAAGGAAGACGAGATCGGTTTCTTCAACGATCGGCGCAAGGAAGTCCTTGTCGGCCATAACCACGTCCACTTCGCCGGAATTCACGGCAGCAATGGTTTCGTCCGGCGTCGGGAATTCAACGAGGGTTGCGCCGGATTCAGCCACGTGCGCGGCTTGAATGGTGCCGGACTGGGCTGCAACGACGCTTGCGTTCACGTCGAGCCCTTCAGACTTTGCCGCATAAGCGGATGGCGAGGGCAGGGTGTAACCTTCGGTGAACGCAACAACTTCTTTGCGCTCATCCGTGATCGACATGCCTGCGATGATGGCATCGTAGTTGCCCGACAGCAGGTTCGGGATGATCGAATCCCAGTCGTTGGTGACCCACTCGCAGGTCAGCTCGGCACGTTTGCACAGCTCATCGCCCAGCTCGCGCTCGAACCCGTCAACTTCACCAGCATCGTTGATGAAGTTGTAGGGAGGGTAGCCGCCCTCGGTGCCGAGGCGAATGGTGTCGGCCATTGCGAAGGTTGCGGACAGTGCCAGAGCGGCAGAGCCAAGAAGCAGAGATTTCATGTGGTAACTCCCGTTATAGTGTTGGTCTGGTTTTTGGTTATTGGGCCTGTCGCGTGGACGACAGGAAGGCCCGCAGCCGTTCGCTGCGGGTATTTCCAAAGATCTCGTCAGGGCAGCCTTCTTCTTCGATCAGCCCCTTGTGCAGGAACACGATATGATCGGAGACATCAGCCGCCATACGCATGTCGTGAGTGACGATAAGCATGGTGCGGCCCTCGCTGGCGAGGTCCTTGATGACCTTCACGACCTCTTGCTCCAGCTCGGGGTCAAGGGCAGAGGTCGGCTCGTCAAACAAGAGCGCCTCCGGCTCCATGCAGAGCGCCCGCGCAATCGCGGCCCGCTGTTGCTGGCCACCGGACAGCTGCGCAGGATAGACGTCGCATTTGTCACCGATTCCCACTTGGTCGAGATACCTGCGGGCGGATTTTTCAACCTCTGCGCGGTCGCGCTTCAGCACTGTCAGCGGTGCTTCCATCACGTTTTGCAGAATGGTCATATGGGACCACAGGTTGAACTGCTGAAACACCATCGACAAATTGGTGCGGATGCGCAGCACCTGCTTGGGATCTGCAGGCTGGCGGGTGATCCCACTGCCACGCCACGAAATTGGCTCGCCTTTGAACAGGATATCGCCCTGCTGACTGTCTTCGAGCAGGTTGCAACAGCGCAGAAGCGTGGATTTGCCGGAACCGGAAGAGCCGATCAGAGACACCACATCGCCCCGCTTGGCGGTGATATCCACCCCTTTGATCACTTCCAAGTCGCCGTAGGATTTATGCAATCCGCGGATTTCGAGTACAGGGGTTTCGTCGGTCAAGGTTACATCGTCCGGCTGTTATGTGAAGTGGCCCCTATTGGACCAACTTTCCGGTCGATTGCAATGCGCAAAGGGGGCGCGAGAGGGGGTAAAACGGCAATTTCGCTACGGAAACTGCCGGAAAGGGCAAAGTTACCCCTGATGCCCACCCATGAGGCGCACGCCGACGCGCAGCGGATTTTAGCGCGCGCGCGCAAGGCGGTCCATCACCAAGGTTGGCCCCGGAGGGGTTGGCACCGCGAGGTAGTCACTTGGTGTTGTCGCGATGATTTTTTTCAGATGCAGGGTTTCGCGGTGCTCGGGCGCCAGCGTGTCCAGTGCGCGTTGCAAAGCAGACAGGATCGCGCCTGCATCCTGCGAAAGCGCGGTGATGAATGGCAGGGCTGGCGTGGGTTCGGTGCGTTCCAATTCGCATAGGGACGACACCAGATCAGGTTCATAGTCTTGCAGCATCTGATAGGTCAGCGCGTCGATACTGGCAAAATCTGCGCGCCCCTCCGCCACGGCCTCGGCCGAGGCCTGATGACTGCCTGTTTCCAGTAATTCGCCCGGCAACATATCGTCTGCGCGCATCCGCATCATCGCCGCAGCCCAGCCTGATTGCGATATCGGGTCATTATAGGCAAAACGACTTCCGGCGAATTGCGTCAACGCAGTGCCCTTGCGGTCGGCTGCGGCAATCATCACGCTGTTGTAATGTCCTTCGGGGCACCCCGGCAGACCATAATCAGGTGTCCCCACAAGTTCGACATCGCCATAAAGACGAGCGCGATAGGGCAATCCGCAGGTCTGCGCTAACAACAAATCCGGCGAGCGCCAAGCCTGCCACAGATCCATGTCACGTGTGAGAGCTTCGGGCCCTTGTCCAATTTCCGCGCGAATGGCGGCCCAAAACGCATCATTTGCTGCTGCCGTCTCTTTGCGGTCATACATAGGCAGTAGGGCGATCATGCGCGGCTCTCCGCCCGCTTGCGCGCCATTGCACTGTCGACGTCATTGACGCCCAGAAGGTTGGCGGCAAGGCGGATCAGGGCATCCTCTTCGGCGTCACGTTTGCCATCTGCAAGGGCGACCTGCCAAAGGGTTTCCACCACCCCTGTGCGGTCCTCATAAGGGACTGCGTCTTTGATCGCGCGTGTGAAGCGCACCGTGTCAGGTGCCTCGGCCTCTAGCCCTTCGCCTTGTTCCCGCAGGATTTGCGCGGCCCCGGAATCCAATTGGAAGCGGCTGCGCAGGATGCGATCAATTCGGTCGCGCTCGGTATCAGAATAACTTTCATCCGAACGCGCAAGGCGTACCAGCAATGCCGTCAAGGCAAGGCGTGCGTCCTCGTCTGGCAGGATCGCGGGGGCAGGGGCCAGCAGCTTATCCAGAAAATCCTTGAATATCATGCATCCCCCTGCGGCACTGGTTGCGTGTCCAATTTTGAGCGTGCCCGGGCGCGGGCACGTTTGTTGTCAATCACCGACAGGCCCATGGCCTTGCAGGCATCGTTGACGATTTCGATCTCGCCTTCGTGCTCGCGATTGTCCGCCAGCACAACTTCCCACAGCGCATCCAACGCCGCGAGACGCTCTTCGAGGCCGGTGGTTTCGCGGATCAGGCGGCCAAATGTATCCGTCTCCGGTGCGGCGGCGTGCAGTTTTTCACAAGTTGCGCGCACCTTGGCGGCCTCAAGCGCGTTGTGGCCGTAAAGGCGCGCCAGAATGCGGTCGATCAGGCTGATCTCTTCCACAAGATAGGCGCGGTCGGACTGTGCAATCCGCACCAACAGTGCCCCTAACGCCAGTTCTGCGTCCGGATCAGGCAGGTTCGGGCTTTGCGATGGGCGAAAGGCCTGAAACAGCTTTTTCAGCATCAAAAACTCCCCTTCGGCGGCATCAGCCGTCGTAGCCTTCGATTATTTCCATATCGCCGGTCGAAACCGGATCTCTGAGCGCCTTGGCCTGCTGGTATGCGACGCTATCATAGCAGGCTTTGGCCGTGGCGAAGTTCTCAAACTCAATCACAACAGTGCGCGCGCGCATCTGTCCTTCGCGCACTTCTTTCGTCCCACCTCGGACCAGAAATCGTGCACCATACTCGCGAAAAGGAACTGCATTGGCATCAATATACGCCTTGTAGCGCTCCATGTCGTCAATATCGACATGTGCGACCCAATACCCTTTGGCCATGTTCTTTCCCCACCTTCTCCGGGCCGGTGACCGGCCTCTATCGTTTCGCGTTCCAAGCTGAACCAGAACACGGGCTTTGGCAATCACCACCTATAGGCGATTGTCGATAATTTCACGGGGAAAGGCCCTCGGTGTGCAGCTTGGGTGCAGAACCTTACAAAACAAAACGCCCGGAACCAGTGTCCGGGCGTTTTGTTTAACGTACTGCAGCCGCATCAACCGATTTCAGCAAGGCGGGCGAGTGCCTCTTTGAGCTTGGTTTCTTCCTCTTCGCGCGCAGCAAGGTTTTCGCGGGCCTCTTCAACCACCTCATCAGGGGCCGAGGCCACAAATTTGGGGTTGTTCAATCGACCACGCAGACCGCCGAGTTCCTTTGCGAGCTTGCCGAGGGATTTCTCCAGCCGCGCCTTTTCGCCGTCGATGTCGATGATGTCGGCCAGCGGCAGCAGGAAGGACGCACCGGGTGCAGAAATCGATACGCAGCCCTTGGGCGCGGTCTCGACCTTGCTCAGGCTCTCAATGCGCGCAAGGCGTTTGATCAGCGTCTCATTGGCGTCCCACGCGGCCTGACCTGCAGCGTCGATGTTGGAAACCAGCATATCCACATAAAGCCCGGCAGGTACATGCATCTGGGCGCGGGCAGAGCGGGTGTTCTCGATGACCGAGATCACCCAGTTCATCTCGGCATCCGCTGCGGGCTTCACCAGATCGGCGGCGGTGTAGGTCGGCCAGTCCGCATGCACCAGCATCTTGGCGCGCGTGCCTGTCGCGCGCCAAAGTTCCTCGGTGATGAAGGGCATGATCGGGTGCAACAGGATCATGCACTGATCCATCACCCAACGCATGGTAGCGCGGGTTTCGGCCTGTGCCTCGGTATCATCGCCTTGCAGCAGCGGCTTTGACAGCTCCACATACCAATCGCAGACCTTGCCCCAGACAAACCCATAAAGCGCCTGTGCCGCGTCGTTGAAGCGGAAACCCTCCATGGCCTCGTCCACCGCCTCGCGCACGCGGGCAGTTTCGCCGATGATCCAGGCATTGACGGCGGCCTTGGGGGCGAGCTGGTCGACGGCCAGCTGCGGCACGGCGTCGGTAAAGACCTCGTTCATCTCGGCAAAGCGCACGGCGTTCCACAGCTTGGTGCCGAAGTTACGATAGCCGGCGATGCGCTGCATATCCAGTTTCAGCACGCCGCCAAGGCTCGCCATCGCCGCATTGGTGAAGCGCAGCGCGTCGGCGCCGTATTCCTCGATGATTTCCAGCGGGTCGACCACATTGCCGGTGGATTTCGACATCTTCTTGCCCTTGGCGTCGCGCACGAGGCCATGCAGGTAGACGGTGTCAAAGGGGATGCGCTCCTGCACCGGCAGGTCTTCGTCCAGCACTGCCAGCTGCATCATCATCATCCGCGCAACCCAGAAGAACAGGATGTCCTGACCGGTGACCAGCGTCGAGGTCGGGAAATACTTAGACGTCTCCTCGGTCCATTCCGGCCAACCCAGGGTGCCAATCGGCCAGAGGCCGGAAGAGAACCAGGTGTCCAGCACGTCGGGGTCGCGGAACATCGGCACCTGCATCGGCCCCTCAAAGCTCCGGATGGTGCCTTCGGTGCGCACATCCATCAGCTTGCGCTGTTCCGCGAGGATTTCGACCGCTTCCTGCTGATCTGCAACAATGCGGAACTCGGTGCCCTCGGCGGATTGCAGGCGGGCCTTTTCAAGCGCTTCCTCTTCGGTCGCGGCACAGATCGGATACCAGTCGTCCTCACCCGGGACGTACCAGACCGGGATCTGGTGCCCCCACCACAGCTGGCGCGAGATGCACCAGGGCTCGATGTTTTCCAACCAGTGGAAATAGGTCTTTTCGCCCGACTCCGGCAGGATCTTCACATCGCCATCGCGCACGGCATCCAGCGCCGGGCCCACGACCTTTTCGGCGTCGACGAACCATTGGTCGGTCAGCATCGGCTCGATCACCACCTTGGAGCGGTCGCCAAAGGGCTGCATGATCGGCTTGTTCTCAACCATCGGCACCGTCTCGGTAACCTCGGTCTCGTTGCCGTCCTCGTCTTTCACCTTGCTGGTGACGGTCTGCATCACCGCCAGACCCTCGTCGGTGATTTCCTGTACCACCAGTTTGCGCGCCTCAAAGCGGTCCAGTCCGCGCAGGTGATCGGGGACGAGGTTGATGGCATCCACCTCGTTCTCGGTGAACTCCGCACCTTTGGCATGGGCCTGAGCTTTGGCGGCCTCATTGGCGTAGGGGGCGCCGTCGGCACGCATCGCGCCCTTCATGTCCATCAGGCGGTACATGGGAATACCGCCGCGTTTGGCGACCTGATAGTCGTTGAAGTCATGCGCGCCGGTGATCTTCACCGCACCGGAGCCAAAGTCCTTGTCCGGGTAGTCATCGGTGATGATCGGGATCAGGCGGCGGTGTTCCTTGGGGCCGACCGGGATTTCCACCAGCTTACCAACGATAGGCGCGTAGCGCTCGTCCGAAGGGTGCACCGCAACCGCGCCGTCGCCCAGCATGGTTTCGGGCCGGGTGGTGGCGATGGAGATATAGTCGCGCTCTTCCTCAAGTGTGACGTTGCCGTCTTCGTCCTTCTCGACATAGGTGTAGGTCGCGCCGCCCGCCAGCGGGTACTTAAAATGCCACATGTGGCCGGCGACCTCGATATTTTCGACCTCAAGGTCGGAGATCGCGGTCTCGAAATGCGGGTCCCAGTTCACCAACCGCTTGCCGCGATAGATCAGGCCCTTGTTGTACATCTCCACAAAGACCTTGATGACAGCATCGTGAAAGTTGGGCGAGTTCTCATGCCCGGTGCGGGTGTCCCCCGCCGCACCCGCCATGGTGAAGGCGGTGCGACCATAGTCGCAGGACGCGCCGAGGCGCTTGAGCTGGTTGATGATGGTGCCGCCGGACTGTTCTTTCCATTCCCAGACTTTCTCCAAGAACTTCTCGCGCCCCAATTCGCGACGCGAGGGTTGCTGGGTTTCCGCCAGCTTGCGTTCCACCACCATTTGGGTGGCGATGCCGGCGTGGTCGGTGCCGGGCTGCCAGAGCGTGTCGAACCCCTGCATGCGCTTCCAACGGATCAGGATATCCTGCAACGTGTTGTTGAAGGCATGACCCATGTGCAAGACGCCGGTGACGTTTGGGGGCGGGATCATGATGCAATAGGTGGACGCACCGGGCTTGGCGTTTGCGCCTGCGGTAAAGCAGCCCGCCTTTTCCCAAGCGTCAAACAGGCGGCTCTCCGCCTCGGCTGCGTTAAAGGTCTTGTCCAGTGCCATGTCAGATGCCCCGTGCGTCGCGTCTTGAAATCTCAGATGGCGGGCCAAAGCCCGCATTTGGTCCTCCAATAACGAATGCCGCTTCAAAGGGAAAGTGTCGAACCATCGTGGAAAACTTTGCAGATCTTGCAAGCTGGGTGTGCGCCGATAACCCGCTATTAAGTCTTATTTGAAATAAAGGTCGCTAAGGGACGCAGCCCACCCCACTCACCACTCCCAACTGCGCCCCCCTCCATTTGAAAGTCCCGGTTCTCGTGCCCGGTCAGGTCTGACGCGTATCCCGCGAACCTGACCGGGTACACGAGGTCCGGGGCTTTTTTGTTCTGGGTGCGTTATGCGTCTTGTTGGCGGTGATACACTAGGGAGTTGCTCCCACCCCTTTGCAGTGCCCCCTGCCAGGCCCACACAAAGCGTTGGGCCCAGCGGGCGCATCGCGCAGCGCAATACCTCAAGTACCATCGCATCGAGGTTCACTGTGACCATGCATCAGGTGATAGCGGCTGGAATTTTCTCTCAGCATTGTCACGCGATCACTGGACAAGCCTGTCTCGCGCATTAGGCTCCGCCTGAGCTGAGCGCAGGCAGAGGGAGCCATCTCATGAACCAACGCGTCGAGAAATTTGGAAAAAGTCAGCCGCTCGCACGGGTGGAGGATCAGCGTCTGCTGACAGGTCAGGGTCGCTACATCGAAGATACGATGCCACAGGGCGCGTTGCGGGCCTTTGTCTTTCGCAGCCCCGTCGCCCATGGTGAAATCACGACACTCAACGTCGAGGATGCGCGCGAGGCGGATGGTGTTCATCTGGTGATCACGCAGGCCGATCTGGTTGAGGCCGGTATTGAGGCCCATCTGGACGGGGTGGTGGTGAATAATATCGACGGCAGCAAGGGCGCGGCTCCCGAGCGCCCCGTGCTGGCGGGTCATCGTGTGCGTTACGTCGGCGAGCCTGTGGCGGTGGTTATCGCTGAGACCATGGAACAGGCCCGTGACGCGGCTGAGATGATTGAGTTCGATTATGATGATCTCGACGTGAAACTGGGCCTGACAGTGGGGGGACCCCAGATCCATCCGGAAGCGCCGGACAATCGCGCCTTCAACTGGGGTCTTGGCGATAGGGAGGCGACAGAAGCTGCCTTTGCTCAGGCCGCCCACAGAGTGAGCCTGCAGGTGGCCGACAACCGGATCATCGTAAATTCGATGGAACCACGCGGTTGCCACGCCACTTGGGAAGATGGACGGATGCATTTTCACTACGGCGGGCAAGGTGTCTGGGCCATGAAAGAGCAACTGGCCAAGAAATTACATCTCTCAGAAGACAATGTGCATGTGGTGACGCCGGATGTGGGCGGCGGCTTTGGCATGAAGGCGATGCCGTATCCAGAATATTTTGCAGTGGCGCATGCGGCGCGGGTCCTCAATCGGCCAGTTGGCTGGATGTCGGATCGTACCGAAGCAATGCTGAGCGACAACGGCGGGCGAGATCTGACCTCTCTGGCTGAATTGGCCTTTGATGAAAATCTGAAAATCACGGCTTACCGTGTCCACACGCAATGTAACCTTGGGGCTTATAACTCCCACTTTGGTCAGCCTATCCAGACGCAGCTGTTTTCGCGCGTGCTTGCAGGGGTTTACGACATTCAGACCGCCTGGCTGGAGGTCGATGGCATCTATACCAACACCACGCAGGTGGATGCCTATCGCGGCGCCGGGCGACCAGAGGCCATTTATGTGCTTGAGCGGGTGATGGACCGGGCGGCGCGGGATCTCGGTGTTGATCCGATGGAACTGCGGCGCAGGAATTTCATCGCCCCGCAGAAGTTCCCCTACAAGACCGTCACCGATGAAACCTATGACGTAGGCGATTTTAATCTCGTGCTCGACCGGCTGGTGCAAGAGGGCGACCTGGCTGGATTTGAAACCCGGCGCGCAAAGGATGCGGCGGAGGGACGTTACCGGGGCGCGGGCCTTTGTTACTATATCGAAAGTATTTTGGGCGATCCTTCAGAAACCGCAGACGTCGAATTTCTGGAGAACGGCCGGGTGAACATCTATGTGGGCACGCAGAGCAACGGACAAGGACACGAAACTGTCTTTGCCAAGTTCCTTGCGGACCAGACCGGCATTCCTGTCAGCGCGATTGAGGTCATCCAAGGCGACAGTGACCGTATTGCCAAGGGCGGCGGTACGGGCGGCTCTCGGTCTGTCACGACGCAGGCCAATGCAACCCTGGCCACGGTCGATAAGATGGTGGCGGCCTTCACACCCTTCCTTGCGGAGGAAATGGGCGTTGAAGAGGATGCTGTCGACTTTGATGGTGAGACCTTCCGCGCACCGGGGTCGAACCTGACACCAACGGTGCTCGAAGCGGCGGGTCTTGCACGTGAAAGGGGGCGCACAGACCTGTTGCGCCATCAGGCGGAGGCCTCATTGCCGGGGCGGTCTTTCCCCAATGGTGCACACCTCGCGGAGGTCGTGATCGACACGGAGACCGGACAATCGCGGGTGGACCGCTATACGGTGGTCGATGATTTTGGTAATCTGATCAACCCGATGCTTGCCGAAGGTCAGGTTCATGGCGGGGTCGCGCAGGGCCTCGGGCAGGCGATGCTCGAGCATGTGGTCTATGATGCCGATGGCCAGTTGCTCACGGCAACGTTCATGGACTACGCAATGCCCCGCGCTGAGGATATGCCTTGGGTTGGCTTCACGTCCGAACCTGTGCCCTCCACCCAGAACCCTATGGGCATGAAGGGCTGTGGCGAGGCGGGGACCGTTGGCGCGCTGGCGGCCGTGGCCAATGCGGTTCAGGACGCGCTCTGGGATCAGGGCATCCGGCAGGTGGACATGCCGTTCACACCGGTCAAACTATGGGAGTTGATCAAGGATGTTCCTCAAGCGGCTGAGTAAATCAGTTCTGGGATTGTTCGGACGGCCTCGGCTGCTGTCCGCACAATCCTCAGAAACCGCTCAACGCGGTCCGCAATGTCATGTGATCATCCTTGACGGCACTATGTCGACGCTGGAGCCGGGGCGTGAAACCCATGCCGGGACGGCTTATCGCCTGTGCAAGGAAATGGGGCCACGGGTCTCAGTCTACTATGAGGCGGGCGTGCAATGGAGCGCGTGGAACAAAACCGCAGACGTCATGATTGGACGTGGCATCAATCGCAAGATCCGCCGCGCTTATGGCTATCTCGCATCGCGCTATCGCCCCGGTGATAAAATCTACCTTCTGGGCTATTCGCGCGGCGCATATGCAGTGCGCTCGCTTGCGGGGATGCTTGGCGCAGTTGGGCTAGTGCGGACCGAGTTTGCCACGGTGCGCCATATCCGCACGGCCTATCGCCATTATCAGATGGGCAGTGGTACAGAAATCCGTGCCGCCTTTCGCGATGCCTATTGCCACCCAGAGGTTGAGGTGGAAATGGTCGGCGCATGGGACACAGTCAAAGCGCTTGGCTTTCGTTTACCGCTATTGTGGCAATGGTCCGAGGTGCGTCACGCCTTTCATGACCACAAACTCGGCTCTCATGTGAAGGCGGGGTATCATGCGCTTGCGCTGAATGAGACGCGCGATGTCTATACGCCTGTGCTGTGGAAAACGACGCCCGATTATTCCGGCCAGCTTGAACAAGTCTGGTTTCGCGGAGCCCATGGCGATGTGGGTGGCCAGCTCGGGGATTACGATGCGGCGCGTCCACTGGCGAATATACCGCTTGTCTGGATGCTGGAGCGGGCGGAGATGTCAGGTCTGCCTCTACCACGCGATTGGCGCATGCGTTTTCCGGTTGATCCGGATGCGCCCTCGGTGGGAACGTGGTCGGGTTGGGGCAAGATTTTCCTGATGCGCAGTCGCCGTAAAGTTGGACAAGATCCAAGTGAGAAAATCCATCCCAGCGTTCAGGTGGGGGATTCACCTAAGAAATCGGGGAATTGGCTGAATATGTTTATGCGTCAGACCCGTCTGTGATGAGCGATTGGCGCGGGTTCGAAATTCAGACCTGCTTGACCATTTCGGTCGCCGTAGAAAAGCCAAAAATTGGCGCGGCCAGCCCGAGTTTTTTCACGTCTTGGACCACAAAACCCTCTCGCTCATAGAGTGCACGCGCCCGCGGATTGGTGTCGATGACATCCAGTCGGACCCGTTGTAGCTGAGAATGCGCGGCATGACCCATGATCGCGTGCAAGAGCGCCGTGCCCACACCCAAGCCGCGCGCCTGAGGTTCAACAAAAATCCCATCCATCAAGAGGGTTCCGTTCTCGCACGCGCGCTCCAGAGTGCTGACCAACAGGCCACGCCAGGCCGCTCCAAACAGGCCATAGACTTGATGCAGATCATCGAATTCGCCTCCGATAAAGCTGCCATTGGGGGTTTTGAAGCCGGCCGCACCGAGAAAGTCACCAGATGCAGAGACGGCGCTGATTGCGTGATCGGGCTGCAGAACACGCTCAACAAAGGCGATGGCCTTCTGTTCTGGTCCAAGCGGGTAGCGCAATTTGCGTGAAAACGCCTGCCAATATCCGCGCGCGGCTTGGGCGCGATGCTCCGGTCGCAGGCCCGATTCAATGACATATTTTGCGGACTCGCCGTTTGAGATTGTCATGATGCCTCCCTAAATCCAAAGAGATATGGATTTTCATAAGGCGGTATTCAATTGAAGAGACGCATTTTCATCGGCGCAGGCGTTGTTGCCTGTTTGCTGGCAGCACTCGTGTTCTGGCGTTTAGTGGATCATGATCTGGGGTGGCGTAACAGTGCTGCATTTCAATTTCGCACGCTTGAAGGCGAGGTTTCAGGCACGCTCTGGCTACCCGATGATGCACCGCGTGCGGCGATTGTGCTGGTTCACGGGGACGGGCCGCAGGATCGCACCTCAAACGGGGGGTATGCGCCCTTGATCAACACTTTGCTGGATCGCGGAATTGCGGTCGCGGCGTGGGATAAGCCGGGCATAGGTGCGTCTGCAGGGGATTGGTTGATGCAGTCGATGGCGGACCGTGCAATGGAAACCCGCGTGGCGCTGGCAGAGCTGGATTTACGATTTGAAAACATACGGGTTGGGGCAATGGGGTTTTCGCAAGCAGGCTGGGTGTTGCCACAACTGGAGCCCGAAGTCGCAGATTTCCTTGTGCTGGTTGGGCCAGCAGTTTCGTGGCAAGCGCAGGGTGCCTATTATACCCGGACGCGGCTAGTGCGAGAAGGGCGCGGCACAGAAGAGATCGAGCAGAGACTGCGTGACGCGGCAAAACAGGATGAGATATTATTCTCCGCCGATCGCCCACCTGCGGATTTGCCAGAGGATATGACACCGGCGCGCTGGCGCTTCATCCGTATCAATCGCACGGTTGATGCCAGTGCTGATCTTGCAGCGCAAACCTTGCCTGTCTTGGCGATTTGGGGGGCGAAAGATCTGAATGTCGATGCGCAGGCAGATGCTGCGGCTTACCGAGATCTATTAGCAGATCGAGCTGCTGGCACTCAAATCCAGCTTTGGCCGGAGGCCACTCATGGGTTACTTCGGGCGGGCCCCTATAACTACCAACTGGTCGATGAATGGCCGTGGCATGCAAAGCTGCGCTTTTTCTTTGAGGGGCGGCACGCCTTTGCACCGGGGGCGTTGGATATGATTTCCGACTGGATCTTGGCCCAATCAGCGGACGATCCCTGAGAGGTGGATTGGCCCGTTAGATCACGGGGCAACTTTCATCACGATACAGGTGGTCGACCCCGTCGCATAGAGTTTGCCATCCTCGACCCCACGGATTTCGCCATGAGCAACACCCGTCGAGCGCCCGACGTGATCGATTTCGCCCCAGCAATCAATGGTCATGCCAAGTGGGATGGAGCGTAAGATATTGATCTTGAATTCAAGCGTTGTGTAGACGGACCCTTTCGGCACACGGGTCATCACAGAACAGGCCATGGCACTATCCAGATCATGGTATTGATTAGAACACCAACTTATGGAAGGTTCTACGGATGACAATCAAAGCCTACTCATATCTACGAATTTCAAGTGACCGCCAGAAGCAAGGCGGGGGGATAAAGAGGCAGATGGAAGCCTCTGCAAAGTGGGCCGAAGATAACGGTTACGAGCTTGCAGAGACAATTGCGGACGAAGGCTTGTCTGCATTTACTGGCACTCATGCCAAGAGGGGCGGGTTTGCACGGTTCCTTGCGGCGGTTGACAGTGGGGCAGTAGCGCGAGGCTCTATTTTGATCGTGGAGTCTCTTGATCGCCTGTCCCGCGAAAAAGTTATGGATGCGTTCGACCAATTCCGCGACATCGTTAAGCGCGGTATCCACATCGTGACGCTGGTGGATGGTCAGGTTTACTCCGAAGACAGCATGAACCAGAACATCGGGCAGCTTTTTATGAGCCTTGGTGTGATGCTGCGTAGTCACGATGAAAGTGCTACCAAGAGTCAGCGAGGCAAGGCAGCTTGGCAACAGAAGAGAGCGGCGGCTGCGGAGAGCGCGAAGATTTTGACGAAAAACGCGCCAGCGTGGTTGGAATTGAATGAAGATAGAAGTGGTTTCCTCGTCAAACAGCCACACGGTCAAACGATCCAAAAAATATTCGACCTATCAATAAATGGCATGGGAGCATACTCTATCACTCGTTTCCTGAACGAGAATATTGAAAAATATCCCACTATGGCGAATGGAAGTAGTTGGAACGATGCATACGTTATCCGCATTCTTAAAAACCCTGCGGTCCTTGGTAAGTTGACCTTGACCGAGAAGATAGATGGTAAAAGAGTCCCAACTGGCGAGGTGGTAGATGGATACTATCCAACTATTATTAGCACTGAGGACTTCTCTTTGGTCCAAGCTGAGTTGAGGGAAAGAAAGACCGGGGCAGCAGGGCGAAAGGGAGAGCATTTCGCTAATCTATTCAGTGGCATCGCTGAATGCGGAAATTGTGGTGGCGGTATGCTTCACCGCAATAAAGGGAAAGAACCGCGCGGATATCGGTTCCTTCGCTGTTCGAACAGCTTGAAGGGCAACGGGTGCAACTGCCCAGCTTGGCGCTACGATGAGTTTGAAAGCCAGTTCATTAATTTTGTTAAAGATGTCAGCTTTGCAGAAGTGTTTTCAGGAAAAACGGCTGACACTCAGATGGTTGAGCTAAGAGGTAGGAAGGCGGTTGAACTGGATAAGATCGCACAAGCGGAGCAAAAGTACCTTGCTTTGGTTGAACAGTTCACAGACGCAAATCTGCCTGAAATGTTGAAAGAAAGCCTGATCAAAAAGAGTGTAGAACTTGAAAACGAAATAGTTGCAGCAAAAGAAGCTGTCGAGACTATTGATGCCGAGTTGACTAAATTATCGACATCAAACGTTGAAGCTGACCAAAGTGAATTTTTGGAGAGTTACGAACAACTTTTGAGTGGCGATAAAGATAAACTGCGTGAAGTGCGGTTTGCCATGCACAGTATATTACGCCGCAACATCGATAGCATAAGTGTGAACAACGGCACCTATTTCGAGCCATGGGAAGAGATACCAGATAGCCTGCGTGCTGAACTGGCTGGTAAGGGTATAATATCACAAAATGACATTGAAGGTTACTTGTCCAAGCCGCACGGCAAGCGGCTGCGTGATAAACATGATCGTCATTTTCTAGTTCATTTTAAAAATGGTGTGCGGCGGCGAGTAGGTGCTGAATATTCATTGTTGGATGTTAGTAAAAGTGATTTGGCATTGATTGAAAAGTTTGAGAGTAAATAAAGAAAAGGCCACCTTTAAGCGGGTGGCCTTTTGTTATCCTAGTTCTGGGTCTCGAATGTTTAAATTAAAATCGGTTAGTAGATCGGTGTCATTCCACTGTTCCAAACAAGCCAAACAGCATTCATAGACCAATCCCTGAAATTCTATTTTTTCACTTTTATGCTCTTCCATAATTTTTGTGCATTCATTGATTTTATTAGCTGACTGCCAAACTCTCAAAAATATCATCTTCAAAATCTCTTGTTCGTCTTTAATAGTTCTTTTCATCATATTTCCTCATGAACAAATGCCACTATGTCTGGGTGAATGCGCTCACATCGTGTAATAACATCTTCCACCTCTTGCGAAAACTGCCACATCGGTTCGCCCGCTTGTTGCTCAAAATGAAAATTAAGTAGTTCGATTGCCAACGTGGCTATGTTTCGTTTTCTATCTTCTCTCATATATCCTTTCTCTATTTTACAAATTTTCTATCTTGATAGTCTGGGCTGGCTTCCATGAACGTTTGCAGGCGGTCATAGACCCAATCGCGCAAAGTCTCAGTTTTGAAGCTGGCCAAGGTGGTTACGCGCACATCGTCGGCCTCAACCGATTTCTTCGATATAATGGTGCGCTTGGCGGTGACGATCTTATAGATGTGGAAGTTCAAAATCGTCTTCCTCAATGCGGTTCAACAGTTCGTCATAATCCACCCCGGCGGCTTCACACTTCTTCCTAAAAGCGGCGCTGCGGTGGCGGGCTGCTTCAATCATGTTCGCTTGTTCAGTTTCATACTCGTTGAGCGGGTGTAGTGGGTGTCTTGTCATGTGATGTCTCCTTTGTTCTTGTTGTGCATCTATTTATAAAATCGCGTTGCTTGCCCGAAAAAACAAAAGAACCGCCACCAATGACGGTGACGGTTCAGTCGTGTAACGAGTATAATGAGGGCGGTTCAGGGACCTCAGTGACAGTTGATTTTGTCAGTAATTACGTGTTTATACTACTATGATTAAAAAAGGACTAAAGAATGACCGACCTATCACAAATGTCGATGGACGAACTGCTTAAATTTCAGGCTGACATTGAAGAGGTGATGAAAAGCAAGAAAGCCGAGGAACTGAAGTCGGTTCAAGAAGAGCTTCTTTTGCTCGATCACAAAGCGCAGCAGCTTGGTAGCTCCGCGCTCGAACTGCTGGGCGGCAAAGGTGGCAAATCGGCGAAGACCAAAGCACCCGCACGATATGCGCATCCTGAGAATCCGGCTGAAACTTGGTCTGGTCGCGGGCGTTATCCTGAATGGGTGAAAGATCACATCGAGAACGGTGGCGACAAGGATGATTTCTTAATCAAAAAAGACTAACCTCCATCGACCATGGTGGATGTGGAAGGCCCCTCACTGTGATAGTGGGGGGCTTTTTGCTAATAATTGGCCATAGTCTGTCTCAGTTGATCCACATGGCCCCTTGCCTGTTCGATCAAGTGGCGGTCATTGCTACTGCGGTTGCTCTGCCAGATGAGATAAGCGCCTGCTGCGATGATGGCGGGTAGTAGTGCTATCATTGTAGTCCCTCCAAAAGTTCTATCTGAAATGCTTCTTTGGTGCCGTCGCTGATGCCCATGTCAACAGCGTCATCAAAATCGATGCGATAGGCGGCAAATTGTTCTTTAAAAAATTGTTCTGCCTTGTATGCAGCAGGCCGATCTGGGTGGACGGTGTAACGAACAAGCTCAACTGCCGCGCGGTTCTTCGACGCGATGTTCTGTAAGCGATACTGCAACAGACGCGATGAGCCTGCTTTGACCCATTGCTGGCCGTCTGCCATGGTCACTTTCACAATATACGTGCATGACGCCTCTTCGCGGTTCCTGCGTCCACCAGCTTCACAGTGACGGCAGCGCACCGATGAGCGTGTCAGGTTGCTTGCTCCAAAGGTGCTGACCTCTCCACACTCCAAACAGCGACAATCAACGTGGGCTTGGCTGTTTGGGCCGCTGTTGTCGGTGTAGTGCGTGACATACTCAAATCCGCGCTCTAAGGCCGCTGCTGCGTAATAATCAGCGGTCTTGTTCTTCTTGCAGACCGGGCAAGGTGGCGCGATCCTATACCGCCCCATGAAGCGCTCGAATTGGTGCCCATGCTCACATTCGAACGTGTAGCGAAAATCTCGGTGCTTTAGAGGTTGGCCGTTCTTATCAGTGCGGTCATCGCGTGTTTTGATCACATGATTGCCCGAAACAATTTTGTGGCCGTTCTTTTCAGCCACTGCTTGGTGTTTCGGTAATATCTCGTTTAAATCCATTTTGTATTATCCTGTCTTATCTCCTTTCCATGCATTTATTTATATGTTTTTATTATTGCTGATGTGGTGTAGTGGGGAGATAATGCAGAATAATGTTCTTTAATTAATGGGGTTTGGCGGGTTTTGTTCTTTCTGCTCGGCCTATTGACTGACTTTAAAATTTCTTGGTGTAGAATCCTGTGGGCATGCACGCCATCTCAATATGAACTCGTGGCGTTGTTTCATGTTTTATCTCGAAGTGTTCGTTAGCCATTCTCTCGATATGCGAGTTTAGTAGACTGATGTATGTGGACTTGTTCAGATAACGGCTATAGCGCCAAGCGTTTCGGTGTTTCTTACTCATACGGCTCCACACCTTATCAACAACGTCATACATTTGCTCAAAGCTGTATATAGTTTTGCCGCTCGAATTGATTGCAGTGTGCAAAATGTCAAAATAGTCTTGTTGCGCTCTAATGGCGTCGTTAGGGCTGTAGCCAATGAGATATTCCATTGCCATGTTGGTAATGCGATGCTTAATGTTAACATCATCTTCCATTGCTTGCAGAGAGCGTAGAGCTTGCACCGCCTTATCACTGATGAAGACGGAAACGGACTTCTCAACTCGCTTAGTGATTGGGTTGTGGATAAAGTGACCGCTGGCGAACTTCGCTTTGATGTTAAGGTAGTCAGAGCTAACAGCCTCACTACCTCGGGTGCTGCCAAGGTGAGCGGTTTTGATTTCCATATATTCTTCAAGTGAAAGGACTGTATGAAACGCTTTCCATGCATCAACAACTTCTTGCTTGTTGGTGGTTCGTAACAGTGTCTCTGCTTGGCACTCGTAAAATTTCTCACGTCCATAGCTGGGAAAGAGTAGTCCGGGTGCCATGATGAAAAGGCCAGTCAAAACCTTGCCATCAGTAATTTTTGTATATTTTATGAGTTTATATTCAATCTGTCCGTTAGACATAAAAATCCTCGTTAGTGCTAAACTAAGAGGATAGGGAAATTCTGTTATTCTCTTAGTGGTTAATGTTGATCGCTTTCGTTAAGGTCATATTTGTTGGTCATGTAAGAAATATTCTCAGTGTTGGTCTTAAGCGGCGGTGAGGAAACTGGCCGGTCTCCCCACGCCTAAACCAAAAATATTCAACCGAAAGTGCGCTAACACTAAGAGTCTTTCTTCACGGATATTTAGTAACAAACATCACAAAACAGGGGAGCTAACCCTGAATTTTAATATGAATTATTGTGATAATATCCAAGTAGAACATTAGGAATCTTCATAACGCCTACAGGGCAATTTTATCTGATGTTATGTAGTGGGGCAATAGAAAAAAGCTGACGGTATAATTATTTCAATTTAACTGGTTTAATGAAAATAATACGGAAATTTGCGATTTATCTTGTGGTGGAAGCTACGATGATGTATAAATACATTTGTCGAATGGCGCTAAAACGTTAGGCGACAGAAGTGACAAGAGGGCGCTAAAACGTCAGGCTATCACTTCATTAGAGAAAGGGTCGCTTAGTGACCTTCTTATCTCTTGATGCAACCTTGTAGAAGCTTAGCTTTTACGGGATTTTTTCTCGTTTCTTGTTGTATCTTTGTTGCCTTGAACCTCTGGAATTGATATCCAGTAAACAAGATTGAATTATTATAAAGTAACAAAAGAAAATCAACAAATATGCTTTAGCATTCACGAGCCAGCCACGGCTGGTGAGGGAATTACATCTAGACTTATTGTTACTAATGAGCTTTATGTAATTCTCGCTCCGCTCGAATGCTAAAGCGCTTATTTGATCTTTTACTAAAGTGCCAGTTAATTGAAATACTTGTAAGCGAAGCAAACCCGAAGGGTTTTACATCTATTAACATTAAAGCTACTAATGAACTTTATGCAGTTTCTATTCCTCCATTGGCCCTAAGTGTGTCTTGTAACAGGATAGACATTATTGAACCCATCAGTGAAATCACTGGTGGGTATTATTGTTACTTCACCAGTGACCTGAACTGTTATTCAGAATGAAATCACCAGTAAACGAACTGTTATTCAAGAAATAGCACTTGTGGCTTCACCAGTTACAATGAACCTTTATTCTGAATCCCACAGGGACATACCGTTCCGCAATGTATGCAATTGTGTACAATTGGTGCGTAAACCGCTTGCGGGCCATACCATTCCGTTCCGCGCCAGCCGCATTGTCAGAGGTGGTTTACACGAGCGTGAGCATCGCCATAGTAGCTTCTTGACGCGCCGATAGGGCCACAGATTTGATTTACTTAAGGGAACATAACATGAAGAAATTATTGGTTTCCACGGCTCTTGTGCTAGCTGCACCAGCGAGCGCAGAACAGAAGCCTGTGTACACTCAAGAAATGATTGATCGGTGTTCTTCAAGTACTTACCAGAGCACCTGCCTAAAGATCGAGTTCTTATCTAACCTGTACTTGCAAGAAGCGGGTTCCGCATATGGTACTGCCGCATCAGCGCTTATTGACGGATGCAGGGAGGTTAACGAGCGAACAGATGCAGCAGCATACTGTGTTCGTAGCAGCATCGAAGACGCGCACACCTTGAACGATATGATAGGAGCGAACGCGGTCAAGGATGTCTGCAAGCGGGGCATTGCTGAGCAGCCAAATAAGTTGGAACTGATCCGTGAAAGTTTCCGTCGCAAACGTATCGCCTACGGGATCGAATATAACTTGCGGGAAAATAACGGGTTCTACAATTATCCGAGCGAACATTGCACTCCTAAACCGCAGGAAGAGGCTGTGACGCCAGCGCCTAAAAAAGTACTGGACTGTGAAGAAGGCAGGGCCGTGCAGGCACACTTTAAGACTGCTTCTGATGTTGTGATGCATGAAGAGGTGGGGGCTTTGGTCAAGCAAATAAATGCTGACGTAACCAGCGAGGTTACGTTGTGGTCAGAGAATGAACGTGCCAACGGCTTAGGTCTCTACTTCCTCAAAGAAAAGCACCCTGAGCAATATCAACGCGTTGTAAGTGCCTTTGTGGCGTCTTTGGCTACAGACCCGGAGATGAAGGACAATCCGTTTGCTGCAATGGGACCGCTTTTCGTTGCTGGTATGTTTGAGAAGCAAGCGAACGAGGTGTACTCAGAGTTTCAGAGTAACTGCCAGACTGGTGATGATGATGTTGAAGGGGCATTGTCAGAAGCGTTGAAAAATTAACTGCAACAAGCTCATTTCGAGTGGGTGCCTACTGGCAACGATTGTGGAACAAGAAGGGGCATAGTGTAATAACTGTGCCCCTTTATTCATATCACCAAGGTAGTTGCCAATGTGGTCCATCTTTGAAACTTTTCCAATCACCACCCCATTCAATTTCTATACCAAGCTGTAGAGCAGCGGTCTTCATAGCTGTTGCTATCGGGTAATATTGGTCCCAGTCCTCAATATTTGGTACCCCGTCACCATCAAAATCGCCATGAAAGGGGTAGGGTATCATGTCCACTGCATGTCCGGTTAGATGACGGCTGTTCATTGTAGTGCTGGCACCAGACGCATACAGCCGCTTCTGTCTATCCAATGACCTCACCCCTTCAACGACTGTGAAATCTTGGTCAGTTATGGTGATTGCCAGTTCGACTACTCGTTGAAGGTCTGGTGCTACTCCAATGAGATTGTTTCGTGACCTTGTTCCTAATTTATACATGATAAAAAATATCCTCTTGTTATTGTGAGGATATTTATTGGTCTATTTTAGACCCCGATTTTTCGACTTTAAGCAAAAACACCCCCATTGGACCCCCTTGAAACGTGCCTCAACACCCCATTTAGGCCCTTAATTCGACCATTGGGAGCACCTATTTTTTCGATTAAGGGTATACCCAAGGGAAAGTGCCGTTTTTCACGAAAATGGGTGAATTCACTAAATAGCCTCATCAAGAGAGGTTATTTTATGTGGATATATCAAGGAAAGGAATTTACTAGCGCGGACATCCCAGAAGGGGCAGAAGGATTCGTATATATTATTACTGATGGCAACGGTAAGAAATACATCGGGCAGAAGCGATTTTATTCTAAAAGAAAATTGCCACCATTGAAGGGCAAGTCTCGTAAGCGCACTAAGATAGTTGAGAGTGACTGGCTTACCTATTTCGGTAGCTCGGCCAATGTGGCTGCACGATTAGCACAAGAAGGGGCAGACGCCTTCACCCGAGAGATACTGCATATTTGTTTCAGCAAAGGAGAACTTCACTATATTGAGACAAAAGAGATAATATTGCGTGACGCGCTGCTACGTGACGACTACTACAACGGCATCATACAATGCAGAATAAACCGGGTGCATTTGAAGAATATGGTGGCCTAGCCCTTTTCCTTCTGCATGACCTTCAAGACCTCATCGCGCACCTTGTCGCGCGCGTCTTCCATGGTGCTAACTCGCCCATGAACTGCCGGGTAACACCACGTCGCCCAAGTCCAGGGCGGGAAATCGTTAAAG
>NZ_CP015232.1:0-147082 GCF_000376545.2 Tritonibacter mobilis F1926
ATCCAGCAAGAGGTCGATGCGATCATCATCTGGCCCACCAATGGCGAGGCCGTGATCCCAGCTGTGCGCAAGGCACAGAAAGCAGGCATCCCGGTGGTTGTCACCAATTCCAACATTGCCGAGGCGGGCTTTGACTTCATCAAGTCCTTCTCCGGCCCCGACAACATCACCCAAGGCGCGCGCTCGGCAGAGATCATGTGCGACAAGTTCAAGGACATGGGCATCGCGGATGAGGCGCAGGTGGTGCACATCACCGGCCAGCCCGGCTACACCACCGCCATTGAACGTGCCAAGGGGTTTGAGGACCGCCTGCCCGAGGTCTGCCCGAATGTAACCGTCGTCGACACCCAGCCGGGCGACTGGAACCGCGAGAAATCGCAGCAAGTGATGGAAGCCTTCCTTGTGAAATACGACGACATCGACGGCGTCTACGCGGGCGATGACAATATGGGCGTCGGTGCCCTCAACGCCGCCAAGGCTGCGGGCCGTGACGGCATCATCTTTGTCGGGGCCACCAACTTTGCCGTGGGGTATGAGGCCATGGCAGCGGGGGACTACTGGGGGTCCATCTATCAGTCACCGGTGGATGATGCCGAGGCCGCGCTGCAAACCGCCGTCGACATCCTGTCGGGCAAGGACATCCCCTTCCTGAATTACTTCGACACGCCGAAGATCACCCAAGACAATATGGACGAGTTCACCAAACCCGTCTTTTAAGGCGCATCATGTGGGGCGCGTCTGCAGGGTGCAGGCGCCCCATATGGCATTTCCTAAAATCGAGATTTGGAAGGGGCACGCCTATGGGACGTGTATCGGATCGCGTCTGCCTTGTGACGGGGGCAGCGCAGGGCATAGGCCGCGCCATTTCTGAGGCGCTGCTGCGCGAGGGCGCACAGGTCTGTCTGGCCGACATCAACGGCGACAAGGTGGCCGAGGTGGCCCAGAGCTTTGCCGCGGATCATCCCGGTCGCGTCACCTCCGCCCCGGTGGATGTCACCGATCGCGCACAGGTGCAGGCGATGATCGCCCATACGGTTGCAACCTTTGGCCGGCTGGATGTGAAATTCAACAACGCGGGCGTCAACCGGCCGATGAATTTTCTGGACGTGACCGAGGAAAACTGGAACTTCATCATGGGCATCAACGGCTTGGGCTGTATGATCGGCATGCAGGAAGCTGCCCGTCAGATGATTGCCCAAGGTCAGGGCGGCAAGATTATCAACACCGCCTCGGTGGCCAGCCGTCAGGGTTTTGACAATGTCGCCCCCTATTGTGCCTCAAAATGGGCGGTGGTGTCGCTCACCCAATCGGGCGCACGGGATCTGGCGAAACATAACATTACCGTCACCGGCTTTGCGCCCGGTGTTGTGGCCACGGAAATGTGGGAGCAGGTTGATCAGGATCTGATGGAGATCGGCGCGTCCGAGCGCCCCGGAGAGGCGATGGAAACCTTCTCGGCGGATATCCTCAAGGGACGTGTGGCCACGCCCGAGGATATCACCGGAACCACCACGTTTCTGGCCTCTCGGGACAGCGACTACATGACCGGACAGATCGTCATGATCGACGGGGGCATGACCCTCGTGTGACCGGCGACA
The DNA here is from genome assembly GCF_000376545.2 of Tritonibacter mobilis F1926. Taxonomy (NCBI): domain Bacteria; kingdom Pseudomonadati; phylum Pseudomonadota; class Alphaproteobacteria; order Rhodobacterales; family Paracoccaceae; genus Tritonibacter; species Tritonibacter mobilis. The sequence goes on from NZ_CP015232.1 coordinate 1,599, forward strand.
AGGCAGGAGGAGCCGATGCCCGAGACATCACAACACGCCCAGAATCCAAGGGAGGGGATGATGGCAACACTGAGCAAAGAGCAAATCGGACGTGTCCTTGCCAAGCAAGGCATCCTGATTGCTTTCGCGATCTTTCTGGTCGCCTTTACCATCGCCAACCCCAAATTCCTGTCCGTTGATAATGTGTTCAGCGTGGTGCGTTCCTCCGCCATCCTCGGCGTGATGGCGCTTGGTGTCACCTTTGTGGTGATCAGTGGCAATCTCGATCTCTCGGTGGGGTCGATGATGTCGTTTTCCACCATCGTGGTGCTGGATCTGCACGACACGCTCGGACCATTGCTGGCGATCCCGGCGATGTTTGCGATGACGATGGCGCTGGGGGCCTTGATCGGGTTTCTGGTGGGCTATTTGCGGCTCAATTCGCTGATTGTGACGCTGGGGATGCTCTCGGCCATTCACGGGCTGACGCTGACGTACTCGGGCGGGCAGAACATGGATATCGCCGACAAGGAAGGCACCTGGTTCGGCGTCTTTGGACAGGGCAGCGCCCTTGGCATTCCGGTGCCGATCCTGATCTTTGCGCTCTTGGCGGCCCTGCTGGGGCTGGTCCTCGGCAAGACCCCATTTGGCCGCAAGATCTATGCAGTGGGGGGCAATGGCACCGCCGCGACCTTCTCGGGCATCCGCCGCGCCCGGACGGTGTTCAGCTGCTATCTGATCTCTTCGGCCTGTGTGGCCACCGCCGGGCTCATGCAGGCAAGCCGCTCTCTGGGGTCGCAAAACACCGTGGGCCAGGGGCTGGAGCTTGAGGTGCTCGCCGCTGTGATCCTTGGCGGGGCGTCACTGATGGGGGGATCGGGGACGATCTTCAAAACCGTGATTGGCGTGCTGATCCTCGGGTTTATCCAGAACGGTCTGCTGCTGCTGGGCCTGCAATTCTACGTCCAGTTCGTGGTGACATGGGTCATCATCATCCTTGCTGTCTGGCTCGATATCGCGGCCAAGCGCGGCAAGCTCTGGTCGCCAATCGCATAAGAAGGGAGAGGCCCATGCAACCGGGTGCATTGTCCAAGGCGCTGAAAAACGGCGCAATCTGGGGCTTCATCGTGCTGGAGCTGATCTTCTTCAGCGTGGCGGGCGAGTTTCTGTCGCTCTCCGACAAGGCCTTTATGGATTTTGAAAACATGCTGCTTTTGCTGAAGCAGTCCGCCCCCATCGGGATCATTGCGATGGGCATGACCATCGTCATGGTGAACGGCAATATCGACCTCAGTGTCGGGGCGACCTTTGCCATCGCCGCGATTGTGCTGCTGGACAGTATGACATGGCCGATCTTTGCGGGGCTGGGCGACTGGGTGATCCCGGTGGCGTGGCTCTTGGCGCTGACGGTCGGCACGCTTCTGGGGGCGCTCAACGGGCTTATTGTGTGGAAAACCGGGGTTGATGCCTTCATCGTGACGCTGGGGTCGATGCTGGGCTATCGCGGCATCGTCTTTATGTTCAACGGCGAGAACCCGACCTCGCATCTGAACTGGACGCTGGTGGATTTTGCCGAGGCGCAATTTCTTGGCCTGCACACCGCCACCTGGTTCCTGCTAGCGGTGACGCTGGCGATCTGGTTCCTGATGGCGCGCACCGTGCATGGGCGCAACGCCTATGCCATTGGCGACAATCGCGACGCCGCCGTGAATGCCGGTATCCGCGTCGGCCCGCATATGATGGTCAACTTCGCCATCATCGGCTTTCTCGCAGCGCTTTCAGCCGTGGTGTTCTATTCCGAAAGCGGCTCGGTCAATCCCAATGACGGCCAGCTTTATGAGCTCTGGGTGATTACGGCTGTGGTCCTTGGCGGCACCAAGATCACCGGCGGCGCGGGATCTGTGATCGGCACCTTCGGCGGTGTCATCGCGATCCAGTTGTTGCGCAAGGGGCTGGGCCATATCGGCGCCGATACCTCCACCGTGAACCTGGTGATCGGCCTCATTCTGATTGCGGTGCTGTTTCTTGATCGTCAGCTCAACGTCAAAGGCAAAGAGGAACTGAAGGTATGAGTGATCCGGTTCTGCGTCTCGAAAACATCGTCAAAACCTTCCCCGGTGTGCGGGCGCTGGACGGGGTGTCCTTTTCCGTGATGCCGGGCGAAGTACACGCCCTCATGGGGGAAAACGGTGCTGGGAAATCCACCCTGATGAAGGTGCTCGGCGGCATTCACCAGCCCGATGACGGCCACATCTATATGGGCGACCAAAAGGCGGTGATGGCCGGCCCCCTTGAGGCCAAGGCCAAGGGCATCGTCTTTATCCATCAGGAACTGAGCCTCGCCGAAGAGCTCTCGGTGGCGGAAAACATCTACCTCGGGGAGCTGCCGCGCAAGAGCTTTGGCCGGGTGGACTGGCCCCGGCTTGCGGCAAACGCCAATGCGATCCTGAAAAAACTGAACGTGGGCTTTGACGCCAAGGCACGTGTGGGCGATCTGTCGATTGCCAATCAGCAGATGGTCGAAATCGCCCGCGCGCTCACCGTGGACGCCAAGGCGGTGATCTTTGACGAACCCACCGCCTCGCTGACGGATGCGGAAAAGGTGGTGCTCTTTGACGTGATCGCGGATCTGCAACGCGAGGGCGTCGGGATCATCTATATCTCGCACCGCATGGAAGAGATCTTTAAGATCACCGACCGCATCACCGTGCTGCGCGACGGGCAGTATCAGGGCACAGTCGAGACCGCCGACACCAACGAGGAAGCCGTCACCCAGATGATGATCGGGCGCAAGCTGGACCTCTCTCGCAACGCCGCGCATCACGAATTGGGCGATGTGGCATTAGAGGTGCGGGGCCTCAGCTGCGGCAAGCTGTTTCACGACGTGAGTTTTGAGGTGCGCCGGGGCGAGGTTCTGGGTTTTTACGGTCTGGTGGGCGCGGGTCGCACAGAGATTGCCGAGACGCTCTTTGGCCTGCGTGACCCGTCCGCCGGGCAGATCCTGCTCGATGGGCGCGAGGTGCGGATCACCTCCCCGGTGGAGGCCATCAATATGGGCATCTCTCTGGTGCCGGAGGACCGCAAAGGTCAGGGTCTGGTGCTGGGCATGAACTGTCGCGACAACATGACCCTGCCGCAGGTGGATGACCTGAAGGCCGGACCGTTTGTGGCCGAAGGCGCGGAAATCGCGATCTTTGATCAGTATCGCGACCGGCTCGACATTCGCACCCCCGGCTGGCGGCAGCAGGTGGGCAACCTGTCCGGCGGCAATCAGCAAAAGATCGTCATCGGCAAATGGTTGTCGATGCATCCCAATGTGCTGATCGTGGACGAACCCACGCGCGGTATCGACGTGGGCAGCAAATCCGAGATCCACAAACTGCTGCGGGAGTTGGCCGCACAGGGCTATGCGGTGATCGTCATCAGCTCCGAGATGCCGGAGGTGCTGCATGTCTCCGACCGGATCGCGGCGATGTATTCAGGCCGCATCATGCGCAGCTTCACCGCGGAGGAGGTCACCGAGGACAGCCTGATCCAAGCAATCTCGGGCCTCGGTGGCGAGCAGGTCGCCTGACGTCAGAGCCTCTCACTGAGATCGTCCAGAACGCCACCCCATCGGTTGCGGGTGGCGTTTTTGCCTTGTGCTGCAGCGCAGCATAAACCCGCCCAAAAATTACTCACCCGCGCCCCTGCCCGCTCAAAACGAGGGCATTTCCGTGCATCGTCCGCCGCCCTCAGCAAAACGCCTTGCTCGAAAATGTCGCTGCGGGGAGCGTTGAAACACCCGCAAAACAAGGCGTCAAAGCCCTTGGCGGGTGTGTGACGACCAGCGAATTGCCACTCGGTCTGGCCGCCACACGGATGCAACGAAAACACATTGCGCGCATATCCTGCCGAATTGCCCCCTGAAGGGCAAGCGCAGGGTCAGGCGCGACGGGAGACAGCTATGAAATCCGCAAAAACACTTCTGGCCAGTACAGCCGCTCTGGCAACCATGAGCCTTGCCGCACATGCCGCCGATTGCCCCATCAAGGTGGGCGTGCTGCACTCGCTTTCTGGCACGATGGCCATTTCCGAGACCACGCTCAAAGATACCGTCTTGATGCTCATCGACGAGCAAAACGCCAAGGGCGGCGTTTTGGGCTGCGAGCTGGAGGCCGCAGTGGTGGACCCGGCCTCTGACTGGCCGCTCTTTGCGGAGAAAGCGCGCGAATTGCTGAGCGTGCATGAGGTCGATGTGATCTTTGGCAACTGGACGTCCGTCAGCCGCAAATCAGTGCTGCCCGTCATCGAGGAACTGAACGGTCTGTTGTTCTACCCGGTGCAATATGAGGGCGAGGAAAGCTCCAAGAACGTGTTTTACACCGGTGCCGCTCCCAACCAGCAGGCGATCCCCGCGACGGATTACTTCCTTGATGAGCTTGGGGTAGAGAAATTCGCGCTTTTGGGCACCGACTACGTCTACCCTCGCACCACCAACAACATCCTTGAGAGCTACCTGCAGTCCAAGGGCATCGCAGCAGAAGACATCTTTGTGAACTACACGCCCTTTGGTCACTCTGATTGGTCCAAGATCGTCGCCGATGTGGTCGCGCTAGGGGCCGATGGTAAAAAGGTCGGCGTGATCTCGACCATCAATGGCGATGCCAACATCGGTTTTTACAAGGAACTCGCCGCCGCTGGCATCTCCGCCGATGACATCCCAGTGGTGGCCTTCTCGGTGGGCGAAGAAGAACTCTCCGGTCTCGATACCTCCAACCTCGTCGGCCATCTGGCCGCGTGGAACTACTTTCAATCCGCCGAAAGCGACGCCAATGATGCCTTTGTCGCCAAGTGGAAAGAGGTCATGGGCGAGGATCGCGTGACCAATGACCCGATGGAGGCACATTACATCGGCTTTAACATGTGGGTGCAGGCCGTAGAGGCCACAGGCACCACCGATGTGGATGCGGTACGCAGCGCGATGTACGGGCAGGAATTCCCGAACCTCACCGGTGGTATGGCCAAGATGCTGCCCAATCACCACCTCGCCAAACCGGTTCTGATCGGCGAGATCCTCGAGGATGGCCAGTTCGATATCATCAGCCAGACCACCGAGGTGGCGGGCGATGCATGGACCGATTTCCTGCCTGAATCGGCTGTGCTGACCTCCGACTGGGAGAAACTGGGCTGCGGGATGTACAACACCCAGACCGAGACCTGCGTTCAGATCAAATCGAACTACTGATCGGACGTCGCATTCAGGGAGAGGCCGCTGCGGCCACTCCCCTTGGTTCCGGGAAAAGAGTAAATCCATGAGAAGACGAGTACTGGCAAGCCTCGGCTTGCTGCTGGTGGTGTTTGGCGCCTTTGCCCAAAGCCCCGCCGCGCAACCCGCGTCCCCAGAGGCCACGCCCATGCAGGACATCCTGCAAGAGCATGTGGCGATCATCACCAAATCCTCGCGCAAAACCATCGGCCCGGCGATTGACGCGGTTGCGGGCAGCGGTCTGGGCAGCGCGCAGCGGGTGCTGGAGGCCTGGCAGGCCAAAGAGATGTGGCAACGACAATCCGACGGGCTGTTCTTTCACGCCCAAAAGACCGACAACGGCTATGATCTGATTGATTTTGACAGCGGTGCGAGCGTCGGCGCGGCCAGCAAGGACGCGTTGCAGCAGATCAAACCCAACAGCGGCATTCGTGCGCTCTTGGCGGTGGCTTTGGTGCAGTTTCAGCTCTCTGATCCCGATCCCGCCCGGCGTGCCGAGGCGCTTTTGTCGCTGGAACGCGACCCTGCACCCGACGCACTGGCACCGCTGCGAACCTCGATCCCCGGCGAGGGCGACCCGGTGCTTCTGGCCAAGAAACAACGGCTCGAACGGCTTTTGACCATCGCCTATGGCAGCAGCGACGAGGAACGCACCCAAGCCATCGACGATATGGCGGGGGACCTCGGCGTCGATGTGCGCGCCACGCTCAACCCGCTGCTCGTCACCACGCGCAAGGTCTATGAGGGCGCGCTACCAGAGGAGGTGAATGTCGCCCGGCGGCTCACGCCCGGCGGCGAACGCCTCTCCCGCACCGAGGCTTATGCGCTTTTGGCAGAGCAAAACCTCGCCCCTGCCCCGGTTACGGCAGACGATATCCGCACCACATTGGCGTCGCATATCGACGGCGGCTACGTCGGTGGCGTGCCACTTGCGCAACTCTCGGACCCGGCGCGGCGCATTGCGGCCTATGAATCCCTTGTGGACGCGCAAAAAGCGGCCCCACTGCTGACAGAGGCAGACATCACAGACCTGCTCGCCGCATACGCGTTTGCCGATATCTACGCCGAACCCTCCACCGCTGTCACCGAGGTCGCAAACGCCGCCCTGCGCCGCATTGAAACCAAGGTTCAACTCAACCAGACGCTTGATCTGGGGCTGGATGCGCTCTCTCTCGGGTCGATCTATTTCCTTGCGGCGATCGGGCTGGCCATCACCTTTGGCGTGATGGGCGTCATCAACATGGCGCATGGCGAGTTTATCATGATGGGCGCTTATACAGGCTATGTGGTGCAGCAGGTGATCCCCGATCATACGCTGTCGATCGCGGTTGCCATCCCGCTCGCCTTTGGCGTGACCTTTATGGCCGGTGTCGCGCTTGAACGGCTGGTGATCCGCTGGCTTTATAACCGCCCGCTGGAGACATTGCTGGCGACCTTCGGCGTGTCCATCGCGCTGCAACAACTGGCCAAGAACATCTTTGGCACGCAGGCCCGCCCCCTGACTGCGCCGGACTGGCTGGGGGGGGCGTGGGTTTTGAACGATGTGGTCTCCATCAGCTATATCCGCATCGCGATCTTCGGCCTCGCGCTGATCTTTCTGGGGCTGTTTCTGTTCATCATGAAACGCACACGGCTTGGTCTGGAGACCCGCGCGGTGACGCAAAACCCCGGCATGGCGGCCTCGATGGGGATCAACACCGACCGCGTCAATATGCTGACCTTTGGGCTTGGCTCTGGCATCGCCGGGATCGCGGGTGTCGCCATCGGGCTTTTTGCCAAGGTCACCTCAGAACTGGGGCAGGACTATATCGTCCAGAGCTTCATGACCGTGGTTGTGGGCGGGGTCGGCAATATCTGGGGCACGCTCTTGGGCGCAGGGCTCATTGGCGGGCTGCAAAAAAGCATCGAGTGGCTGAACCCCTCAAACACGCTTGCCGCGCAGACCTACATGATCATCTTCATCATCATCTTTATCCAATTCCGGCCACGGGGCATCATCGCCCTCAAGGGTCGCGCGGCGGGGGATTGATCCATGAACCGCAGTTTTTTCGCACGGAACCCCTCCGTTTTGGTGTTTCTCGCCACGCTTGGGCTTGCGACGCTGTTTATCACCGCCGCCTCCGAGGGGCTGGGCCTTGGGCTGATTTCCACTTCGATGGTGAAAACGCTGGGCAAAACACTTTGTCTCGCGCTCATTGCCGTCGCCATGGATCTGGTCTGGGGCTACGCGGGCATCCTGAGCCTTGGGCATTTCGCCTTCTTCGGGCTTGGCGGCTATATGATCGGCATGTGGCTCATGTATGAGCGCACCAGCCAGATCGTGACGCAAAACCTCGCCAATGCGCCTATCCCCCCCACGGCTGGGGAAATCTCGGACGCCATCGGCTCGCAGATCTTTGGCGTCGTTGGCAGCGCTGAGTTTCCGCTGATCTGGAGCTTTGCCGACAGTCTGGTGATCCAGCTTTTGCTGGTCGTCGCGGTGCCGGGGATTTTGGCGCTGGTCTTTGGCTGGCTGGCGTTTCGCTCGCGGGTGGCGGGCGTTTATCTCTCGATCCTGACCCAAGCCATGACGCTGGCGCTGGCGCTCTATCTCTTTCAAAACGACAGCGGGTTGCGCGGCAATAACGGGCTTTCGGGGCTACAGAACATCCCGCATCTGGATCAGGTGCCACAATCGGTGCTCTCGGTCTGGTTCCTCTGGGCCTCGGCCTTGGCGCTGGCGCTTGGCTATGTCTTTGCTGCGTGGATCGTGTCGGGCAAATTTGGCAGCGTCATCCGCGGCATTCGCGACAATGAATCCCGTGTGCGGTTCCTTGGCTACTCGGTTGAGCGCTACAAGCTCTTTATCTTTACCGTCACCGCCATGATCGCGGGCATCGCGGGCGCGCTTTATTATCCGCAGGCGGGTATCATCAACCCGGCAGAACTTGCGCCTGTGGCGTCGATATATCTTGCGGTCTGGGTCGCCATCGGCGGGCGTGGGCGTCTGTATGGCGCGGTGATCGGCGCCTGTTTCGTCAGCCTAATCTCCACGTGGTTCACCGGCGGGCAGGCCCCGGATATCAACCTCGGCTTTTACACCTTCGCATGGGTCGACTGGTGGACCATCCTCTTGGGCCTGTCGTTCGTACTGGTCACGCTCTTTGCCCCCAAAGGCATCGGCGGGCTTTTTGACCTGATCGCCACACGCAACAAGGAGACACAGGAATGAGCCAGCTGCTTGAAGTCTCGGGCGTCTCCGTCACGTTTGATGGGTTTCGCGCCATCAACAACCTGTCCTTTGCCATCGGCAGCGCCGAGCTGCGTGCGATCATCGGACCAAATGGCGCGGGAAAAACCACCTTTATGGACATTGTCACCGGCAAAACCCGCCCTGACGCGGGGCGCATTCGCTGGGGCGACAAGGGCATCTCGCTTTTGGGCCTCAACGAGGCGCAGATCGCGCGCGAAGGCATCGGGCGGAAGTTCCAAAAACCCACGGTGTTTGAGGATCAGACCGTGCAGGAAAACCTGCTGATGGCATTGAAGGCCAAGCGCGGCGCGTTCTCCGTTCTGTTCTGGAAACCACAGCCTGCGGATCTGGAGCGCGTGCGCGCCCTTGCCACCGAGATCGGTCTTGAGGATGCGCTGCCGCTCAAATCTGGCACCCTCAGCCATGGTCAGAAACAATGGCTCGAAATCGGCATGTTGCTGGCGCAGGAGCCGCGGCTCTTGCTGGTGGATGAACCCGCCGCCGGCATGACCCCGGCGGAGCGCGAACACACCACTGCACTCTTGGTCGAGGCCGCCAAGACCCGCGCCGTGGTGGTTGTCGAACATGACATGGAGTTTGTGCGCCGCCTCGATTGTCGCGTGACGGTGCTGCACGAAGGCTCGGTCCTCGCTGAAGGATCGCTGGATCATGTCACCGCAAACAAGGAGGTGATCGATGTCTATCTCGGGCGCTGATCCTATGCTGCAGGTCAGTGATCTGACGTTGCATTACGGCCATTCGCAGATCCTCCACGGGGTCGACATCGAGGCCAGAACCGGCGAGGTCACCTGTGTCATGGGCACCAATGGGGTTGGAAAAACCTCGCTCATTCGCGCGCTTGCCGGGCGGCACAGCCGATCTGGTGGCCGGGTGGTTCTGGATGGCGAGGCGCTGCCCGTACTGCCCGCGCACCATCTGGCCCACAAAGGCATCGCCTTGGTCAGTCAGGGGCGCGAGATCTTTCCGCTGCTCACAGTGCGCGAAAATCTGGAAACCGGCCTATCGATCCTGCCCAAATCCGAGCGCGCCGTCCCAGAAGAGATGTTTGAGCTGTTTCCCGTCCTGAAGGAGATGCAAAACCGCCGGGGCGGGGATCTCTCGGGCGGTCAGCAGCAACAGCTCGCGATTGCGCGCGCGCTCATCACACGCCCCAAGCTCTTGTTGATGGATGAACCCACCGAGGGCATCCAGCCCAACATCATCCAGATGATCGGTGATGTAATCCGCAACCTGCGCGATGAGGGCCGCATGGCGATTATTCTGGTCGAGCAGTATTTCGATTTTGCCTATGATCTGGCCGACCGGATTGTGGTGCTGCAACGCGGTGCCGTCATCGCCTCCGGGGCCAAAGACGACATGCCGCGCGACACGGTGCTCGCCAAAGTTTCCGTCTAAAAACCCCACCCGCAGCCAGGCGATCCGCGCGCTGGCTGCGAATGGTTTGCTGGGTCAGGCGTCGATCACCACATCGCTCAACGGCACCGCCTGACAAGCAAGGCAATGCTCCGCCTCTTCAAAGGCAAGCTCGGTTCGGTGCATTGTCCGCCCGTCGATCACCCGCAGGCGGCAGCTTTCGCATTGGCCCGCGCGGCAACCGCTCGCAAGGGCCAGCCCCTCCCGCTCCGCCAGATCCAGCAGGCTCCCGGCGGCTCTGGTCCAGCGGAGCGTCTTGCCGCTCTTGGCGAACTGAACCTCAAATGGCCCCTCCGGAAGCGGCCTGTCCGCCACCGGCGATACGAAGGCCTCTTTGTGCAGGTGCTCTTTCGGGTGGCCCGCCTGCGCCAAGGCCCGCTCCACCGCGGCCATCATCGCAGGGGGGCCACATTGATAGACCTCGGGCACCTGCCCCGCCCAGTCGCGCAGGATATCCCCGGCCGTCACAAACCCACCTTTGTCGTGGGTTGCGCCAATGCGATCCACCGGCAACGGCTCACTGTAAATATCGACCAGCTGCAGATTGGGCAGCTGCTTTTGCAAGTGCTCCAGCCGGTGGCGATAGGCATGCCCGGCACTGTTACGGTTGGCGTATATCAGCCGCAGCGGATGCGAAAGACCAAGCGCCGCAGCGGTCTCCAGATAGCTCAGGAATGGCGTGATCCCGATTCCTCCCGCCACCATCACCAGCGGTCGCTCCATCGCAATCGGCAGGGTAAAGCGACCCGAAGGCGCCTTTAGCGCGACACGGGTGCCACGTGTCAGAGCAGTGTTGATAAACCCCGACATCACGCCCCCCGGCAGGTCCGCACGATCTGCGGGCGCGGGCACGTGGCGCACCGTGATCTGATAGCGCTCGCGCTCGGGATCAACTGCCGCCCCCACCAACGAATAGCAGCGCACAACCGGCGCATCCTGACCCGCGATCTGCGCCCTCAGCGTGATGTGCTGACCGGGCAGGAAATCCGGCAACCGCGCCATCCCGACAATCGCAAACCCAACGCGCGTACACCCGCGTGCGACCTCTTCGACCTCTGTGACCACCGCCTCGCGAAACCCTTGCCACGCAGGTTTGACACTGCCGCTGCCCGCAAGCGGTCGCAACGCGCAGCGGGTAGAGCGATGCGGCGCAGAGCCACTGATCGGGTCGCACTGCGCCGCCGAAATCAGCCGGTTGTAATTCGCCCCCTTGCCCGAGAACGGATCATACCCCCCCAGCCCCAATGGCGCATTGGCCTGCCACCAGCCATAGCTGCCCACCGCCACATCCGGGTGCAGGTCGGTATCAAAGATCACCTGCATCCGGGCCGTCCCATGCGGCGAGACCAGCTCTGCCCAGTCTCCGTCCTCTAGCCCCTGCGCCTGTGCCGTGTCGGGGTGAACCCACACCTGCGGTTGTCGCATTCGTTTGCGCAAAGAGACCACATTGCGATGTTGCGAGTGGCAGAAATAGCCGTTCTTGGCCGTGGTCAGCCGCAAGGGGTAGGCGTGATGATCCTCGCCCTGCACTTCGCTCTGGAAACGCGGCACCGGCTCATACCAATGGTTCAAGAGCCGCTCGGAATAGATCTCCACCAGCCCGGTCGGTGTCTGAAACCCGCGCAGGCCCGTGTCCACCTGTTCCGCGAATTTCGCCTCACGATAGGTCAACGGGCGCGAGATGCCCTTGGGGTTGGCGCGCAGATCCGCCAGCCGCAATCCGCTCGGTTGCAGCTGCCAATCCCGCGCCGCGTCGATATCGCCATCGAAAAACGCATCTCCCAGCCCCAGACGGCACGCAAGATCAAAGACGATCTCTGTATCGGAACGCGACTCTCCTGCAGAAGGGACCACCGCCGGGCGCAGCTGCACCAGACTCTCGGCGCTTTGGCTCACGTCAAACCCATTGCGCAGGGCCTCGCGTTCCCATGGCGTATTGGCGGGCAAAAGATAGTCCGCAAACCGCGCCGTCGGGGTTTCCACGCTGTCGATCTGCACATGAAACTCCAGCGCCTGCAGCGCCGCCACGGCCATATCCGTATCCCCCTGAGACACCGACATATTCGCGCCAAACCCAACCAGAGCCCGCACCCGATAGGGCTCCCCCTCAAGGATCGCAACATAAAGATCGCGGGCCGTGACCCAGCCCTGCGATGGCGGGCCAAGGGGGCGCGCCGGATACCCCAGCGCCTTTTCAATCTGCCCCTCCGGGAACTGATTAAAATCCGTCACCGCATGCATCGGGTGCTTTTCATAAGCCACATTGCCGCCCCGCCGGTCATAGCCCCCTTTGAGCGCCATCAGCAGGGCAATGGCGCGGTCCGTCTGGGTGGCCTCCCGGTGCTGTCCAACCCCGGACCAGCAATAATAGGCCACCCGCTTCGCGGCGATCAGCGTCTCGGCGGCGCGCAGAATATCCTCGGCGGCGATGCCCGTTTCTGCCGCAGTCCGCGCCACGGTCCACGGCGCGCAGGCCTCCTCGTAACGGACAAAGGCCGTCCGGCATGCCACAGGGCCAAAGACCGTCTCAACCTCCATTTTGGTGCGCAGTTGCAGGCCCTGATGATCGGCGTCAAAGCTCCGGCTTTTGGGGTCGTAAAACACCAAACCGCCCGCCGCATCGGCAGCAACATATCGCCCGCCCCCCACAACGCCGGTCACCTCTTCTTCACGCAGGAACGCTCCGGTCTCATCCTTCACCAACAGGCTGGCGTTGCTCCAGCGGCGCAGAAAATCAGCATCATAGGCCTGCCGCGAGATCAGGATCTGTGCCAGACACATCGCCAGCGGCCCATCCCGCCCCGGCAGGACGCGCAGCCAATGATCCGCCCCCTGCGCATAGCCCGCTCTGCGCGGATCAACCGACAGGATCTTGGCCCCGCGCGCCCGTGCTGCGGCGATCTGCGTCGCCTGATCCAGCCAGACCGCACTGGGGTTAAACCCCCACAGCAGGATCGCATCGGCGTTCTCATAATCGGGGTAAAGAATGCCAGACCCATAGGTGAACTTATGCGCGTGGTCCTTGTGCCAGTTGCAAATTTCCGTGGCGTAGACGGTGTTTGGACTGCCAAACAGACGGATGAACCGCTCCACCCATTCGATCGAGTCACTCATTGGCGTGCCGCTTGGCGTGGTCACGCCAAAGCCAACGGCCTCTGCCCCGTCGCGTGTTTTGATCGCCTCCAGCCGCTGCGCGATATCTTGAAGCGCCTGCTCCCACGTCACCCGCTCCCAGCCCGGATTAGGATCGGATTTCGGGGTGGTGCGACGCTGCGGATAAAGCAGACGATCCGGGTTGCCCCAAATCTCCGGCGCGGCCTTTCCTTTCAGGCAGAGCGCCTTTCCCGTCGGGTGATCCGGGGCGGGTTTTGCCGCGATCAACTGATCCTCGCGCACTTCAAAGCGCGCCCCGCAGCGCGACCGGCACAGACAGCAAAAGCCGTCGATTTCACGTGTTGTGGATGCTGGCATATCATGTCCTCCGCCCCACAGAGTGTGGCGGGCGGATGGCAATAGCTAGTTTTTATATTTTATCACTGATATTGATTTCATTTATGCTTCCCACCATTCGCCAGCTTGAATTTTTTGTCGCCACCGCTGAAACCGGGCAGATCTCGCGCGCGGCCGCCATGGTCAACGTCACGCAGTCCTCAATCACCATCGCAATCCGGCGGTTGGAGGACATGCTTGGCTATGCGCTGTTCACCCGGAAATCCCATGGCGTCGAACTGACCGCACAGGGCGAGAGCTTTTTGCGCCACGCGCAAGCCATCCTCTCCGCGCTGCACGAGGCGGTTGAGCCTCCCACGGAAGCCGACTCCGATATTTCTGACACGGTCAATCTGGCAGTGACGGACACCATTTCGGGCTATTACCTGCCCACCGTCTGGCTGCGCCTGTCGCGGCTGCATCCAAGGCTGAAACTCGTGGTGACAGAGGCAAGTCGCGCGCAGATCGAAGACGGATTGCTGACAGGCGCCTATGATCTTGGTCTGGCGCTCACCTCGAACCTGCCCAATCCGGACCGCTACCATCTGCGCCGGGTGATGTCGTCGCCGCGCAATCTCTGGCTGGCGGCCAATCATCCGCTGGCGATGCGCGAAACGGTCGGCTTTGCCGATCTTGAGGATGAAAACTATATCCTGCTCACCATGGATGAGCATGAAAACACCATGCAAAATGTTTGGGCAGAGCACGGCTTCACCCCCAACATTCTGTTCAAAAGCCAGTCCATGGAGGCCCTGCGCAGCATGGTCGCGCATGGGATGGGGGTCAGCATCCTCTCCGATATGGTCTTTAGATCGTGGTCGCTCGAAGGACAGCGCATTCTGCGCAAACCGCTCAGCGATCGGGTGCCCAATATGGACACCGGGATATTCTGGCTGCGACAAACCCCGATGCGCGCCGCCAGCCGGGCGATTGTGGATTGTATCTGCCGGGGCAGCTGACCCGCAGCGATTGCGCTCTCAACTCACGGCGTCGCAGGGGAATTTTCCCCCGCGCCCCCTGCTGCATTTCTAGGCAACAGCTCCACATCCGCCAGCGTTTCCGTCCTGATCCCGCGTTTTGGACCCGCGCAAAGGTTGACACATCCGATTCGTGAACCAATAGTGAATTGGTTCGATCTATTCCTCGCAGCCAAGGAGCCACGGATGTCGCCAGATCCCAGCCCACTCTCGCCACCCGACACGGGAGATCAGGGGAGCGATATTCTCAGCTTGCGCGATTTTCGCCTGCGTTTTCGCGGGCAGCCGGTCCCCACCGTGAACGGGATCGACCTCAAGGTCGCAGCGGGCGAGATCCTCTGCATTGTGGGTGAATCCGGCTGCGGCAAGAGTGTGACAGCCATGTCGATCATGGGTCTTTTGCCACCAAAATCCTCCGAGGTGCTCAGCGGGAGCCTTGATTTCCTCGGAAAATCCTATGATTTGCGACACGAGAACCTGCCCGCAGGTCAGCGCGGAAATCAGATCGCGATGATCTTTCAGGAACCGATGACCTCGCTCAACCCGTCCTTTACGGTGGGCAATCAGATCGCGGAATCGGTGCTACAGCATCAGGGCGGCAGCCGCGCTGAGGCCATGGAACGCACCCATGACATGCTTGTCAAAGTGGGCATTCCCGCACCGCGCCAACGGCTGAACGAATACCCGTACCAATTGTCCGGTGGTATGCGACAGCGGGTGATGATCGCCATGGCGCTGGCCAATGACCCGAAACTTCTGATTGCGGATGAGCCGACAACCGCGCTGGATGTGACCATTCAGGCGCAGATCCTCGATCTGATCCGCGACTTGCGTCGCGAGACCGGCATGGGCACGATGATGATCACCCATGACCTTGGCGTGGTTGCCGAAATCGCCGACAGCGTGGCGGTGATGTATGGCGGCGAGGTGGTCGAATACGGCCCCGTGACCGAGATTTTCGACAATCCGCAGCACCCCTACACAATCGGCCTGATGAGCGCGATGCCGCGCCTCGATCAGCCCGGTGGACGGCTGGCGATTGTGCCCGGATCGGTGCCGAGCATGGCCAATATGCCGTCGGGCTGCCGCTTTCGCAGCCGCTGCGCCTTTGCCCATGCGCGCTGCGCCGACCCCGCCCCAAAGATAGAGGCCGCACCGGGCCATTCCGTGGCCTGTCACTTTGCCCCGCTGGAACGAAACCTCGCGGTGACAGCATGAGCAATGATGTGATCCTAACGGCTAAGGGGCTGACCAAACGTTTTGGCGGCGGCGGATTTATGGCCAAATCCCCCGTGGTGCAGGCGGTGAGTGACATCTCGCTGGAAATCCGCCGGGGCGAGACCTTTGCCATTGTCGGCGAATCCGGCTGTGGCAAATCCACTCTTGCCCGCCTGTTGATGCGATTGCTGGACCCCACCGAGGGGCAGGTGACCTTTGACGGTCAGGACATCAGCCATGTCACCGGAGCCGATCTGACCCGACTGCGGCGCGATATGCAGTTCATCTTTCAGGACCCGTTTTCCTCGCTCAACCCGCGCATGACCGTGGGCAAGCTGATTGGCGAACCCTTGGAGGTCCACGCGCCCGACCTCAGCGCCCGCGACCGCCGCCAGAAGGTTGCGAAGCTCTTGCAACAGGTCGGCCTGCCCGCCGAGCACGCCAACCGCTATCCGCACGAATTTTCCGGCGGCCAGCGCCAGCGCATCGGCATTGCCCGCGCGCTGGCCTCCGGGCCAAAGCTGGTGATCGGAGATGAGCCGGTTTCGGCGCTGGATGTCTCGGTGCAGGCGCAGGTGATCAATCTGCTGGGCGATCTCAGCCGCGATCTCGGCCTGACGCTGGTGGTGATCGCCCATGACCTCGGCGTGATCCGCCATATGAGCGACCGGGTCGCAGTGATGTATCTGGGCCGCATCATTGAGATGGGCACCGCCGCCGAAGTGTTTGAACAGCCCCGTCACCCCTATACGCAGGCGCTCCTGGCCTCGATCCCGGCGCCGCGCAGTGCAGAGACCCCGCGCGCACAGCTCTCGGGAGAGATGCCTAGCCCCTCTGCCCCGCCACCGGGTTGCGCCTTTCACACCCGCTGCCCGCACGCGACTTCGGCGTGCAGCGCCGCAATCCCGGCGATTACGCCGGTTGGCAACAGCCACAGCGTCGCCTGCCACCGCTGGCAGGACATTCCCGTCCCCGAAGGACAAACCGCAGAGCCCGCGCGATCAGACCAGGCAGAGTCCCGCTTTGCCCTGTATCGCGGGGCGCTGGCGGGGGGCGCGGTGCAGCACGGCCCCCACGAATAACAAGACCAAGAAACCACTGCCAAAGGACCAACAGAGAGGACCACACGATATGACCCTGCTGAAACCCACCCTGATGGCGGCGCTCCTCAGCGCCACCGCGCTTGGGCTGGCCGCGACCGGAGCCAGCGCCAAGGATCTGCGCATCGGCCTGCAATCGGACGCCGATGTCCTGGACCCCGATCAGTCGCGCACTTTTGTGGGGCGCATCGTCTATGCCTCGCTCTGTGACAAGCTGGTGGACATCACCCCCGATCTGGAAATCATCCCGCAGCTGGCGACCGCATGGCAGCTGTCTGACGATGGCAAGACCATCACCATGCAGCTGCGCGAAGGCGTGGTGTTCCATGATGGCACGCCCTTTAATGCCGAGGCCGTGGCCGCCAATATCGAGCGCTCCAAAACGCTCGATGAATCGCGCCGCAAGTCCGAGCTGGCCTCTGTGACCTCCACCGAAGTCACCGGCGACTATGAAATCAAACTGCACCTCGCAGGCCCCGACGCCACCTTGATGGCACAGCTTGCAGACCGCGCGGGCATGATGCTGTCGCCCACCGCCGCCGCCGAGGCGGGCGCGGATTTTGGGCTCAATCCGGTCTGCTCCGGCCCCTTCCGTTTCGAAGAACGTGTGGCGCAGGACAAGATCGTGCTGAAACGCTTTGCCGATTATTGGAACGCCGATGCGATCAGCTTTGACAGCGTGACCTTCCTGCCGATCCCCGACACCACCGTGCGTCTGGCGAACCTGCAATCCGGTGATATCGACATGCTGGAACGTCTCGCCGCCACCGATCTGGCGCAGGCCAAAGCAGACGCCAGCATCACCGTCGCAGATGCGGTTTCTCTGGGATATCAGGGCATTACCTTTAACATCGGCAATGGTGACAAGAGCGACAACCCCTGGGGCAATGACAAACGTCTCCGGCAGGCGCTCAGCTACGCCATCGACCGCGCGGCGCTCAATCAAGTGGTCTTTGAGGGCGCCTTTGCCGCGGGCAACCAGCCCTTCCCGCCAACCTCGCCGTGGTATGACACCGACTACCCTGTGCCCGCACGCGATGTGGCCAAGGCCAAGGAACTGCTGGCCGAAGCAGGCTACGCCGACGGCATCGAACTGGAAGTACAGGTGCCCAACACCACTGTGCCGCTGCAACTGATGCAGGTGGTGCAGGCGATGGTGGCCGAGGCAGGCATCAACCTGAAGATCGTCTCGAAAGAATTCGCAACCCTCTTGGCCGATCAATCCGCTGGCGATTTCACCGCAAGCCAGATCGGCTGGTCCGGGCGCGTTGATCCCGATGGCAACATCCACGGCTTTGTCACCACCGGCGGCGGGCTGAATGATGCGAAATTCTCCAACGCCGATGTGGATGCGGCCCTGAACGCCGCCCGCGTTGCCCCCGACCTTGAGGCCCGCAAAGCCTCTTATGATGCCGCGCGCGATGTGCTGATCGACGAGTCACCGCTGGTCTATCTCTATCACCAGACATGGATCTGGGCGCTGAGCGACAAGATCGAGGGCTTCACCCCCTATCCGGACGGGATGATCCGTCTCGAAGGTGTGACCTGGTCCGAGTGATCCTGCCGCGCCCTGCCGCCAACTCTTGCGGCGGGGCGCATCTGTCTACCGGTGTAACAGCCCCGCAACCTCACAGGCTTGGTTTATGCTCCTGTTTCTGACGCGCCGCATCCTGATCGCGCTGCCCACGATCATATTGATCTCGATCTTTGTCTTTGCCCTGCAAAAGCTGCTGCCGGGTGATCCGCTTCTGGTGCTGGCGGGCGAGGAACGCGACCCGGCGGTGCTGGAACTCCTGCGCGAGAAATACCGCCTGAATGATCCCATCGTGGTGCAGTATTTCACATGGGTCTCCAACGCCTTGCAGGGCGATCTCGGGATTTCGCTGCGCACCAACCAACCCGTCACCGAACTGATGCTGCAAAAGCTGCCGGTGACGCTGCAACTGGCGGCGATGTCGATGATCTTTGCGCTGGTGATCGGCGTGCCTGCGGGCATCCTGTCGGCCTATAAAAAGGGCTCGCTCACCGATTATATCGCCAATGTCGTCGCGCTCTCGGGCCTGTCGATCCCGAATTTCTGGCTTGGGATCATGCTGATCCTTCTGGTGTCGGTAAAATGGCAGCTGCTGCCCGCCTCCGGCTATGTGCCGCTGTCAGAGGATTTCGTGCAATCCATTCGCACCATGCTGATGCCCTCCTTTGTGCTGGGCACCGCATTGGCGGCCACCATGATGCGGCACACGCGCTCCGCCATGCTGGGCGTTCTGAGCGCCGATTACGTGCGCACCGCCCGCGCCAAAGGTTTGACCGAGCGCCGCGTGGTGTTGAAACACGCCTTTCGCAATGCGCTGACGCCGATTGTGACGCTCACGGCGCTGCTGTTTGGCGAACTCGTCGCAGGTGCCGTCCTGACGGAGCAGATCTTCACCATCCCCGGCTTTGGCAAAATGGTGGTGGATGCCGTCTTTAACCGCGACTACGCCGTGGTGCAGGGCATCGTTCTGGTGACTGCCGTGGGCTTCATTTTTATGAATCTGGTGGCGGACGCGCTCTATTTCATTTTGAATCCACGACTGAGAGGGCAGTGAGATGACCGAGGCCACAGCCCCCATGGCGCAGGAACAGATCGGCAAGGCCGAAAACCGCGTCTGGAAGAAATTCCGCAGCCATCGCAGTGCCTTGCTCGGCGGCATCCTTGTCAGTTTCTTTGTGCTGATCGCGGTGCTGGCACCGATCCTGCCGATCCCCGATCCCGCCGCCACCTCGTGGAGCGCGGTGCGCAAAGCCCCCTCCATGGCCCATTGGATGGGTACGGACGAAATTGGCCGCGACGTGATGGCCCGCCTGATCTGGGGCGCGCAGGCCTCGCTTCTGGCAGGCGTCGTCTCGGTGGGCATCGCCATGTGCCTTGGTGTGCCGCTCGGCATTCTGGCGGGCTATTTCGGCGGCTGGACAGATGCCATAATCTCGCGCTGCACCGAGGCGCTCTTGGCCGCGCCCTTCCTGATCCTCGCGATTGCGCTGGCGGCTTTCCTTGGCCCCTCGCTCACCAATGCGATGATCGCCATCGGGATTTCGGCAACCCCGATTTTTATCCGCCTCACCCGTGGGCAGGTGCTCAATGTGCGCTCCGAGGATTATGTCGACAGCGCCCGCGCCATTGGCCTGCCGACGCCAAAGATCCTGCGCCGCTATATCCTGCCCAATGTGCTGCCGCCGATCCTCGTGCAGGCGACGCTGACCATCGCCACCGCCATCATCGCGGAGGCGTCCTTGTCCTTTCTCGGCCTCGGCCAGCAAGCCCCCGCACCCAGCTGGGGGTCGATGCTGAACACCGCCAAGAATTTCCTCAACCAAGCCCCCTGGATGGCCATGTGGCCGGGCATCTCGATCTTTCTCGTGGTGCTGGGCTTCAACCTTCTCGGCGACGGGCTGCGCGATGCGCTGGACCCGCGCGAGCACTAAAAAGACTAAGGGAGACATATAATGTCCGATTTCACCACCCGGCCCGAGATCCGCGGCACCTTTGGGGTTGCCACCTCGACCCATTGGATCGCCTCCGCTGTGGGCATGAGCATTCTGGAAAAAGGCGGCAATGCCTTTGACGCCGCCGTTGCCACCGCGCTGGTGCTGCAAGTGGTGGAGCCGCATCTGAACGGCCCCGCAGGCGATATGCCCGCGATCTTTCACAGCGCGACCACCGGCGAAACAAAGGTGCTCTGCGCTCAGGCCGTCACCCCCGCCGCCGCCACCATTGACCACTACAAAGCCCAAGGTCTGACCCTGATCCCCGGCTCGGGGCTGCTCGCCACCGTGGTGCCCGGGGCCTTTGACGGCTGGATGCTGATGCTGCGCGATCATGGCAGCATGTCCCTGCGCGAGGTGCTGGAACCGGTGGTTTACTACGCCCGCGATGGCCACCCGATGTTGCCGCGCGTGGCCCACACCATCGCAGGCCTTCAGTCGTTTTTTGAGGCCGAATGGCCCAGTTCGGCTGCCGTCTGGGCGCCAAATGGCGAGGCTCCAAAACCCAACGCCCTGTTTAAGAACCCCGATCTGGCCCGCACTTACGCGCGTCTCATTGAGGCCGGCGAAGCCGCAGGCGAGGACCGGGTGGCCCAGATTGACGCGGCGCGCACCGAGTGGCGCGAGGGCTTTGTCGCGGATGCGATCTTTGACTACCTCAAGGACGCCTGCGTGATGGATGTCTCCGACAAGAAACACAGCGCGGTTCTGGCCCCCGAGGACATGAAAAACTGGCGCGCCTCTTATGAGGACACCCTCACCTATGAGTATGAGGGCTGGACCGTCCACAAGACCCACGCCTGGAGCCAAGGCCCGGTTCTGCTGCAAGCACTGGCGATCCTCAAAGGCTTCGACCTTGGCAAAATGGACCCGATGGGCGCAGAATTTGTGCATACGGTGACCGAGGCGATGAAACTCGCCTATGCCGACCGCGAGGCCTACTACGGTGATCCCGCGCACTCGGATATCCCGATGGAATATCTCCTGAGCGAGGACTACAACGTCGAGCGGCGCAAGCTGATCACCACTGAGGCCTCGACCGAGCAGCGCCCGGGCCGGGTGCCGGGGTTTGAACATCTGGCCGATGCCTATGTTGAGCGCGCCGCACGGGATTTCAACGTGGGCCAAGTGGCCGCACAAGAGCCGACCATGTCGCATCTGACGGAAAAACGCGGCGATACCGTGCATCTCGATGTGATCGACCGCTGGGGCAATATGGTCGCCGCGACCCCCTCGGGCGGCTGGCTGCAAAGCTCGCCGGTCATTCCGGGCCTTGGCTTTCCGCTCAACTCCCGCGCCCAGATGTTCTGGCTGGAGGAGGGCCTGCCCACCTCGCTCGCGCCAAATCGTCGCCCGCGCACCACGCTGACACCGAGCCTTGCGGAAAAGGACGGCATGCAGCTGGTCTTTGGCACGCCGGGCGGTGACCAGCAGGACCAATGGCAGCTCATCTGGTTCCTGCGCTTTGTGCATTTTGGCATGGAGTTGCAGCAATGTATGGACGCGCCGCTGTTCCACTCAATGCACTTTCAAGGTTCGTTCTTCCCGCGCGAGGTGCGCACCGCAGAGATGATGCTGGAGCCGAACTTTGGCGCGGCGGTCATTGAGGATTTGCGCGCCCGTGGTCACAAGGTGATCGTGGCCGATCCATGGACCGTTGGTCGTCTGACGGCGGCCCTGCGGGAACCCGATGGGCTGATGCGCGCGGCTGCAACGCCGCGCCTGATGCAGGCCTACGCGGTGGGCCGATGACCTTTTCGCTGATCGCAAAGGACCCGGCGGACGGCGCGATTGGCGTGATCGTCGCCTCCCGCTTCTTTGCCTGCGGGGCGGCGGTGCCTTATGTGGGGGCCGCCGTCGCGGTCGCCACGCAGGCCTTCTGCAACCCGGTCTGGGGCACCGAAGGCCGCCGCCGTCTGACAATGGCAGAGAGCGCCCAAGACGTGCTTGGCGATTTTGTCAGGCGCGATGCGGGTCAGGCCATCCGTCAGGCGCATATGCTGGATGCGCAGGGCAATTTTGCGGCCCACACCGGTGCTGATTGCGTTGACTGGGCCGGGCATCTGGTCGCGCAGGATCACTCCGTTGCGGGCAATATGCTGGCGGGCCCCGAGGTCATCAAAGCCACCTCCGAGGCCTACGCCGCCCAGACCGACCTGCCCTTTGCACAGCGCCTGATTGCCGCGATGCAGGCAGGCGAGGCCGCAGGCGGGGACAAGCGCGGACGCCAGGCGGCAGGTCTGGTGATCCATCGCGGCGAGGATCACCCATGGCTTGATATCCGCGCCGATGATCACAGTGACCCTTTGGCGGAGCTGGCGCGGCTCTGGGATGTGGCGCAGGAACGCTATGTGCATTTCGCCAAAGCCATGCCCACCGCGGCCAATTTCTCCGGCCTGCCCACGCGCGAGGGGATCGACGCCGACATCCAGCGCGCCGAGGCTGCGCGCAAGGCGGCAGGGATCATCAGCCGCTCTTATGCGACCGACGCGGAGTGACGCACATTGACAGAAGGCCGGACACATTCCCCGGCCTCTTGCATTAAACAATTGACCTCTGCCCCGGCAGGCTTTTCTTTGCCGGAAATTTCAGGGAACCTGCACTTATGTCGTCATCCAGCCGCAACTCCTCGATCGAGCCGATCAAGCAGCAGGTCTTGGCCCTGATCCGCTCGGGCAGCCTTGCGGCGGATGGCAAACTCCCGACCGAGCGGGTGCTGGCCGAACAATTTGACGTCAGCCGCCGCGCGGTGCGTCAGGCGCTCGACAGTCTGGAGGAACAGGGGCTGGTCTGGCGCAAACAGGGCAAGGGCACCTTTGCGGGACAGCCCGCCGACCCCACCGGCGATCTCGCGGCGCGGATTGCAGGGGACACCGATGCGCTGCAGGTGATGGAAGCGCGCCTGTGTATCGAGCCGGAGCTTGCAGCCCTATGCGCCAAACGGATGCAGCCCGATGAACTTGCGCGTCTGCGCCGTCTGGCGCAGCGACAATTTGAATCCAGCGGGCCAGAGGCGATCGAACTCTGGGACGGGGCGTTTCACCGGCTGATTGCGCAATGCGCCCGCAATCGCCCGCTGCTCACGGCCTTTGCGCTCTTGGACAAGATCCGCTCCAATCCGGAATGGATTCGCATCCGGGCCAAAGCGCGCAGCGCGCCCTCGCTGGAGGTGTCGCACTGCGAACATGTCACCATCATCGAGGCGATTGCGGCCCAGAACCCCGAACTGGCGCGCACCGCCATGCGCGATCACCTGACCACGCGGTTTGACGCGCTCCGGCAGGAAATGGACCCAGCAGACGCGGCCTGGGCCTCCGTATTGTTCGACCCGGACACCGGCGCCTGATCTCAAAGCCAGGCCGCATCCACCTCCGGCAGTGGGATCGCATCCAGCAAATCGCGCGTGTACTGGGCCTGCGGCTGCGCAAATAAATCCGCCGTCGCCGCGTGCTCCACGATCTCACCTTGGTACAGCACCAATGTGGTGCCACAAAGCCGCCGGATCACCGACAGATCATGGCTGACAAAGGCCAGCGTCAGCCCCATCTCGGCCACCAGCCGCTCCAAGAGTGTCAGCACCTGCGCCTGCGAGGACACATCCAGCCCCGAGACAATCTCATCGGCGAGGATGAACTCCGGCTCGGTGGCAATGGCACGGGCAATACCGACGCGCTGGCGCTGGCCGCCAGAGAGCTCATGCGGGAAGCGATGACGAAACGCCAGCGGCAGCCCCACCTGTGACAGCGCTTGGCTGACCCGGTCCTTCACATCGTCAAACCCATGCAGCCTGAGCGGCCCCGCAATGATCCCGCCCACCGTGCGGCGCGGATTGAGCGAGGACATCGGATCCTGAAAGATCATCTGAAACCGCTTGCGCAGGGGCCGCAGCGCCGCCTCATCCAGATGGGTGATATCGCGCCCTTCAAACTCCACCAGCCCGGCCGAAGGTTCCAGCAGCCGCACCAGTGCGCGGCCCAAAGTGGATTTGCCGGAGCCAGAGCCGCCCACGATGCCCAGCACCTCGCCGCGCGCAATGTCAAAACTCAGCCCCTTCAGCACCTCCACCCGTGGCGCAGCCCCAAACAGGGGCTTTTGCGCCAAGAGCGGGAACGACAGCCGCAGATCACGGACGCGGTAAATCGGCTCGCTCATGTCGTGGTCCTTTCGGCAAAATCGAGTTGCGCCTGCAGATCGTCAAGGATGCTTTGCGGCACCGGCGTCAGGCTCTGGTCGGGATCGGTATATTTGGGCGTCGCCGCCAAAAGCGCGCGCGAATAGGCATGCTGTGGCGCAGCAAAAAACGCATCAACCGAGGCCTCTTCGAGCACCATGCCGCCAAACAGCACCGTCAGTTTCTGACAGATCTTGGCCACCACCCCCAGATCATGGGTCACGAACAAAAGCGCCGTGTTGTGGCGCTGCTGCATTTCCTTAATGAGGCGCAGGATTTGTTTCTGCACCGTCACATCCAGCGCAGTCGTCGGCTCATCCGCGATGATGAGTTTCGGCTCCGCCGCAAAGGCTGAGGCAATCAGCACCCGCTGCCGCATCCCGCCCGACAGCTCATGCGGATAGCTCTGCATCACCCGCTTGGGGTCCGGGATATGAACCTCTGCCAACAGCTCCAGCGCGCGGGTCTCGGCGTCACGCTTGCTCCAGCCCAGAATATCCACCAGCCGCCGTGTGATTTGCGGCCCGATCCGGCGCACCGGGTTGAGCGCGGTCAGCGGGTCCTGCGGTATAAGCGCCGCCGTCTGGCCGATCACCCGACGCCGCTCTGCGGGGCGCAGCGCCAGCAGGTTCTGCCCATCAAGGCGGATCTCGCCGCCGGTGATGCGAATGGCGCCGGGCAGCGTGCCAAGGATCGCCTTGCCGATCATGCTCTTGCCCGCGCCGCTTTCGCCCACCAGCGCGCGCACTTCGCCTGCGGCCACATTGAGCGAAACATCACGCAGGATCGGCACCGGACCCACACGCGCACTGAGGGAGGTGATTTCAAGAAAGCTCATCGCAGCACCGGATCGAAATAGTCCTTCAGCCCCTCGCCCAATTGGCTAAAGCTGAGGACGGTGAAAAACAGACAGACCAGCGGGAACACCAGCACCCACCACGCCTGATGGATCGATACGCGGCCCTCGGAAATCATCGACCCCCATGTGGGATCATCGGTCGAGATTGAGAGGTTCACAAAGGACAGGATCGCCTCGACAATCACCGCGATGCCCATCTCCAGCGTCAAGAGCACCACCATGGTCGGCAGCACATTGGGCAGGATCTCAAGCAGCATAATGCCAATGCGCTTGTGCCCCGTCACCTGCGCCGAGGCCACGTAATCCATCGCCCCCTGCGTCATCGCTTCGGCTCGGATCACGCGGGCAAACCGCGTCCAGTCGATCACCACAATTGCGATGATGATCGACGTCAAACCTGTCCCCATCACCGCGATCAGGAGGATTGAAAACAGCACCGGCGGAAAGGCCATCCAGATGTCGATGAAGCGCGAAATCAACAGATCCGGCCAGCCGCGATAATATCCTGCAATCAGCCCCAGCGCGGTGCCCAGCAGACAGGTCAGCACCCCGGCAATCAGCCCCACAAACAGCGCCACCCGCGCGCCATAAAGAAGACGGCTCAGCACATCGCGGCCCAGCGAGTCCGTGCCCAACAGGTACCCCGGCTCCGCGCCGGGCAGCCAGAACGGCGGCATCCGTCCCAGAAACAGATCCTGCATCAGCGGATCTTTGGGCGCCAAAAGCGGCGCAAAAACCGCCCCCAGCACCAAAAGCGTGAGCCAGCCACCCGAGAGCCACAAGCGTGGCCCAATGGGGCGCTTTAGTGCACTGCGCGCATCAGCCATGTCGCAACCTCGGATTAAGCAGCGCATAGGTCAGATCAACGATCAGGTTCACCAGCGTGAACATCAGCGCAAACAGGATGACGATGCCCTGGATCAGCGGCAGATCGCGGTTGATCACCGCATCAATCGCCATATTGCCAAGGCCTTCATAGGAAAACAGCCGCTCGATGATCACCGTGCCGCCAATCAGAAACGTGAACTGCACCCCCACCAGAGTCAGCGTCGGCAGGATTGCGTTTGGCAGCGCTTCGCGGGTGATCACCCGGTTTTCGCCATACCCATGCGTGCGCGCCAGCGTCACGTAATCCAGATGCATGGTTTCCTTGAGCGATTGCTTCAGCAGCTGTGCAATAATCGCTGCCAGCGGAATGGCCAGCGCCAGTGCGGGCATGAACATATGGCTCACCAGATCAAGCCAGATATCAAACCGAAGCCGCAGCACGCTCTCAAAGAGGTAAAAGTTGGTGGCAAACGGCAGATCCAGCGCCGGGGAAACCCGGCCCGAGATGTGAAACACCGGCCAGAGCACCCCAAAGAGCAGGATCAACAATAGCCCCCACAGGAAATCCGGCACCGAGAGTGCCATGCCGTTGGTGACATCAATCGCCCCCTCCGTGCGTGTGCCCCGGTGTCGCGTGCCCGTCAGGGCCAGCACACTGCCGATCACAATGGCGATCACCAGCGCCATCACCGCCAGTTCAATGGTGGCAGGCAGACGCCCCAGCACCAGCGACAGAACCGGCTGGCGGGTGCTGATCGAGGTTCCAAAATCCCCCTGCAGCACACCTGCGACCCAGATCACAAATTGCTCGGGCAGGGATTTGTCAAACCCATAGAGCGCCTTGAGGCGTGCGATATCTTCCTCGCCCGCGCCGGGGGGCAGCATCATGGCGATGGGGTTTCCGGGCACCACCCGGATCACAAAGAATACAATGACCGCCACGCCAAACAGCGTGATCAGCATGGAAAGAAGGCGGGTGAGAAGGGCTCTGACTGGCATATATGCATGAGGGGCAGCCCATCTGCCGGGCTGCCCACCTTCCTTATCCGCGCGTCATCAGCGCAGGCAGCAAGGCACCCGAGGTATGCGGCACCACCTTCACGCCCCGCGCATGCAGGATCGGCTGCACATACTGGAACAGCGGCAACACCAGCGCATCCTCGGCGATCTTGCGATCCACCGCTTTCCAGCCTTCGATGCGCTTGGCCTCATCTGCTTCGCCCCAGAGCGGGCCGATCATCGCTGCGAGGTCTTCGCCGTCCCAGACCGAATGCGGCGAGGGGCCAAACATGGCAAATCCGGTCGATGTGGTCGGATCGCCAATGGAGTTGCCCCAGTTGTAAAACGCCGCCGGAGCCAGTTGGTCTGTCGCGCGCAGCTCGTAATGTTTGGCGACCTCATAGACCTCGATCTCGGCCTCAATCC
Organism: Tritonibacter mobilis F1926; assembly: GCF_000376545.2. Lineage (NCBI taxonomy): Bacteria > Pseudomonadati > Pseudomonadota > Alphaproteobacteria > Rhodobacterales > Paracoccaceae > Tritonibacter > Tritonibacter mobilis. The sequence goes on from NZ_CP015232.1 coordinate 29,084, forward strand.
CGACCCGACGCCACAGGCCCACGATCGCCTGAATGATCTCGTAATCCTTGGGCTTGAAGCCACGGGTGGTCTGGATCTTGAACTTTACCGGATTGTCCGGCCCATAGCCCGATTTCGCCAGCAGCGCCTTGGCCCCGTCGGGATCATAGGGCGTGGTGATCGACGCGTCATAGGCCGCATATTCCGGCGTTTGCAGCGTATCAATCGGCACGCCATACCCCGACAAGAGCCGGTCCACGATGGCCTGTTTGTCCACCGCCATCACCGCCGCCTTGCGCACGTTGGGGTCTATCATCACCTCGATATCGTTAAAGAAAATCATCGCGATGTCAGAGACGGGATGCGCCACCCCCTCCAGTTTGCCCGCCTTCAGGCGATCAAATTCTTCGTAAGGCATCTCCAGCGTGACATGGGCATTGCCGGATTCCGCCTCCGCCACCCGCGCCGCCGCGTCGGTCACAAATTTGATGGTTACCGTCTCAAATTCCGGCTTCGGCCCCCAATAATCGCCAAAGGCCTTGAGGCGCACAAAGGCGTTGCGCTCGTATTTCTCGACCATATAGGGGCCAGAGCCGATGGGCGCGGCCTCAAACCCTTCGGCACCAACGCGCTCGATATAGGCTTTGGGCCGCACATAGCCGGTGAGGAACGACATCCATTTGAAAATCGTCGGCTCAAACCGCAAAACATCTGCGGTGATACGCTGGCCATCGATCTGGAAATTGCCCACCGTGGACCAGATAAACTGGATCGGGTTGCCGCCATCCGGGTCGGCTGCGGTCTCAAGGCTCCAGACCACATCCTCGGGCGTCAGATCCGTGCCATCATGCCATTTGACGCCCTCGCGCACGGTCATGAAGATCTGGCTCTTGTCGTCGTTCCAGCCCCAATCGGTCACGATCCCCGGCACCTGAGACAGATCCGTGTCCTGCGCGATGAACAGGTCAAACACCGATTGATACATGCCCTGCAAGGTCGGGTTCACCGCCGACAGCCCCACGGTCGGGTCCCAACTGGGCAATGAGACGTTATTGGCAATCACCAATTCGTCGATATTTTGGGCAAAGACGGGCAAGCCCACCGCTGCCAATGAAATCGATGCCGCGCCGAGCTTGAGCAAGCTCCTTTTGCTGAGTGTCGTCATGTTGTCCTCCCTATGACGCCAGTTTTTGGCCGAGTAGAAACCCCGCGCCCGCCCCGGTGCCTGCACCGGGCCAGACCGCAGCGCCTGTGTGAAACAGGCCCTCAATGGGGGTACTTCCGTCCGAGCGGCCAAACATCGGGCGGTACAGGAAATGCTGCGACAGATGGTGCGAGCCGCAAATCTGGTCTCCTCCAACCAGATTGGGGTTGTCTGCCTCAAGCATGTCCGGGGTCACCACTTTCTGAGCGATGATCTTGGCCCGTGTGCCGGGCGCATAGCGTTCCAGAATATCAAGGGCGCGATTGGCCATAGGCTCCGCGGCCGCCTGCCAGTCGCGCGCGCTGATCTGCCCCGCCGCATCGCCTTTGATGTCGCCGGGCACCATACGCACCTGCATCCAGAGCACATGTTTGCCCTCCGGCGCGCGGCTGGGGTCAATCGCCGTCGGCTGCCCCACCACCACCACGGGTGCGTCGGGCAATAGCCCCGCCTGCGCCTGCTGATAGGTGCGCGCCATCTGGTCCATGTCCGGTGCCAGATGCACATAGGCAAACTGGCGCAATTCCGGGTCCGCGCGCCAATCGGGCAGATCCTCCATCGCCAGATGGATCATCATCGTCCCCGGCGCATGGCGGAATCTCTTTAGTTTCTGCTGATAATCGGGGGTCTCCTCCCCCATCAGCTTTGCCAGATGTTTGGGAGCGACATTGGCGATCACCGCGCGCTGCGCCTGACAGATGCGGCCATCAGCCAGACGCACGCCCGTGGCTTTGCCGCCCTCGATCAGCACATCCGTGACCGGCGCATTGGTCCAAATTCGCCCGCCTGCGCCCTCGATACAGGCGACCATCGCCTTGATGATCGTATCCGCGCCGCCCTCGCCGATCACCATGCCAAAGCTCTGATTGGCCATGGCTTCCAGATAGGGAAACACCGCGCCCCCGGCGATGTCGGGGGCAAAATCCAGATGCATACCCCAAGCGGCCAGCGTCGATTTCACCTGCGCGCTTTCAAAGGTACCGTCCAGCCAGCTACGCGGCGACGACAGCAAAAACCGCAGCAGCTCTAATGCGCCGCGCGTGCCCTCCTTGCGCCACAGCCGCCACAGGATCTTGGCGAGGGGCCAGAACTTAAACGGGGTTCCCAGCAGCGCAAAGATATGTTCGGCCCGCGCCGGGAACTGGTCACTGAGCGCCCCCCAGACTTCCCCATCGTTATTTGCAAATGCAGAAATATTCTTCGCATTGCGGCTACGGTCATTGGTGATGCCCAGCCATGTGTCATCGCCAAAGGCGGTGGCAAAGCAGCGCTCTGCGGGCACAAAGCTCAACCCCGCCGCCATCAGCTCTGACTGAAAGCGCTGAAAGAACGGTGATCCGGCGAATAAAGACAGGTTCATCGCAGCCCAGTCGTGCCGAAACCCCTCTGCAGTATAGGCGCCGGTCTTCACCGCGCCGCCAATCTCCGCCGCTTGTTCACAGATCAAAACGCGCCATCCACGGCTTTGCAGCACCATGGCACACGCCAAACTATTCAGCCCCGATCCAATGATCACGGCATCCGTTTTCTGGTCCATTTCTGGCCTCCCTCACGCATATTGTTTGCAAATGCAAATTTATTTGTCTAGCGTTGAATCACACCTACGGGGTCGATCTTTGCAAGGGAGGATGCAATGAACGCAGGAAACACACTGGCCAATCTGGGGCAAATGCTGGCGTCAGGCGCGGTTGAAATTATCGATTGCACGGGCGTATTGGGGCCCAACACCCCAATTCTGCAACTGCCTGAAGACTTTGCCAAAAACACACCCAAAGTCGAAATTCACAAGATCAGTGAATATGACGAGGACGGCCCGTTTTTTGCATGGAACTGGATGGTTCTGGGCGAACACTCAGGCACCCATTTCGACGCGCCGCATCACTGGGTCACCGGCAAGGATTACAGCGACGGGTTTACCGACACGCTCGACGTCAATCGCCTGATTGCGCCGGTCAATGTGATCGACTGTTCCAAGGAAAGCGCCGCGGATGAGGACTTTTTGCTGACCGCCGATCTGGTCAAAGCATGGGAGGCAGAGCACGGCGAAATCAACGCGGGCGAATGGGTGGTCATGCGCACCGACTGGGACCAGCGCGCCGGCGACGAGGCCAAATTCCTCAATGCCGATGAGAGCGGCCCCCACAGCCCCGGCCCCACGCCAGATTGCATCGAATATCTCTTGTCGAAAAAGATCGTCGGCTGGGGCAGCCAGTGCATCGGCACGGACGCAGGCCAAGCGGGCGCGATGGACCCGCCCTATCCCGCGCACAACCTGTTGCACCGCGACAATTGCTTTGGTCTGGCAAGCCTTGCCAACCTCGACAAGTTGCCCGCCAAAGGCGCGATCCTGATCGCAGCGCCCTTGAAAATCGAGCGTGGCACCGGCTCTCCGATCCGTGCCCTTGCGATGGTTCCCAAGGGCTAAGACCATGACAGATCACGTCATAATCGGGTCAGGGATCAACGCTCTGGTGGCCGCCGCCTTGTTGTCGCGCAAGGGGCGCAAGGTGGTGGTGCTGGAGCGTGAGGATCGTCTGGGCGGCTGCATGATGACCGCCGAGGCCACCCTGCCCGGCTTTTATCATGACGTGATGGCCGCGACGTTTGTGCTGTTTCTGACCTCGCCCGCCTACGGAGAGCTGGCGGGGGATCTGGCGCAGCACGGGTTTGAGCTCTGTCACACCACGCATCCCACCGCCGTGTTGCGCCCCAACGGGCGCGCCACCACCCTCAGCATGGACCGCGCCGCCAATATCGCGCAGTTCAACGCGCTGGCAGCAGGCGATGGCGACCAGCACGGCCGCGACGTGGGCGCGATCGAGGCGGATGCGGAGTTTCTGTTCTCGCTCCTTGGGGGCGAGCTTTGGCGCTGGCGCACCGCCCGGCTGATGCTGTCGCAAATCCGCAAACGCGGCCTCAACGGGCTGAAAACATGGTTTGGCGAGGCTCTGCGCCCCGCCCGCGCATGGCTGGAGCCCGCCTATCAAAGCCCCGACATTCAGGCCCTCTGGGCACCATGGGTGCTGCACACGGGCCTTACGCCCGAAAGCACCTATTCCGGTCAGATGGGCAAGGTCATCGCCTTTGCGTTGGAGGCCGCCGGTGCCCCCATCGTCAAAGGTGGCGCGGGCCAGGCGGTCGCCGCCTTCCGCGCGCTCATTGAATCCCACGGCGGTGAATTGCGCACAGGCGCCGATGTGGCAGAGATCATCACTCAGGACGGCAAGGCCCGTGGCGTGCGCCTTGCGGATGGCGAGGCGATCTGGGCCAGCTCGGTGCTGGCCTCGGTCACGCCTTCGCAACTCTATGGGCGACTGTTAAACGGCGCAGAAACTGCCCCCGAACAACAAGCGACGCAGAATTTCCGCCATGGGCGCGGCAATTTCCAACTGCATTATGCCCTCGACAAAATCCCGGAGTGGCGGGCCGATGGACTTGAGGGTGTGGCGTTGATCCATCTCGCAGATGGCATCGATTCCGTGTCCAAATCCGCCAATGAGGCCGAGCGCGGCCTCTTTCCCGAAACCCCCACCATCTGCGTCGGCCAGCCCCACCGGCTTGATCCCTCGCGCTGTCCAGAGGGCAAGGCGATCCTGTGGCTACAGATCCCCGACGCCCCGCGCCAGATCAAAGGCGACGCCAAGGGGGAAATCACCGGCAAGGATTGGGACGACACCACCCGAGAGGCCTTTGCCGACCGCATTGAGGCGATCCTTGCCCGCCACATCGCAAACTTTGACGACATCAAACTGGCCCGCCGCGCCTATTCCCCCGCCGATCTGCAACGGCTCAATATGAACCTCGTGGGCGGCGACCCTTATGGCGGCCACTGCGGCATTGATCAGTTTTTCACCTTTCGCCCGTTCCCCGCTTCCTGCAATGGGGCGACATCATTTTCCAACCTATATCACATCGGGGCCTCCACCCACCCGGGACCGGGTCTGGGCGGCGGCTCGGGGTACAACACAGCAAAGCGATTGGGCGGATGACGGAGCCACAGGAACAACAGCAAACACTCGGGGAAATCGGGCTGGAGAATTTCGCGCCCTACCTCATGAACCGCATTATGGGACGCTACAATGCGTCGATGCGCGAAGAACTGGCAGAGCTTGGCCTGACCACGCCAAAGATGCGCGCGCTGGCGGTGCTGGCGATGATCGACGGTCTTTTGATCGGCCAGCTCGCGGTTTATGCGGTGGTCGAATATTCCACCCTGTCGCGCTCGCTCGACGGGCTGGAGGCCGATGCATTGGTCGAACGCCGACCCGATATCGAGGACGCCCGCGCCACCCGCGTCTTTATCACCCCTGCCGGGCGCAGCACCTTTGAAAAAATCTGGCCGCGCATGGCAGAGGCCACGGCGCAGATGTTCGAAGGCATCTCTACCGACGAGCGGCGGGTTTTTACAACAACGCTGCAAAAGATGCTCCGCAACATTCGGGTGCATGATTTCTGATCCCCAATCAGCCGCCGCATACCACGCCACTCAGCAATATTAAGTCGCAAGGGACCCCATGGCAGAACGGTCATTCAAAAAAGAAGTCGAGGAACTGCGCGCAGGTGCAGGCGAAACCTTTACCGGCGAAGGCATTCTGGCCCTGACCAAGGCGCTTTTGGAAAATGGCGTGGGCTATGTCGGCGGCTATCAGGGCGCGCCGATTTCGCATCTGATGGATGTGCTGGCGGATGCGCAGGAGCTGTTGGGCGAATTGGATGTGCGCTTTGAGGCCAATGCCTCCGAGGCCGCAGCCGCTGCCATGCTCGCGGCCTCTGTTCATTATCCGATCCGCGGTGCGGTGACGTTCAAAGGCTCGGTCGGGGTCAATGTGGCTTCTGACGCGCTCGCCAACCTGTCGTCCTCCGGGGTGACTGGCGGCGCGGTGGTGATCGTGGGCGAGGACTACGGCGAAGGCTCCTCCATCATGCAGGAGCGCAGCCACGCCTTTGCAATGAAATCGCAATTCTGGCTGATGGACCCGCGCCCCAACCTGCCCTCGATCGTGAAATCCGTGGGCGACAGTTTCGAACTTTCCGAGGCTTCAAACACCCCCGTGATGCTGATGGTGCGCATCCGCAGTTGCCATGTCACCGGCAGCTTTGAATGTTCCGACAACCAGCGCCCGGCGCTGACGGTACGCGACGCGCTCAGCAATCCGCAAAAGGACTGGAACCGGGTGGTGCTGCCGCCGATGTCCTTTGCCCACGAACAGGATAAGATCAACACGCGCTGGCCCAATGCGGTACAGCACATCATCGACAAAGGGCTGAATGAATTCTTCGGCCCCAAAGAGGGCGAACTTGGCATCATCTGTCAGGGCGGCATGTACAACGGCGTCATCCGCGCGCTGCAGCGCCTCGGCCTTGCGGATATCTACGGCAACACCGAAATCCCGCTCTATTGCCTCAATGTCACTTACCCGCTGGTGGACAGTGAGGTGCTGCGTTTTGCGGCTGGTAAAAAAGCCGTCCTGATGATCGAGGAAGGCCAGCCTGAGTTTATCGAACAGTCGCTCTCCACCATATTTTTGCGCTCGGACCTGAAGGTCAAACTCCACGGCAAGGACGTCTTTCCCATGGCGGGCGAATACACCGGTCAGGTGATGTTCGACAGCATTTCGGAATTCTTGCGCCTCAATGCGCCGGGGCTATTGCCGGATAAGATGCGCGCGCCAAACCAGCCGCCGCCCGAAATCCCCGACCTCAGCAAAACCGTTCCGATCCGCCCCCCCGGGTTCTGCACCGGCTGCCCGGAGCGGCCGATCTTTGCAGGGCTGAAGCTCGCACAAGAGGAGCTTGGCACTCATCAGATCAGCGCCGATATCGGCTGTCATCTCTTTGCCGCGCTGCCGCCGTTTGAAATCGGCGGGGCCACCATGGGCTATGGTCTGGGGCCGGCCTCCAACGCGGCTTTTGACGGCGGCGGCGAGCGGCGCGCCATCTCGATCATTGGCGATGGGGGCTTTTGGCACAACGGGCTGTCGTCTTCGATCGGCAATATGGTGTTCAACAAATCCGACTCCGTCGCGGTGATCGTGGACAATTATTACTCTGCCGCCACCGGCGGGCAGGACATCCTCTCTAGCCGCGCCGACAATCCGACCAAATCCACCAAGAACCCGATCCCCAAGGCGCTCAAAGGGATCGGCGTGGAATGGATTCGCCACATCGACCACACCTATGATGTGGGCCGGATGCGCGATGTGTTCCGCGAGGCCCTCACCACCGATTACGATGGGCCAAAGGTGATTGTGGCCTCCTCGGAATGTATGTTGAACCGCCAGCGCCGCGAAAAACCGCTGCGCAACAAGGCGATCAAGGACGGCCAGCGCATGGAAATCCCGCGCTTTGGTGTGGATGAGGACATCTGCACCGGCGATCACGCCTGCATCCGCCTTTCGGGCTGCCCCTCCCTGTCGGTAAAACATCTCGATGACCCGCTGCGCGACGACCCGGTGGCGGCGATTGATCAGACCTGCGTGGGCTGCGGCAACTGTGGCGAGGTGGCGGATGCCGCCGTGCTCTGCCCCAGCTTCTACCGCGCCGATGTGGTGCATAACCCCGGCGGCTTTGAACGCTGGTGGAACAGGGTCTCCACGCGCGTCATCACTTGGCTGCAAACCCGTCGCGAGACCCGCCGCCTGACCTTTATGGAGGTGCCGCAATGAACGCCCTCACCCTGCCCGTCCGCACCCCGGACGAAAAACTCCAGAGCATCATCAAGATCGCCACCCTCGCCGTCGGCGGTCAGGGCGGCGGCGTCCTCACGGGCTGGATCGAGAGCGTGGCCCGCGCGCAAGGCTATGCCGCGCAGGCCACATCGGTGGCCGGGGTTGCGCAGCGCACAGGTGCCACGATCTATTATATCGAGATGGCCCCGATGGGCGACACCATGCCGGTGTTCTCGCTCGCGCCCACCAGCGGCGACGTTGACATTATGATCGCCGCCGAGCTGATGGAGGCCGGGCGCGCCATTATGCGCGGCTTTGTCACCCCGGATCGCACCACGCTCATTGCCTCGACCCACCGCGCGCTGGCGGTTTCGGAAAAAATGGTGCCCGGTGACGGCATCGCCAACGCGGATGAGGTGTTTGAGGCCGCCCGGCTTGCCTCGGACCAGCTCATCATGTTCGACCTTGATCGCATGGCCGCCGAGAATGGCTCGGTGATTTCCTCCTCGCTCTTTGGTGCACTTGCAGGCTCTGGTGCCCTGCCCTTCCCGCGCGCCGCCTTTGAGGACGCCATTCGCGCCTCCGGCAAAGGGGTCGAGGCCAGCTTGCGCGCCTTTGATGCCGCCTTCCGCCGCGCGCAATCCGGCGCAGACGCGCCCGAACCCTCTGCCGCAACGCCCCGCGCACCGACCACGCCCAAAGGCCCGGAGCCGCAGCTGCACGCCTGGCACGCGCTCGAAGAAGAGGCGCGCAGCATCGCCCCTATGGCCATTCTGGGCTTGCAAAAAACCGTTGAATTTCAGGACATTAAATATGGGCGCGAATATCTGGACCGGCTGCGGCGGTTTCACGATCTGCACCCCGATCATTCGACACTCCTGGAGGCCGCCTCTAAATATATCGCAAATGCGATGTGTTACGATGACATCATCCGCGTGGCCGATCTCAAAACCCGCCGCGCCCGGTTTGACCGCATCACGCAGGAGATGAAATCCGGCCAAAGCCCTGTGCATCTGACCGAGTTTTTCCACCCCCGCGGCGAGGAAATCGTCTCGCTCCTGCCCGCCGGTCTCGGGCGCTGGATCGAGGCCCGCCCACGCCTCAATGCGTGGATCGACCGCCGCCTCAACCGGGGACGCCGGGTGCGCACCCATCGTTTGTCGGGGTTTGTGACGCTCTATCTCTTGGGGGGCTTGCGCCGCATCCGCCGCAAGAGCCTGCGTCACGCGATAGAACAAGCCCATCTGGACGCATGGCAAACCGCCTGCCTCGATCTGGCCAAAACCGACGCCGCCGCCGCGACCGAACTCTTGGCCTGTCGCCGCCTCATCAAAGGATACTCTGACACCCATGTGCGGGGGCTGTCGAAATTCTCCCGCGTGATGGAGGCGGCAAAACTGGTCTATGGCCGCGATGACGCCGCCCAATGGATCGCCCGCCTGCGCGAGGCCGCCTTGCGCGACGAAAAGGGCGAGGAATTGAACGGCGCAATCAAAACCATCCAGTCCTTTGCCGGCTGACGCGCTGGTGATCTCAGGTAGGGTCTGGGCAACACGGGATGTGGCGGCCCCGATGCGCCGTTTTGGATCGCGGCGCCCAAAACCCGCCAGGAGCCTGCCTAGACACTGGTGATATCCGCATAGATCGGCAGATGGTCCGAGGCCAGTTTGGACAGAGCGGTGCGCAGGGTGCCGCTGTCACTGGCCTGCAGCGCCTGCCCCAGCGCAATCCGATCCAGCGCCGCCGAGGGGGCAACGCTGTGAAACGACGGCCCCGTCTTGAGGATGTGATAGCCCTCCCACAGTGGCTCCAGCCCAAATTTGCGCCGCCATTCGTTGAAATCCCCAAGGATCACCGCACGCGCCTGCCGCTCTGGCCCAATGTCAGAAGCGATCTGCATCAGCTGCTGTCTGCGGTATTTGCGCAGCAATCCCAGATGCGCCCCCACCACCGTAAGCGGGCCAATCGGCGTTTCCAGATCCGCCAATACCGCGCCGCGTGGCTCCAACCCCGGCAACAGCAGCCGCTCCACTGCGCGCACCGTGATGGTATCGCGCACCAAAAGCGCGTTGCCATGCCAGCCCAGACTGACATCATTGGTGGCCACGTCCACCGGCACCAGCCCGCTTTCGCGCAGGATTGACGCAGCCGACAGCACCGCAGGCCGGGGGGTCAGCCGCCGATCCACCTCCTGCAAAGCAACGATATCGGCTTTCAGGGACGCAATCACCCGCGCAATACGCTCGGGGCTTCTGCGATAATCCACCCCCACCGCCTTATGGACGTTATAGCTGGCTATTCTCAGTTGGTCGGGCATATCTCTCCTTACAGCAGCGGTGAAAACAGGCGCGCAATCGGCGCGCAAATTCTGATCCACAGCGGCCGCGCGCCAAGGCTTTGTTCCAGAAGGAACGCATCCTTGAAATCAGCCTCCAGCATCTGCGTCACCTCGCCCGCAAACGCCCTGTCAAACAGCACCGCCGTCGATTCAAAATTCAGCCGGAAGGACCGGTTATCAAGGTTCGCGGTGCCAACCGCTGCAATCTGATCGTCGATCAAAACCACCTTTTGATGCATGAACCCCTGGTTATAGCGCCAGATTTCAACGCCCACCGCGCGCAGCTCGTCGAAATAGGCCATGGCCGCCAGCCACGGCAGCCAATGGTCCACCTTATCCGGCACCAACAGCCGCACCTCCACGCCGCGCAGCGCCGCCAGTTTCAGGGCCGCGAGCACATCGTTTTCCGGCACCATATAGGGCGTCGCGATCCACAACCGCTTACGCGCTGCATGGATCGCCGCACAGAAAAATAACGCACCGTATTCATGCGGATCAGCAGGTCCGGTGGCCACGATCACGCCATTGGTGTTCTGCGGCATCTGCGGCGCGGTCCAGTTCACCATGTCGCGCAGATCCTCACCCGTGGCCCAGAACCAATCCTCGGCAAAAACCAGTTGCAGCTGGCTCACCATCGGTCCCTCCAGCTGGCAATGGGTGTCGCGCCAATGGCCAAAATACGTATCGCGGGACATATACTCATCGCCCACGTTCAGCCCGCCGGTAAAGCCACATGTGCCATCCACCACCACCGTTTTGCGGTGGTTGCGAAAGTTGATCTGAAATCGGCTGTGCGGGCCGGTTTGCGCATGTACGTTGATGGTTTTGACCCCCGCTTCCTCTAGGGCCTCCAGATAGGCCTTGGGCAGCTTATGACTGCCGACCCGGTCAAACAAAAACCGCACCCGCACCCCGCGTTTGGCGCAGGCAATGAGCCGGTCACGAAAGGCACGGCCCAGCTCATCATCAGAGACGATATAGAACTGCACCAGCACGTAGTCCTGCGCCCGGTCCAGCGCGGCAAAGATCGCCTCAAAGGTCGCAGGCCCGTCGATCAGCAATGAGACATGGTTGCCCGCAGCAACTGGCAGTCCCGCAATCGCCTCAAAGGCGTGGATACTATCGTCCAGCGCGCTTTCATTTGGTCGGTTCAGCTTGGCATGGCTGCATATGGCATGTGCCACGTCCTTGACCTCGCGGCGCGCCACCACATAGCCGCCGATGCGCCAGCTTCCCAGGAACAGATAGGCCGGCACCGCAACCAGCGGCAGCGCCACAAGGAACACCACCCAAGCCGCCGCCCCTTGCGAGGTGCGCGTGATCTGGATCGCCCGAAACGCAAAAACCAACGCGCAGATCTGCACGGCTGCATACCCAAGAACAAGCAATGCGTTCAGCATAAGACAGACCTTTCCAACAGCGGCGCGCAGCATCCCTGCGCCGGGGTCACCGACCTTCAACCTTGGGTCTGTGCCGCCATAAAACAATAGCGCCGCCCTCCGCCCCAGGTTTCAGGCGGCCCCCTGCCCGCCGCTCAGACGTTCATGCAGGGCGGCGGCTTTTGAGCGGTATTTCACGCGCTGAGGTATCGTTTTTCGCAGATCAGGTATCTTTGGAGACATTTTTCATGTACGAGGAACAAAATTCAGACCGCAGCAGCTGAGTGACAAGTATGTCACGCTAAGGAACGTAATTCATGAACGCTACTCATGAGATTCAATTTTCAGGGCCAAGGATCGTTTTTCAGGAACGCCGCCTGCCCGAGACCGCGACTTTAGCGGGCTATAGCGCCTTGATCGACGCCTATGCGCTCGCGGTCCCCCTGCCCCGCAAACTCAGCGCCACCGGCCAGCACCACCGCATCCTTGAGGATGACGCATGGCGCATCCTGACGCCGCGCCACGCCCCAAGCGCCGATCTCGACGGCCATCTGACCTTTGCCCTGAAATACGAGGGGGTCGATCTCGCCGTGCTCAAACGCCTGTTTGAAACCACCGGCGGCGCCGCGATCAGTGACATCATCCGCCGCAAACCCACCGGTAGCTATGCCCGGCGCATCTGGTTTCTCTATGAATGGCTCATGCAAGAGCCGCTGGACCTGCCGGATGCAGAGGGTGGCCGCTATGTCCCGGTGATCGACCCGGAGCAGCAATTTGCCACTGAAGGAGAGACCGCGCCGCGCTACCGGGTGAAAAAAAACCTGCCCGGCACGCCGGAGTTTTGCCCGCTGGTGTTTCGCACGCCCGCGCTGGAGGCCTTTATCGCCATGGACCTGCCCGCCCGCGCCCGCGCGGTGGTGGCCGATGTGCCCCGCGATCTCCTTGCCCGGACCTCGGCCTTCTTGCTGCTCAAGGACTCCCGCTCCAGCTACGCCATCGAAGGCGAGCGCCCGCCACAGGACCGCATCCAGCGCTGGGGGCGCGCCATTGGTGAAGCGGGCCGCCAGCCTCTGGACCGGGACGAATTGCTGCGTCTGCAACGGATTGTCATTGGCGACGCCCGCTTTATCCGGCTGGGCTTTCGCGCCGAAGGTGGCTTTGTCGGGGATCACGACCGCGAAACCCGTATGCCCCTGCCCGATCACATCAGCGCAAGGCACGACGACCTGCCCGCGCTGACCGATGGCATGATCGCCTTTGATCAGGGGGCCGCACGGCACAGCGACCCCGTGGTCGCGGCGGCAGTGCTCGCCTTTGGTTTTGTCTATATCCACCCGTTCGAGGACGGCAATGGCCGCTTGCACCGCTACCTGATCCACCACGTCCTCGCCGAGCGCGGCTTTAACCCACCGGGGGTCACCTTCCCGGTCTCCGCCGCCATCCTGCAACGGATCGACGACTACCGCTCCGTTCTGGAGAGCTATTCCACCCGCCTGTTGCCCTTGATCGCGTGGGAGCCAACCGAGAAATTCAACATCCGCGTCCTCAATGAAACGGGCGATTTCTACCGCTATTTCGATGCAACGCCACATGCGGAATTCCTCTATGCCTGTGTGCAACAAACGATTGACGAAGACCTCCCCGCCGAGACCGCGTTTCTGAAAAACTACGACGCCTTTCGCGCCCGCGTGGAGGCTCTGATCGAGATGCCCGAACGCACCATTGATCTGTTGTTTCGCTTTCTGCAGCAAAACGACGGAACCCTCTCTCGCCGCGCCAGAGCCAATGAATTTGCAGCCCTGACCGATGCGGAGCAGGAAGAGATTGAGACCGCCTATCAAGAGATTTTTCGCTCAGATAGGTAACTCCGGCACCTTAGAAATACAATTTAGACGATAGCGAAACAAAACCAGCACACTCATTGCGATACTGCAAAAACCCCCTTGCAAGCCCTACGCGAACTGCGCACACTCCGACCGAGCCATGCGCTGAGTTTAGTTTTTTGAATAGTATCTCCCATTGGGCACGGGTGGGCCATCGGCGCTACCGCGATCAAGCGCCCCAAAGGGATAGGTAAAAAGGGATTACCGCGATGACTCTCTTCGCGCGCCGGGTTTCCGAATTCCGCATCTGCGTGCAGGAGGCCTTCTTGTCCCTGTTGCCGGTTGCGCTTTTGTCGTCGATCATCATCGTCCTGATCAACGGCTTAAATATCTTCCTCCCGAACCAATACCTTATACCGGACACCCTGCTGGTTGAGGCAGGCAAGATCCCTGCGCTCATCTATCCGCTCGCCTTGACCGCGGCCCTGTCTTATTACCTGTCAGGCTTTTTCGAGGTAGACCGGGTCAGCGGAGTCCTCCTCGCCCTCACCACCTATCTCATGGCGCAACAATTGGTCGGCAACGGCGCGCAAGAGACGTCCTTCAACGCCTCGCTCACGGTAATGATCCTGCCGATCCTGATGTTGCGGATCTTTGCGACGATGTCGCGGCTGCTGCGCTCCGTCGCACGGCAATACGCGCAGGGGGCGGTCTTTCAGCCTGTCACCCTGATTGTCCCGCTGACGCTCACGACACTCATTGGCGCGGCGCTGATCTATCCGCTGTATCACCTCGTTGAGGCGCTGACCCAAGGCATCGCATATGTTCTGAACGCGATCCCCGGCACCCTTGGCGTTGCGATCTGGTCGACCTTGGCGCATCTGATCTGGTTCGTCGGTTTTCATGGCACCAATGTCATGTCCATGATCACCGGCGGCGATTTGCAAAGCGACATCATCCCCGGCCTCACCTGGCAGAAATTTCTGGAAGTGTTCATCGGCATGGGCGGCGTCGGCTCCGTTCTGGGTCTGGCGCTGGCCATTTTGCTAACGGCCAAGGACAGATACATGCGCGCCGTGGCCTATCTCGGCCTGCCCTTCGCCCTGTTCAACATCAGCGAGGTGCTCATTTTCGGGATACCGATTATCCTGAACCGGGTTTTGCTTATCCCCTTTCTCCTTGCGCCCATCGTCAATTTCACCATCGCCTATGGCGTTCTGAAACTTGGCATCTTTGAATTCGGCGGCGCATCGGTGCCCTGGGTCGCGCCGGTTGGTCTCAACGGATATCTGCTCACCGGAAGCAGCTATATGGTCCTGTTTCAGCTGTTTCTTCTCGCCACAACCACAGCGATTTACGCCCCCTTTGTGTGCCGTTACAGCCGCACACAAAGCTCAACCGAACTGCGCGAGGCGCTGCGGGCAAAACTGCATCTGGGCGATGCCATCGGCAGCGATTATTCCCAGAAATTCTATGGCGCGCAGAGCTTTATTTTGCGCTCACACCGGGAAACCAGACAGGTTGTCGAGGATCTGCGCCGCAGCGATCTCGTCTTGCACTATCAGCCCAAATTGGATCTTCGCGCCAACACATGCACCAGCGTTGAGGCATTGCTGCGCATTCAAATGCAGGACGGCACGGTGGAGGGGCCGTATTTTCTGGATACGCTGGAAAAGGCCGGGTTTTCGGTGATCCTCGACAGATGGGTCTGCGACCGCGTGCTCGAAGACATGTCCCGCGCCGACACTCTCGGCAGCGACCTCACGTTTTCCATCAACCTCAACCCAGAGTCCTTTGCAGACAGCGAATTTGTTGATTACCTCATCCAAAAGTTTGCCAGTAAAAATGTCGTATTCGAGATCATCGAACGCGGCTTTATCGGTGGCTCTGGCATCACAAAAAACATCAAGAAATTGCTGGCCGCAGGTATCCGCCTCTCTGTCGACGATTTTGGCGCGGGCTATTCAAATCTGGGCCGGCTGACAACGCTTCCGGTGGATGAGATCAAGATCGACAAAAGTCTGCTGGCAAAGGTCGACACACAGAAGGGCCGCAAACTCTATGAAACCGTCACCGGGCTGTGCCGCGATCTCGGATACCGGGTTGTGGCCGAAGGTGTTGAGACGCGGAGCGAATTTGAATTCACCAAAACCTGCGGCGTCACCGAAATACAGGGATGGTATATCGCCGGCGCGCTGCCGCTGAGCGAAGCACTGGCCTTTGCCCGCACCCCTGCCCCATCATCCACATCTGCGGAAACGGCACAGTTGGTTTAACCCGCCAGACCCGCGCCCTCCAGAAAGTCTCAACAACAAGCCCAAGACCAGTCACTTGCCGTTTTAAACAGACACAATGATACTCAGAATAGATCTGTCGAAGTTTGCAGCGCTTCGTTTGACAATCCCGGGCACTTTAGTACCTCTCGACCTTGCAACCCCTCTGCCGTTTCAAGATGGCGATCAACGTCAACGCCGTTCCATTGTCGTAGACCGCCGTATAGAGGTATTCAGAGAATAACTGACAGGCGACGCTTGCTTTTCAACAAAAGGGAGTCGCTGAAAACAGTCGGCTCGGGACATGACACCGCCGTGGCTGTTACACGTCACGAATAAATTCATCATACTCGCGGTAATAGTCCGACTCATCATAGGGATGAGAAGCCAGAACCATACACACAGCACCCTGACTAAAGGTGTCGATCTCTCTCCAGATCATATTCCGGAGATAAAGTCCTTTTCGGGGGTTGTTTAGCCACACATCGGCCTTGTTTCGCCCGTCATCGATGCGCATCCGAAAGCTGCCAGACAGCGCAAACACAACTTGCTCCAACTCCCGATGAGCATGTCCGCCACGCTCTGAATCCACCGGGACATTGTAAAGGTAATATACTCGCTTGATGTCGAAAGGTATGTGGTTATTGCCCTCCATAAACGTCAAATCCCCTCGCGGGTCGGAAATGACAGGGAGATCGATCATGCAAACATCCGATCCAAATTGAGCAATATTCTGAAGCATACCTGATGTGTCCTAGATGGTTGGCTCATGAAAATCGACGACAGAGAGCGCGTCTGTAATGTCTCTTCTACGCTACTTAGCGCGTTTGCGACGCGCCCAAAAGGCTGAGACCCGTGCCAATGTCTCAAACCAGCCTCGATGGCAGGCGGCAAGGCCATAGATACCTTTTCGAAAGGCGCTGCCTGAACAAGCAGCAAGCGACCCCTGAAAAGCCGCGCTTGCCCGAAGAGAC
This sequence comes from Tritonibacter mobilis F1926, assembly GCF_000376545.2. Classification (NCBI taxonomy): domain Bacteria; kingdom Pseudomonadati; phylum Pseudomonadota; class Alphaproteobacteria; order Rhodobacterales; family Paracoccaceae; genus Tritonibacter; species Tritonibacter mobilis. The sequence goes on from NZ_CP015232.1 coordinate 45,722, forward strand.
TGCCATGTCTCTTCCACAATTTGCGCTTCACGGTTCAGCGAGGGATTGTTCAAAAGCAAAGCTCTGGCGCGGATTGTCGCGCGCAGGGTACGCAATGCAAAAGGGCTGTGAACCTCCGCGCCGAAGCCGCTATTCACAATCAAGTTCCATAGCCGCCAAGATGTATCTGGAATGTCCAGCAAGCCAGCGCTCGGTTTTTTTGTGATGGCAGCCTGATTGTCCTGACGATAGTAAAAAACACCGTCACAAAAGGCGACTTTAGTACAGGATAAAAAGAACTGCCGCACGGTGAACTCGTCGGCAAACGCGCCGAAGTCATTGAAGCCATGGTCCACCAAGAAAGAAATCGGCCACAGGGCGTTTCCCGGAATGCTCCAATCAAGTGAAGCCACAAATGCGTCCCGCCCCGTCAGTATCGCGCTGCGATCACCATGGAACCCTATGATCTTGCGTTGACCGCCTCCATCAGCGCGATAAAACTCCACGTCCGGCAACACTGCGTCCGCTCCTGTCTCAAGGGCGCGCACACGTAATTTTTCCAACCAATCGGCAGAGAATAAATCGTCCTGAGAGCTATATACAAACCAGCGCCCTGTGGCTCTTGCGGCAGCAAAGTTCACCGCCTTGGCCGCACTGCCCAAATTGGTTCCGGTATGAATATAGGCGAAACGACTGTCCTGTTCGGCATAGCGACGGACTATATCCGCACTCTCATCGCTCGAACAGTCATCAATGCACAATACTTCAAAATTAGAAAAGTTCTGACAAGACAGTGATTTAAGGGTCTCTTCAAGATAACTTGCACCGTTGTAGATCGGCAATAAAACGCTTATCTCAACCACGTTTCTTCATCCTACTGGCTTACAGTTAACCAAGAATTTGCGGGCCCGGCGACGCTCGGCGCGCGCTATCACTAGCATCAAAAGCGGGTGGCGCAGGGCTTTCGCTGCAAACGCTGAGGGGGTGTCCTGGTAATAAGAAATGCCAAGATCCGCCTTGCGCTGCTCTTTTTTCAGCACTCGCATCACGGGGGACTTATCGCTCAGGCCAAACTCTCGCGCATCGGCTTCACGTTGGTGCATAACAGCCTTTTGCGCCAAAAACCCACTCAGCCGTCGCTTCTTATAGCTGGTGACATCCGCCAGATAAGCATCGGAACTTGTGATTCCAAATCCCAGTCGGTAACTCACCAGTTCCTCTTTGATGAGCGAGACCCTGCCTTGAAGCGCAGCTCTGAACCCTAGAACAAGGTCCTCATAGGATCCCGGTGCCATCTGCCCAAAGTCCTCGTACAAGGATCGATGCCAAGCGCCGGTTGCACCGATATAAAGAGATTTGGATCTGGCAACCTGTTTCAGGCTCCACTCGTCACCATAAAAGAGCGCCGTTTTAAAATTGCCGGGTACGGGCTGCCCCGCAGGATCGATCACCTTTGCATAAGAACACAGAAGAAGCGGGGCTTCCTCTACAAAGGTCTCCAGAATTCTCTGACACCGCTGAGGCTCAGACAGGTCATCTCCAGCTGCTGCAACAATAATGTCGCCCGTGCTCAAATCATGCACTTTTGCGAGATTGCCAGCCAGCCCCAAATTCTCGGGATTGCGGTTCAGGATCACACGATGAGGCCCGGAGTACCCAGAAACGGCAGCTTCGACTTCTGCAAAAGTACCATCAGAGGAACAATCGTCCGAGATGACGATCTCCATAGGCTGCACATCTTGCACAAGGGCGCTTTCTACCGCAGCCTTAACCGTGTCGCGCTGATTGTAAGTCAACAGGATATACGTGAGGGAATAGGACGTCATAGATAATCCGTGCAAGACAGGTTAAAGTGCGTCCACCAAGCGGTTCACCGTTTCAATCACTTGAGTTTGATGGTCATCAGACATCTGCGGCCCAATCGGAAGGCTCAGCATATCGTTCGCAAGCGTTTCTGCGATTGGGAAATCCCCCTTGGCGTAGCTCAGGTCGCGGTAGGCTTCCTGACAATGCGGAGCAATTGGATAATGCACCAAAGTCTGAATCCCCTCGTCCGCGAGTTGCTGCATCAGGTCGTCCCGCTTGGGGTGGCGGATTACGTATAGGTGCCAGACCGGGTTTGCCCAGTTGGGAACATGCGGTGTAACAACCCCCCGAAGCTCATGAGTGTAGCGCCCTGCGATCTCACGGCGACGTTCTGTCCAAGCATCCAAATGCTTGAGCTTGACCGCCAGCACTGCAGCCTGCAGCGGGTCAAGGCGGCTGTTAGTTCCTTGTTCGTCGTTCACATATTTCTTCTTGGACCCGTAGTTCCCGAGACTGCGCACCCGCTCGGCAAGATCCGCGCGGTTTGAGGTGATGGCGCCACCATCTCCCATCGCGCCAAGGTTCTTGCCGGGATAAAAACTCCAGCACACGATATCACCATGCGCGCCGATGCGACGGGATTTATATTCCGCCCCATGGGCCTGCGCCGCATCCTCTACCACCGCCAGATTGTGCTTTTTTGCAATCGTCAGGATCGGGTCCAGATCTGCGGGCTGCCCATAGAGATGAACCGCGATGATCGCACGGGTATTTGGCGTGACCGCAGCCTCAATCAGATCAGGGTCGAGATTGTAGCTGTTGGGGTTAGGCTCGACCGGGATAGGAACGGCCCCCACAGCGGATACGGCCAGCCATGTGGCGATGAATGTATGTGACGGTACAATGACCTCGTCGCCTTGCTTCAGGTCAAGCGCCCGCAGCGACAAAATCAGGGCATCAAGGCCGCTCGCGACACCGACACAGTGATCTGCACCGCAGTAGGCGGCAAACGCTTGCTCAAACTGAGCAAGCTCCGGGCCTTGAATATACCACCCACTTGCCAGAACTCGCTCAACCGCCGCGTCAATATCTGCCTGCAGAGCCACGTAACTTGCACGAAGATCAAGAAAAGGGATGTGCGCCATGTGAGACCATCTATCATCAATTGGTTAGCTGATGAGCCACGGGTGTGCTTGCTCCCATGCGCTCAAGGTGCGACTATCGCCCACTCTAGATGACCTCAAGGGCAACGGAATGCAACCGTTAGCTCTGGACCCCATGCAATGACCGCAATAGCCATGAGAATGGATTTGATGACTCAGATTGATGACAGTAGAATCGAAGGCGTCCGCCTCGCTCTCAGATTGGCACAACCGTCAGACGCCGCGTACATTTATGGCCTACGCATCGATCCTACATATAATCGCTATCTCTCCGAGGTAACAGGCACGGTGCAGGATCAAGAAGATTGGTTACGCCGCTACAAAGAACGCGAGGCTAAAGGATCGGAGTATTATTTCGTCATCGAGAGATTAGCCGATGCGCAGCCCTGTGGCCTGGTGCGACTGTATGATTTTGAAGCAGACCATTTTACATGGGGAAGCTGGATTCTTGACCAAAACAAACCCGCAAAAGCTGCTTTGGAAAGCGCGCTTCTCATTTATGTTCAAGGCTTTGAACGGCTGGGCTTACAAAAGTCGGTTTTCGACGTTCGCAAAAACAACGAGCGCACTCTTGCGTTTCATAACCGATTTGGAGCGATCGAAACCGGGCGTAATGCGTTAGATGTTCTATTCGAATACACGCGCGCACAGTTTGAAAAAGACAAAGCAAAGCACCTAGAAGTACTTCGTAAGTATTGACGGATCTGCCTGATCTTCGCCTGAAGCGCCACCGACAGCGCTTCAGATCGTCATTCCTCACGTTCTTCGTCCAGCAGCGTATCGATATGATGGCAAAAAGTATCGACTGGTAGATGATAAGATGCCCGAAAGGCCTCGAAACTATCGCTGATCGGAGTGCCGGAATTCAGGAAGCAGTAGGTCATTTCGCTTCCGCAGACATGGGCCAGATTCGAGAAAAAGCATGATCCAGAATACTCTTGCAGAGCCCAGATCAAACTCTTGCTGTGCGCATGCATAAATAGAGTATTTGTGAACGCAGCGCCTGTCGGCCCGACGACAAAATCCGCATTGTGCATCAGTTGGACTTGTTCTTTGAAACTGAGCTTCTCTAGTCGAACCGGCTCAAACCCGCGTTGTTTTGCAGCGGTTATGATTTCGTCCTGATTATAAGATCTAGTACCAGGCGGGCGGGCCAGAAACACTTTCTTCGGTTCGTCACCCGTGCGTTGGACACCAAGTGCATTCAGGATCAGATTTCTGAGTTCATGCATCAGATCAATGTTTTGCGTGTAATCCTTTGGCTCAGGCCAATATCCAGCTCTGACATTGAACGGCCCACTGACTTGAGGAGGTAGATAGAGCAACTCAGCGATCTCGTAGAGTTGAGCCTCCTTCATCGGCACAACATCTCGTCCTCCACGGCATAAATCCAGCGTGTCTTTAAATGATGGTACCGTGAGGGCCGCTTCGGGCACCAACAGAGGGTATCCAGCATAAGCACTTGGCAAGTGCTGCGACAGCAACACCGTTGGCAAGTACTCTGCAATCCAGTGGTACCAATTGGAACTGCCTTGTCCGAATGCACAGATTCCCTTGTCAATCTTGGTTACACCTAAACATTTTAACGCAACGCGATCACCTTGAACGATGCATGTTTCGTATTCATTATCCATGCGGACACGATCTAGGTGCTCATAAATCTCCGACCCGACAAATGCACTGCTATGATGACGGAACACGGATGAACCTGATTGTGCCTGGAGGTTGTTAAAAACCAACGGCTCTACCGGCGGCAGGTCCGAAACATGAAGCTCCTTAGAACCTCCCAACGGCACGGGTCGAGCGACCTCGCTCTTTGACCCTGGGTAAACAGCAGGCAGACGCTGAACCGCTTGGAGGTCTAAATTTTTTATATCAAATATAGCATATCCCACTGCATTGATGGCGTTTTTCGCAAATCGCGCAACTATCGTCGCCTCTTGCGTTCTCTCCATCAACCGTTTGGTTAGACTGCGCCGAATATCTGTCATAACGCTGTCTACAAATTCCACTCAAGCTTGTTCAAGGGTTCTCCTCTTTCTAACAGGATTAACCTACGGCTTGAACCGCACCGGGTTTGCCGGAGGCTGATTTCAGTTAGTTACGCGGCAATGTCTTCAGTTTCCAGAGCGGTGTAGCCGTTCAGCACGGCAATACGAACCTAGAGCTCGGCGACCTGGCGGTCGAAGTCTAGGGCCATGAGGGATTGGCCGAACAGCTTGATGCAGTTCATCTTGGCCTCGACACAGCTTCGGCGGTGGTCGCCACTCCAGCGTCGCCATATGGCTCGGCCCAAGTACTTCGAAGCGCGTAGGGCTTCGTTTCGGGCGACGGCGGCAGGGCTTGTCGGTTTCCACAGCTTGGCGTTCTTGCGGGGGCGGGAGTGAGGAAGGCCCGGAAAGGGTCCGGGGGACCCTTTCCCTGACGAACGGTGGTGGCACCACGGGCAGCGATTGCCTCGTGGCATTTCCGGGTGTCGTAGGCGCCACCTGCCGCGACGGAACCGATATCTTCGTCAGACGGGATCTGGTCGAGCAGCTCCGGTAGAACAGGCGCGTCACCAATGTTGCTCCCGGTGATCTCGCCAGCCCGGACTTCCAGTGTTTCCTCGTCGATCCCCCTCTCGTCGTTTGGGTCCGCCGTGCTTGCGCGTTTGTCGGGAAAACGGTCCCCCAGACTGTTTTCTGACCCTCCGCACTCCACTCACTTTCGCCTTCGGCCTTGATGCCGGTGCTGTCCATTGCCCGCGAGGGATCAACAGGTTCAACGGGCCTGTACCTCCGCGATAGGGGATGCTCACGTTCAGCGTCTTTTGGCGGCGGCACAGGGTGCTGAAGTCCGGCACGCTCCAGCCAGGTCCGACCAGCTACAGTAGGCTCTGCACGAACCCGGTCGTCTGTCTCAGGGGCATGCCAAAGAGAACCTTCATCGTCAAACAGGTCTGGATCACTGAAGCTCTGTTGGCGACCGCGCTTCCCGGTCGGCGGAGGGATCCATTCCATGTCAGGATCAAACCAGATCGTCAGCGATCCCCGTTGACGCAGTGCTTCATCGTATGCCTACCAGCTGTCATCCTAGATTCATGTCGTGAATCCCGTACCCGATTTGTGAAACAACGCCACGGCAGGTCTGCTCTCAGCGTCTGGTGAAGGTTCTAAGGGCTGACAAAACCGCAACATTTTTGGTGGGTTTTGCGAGATTGAGGATGACCTTGATGACGTTTCGCGTTACATTTTCCAAGTGCTCTGCGGTGCGCTCTTTTACAAGCGGATCTCTTCGCGGCGCTTTTATCCCGAAAATACCCATCTAAGCGCCCTACTCTTCTTGTGCGCGGTATGTCCAATAATTGCAGATCGTGGTGAGAGTTCACAGCTGTGAACTTTGTTAGCTAAGCCGCGCTTTTGATCTCCGCCAAAAGTTCACAGCTGTGAACTTTCCTCAAAGGTGAAATCCAACATCTCATTCCTTTCTCAGTGTTTGCGCAGCAGCGCCATGACCATGGGACCGCAAGAGAACGTGCCATTGGCGGATTTCGCGCTGAGATGGCGCAGGTAACCACCGGGATTTTTGATCTCTTCAAAGCGTTCGAGCATCGATGCAAGAACCACTGCGGCCTCTGCCGGACCCATCACGCTCAGAGCTTCCTCCCAGGCGGAGGTGGAAATGCCCATCATCGGGCGGATGTGATGCGCAGCTTTGACCAGATCATGCCAGTGACGAATGGGATGATCGATATAGCTCTGGATGCTGGTGCAGGCAGCAAGGGTGACAGATAGCGGCATGTTTGGCAGCTTATCATGTGCAGATGTAGATGTGCTTTCTGCGGCGTTCGGTGCCGTCGTCGTTTGATAACCGCTGGCAGTGACCTTGGTGGGGCAGGGGGTGTCGGTGAGGGGTTGTGGCGCTTTCTCAGCTTGCACGATCTGTGGCGAGGCGCTGTCCTCTGCTAGGTTTTGCGTCCCCACCTCGCTTTCAGATTCAAAAGAGTCTTTCTGTGAATTCTGATGGTGCTGCTCAATTTCGGCGGCTTTGGTGCTCAGTTGTGGTGTCTCAATCAACGCATCAGTGCTGTTGTCCACAGGCTCCATCGGGTCGAGAATGTCGCGCGCCTCATCCAGAGCGACGCGCAATTGGGCTTCTATCTGCGCGAGGTCCGCGAGGGTCAGCTTGCGCCGCAGGGCCCGCGCCGACAGGGCCGCCAGATCGCCAAGACGATCCCAGAGCGCCAGGTCCGGACGCAGGGAGAGGCCAAACTCCGCCAGCCCGGCCAGATCGCGACGCATCAGGCTGACGGTCTCGCGCAAGCGCTTCAGGCGAAACTCTTCGGCGCGCACATCCTCTGCCGCCATTTCAATCTCGCGAGCGCGTTGGCGCAGCGGCGAGAGGTCAAACCCATAGGCCACCTTTTCGCCGCCGTAGCGCCGGGCATAGCGCTTGCCGTTGGGGCTGTCGCGCCGCAGCAGCAAACCTGCGTCAACCAGCCGGGCGAGATAGCGGCGCATGGTGGAATTGGCCATGCCATTGAGCCGGTCGCAGATGGTCTGGTTCGACGGATGAATGACAAGCGCGCGGTCTGCGGGCAGTTCGGTGCCGGACCAGAAACTCAGCAGCGCCTGCAGCACAGAGAGATCGCGGTCGCTCAGGCCAAAATGGTGCCGCGCCACCGCAAGATCGCGCAGGACATTCCATTTGCTGACCGGTTTTGCAGGTTCCAGCTGAGATGATGCGGCAGGCATGCGTTCGCTTGCCGCCTGAAGCTGGTTCTGACGTTTGATCAGAACAGCATCAACGGTGCGCCCAAAAGGCGTGACAGGATGATACCCCATGTTTCATTCACGAAGACAAAGAAATCCCGTTCTGCGAATCATATTTGACTTGCAGTCTTAGGCTCCTGACACTAGCTTGAAGTTGCTAAACACAAGTCAGGGTCTCGTGGAGCGATGTCTTTGCGGGACCTTTTCTTTTGTCTGCTCGTGCCTCCTTTCCTTACTCTGCTCTTATTTTGTTATTGGTCTTCAGACCGTTGCAACCAACGGGCATGAAGGTCTGCGATCAGGTCCTGGGCCTCGGCCTCGACCCAATCGGCAAATGCGCCCTCCGCCAGATCAATCTGCACGCCCTTTGCGGTGCGGCGAATGCTGCCGGTTTTCTGCCCATCCAGCGTCAAGGCGCGCGGTTTTTTGCGCGCAGGCTTGGCGGCGGTGCGTGCCGGGGCAGGGGAGGCGGGCAGGGCTTTCATCACCGCCTCAAAGGCGGCGGTGGAGGTCTCTTGCGGGTCGTTGCCGCGCCCGTCGATCACGGCGATGCTGGCATCGGTGTGGACCCGTTCTGCGACGGCAATCAGCTGCGCGGGGTCCACATCGGTTTCCGCCAATGCGCGGCCCAGATCGTCCCAGCGGGGGCGGCCGATGTTGGGGGCGGGACCAATGGCGCGGGCCAGATCAACGCCCACCGCATCCAGAATGGCCATCGCCATCGACACGGAGGATTTGGTCACGGTCAGCACCTCGGCCACCTGCGACTGGTTGCCAAAGCCCGACTCGATCAGCTCCCGCGCAAAGATCGCACGTTCGATAAAGGTCAGATCGCGGCGTGCCATATTCTCGGTGATCTGGGCGCGCACGGCGCTGTCGTCATCCATGCTGGCGACAAGGGCGCGGACCTTGCTGACCTTGTTTGAGTGGCGGATCGCCTCTAGCCGGCGGCGGCCATAGACCAGCAGATAGCGGTCTGCATCACTTGGATCACGGCGCACGAGGATCGGCACGGTCTGACCAGATGTTTCAATAGATTCAATCAGATCGGCCACATCACCGGGGGCGAGGCGGTCCTCGATCCGCAGGTTGGTGATCGCATCTGGATCAAGCTCCCAGACATGATGAGAATCCACCGCATCACGCGCCGCGCGCAGGGCGCGATTGGTCGACATCATCGACCCCCCGGCGGTGGCGGAGGGCCCTCCCGCTGCTGCGAGACTGTCGAGCATGGACATGCGTTTTTTCTTGCCGGTGGTCATTTGCGTCCCCAGGTCTGCTGGATCAGTTCGGAAATCTCATCATTGACCGCATTGACGCTCTCGATGGCGCGGTCATAGGTGGACCGGGTGAAGGCGGAGCGCTCCACCTCGTAGAGGGTCTGTTTGGTGAGGCCCGCGTCGGAAATCGCGGTGGATTTCAGCATCGGCGCATTGAGCACCTTGTCGCCATACATGGTGCGCAGGAAGGCCACGATGCGGTTTTGCGGTGCATCCGAAGGCTCATAGCGGGTGAGCACATAGCGCATCCAGTCATGCGACATGTCGGCGCCGCTTTCGGCGATCACATCCATCAGATCGGCGGTCATGCGCAGGAATTGCGACATCGACATCACGTCGAGCATTTCGGGGTGGATGGTGACAAGCACGCCGGTTGCGGCCGAAAGCGCGGACATGGTGAGAAAACCCAGCTGCGGCGGGCAGTCGATCACCACCACATCATAGTCACCGTCCACTTGTTCGAGCGCCTGTTTGACCCGGAAGAAGAACAACCCCGCCTGACCCTGCGCCAGCGCGCGGGGGGTTTCGTGTTCGAACTCCATCAGCTCCAGATTGCCGGGGATGAGGTCGAGGTTGGGGATATAGGTCTTGCGGATCACCGAGGCGATCGGGGCCGGGTCATCATAGCGAATGGCATCATAAAGCGTGCCGCCGTCCTGCAGGTCGACCTCGGGCTGCACACCATGCAGCGCGGTCATCGAGGCCTGCGGGTCGAGGTCGATGGCCAGCACCCGGTAGCCACGCAGGGCGAGCCGTTGGGCCAGATGCGCCGAGGTTGTGGTCTTGCCGGAGCCGCCTTTGAAGTTCATCACGCCGATGATCTGCATGTGGTCGCCCTCGCGGCGGCCGGGCAGATAGTCACCGGGCTTGCGGGCGGTTTTCTCAAGCAGATGGCGCAGATCCAGCATGTCCTGCACCGAATAGAGCCGCCGGTTGCCCGGTGTCAGCTCGGGCGAGGGGCCTTTGCCATCCAGATGCAGCTTGCGCAGATAGCTGTCATTGACGCCCAGAAGAGTCGCCGCCTCGCCAGAGGTGAACTTGCGCATCATCTTGGCGGCGTCAGGGGGGAACAGGCTTTCGCGTTGGTTGTGCAATTGGGTGGCCAGCCATTCGGAATGCTCCCGAATAAGCTGGTTGAGATCCTCATGCAGCGCCTCTGCTGCCGGAGACTGGTTCGTTGCCATCGCCGTTCTGCCCTCGTATCCTGTGTGACGGATGCAAGAGCGTGCAGGATTAGAGCCTAATACGGATCATTTTCTGCAGCCTGCCGCCGTGTTCACGGAAATCGACGTTTGTCGTTATCTTTCCGTGACTATTTACCGTTGAGCGGGATTCGTGCAAGGGTTTTCTGGCCGATTTATCCCCATCACCCCCACCTATATGGGTCAAGCCACAGGGGCACGACAAGGGATAGGGGGACTCGCAGCACCGCGCGGAGCCTCAGTCCGGGCTCTTTGGTGCGAGGATGAGGTCAAAAGGCCGCGCGGTAGGCATGAACGGTCTGCTGACGTGTCCGTATTGGCGGCAGTTTCTAAGGTGGAGCCAGCTGATGGCGGGCGCAGAGCGCAAATATAGGGCAGCTTTGCGCTGAAAATGCACGTCGAGCACGATTGGCTTTGGTGTCCTTTTCGATTTGGTTTATCTTGTGGTCAGCGGGTCACGAAACGGCAGACCAGAGGCCGCCACCTGACACTAGGGCTGCGCCCTCCCTTGTGCATCCGCGCAAAGTGCCGACCTGATCTCAACTAAGATGTTCTTTGACCTCGCCTATTTCTGGGGATGTGACGAGATTGCCCAAATGGCAGTGCCAGACTATGCACAAGGCAGCTAAATGACAGAAATAATTCATAAATAAACGGGTTGATTAAATCTGCGTACTGCATAACCTATGGGAGAATCGTTTTCAGTGATCAACCCTTGGGTTGTTTGAGGGTGTATATACCAAGGTGCTTTGCCAGCCGTTTTCTGAAGCGTTTGCAGATCATATGCTGCGCGCTCACGACAGCCAGAGATCCTGACCTTTCCCAAAACGTCGTTATGTATTTTGCGAGTTCTCTGTAAAGGAGCGAGATTAGATTTGGACATTCAACAACTAAAGGTTTTCGTCACCGTCGCGAAATATGGCAGCATCACCCGTGCCTCTGACATTTTGTGCCGCAGTCAGCCTTCGGTGAGCGCGCAAATCAAAGGGTTGGAAACAACGCTTGGTATCGCTTTATTTGAGCGCACGTCGCGGGGCATGATCGTCACGCAAGAGGGTGAGCGTTTGCTCGACGAGGCGATTTCATTAGTTGACCGACATAAGCAGTTTATGCAGGAGGCGTCGCGGCTCAAGGGCAGCGTGTCCGGGGTGTTTATGTTGGGCGCGGGGCGGCACTCGGGAAACGGCTTTGTCAGCGCATTCCTTCATCTGGTGTCCGAGCGGTTTCCCGAATTGGAGATTGAATTGAAACACCTCGGCTCTGCTCAGGTGATCGAGGGGCTGCGGGACAATTCACTGGATATGGGGTTTTTCACAGAAACCGAGAGCGACACGTCTGATTTGACCCTCGTTGAAGTGGCGAGTTTTGGCATTTATCTGGCGGCTCCGCCGGGGATTATTCGCACGTCTGACCCGCTTGACTGGCAGCAGCTGGCAGATCAGATCTGGATCGTATCGTCGCATGACGGCTGCTGTGGTCGCTGGGCCAACGCGCTGATGGAACAACACGATATCTGCCCCAAACGGGTCATCAAAGTGGATGATGAGGCCGTAACCCGGACGTTGGTTGCCAGTGGGGCAGGGATTGGTCTGGTGCATGTGAATGCAGACGACAACCTCCCGCCGCCCAAGGACATCGACCTGCTGCACCGGGTGCGCAAAACCGCGCGGATTATGTGTGGCTATCTGGAGGCGCGCAGCGATGACCCGTCAATTCGTGCGGTTGATGAATTGGTTCTGGATCTTTTGAAATCGGACGCCTCGGGCGCGACACCCTCGATGTTGCAACTTGCGTGATCTTCGGCTGACGAGTTTTGCAGCGTGAATAAACAGAATCCTGAATTTACCTGTCACTGCTTTTATTAAGGCGGTAATGCAATCAAATTGCGCAATCTCCGGAGGCACTATGATTACAGTTTATAGTCTGTGTGGAAAAGACGGCATTCATTACTCTCCGCATGTTTGGAAGGTGATAATGGCGTTGCATCACAAGCAGCTTGATTTTGAAATTATACCTGTTGATTTTTCCACCATTCGGGAAATTGAGAATGGGGCCTTTAAAAGTGTACCGGTGCTGCGTGATGGGGATCGGGTGCTGGGCGATAGTTTTGAAATCTGCGAATATCTGGAAACGGCCTATCCCGATGCGCCAAGTCTGTTTGATGGCGAAGGATCCCGGCGGATGGCGCGGTTTTTGGAGAGCTATTGTTTGACGCAATTGCACCCGCCGCTTGCGGTCATCGCCGTGATGAACATGCACAACATCATGCACGAATCAGATCAGGCATATTTTCGCGCCAAACGTGAAGAGCGATTCGGCATGTCGATCGAAGCCATGGCGGAAGGGGCCCCAGAGCAGCGCAAAATCCTGCGTGAGCGACTGGCGCCCCTGCGTGCAATTCTGAATGATCACCCCTGGATATATGGCGATACGCCATTGCTTCCGGACTATGTGGCGTTCAGTGCCCTGCAGTGGTGCTGGGTCGTTGGGGTGCGGGATGTCCTGGAGGAGGATGATTCGGTGCGGGCCTGGTTTGCCCGGTGTCAGGACCTGTTTGAGGGGGCCGCCCGCAATCCGGCCCCGCACTAAGCACCGCCTAAATTCAGGGCGCTGACCGCTCCTGACGTCAGGCCCCAACGCCCCGAAGCGCGCCCCCATTTGGGCGCGCTTTTTTGTGGAATATCTGAATGTTCCAAGGCCTGTCACCAAAGCCGATAGCAGACCTCACGTTTTCCGAATTGCGACATAGAGCATCATTCGCTCATATGTGAATCAAGGCCACGATGCGTTCCAAGCTGAATTGAAATTTCGAATAATCTGGAATGAACGAGTTAATTGGTTGCGTGTCTGAAAGTGTATTTCAGTCAATTCACGATGCCATTGGAGGACTGTTGAATGAACGTCGCACTAATGGATGGTCCAAAAGACCAACACAGCGAGAATATCACGGATAGCTATGATTGGGTGCGCAAGGTTCATACGCTGGGGCCTGCTGGTACGAATTGTGAAAAAGCGGCGCTGAAATGGGCGGCGTTGAAATGCAAGAAAGCGGAGTTGGCGCTGCATGAGTCGATGGAGCGCGCGGCCGAACAGGTTGCGGCGTGTGGCTGTTCCGTGCTGCTGAGCGTTGTTGCCTATCCGCAGCTGCATTCGATCATTTACGAGCATATCGCGCAGCTTGGCCTGCTCGATGTTTTTATCATGAAGACGGATGACATGGTTCTGGCTTCGGTGAGCGGCCAGATGCCGACATTGTGTCAAACCCATCCAGCGCCGGAGAAATTGCTGCCTGCACAGATGCAGCGGATCTATGCGGCAAGCAACGCCCATGCCGCCGCAGAAGTGATGGCGGGGCGCGGTGATGGCTGCATCACCACGCTGGCCGCCGCAGAGCAACACGGGCTGAAGGTGGTGCAGACCTTTGGTCAAGTCCCGATGGGGTTCACCATTCACGGCCCGCTGAAACACGCGCGCTGCCGCGACATCGATTTTGAAGCATCAGATCATAAAAGGAGTATCCCACAATGACACAGCGCGCCTTTGAGACCAGCATCGAAGTTCGCTACCGCGACACGGATTCCATGGGCCATATCAGCAGCCCGATTTACTATGACTATATGCAGTCGGCCTATCTGGAGTACATGCACGCGCTGCTGGAGCTGCCGAAATCCGAGAAGCTGCCGCATATCATGGTGAAGACCTCCTGTGAGTACATCAGCCAGGCATATTACGGCGATACGGTGGTGGTGCTGAGCACGGTCTCCAAGTTCGGTGGCAAGAGTTTCGAGATGGAGCATGAAATCCGTCTCGGCAGTGCCAATGGGCGCGTGGTGGCAAAGCTGCAGTCGGTGCATGTGATGTTTGATTACGAAAAGCAATCGACCTACCCGATCCCCGAAGAGTTCCGCACCCGCGTTGCGAATTTTCAAGAGGCAGGCTGACACCTGATCAGAACAAGGGAGAGTGGGAATGGATTTGAGTTGGACCTCAAGGCAATTGTCGATCCGGGCGGAGTTTGCATCGCTGGGGAGCCGCACCGACCGCGATGAATTGCGGCTGGGACGGCGCGCTTTTGATCAGCAGACATGGGATCAGCTGGGTGGAGCGGGGCTGTGGCAGATGATGGTGCCCACGGACTTTGGCGGCACTGGCGTGGATTGGTGGGATGTGACGGCGGCGCTGGAGGGGCTGGCCTCGACCATCCGCACGCCGGGGCTGTTGTTGTCGGTGATTGCGCAGGCCGGGATGGCATATGCGCTGGACCTGTTTGGCACCACCGCGCAGAAGTCGGATTATTTTCGGCGTATCCTGCGCGGAGAGTTGAGCGCCACCGCGATTGCGGACCCGGACACAGGAACCGATGTGCGGGCCAGCTCGACCTTTCTCAGCCCCCGCGCCAACGAGACATTTGTGCTCAATGGCCGCAAGTACAATATCGCCCATGCGCCGGTGGCCAGTTTCACGCTGGTGGTCTGCAAACTCGAAGGCCATGCCCGTGACGGGATTTCTCTGGTGCTGGTGGATCAAAACAGCAAAGGCGTCACCATTGGGCCGCAGGATCGCAAACTCGGCAACCTTGACCTGCCCACCGGGCAACTGACGTTTGAGGATGTGCCGCTGCACTATGGGCATATTCTGGGCGTGCCGGGTGACGGTCTGCGCAATCTGGTGCGGTTTGTGTCGCTGGGGCGGCTGTACTACGGGCTGGTGGCTGCAACCCTGTGCGAGCCGATGCTGGCCGAGGCGCTGAGCTATGCCAAGACGCGCCAAACCTTTGGCCAGCCAATTGTCGACCATCAGTATGTGCAAAAGAAGCTGACCGACATGCGCATCGCAGCGGATAGCGCAAAATGGGTTTCCTATGGCGCGTTGCACCAATTGTTGAGCGGTGCGCCCGAGGCGGTCATGAGCTGCTCGATTGCCAAACTCGCCGGGGCCAGCGCGATCACGGACGGGGCGGTTGATCTTCTCAAGCTTTATGGCAGCCGGGGCTACCACGAGGGCGAGGTCTCGACGTTCCTGCGCGACGCTTTGGCCTTTTGCAGTGTCGGTGGCACCGAGGAAATGCATCGGCGCAACATCATGAACCAGATGATGCGCAAGGCCCGGCCTGCGGCCAAAGCGGCAGTGGAACCGGCGCGCGATTTGGAAACAGCCTGAAGCTGTGTTTCGTTTTTGAATTGGAGTAAATCATGTTGAGAGATTTGAAGATTTTGCAGCGCGCTGCGGTCGTTGCAATCGTCAGCGCAGCCCCAATGATGCTGGCGGCGGCGGAGCAGGCGATCATAACCGAAGCCAGTATCGACTGGACGTCGGCTGAGGCCGCAGCCACGCAGACTGCCGCGCAAGAAGAAGCGGTGACATCTGCCTTTCTGGCGCTGCCCGCCAGCGCTGAGCCGACCGCGTTGCCGGTGATGTTGTTTGGAGAGGCGGCCGGCCTCTCGGCGCCGGGGTTTGTCAGTCAGGGCAGCGCTTATGCAGCCTATTACACCCAAGGCGACATTCAGATTTCCATTTCGGGATCAAAATCCGTGGTTCAGGCCAAAGATGCGCTGACGTTGCATCATGAGCCTGCGGCCTGGGAGAATATCGGCACCGGGGCAGACTACAGCCTTGCGCAATTTGGGGCCTATTACACGTTGCGCATCACCTGCGATGAACCCACCACCGACACCCGCTGCACGCAGCCTGAATACCTCAGCGGGCTGGCTGAGCATCTCTTTGTTGTGAAAGGACAAGCCAATGCGATGTAAGTCTTTGACCGCGATGCTGTTGATCGGCGTTGCCGCAAGTCAGGCGCAGGCCGATCCGCGTTTTCTAGCGCCGGGTGATCTTTTGCCCGAGAGCGGTGTCGGGGTGACAGACCCGATGGTCTTTTTCCCGGACATGCGCTTTCCGATGGAGAGTGGTCCTGCCTACGCCAATTCATCTGCGGCGCTTATCGGTGGACGCAATGGACCGGAGGGAGATTCCTGTGATCCGTCCAACTACAGCTATCCATGGCGGGACAATTTTTGCGAATACCGCCGGATGGATCTCGCGGTGTGCGGGGCAGGGGGACATATGGGGCAGGATCTAAGACCTGCAACCTGTGAAAAAGGGGTGCATTGGACAGTGGCGGCCACGGATGGGGTGGTGTCGCATATCGGGCGCTTTGCGGTGACGGTGCAATCCCCCGACGGCGCGCTGCATCGCTATATCCATCTCGATATGGACAGCGTCACGCTGAACCCGCTTGATCGTGTCAAACAGGGCGACCGCATCGGCACCGTCAGCAATGGCTGGCTGAGTGAAATTCCGATCCATCTGCATTATGACATCCGCCAGCCGGTTCAAATTGGTGATGCGGTGCATGCGCTGTTCCTGCCGCCCTACAGCAGTCTGGTGGCCGCTTATGAAAAGCTCGACTGAGCCGCGCGGCGGCGTGGACTGCACTTGGGTCTTTGCCTATGGGTCGCTGATCTGGGATCCGGGCTTTGACCCGCAGGAGCAGGTGGTTGCGCGACTGGACGGCTGGTATCGACGGTTCTGTCTGCGTTCACTGCGCTATCGCGGCACCTTTGACGAACCGGGATTGGTGCTGGCGCTCGATGCGGGCGAGGGCAGCTATTGCGAAGGGGTGGCGCTGGCGATCCCTCGGGCCGCAGAAGAGCCGGTCATGGCGTCAATCCGGGCGCGCGAGCTGTTCAATCCGGCCTACCGCGAAATCCGCGCGCCGTTGCAATTGCAGGATGGGCGCGTGGTGCAGGCGTTCACCTATGTGGTCAATCGTGACCACGCGCAATATGGCGACTTCACCCCGGCGCAGCAGGCCGAGATGATCGCCACCGCTGCCGGAGAGCGTGGACCGAATGTGGACTACCTCTTTAATACCGCCGAGCATCTGAGCAAGCATGGGATCGCAGATCCCATGCTCGACCGGTTGTCGGCTGAGGTGCGAACCCTCCAGCGCGAATTGACCTGAGCGGAGCTCCCCAGGACTGCTTTGGCCACACCTTTGTGTGAATTCGCGTCTGGCCCTCCCGGGCATGCTGTCGTGAGAGGGTCTTTTTCTGTTTGGTTTCAAGTAAATAACGAACACATATGGCGTGCTATTTGCTTTGCCGGGGCCTCACTTCAGATAAATCGATTGGATTTCGACCGTCGGGATCGACACAGAATTGATGAATTTCATCATCAATAGGTTCGAAGTGACATGAGCAAGAAAGCACAACAGGCCAGCTTGTCTTCGGTCGGTTTCTCATTTGGAAAGCCCTATCTGGCGTTCTCTGCCAAAGCGTGGAAGATCCTGGTGATTTTCATGCTGGGGCTGTTGGCGTGGATCGGGGCGGATCGATATTTGACCCCGGAACTGGCACCGGTGGCGGCGATCGCCGTGGTGTGTCTGGGGTTCTGGGCCAGTGCTGTGATGCCGGAGTATTGGACGGCGCTCGCGTTTTTTCTGGTTGCGATGATCACGCAGATCGCCCCGCCGGAGACGGTGTTTTCCGGGTTTGAGACATCGACGTTCTGGCTGTTGTTTGCGGGGCTTGTTTTGGGGGCTGCGATTAAATTCACCGAGCTGGACAATCAGGTGGCCCGCTTACTGACCCGGTTGCCGTTTCAGACCTATGCGGGGACGCTTGCGGGGATTGTGGCGGGCAGTGTGGCGCTGGCGTTTCTGGTGCCGTCCTCTATCGGTCGCATCATGATCCTGTTGCCGGTGATTTCCGCGCTGGCGGCGCAGCTGGGATTTGGCACGCAGTCCAACGGGCGCACGGGGCTATTGGTGGCGGCGTGTTTTGCGACCTTTGCGCCTGCCTTCACGATCCTGCCCGCCAACGCGCCCAATATGATCCTGGTGGGGATGAGCGAAGCGCAATACGGGCTGGAGTTTTCCTATTTCGATTACCTTTTGCTGCATTTTCCCGTGCTTGGGCTGGTAAAGTCCGGGGTCATCATTGGCCTGACGTTGCTGTTTTTTCCGGACCACATGCCGGAGCGAGGCGATGTCACGCCGCAGACCCCGGAACCCGTAAGCCGGGCGCAGGCGCTGCTGATCGCCATTCTGGCCCTGTGTCTGATCCTGTGGCTGATGGATGCATGGCACGGGATTTCGCCTGCGTGGATCGGGCTTGCGGCGGCGCTGGTGTGCCTGTGGCCGAGCCTGAAGCTGACCAGCCCCAAATGTATCAATCAAGACCTCAGCTATGGAGCGCTGTTGTTCGTGGCGGGGATCATGGGGCTCGGGGCATTGATCGGCCATGCCGGTCTGGGCGAGGCCCTGGTCGCGGCTGCATCGGATTGGATCAACCTGTCGCCACAGACGCCGGTCTGGAACCTCTCGGTTTTGACGGGGATGTCGACATTGGTGGCCATGGCAACCAGCCTGCCGGGCGTGCCGGCGGTGATGACCCCGATGGCAGGCGATTTGGCGCAGGCGTCGGGCCTGACGGTCACCACGGTTTTAATGACGCAAGTGTTGGCTTTTTCAAATGTGTTCCTGCCCTTTCAAGCGCCGCCTCTGGTGGTCGCAATCCAAGCAGGCAACCTGCGGGCGGGCGCGGTGATCCGCTTCTGTCTGGCCTTGTTTGCGATCAGCTTGTGCCTGCTGGTTCCGCTGGATTTCCTCTGGTGGGCGCTGCTCGGTCAGATCTGAGTGGGCTGATTGCGCAATCGCGAGGCTTCGGATTTGCCGGGGTCTGCCCTCCGGTGTTTCGATTTGTGTGGCCGCGCAACCCGTTTCACACTGAGCTGGGATTAGTGACTTTTCGAGGTGAGATTATGACCCGCGTCTTCAAGAAAATGAAAACTCTTATGGCCTGCTCCGCGCTGGCGACCATCGCCCTGACCCCCTCTGTGCAGGCGGAATTGGCGTCGGATCTGCAAGATGGTGTCGCTGCACTTATGGCGCAGTCCAAATGGACCGGGGCGCAGCGCCAGCGCTCCTTGACCATTATGCATCTGGCGATGTTCGACGCTGCGAACGCCACGCAGGGTGTCTATGCGCCGTATGCCTATGCGGGCAAGATCGATACATCCGCCTCGCCGCAGGCCGCGGTAACCCAGGCCGCGCTGTCGGTGATGCAGGAGTTGCTGCCGGAGCGTCAGCAGGATCTGGAGGCGCTTGCGGGCTCTTACTTTACAGCGGCCACGGATGCGGCAAGTCTGGAGTCCGGGCGTCGGATTGGTGCGGCGGCGGCAGCGGCTGTTTTGGCTGTCCGGGCGCAGGATGGTGCGGACTTTTCGCTCGACTATACGCCCGGTGCCGCCGAGGCAGGGGTGTATCAGCCGACCTCTGATCGGGCGATGGTCGCACCAAAGATCAAGGATATGACCCCATTTGTGCTGACCTCCGCCAGCCATTTCCGGGTGCCGCCGCCGCCGTCTCTGGACAGCGCGCAGTATAAACAAGGGCTGCTGGAAGTGGTGACACGGGGGGGCAAGGACAGCCCGGCCACCGCAGAAGAGATCGAGATTGCCAAACTGCACGCGGGGTCTGGCTCTGGTGCGTGGAACCAGTTGGCGCGCAACAGCAGCCGTGCCTGCGCGCTGCCGCTTCTGGAAGAAACCCGGATGCTGGCGCTGTTGAATGTCGCCCTGAGCGATGCGCTGATTGCCGGGTTCAATGCGAAATACAGCTATGCGTTGTGGCGCCCGCAAACCGCCGTGGAGGCGTTGGGGACAAGTTACAGTCACCCGGATCTGAAAGCGGGTATGGAATGGGAGTCGCGCATCCCGGCGCCGATGCATCCCGAGTACCCCTGCCAGCATTGCACAAGCGGCAGCGCTGCGCTGGAGGTGATGTCCTCGGTGTTTGGCAGCGCGCCATTTCCGATCCGTTTTGAGGGCGCGGCCAATATCAGCAAGGACTACGACAGCTTGCAGCAATTTGCCGAAGAAGAATCTGAGTCCCGTCTGATCGGCGGGGTCCATTACCGCCGGTCGAACGCGGTGGGGGATATGTTGGGCTATCAGATCGGCCATCACGTGGCGCAGACGGCCTTGCAACCGCTCAGCGGTGGCAGCGCCCCCCAGCAGGCCTGTGACGGTTTCGACAGCACCATGGTGCTGCAGTAATTGGTAACGAGTACCGCGCCCGGCCAAGAGAAGGCCGGGCGTTTTTTGCAATGTGTCAGGAGCTGAAACAGCTTTTGATTTCACAAGTGACAGAGAGTGACCCCATGAACATGACCCCTGCACAGATCCTTTTTCGTGTGCTCCTGATCGGAGTTGGTGCAACCCTGGTGATGGATATCTGGGCCATCATTGCAGAGGCGCTGTTTGCGATCCCGCAAAGCAATTTTGCCATGGTGGGCCGCTGGATCGGCCATATGCCAGAGGGTGTGTTTGCGCATGAAAGCATCCGCGCCGCCGCCCCTGTGACAGGCGAAGTCGCACTTGGCTGGGGCGCGCATTACGTGGTGGGCGTGAGTTTTGCTGCGCTCTACGTGGCGATTGGTGGACAGCGTCAGCTGCGGCGACCTCAGTTGGTTTTTGCTCTGCTGGTTGGGTTGGGCACGATTGTGTTCCCCTTCTTTGTCATGCAGCCCGCGATGGGTGCCGGGATCATGGCCAGCAACCGTCCCGACCCGACATTTGCCCAACTCAAGAGCGTGATGACGCATCTGTCCTTTGGGGTGGGGCTTTATGTGGCGGCCTGGCTGCAGGCAAAGCTACTGCCGCAAGCGCGCCTAGAGTTGCGTGATGTCACCGGATAACCCGCGCGGCCCCTGCGTGTTGTTCGCAAGAGCAAAGCCGCCATACGCATTCCGGCGTTTGGCGGCTTTGGCGTTCATGGGGTCTGAGGCAGGGTCAGTGTTGTGGAGTGAGGCGGCTTTGCAGGATTTCGACCACGTCTGAAGGATCAGGCAGCGAATGGTGGCCATGGATCTTTTGCATATGCGGGTCGTTGTGTTCACGCCAGACCGGTTGAAAGACCTCATAGCCATCTTCGCGAATTTGGCTGACGTTGCGCTGCACCGAGGCCTTGTCCCACATTGGCCCCCCCATCACTGGAAAGAAAAGCACCGGGAATTCTGCCGCGAGGATCACCGTGGTCAGTCGGTTCTGTGACGATCCATTGGCCACGGCGCTCAGGGTGTTTGCGGTTGTCGGCAGCACGGCGAGCAGATCGTGTTCGGCGGCGATCCGTCCCGGTTTGTCGGTGCGCCAGTTTTCCGGCCGGTCGCCATGGATCAGCCGATCGACCAGCAGCGCCAGCGTGTCCGTGTTGACGAATTTCACAGCCGTGGGCGTGAGCATCAGGCTCAGCGTGCAGTCGATATTGTCTTTGATGGCGCGCAGGTAGAACGGCAACATGGTCAGATCGAGCGAGCCGCACGCGCCGATGAGAATGCGGGGTTTGGGGGCTGAGGTCATAAGAAATCCTTTCGAATAAATGGAAAAGAGGTGCGATCCATCAGGGGCGCGCCTGCGTGCGCTGGGGCCATTCGCTGGCAACAAGGGTCAGCAGATCAAATTGCGCAACACGGGTATCATCGTCGCTGCGCAAGACCTGACAGGCCCATTGCACCTCGGCTGCGCCGGCCTTGCTCAGAGGGCCGATGCAGCAGCAGGTGAGGGTGACATAGAGCGCGGTGTCGAAATAGACGGGTGCAAAAAACCGCAGGTCCTTGGCACCGAGATTGGCCAGCACCGGGCCGGGTTCAGGATCAACAAAGAGGCCATTGGCCAGCGCCATGATGAACTGACCATGCGCAACCCTGCCTGCAAAGAACGGATGGCTGCGCGCAGCGGTTTCATCCATATGCGCATAAAAGAGATCGCCGGTCAGATGGCCGAACGCTTCGACGTCCTCGGCACTGACAATGCGGTCGGCGCTGCGCAGATGATCTCCGACCCGGAGGCGGGACAGGGGTTTGCGGAACGGGTGTTCGCCTTCGCGCACCGGCACGCCCTCCATCCAGATCCCGGAGACTTGGGTCAGCAGGGTGGCTGGGCCGGTGATTTCACTCTCTTCGAGGTAGAATTCCAATAGCGAGAGGATGTCCTCCTCTGCCGGGGCGGGCGCCTGGGGTCCGGGGCTGGCGGTTTCGGGGTTGAACACGGTGATCTGGTCCAGACAGGGCGCAAGGCTGGCGACAAATTCACCCAGAAACCCGTGCTGGCGCGACACGACCGTGAGGCTGCGCTGGCCGGGAAACTGACGCAGAACCTCCAGCACGCCATGGGTGTCGCTATAGGGCACCAGAGAGATCTGCGGCGCGGGGGCTTGGGTGTTTTCCATGGCGGCGGACAGGGAGGCCGGACCGATGCCGATCTTTCCAAAAGCCGAGCGCAGACGTTCGGTGGCGCGCTCTTCGAGCGAGGCGGGCACCAGCACACAGGTTGTAAAAGAGGCGTTGCGGTGAACGGTGGCGACCGCCTCGAGAAACAGCTCCCACTCCTGCGCACCGGGGTCGTATTCGGGGGCCAGCAGCAGGGCGGTATGGCTGGCCTGACAGGCACCGAGACGCACGCTGCCGTCCAGCACCTTTGGGTGGGCGTGAAAGGTCGCGGTATGCGAGGGCTTGGCGCAGAGGGTGACGATATCGCCGCGTTGAAAATGCGGCAGGAGGGTCTCGGCATCGATCACCGGCACCACATGAAGCACGCTCTCGGGGAGGGCAGCGGTACTGCGCAGCAATCGACACAGGCCGAGGGCCGAAGGCTGTGCGATGTCCGAGACGCACATGAGCACGCTGCGCCCGGACAGGATCGCAAGGCTGAGCCGTTCCATCAGGTTGGGAAAGGAGGCGTCATTGGCCACCACATGCGCGGCCAGCCCGCTGCCCGGTTGTTTCAGTCGCATCCGCACCTGTCGATCGGGGCAGGGGGCGGCGGTCCCCGCTTGTGCGCAGGGGCGGGCGGGGTCGCGCAGGATCATTTTCTGGTCAGGAAGGCCGCGGCAGGCCAGTGCCACCAGCCGTTTCATACGCAACAACCCCTGCAGGAACCCGGTGTCGGCCAGAATGGGATCGTGGCGTGCCCGTTCGCTGTTTGCCAGTGCGGTCAGCCCGTCGTACATCCGGCGCAGCAGTTGCGCGCGTTTGGCAAAGCTCAGACTGCGCAGGCTTTGGCCGCTGGCCCCGCGACATTGGGCAATCTGTTGTGCGAGCGTGCCGTGGCGGCTCCTGTATGGGGTCTCGTGTGTTGCACGTTCTGACAGATCCGGCAGATCCGGGCGCGCGGAGGCGCAAAAGGGCGTGCCATCCGGCACACCGGACTGAATGGCATAGGCCAGTTCTACGCCACGCTGAACGGCGGTCTTGCGCCGTGAGGTCAGATCGGTTTCAACGTCGACGGTATTGGCCATGTCACGCTCCACTCAAATGCACAGATGGCAGAATTGAGCGTGATCCAGCCTCGTATTTCCAATCGATTCATCGGAGGGCGTGCTTCAGCTTTTCCGAGGTCAGTGCGCGGGGCGCGCGCCGTGGCAGGGCGTTGTCTGTGATCAGCCTTGCTGAGAGGGTTGTTCGGAAAAATCGATGCCTCTTTTTTATGCGCCTAAATTATGCTCGGGGCATTGGAATTTGGACCTATTCAGAAAAGAGGTATTTGAACATGGCGGAGCAGAAGACCATTTGTATTGCTGGTGCTACGGGGCTGGCCGGGGCCTATGCGGTGCGCGAAGCCTTGCGCAGAGGTCACAATGTGCATGCCACTGCGCGCGATATAAACCGGGCACATCGGTTATATGAGTTTCCCGGTGCGGCGGGCAGGCTCCGGCTGTTTGAGGCCCATGCCGAAAAGCCCGAGAGCTTTGTTGCGCCCTTGGTCGGCGCGGATGCGGTCATTCTGGCCTGTTTCCCAACCCCGCGCAGCGGGCGAGACGGGCGCGCGATTGCAGAACTGGCGCCAGGGCGGGCGTGGCGCGATGTGGTTGCGCCGGCCAAGATCGCCTGCCGCGAAATCCTGCAGATTGCGGCGCGCACGGATGTTGCGGCGGCGGTTCTGTGTTCAAGCACCGCCTCCGCAGCGCCCGTGCCGCCGCCGCCGGTGCTGAATGAACTGCGTGACGTGTCCTCGCTGGCCGATCAGCGCGCTGCTGGCAAATTCATGCAGGCCCAGAAAACCGCGATGGAGCAGGCCGCACAGGAAGCGGTGGATCAGGGGGGCATCCGTCTGACGGTTTTGCTTTCGAGTATGATGGTGGCCCCTGCTTTGTTGCCGTGGCATCTGGACGGCCATGTACTGGGCTTTCTTGCTGGTTTGGTGCGCGGCATTCCGGGTTGGCATCAACAGGTGCCGGATGGTGCCATGTCATTGACCAGCCCCGAGGATCTGGCGGGTTGCGCCTTGCAGGCCTGCGAGAATGCGCAGGTGGTGGGGCGCTATTTCACCCTGAGCGACAGTTGGACCTGGGCGCGGATCTATCAGGAGATCGCCCATTATGTGCCGCAAAGCGCCCTGCCGGTGACAAATGGCGCAGCGCCAAAATTGCCGACAGTTTATGACTTTTCGCGCCGGGACAGCCTTGGGGTCGCGTTCACACCGATAGACGAGATGTTGCGCCGCTTTTTTGCAAGTGTGCCGACGCCTTCGGGCGAAACTTCACCGCAGCGCGTCAGCGCGGAATGAGGCAGCGCTGACGCTGTGAGCGGCTCAGGAGAACACGATGCCGCCGTCAACATTGAGCGTCTGACCGGTCACAAAGGCGGCATCATCGGAGGCAAAGAAAGCCACCGGGCCGACCACGTCCTCGGGATCGCCGATCCGCGCCATTGCGGTTTTCGCGGACCATGCGCTGCGGGTTTCGGGGTCGTCCAGATTGACCCGGCCCATATCGGTGAGGATGATCCCCGGACAGACGCAGTTCACTGTGATGCCAAGCGGGCCGACCTCTTGCGCCAGCACGCGGGAAAACCCCATGACGGCGGCTTTGGATGCGGAATAATGCGCCTGTTCGGGCGCGCCATGTTTGCCGCCGATCGAGGCGATATTGACGATCCGCCCATACCCGCGGGCTTTCATCGAAGGCAGCAGCGCTTGTGTTACCATGAAGGTGCCCTTGGCGTTGACGTCCATCACCGCATCCCAGACCTGTTCGGGCAGACCATCAACCGGGCCTGATATCAAAATGCCCGCATTGTTGACCACGGCGTCGATCTCGCCGAGGTCTGTGCGAGCCTGCGCCACCATGGCCTCGACCTGCGCCTTGTCGGAGACATCGGCATAAAGGCAAAGCGCGCGCTGGCCTGCGGCGCGGATTTGGGCGGCGACGCCTTCCAGCTCTGTCTTTTGTCGGTCAATATCGTTGAGCGCGACATCATAGCCGCGGGCTGCAAGGCCCAGTGCGATGGCGGCGCCGATGCCGCGGCTGGCGCCTGTCACGAGCGCGGTTCTTGCTTTGGTCATGAGAAACTCCTGTTAAGCTGCGGTATAGCCGCCATCCACCGTGAGGATGGTGCCGGTGATGTAGCTGGCGGCGGGAGAGGCGAGGAACAGAACCGGGTCGGCGATCTCTTGTGGGTCGCCCAGACGCCCCATCGGGGTGCGCTGCATCCAGACCTCAAACCAGTCCTGTTTGGAGCGACCCGCCAGCGTGAGTTCGGTGGCGGTGTAGCCGGGGGCCACCGCATTGACGCGCACCCCTTGGCTGGCCCATTCCAAAGCGGTGGATTTGACCAGCAAATTGACCCCGGCCTTGGCGGCATTATAGGCGGCTTGTGGTTGCGGCCAGACGGCCACCTCGCCGCAGATCGACGAGGTCACAACACATGCGCCGCTGCCGCGGTGGGCCATGCCGGGACCAAAGGCGCGCAAACTGTGAAACACACCCGTCAAATTCACGTCGATCACCCGCCGCCAGTCGGCGGGGTCGACCGTTGCGGTCGGGGCGTTGTGAACGATGCCAGCATTGGCCACCAGTACATCGGGGTGTTCGCGGCGCGCAAGCGCGGCGCAGGCGTCCCAATCGGTCACATCAAGGGGTGCAAAGCGTCCGCCAAGCGCGGCGGCGAGGGCCTCGCCTGCGGTTTGATCCAGATCGGCGATCACCACCGTGGCACCGGCCTGCGCCAGCGTGCGAGAGATGGCAGCACCGATCCCCTTGGCCCCGCCGGTTACCAATGCGGTCTGGCCCTGCAGGCTGAACCGTGCGGCCAAACTCATGACAGCACCTGTTTCAGCGCCGGATAGAGTGCGCAGTAGCGTGTGTAGATCTCGTCATAGGCGCGGGTATTGTCCGCGCGCGGCTCAATCAGGCGTCCGGGGTGGACCATGACGCCGATGCCCTCATCGATGGTGTCAAAGATGCCAGCGCCGACGCCCGCAAGCACCGCCGATCCGGTTGAGGGGGCATCGGGCGAGGCGGGCACCCGCACCGGGATGCCTGCGGTATCGGCGTGGATTTGCAACCACAGATCAGAGGCGGTAGCCCCGCCGCCAACGGTGATTTCCTCGCCCGTGTAGCCCGCCTGCGCAAAAGCATCGAGAATGGCGCGGGTGCCAAAGCCGATACCTTCCATGGTGGCGCGGAAAATATGGTGCAACTCATGGCCAAGGTTCAGCCCGACCAAAGCGCCGCGCGACAGCGGATCGGTGTGCGGCGTGCGGTTGCCCTGAAAATGATCCTGCACCAACAGCCCCTCGGCCCCCGGTGGCAGGGCTGCGGCTTGGGCGTTGAGGCGTTCGAAATCCAGCGGAGCGCCGGTGAGGCGTGACAGCCAGTTGAGGATCGAGCCGGTCGAGGTTTGTCCGCCCTCGACGATCCAGCGGTCGGGGTAAACGATATCGGCATAGCTGCCCCAGACGCCCTGCGCGTGGATGGGGGTTTCGGTGACGCCGAACTGGAGATGCGAAGAGCCGGTGATCATCGCAAGCTGGCCGGGGCGGTGGACCCCGAGGCCGATCATCCCGATCAGCGCATCCGCGCCGCCCTGCACCACTTTGACCGATGCGGGCAGGCCCAGCTCGTTGGCGGCGGCGGCCGTGAGGGTGCCAACCACATCCCCCGGTGCGACGACACGATTGGGCCATTTCTCCTCAAGCTCGGGTATGCCCAGTTTTTGCAGAAGGCTGCTGGCCCATCCCCCCTCGCGCGAGCGGTAGTGCCAGCGCAGCCCGGCATTATCGAGGCTGGCTGCCCATTCGCCGGTCAGACGATAGGTGATGAAATCCTGATATTCGCAGATGCGATGGGCCTTTTCAAAAATCTCCGGCTCATTGCGTTTGAGCCAGAGCGATTTTGGGATCATCCATTCGGCAGAGACCGGCCCCTTGCCGCCGCCATTGAGCGCCAGTGCGGGATCTGCGGTGTCGAGCACGGCTTGCGCCTCGTCGTGGGCGCGCACATCCATCCACATGATCGCGGGTCGCAACGCGCGGCCATTTCCATCAATGGCGACCACCGTGCAGCAGGTCGTCGCGTAGCAGATCGCCTTGATCTGATCGGCGGGGACGCCAGCCGCACGGATTGCGCCCTGTGCAGCGTTGACGAAGGTCTGCCACCAGTCCTCGGGGTTTTGTTCCACCCGTCCCGGTTTGAAATCGGTTTTGTAGGGCACGGCGCTGGTCCCGAGACAGGTGCCATCGGCATCGTAGACGCGGGCGCGCAGGCTTTCGGTGCCACCATCGGCAGTCAAAAAACAGGCCATGAAACCTCCTCATATCATGGACAGGGTTCCTTTTTAGAGAGTGCGGTAGGCCTCCAATGCCTTGCCCGCGTACATGACAGCGGGCCCGCCCCCCATTTCGACGGCCACCTCAAGGGCCGCAACCAGCGCCTCCTCGCTGGCCGCATGGCGTTTGGCCGCATCGACATGATAGAGGATGCAATCTTCGCAGCGGGTTGCAACAGCGATTGCAACGGCGATCAATTCGCGGTCGGCGGTGCTGAAGTGGCCTGCCGTGGTGGCGGCGGATGACACGGCGGCAAAGCCTTTCATCAGGTCGGGTGCTTGTTTGGCAAAAGCGCCCATGCGCAGTTTTGCGGCCTTCAGGGCCTCGGTCGGCGGTGTGTCAGTCATCGATGATCCCCTTGGCGATAATGGCGGCGGCGGCTTTGGGGTCATCCCAATGCGGCATATGTCCGGCGCGGGCAAAGACGTGGAGCGCGATCTCGGGCGCAACATCGAGCGCATCCTGCCAGTCGAGCACCGCATCTTCGCATCCGGTTAGAATCCGCACTGGCATGTGCCGGGCCAGATCTGCGAGCGGGGCGCGCAGGTTCAACCGCTGCTGATCGCCATGGCTCAGATCCGAGGCCAGTGCGGTCAGACGTCCGCGCGCAAGGTCGGCGTGGATCTGCGCCACGGTGGCTGGCGAAAAGGCGGCGGCACGCGCAGAGAGGGTGCGCAGCAGATGGGCGATGGCCCCGGCGCTTGTGGCTTCGGCCATGCCAGTGAGGAAGGCACCGTTGATCCAGAGACCAAGCCCCGCAGGCGCAATCAGCGTAAGCGAGCGCACCGCTTGGGGCGTGGCAGCGGTGGCGGCAATGGCGGTGGCTGCCCCAAGCGAATGGCCCACCAGATGCACCGGGCGCGCGGGGTCGAGCTCTTGGGTCAGGGCGTTGACCAGATCGTCAAAGGTCTGCGCCTCTTGCGGCGTCTTGCCATGGGCGGGCAGATCGACCGCCCGCGCGGCGATCCCGGCGCGACCAAGCATTTTACCAAGCTGTTCAAAGGTGACGCTGTCGCCTGCAAAGCCGTGCACGAGCAGGGCAGGGGTGCCATTGGCTGGTCCCCAGGACATTGCCGCCAGACGACCTGTGCTGCCGGATTGGCTGCGGGTCACATCGATAAGCTCAATACGGCCACGCCGCCCGGTGCCTTGGATGCTGTTGAGATCCAGCCCGGCCCGGCGCGCGGCGCGGCGGGCCAGAGGAGTGGCGCGCAGACGCTCCCCGGCAGGGCGCGCCGCGGACGGAGAGGGGGCCGTGGGGGTGTTGGCGGTGGCGGCTGCGGGCGAGACCTCGGGTTCTGCGGCGGGGGGCATATCGCCTGCATCTTTAGGTGCGACTTCGACGCGGGCGATGGGGGTGTCGACCTTGACGGTCTCTCCCGGTGCAACAAGGGTTTCCACCAGGCGACCGGGCACCAGAGCGGGAAATTCAGCCACGGTTTTGTCGGTCTCGACCTCCAGCAGGGAAGCGCCGCGGGCGTAGTCTTCGCCCAGTTTTACCATCCAGCTGATGATTTTGCCCTCTTCCATGGTTTCACCCAAGCGAGGCATCAGCAGGTCGATCACCACCTTGCCCGCTGCGGGGGGCGCTGTATCAGCTTCCGTATCTGGGTCAGCATCTGTGGCGCTGACCCAATCTTCCGCGCCCGCGAGATCGATTTCGGCAATCGGCTCTCCCAGGCGCACCAGCGCGCCGGGGCTGACGAGGATCTTTACCAAGCGACCGGAGCCAAGGGCCGGGTATTCCACCGCCGTTTTGTCGGTCTCAAACTCGACCAAAGGCGCGCCGCGTTCAAACGACTGACCCTCGGTGATGCGCCATTCGGAGACCGTGCCTTCTTCCATGGTCTCGCCAAGGCGGGGCATGGTCAGGGTGACGGTGCTCATGCTGCGCTCCTTTCTGCCAGCAGTCGCGCGGCCACCTGTTGCACCGCCTGTGATGTGGGCACGGAGTTGGCCTCCAGATCGACCGAGACGGAGATCGGGATGTCCTCGCCGCACAGCCGGATCACCGGTTCTGCGAGGAAGTCGAAACATTCCTCGTGGATGCGGGCAGAGAGTTCCGCGCCAACACCGGCGGTCATGACCCCTTCGGAGACGACCATCACCCGCCCGACGCGTTCCACATGTTCGCGCACAGTGTCGAAATCCAGCGGGTTGAGGCAGCGCAGATCAATGACTGTAGCCTCAAGTCCTTGTTTGGAAAGCTCTTCTGCGGCCTTTAGTGCATGATGCACCTGACGCGAGTAGGTCACGATCACCAGATCGTCGCCGGTGCGGCGCACGGCGGCCTTGCCCCATGCGGGGGGTGGGGCCGAGAGGTCGACCTCTTCTTTCAGGGTGTAGAGTGCCTTGTGTTCGATGAACACCACCGGATCGGGCTGGCGCAGCGATTGGCGCAACAGGTGATAGGCGTCTGATACGGTTGCGGGCATCACGAGGCGCAGGCCGGGCGTGTGCAGCACGTAAGCCTCAAGCGATTGCGAATGCTGCGCGCCTGCGGACCGGCCCGTGCCACCTTGGGTGCGCAGGACCATCGGCACGCCGATCTGACCGCCGAACATATAGCGGATCTTTGCGGCCTGATTGCCCAGCTGGTCCATCGTCATGCCGATAAAATCGACATACATCAGCTCGGCCACGGGGCGCAGGCCGGACATGGCAGCCCCCACGGCAGCGCCGATGATGGCAGGTTCTGAAATTGGCGTGTCGATCATCCGCGCGGCGCCAAATTCCTCATAGAGTCCTTTGGTGACACCATAAGCGCCGCCGTAGCGTCCGACCTCTTCGCCGATCACCACAACGCTGTCGTCCTCGGTCATGGCGTCGCGCAGCGCCTGTTTGAGCGCATCCCTATATGTCATCTGGACCATGTGCTCACTCCCTTGCAAGAATTCGGTCAATACGCGCGGCCACCGCCTCGGGTTCGGGTTCGCCGGGCGCGTAGACATCGCGGAACATCGAGTTCAGTGGCGGCTCACTGGCGGCGATGGTGAAATCAATGGTGGCAT
The DNA here is from genome assembly GCF_000376545.2 of Tritonibacter mobilis F1926. Classification (NCBI taxonomy): domain Bacteria; kingdom Pseudomonadati; phylum Pseudomonadota; class Alphaproteobacteria; order Rhodobacterales; family Paracoccaceae; genus Tritonibacter; species Tritonibacter mobilis. Next base: position 76,524 of record NZ_CP015232.1, read on the forward strand.
CCATCTCTGCTGCGATCTCCTGATCGAGTGCGTCGAGATGTGTGCCCTCTGGCTCGCCCCCTTCGATCAGGGCGGCGCGGGCGAATTGGACCGGGTCCTTGGCGCGGCCCTGTTCCTCGTCCTCGGCGCTGCGATAGGGGCTTTTGTCCATCCGGGCGTGACCATAAAAACGGTAGCATTCTATGGCGAGAAACCCAGGCGTGCCGCCGCGCGCGGCATCAATCACCCGGGTGGCCGCGGCGCGCACCTCGCGCACATCCAGCCCATCCACGGTTTCGGCATTGAGACCAAAGGCCAGACCGCGTTCATGCAGGGCGCGGCCCTTGGTGGCCTGTTCGATGCGGGTGCCCATGCCGTATTGGTTGTTGATACAGACAAAAACCACCGGCAAATCCCAGAGCGCGGCCATGTTCATGCTCTCGTAGAGGATGCCCTGCTGCATCGCGCCATCGCCAAAAAACGCCACCGAAATGGCCCCTTTGCCCGCGCGTTTGGAGGCCAGACCCGCGCCGACCACGGCAGGGATGCCGCCACCCACGATGGCGTTTGCGCCCAGATGCCCGAGCCCCATATCGGCAATATGCATGGAGCCGCCTTTGCCCCGGCAATAGCCCTCTTCCTTGCCGCCGATTTCAGCCATCATGCGTTTGGGGTCAGCCCCACGGGCGAGAAAGATCCCGTGACCGCGGTGGTGGGTCGTGAAGGTGTCGCCCTCCTGCATCAGCGAGGCAACGCCGACAGCGGCGGCTTCTTCGCCGATCGACAGGTGGAGCATGGAGCCTGCGGACTGGCCGCGCACGAACAATTCGCCCACCCGTTCCTCGAAGGTTCTGACACGGCGCATCTGTCGATAAAGCGGGAGCAGTTCCGTGTTGGAGCGGGCAGCCCGGTCGGCCACGGCGGTTTCAATGGGTGCCGTCATAGTTGCATCCTCACAGCAAATTCAGTTTGGTCGTGCGGGAGACAATCGCCACGGCGGTCAGAATGATGATGCCTTTGACGATGTTCTGGATGTAGGTGTCCATCCCGATCAGGTTGAGGCCGTTGTTGATGACCCCGATGAAGAGCGCGCCGCAAAAGGTGCCCAGCACGGTTGCGGTGCCCGGACGGAACATGGTCATGCCGATAAATACGGTGGCCAGCCCGTCGAGCAGGTAGCGTTCGCCCACATTGGGCTGTCCCGACCCCAGACGGGAGGCCAGAAGCGCGCCAGCGATCACCGCAAAGACCGAGACAAGGACCAAGGCCGCCATCCGGTAAAAGGTGATCCGCACCCCCGAAAGCTCCGCCGCTTTCTGGTTGCCGCCGACCGCATAGACGTAGCGGCCAAAGACTGTGCGCTCCATCACGAACCACGCGATGGCCACGGCGCAGACCATAAAGAACGCAAGGTTGGGGATGCCAAACAGACGGCCCTGACCCAAGGCGAGATAGGTGTCGGGCAAGCCGCCATAAATCGCGCGTCCGCCGGTCATCAGGAAGTTGACCCCAAAGAGGATGGACCCCATGGCGAGGGTCGCGATCAGCGAGGGAATACCGACCTTGGTGATCAGCACCCCATTGATGAGGCCGACGATGATCCCGGCCAGCAACCCCGCCAGAAGTGCGAGCGCCAGCGGGTAGCCCATGGTCAGCAGGAGCGGCACGAGAATGCCCGCAAGCCCCACCGTATAGCCCACCGAGAGGTCGATTTCCTTGGCCGCAAAGCCAAAGGTCAGCCCCGAGCCCACAATGGTCAGGATCGCAATCTGTTGCAGAATGTTAGAGAGGTTAAACGGCGTCAGAAAACGGTCGACGAACAGCGAGAACCCCAAAAACATCAAGATCAGAACACCCAGCGTCGAGTAGCGCTGAACAAAGTCCGACCGGACCGGTTTGGGCGCGGAGGCGGGGGTGGACGCAGATATCTGTGCAGTTTGGCTGGTCATGCTGCATCTCCGGTGATGGCTGTGATGAACTGGCCCTCGGAAAAGTCCCGGGCATGAATGTCTGCACCGGGGCGACCGTGGACAAAGGGAATGGCGCGGTGGCAGACCTGAGCGATCTCGCCCAGATCAGACGAGGCAATGAGGATCGCGGCGCCTTCTGCGGCGAGGCGGCGCATATGGGCGTAGATCTCCATTTTAGCGCCGATATCGACGCCTTCGGTTGGCTCGATGAAGATCAGAACCTTGTAGCGGGCCTCTGCGCCATAGAGCCATTTGCCGATAGAGACCTTTTGCTTGTTGCCACCAGACAGGTTGCGGATCAGCTGGCGTTGGTTTGGGGTTTTGACATTCAGGAGCTTAATCACCCGGTCCGCTTCGCGCCGCTCAAGGCTGCGGTTGAGGATGCCGCTTTTGGCGGCAAATTCGGGATGCACCATGGTGAGGTTTTCAACCACCGTGCCATCGCCCGCGAGCGCGTTTTCCATCCGGTGATCCGGGACCAAGGCCACGCCGGCGCGCTGCATGACACGCACGCCTGAGCCGCGGATCGGCTGGCCATCCACAGAGAGTTCACCGCGCACGACACCCTGTCTGGCATAAAGAGACCGTGCAAAGCCAAAATGCCCGGCCCCCGTCAGGCCGATCAGGCCGACGATCTCGCCCCGGCGCAGATGAAATGCGTCCATCTCGACGGAGCCGACGGCCCAATCCTCGACCGCGAGGATAACAGGGGCAGTGGCGGGGTCCGCAGGCATGGAGGGGGTGGCGGTTTCGGCCGCTGGCTGTCCGGCCTCGCGGCGCAGCATAAGATCGGTCAGCACCGCTTCGCTGGCGGCGGCGCGGTCGAGCGTGCCCACATGTTTACCGTCCCGCAGCACGGTGATCCGGTCCGACAGCTCCACCACCTCAGAGAGGAAATGCGAGATCAACACCACTCCGACGCCTTTGGTGGGCAGCCGTTTGATGATGCCCCACAGCTGCTTTTTCTCGCGCGCCTCAAGCGTTGCGGTGGGCTCGTCAAGGATCAGCAGACGAATGTCACCACGCAGGGCGCGCACGATCTCGATCACCTTGCGGTCTGCCATCGGCAGGTCACCAACCGGGCGGTGCAGATCTAGATCCAACCCCGGAAACCATGTTGCCAGCAGCCGCTCGGCCTCGGAGCGCAGGGCACCCCGGCGCATGATCCCGGCGGTGTGGCGGGGTTCGACCCCGAGCATGATGTTTTCAGCGCCCGTCAGCGAGGGCACGAGGCTGCCTTCCTGGCTGACATGGGCAATGCCATGCCCAAGCGCGCTGCGCGGGCTGCTGAGTGTGACGTCGGTGCCCGCAACCGTGATCCGGCCGCGCGTGGGCTGGAGCGAGCCGCCAAGGATGTTCACAAAGGTGCTCTTGCCTGCGCCGTTTTCGCCTACGAGGCCATGCACCTCGTTGAAATGGAAGGCGACATTGACCTCGTCCAGCGCCCGCGTGCCCGGGAACTCCATAAGGATATCAGAGAGATGCACAGACATGTGCCCCTCCTTTCGGGTGATTTCAAAAAGACCGTTTGAAGGCGGACCACGCAGCCTGCTGGCACATGGTCCGCCGCCGGGGAGACAGGAGTTACATGAAGTCTTTGCAGTTTTGCTTGGTCACCAAGGGGGCGTCCATGTAGACGATATCGCTGGGGATCACGTCCTCGCGCGCCTTGCCCTCGCCGACGATGGCGGTGATCCAGTCGCCAATCTGCGCGCCCATGCCCTCAAACGGCTGGCTCACGGTGGCGATCATCATGCTGTCGGGCTTGCAGACCTCGGCCACGGCCTGCGGGTGGCCGTCGATGCCGATGACTTTGACATCCGAAAGCCCTGCGGCCTTCATCACGTTGATGGTGGCCTGCGCCGGTTCGTCCCATGGCGCCCAGACCGCATCGATGTCCTCGCCAAAGCGGGCGACATAGTCCTGCATGGTTGAGGTCGTGTCCTCAAAGAAGGCGGTGTAGTCGATGTTGTGTTCGGCCAGCACCTTTACGTCGCCGTATTCCTGCAGCACTTTTTCCATCACGTCGCCGCGTTTGCGGGTGCCGTGGTGTTCGGCCATGCGGAAGAAGATCAGATTGCCCGCGCCGCCCAGTTGATCGAGCAGGTAAGGCGAGACATCTGCGGACATGGCCCAGTTGTTGGTGGTGATATCCACCTGCACGCCGTCGATATAGCCGCTGTCGACGGAAAAGACCGGCACGCCTGCCTCGACCGCGACATCAATGGCCGCTTTGGAGGCGCGCAAATCCGACATGGTGATGATGATGGCATCAACCCCGCGCGACACCGCGTCCTGAAGGTTTGAGGCGGTGGCCTCGCCAGAGCCCTGACTGTCCAGAAAACTGACGTCCCAGTCATACCCTTTGTCCGAAAGCCAGTCCTCAAAACCGGCTTTGACGCGCTGTTCGGACTGAGCGGCGGCGTTGGAATGAACCCACGCGATATTGAGCGCATCCTGCGCGGCAAGGGGGGCGGCGACGCCCACGGCCAGCGCGGTTGCGGCGACACATGTTGAGAGTTTGAAGGCGATTTTAGTCATTGGTTCCTCCCTGGAATGGATGTGATCGCGGTCCTCCTCACCGCTGGCACAGGGGGATACTGCGACTCGATATTACTTTTGTCAAGCACGAGTACATTTGTAATTCATGAAGTGGATGTACAATTGTCAGGCCGAGAGACAAAGGTTATTCTCTGGGCATGAAAGATATTGATGATCTGCAAATCATGAGCCGCGCAGCCTGGCTCTATTATGTCGGCGGCCTCAATCAGGAGGAGACGGCAAACCGGCTTGGGATGACTCGCGCGCGGGTCAACAAGTTGCTTCAACTCGCAAAAGAGGCGGGGATCGTGTCGATCTCGATCGATTCACGGGGCAATGGTCTGTTGGAGGTGGAAGAGGCGCTGCGGGCGCGGTTCAACCTGGAGCGCTGCATCTGTTCGCCGCCATTGGGGCTGACCCGTGGCAGCAGATTGCCCGGCCATCTCAAGGATTTTCCGCGCCGGGCGGTGGGATCGCTGGCGGCGGCGCTGTTGCGCGATCAGCTGGCGCGGCAACCCGACTCAGTGATTGGCACGGGATGGGGGCGGACCCTCGATCAGATCACCCGCAATATGGCCGGTGTGCGGGCACCTTCTGCGCGTTTTGTCAGCCTGATGGGGTCCTTAACCGCCAATAGCGCGTTTAATCCGTTCGAAGTGGTGCAGGCGCTGGCCCGTGCCACGGGGGCGGATGGTTACTTTCTGGCGGTGCCGTTTATTGCCAATAGCGCCGAGGATCGCGACACGCTTTTGGCGCAGACCACGGTGAGCGCGGTTCTCGATATGGCGCGTCGGCCCGATCTTGCGATCATCTCGGTCGGAGAACTCACGGATGAGTCGCTGTTGCGCCAGTCCGGGATGATCTCTTCGTCGGAACTGAGCGCGCTGCGGGATGCCGGGGCGATTGGCGACACCAATGGTATCTTCTTTGGCGCAGCTGGTCTGCCGGTCGATCATGACCTCAATCACCGCACCCTTGCGGTCGGGTTTGACTCGCTGCGGCAATCACATTGTGTGCTGCTGTCCGGAGGCGTTGAGAAGGCAGAAGCCACGCTTGCGCTGCTGCACAGCGGTCTGGTGAAGACCTTGATTATTGACGGCGACACCGCCTGCCTGCTGAACGAGATGTGAGATTTCCAAATTGAGCGCAAACAGGGCGGGCGGTGCCATACGCAGCCCGTGGCGTCTGCAATTTGAAAAATTGACCAATTGGTAAAGTGCTGGCAGGCTGCGGGCAAAGGTCCGGCGCGACGGGGGAAACTGGCAGAGCCAGCCCCCAACGCAGCTGGCAACGAGAGGACAGCCACCATGAGTTTTGACCTGATTATCCAGAACGCGACCCTGCCCGATGGTCGCAGCGGGTGCGACATTGCCTGTCGGGACGGGCGCATTGCCGCGCTTGAGCCCAATATCACGGCAGAGGCCGCGCGGGTCATTGATGCGCAGGGGCTGCTGGTGTCGCCGCCCTTTGTGGATGCGCATTTCCATCTGGATGCCACCCTGTCGCTGGGACGTCCCCGGATGAATGCTTCGGGGACGTTGCTGGAAGGGATTGCGCTCTGGGGGGAACTCAAACCGATCCAGAGCATTGATGAGATCGTCGCGCGGGCGATGCGCTATTGTGATCTGGCGGTCAGTCAGGGCCTTCTTGCCATCCGCACCCATGTGGACGTGAGCGATGAGGATCTCAAGACCGTCGAGGCGATGCTAGAGGTGCGCGAGAGCGTCAAAGACTATATCGATCTGCAGCTTGTGGCCTTTCCGCAGGATGGGGTGTTTCGCGCCGAAGGAGCGGACAAGCACCTGTTGCGGGCTCTCGATATGGGGGTCGATGTGGTGGGTGGCATCCCGCATTTTGAACGCACGATGGCGGATGGCGCGCGCTCGGTTTCGTGGCTGTGCGAAGTGGCCGCAGAGCGGGGCCTGCGGGTCGATATGCATTGCGACGAATCCGATGATCCGCTGTCGCGCCATGTGGAGACATTGGCCTATGAGACCCAGCGGCTTGGGTTGCAGGGGCGGGTGACGGGATCGCATCTGACCTCGATGCATTCGATGGACAATTACTTTGTGTCCAAGCTGATCGCGCTGATGGCCGAGGCCGATATGCAGGTGATCGCCAATCCGCTCATCAATATCATGTTGCAGGGCCGCCATGACAGCTATCCCAAACGCCGGGGCCAGACCCGCGTGCGCGAGCTGCGGGATGCGGGGCTGAATGTGGCCTTTGGTGCGGATTGCGTGATGGACCCTTGGTATTCGCTGGGGGCGGCGGACATGCTGGAGGTGGCCTCTATGGGGCTGCATGTGGGGCAGCTTTCGTCGCGTGAGGATATGCGCTGGTGCTTTGATGCGGTGACGGAGCACCCGGCCAAGATCCTCGGGCTGGAGGGCTATGGTCTGGCGGTTGGCAATAAGGCGGATATGGTGCTGTTGCAGGCCTATGACCCGATTGAGGCGATCCGGTTGAAACCCTCGCGGCTGGCCGTTGTGCGCGGCGGCAAGGTGATCTCTGAGACACCGCCAAAGATTGCGACGCTCTCGCTAAAGGGACGTCCCGCGCAGGTGGACCCGGCAAGCTATTGTCCCGGTGAATGATCGCAGACTGCAAATTGTGAAATAATGTTGCGTGAAATATGCGCAAAGAGACAGAAAATTTTTCACCTATTTGTCTCTGATGTGCATAACATTTGACCAAACGGTCAAAAAGAAGGCGAACAACGCCGATGATCGTCATTCAGCGCGGACCGGAGGAGGGTTGCGCTGGCTGGGCGATCAAACTGAGGGAATGATCACCAGAATAGACACAAGCGAAAAATGATCTGTGGAGGAGAACAATCATGAAAAAGCCAGGTCTCGATCGAAGAACAATTCTGAAAAGTGGTGCGGCCTTGGGCGCGGCCTCTTTGTTGCCAGCCCCGATGGTCATGGCGCAAGCGCCGATCAAGGTGGCGGGGGTGCATGCCTCACCCGTTGAGAATGCTTGGAATTCGCGTCTGCATGTGGCGATGTTGGAAGCGGCAGAGCGCGGCGAGATTGAATATGTCTTCTCCGAAGGGATTGCCGGGACCGATTATGCCCGTGCAATGCGGGAATTTGCCGAACAGGGCGCGCAGGTGATCGTGGGCGAGGCCTATGCGGTCGAGCGCGAGGCGCGGCAGGTTGCGGGTGACTACCCGGAGACACGGTTTGTGATGGGCTCCAGCGGCAAGCCGCAGGGCGACAATTTCGGCACCTTTGGCACATGGAACCATGAGGCCGCCTATTTGTGCGGCATGCTGGCCGGTAAAATGAGCCAGTCCGGGGTGTTTGGGGCGGTGGGCGCAATCCCGATCCCCGAGGTGAACATGCTGATCAACGGCTTTCGCCAAGGGGTGGATGCGGTGCGCCCGGATGCAAAACACCTGATCAACTTTATCGGTACGTTTTTTGACCCGCCCAAGGCGCGCGAGGCGGGGCTGGCGCAGATCGATTCTGGTGCGGATATCCTGTTTGGCGAACGCATCGGCACTGCTGACGCCGCCAAGGAGCGCGGCATCAAGGCGGTGGGCTCGCTCACGGATTATTCCGAGCGCTACCCGGAGACGGTGTTCTCTAATGCGATCTGGAACTTTGGCCCGATCCTGGGTGCGGCACTTGCGGATCGCGCGGCGGGCAAGTCCAGCGGCGAGGATTACACCCGTTTTGGCCTCATGAAAGAGGGCGGCAACGATATCTCCTTTGTGGCCTCGATGGTGCCGGAAGACGCGATTGCACCAATGGAAGAGGTCCGCGCCGCCATCAAGGCGGGTGAGTTCGAGGTCGATATCAACTTCGACGAGCCAGCCTGAGCTTTCCAAACACATTGCCCAAGGCGCAGGGCCCCCTCTGCGCCTGACATCCTACAGCACATGTTCAGGAGGCACCGACATGTCTGAACCCGTTGTGCTGCATCTGGATTCCGTGACCAAACGGTTCGGGTCCTTTGCGGCGAATGACAATATCTCCATCACGCTGCACCGGGGCGAGGTGGTGGCGCTGCTTGGGGAAAACGGCGCGGGCAAGACGACGCTGATGAACATCCTCTTTGGGCATTACGTGCCGGACGAGGGCGAGGTCTATATCAACGGCAGCAAAATCGCGCAGGGCAAGCCCAAGGAGGCGATTGCAGCGGGTGTGGGCATGGTGCACCAGCATTTCTCGCTGGCCAAGAACCTCACGGTGCTGGAAAACGTCATGACCGGGACCGAGCCGCTATTGGGGTGGAAATCGGACACCGCCAAGGGCCGTCAGAAGCTCAGGGCGCTGGAGCAGAAATTCGGCCTGAGCGTCGATGCGGATGCACGGGTGGGCGATCTGTCGGTGGGCGAGCAGCAGCGGGTGGAGATCCTGAAGGCGCTTTATAATGACGCGCGCATTCTGATCCTTGATGAGCCGACGGGTGTTTTGACGCAACAGGAAGCGGAGGGGCTGTTTCAGACCCTGCGGGTGATGGCGCAGGACGGTTTGTCGATCATCTTTATTTCGCACAAGCTCAATGAGGTCATGAAGGGGGCCGACCGTGTGGTGGTGCTTCGGGCGGGCAAGGTGATTGCGGAGCGCGCCACCTCGCAGACCAGCAAAGAAGAGCTGGCCGAACTGATGGTGGGCCGCCGGGTGGAACGCCCGGTGCGCGAGGCCAGCACGCCGGGCGCGGTGGTGGTCCGGGCGCGCGATGTTGTGGTGCAGGCCGGGGCGGTGACGCGGTTGAGCGGGATCAGTTTTGATATCCGCGCCGGAGAAACGCTCGGGATTGTGGGGGTCTCTGGCAACGGGCAGGCGGCGCTGTGTGATCTGGTGGCGGGCGTGGTGCAGGCGGACAGTGGAGCATTTGAGATCGACGGCCAGCCCGTCGCGCAGCTAACTCCGCGCGATCTGAGCGGCATGAACGTGGGCCGCACGCCCGAAGATCGCAACACCCAAGGTGCCGTTGGAGAGCTGACCTTGTGGGAAAACGCGGTGCTGGAGCGGATCAGCGATCCGCGGTTTTCGCGCCAAGGGTTTCTGAGAAAGGCCCCCGCGCGGGCCTATTGTCAGGAGTTGATTGAACGCTTTGACGTGCGCGGTGGCACCCCAAACAGCCGCATCAGCCTCCTGTCGGGGGGCAATATGCAAAAGCTCATTCTGGGGCGCAGCCTCGCGCAGCGCCCGGTGTTCCTGTTGGCGGCGCAGCCGACACGCGGGCTGGATGAGGGCGCGATTGCCGCCATTCACGAAGATATCCTTGCAGCGCGTAAGGGCGGCACGGCGGTGCTGCTGGTGTCAGAAGATCTCGACGAGGTGATCTCGCTCTCGGATCGGATTATGGCGATCCACGCCGGGCGGTTGTCGCCTGCGGTGGATGCACAGGGCGTGGATGCGCGCCAGCTTGGCCTGATGATGGCCGGGGAATGGGGAGGGATGCGCTGATGCGGATCGAACGCAGGCAAAACCAGCCAACGGCGCTGTTGATCGTGGCCCCGATGTTGGCGGTGCTGGCGGCGCTGTCGCTGGCGGGAATTTTGATTGCACTGGCGGGCGTGCCGGTGCTGGCGGCGTATAAATCGCTGTTTGTGGGGGCCTTTGGGTCCAAGTTTGCCATCACCGAGACCCTGACACGGGCCACGCCCTTGATCGTGACCGGGCTGGCGGCGGCGGTCGCCTTTCGTGCGCGGATCTGGAATATCGGCGCGGAGGGGCAGTTTTATATGGGCGCGCTGCTGGCCACGGTGTTTGGCTTTCAGAACTTTCTGGGCCTGCCGTCCTTCGCGCTGATCCCTGCGCTGTTTCTGGCGGGCGCGCTGGCGGGCATGGTGATGCTGGTGATCCCGCTGGGCTTGCGGCTGCGCTTTGGCGTTGACGAGGTGGTGACGACCCTTCTGCTGAATTTCGTGGTGCTGTTGTTTGTGTCGATGATGCTGGATGGCCCGATGAAAGATCCGCTGGCCTTTGGCTGGCCGCAATCGGTGCCGATTGTCGACGAGGGGCTCTTGCCCAAAATCATCGAGCGCACACGCCTGCATCTGGGGCTGATCATCGCGATTGCAGCGGCGGTGCTGATCTATGTCATCAATGCCTTTACCGTCTTTGGGCTGGAGGCCAAGGCCGCCGGGTTCAACCCCGCTGCGGCCAAATTTGCGGGCGTGCCGTTTCAGATGACGCTGATCAAAGTGGCCTGCCTGTCGGGCGGTCTGGCCGGGCTTGCGGGCGCAATCGAGGTGATGGGCGTCAAGGGGCAGCTCTCCAATGATCTGTCGGCGTCGTTTGGCTATACGGGCATCGTGGTGGCGATGCTGGCGAGCCTTAATCCCATTGGCGTGATCTTTGCCGCCATCTTTACCGCGATGATGTTTGTCGGCGCAGAGAGCATGAGCCGCAGCTTTGGCATCCCCAGTTTCATCGCGGATGTGGTGGTGTCGCTGTCGCTGCTGACGATGCTGGTGGCGATCTTTTTCTCCAACTACAGGATTCGCAAATGACTGATATCTTTGACATCCTGTTTACGGTTGGCCTGTGGTCCTCGGTGCTGCGGATCGCAACGCCGCTGATCTTTGGCACGCTGGGAGCCCTTTTGTGCGAGCGGGCAGGGGTGCTCAATCTCGGCATTGAGGGCATCATGACCTTTGGGGCGATGATCGGCTGGCTGGCGGTGTTTCAGGGCGCGGACCTGTGGGTCGGGCTGCTGGTGGCGGCGCTGGCGGGTGCGCTGTTTGGTCTGTTGCATGCGGGGCTGACGGTGACGCTGGGGCTGTCGCAGCATGTGACGGGGCTGGGGATCACCCTCTTTGCGTCGAGCTTTAGTTACTACATCTTTCGCATCGCGATCCCGGCGCAGAACACGCCGCCCACGGTAGAGCCATTTCAGCCGCTCGATATTCCGGTGCTGTCGGATCTGCCCTTTGTGGGGCCTGCGCTCTTTAGTCAGACCGCGCCCACCTATCTGGCCATCGGCATTGCGATCTTCCTTGCGTATTTCCTCGCCCGCACGCCGATGGGGCTGGCGGTGCGGATCACCGGTGAAAACCCTCATGCCGCCGAAGCGCAGGGCGTCGATCCAATCCGGGTGCGCTATGGTGCGGTGATGGCGGGCAGTGCGCTGATGGCGGTGGGCGGCGCGTTTTTGACGCTCTCGGCCTTTAACAGCTTCTTTCCGACCATGATGCAGGGGCGGGGCTGGATCTGTATTGCGCTGGTGGTGTTTTCCACATGGAAACCGGGCCGTGCCATTCTGGGCGCGCTGCTCTTTGCGCTGTTTGATGCCTATCAGCTGCGGTTGCAGAATGTGCTGGGGCAGGTGGTGCCGTATCAGATCTTCCTGATGATGCCCTATCTGTTGTCGATTCTGGCGCTGGTCCTCATGTCGCGCAGCGCGCGTGTGCCGCAGGCCTTGATGCAGCCTTATCGCAAGGGAGAGCGCTAGGCGCTTGATATTGCAGTTGACGCCAGCCGCCGCACGGCGTTCTCTGTCGCCGAGACCGCACGGAGGCGGCGGTCAGCACGATAAAGCGGCAGATGATGCCAAGACCGGGCTGTCACAGACCGGAACGGAGGACCCACCCATGACCAAGTTTTTCAAAACACTCTCAGCCACGCTGGCGGCGGGTGTGATGCTCGCGGGCACCGCCCAAGCCGAGACCCGCGTGACCTATAAATCCGCCAAGAGCGGGTCGTCCTATTACCAGATGGGGGTCGAGCTGGCTGAGGCGATGAAGGCGGGCACCAATGGCGATATCATCGTCACCATCGAGGAAAGCCAAGGGTCCACGCAGAACGTCATGGAAGTGCGCGCGCGCGGCGGCGATTATGTCTTCACCACGCCGCCGGTGCTGGTGTCGCTGGCACAAAAGGGCAAAGGCCCGTTTGATGGCAAATCCGCGCCGCAGTTTGATGAAATCCGCGCGCTGTTCCCGATCCCGTCGCTGACCATGCATTTTGTGATGGCAGGCGAAGGCGGTGCCGCCTCGCTTGACGATCTGGAGGGGCAGACGCTCCTGTTGGGCAAAGGCTCCTTTGGTGCGACCGAGGGCGAGAAATACCTGACTCTCTTTGGTCTGGCCGACAAGGTCGAGATCGCGGATGCGGAACTGTCGAATGCGGTGGCGGCGCTGAAGAACGGCCAGATCGGGGCGTTTGTGACCGCAGGGTCCTTCCCGGCGCCGAATGTGGTTGAGGCCGCAGCCTCCACCCCGGTGCGGCTGGTGTCGTTGACGCCCGAACAGGTGGCGGAGACCAAGCGCACCAAGCTGGTGATCCCGGCGGGCACCTATGCGGGCCAGACCGAGGATGTGACCACCACCTCGCTGCCGGTGGCGGCCTTCACCACCACCAAGATGGACGAGGACACCGCCTATCAACTGACCCGCACCTATTGGGAGCAGAAGGCCGAAATGGCGGATACCTCTGCGTGGTGGAACGGTGTCACTGAGGAGCTGATGGCCAATATCACCACGCCGCTGCATCCGGGTGCGGTGCGCTACTACGAGGAAGCAGGCTTCACCCTCTCTGACGCGCAAAAGCAATAATCGACTGTCCAGCGCGCTTCGGGGTCGCTATCCCTGCGGCGCGCTGTTTCTTTTGAAGGCCCCCGATGACACATTTACCAAAAAGCCGCCTCGCGGCTGGCTTCTGGCTGCTGCTGGCCGCAGGGCTGGTGGCCTATCACCTCGCGCTTGTGTTTGCGGGGATCGTCCCGAACCTTGTGAGCCGCCCGCTGCATATGGCGTTTATCCTGCCCTTTGCGCTGGTCTTTGGCGTCACCGCGAGGGGGCGGTTTTATTCGGGGATTGTGCTGGCGGTGCTGGGCACGGGCGCGGCGATCTGGGTGGCGCTCAACGCGGATGCCTTGGGCGATCAATACGGCTTTCTTGAAGGGCGCGGGCAGGTGGTCATTGCGGTGATCCTCTTGGCTGTGGTGCTGGAGACCGCGCGGCGTGCGATTGGCTGGCCGCTGCCGGTGGTGGCGGCGCTGGCGCTTTTGTACGGGCTGTTTGGGCAGCATATTCCGGGTGAATTTGGCCATTCCGGCACCCCATTGGAGAGCTTTCTCGGCACGCTCACCATTGCCGAAGGCGGCATCTGGGGTTCGCTGACGGGCGTGTCGGTGGGCGTGGTGTCGATCTTTGTGATCTTTGGCGCGGTTCTGAACGCGGGCGAAGCGGGGCAGGGGTTCATGAATGTCGCGGGCGCGGCGGCGGGGCGGCTGAAGGGCGGTGCGGCCAAGGTCTCGGTGATTTCCTCGGCGCTCTTTGGGTCCATCTCCGGGTCGGCCTCGGCCAATGTGGCCTCGACGGGGGCGATCACCATGCCCGCGATGGTGCGGCTGGGCTATCCCAAGCGACTGGCGGCAGCGGTGGAGGCGGTGGCCTCCTCGGGCGGGCAGATCATGCCACCCTTGATGGGGGCGGGGGCCTTTGTGATGGTGGAGCTGACGGGTGTGCCTTACACGGCGATCATGGCGGCGGCGGTGCTGCCGGCGCTGTTGTATTTCCTCGCGGTCTGGGTTGGCATCAATGCCTATAACCGCCGATTTGACCTTAAGGGCGTGCCCGAAGAAGACCGCCCCAAACGACGCGATGTGATCGTGACCTCGCTGTTTTTTCTCGTCCCGTTCAGCGTGCTTTTGTGGGCGATGTTCGGGGCCGGGTTCACACCGGAGTATGCGGCGGCGCTGTCGGTGCTGGCGGGGGCGATCCTGCTGCTGTTCAACGCCGAGATGACGTTTAAGCCGGGCCAGATCCGCGACCGGGCCTTGGCGGCACTGCTGAATGCGGCGCGGCAGGTGTCGATGATCGCGGCCATCATCTTGTGCGCGTCGATCATCATCGGGGTGCTGTCGATCACCGGGCTGGGGGTCAAGATCACCTCGTTGATCATCCAAGGATCTGGCGGGCTGCTCTGGCCGTCGTTGCTGCTGACGGCACTGGCCTGTCTGGTGCTGGGCATGGAGGTGCCGACCACGGCGGCCTATGTGATCTGCGTGTCGGTGGCGGGGCCTGCGTTGACGAAACTGGGGCTGGAGCCGTTGCAGGCGCATCTCTTTGTGTTCTGGTTTGCGCTGCTGTCGACGATCACGCCGCCGGTCTGTGGCGCGGTGTTCATTGCGGCGGGCATGATTGGCGAGAGCTGGCTCAAGGTGGCGCTGACGGCGATGTCGCTGGGGGTTGGTCTCTATTTGATCCCGCTGGGGATGGTGGCGAACCCGGCGATCCTGACCCTGGCCGATGATCCGCTGGGGGCGCTGTTGGCGCTGCTGCGCATGGGCGTAGGCCTGACGCTGGTTTCAGCGGGGCTGATTGGCGCGCGCGGTGTGCTGGGCACGGTCGGGCTTTGTGCGCTGGGGCTGTTGGTCACGTTTTCGGGGCTGTGGATTTAGCGCGCGCGTTTGCAGCGCTCGGAACAATAGCGCACCTCATCCCAGACCTTCGCCCATTTGCGCCGCCATGTGAACGGGCGCTGGCAGTGGGCGCAGATCTTGCGGGGCAGATCGGATTTCTTACGCATCTTCATGGGGCTAGTTCTCAAACGGCAGGCTGAGCTGATCGGGAGCGGACCGTGCCCCCTGTTGTGTGTCCTTGGTGTTGCGGCGCGTTGGTTTGCGGCTGGCGTGTTTGGCAAGGATGCCTTTGGCCTCTTGGCGGAAGCCGCCAGAGCGGCGCACCGCCCAGATCTGATCGCGGGCCGCGCGGGCGGCACTCAGGTGATCGATGATGGGGTGCGGATAGGCCTTCCCCAGCACCGCAGAGGCGTTTTCAGCCTTCCATGGCTCTTGCAGGTGGTGGTCGGGGATGGCCGCGAGTTCCGGCACCCAGCGGCGGGTAAACGCCCCGGTGGGGTCTTGGTCCTTGCCCTGTTTGACCGGATTATAAATGCGCGGCGTGTTGATGCCGGTGGTGCCCGATTGCATCTGCACCTGACTCCAGTGGATGCCCGGCTCGTAATCGGTGAAGCGACGCGCCAGCACGAGGCCGGGCGCGCGCCAATCAAGCCAGAGATGATAGCTCGCCACCGACATCACCATGGCTCGCATCCGAAAGTTGAGCCAACCGGTGGCGTTGAGGCAGCGCATGCAGGCATCCACAAAGGGCAGGCCGGTTTCGCCCTCGGCCCAGGCGTGCAGGCGGGTGCTGTCTGGGGTGGTGGGGCGCAGGCCATCATAGGCACGGTGCATGTTTTCATGCTCGATGCGCGGCTCATCCTCGAGCTTTTGGATAAAGTGGCAGTGCCAGTGCAGCCGCCCCAAAAAAGAGCGCAGCGATTGCTGCCAGTTGCGCGGCAATTCGGGGTCGCTTTGGCGCTGCCACGTGGCCTGCGTTACCTCCCGCAGCGACAGGCTGCCCCATGCCAGATGCGGCGAGAGGCGTGAACAGGCGCGCGCGCCCTGAAGCGGTGAGGACATCGCCCAGCGGTAGGGCTCTGCCCGCGTGTTGAGGAAGGAGCGCAAGCAAGACTGCGCCACCGCACGCCCGCCCGGTTGACGGTCGGGGCAGGGGTCCTGCGCCAGATGCAATGCGCGGGCGGTCGGGATGGTGCCGAGATCCAGATCAAGCGGGGCAAGGGGGCTGGCCTCTGCAAGAGGTTCCGCCATAAAGCGATCCCATGTTGTGGCCCAGCCATTGCGCGAGCGCAGGCGGCGATGGACACCGTTCTGGCGCAGCTCTGTCCAAGGGAGCGCATTGTCACGACACCATGCGCCGACGCGCAGATCGCGCTGATAGGTCCAGGCGTTGCCGGTTTCCTCATGCGACCAGAGGGCGGTGGCGCTATAGTGCTGGACCATATCGCGCAGCACCGTGACCGCATCCCCCACCCGCACCACCAGGGGCTGACCAAGGCGGGCAAGATCCGCGCGCAGGCTCTTAAGGGTTTCGGCGATAAACGCCCAGTGCCGGGCGGAGCTGTCCGCCTGCGCCCAAAGCTCCGGTTCGACAATATAGAGCGGCAGGACCGGACCGCGCTGACTGGCCGCCGCCAGCGCGGGATGATCCGCGACCCTCAGGTCTCTTTTGAACCAGACGATATGCACGCGACGCCCCTTTTACCTCCGTCGGAGGAGATACGGCGCGGGGGCGGGGGTGGATGAGTTTTCCCCGCCCTTCTGTGCGGGCAGCGGGGTCATGCGGGACCGATCAAACCAATCCGGCCAGCCAGAGGTAAAGCGGCAGGCCCAGCGTGATGTTGAACGGAAAGGTCACCCCCAGCGACAGCGTCAGATAGATGCCGGACTCCGCCTGAGGCAGGGCGATCTTCATCGCTGCGGGCACCGCGATATAGGAGGCAGACGCCGAGAGCACCATCAGCAGGAACAGGCTGCCGGTCTGCAGCCCAATGGCCGCGCCAAGCACCATCGCCAAGAGCGCGCCGACAATGGGCATCATCAGACCAAAGCCAAACAGCCCGGCGCTGAGCAGATGCCGATTGCGCAGCAGGCTGCGGCCTGCGGACAGCCCCATATCCAACAGAAACAGACACAGGATGCCAGTAAAGGGCGTCACCACAAAGGGGGCGATCATCTCCATGCCTTTGTCCTGTGTGAGCATTCCGATCACAAACGCGCCGGTCAGCAGCACCACGGAGCCATTGGCAAAGAGGTCACGCATCGGCACCGCGCCAGCCTCTTTGGTGCCGCTGAAACGATGCGCGATCCACAGTGCGGACAGAATTGCGGGCACCTCCATCGAGGCGGCGACCGCGACCATATAGCCATCAGAAGCAATCCCCGACAGATCCAGCAGGCTGGAGGCGGCAACGAAGGTGACAATGGAAATCGAACCATAATGTCCCGCAACCGCTGCCGCGTTGAGCGGGTTCAGTCGCGTTATGCTCCGCAGCAGCGCATAGGCGATAAAGGGCAGCAGAAAGGACAGCACCAACCCGGCACCAAGGGCGGCAAAGACATCGGCGCTGAGCCCGTGTTGAGCAAGGCTGTGACCGCCCTTAAACCCGATGGCAAGGAGCAGGTAGAGCGACATGAATTTGGCGGCCCCTTCGGGAATCGACAGATCGCTGCGCACTGCCGCCGCGATCAGCCCCAACACGAAGAACAGGATTGTGGGCACCATGAGGTTGCCGATCAGGCTATGGAAGATTTGCGTCATCTGAGGCTCCGAATGTTCAGTTCGGCCCCTGTTGCCTGAAACGCTCGCATAGCTAAAATACAAAGAACAGGTAGATTACATATCTTGAGGCTATGAATGAGACCCACCCTGCGCCAGATGCAATATATCGTCGCGGTTCATCAGCTGGGCAGCTTTGGTCTGGCGGCAGAGGCCATGCATGTGAGCCAGCCGAGCCTGTCGAACCAGATCGCCGCAGTGGAGGCGGAGCTGAAGATCCGGCTGTTTGAGCGGGGACGGGGCGGGGTGCAGACCACCGCCAAGGGGCTGGAGTTCATCACCCGCGCCCGCCGCATCCTTGCGGAGGTGGAGACCCTGCGCGGGGTGATGCAATCCGACGTGGCCTTTGGCGGGCGGTTGCGGCTTGGGGTGTTGCCCTCGATCGGGCCGTATCTTTTGCCACAGGCCATGAAGGCGCTCCACCAGGAAGAGCCGGATCTGCGGGTGATCGTGCGCGAGGAAAACACGCTGAACCTCGATGAGGGCATCCGCAACGGGCGTTTTGATGCGATAATTTCAACACCGGAGGATCATCCCAACACCCACCAGCACCCGCTGTTTCTGGAGCCGCTCTGGGTTGCGGTGGCGCGCGATCACCCGTTGGCGCACCGGGATGGCATCGGGCCGGAGCAGTTGCAGGGTCAGCGGCTTTTGACGCTGGACACCGGCCACCGGCTGGCCCGGATTGTATACGGGATTGCGGGGCTCAGCGGCGGCATCGTTTCGGATGATTACGAGGGCACCAGCCTTGATTCCATTGTCTTAATGGCCGCGACCGGCGCGGGCATCGGCATTCTGCCCGACCTTTTTGCGCGCAGGCAGGCGGTGCATCGCAGCGAAGTGCATGTGATGCCGCTGCGGATGCAGGACGCCAACCGCACCATCAGCCTGCTGTTGCCGCGTGATCACGACAAAGGCCCCGAACAACCTCTGGCCACAATCCTGCGCCGCTCTGCGCGGGAGCTGACCTTGCAGGTGATTGAGAGCTGAAGTGCGCGACATGCGCGCGCAGAGAAGGGAACTGAGCAGATTGTGATACGTTGAAACGCTGAAACTGCGCTAAGATATGCTGTATTCTAAGTTATGGAGATTGCCGATGCTGACTCGACGCCATTTCATTGCCACTTCTACGGCATTGTTTTCGGCCCCCCTGACCGCCTATCCCGCGCTTGCGGCGGGGCGGCCCAGTGCGGCGCAAATGAACGCGTGGGACAAGCGGGTGATCCCAGCCGGGTATGATGCGGCCACCACAAACCCGTGGGGGTTCCATCCACGGTTTTTGCCGCAGCGGGTCGAGGCGAATGACGGTTTGGTGCCCGGCGATATCCATGTGGATGCGGTGGCGCGCTACCTCTACCACATTGAGGAAGGCGGCACCGCGATGCGCTACGGCGTGGCGATTGCGCGCGGCAATCTTTATGAACCCGGTGTCTATGCCATTCGTCGCAAGGTGAAATGGCCCAATTGGACGCCGACACCTGCGATGATCAAGCGCGATCCGGCGGCATATCAGCAATATGCCAACGGGATGCCTCCGGGGCCGAAAAATGCACTGGGGTCACGCGCCCTCTATCTGTTTGAAGGCAACCGTGACACCTATCTGCGCATTCACGGCACGCCTTATCCCAATTCAATTGGCGGTCGGGCCAGCTCTGGCTGCGTGCGGATGGTGATGGCGCATATCATCGACCTCTATCCGAATGTGACGATCGGTTCGACGGCGCATCTGTATTCGGCCGAGGACAGCGTGACCTCGGCCTGATCGGGGACGCCGCGCGGGGGTTACTCGGCGCGGCTCACACAGATCGGGTTGCCCTTTGCCGTACGCAGGGGCAGGAGCGTGCTTTCAACCGGACCACGGTGAACATACCAATAACAGCCGTCTGCCTCTTGCAGGCGGGCGGTTGTCAGATCCTGCGCGGGTGCGGCAAGGGCCGCCACCTCTTCGGGCAGCGCGCCTACTGTGCCCGCGCCATCGACACAGGCGCCCAGACCAAGCAAAATGGCCCCGATTACACTAATTCTACTCTTCACGATCTTTCCCTTCTGACTGGTCTGTCCCCCATAAAAGCCGCGTGAATGAGCGAGGGGGTCGGCTCCACATTGGCACCCTGATCGGCGCGGCGCAACATTGCTGCAGGGGGCGGGGAGATCTGTCGCAGGGTCAGTTGCTGATCGGCGAGCGCCTGTGCCACCGCTGGCGCATGGGTGATCAGCAAGATGGATATGGCCGCGCGCTGTTTGAGGTCGCTTAGGGTTTTGATGACCTCAGCGGCCGCGCATTGATCCAGCGATGAGGTGGGTTCATCGGCAATGATCACCTGAGGTTGCACCAAAAGCGCGCGCGCAAGGCAGAGCCGCTGCGCCTCGCCACCCGACAGATCCCGTGTGAGACGCGCAAGGAAGGGCGCATCCGTCGGGAGTGATACTGCGGTCAGAGCGTTGCATATGGCGGTGCGTGTTGCGGGATCGCTGTGACGGGGGCGCTGGAACCAGCGCAGGCGACCCTGCGAAAGACTCAAGGCTTCGGCCAGGGTCTGAGCGACGGAAAAATGCGCGGTCAATGCGCGGTGCGGAAATTGCGAGACATAGCCGATCTGGCAGGGACAGGGGCCGGGACAAGGACGGAGGCGGGGGCTGGGGCGGGCAGGGCGTGTCGCCTCGGACCAGATGATCTGACCGGATTGGAGCGGCTCCATCCCAGCGATAAGTCTGGCGAGCGTGGATTTCCCGCAGCCGCTTGGACCCAGCACCGCAAGACATTCCCCGGCGCGCAGGGTGAAGCTCAGGTTGCGCAGCACCGGGCGCGCGCCATAGCGATGGGACAACTGATGCACCCGCAGCACATCGGGGCCTGAGGGCGCTGTCACCGTGCCCGGCGCAGTGTCACGTGGCTGCTGTATCATTGCGCGGCTTTTGGGATGCTGCGGCTGTCGCTGAAGGTCGCGGGGTGTACCGGTTTCAACGATGCGGCCTTGATCCAGAACGGCGATGTGATCGCAGACGGACAGCGCCAGCGCGGGGTCATGGGTGATCAGGATCTGCGCCCGTTGCGCGCGGCCATGCGCCATTGCCTTGACCGTCAGCGCCTGATTGGCCGGGTCCAGCGCGGCGGTGGGTTCATCCAAGATCAGGCATTTTGGTTTTGGCAGCAATGACAGGGCGATCAGGACTCGCTGGACCTCGCCGCCACTGAGATAGGCGGGCCGGCGTTGCAACAGGCCGTGCGGTAGGTTGAACGTCGCAAAGACCTGTTCGGGCGTGATGCCGGTGATCTGGTGCAGCGCCAGCACCTCGGCCACATGCGCCCGCATGGTAAGCTGCGGGTTGAGCGCGTCGCTCAGGCTTTGGGTGATCAGCCCGATCTGGTTGCCCCGAAGGTGGCGCATTTGTCCAACAGAAGCGCTGAGCACATCCGTGCCCGCCACAAGCGCCTGTCCCGACCAGTGAAACCCGCGATGTCGCGCTTTGTGGCGCAGGGTGCGGCTGGGCTGGCCTTCTAACAACCGCAACAACAGACGCGCGAGGCTGCTTTTCCCGGCACCAGACGGACCAAGCAGCGCCAGTGTTTCGCCCGTGGCGACCCTGAGATTGATGTCTTGCAACAGGGCCGTGTCGCCTACGCTAAGGCTGAGATTACGCAGCTCGATCATGGGTTTGGTCCTTGTCTCAGCCGCGCGTGGCGCTGTTGGCGTTGATCCAATGTGGTCAACACCAGCAAGAACCCCGTCAGACAAAGCGCGGGCGGCAACAGCAGCCATTGCCACGCAGGCGTGTGTAGATAGCCGGTCGCGTCTTGCAGCATGCTCCCCCACGTCAAAAGATCGCCAGCCGTTAGTCCCAAGAAGGCCAGCCCGGCCACGCGCATCACCGCCTGCACCACATTTTGCAGATATACTCCGGTGAGCGTCGGCAAGATTGCGGGCAGAATGTGGTGGAGCAGAAGATAAGGCCAGTTCGCCCCCATGTGGCGCGCAAGGCGGATGTTCTCGCGCCCTATCTCGCGCAGCAGGACAGAGCGCAAAATCCGCACATCGTCATGCCATGTCAGCACCGCCATCAGCAGGATGATCTCAACCGCGCCCGGTTGGTGCCACGCAGCAACAAGCAAGAGCAACAGGATCGAGGGCACGATCTCTGCCATATCAGTCAGATGCAGCACCACCGCGCGGCCCGTGTTTGGAAAGACAACCGCCAGCCCGGCCATGGTGAGGCCAATCAAAAGCGCAAGCGCTGCCGTCACCAGCGCCAGCCCAACCGTCACGGGGGTTGCGCGCAGCAGGCCCGTGAGCACGCTTTGGCCAATGTCGTTGGTGCCAAGCCAATGGCGCGCAGAGGGCGGTTGCAACGTGTCGACGCTGGTCACATAGGCGGGGAGCAGCGCGTCCGATGCGGCGATCAACAGCGTCAGGACCACAACGGCAAGCAGACCCAGCACCTGCCGCCTTTGGCGCGTTATCGTTTGAGGTATTCGGGGCGTTGGGGCACTCATATCCGCTACCCTCGGTGGGCCAATATGTCGGTCAGCGCATCAAAGACCCAGTTCAGGCTCAGCACCAGCGCCGCGAGCACCGCAATTGCGCCTTGCAGCAGGGCATAGTCGCGATCGAGCACCGCCTGATAGGTGAGCGAGCCGACACCGGGATAAGAGAAGATCACCTCGACAAAGAGGCTGGCCGTAAAGAGCGTTGCGACCGACTGACTGAGCCGGGCGCAGATCACTGGCAGCAGATTGCGCCCGTAATAGTCGCGCCGCTCGCGCCACCCAGAGATGCCACGGCTGCGGGCGTTGATCACAAAGGCGCGGCGCGACAGCCCCGCCGCCTCGCCCCGCACCACAAAGAAATAGCGCACCACCTCATGCAGCGCCAAGGCACAGGCAGGGAGGAGGGCGTGGCGGGCGACCTCTCGGGCATGAGGCCATGGGGCCTCTGCGGGAAACAGCGGCTCTGCGCCGCCTGTTGGCAGGATCGGCCAGAGGATCGCAAAACACAAAAGCAGCGCCATTGCCGTCACAAAGGGCGGCACACTGGCCAGCAAGCTCATCGCGGTGGTGATGATCCGGTCAAGGCGCGCGCCGGGGCGGCGGCCTGCTTCGATGCCAAAGATCACGCCGACACCCAGAAAAATGGGTGTTGCCAGTGCGATCAATAGCGCGGTCCATGGCAGAGCGTCGGCCAGCAGGCGGCTGACAGGCGCGCCGTGCAGGTGTGAATACCCAAAATCGCCGCGCAGCAGCCGCATGAGGTCGCGGCCGACCTGTTCGATCAGGGTGCCTCCAAGGCCCAATTGATCCCGCAAGGCGCTGCGTTCGCTCTCCTGAAGGTCGCGCTGAACGTCGGAATCCATCAGCACATCCAACGCGTCCCCCGGCAATAACCGGGGCAGAACCGACATCAAGACCAGCAGGAACACAAAGACCGCAAGGCGTTGCAGCAAACCGCGCAGCAGGGCCGCCGCCTTGCCGCGCGATATGCCAATGCCCGCTTTGGGCCGCATGGGACCATGCCCTCGCGTACGCGCATTCATTCCTCTAGCAGCATGTACTTATGCGTCGCGACAGGAATGCCGAGGGTGAGACCGTCGTCAAAGAACCACGGTTTGCTATCCGCATCATGCGCAATGGTGCGAGACACATTCAGGAGCATAATCGCGGGCAACTCTCTGGAGTAAAGGTGCTGAAACTTCGCCAGAAGGGCCGCGCGCCTATCTGGGTCCAATGCGCGCGCCTGTGCCTCGGCCAGCTGGCGCAACGTGCCATCACCCTGATATTGTTCGTTGTTCCAGCGGGTGCCAAAAACCCGCTCCAGAATGGTGACCGGATCGCCCAGGGTGCTGCCACCTGCAAGGATCAAATCGTAATCCTCGCCCGGTTTCATCTTGCGCAGGGCACCGCGCTCCAACACGCGGATCGAGACATCAAGGCCAAATGCGTCCAACTGATCCTTGATCACCTGCGCCAATGCCTCCTCTCTTCCGCTGGTGATCAGGCGCAAGGTCACGGGGCTGCCATTCTCAGCCCATCGCCCGGACGCCTCATCACGGCTCCAGCCTGAACGCATCAACAGGGCTGCGGCCTTGTCCGGGTCGTGGTTATACTGCAGCACGGTCTCGGCGTTGAACCAAGCGGAATTGTCCTGCAAATAGCCAAGGCTGGCGAGCGTTGCGCCCCTGCGATAGGCAATGTCGATCAACGCCTGACGGTCCAGAATGAAGGCCAGCGCCTGCCGTCGCTGCACGGATGAGAACAGACCCGCGTGATCGAACCGCAGCTTGATCGGGTGACCTGCGGGAGACATATCCACCTGCAAATCATGCTGCTTGGCATAGTCCACCAGACGAGTGGGCAGATCCGAAATCACGTTCACCTGACCTTTGGCGGCGGCCTCAATGGCGGCCTCGGGTTGCAGTTTGGCAATCAGGACTTCGTCGTATTTCTGCGCGCCGCCGTAGTAATTTTCGACGGCAGAAAACACATAACGCCCCTTGGCGTGCTCATGGCTGCTGAGCCGATAGGGGCCAGAGCCGATCATGGCGCGCGGGTCCGAAAAGCTGCGCGGATTGTCCTGCCCGCGATAAATATGCTGTGGTAGGATCGGCAGGCCGACCAAGACACTGGAGACAAAGCCTGCGTCGGGGGCGATCAACGTAATGCGCAGATCATCAGGCGACAGCGCCTCTATGGCGCTGACATTTGCCAGCGACACAAACGGGTGCGGATGCTGCGCCATATACTCAAAGGTAAAGGCCACATCGGCGCTGGTGATATCGGTTCCGTCGTGCCAGCGCGCCTGTGGATCAAGCGTGAGCTCTACGTGCAGGCCATCCTCCGACACCTGCCAGCTGCTGGCCAGCTCAGGCGCCAAGGCGCCGGATTTATCCTGCCCCAGAAGATTGTCGAACACAAAATGGGTCAGCATGTAGCCAAGCCCGCCGCGCGCTTGCAGATAGGGGGTGGCCAGACCCCAATCGGTGTTGCTGTTGGAAATCACCAGTCGTTTGGTTTCGGCAGGGTTTGCCATCGCCAGCGGGGTTTGCGTCGCCATAACCAAGCACAGGCCAAACGCGCGCAAAATGGGTCTCAATCGGTGTCCCATGAGGTCCTCCAATAAATGTCGTCAGGAAATGGGGCTAGCGATTGAGGGCTGGCTCAGAATGTGGGGGAATCCAGCCGATGGTTGCATCGGGGATATGATCAAGCTGTGGCACATAGGGTTTGATATCGATAACCGCGGTGCCGTCGATACAATCCAGTCCCTCCACCTGAAGTATGTTCTGATCATGCGCGATCAGCCGGGTCACGCTCATCGCAATCGGATTGGGGCGGTTTGGCGTGCGGCTGGCAAACACCCCGCGCTTGCTGCCGTTGCAGCCGGTGGCATCCAGATGTGGTTTACGGTTGGACAGATGCAGCCAGTAGAACACAATAAGATGCGAGGCGAGGTGAATATTATGCAACCCGGCGGCGTAATGTGGGAGCAATTCAATATAACTGGTGCCATCATTGCCCATCAAAGAGGCCGGACACTCCGCCAGCGTTTCAAATCCCGTGCGCAAATAGCCAATCGGGTCCAGTTGAATGCAAGGGGGAGAGGGGTTTGTCATCGGGCCACGTCCAATCAAGTTTGGGGAGCGGCTCAATCCTTACGGGTTCTCTCGCCTTTTCAGAAGTTGCGTCATCTGCACTTCACACGTGCATCTGACGTCATGTCTGATCGAGATCGGATTCTGTGAGCTTGGCCTGAGCACAGATGTCACGCAGGGTCAGACGCATCCAGCGGTGCAGTGGGTCCGCATCAAAGCGTGGATGCCATAGCATTGAGACCGTGATGCCGGGCACCGCAAAGGGCAATGCGCCACACACCATATCGCGGCGCAGGTTGCGGGTGTGAAGGGCTGGGACCGTCGCCACCAGATCGGTGCAACGTGCCAGCGATAAGGCAGCGGCAAAGCCGCCGACCACGACCTTTGCACTGCTGCTGTGACCCAGATCTGACAACGCCTTGTGGATCGGGCCGCGACGCTGATTGTCCGCATTGGTATGTCGCGCCACATCAACATGTTCGCACTCTGCATATTGTGCGGTGGTCAGCGCTCTGGCTGCGAGCGGGTGGGCTGCGCGCATCGCGTAGACAAAATGATCTTTCATGAGCGCTTGGCTTTGAAAATTTGGATCGGTCTTGGCGCTGATGACTCCCGTCTCAAGATCGACATTCCCGTCCCGCAGCGGGCGATTATTGTCGGCTTCTTTTTGTACGAACCGCAACCGGACCCCCGGTGCGTCAGCGGCCAGCTGTGTAATCAGAGCGGGGCCGAAGGTTTCCGCAAAACCGTCGCTGCTCCGCAGGGTAAAAATCTGCGAGACGGTTTGCAGATCGACGTCATGCATGGGGCTGAGCGCCGCCTCGATCTCCTCGACAAGCTGGGCGGTGACCTCCCGCAGCTCAAGGGCACGCGGGGTCGGCACCAGTTTGCGGCCCGTGCGCACCAACAACGGATCGCCCGTGGTGTCACGTAGCCGCGCCAGTGCCCGGCTCATCGCGGACGGGCTGAGTTGTAGGCGATTGGCAGCACCCAGTACGCTGCCTTCTTTCAGCAGAGCATCAAGGGTGACGAGGAGGTTGAAATCAGGACGCGAGGGCAATGGCAAACACAAAATCAGGACTAAGATCCCGTCACGTTAGCACCCGTGGAGCGGATGGCCAACGGGGCCGGTGATGGTGCGACGGTTGGTCGTTGTGTATGCGAAAAGTAGCTGTAATGTTGATTATGTTATAAGTGCTTATCTTGCAGTGTTGGCAGGTGCAGTCGGCGATACGCGAGCGGCAGACCCTGCTGGGACAGAGGGGTTGAGTGTGTTTCATCATCCGGTCTGCCACGGCCTCTATGCAAGTGCCGCGTGTTGGGGCATATAGCTCCTGAACACGCCGCGTTTCATGTTGATAGCGCGGCATTGTCATCCGCGCTCAGGAGCCAGCTTGCCGTGCCCCGATCCGCTACCCAGCCCGACGCCATCACCGAGAATATGTCTTTTCTCTTGGCGGAACTCGACGGGCAGCTCTCGCGCCTCATTGCCTATTTCGAAGCCCCCCGCAGTGAGGTCGCCGCGCAGTTGATGCAGCGCGCAGGCTATTCGAGCAACCTTGCCGGGCGGGTGCGCAAAGCCTGTCTTGCCGCGATGCTACACAAGAAGACCAACGAGGCGCGACGGCTGCGCCTGCAGGGTATCGACGCGGTCGCGCGCAACCTCGACCTGCTGTCGCGCCTCGGTCGGCGCGGGGTGGATCAGGCAGAGCGCACGCGCAAAGTGAAGCTGCTGCGCGCCGACACCTATGTGCCCCCTTTGCGGCTGGTGCGCCGCACGGTCGCCCGCGTGCAGGACGCACTCGACAATCAGGACAGCAAGCTGGCGGTGAAGATCGGCGAGACCCGCGGCGAGATCGCCACCTTCCACGACCGCCTGTTTCGCACCTACACCCGCGACATGGCCGAGACGAGACACACCGAAGATCTCGCCTATGCGCTGCTCACGCTGAACGAGGTCTCGCGCATGGGCGAGGCGCTGGAGGCCATCTCAGAAGCGCTTTTGTCGATCAACATCGGCCAGACTGTGCAGTTTGAACGCTATTTCACCCTGCGCAGTGTGCTGGCGGGCGTGGCGCGCGACCACGATGAAGAGATCAGCCTGAAGCCGCTGGCAGAGACCCGCTCCGGCTCGGCGATCTCCAGCGTCGAGATGCGCGACCGCAAGGGGCGTTCGGTGGCGGCGGTGTTCAAGGACGGCGACAAACGCAAAGTGAAAGAAGAGCGCGTTGGGGTCAAAAGCTGGAACTCGGTCTATCCCGGCCTCGCGCCGGAAATCCTATCCTATGAAAAGAACGGCCAGTCCGCCGCGCTGCTGATCGAGCACCTCGATGGCGAGACCTTTGAGGATATCGTATTGGGCGGCAGCGATGCGGCGCTGGCAACGGCGCAGTCCGCGCTGCACAAGACCGTGCGCGACATCTGGCGCACCACACTGACGGACGAGCCCGCGCGGATGGGCGCGATGGACCAGCTGGCCAAGCGGATGAAGGATGTGACGCGGCTGCATCCCGGTCTGGTGCCCGGCGCGCAGGGGATCAACGGGACCACGGTGCCGGGTCTGGCCACGTTGATCGCACGCGCGCAGACGCGGGAGGCGGCGCTGGCTGCGCCGTTCTCCGTCTACATCCACGGGGATTTCAACCTCGACAATGTGATCTTTGATCCGGTTGCGGGCAAGATCCGCTTCATCGACCTGCACCGCTCGCGCTACATGGATTACGTGCAGGATGTGTCGGTGTTCATGGTGTCGAATTACCGCCTGCAGGTGCTGGACCGTGCCACCCGCGCCCGCATCGGTGGGGTCGCCGTCGCCATGCATCAGATGGCGGAGAAATTCGCCCGGCGTCAAAAAGACGGCACGTATCACTATCGTCTCGCGCTGGGGCTGGCACGCAGCTTTGCCAGTTCGACGCGGTTTGTCGTCGACGAATATCACGCGCGACGGATGCTGCTCCGCGCCCGCTATATCCTAGAAACCGCGCTGGCTGTGCCCGAGGGGCGCGAAGCGCGGTTCAAACTTCCCGTGAAGGACCTCTTTCATGACTAAACGCATCGGGGTGATTGGTACGCCCGGAAAATGGTCCACCGAGACCCTGGCCGACGCCTTTGCCGAGCATAGCGGATTCCGTCAGGTGATCGACATGGGAAAGGCGATGCTGGACCTCGAAAAAGGGCAGCTGATTTGCGACGGGGTGGACCTGTGCCAGCTTGACGGGCTGGTGCTGAAGAAGGTGGCCGAGGACTACAGCCCCGATGCGCTCGACCGGCTTGAGATGCTGCGCGTGGCCGAGGCGGCTGGGGTGCGGGTCTTTTCCCCTGCCGAGAACGTCATCCGGCTGATGGATCGCCTCGCCTGCACAATCACCTTGCGCACCGCTGGCATCCCGATGCCCAAGACCGTCATCACCGAGGATGTGGACGCGGCTCGTAGCGCCTTGGACCGCTTTGGGGCGGCGGTGTTGAAGCCGCTCTTCTCCACCAAGGCGCGGGGCATGGTGCTGCTGGATGCCGAGGCCCCCGATGCCGATGCGCAGATCGCCTCCTTCAAGGCTGCCAACCCGGTGATGTATGTTCAGCAAAAGGCTGATCTGTCGGGCGAAGACCTCGGGATGGTCTTTCTGAACGGTGAGTACATCTGCACCTACGCCCGCGTCAGCCAGTCCGGTGCGTGGAACACCACGATCCATTCGGGCGGCAAATACGCGCCCTTTGACCCGTCGCCGGAGCTGATCGAGCTGGGCCGCCGGGCGCAGGCCCCCTTTGGTCTGACCTTCACCACGGTGGATATTGCGCTGACGCCTGAGGGGCCAATCGTTTTTGAGGTTTCGGCCTTTGGCGGCTATTCCGGTGCGCAAAAAGGCTGCGGCATCGATGCGGCGGCGCTGGTGGCGGCGCACGTATTGGCGGAGGTTTCATGATGACCTTGTCGGATATTCTCGCCCATCTCGACCTGTCTGCGGCAGGCGATGCGCCCTTTGGCCTATCTGTGGGCCATGTGTCGCTGACGGTTCACGCGCCAGAGCCGCTGCGCGCCCGGCTGATCGCCTATTTCGGCGAGACGATTACCGCGCCCGGCGGCGGCGCGCCGGTGCATCTGCTGGTAGGGCAGAGCCTTCCGCAGGAGCCCGACTGGATCGACTGGCAGCGCGAGGGCGGCAAGAGCGGGCGCAAGGATGCGGTGTGCGACCTTGGGGCTGCGCGGCTGATCCGCAAGGTGCGCAGCGGTGTGTCCTTCGTGCAAGCGCCGGGTGTTGCCATCGCGCTGGGGGCGCTGGCCGACAATGAGAGCACCGTCATCAACTTCATCAACACGCAGGTGCTGAACGCCTGTCTGCGCGAGGGATGGCAATTGGCTCATGCGGCGGCGGTGACGGATGGCGCGCGCACGCTGGCGATCTCCGGCCTGTCGGGCGGCGGCAAGTCCACGTCGATCCTGCGGATGATGGATCTGCCCGGCACGCAGTTCCTGTCCAATGATCGGGTGCTGATCACGGGCGGTCCGGCGCGCGCACTTGGCATCCCCAAGCATCCGCGCATCAATCCCGGCACGATCCTTGGCAATCCGCGCCTGCACGGGATGCTCTCTGAGACACGCAAGGCCGAGCTGCGCGCCCTGCCACCCGCCGACCTTTGGGAGCTGGAAGAAAAATACGATCTGATCGTGCCGGAGGTATACGGGTCGGGGCGGATGCGCCTTTATGGGCCGTTGACCGATTTCTGGGTGCTCAACTGGTCGCATGACAGCGACCAGCAGACCCGCGTGACGCCCGTCACGCTGGCCGACCGACCAGACCTGCTGAGCGCCATCATGAAAAGCCCCGGCCCCTTCTACCAGCACGCCTCCGGCGCGTTCGAGCCTAACGGCAACAGCCCTGACCCCGCGCCTTACATTGAGGCGCTCAACGGGGTGAGGGTGTGCGAGGTCTCCGGGCGCATCGACTTCGACGCCATCGCCGCGGCGGGCAAGGCGCTGTTTCATGCCTAAAAGCTATCATGCCTTTTTTCGCCACGGGGCCTACCACCAGTGGGCGGACGTGCCTTCGGCCCGCCAACCTTGGGCGCTGACCGATGAAGGCATTCAGCAAGCACGTGCCGGCGCGCGGGTCCTGCATGACATGCTGGTTGAACAGGATCTGAGGCTTGCGCCCGTGGCGTTTTGCTCGCGCCAGTTGCGCGCATGGCAGACAGCGGATCTGCTGATCGCCGCCTTACGGGACCTCGGGCACGAAATTACTGATCTGAAGGAGACGTCTGCTCTGGCCGAACGCGGGCTGGGCTCCGCCGCCAATCTGAGCGTTGCGCAGATCGAACAGGCGCTTGCGGCCGATCCGCGCCACGACGCCCCTCCCAACGGCTGGAAGTCCGACAGCGACTATTGCCTGCCGCTCGAAGGGGCCGAGAGCCTGATGATGGCCGGGGCACGCGTTGCGACCCATCTGGAGCACCGCAACCGGCCGGACCGCGTGACGATCCACGTGGGCCATGGGGCGTCCTTCCGCCACGCCTGTTACCACCTCGGGCTGCTGTCTCGCGACGACATCGCGCGGTTTTCGATGTTTCATGCCCGACCGTCACTGATCTGTCATGAGGCGGATGGTACATGGCGGTATTTGGCAGGTGCGTGGAAAATCAGGGAACCAAAGTCCGAGCCGAAGGATTGACCCTGTAAGCAACATGGGGGCCCCGGCATGGATGATCTTCGAAACTTCACCACGACGGACGTCCTGCTGCCCCCGATCCTCGACACCGACGCCTGCATGGCGGATCTGCCGCGCCTGCTGGAACCTTGGGATGAGGCTGCGGCGGCTCCCGTGGTGGATTGCCTGTCGCGCGCGCGCAGTCATGGCGGCTGGCATTGGCCGGATCGTCCGGTGGTCTTTGTCTCGGACCCCCATGCGGATGCTGAGGGGTTCCTGCGTTCGCTCCTCGCCGCCGGGGTGATCCACCGCAGCAAGGGGCGGATCGGGCTGACGCCGTTCGGCCGCACCGCACATATCGTGCTGGGCGGCGATGCGCTGGACAAGGGGCCGAGCAATCTTGCGCTGCTGGACGCCATCGCCGCTGTGCTGGGCACCGGCGCCGATGTGACGATCCTCGCGGGCAACCACGATTTGCGGATGCGGCTGGCCATCGGGTCGGTGCGGGGGGAACGCAGCGCGCTCACCGAACATCTCTTTGTGCGCATGGGGCGCAAGATCCTGCCCGCCTTGCGCGAGGTGCTGACCCGCTTTGTCATGCCCGAGGATATTGCTGCCCTGCCCCCAGAGGCTGTGTGCAAGGCTCGTCTGATGCCGGGTGAGGATTGGTCGACACGATTTGCTAGAGCCGCGCGCCCTGAATTGCCCGCCAAGGTCATCACCAAGGAAATCCGGAAGCTCGAGGAAAAACGCGCCAAGTTCGAGGCCGACCGCGCCCGCATCGGCATGACCCACCGGGAGCTG
This sequence comes from Tritonibacter mobilis F1926, assembly GCF_000376545.2. NCBI lineage: Bacteria > Pseudomonadati > Pseudomonadota > Alphaproteobacteria > Rhodobacterales > Paracoccaceae > Tritonibacter > Tritonibacter mobilis. The sequence goes on from NZ_CP015232.1 coordinate 108,149, forward strand.
CTGGCGGCGCTGTTGAAATGCCACGATATCTTTTTGGAACCCGAAGGGCATTACGCTTGGTTCTTTGAGCGGATGCAGGCGGTCGCGCGCTCTGGCTCATTGCTGTTCGTCCACGCCGGGTTGTGTGATGACATGGCGCGCGCGCTGGTGCGCGATGGGGTTGAGGCGGTGAATGCGGCCTATGCGCGTGCCGCCGAGGGGGCGAGCTTGGGCTTTTACTTTGGACCCTTGGCGAACCTCGTTCGGACGAAATACCGGGCTTCCGACTGCGCCCTGACCGTGGCAGGCGTCGAGGTGCTCAACCGCGCCGGGCTGCACATGGTGGTGCAGGGCCATGTGAACAACCACGCAGGCCAGCGTTTGCTGGCCAAGCGGGGCCTGCTGCATCTGGAGGCGGACATCACGCTGGACCGTGCCTCTCGGGCGCTCGAAGGGCTCGATGGCATTGGGGCCGGGGCGACCTTGATCTTTCCGTCGGGGGATGTGATCGGTTTAAGCCGAGACCACCCGCGCGCCAAGCACTTCGCCCCGGAACGCATGGCGGCCCACTGACCGCATTGCAAGGATCCTCGCATGAGCACAGACAAGCGTTTTTCTCACGAATCTCTGCAAGACGCCAAGACGATCAAGACCCTGTTGTCCGCGCTGTCGAAAGGCTTTGCCAAGGGGGAAATGTCGCTGGGCGATGACGATGAAACACTGGTGCTGCAAACCGCTGACCTGATGACCCTGCGTCTGAAGGGAGAACGGGTCGACGGGCGCTGCACCGTCAGCCTGCGCGTGAGCTGGACCGACCCGGACGCGCCAGAGACCGGCAAGACCGGAGCGCCACGGATCGACAGTTGATCTTGATACCTGTCCCAATTTGCCGCAGGCGAAGGCTGGTTGTGGCGGCGTTTTTGGTTCTGGACAGATCGCTCATGTGCTGATCAGCAGATGCAAATTTCTGTCGAGCAGTCGCCACAAAATTCGCTCTCGTAAATTTAAGCCTGCCTGACCTTGCAGGCGGTTTGTTGATCGCTCAAAACTCCGCTGATCGTCCACCTGACCCAACCCCAAAGAGAACCCCAAAGAGACAGTGCGCTCACGGTGTTTGAGGATGGCATACGAGGGCCAAGAAACGGGATTCGGGACCTCAGAAATCAGGTTTGAGCCAGAATGCAGAAGGTCCAAATTGCGCGGGATTCTGACTGGCGGGTCAATGTTGCTTCTTTTGATGGCAACAAAATCAGGGATTTACCTGAAAAGCATATATCGAAAATTTACCATGAATCGCAGGATCTTATCGTGATCTAGGCCGAATTTCGCCGGTGCGGCACATGTCCTAATTCGCAATCTAGCGCGTCCTATTTCGCGAAATTGGACGCCCCGGATTTTACGCCGTTGTAGCGCTTTTGAGGTCGCCAGACGTTTTGGCGGCAGAAAAGAGGAACGGCCCCATGACAAGCCTGTGTCACATCGCGCTGTCCCACGACAGTGGTCGAAAAGTCCCCGTCGCAGAGCTGGGTGGCAGCCACGGGCTGACCGCCGCCTCGGCCAAGATGTATGATCGGTTTTTCGGATTACAATCGGTGCTGCGTCAAAATAGTGACCAGACTCATATGCTTGGGTCGGTGCTGCAAAAGGCCGTCGCCAGCCTGCCAGATCAGGGACAGACACCGGGGGTCTTGGTCTATTGCAAGACCCAGACCCACAACACGCAGAGCGATCAGAACTGGCTGCGGCGCTTGGCCGATGCTGCGGGTTTGGCGCATTGGGAAGTGCATGCGCTGTCAATGACAAGCTGCGCCTCGGCGCTGGTTTGTCTGCATTTCATTCAGTCCTGCGGCACCACCGCGCCGGTGATTGTGCTGACCGGCGAGAAAGCCTTTCACCCCTCGGTGGCCCGCCTGACCGTGGGGCTGCTGGCAGAAGTGCCAGTGGCGGCGGTGCTGAACGGTGGGCCGGGATCATGGCGGGTTCGTGCAACCGACGTGCGGCACCTGCCCCGGTTTCATATCAATCCCGAAGCGATGGACGCGCAGGACCGCAGCGCCCTGCAAGAGGTCTATGCGCCGGAACTCACCCGTTTTATCGCCGGTTTCCTTGAACAACATGCTGCGGCTCTCGACCCGGAGTTGGTGTTTGTTCCGCATAACCTGAACCGCCCGCTGACCGATGCCTTGATCCGGGAGTTCGGCTGGGAAGAGCAACATCATGCGGGCGATGTGACGCAGATCGGTCACGCCTATTGTTCGGACCCCTTTCTCAACCTCGACGCCTTTGTGCAATCGCGCCGGCCCGCGCAGCAGGTGCTGCTGCTGGCGGCGGGCACTGGCGTGACCTTTGCAACCTGCCTGCTGGAGCGATCCACCGTCCCCGAAACCGTCTGATCCTGTGATCCAACCCTTTGCTGAAATACAAGGAAGCCTTTTATGAACACCACCATTTCCACAGCCATCGCCGAGGTTCTCACTGAGGTTCTGGAACGCCCCGTTACAGATCTGCGCCCCGAGATGCGGTTCGACCGGGATTTCGACCTCGACAGCTATATGTTTGTGCAGTTCCTGCTGGGGCTAGAAGACAAGCTGCCGGGGCTGCGGTTTGATCCTGAAACCATCGGTCAGGCCGGGTTCAACACCATGGAAAATCTGGTCCAGCATGTGGAGGCAAGCCTTGCCCGCGCGGAGCAGGCGCATGCTTGATCGGGTCGCCGGATCACCTGTGGAGCAGGTGTTTGAAACCGCGCGCAAGGCGCATCCCGCGCAGGCATTGCAGGCGACCTGTCTGCTGGCCACCGGACGGGATGGCTTTTTGGCCGGTGCCTGTCATGCGGTGCATCGCTCGGGCGCGCCGCTGGTGGCGCTGTCGAATACGCCGGTTGAGGTCGTGATCCGCGACACCGAACAGGAGCCGGGCATCGCCTGTTTTGATCTGGTGCTGTCGCAGCTGGAGCCGCGCGCGCCGCAGGCGATACCGCCACAGGTGCATACGTTGGTCGTGGCGCTGCGGGCGGGCTTGCTGGCGCGGACCATGGATCTGGCATTTCTGCATCTGCAGGATCGTGAAAGCCTCGGTCAGAAGACCTTGCATCACCAGTTGGTAAAGTCGCGGTTCTCGGACACCAGCGCGTTCCTCAGTCAGTTGCGCCGGGAATTGGCCGTTGTGGGCAGCGAAGGCATCGTCGACTCGCCGGGGCGGCTGCATAACGCAATCGACACCCATCTGCTGCATTGCGCCAAACTGATGGGCGGGCACGGGCTGCGAGACGCGGCAGTGCATGGGCTGGAATATCTGTCGGTGCTGATCCGCGCGACATTGGCCAGCCAGCAGGGCACCGGAGTGTGATCCGATGATGAGTCGCTCCCACCACTCTGAGGTACAGCTGCTTGCGGCGGGATCGCTGCCGGATCGCCCCAGCGCCCGCCCGCTGCTGTTTTCCTGCGACGCCGCGGACGCCGCCCCGGCTGACCCCTGCCGCCCCGCGCGGCTGGAGGCCTGGCACCGCCTGCACAGCGCGGCCACGGGGCCGACCGGGGCGGTGGCGCATTTGTTTCAAGGGGCGGGACCTGGTCCGGACCTTCATGCGCAGCGCTTGCGCGAGGACTGGCAGCGGCTCTGCGCCGAGACCGACACGCCCCTGCTGGTCTATCTGCATTGCGGGCATCAGCCCGACACCCGCAGTCCGGTGCTGCAACATCTGCTGCAAACGCTCGATCACCATGGCGCTGTGCATGCGCTGCGGGTCGAATGCCGCCGGTCTTTGCGCGACGCCATGGTGCTGGCGCGTGCCCTGACAGCCAACAGCAGCCTGTCGCTGGTGCTGCGCGACCCCACGGAACGCCTGAGCATGCGCCCGGAGCGCAGCCGCCCGCTGCGGTTTGCGCTGCTGGCCACCCGAGACCGTGCCAGCGCCTTTGCGGCGCGCCACGCGCCCATGTCCGGCACTTTTGCCGCCACGCCGATCAGGAGCCTATGATGCAAACTGCCAATACCACCGCCGACGCGCTTCTTGACGCGCCCAGACCGTCGGTCTGGCATACGCTGTCGCGCATTCTGCTGCTTGCCCTGCCGTTTGCGGTGGGTGCAGCGGCGACCTCGACGCTGAATTTGGGCAAAGTGGCCCTGCTGGCGCGGGTGCCGGACACTGGCGCGCTGGCCACGCTGTCGCTGCTGCAACCGAGCTTCATCCTTGCGCTGGCCATCATGGAAGGTCTGGCGATCACCGCGCAGGTGTTCAGTGCCCGTTCACGCCACAACTGGCCCCGCCGGGGCACCCAGCGTGCGGTGTATCGCCTGTGTCGCAATGGCGTGCTGCTGTTTGCAGTGGTCGCCGCACTTGGCTACGCGGCCGCGCAGATGCTGACGGTCCAGAACGCGGAACTGCGCGTGATCCTGGATCATTTCCCACTGTTCATGCTGTCGCTGGTGCCCTTTGTGGTCTTTGACATCTTTTACGGCGCGATGCGCGGACAGGGCAAAGTGCTGCTGGGTCTTTTGCCCTTCATGGGGCTGGTTGCCCTCGATCTGAGCGCCACCTACGTGCTGGTGTCGGGCTACGGCTGGGGGTTTGAGGCGGTTCTGGTCGGCAACCTTGTGGGGCCGGTGCTGATGCTGCCGGTCATTGCCTGGCTGTTGCACCGCGAAGTGCGCAGCGGCGATGACAGCCCGGAAGAGCCCTTTCGTATCCGCATGCGCCAATTGCAGATCGGGGTTGGCATCCCGGTGTTCAGCTCGATCGTGGTGGGTTTTGTCAGCGCCTCGGTGGTGTTTCCGATCCTTGCCAAAATCGGTGAGGACAGCGCCTCTGCCTTCTTTGTGGTGCTGCGCTATCGCATCGCCTTTATGATCCCGGCCATCGCCATCGGCTCGGCCATTGCGATCCTCGTCAACCAATTGGCCGAGGAAGGACAGACCGCGCAGCGGCTGCGCTATCTGGTGATCGGCGTGCCGTTTATGCTCAGCCTTTACGCGGCGGTGACGGCTTTGTTGCCCCAGTGGGGCGGCGCGCTGGATCTCTTGGTGCCCGCGCAGGCCGAAGCGCTGCGTCAGGCCACCGACGAGATGTTTGCGGCATTGCTCGTTACCTTCTTTCTGGTCTCGGGCTCCGCCATGCTGCAGGTGATCCTAGAGCAGCTTGGCCGTGGGATTCAGGTGCTGGTGATTACCTTCCTCATTGAGGCGGGCACCTGTGCGGGGGTGGTTTGGGCGATGATGCAGGGGGCCGAAATGGGCCTGATCCTTGACATCCTGGTTGCCGCCGCCGCCCTGAGCTTTGGCCTCTTTGCGGTGCAGTTCCTGCTGCTTCTGCGCAAACTGGGGCGCGCCGATGCTGTTTGAGCTGGCCTATCCCGGCCTCTGTGCCTGGGCGCTGTTGCGCCGGGCAACGGGGCGCCCCACCCCGGCGGGGCCATTGTTTGCCTTTCGCGCCATTCGGGGGCGCATGCGGCGGCACGAGTTGAGCGGCCTCACGGCGCTCAATCCGCGCTGGGGCGCATGGCTGGCGCTGCATCGCTTTGAGCGCATGGTGCCCGGAGCCGCGCCGCAGATGCGCAGCACCTACGAGACAGGCGGCCTTGCAGAGCAGCGCTTTGGTCCCGTGGATGGGCCACGGGTGCTGCTGTTGCACGGCTGGAACGCGCGCAGCGATATGATGCTGCCGCTGGCCTTGGATCTGGCGGCACGGGGCGCGCGGGTGATCCTGCCGGATCTGCCCGGCGAAGGGCGCAACCCCGCTCGCCCCATGAGCTTTGGTGCCAAGGCCCGCATCCTGTCCGCGCAATATCGCAGCGAGAACATCACAACCGTGATCGGACATTCCGCCGGTGGCCTGATCGCGGCGCTGGCGCTGGAGGCAGGTCTGGGACGGGCGCGGCTGGTGACAATCTGCGCGCCTTTCTCGCTCGAAACGCTCCTGCGCGCCTATCTGTTTCGCATCGGCGCACCCAAAGCCCTGAACACGGCGCTTTTGTCTTATGTCGAACAACGCGATGGACGCGCGCCTGCCAAGGTCGGACCGGAGCTTTATGCCCATATGGGCGCGCGGATGCAGGTGATCCACGCTCGTCGCGACTGGCAGGTGCGGGCAAGCGAGGCCGATGCGATCCGCGCGGTCGTCCCGGCGGCGGCGTCAACGCTGCTGGATGGCTGCAACCACCATACGATCCTTGAAGATCCACGCCTGTTTGACGCGGTGGCGGGGTTTGTCTTGCCGCGCGCCGCCCGTCCCACCGTTCGCCCTGCTCCCCGGAGGTCACAAAGACCGCTGGAGCCGATTACGGGAGGGCAGCCATGCTGAACCTTATTGACCTCTCCGTGGTATTCCCCGCGCGACAAGAGAAACTGGTCGATCTGGCCGAGGATCTGTCGCTAAGCCGCAACCAGATCCGCATGTTCGATCGCTTTTTCGGCTTTGAGACCTTTCACTGTGATCATAACGAGCCGCTGGATGCGCTCTTGTCGCGTGCCACCGACGGGCTGATGGCGCGCAACCCCCATCACCGCGCCGCTCTGAGCCACGCGGTCCACTGTCATACACTGCTGACCACCCATGTGTTTGGGCAAAGTAGCGCGGTGGCGCAAAGCCCTGCGTGTCTTGCGGGTTTTGCATCCGAAGGTGTGGAGGTGTTCAGCGCCACCATGAACCATTGCGCCACCGGTCTGAGCATGTTGGGCCTGCTGGATCACTTGCTCGATCCCGGTGATCTGGGGCTGATCCTAATTGGCGAGAAAGCCTTCCACCCCGCCATCCGGGTGATCGAAAACACCACCATCATGGGCGAAGCGGCGGCGGCCGTGCTGGTTGGACATGCCCCCGGCCCGTTCGAAGTCGTCGATACGTTCGTGCGCCACGCACCGCAGTTTTGGAAGAACACCGGCCTGCGCGGCGAGAATTACCTCGAAGGGTTCGACAGTGCCTATCTGCACCTCGCCAGCAGCACCCTGCGCGATGCGCTGGCGCATTTTGACCGCACCGCGCAGAGCCTGCGCTGGATCATGCCTCATAACGTCAATGCGCCCTCTTGGTATCAGGTGGCCGAGGACGCGGGGCTCGATAAGGCGCAACTGCGCCTGTCGACCATCGGCTGTTATGGCCACTGTTTTGGCGTTGATCCTTTTCTCAACCTTTGGCGCGGGGCGCAGGACGGAGTGCTGCAGCCCGGCGACGAGGTGCTGTTGTTCAGCATTGGACTCGGTGCGACCGCATCCTGTGCGCTCTTGCGGGTAACGGATGTGCCGCTGCCCCTCCCCTTTCCGACAAATGGAGTTTCCGGATGACCGATATGACAGACACCATTTTTGCCAGCCTGAGTGACATCGGCCTTGGACCGCAGCGGATCGACCGGGCGCGCTCGGGTGATGCGCTGTTTGGCACCGGCGGGCTGCTGAACTCGATCGAGCTGGTTCAGTTTATCGTCGCGCTTTCAGATCGAACCGGCATGGAAAGCTTTGATTTCATGGAGAGTTTCGAAGGGGGCACCGGGGTGTTCGACAGTATCGCCTCCTTGTCTGGGTTCATCCTCGGACGCAAACCCCAAGATGTTGCGGTGTGATGATGGCTGAGTTTGAGATCATGCCGCAGGAGGCAGCACAGCTCCATGGGCTGGCCGAGCGCGTTGGCACGCCGTTTTATGTTTATGACGCCGCCTTGGTGCGGGCGCGGTATCGCGCGCTGACCCGCAGCCTGCCGGACGCCGGGTTCTTTTATTCGCTCAAGGCCAACCCCAATCTCAGCCTTGTCGGGCTCTTGGTGGCGCAGGGTGCGGGTGCCGAGGTCAGCTCTCGGCTGGAGTTGGAAACCGCTGTGGCGGCGGGCGCTCCGGCGGAGCGTATCCTGATGGTCGGCCCCGGCAAAGCCGAAGCGGATCTGGAGCGCGCGGTTTCACTGGGGATCAAGGCGATCGTGGTGGAATCCCTTGCGGAGCTTGACCAGATCGACCGGATTGCCGCCAAAACTGGCCGTTGTCAGCCGATTGCGCTCCGGATCAATCCAAATTTCAAGGTGAGCGGTGCACGCCTCAATATGAGCGGACGGCCGACCCAGTTCGGCATCGATGAAACCGCCATGGAGAGCGCGCTGGCGCGTGTTGCAGCGCTTGATCATCTGCGGCTGGCGGGGCTGCATGTCTATATGGGCACCCGCATTCTGGCCCATGAAACCATCGTGGAAAACACCCGTGGCATTCTGGAACTGGCCGCGCGGGTGGCGCAGACCCTGCCGGAACCAATGGCGTTTATCGACATCGGTGGCGGATACGGTGTGCCTTATTATGAGGATGAAACCCCGCTGGATCTCGCCGCCCTTGGCGAGGCGATGCGACCGCTGCTGCGGGGGTTCTGCGAGACCCACCCAGAAACTGCCATCGCCATTGAACTGGGCCGCTACATGGTGGCCGAGGCCGGGCGGTTTGTCACCTCGGTGCGACAGGTCAAAGCCAGCAAGGGCGAGAATTTCGCGGTCTGTGATGGCGGCTCAAACCTGCATAGCGCGGCGGCGGGACAGGGATTCATGCGCCGCAATTTCCCGGTGTCGCTGGTGCCACATCCCGCGCGCCAATCCTCTCCGGCTGAGGCGTCACCATGGAGCGTCACCGGCCCGCTGTGTACGCCCATGGATGTGATCGCCAAGGACGTCTCCCTTGCCACGCCTGCGCCGGGGGATCTGATCTGTATTCACCAATCCGGCGCTTACGGCGCGACGGCTTCACCGGTGAATTTTCTGGGATTTGGCGCGCCTGCTGAAATCATGATCGACGAAGGCACCGCAACGGTGGTGCGCGAACGCGCGCAGGTGCAGGCCTTTCTTGACGAGCAGATGCCGCGCCAGATCTCCATGCGCCCGGCGGTGACCGAGGCAGCCCTGCCCGCCCCCTTCGATCATCCTGCACTGGAGCGACTGGAAGCGGTGCGGCCCCTGTTTGAAACCACGGGCGGCAAATTGGCCCAAGATCCCGACGCCTGGCGCGACCTCTGGGCCGACCCGATGGTGCGGGCCCTGACGATGATTGGCGTCCCGGCGGAGTACAATGGCTTCCCGCTTGCAGAAAGTGGCCTTGGTCTGGAGCACTGCCCCCATGATCTGCACGTGGCGCTGGTGGAGCGACTGGCGCGATTTGACGCGGGATCTATCCTGGCGCTTCAGGGGCCGTCGCTTGCGGGCGGCGCGCTGGATGCGGTGGGCTCGCCCGCGCAAAAAGAACGCTTCTTTGGCGCATATCGCAGCGGGCCACAGGGCACATTCTTTGCGGTGACCGAACCGGAAGTGGGATCGGATGCCTCGGCGGGCAGCGCGGTGCTGCGCCTGACTGACAGGGGCTATGTGCTGAGCGGCAGCAAGATGCTGATTGGCAATGTCGCGCGCGCTCAGATCGGGATTGTCTTTGCTAAATTCGAGGACAGCGGGCGCCGTGCGCTGGTGCTGATAGAGCCGGATCGGGTGCGCGCGCATCTGACGATTACCCGCCTGCCCACCACGGGGATGTCGGGGGCGGATCTGTGCCGTATCGATATGCGGGATGTGCCCGTGGCGCAGGAAGATCTTGTCGCGGCACAATCAGAGCGGCCCTCGCTGCGCGATGGGTTCATGGCGATCAACGGGGTGTTTGAACGCTATCGTCCGGTGGTCGCAGCCTTGGCGCTTGGTAATGCGCGCGGCATGTTGGAGCGGCTGGCCCGGCATGGGCAGGCAAACGCCTTTGCCAGCGAGTTCCGCAGCCACGCCGCCCTGATTGCGGCGCTGGCAGATGTCTGTGCCGACGGTATGCGCGGTCAGGCCAAAGGGCACCGTATCAGCGAGATCAAATATCAGGCTGTGGCCTTTAGCGACGCGCTTGTGGCCCGTATCCCGCGCGATGCCCCGGCGGTGATGCTGACCGACCCGTTGTTGCGCCGCAAGATGCGCGACGCCAAGGGGTTTGAATATATGGAAGGCACGTCCAACATTCACGTGCTGAACGCCTATCGCGCCTATGTGGCGGGGGTGGCGTCATGACCCTGCGGCTCGATCCTAAAAACCTCGTCGGTGGCAGTTTTGGTGGGCTGGAAGAGCCGGTTGAGGACGCCGCCGACCAGCACGCCTATTGGGAAGATTTCAACACGCGCTTCTTTCGCTCCAACGGTCAGGAGTATGACAGCGCCCGGCAAAGCAATGTCGCCAATTGGCTGGCCGCCCCGGATCGAGCGTCCTTTGCGGCGATGGCGGGAGCACTGCTGGAGCAGTTGCAGCAAAACGATGCGCTGGACGATATAGATCTCGTGTTGTTGGCCCATTGGATGCCGGATCTGCATCTGGGCACCTCTGTCACAAATTTTGCGCTGCATCGGTTGGGGATTGCCGATGGGTTTGGGTTTGCCATCTCGGATCGCGGCCTGTCCGCACCGTTGTTCGCCATGGATTGCGCAGCGCGTTACCTGCGGCGGCAAGGGCGGCGGGCGCTGGTGATGACCATGGATCAAAAGCACCTGCTTTATCAGTCCGATACGGTCGCGGCGCTGCAGCCGGAAAACTCTGCCAGCCTGATGGTGCTGGAAGCCGGCACCGGGCCGGGGCTGCGCTACTGCGGGTATCGTCGCCACATCAACGTCGAAAGCGGTGATCTGCCTGCGGTGATGGATGCCACCTGTCGCGACCTCGGCCTGAAGCCCGAAGCCACGGTTTTGATTGCAGATAACGAGCTGGAAGGGCTTGGCGAAGGATTTGCCGGGTGGTGCGCGACCCAGCCCAGCCAGATGTGCGCCGCCCCGTTGCGCAGCCTGATGTCGCTGCCAGAGCCGGGCAACTGCCTGTTGCTGACACGTCAGGACCGCGAAGTCTGCGTTGTTGGCTTGGCCCAAGACGACGGGAGCGCATGATGCGACTGGCCAGCCTCGTCAGCCATATCCCCGCCGCGCGGCTAAGTGCGGAGGACATCATCCGTGCCGCCGGTGGCAGCCCCGCAGAGGCGCGGGTCTTTGAACGTATGTTCGGGCTCGATCATGTGGCAGCGGTGCCCGAAGGAGAGACGCTCTCACAGCAGTTCGATCAGGTGCTGCAAAAACTGACCGCAAGCCACACCGGGCCGCGCCCGGATGCGCTGATCTATGTGCATGGCCAACCGTTACAATATGCGGCGGGGCAGTCTCCGGTGCAGGTGCTATGCGCCAATCAACCGATGCTGGCCGAGATCACGCGCCGCTACGAGGTCGACCAGTACAACTGTGGTGGGCTGTTCTGGGCGCTGGATCTGGCGCGCACATTGCTGAACGCAGGGCTCGCACGTGCGGTCGCGGTGCTGGGCGGTGACAGCCATATCGGCCTGCCGCTAGGAGATCGCTATGTCCCCGGTTGCACCCTGATGGGGGATGCCTTCTGCGGGATGATCCTCGATCAGATGCCGGGCGGGCTGCAGGTGGGTGAAGTGGCCATGTGTACCCATCCGCGCTTTGCCCGCGGTCGCGCTGGCACCGCGACAGAGATGGGGGATTTCTTTGCCGCGCATGGCGGGATCGTCAGTCAGTCGCTGGCCCGAATTGGATTTGACTGGCAGGGCGATTGTGCGCTGTTGCCGCATAATGTGAACCGGCTCGCGTGGCAGATGTTTTGCCGCGAGACCGGCCTGCCGCAAAGCCGCCTGCGGTTGGGGCTCTTGCCGGACATCGGGCATTGCTACACCAGCGATCCGTTTTTGCTGCTGGAACAGGAGCGCCCCGCCCTGAGCGCAGGACAGTCCTGCGCGATCCTGTCGATCGGGATGGGTGGCTATGCCGGGGCCTGCATGATCACCCAGACCGCGACCGCCTCCTCAACCGCCCAGAGTAAGCCTGCCCCGACAGCGAAGGAGCATCACCCATGTTCGCAACTCATTCTCTCCTGATCGATTTTCTCGCCAAGGCAGCAGAGACGCGCCCCGAGGCACCGGCCGTGCGCGATGCACATCATGCGCTGAGCTACCATGCGCTGCTCATGGCCGCCGCGCGCATAGCACGCACATTGCGCGCCTGTGGGGTGAACCCCGGTGATCGGGTGCTGTTGTCCTGTCCAAACTCGGTGGGCTTTGTGGTTGCCTATTGGGGCATCGTGGCCTGCGGCGCCGTGGCAGTCCCAATCAACCCCGGCACCCCGGTGGCAAAGCTGGCCTTTGTCCTGAAGGATTGCACCCCGGCCGCGGTGATCGGCGATCCCAATAGCGCAGATACATTGCGCGCCGCATTGGCAGAAACAGGTCAGGCCACGCCGCTGCTGAGTGACGCGCTCGTCACCTGCATTGCGGCGGCGCAGGCGGGGGAGGTGGTCGAAACCCTGCCTGCCCCACAGGTGATAGATCAGGATCTGGCGACATTGATTTACACCTCCGGGTCCACGGGCACCCCTAAGGGTGTGATGCTGTCGCATCTCAATATGACCAGCGCGGCGCGATCCGTGGCGAGCTATCTTGGCTATAGCGCAGGGGACCGGATCTTTTGCGCAGTGCCGATGACCTTTGATTACGGGCTGCATCAGATCACCATGGCCGCGCTATGTGGCGCGGAAGTCTATGCAGAACCGGGGTTTGCGCAGCCGCTCTTTGGTCTCAAACATCTGGCCCAAAGCCGCGCGACAGTGTTTCCGGTGGTGCCGACGATGGTGCCGCTGATTGCGCCCTGGGCCGAGCGGTTCGATCTCAGTGCGGTGCGGCTGGTGTCCTCAACGGCAGCGGCGCTGCATGTGGAGCTGATCGACCAGCTTGAGGCTGCGCTGCCGCAGGCGACCGTGTTTTCCATGTATGGTCTGACCGAGTGCCACCGCTGCACCTATCTGCCGCCAGAGCAGCTCAGCAAACGGCGCAGCAGCGTCGGGCTTGCCATCCCCAACACTGAGATGTGGGTGGTAGACGCCGCCGGTGAGATGCACCGCCACAGCGCCACCGGAGAGCTGGTCATTCGGGGCAGCACGGTGATGAAAGGGTATTGGAACAACCCGAACGCCACCGCCAAACGCCTGCGCCCCGGCCCCTTCCCCGGAGAGCAGGTGCTTTATACCGGTGATACCTGCCGTCTGGACGATGCGGGGTATCTCTATTTTGTGGGGCGCAGCGACGACATTTTGAAAATCGCTGGCGAAAAAGTGGCCCCCTCAGAGGTCGAAGCCGCATTGATCGCACACCCCGAAGTGGCGGAAGTCTGCGTGCTCGGTGCATCGCACCCGGTGCATGGGCAGGTCTGCCACGCGCATGTGACGCTGACCCAAACCGGCACCACAACCCGCAGCGATCAGGACCTCATTCAGTGGTGTAAAAGCCGCCTCGACAGTCACGCGGTGCCTGCGCGCATCCTGATCCATGACCAGATGCCCCGCACCCAGAATGGCAAGCTCGACCGCACCGCGTTGCAGGCGATTGCCGCCGCCCCCCGCCCCGCAGCCAAAGCCCCTCGCAGCAAAGACCTGACAGCAGCCGAATAACGCCGCCCGTCGCTTATCAAACCCGAAAGGACAGAGTTATGACCTCGCATATCGACACTCAGATCATTGACGCCATCGTCGAGCTTCTCGACATGGACGACGGCAGCTCCATCACCCCCGACACCCGTATCGAGGACGACCTTGGTCTGGACAGCGGCCTGCTGCTGGAGCTGTTCATGGCGCTCGAAGAGCGTCTGCCTGCGCTGGAAATCGACCCCTCCGAGCTGCGCCCGGAGCAGTTTTCCACCGTCCAGAGCCTCTCGGCCCTGATCGCCTCTTTTATGAAAGAGGACGTCCCGGCATGACATCAGGGCAGCGAGATCCGCAGGCGCTATTGCGCGAAATCCATCGCGGATTTCGTGGCAATTCGGGGGATGCCTATCGCACTGCAACCGCGAGGCTGACCTTTGATACGCTCTATCACGGCGCGCTGGCGCTGGCTGAACGGCTGTTGACCCTGCCCAGCGGACCTACCCCCCGGCCCGTGCTGATCTGGGGGCATAAAGACCCGCGCTACATGATTGCCTATTGGGCCTGTCTGCTGGCCGGACGCCCCTTGGTGCCCACGGAGCGCGACACCCCTCCCGAGCGGCTGCGCCAAATCGTGCAGGGGTGTGATGCCTGCGCGGTGCTGGTGGCCGAGGGCGATCCTGCGGACTTCACCCATGTATCGGGGGCGCTGCAGGACTCAGAACTGCCGATATGGGGTGTGGACCCATCCCTGAGGCCTGCCGCAGAGGCCATCACAGCGCCACCGGTTACGTCAGAGGATGTGGCTTATATCATGTTTTCCTCGGGCACACTTGGTCAGCCAAAGGGCATTCAGGTGAGTTATGGTAATCTGGCCGATTTTATCCTGTGGCAGCAAGCACTTCTGGAGGATGCGCCCTTTGCAGCAGTCAGCGGCAATATCCGCCACTGCTTTGATGTATCCTTGTTTGAACTCTGGAGCGCATGGCAGCGATGCTGCCCGATTACCGCGCTCAATCACGCAGATTTTGCCAATTCCACCGCTTATATTGAGCGCTTGCAGGCGGATGGCGTTGGGCTTTGGGTTTCGACGCCGTCGATCACGCGGCTGATGCTGCGCAACCGCCGCTTTAACGGCGAGCGGCTGCCTGCGCTTCGGACGTTTCTGTTCTGCGGCGAGGCGCTGAGCAAGCAAGTGGTCGAGGCGCTGTTTGAACGGTTTCCCAACTGTCGGGTGATCAACACCTACGGGCCTACGGAATGCACGGTTGCAGTCACCTCGCTGGAGATCACCCGCGCCCATCTTGATGCGCCACAGGATCTGCCGATTGGCTATGCCCGCAGCGGCACAACGCTTGTGGCCACGCCCGACCCCGGACGCGGCGAGATCGAAATTCAGGGCGCTTCGGTCGGGCTTGGCTATCTGAACCTGCCTGAAAAACAGGCCGCCGCCTTTCCGCGTCCCAAGTGCTATCGCACGGGTGACAGGGGCCGCTGCACGCCCGAGGGGCTTTGGTATTTTGAGGGGCGGATCGACCGCGAAATCAAGGTGCAGGGCGTGCGCATCGACCTTGATGACATCGAGGCCCACATCCGCCGCCAGCCCGGTATCGAGGACGCGGTGGTAGAGCCTTATGTGCTGCGGGGCGAGCCGCGGGCGCTCAACGCCTATGTGTTTGGTCAGCACACCGCGACTGCATTGCAGGCGCTGGCGGAACAAATGGCCCGCGACCTGCCCCCCTATCTGGTGCCCCGCTTTTGGTACGCAGGTTTTGAGAGCGGGCTGAACCGAAATTCCAAAATCGACCGGGCATGGCTGGCAGAGGCGGCAAAAACCGCAAACCACCGCCATGTCCACAGCCATTCCGGCACTGAAACGCTTAGCTGAGAGGACGTCTCATGACCGACCCGCAGATCCCTGTATTTGATGCAAGTTCCGAATTTCACCAAAACCTTGGTCTGCTCAAAGTGGCCGAAACCGCAATGCGAAAACATGGCGATGTGGTGATGATCCGCGCCAGCGACACGCGGCAGATGCTGTTGATGGCGGGCACTGACAGCATCCGGTATTGGAAGAACCATCAGGGCCAGTTCCAGACCGAGTTGGGCGATATCGCCAGCAATGCAGGCACCACTCGTATCCTGATCGGAGACGCGCTAGAGCGGCCCGAGAATGCCGCCATCTGGGATGCCAGCCGCAGCGGGCTGGCTGAAGTCAACGCGCAGTGGGACGGCTGGGCACATCAGAGCCTGATCGATGCCACGCAAGCCTTGGTGCGCGACCTTGCCCTCAACGCCGAGGCCCCGGTGGATTTGCGCCCGATCTGCTCGCTTTGGGCGGTGCGGGCGCTGTGCCCGGCGCTATTTGGTCAGGCCCTGCCCGACCCGGAGATGGTCGAAGGGCTGATGCAGATCGAGCAGTTCTATTTCGCCATGAGCACGCTGGACGCCGAGGCCACCGCGACGCCCGAAGCGCTGGCGGAATTTCAGGCGGCGCGAGGGTTTCTGGATCGGGCGGTGCGCGCCGGGCTGGCCCAGAACAGCGCCGATGCACCCAATGTCCTGGCCTCGATGAACCGCTGTCTGCCCGCAACACTGACCGAGGCCGAGCGGGTCGATTTCCTGCGCCCAACGCTGGGACGCCTGCTGTTGGAGAAGCTCAATATAGACGGGCTGGGGCTGTTTTGGACCCTCAGCCATTTGGCGCAAAACCCGGATCTTGTAGCTGAGATGGCGCAAGAAGTTGCAGGCTGCGCCGATCTTTACAACGCGCCCGATCCTGAGACGCCCCTGTGCTACTCGGTGATTCAAGAGGCACAGCGGCTTTATCCGGAACTGCCCTTTATCTACCGCATCACCAGCAAGGAAATGGAGGTGCAAGGCTACCGGGTAGAACCGCGCACCACGATCCTTTTTGCGCCGTGGCTGGTGCATCGCGATGCGCGCTATTGGGAGGCCCCCAACCGGTTTGACGGACAGCGCTTTCTCACACCGCCAGAGGACCGCAGCAGCTATCTGCCCTTTGGGATTGGACCACGGGTGCGCAATCGCACGCAATTCCTGCAACATCAGTTGTCAGTCGCGGTGCGTGCGGTGGTGGCGGAATACCGGATCGAACTGGCGCCGGACTGCAAGCGCGGCAATCTGCGCCCGATCCTGCGCTCCACCCTCGCGCCGCGCGGGGCCGTGCCGGTGTCCTTTCACTACCGCACGGCCAACACAGAAGCCGCGACCCTCGCGCTCTGATGCGCCATGCGCACAGGCAGACCCGGTTTTGCCTGTGCTTATCGCCGCTTCCGGCGGCCTCAGCCTCAACAGGGAGGATCCCATGACAGAGCGTTTCCTGCGCGATATCGCAACCCACATCTGGCAGCACCCGGATCGGCCCGCGCTGGTCAGTGATGGCCACGTCACCTCCTTTGGCGCGTTGGGCGCGCAGGTGCAGACGGTTCTGACATGGCTGCGGGCGCATCCCTCTTCGGATCTGGTGATGGTACATGGCCATAAGGAACCCGACGTGGTTGCCGCCATGTTGGCGTGTATGTTCGCCGGACGCGGATTTGTGTTTGCGGATCGGTCAAACCCACCGGATCGGATTGCGCGGATGCTGCGGGTGAGCGGTGCGCAACTGCTGCTGCATGCAGGGCACGCGCCCGACGTCGACGCGGCGGTTCACTCCCATCCGATCCCAGCAGGTACGGCGCAGAGCTTGGCACAGGATGCGGTGCGCGATGTGGACCCCAAGACGCTTCTTTATGTGATTTTCACCTCTGGCAGCACGGGCGATCCCAAAGGCGTGCCCATCCGGCGCGACAATTTTAGCGCCTTTTTCGCGTGGTATGGAGAGATGTTGCAGGCGATGGCGGGCCAAACCCTTGCCGCATGGCAGAGCGGTCATGTCAACCATGCCAGCCTTGCCTTTGATATGGGGATGCTCGATCTGTGGCCGGTGCTCGCGCTTGGGCGGCCGGTGGTGATGCTGAACCACCGCTACAACATCATGCCGCGCAAGAACATGGATGCGCTGAGCGGTCAGCGCGATCGGGTGGCGGTGCGTTCGTGGTTCTCGACGCCCTCGCTGTTGCAGTTGATGTGCACCGACCCAACCTTTAGCGCCGAGACCCTGCCGGAATTGCGCTGTTTCTTTGTTGGCGGCGAGGCCGTGCAGCCCAGCCTGATCAAAGAGCTGCGCCGCCGTTTTCCAAAGGCCGAAGTACGCCATGCCTATGGCCCCTCGGAGGGCACCTGCATGAGCCATGTGCATTGCCTTACCGAAGGCGACCTGGAACACCACGAGGTGCTGCCACTTGGTCCGGCGCTTGCACAGAATGTCATGCGGATCATCGACAACGACGGCCATGATGTACCGCGCGGCACTCCCGGTGAGGTTGAATTGAGCGGGCCGCAGATTGTCAGCGGTTACATCCCCGCAGATCATCCCGCCAACCGCGCGTTCTCGATGCGGGATGGGGCGCAATGTTACCGGACCGGCGACCTAGGCTATGTGGATGCGGCAGGTCATCTGTTTCTTCTGGGGCGTGCCGACCGACAGGTGAAATGGAACGGAAACCGCATTGAGCTGGACGAGATCGAACGCGCGGCGCATGGTCTTGATCTGGTTCACAATGCAGCCTGCCTGCCGGTGCGCGAAGATGGCCAGCTGCGCGATATCGTGCTGTTTGTGCAACCCGCATCCGGCGCGCATCTGACGGCCACAAGCTGCGCCCAAGCGCTGGCCGCGCGGCTGCCTCAGACCATGATCCCACGCGACATTCGCCTGATGGAACGGCTGCCGGTCACGGTCAATGGCAAGGTCGATTCTCAAGCACTTCTTGCGCAACTGAACGCACCGATCCCGGAGCACACATAATGCGTGACGGGGGCTATATCAGCGCAAAGTCACGTTCAATTTCACGACAAACCCTTGATAATTATACGTCTTCATCAATTCGGACGTCCTACTTTGTGATTTAGGTCTCGCGCTGGCGCTGCAATCGCCAAGATCAAAACCAAGCCCACTGTTGCGGTGTGAATCACACGTCTGATCACATTGAAACCCGCATAAGGCACATGCCCGCCCGAGGAGAGAGTTCCAGATGTCTGTGTCCGAAGATCTTGAAACCCGGTTGCGCTCCCTGTCCATCGACAGAGGCAGCGATAAGGCACATGCCCATCGCGAGCCCGCGCTCAGCACTGTCCCCAAACAGCCAAGAGCCAAACCCCCCCGTCGCATCTGGCGGCGTGTCGGGGGGCTGCTGCTGCTTGGGGTGGCAGGTGTTGTTGCGCTGACCTTGGCATTTCCTGAACGCGCGCCCTCATTTGCGGCCCCCGCAATCACCAAAGCCACCCGCCTTTGGGACACCGCGAGCGGCGTGTTTGCCAGCCAAGAGCGCCCGGCAGATGGATCGCGAGTGACAACACAACCTGCCGCATCTGCTGAAACAACGGTGTTGGCAGAGACTACGCCCGCTACCCCAGAGGTTGCAAATCCCATCGCCGCCACTGGTCCGCGCGTGATCGGCTCGGGCTTTGTGGTTGCTCCGACCTCGGTGGTGCTGATGTCGGATATCGGCGGTCAGGTCGAACAGGTCGACGTCGAGGTTGGCGCGCGCCTGAAGGCCGGGGACCCGGTGCTGCGACTGGAACAGAGCGATGCAGAACTGGCGGTTGGTCTGGCGCATGAGGCCTTTCGCCTCGCACAAGCGCGACTGCGCAGTGCCCGCGCCGATCATGCCGCCGCCGCCGCCCCGCTGCAGCGCCTTGAAACGCTGGAAGCACGCGGTGTTGGACGGCGGTCCGAACTGGAAGATGCCCGGCTCAATCTTGCGGTGCTGACCAACAGCATTGCCATCGCCCAAAGCCAGGTGGAAACGGCCCGCCTGACCTTGCAGCGCGCCGAGCGGGATCTGGAAAAACACACTCTGCGCGCGCCCTTTGATGCGGTGGTTGTCGACTTGCCCGCAGCACCGGGCATGATGGTGTCCTCTGGCACCAACGGCGGCGCCGATGAGGCAGGTCTGATGGAGCTGATGGATGTCAGCCACCTCTATGTCGATGTGGATGTCGCAGAACGCAATATCGCCGAGATCCAGATCGATCAGATGGCCGATGTGCGCCTCGATGCCTTTCCGGATCGCAGTTTTTCGGCGCAAGTCACCGTGATCGACCCGCGTGCCTCGCGCGAGAAGGCGACCATCCGTGTCCGCCTGCGGCTGGATGACGAGGATCTGATCGGCGTGCGTCCCAACATGTCTGCCAAAGCAACTTTCATCAACCTCACGGACCGGGCGTTGGCCCAACTCCGCCTCAACGGGAGCGAATAACCCATGACCCCTGTTTCATACGATATCGAGCTGACCAGCGTTTACAAAAGCTACCCGCTCGGCAAATCCCGCATTCCGATCTTTGAAGATCTGACCATGACCATTCCGGATGGTGATTTCCTCGCCATTATGGGGCCGTCGGGGTCGGGGAAGTCGACCATTTTGAACCTGATCGGCGGCATTGATACCGTCGATGGCGGTCATGTTAGCATCGGGGGCACCATGCTCGACAAGATGAGCACCCGCGCCCTGACGCGCTGGCGCTCCGAAGTGATCGGCTTTGTGTTTCAGTTCTACAACCTCATGCCAATGCTGAGCGCGGCGCAGAACGTGGAACTGCCCTTGTTGCTCACCGATCTCAGCGCGTCTGAGCGGCGCGAGCGGGTGCATACCATCCTCGACATTGTGGGGCTTGCAGATCGCCACGACCATTTGCCCTCGCTTCTGTCGGGCGGTCAGCAGCAGCGCGTCGGCATTGCCCGCGCCATCGCGAGCGATCCGCGCATCCTGCTCTGCGACGAGCCCACCGGTGATCTGGATCGCAAATCCGCCGATGAAATTCTGGAGCTGTTGCAGCTTTTGAACACCAAACTCGGCAAGACCATCATCATGGTCACCCATGACGAAAGCTCCACCCGCGTCGCCAAGCGTACGGTCATTCTCGACAAGGGTCGGTTTGTCTCTGAGGAGATCGCGCAATGCGCCTGAGCCCCTCTTTGCTGATCCGACAGAACCTGACGCGCAAGCTGTTGCGCAGTATCCTGTTGATCCTCTGTATTGGTGTCGCGTTCTTTATCTTTGGCGTGTTGTCCAGTTTCCGGCAGGGGTTTGAAGGGGCAAGCTCACAGACCTCCCGTCTGGTGGTGGCCTCCAAGGTGGGCGGCAATGAGACCCTGCCTCTGTCCTACCTCCCTGAGATCGAAGCCCTGAACGGGGTGTCCGATGTCACACATATCACCCGCCTGCGCGCCTTTGTGGGCAATGAACGCAATATCGTGGGCGCCAATGCGGTCGACCTCGAAAGCTACGCGCGAGTCTATGCGGATGCGTACGCCTTTGACCCCGAGATGCTACGTGCCGCGGATACGGATCGCACTGCCATTCTGGTGGGGCGTACATTGGCGGCTCGCATGGGGTGGAGCACCGGCGACACCGTGACGCTGACAAGTTTCATGCATGCCCGCGAGGGGGGGGATCGCAACTGGCGCTTTACCATTGCAGGCATCTTTGACGGGGCCGAGGTGACCACGGACACCAGTTTCCTGCTCGCACGGGCGGATTACTTCCACGCCGCCGTGATGAGAAATAAGAACCGGGTGGATCTGTTTGGCATCCAGCCCAAACCCGGCACCGATACCGAGGCCCTGGCCCGCGAAATCGACGCGCTATATGCCAATTCGGGCGCGCAGACCCGCACCCAGTCTGAAACCGCCTTCATGTCCGCCTTTCTGGAGCAATTCGCCAATATCGCGCTCTTGGTGCGGCTGATTGTGGGCGTCGCTTTTGCCACCATCCTGATGATCGTCGCCAATACGATGATCTTTGCGATCCGCGAACGCACACTGGAAATCGGCGTGCTCAAGGTTCTGGGCTTTTCCGGCGGGCGCATCATGCGCATCGTTCTGGCAGAGACACTGGTGCTCTTTGCGCTGGGGCTATGCCTCGGTCTGAGCCTGACAGCCGCGGTGATCCCGGTGCTGGCGGACGCCCTGCAAAGCGTTGTGCCCGGCCTTTATCTGACCCCGCGCGTGATCGCCACGGCGGTGGCACTGGCGGTGGGTTTTGCCCTTGCCTGCGGTGCGCTGCCGTCGATCAACGCTCTTCGCCTGCCCATTGCGGCAGCTCTCAAACACAGGTGATCCCAATGTTCGGTTTTATCCGTCAATCCCTCGCACTTTCGGGCGCAAACCTGCGCAGCTTGCCGCGTCGGGCGTGGATTTCGCTCTCGATGGTGCTGTCTGTCACATTGGTCGTGCTGGTGCTGCTTGGGTTTCTCGCCATGGCCAATGGCTTTCGCAAAACCCTCTCTTCGACCGGATCTGCCGATGTGGCGATGGTGCTGAGCCGGGGGGCCTTCAGCGAAGCCCTGAGCCGCATTGGCACACAACAAGCCCACCTCATCGAGGAAGCACCGGGCATTGCCAGAACCGCCGAGGGCGCGCCGCTCATTTCGCGCGAGCTGGTGGTGCCGGTGGATGCAGTCGCGCAGGACAGTGGCAAGAACGAAACCCTGTCGTTGCGCGGTGTGACGGCCACCGGCCTCGCCCTGCGTCCGAAACTGGCCATCAGCGCCGGGCGAATGATGACACCCGGCACGGATGAGATTGTGGTCGGCGCGCGTCTGGCGGCGAAATACAACGATCTGAACCTTGGCGACACCATCTCCTTTGGGCGTTCGCAGTGGAAGGTTGTTGGCCATTTCACCGCCGGTGGCAGCGTCTTTGAAAGCGAACTTCTGGCGGATGCCGGTCTGGTGCAGGCGCAGTTCAATCGCCCCAATCAAATCCAATCCCTCAGGGTGCGTTTGCAAGATCCGGCCGCCTTCGCGCAGTTCAGCGCCTATGTCGAGGATCTTGACCTCGGCCTTCTGGCGCAGACCGAACAGGCGTTTTACGCCGCGCAGGCCAGCGACATCAGCCGGATCATCCTGTTCCTTGGCTGGCCGCTTGCAATCGTCATGGCGATTGGCGCTGCCGTGGGGGCGATGACCACCATGTATAGTTCGGTGTCGGATCGCATGGTCGAGATCGCCACTGTGCGCGCCCTTGGCTTTAGCCGCAGTGCTGCGTTTGTTGCCACTTTGGTGGAGGCGCTGGCGCTTACCTTGATTGGCTGCGCCATTGGCGTGGCGCTGGCATGGATCGGTCTGGACGGCTGGAGCGCCTCGACCAAAAGCGGCGCCAATGCGCAGCTGGCCTTCCAACTGGCATTGTCATGGCCCCAAGCGCTGAGCGCGGTGGTGCTGGCCCTCGGGATTGGTGCGATTGGCGGCGGCCTTCCCGCCCTGCGTGCCACTCGGGTGCCGCTGCGTGCCGCGATGACCGGGCGAGCATAACGCAATGGTCTCGCCACAATCCTCTGCCCAGCCACCGCGCTCAACGCCCAAAGGCGGCCTGCGCGCGGTGGTGATCGGGGGTGGTGTCGCAGGGCTTGCGGCCTGCAGCGCAATTGCGCCGCATGTGGCATCGATCACCCTGATCGAGCAGGAGCCAATGCCCACCGAGCCAATGATCCGACGCCACACGCCGCAGGCCCCGCATGTGCATGCGCTGCTCGACAGTGGGCGGCAGTCGTTGGAACAGTTGATGCCCGGGCTGGGCGCGGCCCTGCAAAGCGCTGGCAGCCTGCCGCTGCGGGTGCGCTCCCAATGGCGCAGCCACGACGGTCATGAATGGTGCGCGCCCGAGGACACAGGCCCGGTGGTGCTCAGCCAGAGCCGACCACTGCTTGAACATGTTCTAAGGTGCCGGGTGCTGGCGCTGCCGCATCTACTGGTGCAAACGGCGCGGGTGCGTGGCCTGATGCTTGCCGCAGGGGCGGGAACCCGCGCGCCGCGCCTTACCGGTGTGAGCCTTGATGATAGCGACGGGCAGCGCCGCCAGTTGGACGCGGACATCGTGGTCGATGCCTCCGGTCGTGCAGGAGACAGTCTCAAGTGGTTTGAAGCCGCCGGTCTAGAACTCCCGCCAGAGATGACCCGCCACCCCGATATCCGCTACACCAGCGCCTTTTTCGCCAGACCTGCACATACCCGTGCCAACCCGCCAAGCGCGTGGCTGCGTCCCGCGCAAGCCCCCGCCACGCAAGGGCTGGTGATGGCCCCCATCGAAGGCGATCGCTGGGTGGTGACGCTGATCGGGCGCTTTGGGGCCTCGATGCCCCGCGACGAAGATGGGTTTCGCCAGCGTGCGCTTGCCATTGCCGGGCCGGAGCTTGCCGACAGTCTCGCATCCGCCCGCATGCTGTCGCAGCTGCGTGGGTTTGCGATCAAATCCGTGCGCTTTCGCCGCTTTGACCGCAAGGCCTCGGCCCTGCCGCTTGGGTATTTTCCCATTGGTGACACCATCGCCACCTTCAACCCGCTTTATGGCCAAGGGATGAGCGTCGCCGCCTTGCAGGCCGTGGCATTGCAACAAGCACTCTCAGATCACACCGCGCCTGCAGTGCAGCAGACATCCTACCTGACGGCGGCCCATCGCCCCGCAGATTGGGCGTGGAAGATCGGTGGCGCGGTGGACCGTGCCTACGCACAGATGCGCCAGCAGGAGGATGCGGACTGCGACCACTTTGCCGAGCGTCTGAGACTGGCGTTCTCAGCCTCGGTTCTGCGTCCGGAATTGCGCGGTCAGATCGATCGGGTTCTGCACCTGCTGGATGCGCCAGAAAAGCTCGACGCGCTTTGCACGGAACCGGTCTAGCGCGGCCCCTGCCCCTCCTCACTCAAAAGGAACACCAAGATGAAGCTGCTCACCACCGCCCCGCCTTCCGTCCAATTTGCCCCCGGAACCTATCTGGAGGCCGTCGGCACCCTCGCGCAGTGGAACGAGGCGGCCGGCGTCGAGGGCATGCTGATCTATACCGACAACAGCCTGATGGATCCGTGGACCGTCGCACAAGCGGTGATGGAGCGCACGCAGCGTTTCAAACCGCTGGTGGCGGTGCAGCCGCTTTATATGTCTCCCCTGGCCGCCGCGCGAAAGGTGTCCTCCCTCGCCTTTCTTTACGGTCGTAAAATGGCGCTCAACATGGTGGCCGGGGGCTTTGTGAAAGACCTAGAGCAACTGGGCGACGCCACAGAGCATGACGCAAGATATGATCGGCTGGTGGAATACACCCAGATCATGCAGGCCCTGCTGCGCGGAGAGACGGTCACATTCAGCGGCACTTATTATCAGGTGGCCAACCTGCGTCTGTCGCCCGCCCTGCCGCCGGAACTGATGCCGGATCTGTTTTTGTCGGGGGCATCGGATGCCTGCGCGGCGGCGGCGGCAACACTGGAAGCCACGCGCCTCAGCTACACAAAACCACCGCAGGATCTGGAACCACTGGCGCCCCTGCCCGGCGCGGGACAGATTGGCCTGAGGTTCGGCGTGATTGCCCGCGAAACCGCCGATGAGGCGTGGCGCGAGGCACGCAGCCGCTTTCCCGAGGATCGGCGCGGTCAACTCGCGCATAAAATGGCGCGCGGCGCCACCGATAGCATCTGGCATCAGGAAATCTCGCAAAAAGCCGAGGATCTGCACGAGGCCCGTGATGGCGCGTACTGGTTGTTTCCGCTGCGCAATTACAAAACCTTCTGCCCCTATCTGGTGGGCAGCTACGGCGAGGTGGCCGCCTATGTCGGGCGGTACCGCGCATTGGGATACACCGCGCTGATCCTCGATGTTCCCAGCAGCGAAGAGGAACTGCAGCACAGCCTGCGCGCAGTGAAACTGGGCGGGGCCGAAGTTTTGCACCCTGCCTCTCTCACGCACTCCTGACGGCGAGGTTTAGATGTTTGCGCGTACCCTCTTTGATCCTGAACACGACGCTTGGCGCGCGGAGGTGGCAGCCTTTCTGCGCGCCGAAATCACCCCGCATCACGATGCCTGGGTCGCGGCGCGAAAAACACCGCGCGCAGCCTGGGCGCAGGCGGGGGCGGCTGGGTTGCTGGCGCGCGCTCTGCCACAAGCATATGGCGGCGCGGGCCGGGATTTTCGCGACAGTGCCATCATCATCGAGGAGCTGGCCCGCCACCGGGTCCACGGGCTGTTCACCTGCCTGCAAAGCGATATCGTCGCGCCCTTCATTCTGCGGCTTGGCACAGAGGCGCAGAAAATGCGGCTGTTGCCGGGAATCGCTCAGGGCGAGGTTCTGGCGGCGCTGGCGCTGACCGAACCACAGGGCGGCAGTGCGCTGTCCACCATGACCACCACCGCGCGCAGCAGCGGTGATAGCCTCGTACTGAACGGCTGCAAGACCCATATTTCTAACGGATCGGTGGCGGATGTGGTCATCGTTGCGGCCAAAAGCGAGCGGGGCAGCATCGGGGATCAACCCGGCCTGAGCCTCATACTGGTCGAAACCGAACGCCCCGGAGTGCATCAAGAGGCGATTGAAAAAACCGGAATGGCCGCGCTGGATACAGGCCAGATCACCCTCACCGATTGCGCCGTGCCGCGCAGCAATGTTCTGGGTGGCGAGGGCATGGGGTTTGTCTACCTCATGAGCTTTCTCGGCGTGGAACGTCTCGTGCTAGCGATCTACGCGCAGGCCTGCTCTGAGCGGCTCTTGCAGGATCTGATCCGCGATTGTGATGCCCGCCATACCCCCAATGGCAGCTTGCTGGATCATCAAAACCCCCGGTTCTCGCTGGCAGAGCTTTATAGCGACTGCGCAGTCAATCGCAGCTTTATCGACCAATGTATCCCCTTGGTGCAGGAGGGGCGCTTTGATCCCAAACAAGCCTGTATCGCCAAGCTGCGCACCACCGCGACCTTGAAAAAACTGGCCGCCCTCGGGGTTCAGCTTCGCGGTGCGGGCGGGATCAGCGGTGAAACTGGCGCGCGCGCCAGCCAAGACCTGCTGGATGCCTCAGTGCAGTCGATCTGGGGTGGCACCAGCGAGATCCTGTTGGATCTCATCGGGCGCAGCATGGCCAGTGGCCTATGACCCGGCCCGCGCCACACACGCCAGAGCGCGTGACCTGCTGGCACGTCCACTTGCCCAAGGCTGTGGGCGCGCAGGACTATAAAATCCTTGATGCCGCCGAAAAAGCGCGCGCCGATGCCCTGCCCGACCCCGCCCGCCGGGTGCAATATATCGCCGCCCATGCGGCCTTGCGCCGAATTCTCGGGGCCGCCATAGGCGCGCGGCCAGAACAGCTTTCGATCCAGAGCGAGCGCCACGGCCGTCCGGTTCTGGCGCATCAAGGCGCGCCACATTTCAGCCTCAGCCATTCCGGCGAGGCAGCAATGATTGCCCTGTCTCCCACCGCACGGCTGGGGGTCGATCTGGAACAGCGCCGCCCCCGCCCCAAAGCGCGCCGCCTGGTGGAGCGGCTGTTCGCCCCGGCAGAACGCGATCTGCTGCTGCCCCTGCCTGCGGCAGCGTTTGACGCCGGGTTTTCCCGGCTTTGGGTCTTGAAAGAGGCCTACATCAAGGCAGACGGACGTGGTCTGGCCTGTCCGCTTTCCGGGTTTGCGATAGATCCTTTCGCCCTTCGACTGCTTTGCAGCGCGCCGGGGTTCCCAAGCGGGGTTCAACTCTCCTATAAGGAAGTATGTAATAATTTTGATAGCGCTCTAGTGGTATGCTCCACCCAGCCTGTAGAGATTGAACATCGGGTTTTGGATATGCGCGTCAATATGGAAAGGGCGGCCTGACATGGACATAGCACCGCAGAGCCCGACACCCCCGCGTGGCCGCGCATGTTTCGCGGCCTGCCCGCACAGCGTATATCCGTTTTGCCCGCCGTTGCACCGGACAACATCCCGGCACTCGGACGCCTGCCCTCAATGACCGGAGACCAGAGGCCTTGCTGTTTTTCCCCCTCCCGTTCCTGACTGCCTTTTTCCTGATCTTCGTGATCATCCAGCTTGCGCGCTATATCGGGCGCGGCCTTGACTGGGTTGTCCTGCTGACCGTGACGGGCTTTGCGCTGCAATCAGTGTTGCTGGGGGTGTCTTGGGGGCTGCAGGATATGCCAAAGCTGCCGCTGATTTCGCTGGCGATCGCGCTGCCGCCGCTTACATGGCTGTCGCTCAATGAACTGGCGGGGCGCACCGGGCGCTATAGTCGGGTCGCGATTTTTGGCGGCATCGCCGCGCTCATCGGGACCACCAGCGCTGCGTTTTTGCTGGGCAATGACGATATTGTCGATGCGCTCTCGATCATGGCCTATCTGTTGTTTGGCGGTCATCTGATCTGGTCGGGAATGAATCTCGACCTCGACTGGATGGCAAGCCGCCCTTTGCAGAGTCTGATCCCAACCCAACGCGCCTATATGGTGGCGGGCACCATTCTGCTGATCTCGGCGGGCGTTGATGTGATGGTCGCGCTTGATATCCGGCTCAATGACAGCCAGATCTCGCCTGCATTGGTGGGATATTCGAACCTCACCTTCCTGCTGGCGCTGATCGTGGTGTTCTTCACCCGTCACGACGGCACCGCCGCGCCGCCGCGCCCGCAACCCGCCACACCGCAGGCGCAACCCAACAGCGCCGAGGATGAAACCAGCGCGGAAAGCATCCTCGCCAAGCTGGATCAGGAGATGGAGACCAATCACCTCTATCGCAACGAGAGCCTGTCGTTGAACGAAATCGCGCGCAAGATCCGTGTGCCCGCCCGTCAGGTCTCCAGCGCGGTGAATACGTTGCGGGCGATGAACGTGCCCAAATACGTCAATACGTTTCGCATTCGGGATGCCTGCCGCATCCTTGAGGAAACCGATATGCCCGTGACCGAAGTGATCTTTGCGGTGGGATTCACCACCAAATCAAACTTCAATCGCGAGTTCCAGCGCGTCACCGGCCTTAATCCCAGCGAATGGCGCAGCCGCGCCTGCAGCGCCTCCGAGAGCCGCCCTCATGTGGATTCGGTGCGGGTCAGAGAACAGATGTCTGAGACCTGAAAACCCAAGGCCACGACCGGATTCCCGTTTCGGGACGTCCTCATTCGTGGATCAGGTCGCGCGCCACAGACCTGAGCCGCTATGTCCGATGCAGGCGACAATGGGCCCCACGGCCCCCGCAAAGGAACATCGGACATGAAACGCAAAACCAAGATCACACTCGCCGCCCTCAGCGCTGCTTTGGTCGTGTTGAGCGCCGCGCCGCGACTGGTTCAGGCCGAAGACAGCCAGACCATCGCGCTCAAGGATGACATTCGGACGGTTGTATTGCATGGCGACGGCACCGCACTCAAGCTCACCACCCATGAGGGAACCACGCGCGAGGCCCTGCTGATCACTGAGGATAATATCGGCTGCCCGCTGACGTCCTCAGTGCAGGCCGACGGGGATCAATTGCAGATATCGGTGGAAAAAGGACCGATGCGGATCGGCTTTTGGTGTGACCCGGATGTGACCTTGTCGCTGCCTGAGGGATTGAACATTGAGATCGGCCTGAGCAATCTCGCCGCCGACATCAAAGGCTCCTTTGAGCGGGTGTCGATCAGAACCGGTCAGTCGGTGATCGACTTTGATGGGCGGGCCGCACATTTCACGCTCGAAGGGCGACGCGCAGCGGTGCGGCTCAACTTCCCCCGCGATATGCCACGCGAGGCGGTAGAGCTGGACGTGGATACGATCCTGTCACAAGTGACCTTTAACGGTGTCTGATAACGGTGCCTGAACACCCCGCCGCGCCCGCATCGTGACAGGCGCGGCGGGGGTCTAATCCCCCAAGGGCAAGGAATTAGACCATCATCCGGCGCGGATCGCTCAATAGTCCTGCAAAATAGGACAGGAATCGCGCCGCATCCGCACCGTTGATGACCCGGTGATCGTAGCTCAGATCCAAGGGCACCATCGGCACCGGGCGCGGCGCGTCGCCGTCCCAGACGGTCACGGTTTCGGTGCGGGTGATGCCAAGGATCGCCAGTTCCGGCGGGTTCACAATCGGCGTAAAGCCAATGCCGCCGATGCCGCCCAGATTGGAGATCGACATCGACGCGCCGCCCATCTCGTCCGGGCCGATCTTGCGGTTCTGCGCGCGGCTGGCGAGATCACGGATCTCTGCCCCGATCTGCAACAGCCCCTTTTGGTCGGCGTCGCGGATCACCGGCACCATCAGCCCATGCGCGGTATCGACGGCGATGCCGATATGAACATAACCCTTCAGGATCAGGGTCTTGCCATCGGCACTGAGCGAGGCGTTGAAGCGGGGGAATTCCCGCAGCGCACGCGCCAGCGCCTTGACGTGAAACGCCAGCGCCGTGAGCTTGACGCCCTGCGCCTGTGTCTCCGCCTTGAGGTCCCGGCGCAGCGCCTCGATCGCGGTCACATCGGCGCGGTCGTGATGCGTCACTTGCGGGATCAGCGCATTGGCCGCCGCAAGATTGGCCGCCGCGATCTGGCCAAAGCGGCTCATGGGTTCTTGCGTGATGGGACCATAGGCGCTGTGATCGACCTCCCAATAAGAGGTATCGCCCGCCGGGGCGGCGGATTTTTCGCGCTCCAGATCCTCCCGCGCGATGGTTTGACGGCCCAGATTTGCGGCCAGTTGTTCAATATCCACGCCTTTTTCACGCGCCAATGCGCGGACCGAAGGGGATGCGATGACGTCTGACATAAGCGCCCCCTACCAGCTGGCCGAAATATACTGGGTTTCCATAAATTCGAGCATACCCTCATGCCCGCCTTCACGGCCCAGACCGGATTGTTTGACCCCACCAAAGGGAGCCGCCGGGTCGCTGACCAGCCCGCGATTGAGCCCCACCATGCCGTAGTCCAGCCGCTCGCAGACCTGTAGCGCACGTTTCATGTCCTCTGAGAACACATAGGCCACCAGACCATATTCGGTGTCATTGGCGCGCCGTATAACGTCGTCTTGGTCGGAAAACGTCTGGATCGCCGCCACCGGGCCAAAGATCTCGTCATGCACGCAGTCGGCGGTCTCCGGCACATTCGAGAGCACCGTGGGCGGGTAGAAGAACCCCGGCCCCTCGGGCTGGGTGCCGCCGATCTCAATCTTGGCGCCCTTGGCCACCGCGTCAGCCACGAACTCTGCCACCTTGTCGCGGGTGTCGGCGTTCACCAGCGGGCCGACGTCGACGCTTGGGTCTGTACCGTTGCCAACCTTGAGCGCGCCCATGGCCGCCGAGAACCTTCGGATGAATTCCTCTGCCACGGCCTCATGCACGTAAATGCGGTTGGCGGCGGTGCAGGCCTCGCCCAGATTGCGCATCTTGGCAAGCATCGCACCCTCGACAGCCACATCCAGATCGGCATCGTCGAACACGATCAGAGGCGCGTTGCCGCCCAGCTCCATCGCCGGTTTCAGCACCTGATCGGCGGCCGCGTGCAACAGCTTGCGCCCCACCCCGGTGGAGCCGGTAAAGGACACCACCCGCACGCGCGGATCATGCAGCATGTGATCGACCAGCGCGCCCGTGCGTTTGGAGGGCAGCACATTCACCAGCCCCGGCGGCACGCCTGCCTCTTCGAGCAAGGGCATCAACGCCAGCATCGTCAGCGGCGTCTCGGAGGCCGGTTTAATGATCACCGCGCAGCCCGCCGCCAAAGCGGGCGCGATCTTGCGGGTGCCCATGGCGGCGGGGTAATTCCAAGGCGTGACCAGAACCGCCAGCCCCGCTGGTTTGTGCTGCACCATGATGCGTGCACCCGAGGCGGGCGCATGAGTGAGCATCCCATCGGCGCGCACGGCTTCCTCAGAAAACCAGCGGAAAAACTCTGCCGCATAGGTCGCCTCGCCCATGGCATCCGCGCGGGCCTTGCCGTTCTCCAGCGTGATATAATGTGCAAATTCCTCCAGCCGGGCGCTCATCAGCTCCCAGGCTTTGCGCAGCACCTCGGACCGCTGGCGCGGGGTGCGCGCGGCCCAGTCCTTCATCGCAGCTTCGGCGGCGTCCAATGCGGCATCGGCATCGCTGATTTCGGCGGAGGCAACGGAGGCGATCACCTCTTCGGTGGCGGGGTTCACCACGTCGAACCGTGCCTCTTCCGCGCCGGGCACCCACGTGCCGTTGATGTAAAGATCGGTGAATTCCATGACAGTCTCCATGGCTCAGAGCAGGTGGCGGACGGGCTGTTCCATCCGCGCTGCAAAATTGGAAAGAAGGGCGACGGCCTCGCGCGCCGAGAGGCTGCGGGCGGCGCATTCCAGCGTCACCACCAGCCCGGTCCCCTCTGCGCAGAGCGTCAGCGTGGGGCAGTCCTCGGGGCCAAGTTCCACACCGCTGATCCGGCTCAGGCGCAGATCGCGCAAGCAAAGATCCGGCGTGCTGTCGGGATCAGCCTCGGTGACATCCCCCAAGGGGCCCAGCGGCACCTGATAGAGGCGCTGCGCGCTCAGGGTCTCCACCGCGACAATGGCCGCATGTCCAAGGCTCGCCCCACCAAAGCCGGCAAGCAGCGCCGCCGCATCGCCGAGGCCCGCAGCCTCTTGCGCCCAAGCGGCAAATTCAGAGAACCCCTCCTGCGCCAGAGCCGCCGTCAGACGGCGCACGCCAGAGGTTGTGACCTCGGGCGCTTGGGTGGACAGCGACCTCAGCAGCTCAAGATCGGCGACGTGATAGGGCTGCGGGTGGCCAGCCTCAACCAGACGTGCCAGATCCAGTCCCTGCTCCAGTGCCAACCGCCGGACCTTGGGCGAGGCAAGAATGCGGCCATCGGCAGAGATTGCAGGCCGTGTCGCCGCCGGCGCAGAGGTCGGCACGAGATCGGGTTCAGCGGCCTTGGTGTCCTTCATGTCCCGGGCGGCGGGTGCTGGCACCGCCCCGCCGCCATTACGGCTGCGTTGCACGGGATCTTGCGGCTTCTCCTTGGAGATCACCGCGATCACCTCGCCCACCGGAGCCTCCTCGCCCGCCTCGGCCAAGAGAGCCGCCACAAAGCCATCCTGCCCGGCCTCAACCTCGACCGTGGATTTGTCGGTTTCTACCTCAAACAGCACATCCCCAGCCGCGACCTCATCACCGGGCGCCTTATGCCAGGCGACGATCAAGCCGCTGTCCTGCGCCATGCCGAGCGCGGGCATGATCACCTCATGCGGCATGGATCATCTCCCCCGACATCAGCTTGCGCGCCTTCTCGACCACCGCTTCCGGGGTGGGCACGGTCAGATCTTCGAGCGCGGGCGTGAAGGGCACCGGCACATCCATCGCCCCCATGCGCAGCACAGGCGCGTCCAAGTGATAAAAGGCCTTCTCATTGATCCGCCCGGCAATTTCGCCGGTGACACCATAGCTCTGATGGCCCTCGTCGACGACGATCACGCGCGAGGTTTTCTTGGCGGATTTGATCAGCGTGTCCTCATCGAGCGGCACAATGGTGCGCGGGTCGATGACCTCGGCGCTGATGCCCTCCTTGGCGAGGATCTCGGCGGCGGCTTCGCAGACCTGCACCATGGATGACGTGCCGATCAGGGTGATGTCGGCGCCCTCACGCAGGATATTGGCCTCACCAAAGGGGATCAGATATTCCTCCTCGGGCACCGGGGCCTTGTCGTTGTACATCAGCTTGTCTTCGAAGATCACAACCGGGTTGTTGTCGCGGATCGCGGTCTTCATCAGCCCCTTGGCCTCATAGGCGGAAGAAGGCATGGCCACCTTGAGCCCCGGAATATGCGCCACCAGCGCGTGCAGCGATTGCGAGTGCTGCGCCGCCGAGCGCCGGGTCGCGCCCAGATTGGTGCGCAGGACCAGAGGCGCGCTCATCTTGCCGCCGGACATGTAATGGGTCTTGGCAGCCTGATTGCAGAGCTGGTCCATGATCAGATAGATGAAATCGCCAAACATCAGGTCCACAACGGGGCGGGTGCCGGTCATCGCCGCGCCCACGGCCAGCCCCATAAATCCGGGCTCTGCGATGGGGGTGTCGACCACGCGACTGGTGCCGAATTCCTCGACCAGACCGCTCAGCACCTTAAAGGGTGTGCCCGCTTCGGCCACGTCCTCGCCAATGATGAACACGGTCTCATCGCGGCGCATTTCCTCGGCCAACGCCTCGTTGACCGCTTGGGATAGGGTAATCTCTCGCATGTCGCTCTCCTCAGGCCAGCGCGTGTTTGACATCGGTGAAGACGTGCATGTCGACCTCGGACTCGTCGGGGTATCTGGCTTCCAACGCGTAAGTCACCGCCGCTTCGGCATCCTTGCGCACCGCGTCATTCAGGGCCTCAATCTCATCTTCAGTGGCGATGCCCTGCTCGACCAGCCAGCCGCGGAAACGGGTGATCGGATCGCGGTTTTCCTTCCAATCCTTCTCTTCTTCCTTGGAGCGGTAGTATTCGCGGTTGATGTCGCCGACGTGGTGGCCGTGATAGCGATAGGTCATCAGCTCCATGAAAAACGGCCCCTCACCTTTGCGGGCGCGGGCCACCAGCTGTTCGGTCAGTTCATTCACGGCAAGCACATCCTGGCCGTCCACCTGATGCGCCTCGATGCCAAAGGCCTCGGCGCGGGCGGTGATGGAGCCAGCCGCGATTTCATCGGTGCGGGTGTATTCCGAGTAGCCGTTGTTTTCGCAGGCATAAATCACCGGCAGCTTCCACAGCGCGGCCATGTTCATGACCTCATACATCAACCCCTGCGCGGTGGCCCCATCGCCAAAGAAACACACAGTCACATCGTCTTTGCCCAAGAGTTTCGCGGTAAAGGCCGACCCCGTCGCGATCCCCATGGAGCCGCCGACAATGGCATTGGCACCGAGGTTGCCATTGGACTGATCGGCGATATGCATGCTGCCGCCCTTGCCCCGGCAATAGCCCTCTTCCTTGCCCAGTAGCTCGCAAAACATCTCCTTGAACGCGGCCCCCTTGGCGACGCAATGGCCGTGGCCCCGGTGGGTCGAGGTGATCTTGTCGGTGATTTTCAGCGCCTCGCAGATGCCAACGGCCACGGCTTCTTCACCGGAGTACATATGCGTCAGCCCCGGCATTTTGGCCGAAAGGTACAGTTGGTTGGCGTTGTCCTCAAACGTGCGGATGCGAACCATCTGGCGATACATGCGCAGATAGTCTTCGGTGTTCGATGCTGTCTTGGCGGGACTCATGGGATCTCTCTTTAGAAAAAGTGCCCGGACCCGAAGGCCCGAGCAGTCTTCGGGGGAGGTTAGTAACGGTTGGCGATCGGCAGCTCTTCGGCCGGGAACAGCGAAATCACCTCGCAGCCGGTGTCTGTCACCACCACCTCTTCCTCGATCCGCGCGGCGGAATAGCCGTCGCTGGCCGGGCAATAGGTTTCCAGCGCAAAGACCATGCCGGTCTGGATCTCCATCGGGTTATCGAGGCTAACCGCGCGCGAAATGATGGGTCGTTCGTGCAGCGCCAGACCAAGCCCGTGGCCGAATTGCAGACCAAAGGCCGACAACTCATCCGGGAAGCCAAACTCCTCGGCCTTGGGCCAGAGCTTGGCGACCTGATCGGTGGTCACGCCCGGCTTAATCGCTTGAATGGACGCATCAATCCATTCGCGCGCCTTGACGTAGGCATCGACCTGCGCAGGCGTCGATTTGCCGATGTTGAAGGTCCGGTAATAGCAGGTGCGATAGCCCTGATAGCTTTGCAGGATGTCAAAGAACGCCTGATCGCCGGGGCGGAACATGCGATCGGTGAAGTTATGCGGATGCGGGTTGCAACGCTCGCCCGAAATGGCGTTGATCGCCTCCACATCGTCCGAGCCCCACTCGTAGAGGAGCTTGTTGGACATGGCGACAATCTCGTTTTCGCGCACGCCGGGTTTCAGTTCCTCGTAGATCATGTGGTAGACGCCATCGACCATGCTGGCGGCCTGCGTCAAAAGCTGGATCTCGTCCCAATTCTTGATTTCGCGCGCCGAGAGCATGATCTGCTGGCCATCCACCACATTCAGACCAGCCTCTTTCAGGGCCTCGAACATGGCGGTTTCGGCATAATCCACGCCCACCGGCATGCCTTTCATGCCCGCATCCTCAATGAGGCCCGCGATGTCTTCGGCGTATTTCTTCATCAGGCCAAAGCTCGGCGGGATGGTGCCGCGCATGCCGACAACGCCTGCGTGGCAGTGATCCGGCACCAACCAGTCGGAATATTTGCGGTGGTGCACCGCAGCAGAGCCAAAGTCCCAGACATGCGGCGCGTCATCGCCCGTGAGCAGGGCAAAGCGGCACATCTTGTCGCGCTCCCACTCGCCGATCTTGGTCGAGGTCACATAGCGGATGTTGTTGACATCAAACAGCAAAAGCGAGCCTGCGCTGCTTTTCCTCAGTGCTTCGCGGGTGCGGCTCAGCCGGTAGCGGCGCAGCCGGTCGTGATCGACACGGCGCTCGAAATCCACTTGTGTCGGGCCCCATGCGGGCAGGCGGCCTTCCCATTGCCAATTGGGCTCCAGATCCTGTGGTGTCAGGACGTTCGGGGTCAGTGCGCGAGACATAGCTCCTCCTTCGGGTATGCGCTCACACACCCGTTTATCGCGTAATTTCAGTTTGTTAGTGTGTTACTGGATGCACCAGCCGCCATCGATGTGGATCATCTGGCCGGTCATGTAGTCGCTGTCGTCCGAGACGAGGAAGGATGCGGTGCCGACGATATCCTTGGGGTAGGACACGCGTTTGATCTGCAAGGCATCGCGGGCGATGTCGTCATAAGCCTGACCTTCGCGCTCCTTGAAACCGATCTCGACCAGATCCTTGTCGAGCTGCTCCCAAAGCGGCGTCACCACCACGCCCGGCGCATAGCCGTTGACGGTGATATTATGCTCCGACAGGCCAATCGCCCCGCAATGGGTCAGCGCCAGACAGCCGTATTTCGAGGTACAATACACGGTCACATCCACCAGCGGTTTGCGCGACGCGATGCTGCCCACGTTGATGAGCTTGTAGGGGTGATCCGCCATCGGCCCCTGCGCGATCATCTGGCGGGCGGTCTCCTGCATGCCCAGCCACATCGCCTTGGTGTTGACGTTCATGATCATGTCCCAGTTGTCCTCATCGATGTCCATGAAGAACCGGGGCTTGTTGAGACCGGCGTTGAACAGGCCGACATTGATGGAGCCAAAGGCATCAACGGTCGCCTTGACGGCGGCGGCGTTGTCCGCGCGTTTGGTCACATCCATCCGAATGGCGATTGCTTTGCCGTTTCCGGCGGCGTTGATCTTGTCGGCCAGCACCTGCGCTTCATCGCCGTCGAGATCACCGATGCAAACATTTGCCCCCTGCGCCGCAAAGGCTTCGGCATTGGTCGCCCCCATGCCACGGGCCGCACCCGTAATCAGAATGTTTTTACCTTTCAAGCGGTTGGGGTCCATGATCTCTCCTCCTAAAGTCGCTATGTACCGTGTGTTGCAATCAGGGCATCGGCCCGTGCCTGCGCCTGTCGCAGGGCCTCGCGCGGAGGGATGACCCCGCGCAGCATGTCGTGAAATTCCTCGCCACAGATGCGGATGATCTGGCCGATTTCCGGCACCGGCGGGCGCGGCCAGAATTGCAGCTCATCGCGCCAGGACATCGCATCGACCGCCTCGAAGATCTGCGAGGTCCGCCGCACCTCGGGGTCCGATCCCACCGAGTACCGTGGATTGGTCCGGCTGCCGTGCTGCACAAAGAGCTTCTGCGCCTCAGGCGAGGTAAACACCATCAGCGCCTCGACAGCGGCGGGAATGCGGTCGGGCGCCAGATTGGCCGGAATGCCCATGACGTAGCCGCCCACCGGGGCAATCGGGTTGCCGCCCGCACCTGCGGGATGCGGCAGATAGCCGGTCTGACCATAAGCGGGCGAGCTTTCGTCCAGTTCAAAATATGGGGCCAGCAGCGTATAGCCGTAGGCCATGGCGATATTGCCCGCCGCATAGGGGCGCACCCGCTCGTACCAGGACATCGACAGGATGTCTGGCGGCGAATATTGGAGCAGTTCCAACAGGTATTCCGCCGCCAGAAGCCCCGCAGGCGTGTCGATGGTGGCCCGGTACGTCCGATCCGCCAGCCCGTCGGTGTCAAACCCGCCGGCGTTGGCAGGCAGGTCCAGAACCGGCTGGCCGAAATCCGCCATCGTCATCAAGGCCGTGTGCCCCAGCGCCGTGCCGCGCGCCGCATTCCACGCGATGCCATAGCAGCCATGGCGTGGGTCATGCAGCGCCCGTGCGGCCTGCAACAACGCATCGGTGGTCGCGGGGGGTTCCAGCCCCGCCTCGGCAAAGAGATCGCGGCGATAGAACAGCAACTCTGGCGTGGTCTGCGCCGGTACCCCATAGGCACGCCCGCCCCAATGCGCCGCCGTCCAGCCCGCCGTGTGGAAATCCGCCGTATCCAGCCGGGCCACATCCATCACCTGATCGAGCGGCATCAGCACATCTTTGGTGGCAAACTCCCCGATCCAGGGCAGATCGACGGCGATAATGTCATAGCGGCTGGCGGCGCGATCCGCATTGCGCAGAGCCTCTTCGCGCAGCCGATCGATGGAAAACGCGCGCTGGCTGATCTGAACCCCGATCACCTGTTCAAACTGGCGTTTCAGGTTCTCCATCACCATAAAGGTCGGATCGCCATGCACCAGCACCCGCAGGCCGCCCGACACTTTCAATGGCTCGCTGCGCACCCGCATCGGCAGGATCGACTGCGCGGCGGAATAGCTGCCGCCAAAGTAGTAGTCCTTGCTCTCCTGCCCGCGATGACGACCGCCAAACCGCGCTTCGGCCATGCGCCGCACGCGGCTTGAGAGGCGAATCCACTGGTCCAACAGCTTGTCGCTGGGATGCATCGAGAAACTCTTGCCGGATTTGGTGCGCGGGCGCTGCTCGATAAGGCCCGCCTCCACCATTTCCTTCATCCGGCGGGTGGCGGTCGCATAGGGCACCCGGCTGGCCCCGATCAGCGACGTAGGCGTGATGGTCTTGGCCTCGAAATGCCCCTTGATCAGATGCATCGCCATGCGCAGATGGGCATTCGGCACGTAAACATCGAGCGTATCTTCCAGTTCATCGCTCAGCTCTTCGAGCAGCGACAACGCCCCAAGCGCCTCGGATTTCGCCTCAGGCGACACCGGGCCGGTCTGGTCATGTCTGGCGAAGGCATTCATCGGCGCGGTGGACCTTTTGCGATACAGAGGATTGCGGGGTTTCGTGATTTTATCCGGATTGGATGATGCGGAGTCGCTCACGGGCTTTCCTTTCGAAGATGTCCAAACTGACACACGCAGCGTAGCGCGAAGATATCCAGATTGGACATTTAAACATCCATTTTGGATATTTTTGCTAGATTTTGGATGACGCAGACTTGGCATTGTGCTCGAAGTCATCCGGTCGTCCGGGTGGTCCATTGGCGTCCGGGAGGGGCGCTCGGGACTGGAGGAAGTCTCGGGAAAAACGGGAGGAGATCAAAATATGAATATTCGAACCATGCTTGCCGCAAGCACCGCGATCCTGCTGGCGGGTGCAGCATCCGCCGACACCATGAAGATCGGCATCACCCAGAATAACGTGGGTGTGGACAGCTATCAGACGACCTATGAGAAGGCTTTCATCGCCGCGGCCGATGCCAATGCGGACATTGAGGCCGTGGTTCTGGACGCAGGCGGCGACGTGGCCCGCCAGATTGCGCAGATGGAAGACCTG
>NZ_CP015233.1:0-107530 GCF_000376545.2 Tritonibacter mobilis F1926
GAAGACGAGCCAGAGGCCGAAGAGGATGTTGAGGAACCGCAGAGGACGCGCGACCTCGGCCCAGGCGATGACCGCAGTGGTCAGGACCAATGCGCCCAGCAGGTGATCGCTGTTCGCCATTGCCGCTTCGTTGCCGAAGATCGCGCGCGACAACATCAGGAAGACCCCGATCGCAGCACTCAGCCCGAGTGTCCATGGCACGGTGACGCCGCGCGCGCTTTGCCGGAAGATCTGCATCGGTCGCGCGTCGAAGCTCATTTCGCCCCCCGTTGTGCCACCGGGCAGTGCATCGCCCCTGAAGAACGCGCGCCAGAACGGTCTGCCCCGGCGCGTATTCCAGACCATGAACTGCACCATTGCGACGATCTCATCGAGCGAGAACGGGATCATGATCAGCATGGCCAACGCCGCCATGAGACAGATCGTGCAGTAGGTGCCGATCGTGATCGGCTGGATAATGATGAAATAAATGCTGACCACACCGAGCGGCCCGACGACGATGCCGAACAGTGCGACCATCCAGGGCATCGTGCGCCAGCGCAGGCGGCTGCCCATGACGCCCATCATGATTTCGAACATGTAACTCATCGCGCCAAGGCCGCCGTCAGCAATGGGCCAGGCTTTCGAGACATCGGAGGTGATGATGTATTCGGTGCCGTTCAGCGCCGAGGACGATGAAAAGAAAGGCTCCCACACGCCGTCTACATGGCCGAGCTGATAGGCCGACAGGACGCGCGACAGGATGAAGCCCACGACACCGAGCGCGATGATCGGCAGGCGCTGGACGTAAGTGGAGGGGCAGTAGGTCCAGCCGGGCGGAATGTCGGTATCGTCCATCATCCCCTCGCGCGACATGCCCGGCATCATCGGGATCAGGATGGTCAGTGCGACCACCAGCGCGCCGATCAGCGTGTCATTGGCATAGACGGCCGCATCGGGCGTCCAGAACACCAGCGGCGCGGCCAGCAGCCAGACGCCCAGTGCGGCATTCGCCCATTGCGCCCAGCCGTTGCCGGGGCGAAGCGACAGGGCGGCAAAGACCATGATGGCAAGCCCGGTGAAGACATCGTTCCACGCGGTCAGCCAACTGCGCGTGGCAGCGGCCCAGAGCCCGCGATCCTCCGTCACCTGCTGGACCGCCGCACTGAACTCGGCTTGATCGAATGTGCCGAAAACCGACGGTGCTGTGGCCAGCCACAGGCCTAGGGCCATAACCAGCCAGTGCACCCAGAGCATCGAGAAATGCATCTGACGCATGTGTTGATCATGCTCGCGCCTGTTCGCGTTCGCTTCGGCCTCGGTCGGTGCCTCCTCGGCAGCCTCTTCAGCCACGGCGTTCTCGACCTTGGCCGCCGAGACCCGCGCCGCGTTCAATCTGTTCGCTTCGTACCATTCGTAGGGGTCGTCCTTCAGGCGCTGAAGGATGCCCGGCATGTCCTCGCGCAGGCTGTGCCGAGGCGTCCAATCCAGATGCTTCTTCGCCGCCGAAAGGTCGAGTTCATATTGATCGCTGGAAATATCGACCATCCAGGACCGAATGAAGGCATCCTCGCCAAATATCTTGTTTTCCGCCCAGGCGCCGAGCTTGGCCAGTTGGGACGGCACGTTCCAGGTGATCCAGTCCTCTCCATGCAGTTCGCGCCCGATCAGGCGCTGCAACTCGCCGAAGGTTATCGGATCGCTCTCCCC
This sequence comes from Tritonibacter mobilis F1926, assembly GCF_000376545.2. Lineage (NCBI taxonomy): Bacteria > Pseudomonadati > Pseudomonadota > Alphaproteobacteria > Rhodobacterales > Paracoccaceae > Tritonibacter > Tritonibacter mobilis. The sequence goes on from NZ_CP015233.1 coordinate 1,690, forward strand.
CAAAAGGACCGGAAAAACGTCCGGCAGTTTGGCGCGCCGATCAACGATACGTTCCACTGCGTCAAGAAAATCGTCAAGATGCAGGAAGGCCTGCCCGCGCGACAAGTCGCCGGGATAGAGCTTGCCGCTGAAGCGCTTCTCGTGGATGCGGACGATCTGATGGGTCAGAAAAGTCGACTGCCCTTTGTCATCGTAGATTCCGGCGGGGCGCATCAGCACGAGTTTCTCGTCACCCCGTTCTTCGCGCAGCATTCTTTCGGTACGCACCTTCGACGCCCGGTAAGGCAATTTGGGATCGAAAGGATGATCTTCGTCTATCGGCTCGCCAGGCTCGGTCGGCGCATGCGCCAGCATGGTGGACGCGAAGACGAACTGTTCCAGCTTGAATTCCTGAAGGCCCTTCAGAAGACGTTTCGACCCTTCGACGGTAACCGCATCATAGGCGGGATCATCCTCGCCAGAGAGGTCGAAATAGGCGGCAAGATGGATGCAGGCGGTAATACTGTCGCCATATGCCAGCCGTACGCGATCAAGCGCGGTATCGACACTTGCCTGATCGGTGATGTCGAAACAGACGCACTCGGCCTGATGCGGTGGATGGGGCGGCGAATACCGGTCAAGTCCGACGACGCGGTAGCAACCGTGTAATCGCCGCACCACCGCGGACCCGAGATACCCGCTCGACCCCGTGACAATGACGACTGGCTTGCTTTCATCCGCCATGGAGACACTCCGGCTTTCCGCTATGTGCGCAAGTATTTCACCAGCGCAATGATCGCGAGAACCAGCACCACGATGACAAGAAGCCAGACGATTCCCATGCTAAGCATCATGCCGCCACCCATCATTCCACCATCCATCATGATCTTATTCCTTCTTTCAGTTGCTACCGATTCAACTAAGTCATTGGCATTTGGTTTCAATTTCCAGCGCTGGAAGGTTGGAGGCCGCGGTTGCGATTGAAATGTTTAAAAAGAAAAAAGCTTCTATTGGCCTTCCTGCTGCGAACGCGGACTTCGTCGCTTTATTCTCGCAGCGGGATGGCTTCACAAACGATATTGTATCCGTTTGTAAAGTTGACCAACCGGGAGATGCAGCCATAGAGGTGCTTCGGATTTCGATCTCGGGACAAGGGTGGAAGCGAGCCAAAAGATGATGCGAAACACGTTGCGCCTAATCTTCCTTCTCATGGCTTGCCTTTGGGCCTCCATGGGCTTTGCTGCGTCGAGCGATACCTACGAGAATTCAGCAATCACGGCCCGGCTCATCTCCGTTGAAAATGGCGTCGCGGAAACCTCCAGAACCCTTTCCCTTGGCCTGTATGTCGAGCTGGCCGAGGGCTGGAAGGCCTATTGGCGTTCGCCCGGCGAGGTGGGTCTGCCGCCTGAAATTTCATGGGATGGATCGGAAAATCTGGTGAGCGCACAGATGCTCTGGCCCGCGCCTGAGCGCTTCACGGCATTCGGCATCGAGAATTTTGGCTACAAGACCCGTGTCGTCCTGCCCATTCAGGCAGTTCTCGAAACTGCGGGCCAGTCCGCAACATTGCAGGCGCGTGTTTCATTGCTGGCGTGCTCGACTGTGTGTGTGCCGCATGATTTCAATCTCGCCTTGACAATTCCGGCAGGCTCCGGGATTGACGCGCAGGCGGCGGGTCTGATTTCGGAATATGCCCAGCGGGTGCCGCTTGGGCCCGAAGAGAGCGACATCATTGTCGAAACGGCGGTGATCGCGGATGATGCGCTTTATGTGACAGCGCGCAGTGCGAATGCCTTTGTGAAGCCGGATGTCTTTCCGGAACTGGGGCCGGAATTCACCTTTGGCAAACCGGACATCCGAACGGATGATGCGGGAACGGCCCTTTGGGCCAAACTGCCTCTTCTCGCGCAAGGGGAGGATCCGCCGCCCCTGCAGCTGACTGTGACCGATGGATCACGCGCGGTGACAGCGCAGCCCGCATGGTCAGAACGCATCCCGGGTGCGCCATTCGAGGTTATGGCGAACCTGCCGGATCTGACGCAAATCCTGGCGATTGCGGCCTTTGCCTTTCTTGGCGGTCTAATCCTGAATGTCATGCCCTGCGTTCTGCCTGTCCTGTCCATTAAGCTGACATCGGTTCTCAATCATGGAAACAAGCCAGCGCACGAGGTTCGGAACGGGTTCCTGATGTCGGCCCTTGGCGTTCTTGTGTTTATGTGGACCCTCGCCGCAATCATTCTGGTTCTGCAATCCGTCGGGATCACTGTCGGATGGGGTCTGCAATTCCAAAGCCCTGTCTTCCTGACCATCATGTTTCTGGTTCTTGCCGTCTTTTCCGCCAATCTGTTCGGGGTGTTCGAAGTTTCATTGCCCTCCGGGTTGCAGTCACGGCTGGCCAGATCAAGCGGTCGCGACGGGTATGTTGGGGATTTTGCGACAGGTGCCTTTGCGGCGGTTCTGGCCACGCCGTGTTCGGCCCCTTTTTTGGGGACTGCGGTTGCCTTTGCCCTGTCTGGACGCCCGATTGATGTCATTCTCGTTTTCACGGCTCTGGGGCTTGGGCTCTCCCTTCCCTATCTGATCCTCGCAGGGAAACCCGGCCTGGTCCGGTTGCTGCCCCGGCCAGGACGTTGGATGGTTGTCGTCAAGTGGCTGCTTGCCGGTCTTCTGGCTGGCACCGCGATCTGGTTGCTCTGGGTGCTGACGGGGGTGGCCGGTGGCCGGGTGGCCGCGGTGGTGATGCTTCTGACGGGCCTTTTCATTCTTCTCGCAACAATACGTTTGCCGGGCAGATTGACGCGCCCGACAGCATTGGTGGTGGTTGCTGTTCTCAGCCTTCTGGTGCCGACGGCGCTGACAATCCCGCCGCAGACGAGAGCGGTGGGCCAGGACTGGGTCGCGTTCGATCGCTCCGAGATACCGAAACTGGTGTCGCAGGGAAAAACCGTCTTTGTCGATGTGACCGCAGACTGGTGCCTGACGTGCAAGGCCAACAAGACGCTGGTGCTGGACCGTGCGCCCGTGGTCGACCAACTGCGGGGTGATAATGTCGTTGCGATGCAGGCAGACTGGACTAGGCCCAGCACCGACATTTCCCGGTATCTGGAAAGCCACAGCAGGTTTGGTATCCCGTTCAATATCGTCTACGGACCAAACGCGCCCGACGGGATCATCCTGTCCGAAGTTCTGACGTCCGAAGCGGTTCTGGACGCGCTGAACAGGGCCGCGCTTGGCGACCCTGTGACCGCCCAGAAAACGGATGGATAGGTCTAAAAGAGACCCATCGCGCGCGCCGGCATCCAGATGCCCATAAAGATCATCATCAGGTTTTCGGTCAGGGACACGAAGCCCAGCGGCACATTTGAACCGCCCCCCACGCAGGCGCACTTGATCTCGCGCTTGTCGATGTAGACGGCCTTGAAAACAGAAACCGCTCCGACCGTCCCGATGCAACAGGCGCGCTGATCCAGACCAGCGCACCGGCGACCATGAGAATACCGGCAAGTGCTTCGCCGAAGGGGTAGACATAGCCATATCGCACCCATTTCCGGGCAAGCAGATCGTAGTTCAGGAACATCGTGGAAAACGACTCGACGTCCTGAAGTTTCTGAACAGCAAGAAAGCACATCGAGATCGCGATGAACCACTCGAATGCCCGCAGCGTGAGAATGGACCCATAAAACGCCCAGCTGAGACCAAGCGCCATAAGGAATGCGACCGCGAATATCGCGATCACGGGTTGATAGGTGGTTTCGTCCTCATCCCTGACGTGTCCGCCGAAAAATTCCCTCAGCGCGTCATAGCCACCAACTCTTTCATCACCGATAAAGGTCTGCGGCGTCGTCTTGACACTATGTTCTTCCATGAAAGCATCTGTTTCCTCTCGGGTTTTCAGGTGCCGGTCATCAATGCTGTATCCTTCCCGTTCAAGCAGGTCCTTTGATTTCAGGCCATAAGGGCAGACATGCCCCTCCATAACCATACGGTATAAAACTGCCGTCTTCGGGGTAGCGCTTGTATCTCTTGGCATGATGGGTTCCCTTTAACCGTTGCAGGTCCAATATCCGGTAAATCCGACAGCCAGAGGCGTCTCGCCCATCAATTCAAACAGCAAGGTGGCGTCCTCGCCGTCCGCGCCATCACCTGGCGTCAGCGTGAATTGTCCACCATCGGCAGACAGGACGCCACCGGACGTCACTGTGCCTTGAGCCGTGAAGTTGACCAGCGACCCGGATAACTTGGCGACACCGTTCCCCGTCCCATCCGTGACCAGGACGGGATCGGCGTTCACCGCGCGAATGAAACGGCACTGTCCGTCGGAGCCCAATGCACGAGCGATGTCTTCGGTTTTTAGCGGTGCAGGACGGATTCCGGCGATCACGGGGGATGAAATCGCTTCCTGAAGCCCCTCCAGTTCGGCCGGGCGTTCTGCTTCACCACGTGGCCATTCAGGACCGGCTTCGCCGTTTGCCTCAATGTCATCCAGAAGAAAGCGCATCTCGGAAATTTCGCGGTTCTGCGCCGTCACAATTTCTGAAGCCAGAGCTTTGACCCGACGATCTGTCAACTCGGCCCGTCCGCTTGTCATGATCGCAATGGAGTGGTGCGGGATCATCGCGCTCATCCAGCTTTCGTCCTGAATGGTCTCCTGACTTCTCACGAGCCAGAGCGCGCCGGCAAACATCACGACAGACCCGACAATGATCGCGGCGTTGACGCCCTTGTTCTTGTACATGTTCAACATGAACAGAAGCATGACGGTTGCCATCGTCGCGCCCATGATGAACGTCATGTAGAAGCGCGTTTCGCTCCAGTAGACGTGTTCGAAAGAGTACGAATTAATGTACATCAGGCCGAACATGATCGCAGTCGACGTGCCAACCATCGCCAGAAACCGGCCATAGGATGAACCTGAATGGCCCCCCGAATGTGCTGCACCTTCACTTGAACGGGTGTCGGACCCGCCACGAGATTTCCCGGTCGCATCTTCAGACATCTGATCCCTCCATCATGGATTCTATTTGTGGAGGAACAACATTCCAGCGCTGGAGGGTTTCAAGACGATATATCGAAACGGCATGAAACCCCATAAATGTCTGGCCCAGGCATCGTGCGTTACGGGTCTTTGGCCAGATCTTTCAGGATTGGACAATCGGGGCGGTGATCGCCCTGGCAAGCGTCAACGAGGTGAGCCAGGGTCTCTCGCATCGACTTGAGCTGGGCGATTTTTTCGTCAACGGCGGCCAGATGCTCTTGAGCGACAGCCTTGACCTGTGCGCTTTCCCGCGTCTCATCTTCATAGAGATCAAGCAGCGTGCGGCAGTCTTCGATCGAGAACCCGAACGTCCTGGCGCGACCGAGAAATGCGAGCTTGTGGATGTCGCTGTCGCGAAAGGCGCGATAGCCGTTGTCGCTGCGCAAAGGCCGGACAAGGCCGATGTCTTCGTAGTAGCGGATTGTCTTCGCTGGCAAACCCGCGCGTTCTGATACTTCTCCGATGTTCACACCTGTCTCCTATTCTGCGGGCTGCGTTGCGAATTTCGTCTCCGCGTCGTGGGGCGGATCCTGTTCCGACATCGTCGCCTTGATTCGTCGCAGCTGCAGCGCGTTGGTCAGAACCGACACGGAGGACAGCGCCATGGCCCCGGCGGCAAACACCGGCGACAGGAGCAATCCAAAGGCCGGGTAAAGCGCGCCCGCCGCCACAGGGATCAGCGCGACGTTATAGCCAAAGGCCCAGATAAGGTTCTGCCGTATGTTGCGCATGGTCTTGCGCGACACGTCGATGGCATTCACCACGCCGCGCAGGTCGCCCGACATCAGCACCACGTCGGCGCTTTCGATTGCGACATCCGTGCCGGTTCCGATGGCGATGCCGACATCGGCATGGGCCAGCGCTGGCGCGTCGTTGATGCCGTCTCCGACAAAGGCGATCTTGCTGTTCCCTTGCCGCAATTCGTCCAGGGCGGCGACTTTTCCATCCGGCAACACCCCTGCAATGACATGGTCGATCCCGACCTCGCGGGCGATGGCATCTGCCGTGGCCTTCTTGTCTCCGGTGATCATCGCGACCTTGATCCCTCGATCATGCAGAGCTGCGATCACTTCGGCGCTGGAGGATTTGACCGGGTCTGCCACGGCAATCACGGCCGCCAGGGATCCGTCCACCGCAGCATAAAGCGCGGTGCGTCCCTTTTCGGCCAAGGCCCTTTCGCGGTCTTCCAGCGCGCTGGTGTCAATGCCCTGCTGCACCATGAAGCGATCCGCACCGACATGAACCTTGCGGCCCTGGACAAGCGCCTCGACACCGTAGCCGGTCACGGACCGGAATTCCGTCGCATCGGGCCAGGACAGGCCTTCGCTCTTTGCGGACTGCACAATGGCCTCTGCCACCGGGTGCTCAGACTGCGCCTCGACAGATGTGATGAGGGCGAGTGTCTCTGCCCGGTCAAAGCCGTCGGCCGTGATGAGGTCTGTCAAACTGGGTTGCCCTTGCGTGACCGTCCCGGTCTTGTCCAATGCGACAACGCCAACTTCATCCAGATGTTGCAGCGCATCTCCCTTGCGGAAGAACACCCCCATCTCGGCCGCGCGTCCTGTCCCCACCATGATCGAGGTGGGCGTGGCCAACCCCATGGCGCAGGGGCACGCAATGATCAGAACGGAGACACCCGCCACAAGCGCAAAGGTCAGAGCCGGATCGGGACCGACCAGCAGCCAGACAACCACAGTCGCAAGCGCCAGAACCAGAACGGCAGGCACGAACCACATGGTCACGCGATCCACTAGGCCTTGGATCGGCAGCTTGGCCCCCTGAGCATCTTCGACCATGCGGATAATCTGCGCCAGCGTGGTATCCGCCCCGACTCGCGTCGCCGTTATGGTCAGGCTCCCGGTGCCGTTCACCGTGCCGCCGGTCACCGGTTCGCCAGCAGCCTTTGGCACGGCGAGGGGTTCACCGGTGATCATGCTTTCATCGACGTTGCTTGATCCTTCTGTGACCTCGCCATCGACAGGCAGCCTTTCACCGGGACGCACGAGGATCTGATCGCCGATCCGCAGTTCCTTGATGTCAACCTCGGTCGCCTGCCCGTCACGCAGGACCCTGGCTGTCTTTGCCTGCAGACCAAGAAGGGCCTGAATGGCTGCACCGGTCTTGCCCTTGGCCCGCGCTTCAAGCCAGCGACCCAACAAGATCAGAACGACAATAACCGCCGCTGCTTCGAAATAGACGGCGCGCACACCGTCAGGCAGCACCTGAGGCAGGAAGGTCGCGACTACGGAATAAGTCCACGCCGCCCCGGTTCCCAGTGCGACAAGGCTGTTCATATCCGGGGCACGCTTGATCAACGCCGGAATGCCCTTCGCAAAGAACCCCCAACCCGGTCCGAAAAGAACCACCGTGGCAAGCGCGAATTGGATCAGCCATGACGTTTGAATGCCGATTGTGCTCTCAATCAGGCCCTCAAAGCCGGGTATGGTATGTTTTCCCATTTCCAGAACGAACACCGGCACGGTCAGGATCGCGGCAAGGATGACACGGCGCGCCAGCGCGTCGGCTTCTTCTGCCTTGCGGTCCGATCGGTCCTCGTGCGCATCGCTCTGCGCAATCTCGGCCGGGTATCCCGCCTCCGTACTGATCCGGGCAATCTCTTCCGGGGTGATGGCATCTGAAAGATACTCTACCACAGCAGTTTCGGTTGCTAGATTGACCGCCGCATTCAATAGGCCGGGTGTCCGTACAAGCGCCTGTTCAACCCGACCGACACAGGACGCGCAGGACATGGCGTCCACGTTCAATATTACGCGCGCCGTCCGTGCAGGGTATCCGGCGTTCGAGAGGGCCGTGACCGCCACGCCCGTGGTGGCCGGATCATCCATCTGAAATTGAGCCGTTTCGTTCACAAGGTTGACACTGACGTTCGAAAGGCCCGGAACCTCGTTCAAAGCCTTCTCAACCCTGCCCACACAAGACGCACAGTTCATGCCGGAAACGGATAGACGTATCGTATTGGGGTCGGTCATGAGAGCCTCCTCGGTTGAACTTACCCTGATATAGGGCTTCCAGTTGCTGGAAGCTCAAGAGAGTATCTCATTTATTTTTCTGATATTTGCTTGACCTTCCTCCCGATGGAACAACCAAGTCTGAGGTTGTACCAAAAATGGAGGCCTTCATGATTTTTTCCGTCCCGAAAATGAGCTGTGGACACTGTACATCCGCTATCGAAAGCGGCATCAAGGCAAAGGATCCATCAGCCGTTGTCACGTCCGATCTGGACCTTCGCCTTGTCACTGTCCAAAGCACATTGGAACAGGCCGCTGTGCGGCAAGCCATCGTTGACGCTGGCTACGACGCTTCAGCCGCGTAAGCTTGTCCTTATTCGGCGGCCCGTGCCTGATCGACAAGCTCGATCATCTGGTCCGCCTGGATCAGGCCCGGCGCAAGACTGTCGCCGATCACAAATGAAGGTGTGCCACTGAACCCCAGAGATTGCGCAAGCCGCATGGAAGTCTGTATGTGTTCTTCTATTTCCGGTCCGTTCATGTCGCGACGCAACTGTGCAACATCGAGGCCGATGTCTTCCGCAGTGCGGAGAATCGATGCTTCCTCTGCGCGTTCCTTCAGTTGCATCATGGCCCAATGAAACTCTTCATATTTGCCCTGGTTTCGGGACGCCAGCGCCGCGCGGGCGGCAAAAACCGACCCGTCCCCCAGAATGGGCCATTCCCGGTAAACGACCCTGACGTTGGGATCAGCAGCGAGCAGGGCCTCCATTTCAGGTTTAACCCGGCGGCAATAGGGGCAGTTGTAGTCGAAGAATTCGACAACCGTGACATCGCCATCCGGATTGCCCAGAACGGGCGCATTGGGATCATTTTCAAGCGTGGCTTTTTCCGTATCGAGAACCTGCGCTGCGGCTTGCGCCTGCAACGCCTGCTGTTGCTGTTCGAACAACTGCGCGGCCTCGAACACGATGCCCGGATTCTCGCGGATGGCTTCCAGCACCAGTTCCTTGATCCGGTCTTCGTCCATGCCGTCTGCCGTCGCAGCGATGGGAAGCATTAACAGTGCGGTGGTAGCCAAGAATCTTTTCATTATCCGTCTCCTTGTGAGGCAATATCCTGGGCCGTGCGCTCGGCTTGCGTGGCGCGTTCACGCTCCGGCCATGTTGACTTGATGTATGCGAGGATGTCCCAGATTTCCCCGTCGCTCAGTTGGTCGCCGAAACCGGGCATGCCGCTGTTGAAGTCAACGCCTTGCGCCGCGAGAACCTCGGCGCCCCCCAGCTTGGTGTAGGCGAACAGCATGCTGTCCGCGTGGTGCCAAGTGTGGCCGCTTGCATCATGCGGCGGTGCGGGCAGGCTTCCGTCATCACGCGGACTGCGCCAGTTTTCTTCACCTTCCAAATTTGCGCCATGGCACGCGGCGCAATTTTCGGCATAGAGAACTTCGCCCGCGGCCACATCGGCTGAGGAGTTGATGAGGTTTTCCGCCGTATGGTCGGTTCCGCCGGACCGGGTCCACAGGAATATGGTAGCCACCGCAACGGTAACTACGCCCAACGCAAGATAGACGGATCGCGGGGTCATCCAACGACGATCTTGGTCATCATGCCCGAAGCCGCATGCGACAGCATGTGGCAATGTAGCAGCCATTGGCCCGGGTTGTCCGCCACAAAGGCAATCTCGCGCGTCTGACCCCGTTCAAGAAGGGTCGTGTCACGCAGTGGCCCAAGGGTGCCGTTTTCGGCGACCTCGTGGAAGTGAATGCCATGCAGGTGCATCGCGTGCGGAAACGCCGTGTCGTTCACCATCTTCAATCGTACATTCTGGCCGCGGTCCAGCCGCGCAAGGGGATCACCGTTGATGCCATCCACTCTGCCGTTGAACGACCAGAAATACCCGGCCTCGACGATCTCGCCAATCGGCTTGAGCTCACCTCCTAGGGAGGCGGACCTCATGCGACCCATGGCACCGCCTTCCATGCTGAGGCTGAGCGTCGTGGCTTCTTTCAGGTCGACCATCCTGTGGTCGTTCGGCGGCAAGGCCAAGGGCGCGTCGCGACGGTTTGTCGTGCCCCCCTCAACAACCTCGAATGCAACCTGGCTGAAGGCTTCTTCCCGGCCGAACTGAAGAATATGAGCCGCTTCACCAACATCCGCGACCACATCGACGATCAGGTCAATCCGTTGTGCCGGAGCGAGGATCATCGCCTCTGTCACCTTCACGGGTGCCGTCAAGGGCATGCCGTCCAGCGCGACCACCCAACCGTCCAGGCCTTCCAGGCCCAGCTGGAAATTGCGCGCATTGGCAGCATTGATCAGCCGCAAACGCAGTCTTTCGTTCTTTCGGGCACGCAGGCCCAGATTGAAGGTTCCATTGGTCGTCAGCAGGTTTCCGATGCGCCCTGCGTGGCTAAGATCATGAGACGCGCCGAAGTCGTCCTTGATTTGCGCGGTTTCGGGATCAATAAGCCAGTCATCCAGGATCAGGACTTCCTCGCGATCAATGTCGAGAGGCTCGGCCTCTTCCACGATCAGTGCACCGTAAAGCCCTCTGCCCACCTGCTCGAACGACCTATTATGGGCATGGTACCAATAGGTCCCGGCGTCCGGGACGGTAAAATCATAGTCGAATGTTTCCTCCGGCTGGACCGCGTCCTGGGTCAGGCCGGAAACGCCATCCATTGCATTGTTGATGCGGATGCCGTGCCAATGCGTCGACGTTCCCTGAGAAAACCGGTTGACCAACCTGCGCTGGACACGCCCCCCCTGCGCCACGCGAATCTCCGGACCGGGTGAGCCGCCGTCAAAGCACCAAAGCGATGTCTTGCCATAGTCGCCGGGCAGCAGCTGCACGTCGCTTTGCTGGGCTGTCAGGGTCGCGAATGGCGTGCCCGCAAATCCAGTGCTGGCCGACAGACCACTGAACGCAGCAGATGTTGCCAGAAACTGGCGGCGATTGAGCGTGATCATTCGTGGGTTCCCAAGATTATGATTTGTTGTCCAGCAGGTAGGTGGCCATCGCGTTCAAGTCCGCATCGCTCAGAAAGCCTGTGCCATAGCGCACGACTTCGGCCATTGAACCACCAAAGACGTCGCCGGAAGGAGTTATTCCAGATCGCAAAGCATAAGCCATATCGTCCACCGTCCAGCCTTCTGACAAAAGGTCGCGTGACCGGATCGAAGGCGCTTTGCCGCCTCCGGGCAAGGCGTCGTTGCCGGAAAACCGTTCCGCCACGATGCGCGCACCTGCAAAGTTTCGCGACGTGTGGCAGGCAGAGCAATGCGCGGCCCCGTTGACCAACAGCTTGCCCCTGTTCCATGCATCGCTTTTGTCCGCCACTGGTTTTGTATCAGGCTTCGTTAGAAAAGCCGCCCGCCAAAGTTTCATTCCCCACCGCTGATCGAACGGGAATGGCACCTCGTGCGCCGGGGCCGACACGCTCACGGCTGGCACGGTCTGGAACGCGGCCCACAGATCGGCAATGTCTTGATCCGTGAAGTTCGCGTAAAACGGATAGGTGAAGGTCGGATAATAAGGATCACCATCCGGGGAAACACCCTGCCGGACGGCCCTTGCAAAGTCTTCTACGGTCCAGCCCCCCATTCCGTGTTCGACATCGGTGGTCAGATTTGGCGGATAGAACGTACCGAAATCGGTCCGGAGCGGCGCTCCTCCTGCCAATGGCGCCCCGCCAGCTTCAAAGTTGGTGTGGCACGCAATGCATCCACTGGCGCGCGCCAGATACGACCCCCGCTGGGCATCGCCTTGCAGGGTCAGGTCCGAGACTGGCCCACCGATCGGCCAGGCTATCGTTGCCGCGACAACGCCGATGCCGCCGACGACCCCCGCACCGATGATCCAACGCCACCACCGCATCTGATCACTTGTCCTCTTTGCGGAACTTCTGGTGGCAGGCCGAACAGGTCTGGGCGACCATCGCGAACGCACGGTCGGTCGGCATGTCCGCAAACATCTCGGTCGTCATGGGAAGGTCCGATCCCATCATGCCCCCTCCCATTGCAGGCGCGGACCCGCCACCCATCATCCCGTCAGTGGCGCCGCCCATCATTGATTCGCTACCGTTGCCCTGTGCTGCGGCCAACCCATTGCCTGCGCTCAACTTCAATCCTTCGGCGGCTGTTCTCAACTCTTGCGCAAGGGCCGCGAACTCTTCGCTGTTTTCCCAGACCGACGGCAACGCCTTGGACACTCCGCCACCCGAGCCTTCAGGAAACAGTCGCGTCATTTGCTCACCGGCATGGCCGATCATCGCGCCAGCTTCCCTGCGGACGACATCGGCGTCATAAGGTACCTGACCCCGCATCATGGGTGATAGCGTCTTGAGTGTTTTGGCCATCGCGGACATGCCCTGCATCCGCTCCAGCACCACGCCGGTTGCTCCGGAATGCGCCAAGGCAGCAACGCCGGTCGTCCCGATCGCAATGGCAGTAATCCATATCTTCATGTTCATGTTGGTCATTCCTGTCAATTGATCCCGTTGGCGCGCTGAAGTTCCCGCACATATGCAACAACCATCTTCACATCGCCGGGTGTGACGCCTTCAACTGGCGGCATATTGCCAAACTTCCAATGGTGCGCTCTGACACCTTGTTTCGCGGCAAGCAAAAAAGCGGCGTCACCGTGATGGCTCGGTTCATAGATCTTGTGGACAAGCGGCGGTGCCACGCCATTCTGTCCGGCAGCATTCGCACCGTGACAAGCGGCGCAAGCGCCATCGAAAACACGCTTTCCCAATTGGGCATTTGCTGAGAATTCAGCAGGCACAACCACGTCTGCAATCGGCGCGCCCTCTTCCGTCTGCGAAAGATCAGGCGTTGTCATTGTGTGGCCGGGCATCGAAGACGATGGCTGCAATTGCTGCCAGATCACAACCGCGCCACCGACGACAAAAAACGCCGCAATCAGGATGCCGGACTTCGACATCAGATTAATCGTACCTGCGTGCCGACCGGTGTCCTTTCGAACACCTCGATGATTTGCTCGTTGTAGAGACCGATACACCCGCTTGAAGAGCGTCTTCCGATCTTGCGCGTATCATGGGTGCCGTGAATCCTGTAGTACGTCCAACTCAGGGGCAGGGCACGGACGCCCAACGGGTTATCCGGCCCGGGCGGCATATAGGCTGGCAAAGACGGGTCACGTTCGCGCATGGAGGGTGTAGGGGTCCAGTCAGGTTCGGGGTCCTTGAACGTGACTGTCGTGTAGCCGCGCTTTGTCAGCTCGTCAGACAAGGGAACCGATGTCGGATAAATGCGCATTTCGCCATCGGCCGTCCAGTGTTGCATCACGCGGGTAACGGTGTCTGCGATGATGATACCCTTGTCCAAAGCGTCAAAGTGGTCTTGCCAAGCGTGTGTACGAAACGATGAGATATTCCTTCGGACACTGGTTTGATCCACCTGGGCACGCAGGATGGACGGGGCCGCGAAAGCTGCCGGTGCGGCACCTGCCGTGAATGCTCGACGCGTTACACGTGTTTGCTTGCGGGTCATCATATGGCCTCATGTTGTTGTCTGCCTATCCACTAGACTACCCGCCTGGTCGCATTTCATGAACAGTCCGGGGCCTGATATTATGTAACGATATGTATCCCGGCCAACGGACACGTCTTCGCGCTGCTGCCTCAAACCTCGATGGGTTTCAGGACAACACGCGTGTCGAGCGGGACCTTCTCATAGAGTTCGATGATCTGATTATTGGTAAGCCTTGCACAGCCGTTTGAGACACGTCGACCAATCGTCTTCGGATCCGTTGTGCCGTGAATTCTCAGGTAGGTGTCCCCACGCCCTGGCTGGTAAAGATACAAGGCGCGGGCACCGAGTGGATTGTTCAGCCCACCGGGCACACCGCCCGCAAAACGAAGATATCGGTCAGGATCTCTGGCTATCATGGCGGGTGTGGGCGTCCACCGCGGCCACTTTTGCTTGCGCGCGACATAGAACTCGCCGGATTCATAGAGCCCCTCCCGGCCAATTCCGACGGTATACCTGATTGCCCGATTGTTCGGCAAAGTCCAAAATAAAGCGAACTGGTTCGGATCGACATGTATTTCTCCCGGTTTGTCTGCCTCGGTGAACGGAACCTGGCGCGGCAACTGCTCCGGGGGCACCACAGATGGCCCGACGCGCCGGTCGTGCTCTGCGTCACTATGCGCGAATGCTGTTTTTCCACTCACCGAAAGAGCTGCAACAGAAGTCAGGAAATATCTTCGTTTCATATACTTGCCTCACTAAACTAGTCGGGTTTGAGGTGACGAACAACCCGCGCCATATGTGGCGAGCCTTCCTCTTTCGGGGCTGACTCGGCGCTTTGTTTGACGGGCAGCGTGATTTCAGCGCGCAGACCCCCATCAGTGCGGTTTTTCAGTTCGATAGAACCACCGTGCTCAAGGATGATGCTGCGCGCAATCGACAGCCCCAGGCCATGACCGCCGGTATCCTGTGATCGCGACGTCTCGAGCCTGACATAGGGTCCGAAAACAGCCTCCAGCTGATTGTCGGGAATACCGGGCCCCTGATCGTCGATGGCGACCACTACCTCACTGCCCATGCGTTGCCACGAAACCCTGGCCTCACTCCCGTAGCGGATCGCGTTCTCAATCAGGTTTCTCAACGCGCGCCCCATCGCGCTTGGTTTCACGGATACGATGAGTGGACCTTGGCTGGTCACCTGAACCTTGTCCAAGCCCATACCAGTGATCAGATCGTGCAGATCAACCGATTGGACCTCTTCATGCTGTCCGACGCCCTTCGCGAAATCGAGGGTCGCATCGACCATCCGTTGCATCTCTTCACTTGACGCCACCAAGGACGTGCGCGTGTCTTCGTCGTCCACCATTTCGGCCCGCACCCTGAGCGCCGTCAAAGGCGAGCGCAGATCATGCGCAAGCGCTGCAAGCATCTGGGTCCGGTCACTGACAAATCGCGTCAGGCGATCCTGCATGATGTTGAATGATCGGGTCAGATCCCGAACTTCCTTCGGCCCTACGACCGGCAGATCGCCCTTGGCGGCGCCGCGACCCAGACGTTCGGACGCAGTCGCGAGATCGTTGAGTGGTCCGGTCAGTCGGGACAGGAGAAACCAGAAACTTGCAACCAGCAGAAGTCCCGCAGTCAGTGCAAAGGATATGTTGGACGCCAGCGACCTTTGCAGAGGCGGCCGTTCGAACCGCGTCTCGATGTTGAGCCAATTCCCACCGGACAGCGCAATGGACAGCTCCATCTCGATGGCCGCAAGGCTGCCCTGCATCATTTCGGCGTGCATTTGCGCCATTTCCGGTGACAGGTTCGGAAGGGGCAGCAGACCTCCCTCGATTTCATGGACCTCAACCCGAATATCCCGGCTGTAGCTTTCCTGAAGCAGTGCCCGTATCCGCGCTTCGACCGCTCCACCGTCATCGTGTTGTCCGTGTGCGACCGACGGCTCGTCTGTAAGGTCGAACCGTACGAGCGGAGACGTTGCAGCGCGGACGATCTGGGCATGCAATTCCGGGGGTGCGCCTTCAATCAACTGTGCGACATTTGCGGCGCGTCCGGCGGCTTCGGCACCGATGGCGGCCTGAACAGCCAAAGAGCGTTCATCAACGAAGAACCAGAGACTCAGAGCTTGCGCGAGGATCAAGACACCGAGAACCAGAAGGGCAATCTGTGCACGCAACGTCCGTGGAAGCAGCTTCATTCGCAAATCTCGACATCGCAGGAAAGACTATACCCCCCATGCCGGACAGTCGCGATGATCTTCGGGCGCAAAACGTCCTCTTCCATCTTCCGGCGCAACCGGCTCACCTGATTGTCGATGGTTCGGTCCAATGGACCGGCGACCCTGCCAGTGCTGAGTTTGAGAAGTTCGTCGCGGCCAATGACCGTCCTTGGCCTTTGCAGGAACAGGGTCAGGAGTTTGAGTTCACCGGATGTAAGTTGCGTGCGCGAACCGCCTTGGTCAATCAGTGTACGGCCATCGAAATCCAGCTTTAGGTGTGCAAACTTCAACGTTTTTCCCGCAAAATCAACCGGTTTTGGGATCATCTGCGTCCGACGCAATATCGCGTTGATCCGCGCCACCAGTTCCCGGGGATTGAACGGCTTGGCGAGATAATCGTCAGCCCCGCCATCGAGACCAGCGATGCGGTCTTCGTCGTCACCCAATGCGGTCAGCATCAGGATCGGGGTGTGCCCTTCCTTGCGCAATCGCCTGCACGCAGAAAGTCCGTCTTCCCCCGGCATCATGACATCGAGAACAATCAGATCGAACCGCGCTTCCGCGAGCCTTGCGTCCATCTCTACTGCATTTTCCGCCGCTGAAGCACGCATGCCGTTGCGTTCCAGATAACTGGTGACGGATTTCCGGATCTCTGAATGGTCATCGACGACAAGGATGCGTGGCAGATCGCTCATGCCGCCAACATAGTCATTTTCACCAAGGGACGCCCATCCCGTGTTTGTAGCCAAATGTAACAGGGCGGGCAGTCGACTCCGGGATAACGAGCAACTATTTAAGGCAGAACATCGAGGAGTTTTAAATGAACAGACGTGAATTTGGCCTTACGGCACTCAGCATGGTCCTGGCCGGGCCTGCTTTGTCGCAAACCGCCGCACCGACGTTGCAGGTGACAAAGACACCGACCTGCGGCTGCTGCGGCGCTTGGGTAAATGAGATGATCTCTGCCGGTTTCAAGGCATCGGTCGAGGACGTGGATTACGACACGCTTCAGGTTCTGAAGCAGAAACACGGCATCGCGCCAGAACTGGCAGGATGCCACACGACGTCCGTGGGCGGATACTTCGTTGAGGGTCACGTGCCAGCGGCTGACATCGAGCGGTTGCTGAGCGAAAAGCCTGTCGCGCGCGGTCTGACAGCACCGGGGATGCCCATGGGTTCGCCCGGCATGGGCCCCCAGGGTGATCCCTATGATGTGCTGCTGGTACTGATGGACGGGTCGACGCAAGTCTTCGCAACCCACGGCTGACGTGTTTGCCCGCGATACGTTCCGACAAAGTTTTTCTCCGTCCTTACCATTCGGCAGATTTTGTTGGAACGTATCCGTTCTGAGCTTGGCAAGCATATTGCCGTTCCTGCTTGTCTACATCCTCGTAACGCCTGGTTTTGCGACGCTGCTGCTGACGAATGGGACCGCGCTCTCGCGCTTCCTCCGGCAGGTCTTGACCAATGGGTTTGTGGTCGTTTTCCTCGTGAATTACTTGGGGTTCGTTTCCGCATCGGTCGCGCTGAAACAGTACCGGCATCGGCCGATCGTTTACCTGGTTTTAGATGGCCTGCTGCGGAGTGTCGCATTCATTGGGGTTCACATTGCCGTCTATGTGATGTCGGCCGATCTGTTCGGCTCGTTCAACGGCAGCCGTGCAACAGCGTTGAGCGTTGTCGGACCAACGCTCGAACGGTCGTTCATGTTTGGGAACATCTCGGGCGTATATCTCTACGCTCTCGCGCCCGGTACCTTCATCGCGCTTCTTGGGGTTCTGACAGAACCTTCTGGCGAAGCATCGAAGCCTACCATGTTCAGGACAATGATCATGGCCTTGCTGTTCAGCCTGACCCCGATCCTCCTCGTCACAGTCCTGTCCTACGCGTTAGGTCTGGCAACCTGAGGGGGCCATCCCAGTAGAATGCTCGCTGACTGTTATCTGATCAATTGTATCGGAATGTACGCTTGACCTTACCTGACTGGAACGTCGCAAGAAAAGCCCGAGCATCTACAGGAGAGCGACATGTCTGAAACTCAAAATGAAAAATCCGCAGGGTCATCGAAACTGATGCAGTATGGGATGATGGCGTGTTGTGCCGTCATGTTTCTGCCGGTTGCCGCGTTCTTTATTGCAGGCGGCACGATCGCGGGTCTGTGGAGCAACGTCGGCCTTTTTGCGCCGCTCGCACTTTGTCTTGGCGCGCATGTCGTCATGCACAGGATGATGGGGAAGTCGTGTCACGGGTCAAAAGTTGAACAGGCGAACGAGGCGACTGTGGATGCAGAATTTGAAGATGGCCAAGCTCCCGAACGAGAACTGGTACGCGCCCGCTAGAACGCGGCTGACAATCGGAATTCCGATTGCAGGTATTCTGGCCCTCGGCGGTTGTGCCCAGTCGGCCTCGGGCAAGCTTTGCCCACTTGAGCCCCCTTCCGTGACACGGGATGCGGCACACGACGTCATTCTTCCCGTAGGATGTCGCTTGGTCGGTCAGTCTGAAGGTACTACCCACGAAATAGTCTGTGACGACGGCCGGACCGGATGGGCTTTCGATTAAGCGCCAAACCTTGATCCTGCCTCACATTCACCTGCACAGCGACGGCCGCCCACGCCACTACGGGCGCAACCGTTCCAACGCGCTTTGCACGGCTTGACGGCGCGGGTCATCTCCCGGCGCCTCCGACAACAGGATTTCTGCGCGTTCGAACGCCGCGATTGCCGGCGCGGTATCGCCCAGAACCGAATAGGCGTTGCCAAGCCGCATCCATCCATCAAGATCGTCAGGTTCATCTTCCAGTCGCGTGGCCAGCCGTTCGACCATCGAGCGGATGAAATCCTGTCGTTCCTCCACACTCATGTCCTGCGCGTTTTCGATGTCTTCCTGTGTCGGGCCGGGCGCACTGGTCTTCGGGGCATAGTCGGCCAGCGAGATCGGACCCTTGCCGATCTTCGCGCCAATCCGGTTGGCTTCGCCAACAAAGCTTTCCATCCACGGGAAAAACCTCTCCGCATCGTCCAGCCGAGCCACCAGCGTTTCATGAGCCTTTGCGCCATCGCCCTTCTGCTCGAGCGAGACTGCCTTGAAAAAGGCAGCACCGGGATTGGAAGGATCCAGTTCGTACGCCCGATCAATCGCGGTGTCCGCTTCAGGTGTCACCACACCTTGCTCTGCGTAGATCAGAACCTCGGCCAACATGGAGAACACGGCGGAATCGGCCTCCGGTCGTTGCGCGACAACCTGATAGGCATCGGCAGCATCCGCAAAACGGCCCATTTTCGAATAGGTTTGCCCCAGCAGCATCCAGCCTTCCGAGGCACCCCCCTCAGGGTCTGAACTGAGCCTGACGTACAGACGATCTGTCAGATCGGCGATTTCCGCCGCGTCCAGCCGTTCAGCGGCACGTTCGGCAAAGGCAACACCTGGGATCTCTGGCGAGCCCATTGCGGAGTAATATCCAAAAGCGAAGACCGGCACGAACACTGCGCTCAGAACGACCATCAAGCGGCCCCCTGCCGCCGGTTTCCCATCTGACCGAGCGGACCGGCGCGACTGCACGAGGATCCGTCTCTTGATCTCCTGCTCCGCCGCCGTGGCCTCGGCGTCGGAAATGACACCGCGCTCAAGATCCCGCCGAACCTCATCCAACTGATCCATGAGGACCGCATCCGTGGTGTCAGCCGGGACGGGTGTCCGCGACGACCGATGGCGCAGCGGCAGGCCCATGAAAAGCAGACCGACAACGGATAACAGGGCGAAAACCAACCAGATCATGAACCGTCCTTTGAAGCGTTCTCTTCAATGAAACGCGCAATTTCCGCTTTTTCGTCATCGGAAAATCCCGTTGGGGCAGCCTTGCTCCGACTTTTCGAAATGACGGTCCAGCCGACAAGCAGCGAAACAAGAGCCAATACGAAGGGCGCCATCCAGAGCGCGAGAGTGGCGCGATTCAGGGGCGGGCGCATCAGGACATAATCACCGTATCGGGCGTGGACGTACGCGATGACCTCCTTGTCGCTGTCACCGGCGACAAGCCTGTCGCGCACCAGAATGCGCAGGTCCCGCGCAACCCCGGCGTTGGAACTGTCGATGTCCTGATTTTGGCAGACAACGCAACGCAGTTCCCTAGAAATTTCACGGGCGCGTTGCTCCAGTACAGGATCCTGCAACATCTCGTCGGGCTCGACCGCGAAGGCCATCACGGGCAGCAGCATTAGAAATGCAAATGCGACAAGTCTCATCCGTTCTGGCCTCTTGGTAACGCGCCAGCCTGGATCAACGCTTCCCTGAATGTGGAGATCGCCGTATCGCCCACGACGGGTCCGACGTATCTGAACAAGACCGTCCCGTCAGACCCGACAATGAATGTCTCTGGTACGCCCGAAAGGCCCCATTCTATCCCCACTCTTCCGCTCAGATCCGACCCGATCCTTTCGTAGGGATTGCCAAGCTCAGCGAGCCATTTCGTCGCATCCTCCGGCTTGTCCTTGTAGTTGATCCCGAACAACGTCAGCCCGTCCCTTTCGACCATTTGGGTCAATACCCCGTGTTCGGCCCGGCAGGGCACGCACCACGAGGCGAACACGTTCACGATGACCGGTCCCGGGTTTCCGACCAGATCGGCGCGGGAAAGCCCTGGCGTTTCCAGCCCGCTGACAGCGGCCAGGTCGAATTCCGGCGCTGGCTGCGAGATCAGAACCGACGGAATGTTGTTCGGGTCCCGGTCCGGGTTCAGACCCCACAGGAAGAACCCACCAAAGACGGCTGCGATTGCCAGCGGAATGAATGCCAATAGCCGTCCCATGCCTACTCCGCAGGAAGCGCTAAGGGCTTTGCCACCTTGCGACGAGGTGCCCCGACGCGCAACCGCCTGTCAGACAGCGAAAGACCGCCACCAAGGACAAGCATCGCCGATCCGATCCAGATGAAGTTGACCAATGGTTCATACAGAATGCGCAGGGTCCAGGCCCCTTGTGCGCTCTCGTCCTCTGCTGCCGGATTTGCGATGGACGCATAGAGATCACCGGCCATTGTGGACCTGATGGCACTTTCTGTGGTGGTGGTTTGCGCGACCGGATAGGTGCGCCGCTCCGGGAAAAGATCGGTGACATAATGCCCGTCCCGGACCACACGAAGCGTGCCACGATCCGCGAAGTAATTTGGTCCGCGCACACGTTCGGCCCCTTCAAAGGTGACATCGAACCCGGCAATGCTGATCTCTGTGCCGGGCCGGACAAAGACGATTTCCTCGGATTTCCAGACTGTTGATCCGATGAACCCGAACATCGCCATCGCGAGCCCCGCATGAGCCAGTGTCATCCCATGAGAGGATCTGGGCAGGTTGCGTGCCCGCCGCAGCGATTCCGGGAACGGTGCCTCAAACAGCTTTATGCGCATCGCCCATTCCCGCAGGGTTGAGAAAAACAGCCAGAATGCAAGCATCAGCGACAGATACCCCAACACCGGACCGCCCTCGGCGAGATACCAGGTCACCAATGTCGCGAGCACGGCCAGAACGGCCACGAAACGCAACCGTTGCAGAACGCCCGCCAGATCGGCACGTTTCCAGGACAGATAAGGCCCCAGCCCCATCGCAAAGACGAGCGGCAGCATCACGGGAATAAAGGACGCATTGAAGAAGGGCGGCCCTACCGACAGTTTTTCACCGCCCGTCGCGGCTTCGTAGAAGAGCGGGTACAAGGTGCCGAACAGCACAATGCCGGTGGCCGTGGCCAGCAGCAGGTTGTTCACCAATAGCCCCGCTTCCCGGCTGATCGGCTTAAACAGGCCGCCGGGCTTCATTGTCGGCGCGCGCAAGGCAAACAGAGCAAGGGAACCGCCGATCGAAACGGCCAGCAATCCAAGGATATAAAGTCCCCTTTCCGGGTCGACCGCGAACGCATGCACAGACGTCAGCAGGCCCGATCGGACAATGAACGTGCCCAAGAGCGATAGGGAAAAAGTCAGGATCGCCAGAAGGATTGTCCAGCTTTTGAACGCATCCCGTTTTTCCGTCACGATTGCGGAATGCAGCAGGGCAGTGCCCATCAGCCATGGCATGAAACTGACGTTCTCAACGGGGTCCCAGAACCACCAGCCGCCCCAGCCAAGCTCATAATAGGCCCACCAGGATCCCAGCGCGATGCCTGCGGTCAGGCTCATCCAGGCAGCCAGCGTCCACGGACGTACCCACCGTGCCCAGGCCGCGTCCACCCGCCCTTCGATCAGGGCGGCGACCGCAAACGAGAAGACAATCGAGAAGCCAACATACCCGAAGTAGAGAAGCGGCGGGTGCATGGCGAGACCGACATCCTGCAATAATGGGTTGAGGTCCTGACCGTCGCCTGGCGGAGGGAAAACGCGGTCGAAGGGATTGGACGTCAGCAGCATGAAAGTCAGGAAGCCAACGCTGATCCAGGCCTGCACCGACAGCGTCCTTGCTCTCAGCGCCAGCGGAATGTTCGATCCGAAGAGAGCGACCGCCGCACCGAACACCGTCAGGATAAGGGTCCACAGCAACAGGGATCCTTCGTGGCTGCCCCAGGTGCCGGCCACCTTGAACAGCATCGGTTTGAGTGAATTAGAATTCTCAACCACATTCTTGACCGTGAAGTCACTGGTGATGAAGGCTTGCATGAGCGCGAGAAACGCAAAGCCCATAAAGAACGCCTGTCCTAGTGATGACCATCTCGCCGACTGCATCCACAGGATGTTTCCGCGTGCAGCACCAAAAATGGGCAGCACACTTTGAACAAGCGCCAGGGCCAAGGCCAGGGCCAGGGCGAAATGACCGATTTCAGGTGTCAAGGGATCATCAGCCTCTTCGATGAATTCACTGGATTAACGTCTGTCTAGCAAATCGTCCGGCGGACCGTGAGTGGTTGCTTTGTCACCGTTTGTAACGGGAGGCTGTGACAAATGATTACAAACCCGCCAGCCCTCGGCCTTTAATCGAAGCGCTATAGCGCCGATGTTTCCAGAATTAACCTGAAAGGAATGAGAGATGGAAAACAAAAGAATTCTTGCGCTTGGCGTGGTGATCGCTGTTGGCATGGGACAAACAGCATTAGCGGAATCCGATGGGACTGCCGATAGCAAGGCTGACAGCGGGAATATGTCCGACATGGCGATGGGCGATGGCGACAAGCAGATGGGCATGATGGACGGCAATATGATGCCGATGATGCAGAGGATGATGAAGATGCATGCCTCCATGATGGGCGGCCAGGGCAGCATGATGGAAATGATGGACCGCGACATGATGACGACGATGTTGTCCGGCAGTCAGCCTCATGAAATGGCCGCACAGATGGCCGAAAAAATGCGGGAGTTTGATGCGGATTCCGACGACGAGCTGACACTTGACGAATTCGAAGCCTTGCACATGAGCGTCATCCGGGCGCGCATGGTTGATCGCTTTCAGCACCTTGATGCGGACGGGAACGGTCAGATCTCTCAAGACGAGATGGAAGATGCCGGAATGCGCATGAGCAAAATGAAAGGCACATCCAGTAGAACGGACATGGAAGGTCATCATGACAGCGAATAACGGGCAAGGACCCGCAAGGCAGCCTGACGGAGAAACATGATGGGTATTGTTCTGACGCGGCGCAGTGCGACACTTGCTATGTTGGCAGTTTCCTTCGCACCCTTCCCGGTGATGGGCCAGACCGCCGAGGTCTGGTCGGCGGACATGGCAGCAGATGCGCTGCAACAGGACCTGATCCGGATGATCGACGTTCGGTCGCGACCGGAATGGACCGACACCGGCGTTGCAGGCGATGCCTGGCCCATCAGCCTGCATGAGGACCGTTTCGCCGAGCGGCTTTTTGCCGCCCGGGAACGGGCCGAAGGGCGGCCTGTCGCGCTCATCTGTGCGACAGGCGGGCGGTCTGGCCGCGTCATGCGAAGTCTTCGGCAGGCTGGCTACAGCGGCTTTCTTGACGTATCCGAAGGCATGCTCGGTTCTGCCGCCGGACCGGGCTGGATCGCGGGAGGTTATCCGGTCGTTGGTGTCGATGCTGCCCTGGCTGCGCTGCCAGAGGAATTATCCTGAGATGAAACTGTTGAACCGCCGCGATTTGATTGGCTATGCCGCAGGCTTTGGGGCTGCATCCGTCCTGCCATCGGCGGCATTTTCGGCATCCGACATAAGGCTCGCGTACCCTTCGCTTCTCGATGCGACGACATCCCGGCTCTTTCAGCTGAAAGCCCGCACTGGCGAGACCCGTTTTGACGATGGTGCCGCCAGCGAAACGTTCGGCTACAACCAGGGATACCTTGGCCCGACGATCCGGGTGCAAACCGGCGTCGAGACACGGGCAGAGGTGCACAACACGCTTGGCGAGCCGATGTCGGCGCATTGGCACGGTTTGCTTGTTGCCGGTGAGTTCGATGGCGGACCGCATCAGGCCATCGCACCGGGAGACACCTGGAAGCCGATGCTGGACCTGGATCAGCCCCCGGCAACGGCCTGGTATCACAGCCACATTCACGGCGCGACGGCACGACAGGTCATGCTGGGGTTGGCGGGTGTTCTACAGGTGACCGATGGCGCAGATGACGAGCGTGGATTGCCATCCACCTATGGGCTCGATGATTTGACCTTTGTGTTGCAGGACCGTCAGTTCAACTGGCGCGGACGCCTGAAATACGATCCCGGCATGCACCAGTCCATGAACGGGTTTCAGGGCGACACAATGGTTGTGAACGGTCAAATCGGCGCGTCGGCAGCGGTTCCGAAGGGGATCGTGCGGTGCCGTGTCGTCAACGGCTCGAATGCGCGGGTTTACCGCCTGTCCATGTCTGACAGCCGGTCGCTTCATCTCATCGCGACAGATGCCGGATTTCTGGATCGACCGATTGCGCTGAACCGCCTGACCCTTGCACCAGGAGAGCGCGCAGAAGTGCTTGTGGATTTCACAAGCGGGCGGGGCAGTGTTTTGAAGTCCGACGATATCATTAATTCGGCCATGGGCGGAATGATGGGCGGCGGCGGTTCCGGCAGTCCATTCACCGTGCTGCCTTTCGCTGTCGACACAACCCTTCCGGTTCGCATCGACGCCCTGCCCGGCTCTCTGGACGGGCAGTTGCCTGATCTTGCGGTCAAGGACGCGCCAGTCCGACGTCTGTCACTGGATATGTCGATGGGCATGGGGATGATGTTCTCGCGGTCCGGGAACCGATTTTCGATCAACGACGCGTCATACGATCCGGACACTCTCAATTTTTCCACCAAATTCAACAGCATCGAGCGTTGGATTGTGCGTGGGGCCATGATGATGCACCCGTTCCATGTTCACGGCGTCCGGTTTCAGGTACTGTCGGAAAACGGTATGGCACCGCGCGCAGAGAACAGGGGGTGGAAGGATACGGTGCTGGTGGATGGTGAAGTGGAGCTTGCGATGAAATTCGAAAAACCTGCCTCAACGGCTGCGCCTTACATGTATCACTGCCACATTCTGGAACACGAAGATGGCGGGATGATGGGGCAATTCAGCGTCGCTTAACTTCGTGCCCCCGACTGACAGGCACCGTCGGGGACGGAGTCAAATGGTCAAGAGGGTCTTGGATGAGAACTATCATAATCGGTCCTGGACTGATAACTGCAGCGCCTTTGCTGGTCGCAGGTGTCTGGCAAACAAGAGGGGCAACCTAGGCCTGCTAGATCGGAAAGAGTCAGGAAAACGAAAAGCTTGATTGGTTCTTCTGGCCATTGACCTTCCCCCACGGGAAGCTTGGACAATGAATCGCTATGGATACACAAACACCACAATTCCGCCGAGATTTCCTGTACTACGCCACCGCCGGAACGGGAGCGGTCGCCGTAGGGGCTGCGGTCTGGCCATTGATCAACCAAATGAACCCATCCGCAGATGTCCGCGCGCTGTCCCAGATCCGCGTCGATATCTCGGCTGTGGAACCAGGAACGCAGTTGACGGTCAGTTTTCTCGGCAAGCCGGTGTTCATCCGGCACCGGACCGACGCGGAAATCGCGCAGGCCCGCTCTGAAGATGTGTCATCCCTTCCTGATACCGTGGCCAGAAATCCCAATATCTCTGGTGATGTTTTGGCCACCGATGCAAACAGGGCAGTGGCGGGAAATGAGAATTTCTTGGTCATGATAGGCGTTTGCACGCATCTGGGATGTGTACCACTTGGTGACGGAGCCGGCGATTTTGGTGGTTGGTTCTGTCCCTGTCATGGCTCCCATTATGATACAGCAGGACGCATTCGAAAGGGTCCGGCACCGGAGAACCTGCATATTCCCACGATGTCCGTTTCGGAAGACATGATACTGACCCTGGGCTGACAGGAGCTTCGCGCATCGCGAAGGCCCATACAAATTCATACGCAGCGTTGTCGGAAGAGTCTTGACCCTCCAGTAACTGGAAGGGTTATGTGTTCAATTGTCTTGAAAACGGGAATTAGAAGATGGCCACGGACCAAGAACATCATCACGACATGACGCGCACCTCGACCGCATCAGACCCAGATACAGCGACCGACCCGGTGTGCGGCATGACCGTCGAGATAGACGAAGACACGCGCAGTGCCGAGTATGATGGAGAGGTCTTTCATTTCTGCTCGGAAAACTGCGAAACCAAGTTTGGCAAAGACCCATTTTACTATGCGTCGGGAAACGCCCAAAAGACACCAGCACATGGCGAGGCCGGTACGCAATGGACCTGCCCGATGCATCCGCAAATCCTGAAGGATGAGCCCGGGTCCTGTCCGATCTGCGGCATGGCGCTTGAACCGATGCTTCCATCGGACGAGCCGTCAGAAGAGTTGTCCGATTTCACAACACGCATGTGGATCAGCGCGGCAGCCGCCGTTCCGCTGGTTATCCTGACGATGGGTGAACTGGTCGGCCTACCTGTGCGGGAATGGATCGGACATCAGACGGCTGTCTACATCGAATTCGTCCTCGCAACCCCGATCATTCTCTGGGCGGCTCTTCCCTTCTTCAAAAGGGGGTGGGAATCGATCAGGAATATATCGCCGAACATGTGGACCCTGATCGCGCTTGGCGTTGGGGCTGCCTATATCTATTCGCTTGCCGCAACATTCCTGCCCGGCATTTTCCCCGAAGCGTATCGAAACGGCCAAAGCGTCGGGACATATTACGAAGCTGCGGTTGTGATCGTTGCGCTGATCTTTGTCGGTCAGGTGCTCGAGTTGCGCGCCCGCGAACGGACGGGTGATGCCATCCGTGCATTGCTCGATCTCGCACCAAAAACGGCGCGGCGGATCCTGCCGGACGGGACGGAATATGACGCACCTCTCGAACACATTGTTGAGGGTGACAGGTTGCGGGTACGCCCCGGCGACAGCATACCCGTCGATGCCGAGGTCCTCGAAGGGCATTCATCTATCGACGAAAGTATGATCACCGGAGAGCCGTTGCCGGTCGAGAAAACACAAGGCGACCGGGTCACAGGCGGCACGATCAACAAGAACGGCACATTGGCGATCCGGGCCACACAGGTCGGTGCGGACACGGTCCTGTCCCAGATCGTGGACATGGTGGCAGGTGCAAAGCGGTCGCGCGCGCCGATTCAGGGTCTGGCGGACCGGGTATCGTCCGTCTTTGTTCCGACGGTTGTCGTCATTGCGATCATATCCTTCGTTGTCTGGCTGTTCTTAGGGCCCGATCCCGCGCTCGCCTTCGCTGTTACGGCAGCCGTATCCGTTCTTATCATTGCTTGCCCCTGTGCCTTGGGCCTTGCGACGCCCATTTCGATCACAACGGCGGCGGGCCGCGGGGCACAGGCTGGCGTTCTGATCAAAGACGCCGAAGCACTGGAACGCATGGCGCGTGTCGATACCGTCATCGTTGACAAGACCGGAACACTCACCGAAGGGCGCCCCAAGCTGACAGACGTGGTGCCCACGGGGGACAAGGCTGAAAATGACCTGCTGACAATGGCTGCGGCCCTCGAACGGGGCTCCGAACATCCGCTGGCCGAAGCAATAGTCGAGGGTGCGCTGGCACGGGGGCTGACGCTTCCGAACGCAACGGAATTCGAAGCCGTGACTGGCAAGGGCGTGAAAGGCATGGTCGATGGCCAGGTCGTGGCACTTGGGAATCCCGCCATGATGGCAGAGATCAACGTTGACGCTTCGATTGCGGAATTTGCTGCGGACGACCTTCGTGAATCTGGAAAGACAGCAATGCTTGTGGCGATAGATGGCACTTTTGCCGGCATTGTCGCTGTTGCCGATCCCATCAAGGAGTCCACGGCAGACGCCATCGATGACCTTCATCGCCTCGGTCTCAGGGTCATAATGGCAACCGGTGACAATCAGAAAACCGCCGAAGCCGTCGCCGCAAAGCTGGGTATTGATGAAGTCCACGCAGGCGTCTTGCCCGAAGACAAGAAGGCATTGGTGGACTCCCTCAGACAAGAAGGGGCCCGGGTCGCCATGGCAGGAGACGGCGTGAACGATGCCCCTGCCCTGGCGGCGGCTGATGTGGGCATTGCGATGGGCACCGGTGCCGACGTTGCCGTGGAAAGCGCAGGCATCACCCTTCTGGGTGGTGATCTTGTCGGCATCGTGCGTGCGCGCCGATTGGCAAAGGCAACGGTGCGAAACATCAAGCAGAACCTGTTTTTTGCCTTCGCCTACAATACCGCAGGTGTGCCCATCGCGGCTGGTATTCTCTACCCGTTTTTCGGCCTTCTTCTGTCGCCGATGATCGCCGCCGCCGCGATGAGCCTGTCTTCGGTCTCCGTCATTAGCAATGCACTGCGGCTGCGACGGGTTCGGCTTTAGTCGCAAACCAAGGAGATAGATGATGGCAAGCGGACATCAGGGGCATATGCCGTCCGGCGGCAAGGGGCTGGCGATATCAGCCTGGTTGACCGGCATCTATTTTGTGATCGAACTGGCGATTGGCCTATGGACAGGGTCGATC
The DNA here is from genome assembly GCF_000376545.2 of Tritonibacter mobilis F1926. Classification (NCBI taxonomy): domain Bacteria; kingdom Pseudomonadati; phylum Pseudomonadota; class Alphaproteobacteria; order Rhodobacterales; family Paracoccaceae; genus Tritonibacter; species Tritonibacter mobilis. The sequence goes on from NZ_CP015233.1 coordinate 30,320, forward strand.
GCGGTCATCTCCGACGCGTTCCATACCTTTTCGGCCGTGGGCGGTGTTCTGGTCGCCATTGTCGCGGCGCGCATGGCGTTGCGTCCGGCGGATGAAGAGCGGAGTTTTGGCTGGGCGCGCGCCGAAATCATCGGCGCCCTTGTGAATGGCGGCTTCTTGCTGGCGATGGCGGTGGTTGTCATCGCGATGGCTACCATGCGCTTGTCTGCGCCAATTGATCTTCCAACGGGTCCGATGCTGATTGCGGCTGCCGGGGGGCTCTTTACTGAGTTCATTTCGCTTGCGCTGATCTGGAAGCAAAGCAAGGAAGATCTGAACACGAAGGGAGCGTTCTGGCATATCATCCAGACCTTTGTTGGCAGTCTGTCGATCATCGTGACCGCCCTCGTAATCGAATTCACCGGGTTTCTGCTGATCGACCCGCTGCTTGGCATGGCATTCGGGTTTGTCCTGCTGTGGGCGAGCTGGGGCTTGCTGAAAGAAGCGGCGCATCTTTTGATGGAAGGCACGCCTCCCGAAGTGAGTCGGCCTGAAATCAAACGTACCCTTGAAGAACTGCACGAGGTTTCCGATGTTCACCATATTCATGCTCGGGCGCTGACAAGTGGCAAGCATGTCTTCTCCGCGCATCTGCGTGTCGCAGAGCAAGCAGATCAAGAAAAGGTCCTGCAAACCGCCTATGACACGCTGCGTAAGGACTTCGGGTTCTTTTTCGCAACCCTGCAGATCGAAACACGGTGCCTCGACGAAAGCGGCGCTGAAGCAATCGACCTGTCAGCGGCGAGCAGTAAGACAGGGCATAACGGCGATCTTTGAAAACAGGTCATCGCCGCGGGCAGCAATTCTCATTGTTATCGGGCAAGCGAAATACCCGCCAAGTTTTGCTACCGCACCTTTTGTTATCTCGAACCGGGCATGGTCCGGCTGATCCATTCAGGGGCGCAAATGATACGTTCCCCGGGTCGGATTTGCGATCCGGCCATCATTCACAAGCTTTCGCAAGGCCCGATAGGTGGCCTCGTGCGAAAGATGTAGCGCGCTGGCAAAATCGACAACGGAGCTTTCAAGCAGGTCCGCCACCATACCGGCATAGACCCGTTCTTCTGCGCGGCGGATGCCTACGATCTCAAGCGCCTGACGTTGCGCTTGTATCTGCTGTGCCGCTTGCCGCGCATAGGCGCGTGCAAAATCCGGATCTGCAAAGGCAGACAAGACCGCCGCTTTGTCGATCTGTACAAACGCCCCAGCCTCCGCCACGACCGCATCGCAGTGGTATCTATCCGAAAACACCGATGCTTCGGCAAGGCTCATCCCGGGCCCGGCACGGTAGATGATAAATCGTTCGCCATCCGGTCCGACACGCTCAAGATGAACGCGCCCGCACTTAACAACATAAAGGCCGCAGGTCCGCGCGCCCTGACGAAAAACCTTATCCCCTGCGGCCCTCGTCAGCGGACGCAAGGCGGAGGGCGGTATGAGATTATAGGGTTCTGGCATCATATGATCCAAATCATATTTCAGGGTCCGATCAGGTACTAGCCTGGATCCGAATACACCCAGGAAAGGCTGGTCCATGCGACTGATACCCGTTCTCTTCGCTGTCTTGCTTGCGACACCCGTTACCTCGCAACAAATGCATTCATCCATGGGTCACGCGTCCGACGCCCCCCAGGAAACCGGCCAGTCCGCCTTCGCCGAAATGGCCGAAATAGTTGCGCTGCTCCAGGCCGATCCCGAAACCGACTGGGGCGCCGTCAATATCGACAAACTGAGGGACCATCTGGTCGATATGGACCTTTTGACACGAAAGGCAGAGGTCACCCGCATTCTGCGGCCCGACGGCGCACGGTTCGAAGTGCGTGGCAGCCCGCGTGTTCTGTCGGCCATCAACACAATAGTTCCCGCCCATGCGCCGTTCCTTGCCGGTGAAACAGGCTGGAGTGTTGCGTCAGAAGAAATGGAGGATGGTGTCGCACTGATCGTGGGTGGCGATGGTGAACAGATACAGGGCCTTGGTTTCTTTGGTCTGATGACAATCGGTGCACATCATCAAGAGCACCATCTGATGATTGCGAAAGGCGGCAAGCCCCATCATTGAACACGCGCCCAAGGTTCATATGCGGGCCCAGGCAACCGGGGTCCGCCGCAATGGTCACTTCGCCAACACTACGATCGGATATTCAAATCTAATCTGACGTTGACACCAGATCCGCAGAATTAACCGTCACACGCCTGCGGGACCATACGATCAGGGCCGCGCCAAGGATAATCATCGGCAACGAAAGCAGTTGGCCCATTGTCAGCCCATAGCCCGCCCAATGAACCGCATGTCCAATCGGGTTGTCCTGCGTGACGAACTGCATATCAGGCTGCCGGAAGAACTCGACAAGGAACCTTGCGCTTCCGTATCCCGCCAGGAACAGGCCCGTAAGGCTTCCGGGAAAGCGCAGCCAACCGCGCCTCCAAGCCAGAAAAATCAATACTGACCCAAGCAGGATGCCCTCCAGAAGCGCCTCATAGAGCTGGGACGGATGGCGGCCACACAGGCCCACGATGCCCGCGCAGGACTGGGCCGCCTCGCCGGGGAATGCCACCGCCCAGGGCACATCTGTCGGACGGCCCCAAAGCTCGTTATTGGTAAAGTTGGCCAGGCGTCCGAGGAAAAGACCCGGTGGTGTTGCAACAGCGAGCAGATCCGCCGTTGATAGAACGGGTGCGCCGTTGCGATAGCAAAAAAGCAAGATGGCCACGACCACGCCGAAAAAGCCGCCATGAAATGACATACCACCCTGCCAGACCATGAAGATTTCGACGGGGTTCTGAAAATAGTACTGAGGTTGATAGAAAAGCACGAACCCCAGCCTGCCCCCCACGATAACGCCCAGAATGATCCATGTCAGCAGGTCTTCCAGTTGCTTGGGTTGCAGCGGCGGCGCCCCGGCCCCCCAGACTGACGAAGAGCGGACCAATTCGACACAGATGCGCCAGCCGATAAGGAGGCCAACAATATAGGCCAGCGCATACCAACGCAGGGCAAAGCGGAACGATCCGATATCAACGGCAAAAATCTCTGTTCCGATGTCAGGAAATTGGATGATCGAAGTCAGCATCCTTTGTTACCTTTACCTGTTTCACACAAGGCCACATGTTGTTTCCCGCAACGGACGTTGGCGCGTTCAACCCTGTTGTCCCCAGCCCAAAGCGTTGTGGTGAATGTGCCATCCTTGCGTGCGGGAGTCGGTTCCGTTGAACCACAGATGACGCACATCGGCACCCGCGTCCATGTGTTCAGGCGCTTGTATCCCATGAGTTTTGTACTTGTTTGTAACGGTTGGAAGCTCCGCCGCCTACTGGATCCGTCCGTTGCGGGAAATCAGCCGATCAAGGTCGCGCTCCATGATCTGAATTCGCTCCCGCGTCCTGCAACGACCATTGCGCAACCACATCTATGATCACGGATATGTTCATTGAAGTTGCGCGCGCCCGGCACAATTCAACGGATCATGACGGCACATAATGCTGATGACCGGGACCAAAGCAGGACCAGCGGCATCGCAATAGGAGTTCAGATGTTTATACGGTCCCTCGCAGCGACACTTTTCATCGCTTTTGTTGCATTAGCTGCAAACGCCCCGCCCCTCTATGCGCAAGGAAAGACAATCCCATTCGATGGAAACTGGAAAGAACAGGGCCTCTTGCGGCTCTTTTCGAACGAATACGGCCTGCAAGGTCGGCGGCTGGACGTGATTTCCGACGGCACGGTGTCTGTTCTCTGGCGCCCTGTCAGCGCGGCCCTTGGCACCGCAAAGGCAGCAATGTGGGGGTGGTCCGTCACGCAGGGTGTTAAGGGAACCGACCTCACACGGCGCGGCGGCGACGATCGCAATCTCGCCTTGTACTTCGTGTTCGTCGATCCGCAGACCGCAAGCACGCTTGGCCGAACAACGGCGCGCAAATTGCTGCGTGATCCCAATACGCGGGCGCTGGTTTATGTCTGGGGTGGCAATCATGCGAAAGGCGCATTGCTGAACAGCCCCTACTCGACGGGTCTCAAATCGAAAATTCTGCAAACGGCGCAAACCGGCAACTTCACCGAGAATGTGAACCTGGATCGCGATTTCGTGCGTGCGTTCGGGGACAGGCCAAAGGTTCTGGTCGGTCTTGCTGTGACAGCCGACAGCGATGATACCGACGGAAAGATCCTTGCGGCCATTCAGGACCTGCAGATACGTTAGGTGCTTCACGGCGCTTTGCCAAACAGGCACGCCGATCTGCAATGTATCAAAATATCTCGCCGGGGCGCCCTTCCGCAAAGGTGGGGGATGTGGTTTGCAGGCCCCAAACAAGGAATACACGGAAACCCATGCTTACGCGTCGTCAGATGATGGTTGCGCTTGGCGCAGCCACGCTCCCCCTGCCCCTGAGTGCGGCTTCGGTGCCTGTCACCCTGACGCCCGGCACGGCCTTCACCCGGATCGGGTCGCGGGACATTGCAATGCTTGGATTCAATGGCACCTGTCCCGGCCCCGAAATCAGACTGCGCCAGAACGAAATTCTGCGGGCGCGGGTGGAAAACGGGCTGGAGGACGGGACCCTCGTACACTGGCATGGCATTCGGTTGCCCAACGCGATGGACGGCGTAAACGTGCTGACACAGGATGTCATCATCCCGAATGAGGGTTACGAATACCGGTTTCCGGTTCCCGATGCCGGAACCTACTGGTATCACTCCCACTACCTTTCCTACGAACGGGTCGCCCGCGGGCTGTTCGGCCCCCTGATCGTCGAAGAACCTGCCCCGCCAGACGTGGATCAGGACATCACGGCCATCCTCTTCGACATTCGGCTTGATGACACCGGCCAGTTCGACATGGAATTCGACCGCGCTGATTTCATAACAGCAGGTAGGCTGGGGGACTTGATGGCCACCTTCCTGTCGTCTGAGCAGGCGCGGCTGGGGGATCGCATCCGGTTGCGTCTGATCAATCCGACACCGGATCGCATTTTCGAGATACGTATCGATGGGCTGACGGGCTTTTGTGTGGCCTATGACGGGATGCCGCTGCCCGAGCTGGTTTCGCTGGGCAATCTAAAACTCGCACCGGCGCAGAGCATCGACATCATCGCGGATGTGACGGGTGATGTGATCCTAAGAGAAACCGTGCCTTCGGGTGGCGAGGAACTGGGGCGCATTGTGTTGAACGGTCAGCGACAAATCCGGTCTGCGCCGATAGCTCCCCTCCCCGCGAACCCAGTGCCCGCGCCCGGAGAGATCACGCAAACGGCAGATCTCTTCATGCAAGGCGGTGCCGGGGGCGGCGCGCACGGCGGGTTCGGGGGCTGGGCCTTCAACGACGTGAGCGGTCTGCCGAACAAACCGCTGATTTCGGCAAGACGTGGTGAAGCAGTGCAGGTGCGGATGGTGAACGACACTGCTTTTCCGCACGGTATCCACCTGCATGGCCACCATTTCTGGGAAACCGATCAGAATGGTGCGCGAACCCACCTTCGCGACACGACCCTCGTAGCGCCGGGCGAGGCGATGACGATTGTGTGCGTACTCGACAATCCCGGCGCGTGGATGCTGCACTGCCATATGCTGAGCCATCAGGCTGATGGCATGGCGACCTGGGTGCAAGTCAGCTGAGGTCGGAGCGGTGGTTGCGCCAACCGTTGACGCGAAGCTGTGCCACAACGGGATATCGCTCTTCACAACAAGCACAGGCCCGTCATACAAAAGTTTACATGGCACTCGCCAAAATTTGCCTATGCTCAGGTTGTGAATGACGCTGGTCTGATAATCGGAAAGGTGCGCAATGCCATCAAAAATCCATTCTGTTTTGAGTGTTGCGTATCTGTTTGCGGCCATGACGGCAAACATTGCCCTTGCCGAGCCGTTGGAGTTCTCCGACCTGGCCCCACCGGTCGGGAACAATGCGCAGGAACCCACCCTGTTCGCACTGCAAGATGATCGGGTCCTGCTGGGTTGGACCGAACCACACCCTGACGGGTTTGCGGTAAAATTGTCGGTCCTTGAAAACGCAGAATGGAGCGCGGCCCGCACTGTTACCGTGTCCGACGAACTCTTCGTGAACTGGGCCGATTTTCCGTCCGTTGTTGCGCTTGATGACGGTACCTTTGCGGCTCACTGGCTGTGGGAAAATTCCAAAAACGACTATGCCTATGACGTCAAGATCTCTCTTTCGCCGGATGAGGGCCTGACATGGAGCGCTCCGATAACGCCACATGATGATCGGTCGGTCAGCCAACACGGTTTTGTCACGCTCCAGCCGCTCGAAGACGGTTCCTTGATGTCTGTCTGGCTTGACGGACGCGCATATGACAAGCCGCTTTTCACCAGCGCAGCCAGCAACTACCCGGATGCAATGCAGTTGCGCGCAACCCGGATCACGCCCGAAGGTACGCGAACCGATGATGTTCTTGTCGATGCGCAGACCTGTTCATGCTGCCAGACGTCCGCCGCATCGCTGGACGATGGCACCGTCCTTGTCGCATACCGCGACAGAACAGATGCGGAAATCAGGGATATATCTGTCGTAAGACACCAAGGCGGCATGTGGTCAGAACCAACAAACGTCCACAATGACGGCTGGGAAATCTCCGGCTGCCCGGTCAATGGCCCCGCCATCGCGACCGCCGGTCAAACAGCCGCCGTGGCCTGGTTCACGGCTGCAAATGACAAGCCGGAAGTCAAGGTTGCGTTCTCTTCCGACGGCGGAAGGAATTTTGGCGATCCGGCGAAAGTCAGCCTGGGCATTGCTGCCGGTCGGGTAGATGTTCTCATGCTGGACCCTCAGACTGCGTTCGTGACGTGGGTCGAATGGACAAATGAGAGCGAGGTGATCCTTGCTTGCCAGATCACAACCGGTCAGCAGTGTAAGGACCTGCAACTGATTGCGCGAAACAACGGCGCAGGTTCGGTCAACTTCCCGCGCACGGCGCGAACGAATGAAGGGGTTTACCTGTCGTGGACACAGCCCAGCAACTCGGATGATCCGAAACCGAGTTCGACTATACGCACGGTTTTCGCTTCCTATTGAAGGTTTCCGGACGAAAGCCGATGGTTCTTTCGCTTGGCTCTCATCAGGAGTGGGTCCATCGATCACCATCAACAAGAATTGCATTTCCTGCAATAGGGCTACTGGCAACTGACGGTGATTTCTCATCCATAGTGACCGGTCGTTGGCCCGGAAATTGTAGCGTGCCACGCTTTTTCATGATCCCGGTCCCGAGCGTTACGCGGGTCTGGCTGTTCGGGGGTGGCACCAACATACGGCGAGGGTCTTGCCGCCCCGAACAGGCAAATCGTCGCTCCGATCACATCCCGACGATCCGATTTACGGTCGATCAATTACCCGCAGTGTCGCAACCAATACGACACCGTATAGGACATGACCCACCAACGCTACCCAGGTAATGCCGGTGAAATTCAGAAAGAAAGGAAGGCCTGCGACAGACGTAATGCCCCCTATGGCGAACACCCACAGGCCGAATCCATAGATCGCTGAGGGCAAAAGCCAGTTCGTCTGCCCCGCGATACGGTGCCAAATTGGTCTAAAGACGAACAACCAACCGACGGGATAGCCAATCAGGCCAACAAGATAAAAATGTACGAAATATCCCGCGAAGTCACCGTTCGGCAGACCAAGGCTGCCGAGTAAGCTCCTCGCTAGCCCGTGCGGTGACAACCGCGAAAAGCCCAAGCCCGGGCTGATGATCTGACCCAACAGATCGAACGCGACGGTTGCAAAGAAACCTGCGACGAACATTAACCCTAAAGTTCGGGCGTTGAATGCGGGTAGTGAACCTGTTGTGCGAGAATCAGTATCAACTGTATTCATGGCGATTCTTTCTTTGTATTGCGGGCGATCAAATAGACAGGGCTAATGTAATGACCAATTGTTGACCCAGCGACGTTCTCGGCAACTCCCGATCACTTTCCATCTTGATGAGATCGGTCTGTTTATGAACCCCGCCACAATAACCAACCTAATGACAAAACGTGGGATGTGCACTGCTGGCTCTAATATGTGATTATCCGTTACCGCCGTCAGCCTCCATGCCGAGAGAATGCTGACCGCCACAAGCACTTTGTGGCTTTGTACGCGCTGGTTCACAATGAGCGCTGCTTATGAGTCGGTGTCGCCGGAATTTCTCGTCTTTTCACCCCGCGCAGCAGCTGAGTTTGGCTACATCCTTGTCGAAGGTTTGTGCGGCGAGTTTCAGCCCTTCGACCGTGGTCAAATAAGGAAAGATCGTCTCTCCGAGCGCCCGTGCGGTCATGCCGAATATAAGCGCCATTGCCAGTGCCTGAATCGTGTCCGACCCCTCCGGTGCTGCGATCTGACCGCCCAGCAGGCGGTCGGTCTTCGCGTCGGCCACCAGCTTAATCACGCCGCGGGTATCGCGTGCAGCGACGGCGCGGGGCACGTTGTCGAGCGTGATCACACTGGTTTTGACCTTGTGCCCCGCCGCCTTGGCCTCAACCTCCGAAAGGCCGACGCCGGCCACTTGCGGGTCGGTAAACACGACCCACGGCATCGCCGCGTTGTCATAGCGCATCTGCTCCAATCCAAGGGCATTATTGATCGCCACCTTGGCACCATAGGCCGCCATGTAGACGAACTGGTCACGGTCAGTGACATCGCCCGCGGCCCAGACGCCGGCACGCGTGGTCGCCATGTCGGGGCCGACCATGACCGAGCCGCGCGCATCGGTCTCGATGCCAAGCTCTTCCAATCCAAGGTTCTCGGAATTGGCGATCCGACCGGTGGTCACAACCAGCCGTTCGGCGGTCAGATCCTCGGTCTTGCCACCCCGTTCGACAGTCAGACTGACGCCGCCCGCAGCTTTCGCGACCGAGACGTAAGCAAGACCGGTCTCGACCGTGATGCCCTCCGCCTTCAGCGCCTCCGTCAGCGCCTCGGTCACCTCCGGCTCGGCGCCTGGCAGAAGGCGTGAGCGGGTCACTAGCGTGACCTTCACCCCCAGTCTCGAGGCCATTTGCGCCAGCTCGCAGCCGATATAGCCGCCGCCCAGAACGAGGATGCTTTCGGGCCGGTCGGGTAGAGTCAGCAGTCCCCAGGAATCCAACGCCTCCACGGCCTCGATCCCGTCAATTACAGGTATATGCGGGCGAGACCCGGCGGCAATCAGGACGCGCGGCGCGGATATCACCCGGCCTCCGACAGCGACGCCACCCTCGACCAGTCGCGCCGGGCCTTCCTCGATATAGGTGACGTTCTCATAGGCGGGCAGCAGGTCGATGTATTTCTTCTGCCGCATCTCCTCGACCAGATCGGCGGTGCCTTTCACCACGCCACCCCAGTCCACGGCATGGGCGCAAGGCGAGATGCCCGGAAACCGGGCAGCGGACGCGCCGCCATGGACCGCCTCGGCGGCGCGGATCATCGCCTTGGATGGCACGCAGCCAACGTTCACACAGGTGCCGCCGATGGTGCCGTGCCCGACAAGAGCCACGCGCTTTCCGGCCTCGGCTGCCGTGATCGAGGCAGAGAACCCGGCCGAGCCGGCTCCCACGACGATGAGGTCATATTGGTCGCCGCTCACCTCTTTCGATGAGCAGCAATCCTTTTTCTTGACGGTCTGGTCCATGTCTTCTTCCTTGGCCTGCGACCGGACATCGCGACGGTCGCCCGGCCAAAATTCTGAAATTACACCATCGACCCGATGTCAGAGGCATAGCTCGGATAGGCGAAGATCATCGCCTTAATCTGGTTGGCGGTCTGCCCGGCACCCATGGCCATGGCGAAGAGATTGATCTGTTCCTCGGAGCCCGGTCCGATCAGATGCGCGCCGAGGATCTGCCCGCTGCCCTGTTCGACAAGAACCTTGAATCCGGTATGTTTCGCGCCGACGCGCAGCGACGAATACCAGTCCCCGGTCTTTTCGAAATGGGTGTCGAACTTCAGCCCCTGTTCCCTGGCCGCCGCTTCCGACAAGCCCACGGTGGCCACCATCGGCAGGGTGAAGACTACCGACGGGATCGGCGGATAATCCACGGTACGCTCGTCCTCTCCAGCCAGCAGGTTCTCGCCTGCCACACGCCCTTCGAAGGCGGACACCGGGGTCAGCTTGGGCCCACTGTCAGTGCAGTCGCCCGCGGCGAAGATCGCCGGGTTGGTGGTGCGCATCGCGTCGCTCACATTGATGCCGCGGCGCGCGTATTCGACGCCTGCGGCTTCGAGGTTCAGCCCGTCGATATTCGGCACCCGGCCTGTGCCATGCACCACCAGGTCGCAGGTCACGATTTCGGTGCCGTCGGCGCGTTCCACTGTGACGGTGAATTCATCGCCCTGTTTCTCGATCTTCGTGACCTTCGCCTTGGTGCGCAGGTCGATGCCAAGTGCCTCGGTGCCTTCGACCAGCATTTCGACCAGATCGGGGTCGAAGTTGCCAAGGGGGCGATCCGCCATTTCCAGCACGGTCACTTCGCTGGACCCGGCGCGCCTGACGATATGTGCGAATTCCATCGCGATGAAGCCACCGCCGACAAAGGCGATGCGGTCAGGACGGTCGGGGAGTTCAAGAAACTCGGTGCTGGTGGTCAGATGCTCTTCCCCGGGAATGTTCAGCGTCATCGGCCGCGCGCCGGTGGCGATGTGGAAATGCTTCGCCGTCAGGGTTTCGCCGTTCAACTCGATCGTATCGGAGCCGGTGAACCGTACCTCTCCGTGCAAAACGTCAATCCCCGCCTTCTCCATTCCGCCTTCTATGCGCGGCGGCATGTTGTCGGTGAAGCTGCGCTTGAAATCGATCATGTCGGGCCAGTTGACCGAAGGTTGCGTCTCCAGCCCCTTGCCTTCCATGTTTTCGGCCCATTCGACACCCTCGGTGACCGCGACCAGCATTTTCTTGGGGTCGCAGCCGCGCAGGGCGCAGGTGCCGCCATGGGGTTCGCTGTCGATGCTGGCGACGCTCCAGCCTGCCTCCGCCGCCATCCGGGCAACGCCATTTCCAGCGGTGCCGCCGCCGATCACGATGAGGTCATAGGTCTTGGTCATGCCTGTTCCTTTCCTTGTGCCAGTTTCTCTTGATCTGACTCACTGATGACCTGCCTGATTTTCTGAGCCAGAGCGCATATCCCGCCACCGCCAAAGCGGCGGCGGCCGATATCCGCAGCGCAAAGCGGAATTCCAGCCAGAACAGGAGTGCCGAAAGAACAACGGCCAGGACGATGAGAGGGATTTTTGGATTGCGCCCGGGTTTTCCAGCCTCAAGCCACAGGGCATATGCAACCACACTCAGCGAGGCGAACAGCATCGGGAAAAGCGCGTAGTCGAGCCATCCGACAATGGCCGAAAGCCCTACCCCGGCGACGATCACCACCAGGAACGGCGTGAAGCAACAGATCGCTGCTATGACGCTGCCGATGAGGCCGCGCCGCAAAAGGGTCGTGGGTTCATTGTTATTGTTCATGTCTGTCATGCTGTCTCCAGCTCCGGGTGCGGGTCGGTGAATGCGATCAGGAATCACCGGACTCGACGATGTCCGCCGGATAGCCGGTGGCGCGGATTGCTTCGACGATCATGTCCTGATCGGTGGCCTCGTCATCAAAGGCGACGATGTAGGTGCCGGTGCCGAATTCCTCTCCTTCCGTGAAGTCGATGATCTCGACCGAGGGAACGCCCCGCATGGCCGCCGCCACCGTGTAGGAGCAGGTCGGGCATGTCAGTTCGCCGACCCCGATATTGATGCGCTGTTCGGCGGCGCTGGCGGGGAAAGCTGAGAGAGTGCCAACGACCGCAAGGGCAAGATGGAGTGACTTCATGGGTACGGCCTTTCAGTAGGACAGAAGGTAGGGTGTCAGGTAGGGGAAGATCATCGCCACGGCGACGATCGCGGTGGCAACCCAGAGAATGGATCGCATCAGTGTTCGGTTCATCGGCCGCGCACAGGTGCCGTCGGCGCAGGCTTCGGCCGGGATCGGGCTATACGCCTTGTAAAAGCCGTATCCGATGAAGGCGGCACTCAGCGCGAAGGTGATCCACTTGTATTGATAGAACGCGCCGAGCTGCGCGATGAACACGCCGGTGACGCCGAAGCTCACCAGCACCAGCGGCAGGATACAGCAGGAGGTCATGGCCAGCGCGCCGAGTACGCCGAGCCCGGTTGTCGCCCATGTCTTTTTGTCGGCAGCCGGGGTTTCGCCCATTGCCGTCTGGCGGCCCGCAGATGTGGTTTCAGTCATGGTTCGAATCATCCTTGCCTCAATGATGATCTCAATCTAGGGTCTGTAGCTGGTACAGGCTCAAGGGGGTTTGGTGTGAATAATCATCACAGATCGGTGAAGGTCCTCAGGCGCGGCGATCTGGCCAAACTGACCGGATGCAACCTCGAGACCATCCGCTACTACGAGAACATCGGCGTCATGCCCGAGCCGCCGCGCACGTCGAAGAATTACCGGGCCTATGACGAGAGCCATGTCGGGCGCCTGCGCTTCATCATGCGGGCACGCGAGCTGGGGTTCACGCGGGACGAAGTCCGCGATCTGCTCGCATTGGTCGATGGCGGGGTCCAGACCTGCGGTGAGGTGCAGGGTCTTGCAAATTCGCATCTCGCCTCGGTCCGCGCCAAGATCGACGATCTCAAACGCATCGAACGCGTGCTGTCCTCCACCGTGGCGCAATGCACCGGTGACGATGTCCCTGAATGCCCTGTGATCGACGCGCTGACGGAGGTGACCTGAAGGGCCATAGTTGAGGACGCCCACGCATGTCAGCCAAGCGGGCAATGGTGCCAGCGCCGTTGTTTGCGATCATTCGTTCGCCGCGGAGTCCTGCGTGTTCGCCGCATTTTCGGGGACCAGATAGCGCGGCACGATCCACAGATAGGCGACCATGCCGAAGAGCTCGAAGAGCGACTGGAAGACGATGACCACGGCCGCCACGTTCCACTCCGGTCCGAGCGCCAGCACCAGCGGAAGTACGACGAAGGAGTTGCGGGTTCCGAGCGAGAAGATGACCGTTCGTCGCACGCTAGTGGGCAATCCGGCCGCCCGCCCGGTCGCCGCACCCAGAAGTGCTGCGGCGACGAGGTAGGCGACGTAGACGCCCGCCACCTGCGCCAGAACCGGTAGCGCATCCCGTACCACGTCGACTTGCGAGGCCGCGATCAGGAACACCACGACAGCCAGAAGCGGAACCGGCAGCCAGGCGAGGCGATTTACTATCGTGGCCCGCTCCGGGCGCGCCTCTGCCCAACGCTCCAGCAGGAAAGCCGCTGTGAGCGGCAGCAGGATAAGCGCCGCAAAGACGGCGGCAATGCGATCGGCGGCGAGAAGCTCAAGGAATGCGTTGCCCAGAAAGAGCCAGAGGAAGAGCGGCAGACAGGCGAACTGAACCGCGAGGAGGATCGGTGTCGCGGTCGCGGCACGCACCGCATCGCCGCGACCGAGATAGGTGAATGTGATGAACCAGTCGGTGCAGGGCACCAGCAGCACGACAAGCACCCCGAGCCGAAGCGCAGGATCGTCAGGCAGGAACGCGATCAGCCCCCAGACCAGCAGCGGCACCAGGACGAAGTTGCCGATCAGCAGGGTGCCGATGAAACGCCGGTCGCGCGTCGCGCGCGGCAAGTGCGCGAGCGGCATCTGAGCGAAGGTAGTGAAAAGCATAAATCCCAGCACCGGCCACAGCAGTGCTTCTAACACCCCCGCGATACTGGGCGCGAGCGCGCCCAAGACCAGACCGGAGAGGATGGCAGCGAGATAGATCCAGGCTTGATGGCGTTCGAGATTTTGCAGCTTCATGTCCTGCCCCTGCTCTTTCCGTCGGCGATTTTCAAAAAGACATCATTAGACAGGCCGTTACGACAACGGCACGTTCGTCGCTTGGAGCGTTGTATGGTCTGTCCGGTTTATACCCGCAGACCGGTCACGACCCAGTCGACAATGCTTTCATGGTAGTTGGGGACGCGGCGAAAGCCGAATTGTCTCAGCCGATCAGCCGAACTCTTTGACCTCGAGAATCTGGAAAACGGCGCTCCTCACCGTTTCAGCTGCGCTGCGGATAGACGCAACATGGCCGCCGCACAGATCGGTTCGACCATCAGTTTGTGGCGCGCCACATTCGAAACCGTCCTTGCCCTGTTAGCTCGCGGACCAGATCCCGCGCTTCCATCCAGGCGAGGTTGCGCTGGACAGCGGCGCGGCTGGCTCCGGTCAGGGCCTCGGCCATAGGGGCAGAGACCAGGGGCCATTCGGTCAGCACTCCGCGCAGGGCTGGCGGCGTCTTGCCCGAGAGTGGGGTCATTTCGGCTTCCGCCAGCGCCGACCATGTCTCGATATCGTCGAGGTGCCGCATCGCGGTCAGGCAGGCCGTTTCCATTTTCTCGAGCCATCGCGCCAAACGTTCAGCCGGGGGGCCGCCGGCGCGCAGCGCCCCCGCCCCACCCATGGCCAGGGGTGCGAATATTGCCCCCTCGCCCTCATGCGCGGCAATGCGCGACGCCGTGACCGCCGCTTCCATGCGGTTGCTCTGCTGTCCGAGGCCCGCGAGGCTCCAGAGGTGAAACCCCATGCAGGCACGCGTGATCGGGTGCAGGTCGGCGGCTTGCGCCATCAGGTCAAGCCACCCGCCCGCGCGATCCGCGAAGGGCTCGGCTTCATCCACCATGTTCTCGGGGTCACGGCGATCGAGGAAGGCGGACAGGTCCACCTCTGGGCCGGGACCGCCTGTAAGACGCCGCACCGCCCATCCGACACGCGCAAGCGCTGCGGTGTCGTCCTGCACGCCGGACAAGCGCATGGATATCCAGAGCGCCAGCCGATCCGGGCCAATTCGGTCGCCTGCAAACCAGCTGAGGTCTGCCGCCTCGATCAACGCAAGCCTGTGCCGCCAGCCTTCCGGGCCACGCTTCAGACGGTCGTCTAACGCCCCGATCCGGCAGGCCACACGGGCAAGGCGGGCAGCATGGCCCGCCTCGGCATGTCGCCAATCGTCGAGAACAGCGGTCTCACGCACTTCGGCCCTAGGTCCGGGCGGCAGAAAATGCGGCTCCTCTTCCATCGGACCGGGCAGGAACCACAGGTCGTCCTCAGAAGTCTCTTCAAGCTCCTCCGCATCCTCAAGAGGATCATCAAAAATACTATAATTTATACATGCTTGAGGCTCCATATGTGCAAAATATGGTACTTTTGCGTTTTATCCAAGGGTTTTGTCAGGGTGCGCCTGCACACCTTATATAGCACGCGCGCGCAATGGTCTGCGAGAGCTCGCTGATCGCGCTCAGCGTAAGGGAACCAAGGGCTTTGTATTGAACAGCCCCACAGAGCCCGCACTTGAATTCGCTTACAAACGGTCGTTTAGTAGCGATACCTTAAATTGCAAACGGCCCGATTTCATGCCCCTGATAGGCTACGCCCGTGTTTCCACAGAGGATCAGACCCCCCTGCCCCAGTCTGAGGCCCTTCAGTCTGCGGGTTGCGTCGAGATCTTTGCAGAGCACGCCTCGGGCGGCAATCGCGCGCGACCAGTGCTGGCACGCGTGCTCGAACGCGTCCAGAGCGGCGATACGCTGGTCGTTGTGCGGATCGACCGGCTTGCGCGGTCTCTGTCGCACTTGCTGGAGGTGATCGAACGTCTAGAGGCCAAGGGCGCCTTCTTCCGCTCCCTGCAGGATCCCATCGACACCGCATCCCCGCAAGGCAAGTTCACGCTGCAGGTTCTGGGTGCCGCGGCCGAGTTCGAGCGCGCTCTGATCCGCGAACGCACCAAGGCCGGGCTTGCCTCTGCGCGCGCCAAAGGGCGCGTTGGTGGCAATCCTGGGCTACGCGCCAAGGATCCCGCCGCGCTGCGCAAGGTGCGGCTGGCGCGGCAGGACGGCTACATGGAGCGCCTGAACGAGACCGCGCAGGATTGGGTGCCCCATGTGCGCCGCTTGCGGCCCGACATGGCCTGGGAGGACGTGCTGCGGATCATCAACGCCCCCCTGCCCCCGGATCGGCGCTGGACCCAGGGCCGCCTGCTGCGCGCCGTGCGCGCCTATGTGCGCGACGGGTTCCTGCCCGCCGAGGTGCTGACCCGCGCCGGGCGCCGCTACACCGACGACCGCCTGCCGGCGATTGTCGCCGCGATCAAAGGCGCGGACCCCGAGATCACGCTGCAGGCGATCTGCGACCGGCTGGAATCGATGCGCGAACGGACCCCTCGAGGTCGTGCCAACTGGCAGCCGTCTTCGGTCAAAATGTTGCTCGAACGAGCGGAGCGGCTTGGCCTAATTTCATCAGAATCGGCTCACTCCCAACTGTAACTAGCAGAGGCTCAAACAGCTGGATCTATCGCTCCAAACACCGTCAGAAGGTCAATTGTGCCATTGGTTGCATGGGTTTAGCCAATACCGTCCAAACAATCCTCATGAGTGGCTTGAAGCACGGTCTTGTGGACTTATTGCCATAAAATCAACAACTTGCGGTTATCTTGATGTGACTGTACGTATTGGTGCTGTGGATAACTTTCACACTACATCTAGATTCCTCTTGCCGGACTCACTTGATCGTGGCATTCCCGTTCTGACGGCAAAGCGCGTCAGACGCGCTGTACACCGTCAGAATGACCAAGAGCCTCAACAGAGGCCGAGAGTGGGCGGCAGGACATGGATGATCGTAACGTTGGATACGCGCAAGGCATAGGCTCTTCTGACATCGGAGCATTTGCCGACAATCTGGCTGAATCTTTGGATCGCCAGATGAAGATCGCTTTCGAGCCCGAAGAACGAAAGTCCCTGCGCCGTTTCAGTTCTACCGAAGTTGCCAGCCTCCTGCGCGTTAGCACATCTAACCTGCGCAACCGGCACAAGGACGGCAGCTTCCCGGAAGTTCATACAGACAACCGCGGACACCGGTTCTACACAGCCCAAGAGATCGATAAGCTGCGCGACATTCTGGGGCGCACCGGAAAGAACGCAGAAAGCTACCGCCCCGGTCGACGTGAAGGCGATCGTCTCCAGGTGATATCTGTCGTCAATTTCAAAGGCGGATCGTCAAAAACAACAGCGACGATCCATCTTGCACAACGGTATGCTTTGCGAGGTTACCGAGTGTTGGTCTTGGATCTCGATCCGCAGGCAAGTTTGACCACTTTTTTCGGTTTTCGGCCTGAGCTCGAGTTCGCTGAAGGCGGCACAATCTATGATGCTCTGAGATATGAGGAGCAAGTTCCACTCGCCGACGTCATCCAAACGACCTACTTCCATAAGCTCGATATGGTTCCGGCGGGCCTAATGCTCTCGGAATACGAAACTGAGACGGCAAACGCCCTCGCCCGTCGGGTGCAGCCCATATTTGCGGAGCGCCTCGCCTTAGCGCTTGAGGAAGTTGAGGCGCGTTACGACATCGTTCTGATCGACTGCCCGCCTCAACTTGGCTTTCTGACCCTAACGGCGTTGGCAGCCTCGACGGGACTCCTGGTAACGGTCGTACCAGGCATGCTCGACATTGCTTCAATGAGCCAGTTCCTGAAACTTGCTTCGGAAACGGTAAAGGCTGTCGAAGAAGCCATTGGCCGGCGCGTTACATGGGACTTCGTAAAGTTCTTGATCACGAGATACGAGCCGTCGGACGGGCCTCAGACCCAGATGGCGGGCTACCTGAGATCGATCTTGGCCGGACAGGTCATGACTGAGCCAATGCTGAAGTCTACAGCAATCTCGGACGCCGGTATGACCCAGCAAACCGTCTACGAAGTTGATCCGAGCCAGTTCATCAGGAAAACGATTGATCGCGCTCTGACCAGCGTGAACGGCGTTGGCGATGAGTTGGAGCAAACAATCCAAATGGCATGGGGGCGTCGCTGATGGCCCGAAATATCTTCAATCAGCCTCCAAAGGACGAGAAGGAGAGCGCGGCCCCCTCCCCTACCCCGCCAAAAGCGGCAAAACTGCCAGGATCTGTTGGCGGCTTGCGCGACTCTTTGCGCGAGATCACCGCGAATTCCATTCGGGACATCGAGCCCGATCAGATTGACATGGATGGTCTGCGCGATCGGTTGGTGCTGGAGGATTCCAGTATTGATGAGTTGGCCGAAAGCATTCGCAAGCATGGGCAACAAGTGCCAATTATGGTCCGTCCATCGGCCCAACCGGACAGATACCGTATCATCTACGGCCGACGCAGACTTGCAGCAATCCGCATGGTCGGCGGAACGGTCAAGGCGATCGTTCGAACCTTGGATGACGACGCATCTCTGATCGCACAGGGCCAAGAGAACAACCTCCGACTAGACCCGTCTTTTATCGAGAAATCTCTTTTTATCAAAGAGATGCAGGAATCAGGTTACAAGCCAAACGTTATTCAGGATGCTCTAGGCTTGACACGGCAGGGCGTATCCAACCATCGCGTCGTCATAGAGCAACTGCCAGAAGGGCTTGTACAGCTGATCGGGCCGGCACATGGCATCGGACGACGGCAATGGGGTGACCTGGCGGCGTTCTCGAAAAAGATAGATCTGGTGAACACGGCCAAAGAGGCGATTGCCGCCCTGCCCGACGACACTCCAAGCGCGGAGAAGTTTCAGGCAGTCTACTCGGCTTGCTCGAACAAGGCGCGTAGCGACAATAAGCAAGCCAACCGCAGCCTAACGTCCGTCGTCAAAGATGGGGACGGTAGCTCTGTGGGAACGCTGACAGTCGATCAGAAAACGATCGCCATCAAGATCGCCAAGAAGGACAACCCAGAATTCGGCCGATGGCTCGAAGAGCGCGCGGAGGCAACGCTTTTGCAGCTCTTCGAACAGTGGCGGAATGAGAGCGGCTCTGGGTCCTAACCCAAGCCACACAGAGTAACGCGAGCAGAGGAGAAAAGCGAAGACCAGAAAGAAAAGAGCCCCCCAAAGTTTCCCCTGGAGAGCCCTCATCATTCGATTAGCACTCATGATGTAGCAACCTCCAGCAAACCGGTCAAGAGTCACCGATTCGGTGGACGGATTTTATTGCCTTTTTCTGAGCGAAATCTTGGGAAGAGACTGGGAAGTTGTGGGCCAAACGGTCGTCGTGAACAAACCATGGCATTTACAAAACTATCGATCGGAACCGCTGGTGCTGATGCATCACGCGGTCCAATTTCTGCGGCTGAAACCGACATTTGGACCATCTTCAGGGCACTGAGAGATGCACGCAGCGTGTTCGGTCTACGTCCTGGCCATATCCAAACACTTCAAGCAATGCTCAGTTTCTTGAAACCAGGCCATGGCGAAACGGTTTTCGCGTCCAACAACTCGATTTGCCAGCGCGTCGGCGGTATCGACGAACGGACCCTCCGCAGACACATCAACCGTTTCGTTGAACTCGGTTTCATCAAGCGCAATGACAGCTCGAACCGAAAGCGCTACCGCGTTCGCTCATCCGACGGTCAATGCATCAGCTATGGACTGTCTCTAGCCCCCCTCCTCCAACGCGCGAACGAGCTTGTCGCCATCGCACATGAGATGGAAAATAACCGGCGGGATCGGATATTTGCCCGCAAACAGATCCTTACAAAGCTCGCCCATTTGGAAGAGCATGATCCCAGCAACACATTCATCAACCACGCACGGAAAGCTCTGCGCAGGAAGCTGAGCCTCCCTGAATACCACGCGCTACTCGCAGACACAGACAGAGAATGCCAGAGTTTGCATACCCCAGATGACCCACCAGAAACTGTAGAATTGCCCGCCAATGACGGACAAACTGTCCGACACCAATCTAAGTCTGAAGAAGAAAAAAAAGATTTAGAAAGCAACATAGGCAATGAAGCTCTGAAACCAGACTTGCTAACCTCAGTTTGCGATCAAGCGACATCGTTCTCCACAGAGAGACTTAGAAACTGGTTGGACATTGAAAACCATGCTCGAACACTTGCACCCATGATGGGGATTCACCCAGATACATTCGAGAAAGCCATGAATGCAGTAGGAGCTCAGAAAGCGTCATGCGCGATCTTCATCATGCTACAACTTGGAAAACGCATCAGGGACTTTGGAGCGTATTTTCACAGTATTACCTTGGGCCAACGTCAAGACCAGTTTGATCCAGTGGCTTTGATCAAGCGACTATCCAAAACTGCTATGCAAACCGCCTAGTGTCCACCGCGGTGGACGTCTGACTGGCAACTAGGTGTTTAGTCCCAGCGTGTGATGGGTTGGATCGACAGTGAATCTTTCTGGCTCTCTTGTCCAGATTTTGCAGATGAACTCGAATGGCGTTAGGTCCTGCAGCGTCTTGAGGCGACGCGCATAATTGTAGGCTGCGATGAAGTCGCCGAGGTGGGTTTCGAGTTGAGCGTGTGCCTCATAATGGTAGCGCTTGACGGTCGCTTCCTTGATCGTGCGGTTCATGCGCTCGACTTGGCCATTGGTCCAGGGATGGTTCACCTTTGTCAGGCGATGCTCGATCCCGTGCTCTGAGCAGACCCGGTCGAAGATGTGCTCCATCGCATAGCGATCCTGTTTGCGGTTTGTGAACTGGATGCCGTAGCACGTCGGGAAGATTGGCCGCTGAGAGGTTATGGCCACGCGCGCAGCCCTCAAACCGCGCAGCGGGTGGCCATAACCGGGTCTCAGGTCTCAACAGTGGTTTTGCGTAGACCACACCGCTGAGGAGACCGGCTATGACCGCTTTTGATTTTACCGTCTCGACCTTATTGGTCGCCATCGACATTTCCAAACACCGCCATGAAGTGCTGATTGGCGTTCCCGGCAAGAAACGCCGCCGCCGCATGACCATCACCAACACCCTGGACGATTTTCAACGTTTGGTGGCGGCTCTTTCCGGTTACGGCCTGCCGGTTCGTATCGGGTTCGAAGCAACCGGCAACTATCACCGGGCACTGGCGCATTATCTCGGCCAAGCGGGGTTCGAACTGAAGCTCGTGTCCTCCGTGGGTTTGGCCCGGACACGCGAGGCCCTGCATAACAGCTGGGACAAGAACGATCCGAAGGACGCCCAGGTCATCCTTCACATGCTGGAGATCGGAGCCGTGCAGTTCTTCCATGATCCGCTGGCCACCGGAACCGCTGACATTCAGGAACTGTCAAAGACCCATGAGATCGTTTCGCGGTCGAAGACCGAACTCTGGCATCGCATCCTGACCCATTACCTGCCTCTTTATTTTCCCGAAGCCGAGCGGTTTCACAGAAGCTCCCGGACGGATTGGTTCCTGGCGTTTCTCGATAAGTACCCGTCCCCTCACATGATCTCGGCCATGAGCCGACAGGCATTCATCGCCGATGCCTGGCAAGTCGTCGGCCGCAAGGTTGCCAAAGAACGCCTGCTTTCAGACATTTACACGACTGCTGCGGGTTCAGTCGGGCTTCCTGTCGGCCCGGATTCCGACGCCGTGCGTATGTTCCGCCTCGTTCTCGCCGAAGGCCGCAGCCTGATCCGACAGCGCAATGAGATTGAGGCCAGATCCGTCGAACTCCTGTCCGGCCTGCCTGACTATCAGCTGCTGACGACCATCCCTGGCATCGGCCCGATCAACGCAATGACCATCCTGGCTGAGGCGGGTGATCTGCGCCGCTTCCGGCATCACCGCCAGTTCCTTAAGTTCTGCGGCATGGATCTCGCCACCGTGCAATCCGGGATGGTCCGCGGACAAAGCAAGATCTCCAAATATGGCAATGCCCGGCTCCGGCGCACGCTCTGGATGGCGGGTCAGACGGCCGCGTTGAAGAAGACAAACAGCTTCCGCGACAAGTTCGAGCGTTACATTTCGAAGGACCGGCACAATGCTCACCTGCGCCGCAAGGCCTATACCGCGATTGCTGCCAAGATGGCGCGCACCGTTCACGCTGTGGTCAAACACGGTGAACCTTATCGCCCCTTCTTCGAGGGGTGAGCCCAGGCGGAAGTACCTCTCTCTGTAATGGCCGTGGAGGCAGTTCGCTGACCTCGTAGATAATGTTCGGGCTTTCTGCTTGGGATTTGGGATCTCGTATTAAGGACGGTGAGGGCCGCCGGAGCGCGTACCCTGTGTTTGCTATGGAAGAGATCATTTCTTGACGGCAGAGCCCGTCTGGGCAAACCTGTCAGGGCGTCCGGGGCTCCGGATGCTCCATGACCTGCTGACCTAAGCAGCCGGAAATTCCCGACATAGGACGTTGTCGGTGAGGATCGTGTGGATTCTGCAGGGCAGCGCCGCGATGAGATCGCGCAGGAATTGGGCAGCGGCCATCTTGCCGACCTTTTTCTCCAGCCGCACGAAGGCGAACTTTGAGGTCCGGTATATGGCTACGAACATGTAAAGCTTGCCCTCGGCCGTGCGCAACTCGGCGATGTCGATGTGGACGTAGCCGATGGGGTAGCGTTTGAATTTCTTCTTCGGCTTGTCGCCCTCCATGCCCGGCAGACGGCTGATGTCATGGCGCTGCAGGCATCGATGCAGCAAAGAACGCGTCAGATGTGGGATGCTCGGCTGCAGGGCGTAGAGACAGTCATCGAGCGGCAGCAGCGTGTGGCGCCGGAAAGCGACAATCACGGCTTCCTCCTCGACGCTGAGAGCTGTCGAATGCGCTTCCTTCGGACCCATCCGCACGTCTTCAACCGTCTGACGCTTGCGCCACTTGGCGACGGTCTTGACGTTGATGCCCAACTCCCGGCTCAGCGCCGCGTTCGAAGCGCACGATCGCTGTATTGCTGTTCGGATCGCGTGCGTGGTCGTGGCGCTGCCGTGAAGAATTTGTCCCATAGTGCGTCCTTCTGATGGTCACAGATAACTAGACCAGCACACGATGGGACTAAACACCTAGTCCAATGACGCGCGGTCTCTCCACATGCATCAAAGCCACCGAGCCAAATTCCAATAGGGCGATACTGCGCGGTCATTCCGTGCTCCTCCGACCGGCCGATGTCCACCGCGGTGGACAGATCCGGCACCAAGTCTCACAACTCACATGCGTGACAGCCGCTCTTCGTCATCCACCACTTCCAAAGAACCGTTGTTGTCAGTCCAGGCCCACAGCACGATGTTGAAGTCCGATAACGACGCACCCTTCGCAAAACTCTTGATCAGGAGCCCCGCAAACCGATCTGCTATGAGGGCCCGTGCTAACTCCTGTGTCGGCACCAATTGGCCATCGAGCATCTTCATGCGCCATGCAGGGTCGGCAAGCATCGCCTCGGTCGCGCCATACCGGTCAAGTCCGTCCTGATCGCGGGTATCGAAAATAGGCCCAAGGTCGGCCTTGTAGGACACCAGGATCGTGGGTTGCAGGCTGCCGACCTGGTTGGCTTCTCTAAGAGCGGTCGCGGGATCCAGCGAGGTGTAGAGGGTAGGGGTGCCCTTGGCATTGAAGCGCCCTCCATAGAGTTCAGCGCCTCGTCCGGACAGAGGTTCACGCGCATAGACCGGGTTCAGGGCGCGATAGAGTGGCCCCGTGTAGCGCCCATCTTTCAGCGGCATCAGGCAAAGACACCCGCATCGACCGCATCGATGTATTCCAGAACTTGCTGAGCTTTGCCTTCCTGCACCAGCTGCATGGCTGTCCGGCCATCAAAGCCGGGCAGGGGCTCTGACCGGTACCATGCATAGGCCATCAGTTCTGAGCCGAAGCGGGGCTCGACTTTGTTCAGCACCTCTACCAATTCGCGCAGGCGGCGCTGCGTCTTGTCCGAACCAATGCGGGTTCGCCTCTGCAACGCGTCTTTGCCCAAGCCGACGGTCAATGCGATCTCTTCTGCTGACGTGCGTAGCACCGCGGCGATCTTGCGCGGTTCGAATTGCCCAGCTTCAGCAAAGTTCGTGATGTGCATGATCTATGCTCCTACAGTGATACTGACGGTATATAGCGACAATATTGCTGAATTTCAAGCTGTCAGGAGGCGCTGTGCCTTCGTTTCCCATGCTAATCCGTAACGCTGCATTGCTCTGAACGCCGGAAATCCTGATTTTTGGGCCTGAAAAGTCGCAGTAGGCGCGTTTTTTGCCGATCGAGAACATCAGATAAATTATTGATAATATGCCAAAGACTGCTGCGGTCGGGCTGGGGTTGCCGATATACCTTGCCGATCTTGGACCCCAACCGGCACTGACTGCATGAAGTCCTTGGGAATCGCGGTGGTGTCGGACCCTTGTCAGTTTCCGCGGTCCAGTTGGCGGTTGGAAAGTGAAAGTGTTCTTCGGGTTTTGTGACTGACGGATGAGGGCCTTTGGGGTCCCGCAGATGGGTCCGGGCCGGGTTCCGGTCTGCCGTTCCGGATGAAGGGCATTCCTATGCAATCAGGTGTCTTGCGCGTGCTCCGCGCAACCGCCGCCTCCTGGTGGCGGCATAGAGAGCTGCGCCGAACTGGCCAAACGGCGCTGGCACAGCGGCTCAAACGCCAGACCGTCCTGCGTGATTTCGGCTATCTGAAGCAGGCGGCGTCATTGCCAAACGCGCATGTGATCTGCGGGGAGGGTGGGACATTCCTCCATCTCGGTTGGACCACCGTCTCGACCTTCGCGCCGATCGAGCGCTTTCCCTTGGCCGCTCTTGCGGTCGCACGAGGGACTCCGTTCATCGATATCCGAACCGTCACCGATGTCATCGTCTTCGCGAACCTGCCGCGGGTGGCGCGGGACGGATCGACCGACCCTGACCCTTGCGGTCCTGGCAGGTCCGTCTCGCTGACCACCTACATCGACATGGTCGAAGCCCTCGGTGCCAAGATCGCCAACGATCCGCGGCCCCGTCGGTCAACCTAGTCACCACTCCCTCTCACCAAAACTCGAAAAGGAGGCCAGCCATGGCCCGATCCCGTACGCCCAAATTCGATGCCTCCGAGGTCATCACAAACGAAATCATCCGCATCATCGAGCGCGGCGTCCTGCCGTGGCGCAAGCCATGGACCGCAGGTGGCAGCTGTCGCCCCCTGCGCGTGGGCGGGGAACCCTACCAGGGCGTGAACAATTTCCTGCTGACCATGCGGACCGTGATGGCGGGCCACAGCTCTCCCTTCTGGATGACGCTGCCGCAGGCCAATGCGTTGGACGCAAAGGTCCGCAAGGGCGAGAAGTCGTCTGTCGTCGTCTACTACGGACAAAGCCGGACGAACGCCGCCGATGAGGACGGTCGCAGCGATGGGGATGATAGCTCTGAGGAAGCCCGCGTCTTTCGCTTCCAGAAATCCTACCGCGTGTTCAATGCCTGCCAGATCGAGGGCCTGCCCGACAGTTTCTATCCGGACCCCGCTCCAGCGCCTGAAAATCCCCCGTCCGAGCCCATCCCGCACATGCAGGCGTTTTTCGATGCCATCGACATCATGACCGTCTTCACGGGCACGGAGGCGTACTATTTGCCCCCCGTGGACAAGGTCTACATGCCATCCATCACGCGGTTCCAGGACCCGCGCAATTTCTACGGGGTCTGGGCCCATGAGCTGGCCCATGCCACGAAAGCCCCACATCGACTGAACCGTGATTTCGGGTTCTCGAAGTTTGGCAACACGTCCTATGCGCGCGAGGAGATCGTCGCGGAATTGACCTCGGTGTTCCTGGGTCAGACGCTCGGCTTCACGGCTCATACGCTCGAGATGAATGCCGCCTATCTCCACAACTGGTTGCGCGTTCTTCGGTCGGACAAGGGCGCGATCTTCAAGCACGCCGCTGACGCGCAGCGCGCTTGCGACTATCTGATCGCCAGATCGGAGGTGGGCAGGGCAGGTCGCAGTGCCGAGGCCGCCTGACCGCACGGAGAACGGAGACACCTATGTCACGTAAGGAACCCAAAACGCTGCGGGTGGCCTGCTTCAACGACGGCCGCCGCAAGATCATCACCTTCAAGCGCGGTGCCTATTGGTGGAGCGCTGCCGAGGGCGCTTATCCGCTCTCGGCAGCGCTCGAGAGCATCAAAGAACAAGGCGGCTGGATCGAAACCATCCCCAACCCGAATTACAGACCCAAAGGGCTGTTCGGGTAGGGCGTCTTCGGCCTCGATTCATCCGCCAAGCGGAAAAGAAAAAGCGGGCTTTGAGAAGGGTGTTTCAAACCTCTCAAAGGAGATCCCCATGTCCATGAATGTTCAACCCCAGCCAGACCGTCCGGATCCGACCGTGATCGCGGTGCAGAACGATGCCTTCCGCAAGCTTGCATGCCTTGGCGTGCCGCCTGCGCAGCCCATCCAAGGCCGGATGCATGTCACCCGCTCGCTCATGGAGGCCGGTGACGGCTTCATGGCCGAGGCGGTGAAGGCCACCGGTGCGTTCGATACATTCGAGCCTGAGAATGATCCCGAGGGCTGGCACGATTTCGGGGCGGTCGAGATCCGGGGAGAGACCGTGTTCTGGAAAATCGATCTCTATGAAGCAGACTCGGATTTCCGCTATGGGGCTGAGACCCCGGACAATCCTGCCACCACCATGCGCGTGCTGACCATCATGCTGGCGCGCGACTGGTAGGGCAGGGGACTCCTCACCCTGACATCTGAGACGATGAAGGCCCGCTGCCCCTCAAAAAGGGAAAGCGGGCCTTTTGTCGTGGTGATCCCTGAAGCCGGGGATTGGTCACGCGCGTGAGCGCGCGGGCCACACCTCACCCTCCTGGAAGGATATCCCATGACCACGAACTTTGCCCCTCTCACCATCGCCATCGGCGATCTGGTCCCGCATCCCGCCAATGTGCGCAGCAACGCGCCGGAAACCTATGACCCCGAGAACATCGCGCATCTGAAGGCCAGCATCGCTGTGCTGGGCCTGCTTCAGCCGCTTTTGGTCCAGAAACTCGACGGCAAATATGCTGTCCTCGCCGGTGGCCGGCGCCATGCCGCGCTGAAGGAACTGGTTGGCGACAAGGCCGCCAAGGGGTTCACGGCGAAGACCAAGGTGGACTGCCGCCTTGTGCCGGAAGACTGCGACGTCACCACGGCACTGTCGCTCGCCGAGAACATCACCCAGGCACCGATGAATGCCATCGACGAGTTCGAGGCCTTCGCCCGGATGATGGAGGTCGACGGCCAGACGCCCGAGACGATCGCAAAGACCTTCGGCACCACAGTGGCGGCCGTGAAAGGCCGGTTGCGCTATGGCCTGATCCACCCCGACATCCGCGCCGCGGCCCGGGGCAAGGTGATCACGCTCGACACGATGAAGGCCTTCGCCGAGCACCCGAGCCAGGAGGCACAGCGCGAGGTCTTCGAGGCGCTCACGAAAGATGGCGGTTATCTGCAGGCCTATACCGTCCGTCAGGCCCTCAAATCCCGCGGTGTGCAGGTCAGCGATGATATCGGGGCTTTCGTGCGCGCGGACTACGAGGCGCGGGGCGGCGCCATCGCGGCTGACCTTCTGGAAGAGCATTCGGTGCTGGAAGATGCGGCGCTGGTCGAGACCATCCTGCTCGAGAAGCTCGGTGCCGCCGCCGAAGAGGCCCGCATCAAGCTGGGCTTTGCCTGGGCCGATGCGATGGTCCGCTATGATTACGCGACCATGGCCGACTACGGCCGCGTCTATCCCGGCCCGATCGAGCCGGATGAGGCTGCCCAGAAGCGCATCGATGAGATCACCGCCGAGCTCGATAAATTGCAGCTCGAAATGGAGGATGAGGGGCTCGAGGACGGTGCCTACAACGCGCTTTACGACCGCGTCGACGCCTTGGAAGAGGAAGCCCGCGACCTGCAGGAGGCCTACAGCGCCGAGGACCTCGCGCGGTCTGGGGTGATCGCGTCGTGGCAGGGTGGGCAGATCACGCTCCATGTTGGTCTCGTCCGCCCGGAGGATACCGTGAAAGAGGAGGGCGCACGCGGCTCCTCAAGTAACCCGACCGGGGAAGAAGCCCCGGACCCCGGGGAAATCACCTATCCAGCCTCACTGGCTGAGGACCTCAAGACCGAGCGAGCCATGGCCCTTGGCGCCGCGATGGCGCTGCATCCGAAGGCCACGCTCAATCTGACGCTCTTCAAGCTGGTGAGTGATGTTCTGGCCAGCGGAATGAGTGTCACGCAGGCGATCAAGATCGATGCCCGGAAGGAATACCGCAGCCATGCCAAGATGGACGAGATCGACGAGACCTCGCTCGAGCAGGTGGCGGCGGCGCATGACGCACTTGATCTGTCCTGGCTCGATGACACCCGCGCGCCCGCCGATCAGTTCGCGGCGTTTCGCGCGCTCGATGCAGGGGAGAAGGCCAAGCTCGTGGCCTATGCCACAGCCAGCACCACGCAGTCCTGCTTCGCGCGGGACCCGCGGCGCGACAGCCTGATGCAGGCGTTCGAGATCGAGATCATGCCCGACATTCGCGCACATTGGACGCCGAATGCGGCGCTCTTCAACCGCTTCAAGAAGGCCTGGCTGCTGAAAATCCTCGGGGAGGATCTGGGTCTCGCCCAGGAGGCGGTGACGCTGGCCTCGTCGAGCAAGAAGGAGATCGTCGCTTTCTGCGACAAGCTCTTCGCCGAACCCTTCGCCACGCTCACAGACGCGCAGCGCGCTGCCGTGGCCGCCTGGTGCCCACCAATGATGCAGACCGCCGGTGCCGCCTTTGATGAGGCGGAGCCCACTGCGGAAACCCCGCAGCCTGACAGCGAGGTCGCGAAAGCGGCCTGAGTCCTCACGCGACCCGCGTAAGCCTTTCTGCCCGCGCGGGTCGACCCTCCTACACCCAACGGAAAGACATCCCCATGGCTATTCTCAAGTTCTCTGCGTCCGCAGTTGCCGCGCAAATCGCCCATGCGCGCGCCTGCAAAACCTTCCTGCCCAACTGGAACGGGCCCGTGGACAGGCCCGCCCTGATCCTGATCGTCGGCAATGGTGTGCATCTGCGCTCAAACGGCATCGATGGCACGACCACCCGAATCGTCACCACCGAACAGGCCGATCCCTCTTTCGCCTTCGCCCACGGCATGAACCCGTTTCGGGATACCGACTGGATGGCGCAGCGCCGCATGGCGTTTCGTGATCTGACCGGCCAGTTCTACACCGACATCCTGGATGACGTGCAGGTGCTTATCGACCGGGGGCAGGGGGCGATCCGGCTCGCCACCGATGGCCACAGTATCCGCGTCTTCGTGCGCCGGGCCTCGGATTATCTCATCGGCGGGACCTACGAGGTGCCGTCAGGCCTCGGCGGCACCTTCCGGGTCATCCTCAAGGATGCCTGCGACACCTTCGCGATCGTGCAGAACTGCGGCAATTGCGAGGATTTCGACGCCATGCAGCCCTACCGCGTGCCGCTCGATGCGCTGATGGAAATCGATGACCGGAGGGCGGCGTGATGGGTTGGCTCTTCTACACCGACGGCCGCGTCCAGACCTACGCGGATGAGAAAGCGGAGATTGCTCGGCTGTGCACCTTCGAGGGCGAAAGGCGCAAGACGGAACTGGTCAAAGCCTGCAAGGTGGGTTCGACTTGGTACGCGGCGACAAAGGTCACAAATATCGACGGCACCCCTGTCGAGGACGCGACCTATGTCACCGATCCTGACGGCTCGATCACTTTCGCCGCCGTATTCCTTACCCGATATGATGACGGCTGCTGGGGCTACAAGGACATGGAGGAAAGCGCGGGACCGGTCGAATCCCGCGCGCCACTGAGCCTATTGGCCCTGCTGTCCGAGCTGAAAGACCCAGACAGCTATGCTCATGCCTGGCGCCAGCGCTGCCAGGACTGGGCTGCGATCCCGAACTACGAGGAAGGCGACAAGATCAAGCTTGCAGCACCTGTGACGCTCACCGATGGCAGCACCTGCCAGATTGTCACCGCGACCCACTACAAGCGGGGGCGGCAAAAACGCCGCTGCTACCGGATCGAGGAAACCGGTGGGCTCGTACGCCTATCGAAGGCCTCGCTTGCGGGCTCGGAGCTGCTGAGCTCCGCAAAAGGCGAGGCCAGTCCTGTGCTGGCGGAGTTCCTAGCGGGGCGAAATTAGGTTCTGCGCCGGACGGTTCATCGACCTGCCCGGCGACAGCAGATGCTGCGGCTTGTCTTGACAAGGCAATGCAAATGCATTACCTATCGCGGGCAGCAAAGACCCTTTTCTTCAGGAGACTGCCATGACAGCCCTCGCACAAGATGTCTCGAAACTCACGGATCGGTATCAGACGACCGTGCCGGCGGGTGTGCGCAAACAGCTCAAGCTGGGAAAGGGCGACCAGATTCGTTACTGCACCGAGCCGAGTGGCAGGGTCTATATCGAGCCCGTGCGCAGCGACGAGGAAGATCCCGTGCTCGGAGCCTTTCTCGATTTTGTCGAGGCCGATATCAAGGCGCATCCGGACCGCATTCGGGCGTTCGATGGGGCTTTGCATGACCGTCTTGCAGCACTGGTCGGAGACGTTGACGTCGATCTCGATGCGCCGCTATCGCTCGAGGATGAATGACCGGCGATAGCGTGCCAGTCCAAGCGCCCCTTGTCGTAAACGGATGGTCGATTTATGCGCATCCGCTCTTTCTGGACCAGATCGAAGGGCTGATCGAGGAAGTCGAGGCGCGTAAGGCACGCGATCCTAAGACCTGGCGCAAGAAAAACCCGACGAAACGGCTGGCCGCCATCTTCAAGCTGGTCACCGAGGCCATACCGGCAGATCCGGGTGCCGCCGCCTTCCGGCAAGGCGGCACACTCGGCGATCACCGCAAGCACTGGTTCCGGGCGAAATTCTTCCAGCAGTATCGGCTGTTCTATCGGTTCAACAGCGATGCGAAGGTCATCGTGGTGGCCTGGGTGAATGACGACAAGACCCTGCGCGCCTACGGCAGCAAGACGGATGCCTATGCGACGTTCAAAGGGATGTTGGAAGATGGCAATCCACCTGACAATTTCGACGCGCTCTTGAAAGAAGCTGCAGCGGCGGCCAAGCGGTTCGAAACTTCCCTTGAAGCGGTGCCCGATCGGTAAGTGGGCCAGCTTGCTGTGACCCTTTGGCATTGTCGTTTACGACGCCCCGCTGGAAGATGTAGCATCGGCTGATAATGGGGTCGGAGAAAGCACAATGATTGAGGCGGAAAAGGATAGGCAGCACCTCGGGCTAGAGGAGCAATGCGCGCTTGACCTGACGGGGCACCGTTTCCCAATTGCTGTGCACGTTGCAGACATGCCCGATGACTTCGGCAAGCTGCTGGATATCGGGCTCGAGGAGCATTTCCGTGGCGGCTGATGTCAATTCGTATGACGCGTGGTTTCGCGCGAAGGTGCAGGCCGCGCTGGAGGAGAAATGCACGGGAACATCTCAAGTTCAGGTGATGCAGGCCGCACAGGCATTGATTGATGCGAAACGGGAGGTCGAACCCAAGTCCTGACCAAGCCTTGGAGGTCAGCGCGGTCTGACCCCCGTCACCCTGAAAAGCGAAAGCGGGCTTTTTGTCCTTTGGAACTCAGACCCTGATCCAAAGGAAAATCCCCATGTCCAAACCCAGAACGGCCAACCCGGCTCTCGCAATCTCCGAAGCCGATCTCGCCTCTGCGCTAGCGCTTATCGGCACAGAGATCCACCACCAACCCCTGCGCAGTTCAGCGCTCGCGCGCGTCATGCGCGAGACGTTTCATGGCAGCGATGCCGGCGGTGCCTGGGACTGGCGTATGGCATATGACCTGATGCAGGCCGCGGCTGTCCAGGTGCTGCTGCGTGGGGACGGCGTGGCAGGTGATGTCGCCGCTGCAAGGCTGCTTGCCTCGCGGCTGCTGACGGAAACGCGCCGGTCAGAGCAGCAGATCCGGCTGCAGCAGTTTTCCACGCCGCTGCCATTTGCGGCGCTGGTCTTGCAGGCCACGGCGATCCGCAAGGGCGAGACCGTTCTGGAGCCCTCGGCTGGCACCGGTGCACTGGCCGCTTTCGCCGCCCGGGCTGGTGCCACGCTTTTGCTCAACGAGATCGACCCCTTTCGCCAGCGCCTCCTGCGCGCGGTTTTCGGCGGCGAGGTGACGGGCCATGACGGCGAGCATATCGACGATCTGCTGCAGTCGCCGCTTCTACCCGACGTCGTGGTGATGAACCCGCCCTTCGCCTCATCGGTCGATCGCTCCCGAGACAAGCACATCGCCGCCAAACATCTCGTCGCGGCTGCCAAGCGTCTCGCGCCCGGTGGGCGGCTGGCGGCGATCATGCCGCCGGGATTCGCGCCCGAACGCGATGCCGCGCATTGGTCACGCGCCTGCGGTCTCCTGACGCCGCGCTTGGCGTTGACGATGCCGGGGCAGGTCTACCGCAAGCTCGGCACATCTGTCGAAACCCAGCTGATGGTCTTCGACAAGGTGCAGGAGGACGGCGAAATGATCGGCGTCCCTGTGCGGGATCTGGATGAAGCCTTGGCATATGTCGATGCCGTGGCCGCAACACGGACCGAGATGAGCCCAGCCCAACGGGTTGAAGCGATCCCTCATGCTCGGCCGACCGTTCGATCATCTGTCCCGCGCAAGACCTTTGCCGGTGTTATCACCGCCCCCACAGCCAGGGCCAATGCCGTCCGTCCGCTCAGCTTCACGAGCCTTCAGACCCCGCGCAACAACATGCCCATCTCAGACATCTATGCGCGCTACCGTCCGCAACGGATCGAGATTGCGGATGCGCAGGAACATCCCACGCCGCTCGTTGAAAGCATCGCCATGGCCTCGGTTGCCCCGCCCATGCCCTCAAACACGGGCAGTGATGACTTGCGCCTGCCCGCCCGGTTGATCGAGGAGGGAGATCTCTCCGAGGCACAGCTGGAAACCATCATCATGGCGCATGACGCCCATGGGCGCGACCTGCCCGGTCAGTTTACCATCGATGACGACCAGACCAAGCTGACGCGCGCCGATGATGACCCTAATGCACGGGCCTATCGCCTCGGCTATTTCCTCGGAGATGGCACCGGTTGCGGCAAGGGGCGCGAATGCGCGGGGCTCATCCTTGTGAACTGGCTGGCTGGACGCAGGAAGGCGATCTGGGTCTCCAAATCCGCCACGCTCATCGAGGACGCGATCCGCGACTGGACCGATCTCGGCGGCTCGCCAGCCGACATCCAGCCGCTCTCCAAATGGAAACCGGACCAGCCGATCCCGATGGGCGACGGTATCCTCTTTGTCACCTACGCCACGCTGCGGTCCGCGGGCAAATGCGGCACCACGCGACTGAGCCAGATCCTCGCCTGGATGGGTGAAGACTTTGACGGCGTTCTTGCCTTCGATGAGGCCCATGCCATGCAGAACGCGGCAGGGTCTGAGCAGGGCAGGGGGGTCAAACCCTCCCAGCAGGGCCTTGCTGGCCTGCGGCTGCAACTAGCAGCACCCCGCGCTCGCGTCTTCTACATCTCGGCCACGGGCGCCACGAGCGTGCACAACCTGGCCTATGCCGCGCGGCTGGGGCTCTGGGGGCAGGGGCCCGAATACCCCTTCCCGAGCCGCGAGAGTTTCGTCTCGGCGATGGAAGGCGGCGGTGTCGCTGCCATGGAGGTGGTCGCCCGCGATCTCAAGACGCTCGGGCTCTATACGGCCCGCGCACTCAGTTTTGATGGCGTGGAGTATGACGTGCTCGAACACGCGCTCACCGCTGCCCAGATCGAGATCTACGACGCCTATGCGGGTGCGTTTCGCACCATCCACCATAATCTCGAGGCGGCGCTGACGGCGACCGGTGTCAACGATGCCTCGGGCGAGACCAATGCCTCGGCTGCTCGCGCCTCGGCCAAGTCCCGCTTCGAGAGCACGAAACAGCGCTTCTTCAATCATCTGCTGATGGGCATGAAGGCCCCGACCATCATCCGCGCCATCGCGGACGATCTGGCGGCGGGCAAGGCTTGCGTCATTCAGGTGGTCTCTACAGGCGAAAGCCTGCTGAAACGTCGGCTTGAGACGATGGACCCGGAGGACGAGCTGGTCGAGGGCGAGCTAACGCCGCGCGACTACGTCCTGGGATACCTCGAACAGGCCTTCCCGATTCATGCGCAAAAGCTCGTGGAGATTGACGGCAACATGGTGGCGGAACCCTTGCGGGATGAGACCGGCGCGCTCGTTGTCTCGCGCGAGGCGCTCGCCCTACGCGATGCGGCCATGATGGAGTTGATGACGCTCGCCCCGATCCCTTCGGCGCTGGATCAGATCCTCTGGGCCTTTGGCGACGATGCCGTGGCCGAAGTGACCGGAAGGTCGATCCGACCTCTGAAGGCGGACGATGGCCACCTCTTCATCGAGAAGCGCGCCGCCAGCAGCAATTCATCCGAAACCCAAGCCTTCATGGACGGTGAGAAGGACATCCTTATCTTCTCCGATGCGGGCGGTACGGGCCGGTCCTATCATGCGGCGCAAACGGCGAAGAACCAGAAACGGCGGCGGCACTACCTGCTGGAGCCCGGCTGGCGCGCCGATGCGGCCATCCAGGGGCTCGGCCGCACGCATCGCTCTGCCCAGGTCAGCGCGCCTTTCTTCCGGGTCTGCACCTCGGATGTGCATGGCGAAAAGCGTTTCACCTCGACTATAGCCAAGCGCCTCGACCAGCTAGGGGCCTTGACCAAGGGTCAGCGCGAGACCGGCTCGCAAGGCATGTTCCGGGAGGAGGACAATCTCGAAAGCCCGATCGCGCGGGCCGCACTACGTGGGTATTTCGCCGATCTTGCCGCCGGGCGCGCCGAGGCGATGGGCTATGAGAGCTTCACCGACTGGACGGCCCTGCGGCTGATCGACAAGGACGGGGTGCTCCTTGAGGAGCTTCCCCCGATCCAGCGGTTTCTCAACCGGGTGCTTGCGCTCGGAAAACTTTTGCGCCCGGCAAGCCGGCGGCTACGCCGTCCCTGACCCGGGCAGATTCGGAAACCAGGCATTCGGCCATGCCCCCACACTCACGTGGTGGCCTAGGAACCGAACACTGGAGACCAGACATGGCTTACGACACCGCAAACACCTACGAGACGATCGAACTTTTCGGGCTGACCGAGAAGGACGCGCAGCTGCCGATCCCGGAAGATCACATCCTGACCGACCGCATCATCCGCGAGAGCTTCGAGGCTTTGCTCGGTCAGCTGCGCGGGACCGGGCTTGAAGCAGAGATCGAACCGCTGGCCCATGGGCTCGCGACGATCCTGCAGCGCCGCAAGGTGGCGCTTGGCAAGGAGGTCGACCGCACCGCCGACAAGATCGGTGCGCTGGCAAAATCCCACGACGGATCGGAGATCGCCGAGACCGCGCTCGAAGAGGCGCAGGCCCGCTTTGTGCAGCTGCGCGAGATTGTCAGCGCCATCGAGGTAATGAGCGAGGCAGCGGCGGAATGCTACGAGGTCGAAACGGGCCACGCCTTCATCCCGGCAGCCGGGTCGCGCGCAAGCGTCCGGGCGCAGGAGACCGGGGCGGTCTTCGAGGCGCGGCAGCTCCTGGAGCAGCACGACCGTGAAACCGCCGAGAAGTCGAAAGTCGAGGGGGTTCCCCTGATCGTCTCAGGAGCCACCGACTGGGCAGATGTCGATGTGATCTTCAACACGCTCGACAAGGTTCGCGAACGGATCAAGCAGAACCGCAACCAGGAGATCTTCCTCTGCCACAAGGGTGGCAAGCACGGGGCAGAGATGATTGCGGCTCGGTGGGCCCGGGCACGCGGGGTCGCGCAGGCGCGCTTCGATCCTCGCTGGTCCGCGCATGGGCGGGCGGCACCGTTCAAGTGCAACGACGAAATGCTGGACGACAAGTTCGCGGCGACGGGGGTTGTTCTCTTCGGCGGCAACGGGGTCGCGCTGAACCTCGGGCAGAAGGCGGAAGCGAAAGGCTTGACGGTCATGCGGGTTGCTGACCCGGCGAAGAAGGCGTCGCAGGATTGAAGAGAGGGGGTCGCGCTTGGCGCGGCCCTTTCGTCATGTCTCATGGCGCGTGCGATCGGTCATGCGTGATCGGCAGTCTGCGGCGGCCGGCACTGCCATCCCTCTACCCGGTCCGTCAGAGTGCGGCCCATCCGCATCGGTGCGGGCTGGGGATGGTGCGCACCTCACGCACATCGTCAGCATCGCAAGACGCGAGGGGTCGAGACGTCGCATATGAAGCTGAACACCTGCACGTTCCTCGGGGCGTGTTTCGGAACATCGCATCCACGCGGGCGGGCTCCGTCAGCACCCCGGCCAGGCTCGGTGGGACGCGGACGCGGATGGTGGCGGCTGCGTGATGGCAAGGGTCATCCGGATCACTCCTTTCTGCTCATAGATGTGGATCGCACGGGGTCGGCCCGTTCGTGCCCTCAGCTCACGCTTCGGCAAGCACAAATACGGCTTCCACGGCGGAGCCGCGGACCCTCCGCATTTGCGCTTGCGACCGGGCCCCTTGCCCCCGTGCTGGGTGATCCCCATCGCAACAAGGAGTAACCCAAATGACCAACCACTACGTCGCCACCGTCCCATAAGTGCCGAGGACTACAGTGGCGTAGCGTTCGCAGTCTCCTTCGCTTCCTGCTTCGTATTGCCGCGCGTAACGAACATCAAAGACACGGATGGATCGTACGAAATTGAACTCAGGTCCGCTGATATCGATGTCCGCCCGATCTTGAACGAGCCGGAGGGCCTGGTCGGCGGGAACGAATTTGTCTCTTGGCAAGGATTGGAGCGGTCGACGGCTGTCGGGCCGGTACAAGGCTTCAAAGATACGGCCAGCGTTGTTTGGTGGCCGATCGCCCTCATAGGAGGCGCCCATGGGACAGCGCCAGATTTGCAGCGGCGGTTCCACTGGCCAAGGCGTGATACGCCTGATGAATTCGGCGCGAGCTCGGGCGCAAGGGACGGAAGCGGGCCAGCCGCCAGACAGACACAAGAGGATCGCGCAGTCGATCGGGTATGTCTGCGCTCGGGCGGACATTGGTAGCGAAAGACCAGTCACGGTGAAAGCGACTGCAACCGAGGGGAGGAGCTTCTTGATCAGATAGTGCATGCTGCGGAACCTCCGTGAGAGGAGTCCAGCATATATACGATAATATACTATCGCAACACTAAGTATAAATACGCATAATGAAGTTTATGTTAACCAACTGGCGCCCTGAGCCGCTAAAACATTACGATTTGATAATGCCCCGGCAAGGGCAGTGCCACTGTACCAAAGTTACTCCTTTGCGAAAGGAGCGACCATGTTCAGAACATTCGGATTGCTCTTGGGTCTCGCAACTGCTGTAGCTCTTTTGTTTATGGTTTCGAACAGATGCTGTCTTCTGCGAAGGCATCTGATTGAAAGCTACTCTACCTTTCACTTGCCCAGGCGATTGCCGCCTTCATTTCCGCCGGGTCGAACCGACGGAGTTCTGCCGTGGTCAGCACGTCGGCGAACCTGGTTCCCCACTCCAACAAAGCCCCTTCGCCCACCACAGCGACGCGGCGGAAGTCATTCCTATGGGCTGTGTCGATTTTCAGATCTTCGAGCAGAGCGGACGGCCCATCGTAGCCTTCGAACCTCGTGAGATCGAGAACCAGGCCGGGCTTACTTGTCTCTTGCAGGCGCTCATGAAGCAGGGCGTGCATCCGTTTCAGGTCGCTTTCGCTGAGCTTGCCCTCGCAGGCGAGGCCAATCGTGTCGTCATGAGCTGTCAGTGTCTCGGTGAACATGGTTTTCCTCCTCTTTTTCCGGTTTGCCGTGACCGTAAAGGTCAGCGTTTTCGTATGCGCGGTCTTCGTGCTCAAATTCCAGACTCGAATGACCGATGCTGAAATCGTCCTTCAGCCGGTCCTTGATCGCGGCCTTGATCTTTTCGATTTGACCCCAGCCGTCCGCTGTCAGCACGACGTGGCAGTCCAGAGCCGCCTCGTGCTCCTGCATCTGCCACAGATGCACGTGATGAACGTCCGCGACACCATCCACACCCCGCATCGCCTGAACGACGGTTTCATTATCGATGTCCGGTGGACTGCCGAGCATCAGCGTCCGAATCGGACCGCCGATCTCGGTAAATGCGAGGTAGAGGATGTAGAGAGCGATGCCGATGGTGATCGCCGGGTCGACCCACCGCATGTTGTAGAGGAGGATGAGCGAGCCGCCGATGATGACCGCCACGGAGGCCAAAGCGTCCGATAGGTTGTGCAGGAAGAGCGCACGGATGTTCACGCTGCCTTTCTGCATCGAATAGGTGAGCAGCGCCGTCAACGTGTCGACGACCAGTGCCACACCGCCCAGGATCACCACCGTCCAGCCCTGTACCTCTGGTGGGTCGATCATGCGCATGCCACCCTCGTAGATCAGGTAGAAGCCGATCAGGATAAGTGTCGTGTAGTTGATGAGCGCTGCGACGATTTCTACCCGCCCATAGCCGAAGGTCATGCGCTTGTCCGCCGGGCGGCGAGCGATCTTACGCGCGAAGAAGGCGATCACCAGCGACGCCATGTCCGAGAAATTGTGGAGGGCATCCGCGATCAGCGCGAGGCTGCCGGAAAGGATCCCGCCGACGATCTGCGCGACCGTCAGGAGGCCGTTGGCCCAGATGGCGATGGAGACGCGACGATCACCGGATTGAGGATCGATGTGGGCGTGGCCGTGATCATGCGGCACGGTTCGTCTCCTCATGGCGGTGGTTCGGCCGATCGAATCCGGGGACCGGCGGCAAGATTCCGCGGCGGATGCGGCGAACCCTGGCATTCATCCAGTGACGGATGACGTGGCGATAGAGCAAGTCGCGCACAAATCCGAAGTTCTGGCGGTGCTTTGAGTAAAAATCGTCGGGTGCGTTGAAGGTTCCAAGATCGCGAACAATACCGGTTTTCTGGATGTAGGTATCATTGCCGGACCAAGTGACAGGCGGGGCGCTCAGACACTCCGTTCCAACCCCGTAGCCGCACAGACTATCCGTCTCGCGGAATTTCTGCTGCAGCGTCTGCAGGAAAGGCGCGTCCAGGATGAAGCCTTCAAGATTGACCCATCCGTCGCCCAAGTCCACCTCTACCCAGGAGTGGAGGATTTCGGACGGCGCGAGGGGATAGACGAGTTCCGGAACGACGCCTCTCTGAAGCGCCTTGTGGATTGTGAACCCGTGCAGTCGGCAGCGAACTCCCACGCCACGCAGCAGGGCCATGAGGAGCGTGCCCTTGGTGTTGCACTGCCCGTGGCCATCTGCGAGGACCTCGGACGCCGGAATGTCGTCGGCGCGGTTGTAGCCGAAGGTAATCTCGTTCCTGACGAAATCGTAGATGGCCCCAATTCGGTCGTCGCTGGGAAGGTCTGCCCAGCCGCGCTCCTCGATCAGTTTTGCAATTGAGGTCGCGTCAAAATCCAGCAGCCGGGTTTTGGCCAAATGAGGGTCGGCGGGGTTCACGGGATATCTCCTCGAATCGTTCACGAGAATATGTAGTTGCTACAGTCACTGTAGCTTCAAGCCCCGATTTCAGGCCGAGTCCTTGGTTACCTGATCGTCATTGTGCACCGCCTTGTGGTGTTCACCATGCGCGTCTCTCAGGATTCCGACGCCACCCCAGGCCGCGATGCCGGCGACAATCACGCCCACGACAAGGTCCGGCCAATTCGTTCCGAGCCAGGCTACGAGCCCGCCTGCGACGACGATTCCGAGATTGGCCGCGAAGTCGTACCAGCTGAACGTATTCGCCGCTCGGATGTTCACGTCCGGATCGCGAAGCCGTGCCAACAGCCAGACGCAAAGTGCGTTGATGGCCGCCGCTACCAGCGCCATGACAATCATGATCGTGCCAAGAGGATCCGATCCGCCGACGTAGCGGCGCCAGGCGTCATACAGGATTCCAAGGGCGAAGAGGATCAGCAGGCCGCCCGAAACGTTCGCCGCTCCGCGCTTCCACTTGGCGGAGCGGGACAGCGCGAAGAGGCTGATCGCGTAGACGAAACTGTCCGACAGATTGTCGAGGCCATTGGCGATAAGCGCGCTTGAATCGCCGAATGCGCCCGAGGCGAAGAAAGCGATTGCCAGCCCGATGTTAAGACCCAGCACGATCCAGAGTGTGCGTCTTTCCGTTGCGTTTCTCTGCTCCGCCATGCCCTTATCCAAATTAGTGAATTGCCAATGAGTAACTAACACCGGGCTTTTTGCGTTCCGATCAAAGGTCGTCGAAATTGCTCAGGCGCCGATCTCTTCATGGTCGGTCAGGCATTCGGAATGGTCGCGCAGTACCTCGAGCACACGGCAATCAGAAGTCTGTCCGCCGCTGCACTCATGCACCATCCGCTTCAATTCCGTCCGCAGCGCCTCGAGCCGCGCCAATCGTTGCTCGACCTGTTTGAGTTGCCGACGGGCGATTGCATCCGCCTCTGCACAGGACTTTCCCGGATGATCGCTGAGATCGAGGAGCTCACGGATCGCGTCCAACGAGAAGCCCAGTTGCCGAGCGTGCCGGACGAATGACAAGCGGTCGAGTTCGGCGTCGCCATAGCATCGTTGGCCCCCCTCGGTCCTGCCGGGCTCAGGCATAAGTCCGATCTGCTCGTAATACCGGATGGTCTGCACTTTTGTTCCGGTCTTCTTCGCCAGAGTCCCAATCGTCAGCATTTCCGCTCCCCACATTACCTACAGTGGGTGTAGCTTTATGCGGTGCGCATCACAAGCTTCACCTGAGTTTCACAGATAGGTGATTGTTGGCCGATCGGTGACAATCACGCTTGAACCTACAGTAGCTAGAGGATGTAAACGCACACAAAATATAGAATCAAGTTCGGGCGGAGCGGCGTGAGGCTTTCAGGTCTTCAGAAGGTATTGTGGGTGTTGGCGGGCGCGGCGGCGTTCGTTTTCATCTGGCTGTTGCTATGGTCCGACTACCGTGCCGACCTTGCCCGAGCCGAGAATGAACCACCGTTTCTTGCTGATTTCGAACTGACCGATCATCGCGGCATTGTCCAAACGGACGAAGATTTCGCAGGGCGCTGGATGCTGGTCTTCTTTGGCTTCACCAATTGCCCTGACGTCTGTCCGACAACACTGTCCGAAGTCGCGGCCGTGATGGAGGGCCTGGGCGATGAGGCGGCAGTGGTTCAGCCGATTTTCATAACGATCGATCCCGAGCGAGATACGCCGACGGCTTTAGCGGAGTACGTGCCCATGTTCGACGCAGGGATCATCGGGCTTACCGGTACACCGGAGCAGATCGCCGCGACATCCGAAACTTTTCCGATATTCTATGAACGGATCGAGCAGGCGACTGCGCCGGGCGGATACACGA
This sequence comes from Tritonibacter mobilis F1926, assembly GCF_000376545.2. NCBI lineage: Bacteria > Pseudomonadati > Pseudomonadota > Alphaproteobacteria > Rhodobacterales > Paracoccaceae > Tritonibacter > Tritonibacter mobilis. The sequence goes on from NZ_CP015233.1 coordinate 71,339, forward strand.
TGGGTCACACGTCGCATCTTTTCCTTTTCGACACGCAAGCAGGCTTCGCGGACTCCTGGCCCTACGGCACGCCCGCCGAAGAGATCCTCGCCGATCTGAGAGAGAGGATCTGATCGTCATGACCCGACTTTCCGGAGAGACGGCCCTCGGGCTGGCCTGGATCATCGCGCTCACCGCGTCGCTTGCAGTGCTCTTCATCGGCGAGGTTCTGGGGCAGACACCTTGCGTGCTTTGCTGGTTTCAGCGTGCCTTCATGTTTCCCTTGGCCATCGTCCTCGGGCTCGGGCTGTGGTGGCAGGATCGGCGCGTGGGTCGCTACGGGATCGCGCTGGCAATCGGGGGCGCCGCCATAGCGCTCTGGCACCTCGGCCTCTATGTCGAGCTGATCCCCGAACGCATCCAGCCCTGCACGGCGACAGGCCCATCCTGTACTGACGACAATCAACTGGTCTTCGGCATTCCGATTCCTCTGATGGCGCTCGTCGCCTTCGTGGTGATCGGGCTGCTGTCGGCTCTCTCACTGAAGGAAGCACAAGAATGAAACGACGCGGCCTCATCCTGTCCGTTCTCGCGCTCGGGGTCGCCGGTTTCGGCGGGGCCGCCTGGTATGCCACCCGCCCCGACCCGATTGCCGCGTCCGATCCCATCGACCCTGAAATGGCCAACGCGCTGATCCGACCCTATTCCCCGATCCTCGGGCCCGAGGATGCGCCCGTAACCATCGTTGAATTCTTCGACCCGGCCTGCGAGGCATGCCGCGCTTTCTATCCGGTCGTCGAGGATATCATGGCGGAGCACGGAGACGCGGTGCGCGTTGTAATCCGCTATACGCCTTTTCACGGCGAGGCGTCGGTAGAAGCGATCCGTGTGCTCGAGGCGGCGCGCATGCAGGACGTGTTTGAACCTGTGCTCGAGGCAGTCTTGCGAGAGCAGCCCAGATGGGCGTCTCACGGGACCCCGGCACCCGGATTGATCCTTGAGATTGCAGCAAGCGGAGGTCTGGATGTCCAAGCTGCCCGGACACAGATGCTGGCCCCCGGTGTTGTGGCGGTGCTCAACCAGGACCGCGCCGATGTCGAGACAGTCGGGGTCCGCCAAACGCCCACGTTCTTCGTGAACGGCAAGCCTCTCGATCCGTTCGGTGAGGCCGAATTGCGGAGGCTGGTGGCAGTGGAAGTTGCGGCAAGCCAAAGCTGATTTGCGGAGGCAGGAGAAACGAGTGGTGAAGAAGTTGAGATATACCAATGCATTGGCCGTGCTTTTGACGGTTGCAGGGCTGTCGGCCCCCGCACTGGCCGGTTCGGAGGATGTCGTGGTCGAGAATGCGTGGTCCCGCGCCTCGATCGGCGTCAACAGGCCAGGTGCCGCCTATATGACCGTGCGCAACACGGGTGAAGACGCCGTTACGCTGACCGGACTTGCGACACCGCTGGCAATGATGCCCGAGATCCATGAGTCGAAAACCAACTCCGTTGGCGTCAGTTCCATGGCACCTGCAGGCGAGATCACGATTGAGCCCGGCCAAAGCGTGGCATTGGAGCCGGGCGGGTTGCACGCCATGCTCATGAAGCTGCAAGAGCCGATGACCGAAGGCGAGAATTTCCCGCTGACACTGACCTTCTCGGATGGCGGCAAGGTGACGGTCGAGGTCCCAATCCTCGGAATCGCCGCGCGTGGACCGGAGGGCTGATGCAACGTCGGCAGCTCCTTCTATACGGCGCAGCCGGTGCCGGCGTTCTTGGCCTGACGCTCTTCGTGGGCTGGTGGCGGGTGGACGGGCCCGGTGCGCCTGAACCAAAAGGGCAGCGGCCCCTGCCCCTATCGGCGATGGAGTTCCGGCTGACCGACCACGAGGAAAATGAGGTAGGGCCTGGCAACCTGATCGGTCGTCCGACAATGGTGTTTTTCGGGTTCACCTACTGCCCGGACGTCTGCCCGACGACCCTATCGGATATTTCCGGCTGGCTTGAGGAACTGGGCGACGAAGCATCAGAGATGAACGTGGTCTTCATCACGGTCGACCCGGAGCGGGACACGGTCGAGGCCATGGCCGAATATGTCGGCTATTTTCATCCGGCCATTCGCGGCTGGACGGGACCGGAAGACCAGATTTCCCGCGCTGTAGAAGCATTTCGTGCCTCGTATGAGCGCGTTCCGACCGAAGGCGGCGACTATACAATGAACCATACGGCAAGCGTATTCCTGTTCGATGCCAAGGGTGAACTCGTCACCATGATTGACTATCACGAGCCAAGAGAATTCGCAGTGCCGAAGATCCGGCGTGCACTGACAGAAGACGTAGAGGGGGCAACATGAATATTAGAATTGTTTTGGCGAGCGCTGTGGTCGCAGGCGCTTTTTCGGTGACCGCCATCGCCATATCTGGCGTTCTTTCCAAAGAGCCAGTGCCTCCTGCGATTGCTGAAGCCACCCTCTGGACTCCCGATCCGCTCTCGATGCCTCAGATCGCCGACTACGATGTGACACCGCCCGCTGCATTTCACGCCGACAATGCTAGCCCAATGCGACCTCTGCCGCTCTTGCAATCCGTCTTCGCAGAAACCGCCTTGCCCGAGATTGAACCGCCTTTGATCACCTGGTCGCGTGAGATCGCGTCGGGCGAGACGCTGGATGCGGTCCTGGCGAACGCGGGTATCGCTGCGCCTGCGCGTGCCGAAATCGCGCTCGCGCTTGGTGCAGAATATGACCTGCGCCGATTGCGCCCGGGCCATGAGATCACTGTGATCTCAAAGATGGACGGAAATCCGAGCCGCGTGGAACTGGCGGTTGACGATGGGGTGCGGATCGAAACGGTCTTTGGTCAGGAACTTGTCACACGCGTGTTGGAGCCAGACCCTGAAATGGTGACGTTCGCGGCCGAGGCAGTGATCGAAAGCTCTGTCTTCGCGGCTTTGGACAAGGCAGGCATCCCTGCTCGCTTTGCGGTCGACATGGCGCAGATGCTGGGCGGCACAGTAGATTTTCGACGCGAACTTTCCGGTGGCGAGACGATGCGTCTTTTTTGGCGCGAAGCGCGCGACGGAAACGAGAGGATCGGTCAACCGGAACTTGCCTTCGCCGCACTGAACCTTGGTGAAACGGTCTACGAGATCGTCTGGCCGGATGACGGCAGCGGTAAAGCAATGATCTATGTCGATGGAGAGGTCCTGCGTGTCTTTGCCCAACCGGTGGAAGGAGCGCGGCTGAGTTCCGTCTTTGGCCGTCGCACACACCCGGTCTATGGGAATGTGCGCATGCACACCGGCGTCGACTTTGCTGCGACCCGCGGTACGCCTGTAAAAGCAACGGCACCCGGACGCGTGAGCTTCATCGGACGTCGTGGTGGGTATGGCCGGGTGGTGGAGATAGCGCATGGATCCGCCACCCTGACACGATACGCACACCTCAGCGAGGTGCCGGACACACTCGAACAAGGGCAGCGCGTGATGGCCGGAGACATGATCGGTCGCGTCGGTGCAACCGGCACCGCGACCGGCCCAAATCTCCATTATGAGGTTCTGGTCGATGGTCGCCCGACCGATCCTCTCTCAGACGACCGACTGGCAGAGGCGGCCGAGCGGGATGCTGATGACACGGCTGCACTTGAGCGATTGGCTGAAGCACGCGCGCTACTGGCCGAGAGGCTCACCAGCGAATTTGTGCAAACCACAACCGAAAGGCTTTAATCCATGAAACGACTGGCTCCCGCCCTTGCAGTCACGCTGGCCTTGTTTCCCGCGGCGCAAGCTGTCGCCGATGCGATCCAGATTGATGTCCGGAAGACAAACGGCTGCGGCTGTTGTCTGTCCTGGATGAAGCACCTCGAGGAAAGCGGATTCGCGCCGACAGGCGAGGACATGTTCGGGGGATCTCTTGTGCGCTTCAAACTCGACAATGGCGTGCCTCAGCGCATGGTCTCCTGCCATACCGCTTTGGTCGACGGCTACGTGATCGAAGGCCACGTGCCGGCGGCTGACATCCAACGCCTGCTGGAGGACCGGCCAGACGCGGTAGGCCTGGCGGTGCCGGGGATGCCCTACGGGTCACCCGGCATGGGACCGGAGGACGACCGGGAGGCTTACGATGTCTTCCTGATCCACGAAGACGGATCGACCGAGGTCTACACCAGCTACTCGGCTCCTGACTGAACTCGCGGCAGAACCTTAACAATTGGAACCCCTCTCCCCCATAGCGCTTGGCTTTCTTGGAAGCCTGGCCGCCGGATCACTGACCGCGGTCGGGGCGGTCCCCGTTCTTTTTGGGCGCATCCCGTCCCGGGCCACGCGCGATCTGCTGCTTGGCTTCGCGGCGGGTGTCATGCTCGCGGCTTCGTTCTTCTCGCTGATCATCCCGGCTCTCGACGCAGCTGAAGGACAGTTCGACAACGGTGCTCTCCCGGCGGCCATCGTTTGTGTTGCGATCCTACTTGGCATGGGCGCGGTCGCTCTGACGAACGAACGGCTGCCGCATGAGCATTTCAAGACGGGGCGGGAAGGCCCAGACTCTGCTTCGCTGCGCCGCGTCTGGCTCTTCATCATTGCGATCACGATCCACAATTTCCCCGAAGGACTCGCCGTTGGTGTCGGGTTCGGGGCTGACGGTCTTTCTGGTGGCTTGCCACTTGCGATTGGCATTGGGCTGCAAAACGCTCCCGAGGGTCTCGCCGTAGCGGTCTCATTGCTTGGTGAAGGATATTCTAGGCGCCGTGCGTGGGGCATTGCCGCCCTGACAGGTCTTGTCGAGCCGTTAGGCGGGCTTCTTGGGGCTGGGATCATCAGCATCTCGCAGCCGCTGTTGCCATGGGGCCTCGCCTTCGCCGCCGGGGCGATGCTCTACGTCATCAGCCACGAAATCATTCCCGAAACCCACCGTTCCGGCCATCAAAACAGGGCGACACTCGGTCTCGCAGTCGGCCTCGTGATCATGTTGTTCCTCGATGTATGGCTGGGATGATGAGATGAAACTGAGCCATTTCCAAGGTTTCATAGCGGCTGGAACTGCTTTTCTTGTCGATCAGGTGACAAAAGCAATTGTCGTCGCCAATGCGTCAGATTTGAGCGCCGGAATTCCGGTCTTCCCCGGTTTCAATCTTATCTATCTGCGCAACGATGGAGTGACGTTTGGATTGCTTGGTGGAGCGCCATGGTGGAGCCTTACGGCGTTGGCCCTCGCTGTCTGCGGCTGGTTGACAGTCATGTTGTTGCGCACTGCCAACCCGGTTGAGGCTATCGCCTATGGTGCGATTATCGGTGGCGCGCTCGGCAACGTCCTCGACCGCATCCGGTTTCGGGGTGTGACGGACTTCCTCGATTTCTACGCCGGATCCACACATTGGCCCGCCTTCAACATGGCGGATGTTTTCGTGGTCGGCGGCGTGGGCCTACTGTTCATAGCCTCTTGGTTGAACGCCAAGTTCCAGACTGGCACATGATGACGGGCTTGCGTCCACTGACGGGTCGTGGCCGTTACATTCCCATGCGATTAGGGATTAGCTTTATGGCGGGCGGTTTAACGGTTTTAGCCCTTCCGCCATTCTCATGGCTAATAGTTGTTCCGGTCGCCTTCTCAGCACTTTTTCTCATGCTCCGGCAGGTTTCGACAGCGCCTGCCTTCTTCATCGGCTGGGCCTTCGGAATGGGCCAGTTCGGGTTTGGAGTTTCCTGGATCGCCGAGAGCTTTTACGTCGATTCCGAACGTTTCGGTGCCCTTGCGATCCCGGCAGTCGCGGGACTGTCCGCCGGACTGGCCATATTCCCGGCGATTGCGGCGATGTTATTTGCCACCATCATGCAGCGCCGTGCTGTCGTCGGCATTACGTCAGGTCTTCTGCTTGCAACCTACTGGCTTGCCGCAGAATGGCTGCGTGGTCATGTCCTGACGGGATTTCCCTGGAACCTTGCCGCTTATACCCTTGTCGAACATGCCGCCCTGCGCCAACCCGCCGCCTGGGTCGGAAGCTATGGGCTAAGCTTTCTCACGGTCTTTATCGGGCTGTTGCCCGGTGTGCTGATTGTGGCGGCACCAAACAGACGCGTGCCTGTTCTCCTGCTCTTCGCCGCTGCGGTGATGGGCCTCTGGGGTGGCGGCGCGCTGCGTTTAGGGACGAATGTGCCTCCGACGGACAGCGCTTTGCGCATCGTCCAAGGCAATGTGCCGCAAGTCGAGAAGTGGGCACCGGGCAGCCGCGAGCGAACGCTGGAAAAATATTTGGGCTTGTCGGCGCAACCTGGACGCTTCGACCTGCTGCTGTGGCCGGAAACGGCCTTTCCCGGTTTTCTGGACGAGGACGCCTTGGCGCGTAGGCGGCTATCCACGGCTCTGCCAGACGGCAGGATCCTTTTGACAGGTGTGCCAGACCGTGTAGAGGGCGATGGGGGAACCCTATATTTCAACACGGTTCAGGCCTATGACAGCAGCGGCGAGGTTCTGACGGGATATGCAAAACATCATCTTGTTCCGTTCGGGGAATATGTGCCCCTGAAAGGCTGGCTGCCCATTGAACGACTGACCGAAGGTTTGGGCGATTTCACGCCAGGATCAGGGCCACGCACGCTGGCGATCCCGGGTGCGCCTCTGGTCGCGGTGGCGATCTGTTACGAAATCATTTTTCCGAGCCAAGTAGTCGATGACCTTTTTCGCCCCGACTGGATTTTCAATGCAACAAATGATGCCTGGTTCGGTACCACCATCGGCCCCGAGCAGCACCTCGCCTCCGCGCGCATGCGCGCGGTTGAAGAAGGGCTTCCTGTGGTCCGGGCGGCCAACACCGGGATTTCCGCGGTCATCGACGCCAAGGGAGAGATCATCGCGCGCCTCGAGACCGGACAAACTGGAGTCATAGATGCCAGCCTGCCGACAGCGCTTGCGCCCACACCTTACGCTCGTTTCGGTGATTGGACATTGCTGGCGCTCATCTGTGCGGTCTGGGCCCTAGCCTTTACCGTCGGATTGGCCGGACGACGTTTCAATTCAGAAAAATCAAAATCGGAGGACTCGTGATGCTGGTGCTCGCAGGCTTTGTCGGAGGGGCGCTCTGGGGTGGCTATCTGGCGCAACGGCGGAAAGGGAACCGCCTGGATATACTTCAGTACGCGACAGGCTTCGGTATTGCTTTCGGCCTACTCGCTTTTTTCGCCTCGGTGATCCTCTTGCGCATCACGTCTTGAGATTGCTTTGGGACCGGCAACGAATTGAAACGACTGTTCAACATATTACTGTACTTACTCTTGGCGGTTTTTGCATCAGGACTGGCCGTATCCGGTGTCGTCTACTTTCTTTTGCGCGCCTCCGTCCCCGACTATGACGAGGACTTCAGAGTTGCGGGAATCGGAGGACCAGTCGATATTCTGCGAGATGCTGCGGCCATACCGCACATTTCTGCAGACTCTGCTGCGGATGCCTATTTCGCGCTTGGTTTCGTTCACGCTCAGGACAGGCTTGGCCAGTTATTGCGGGCAAGGCGGGCAGCGCAAGCCTTGTTGCCACTTGACCAGACGTTCGAAGTCGAGCCTTCGACAGCCCAGGCGCTCGACGCATATGCCGCAGGTGTCAACGCGTGGCTTGGTCTGGTATCCGAAGGCGGGCGCGGCAGAGGCTCACCCGATCTGTTGATCGCGGATGAGAGAATGATCGCAGCCTGGAGACCCGTCGATAGTCTCAGACTTGCTCAAGCGTTTCTGAACGATCTTCAACCCGAGAGTCGCCAGAGTGACCTGTCCGGCTTGTCAGACCGACCTTTTTTGCCCGAGCTGTTTGTGACCTCGCCCAAGGTCAGCCTCGATGCTTGGGCGTTGCCTGGAGACAGAACAGCTATGGGAGCACCAATTCTCACCGCCGATATACGTGGCCCCTTATCGCTGCCTTCTGAATGGTACCTGGCGGATATTCAACTCCCGACCGGAGCCGCGATTGGGGCTACAATGCCGGGTGTGCCCTTCATTGTCGTTGGTCGCAGCGAACGCGTCGCTTGGGCGTTCCGATCTCTGTCACTGAATGCCCTGAAAGAGCCAGTGAGTCCCACCGCTGCGAAGGCCGGAAATTTTCTGGTGATGCTTGACCGTGTGGTGCGGTCCGCCGATGTGAACGATGCCATGGACGCAAGCATGAACCTGGCACCAGCCGGATTGGAGATTCTTGCGATCGACCGAGATACCCTTGCTCGCTGGCCTGACAGGGAGGTCGAAACCCTTTTATCGTTTCGAGACGCCCGTCTGGCTGCTCTTGATGAGCGGCAGCCGATATTCTCGGTCGAGGGCGCGATTGCGGTGCAGCGCGACACGGTCAGCGCTGCCGCGCGGGCGCTTCTTCCTCTAATGGCAAGAGAGCTCTGGTTCGTGGGTTCCACAGGTGCTCTCGAAGAAAACCGCGCAGATAAGCTTCGCGGCGTTATTCTGAATCAACTTGCCCAATGGAATGGCGACATGGATCGCTTTTCACCGGAGCCGCTCGTGTTCTGGGCCTGGGCGCGCGCGTTGCAAAAACGGATACTTCAGGATGAATTTCCATCCGCGACGAAGGTCTGGGCCATGCTAAATGCCGATGTCCTATTTGCGGTGCTTTCAGATCGGGGAGGAAGCGCAATCTGGTGCGACATCCGCCCGTCCACCCGCATCGAGACCTGCCAGGATCAGGTTCGTGCGGCCCTGGATGATGCCATCGGCTGGCTTATCGACCGCAACGGACCCGATCCGTCCGCTTGGGTCTGGGGCGAAGCACACTCTTTGAATATGAGATGGGCGTCAATCCGATCGAGCGGGATCATCAGCGATCTGCTGTCTCTCGAAGCCCCATCTTCGGGCGCTCCCGACACACTGATTGCAACATTGTTTGCTTCTGACGATGACCTCCCGTTCGCGACCAGCGCGGGCACAAATTTTCAGGCGGTCATGTCGTTTTCGGAAGAAGCCGGTTCCTATTTCATCGCCCCCGCCGGTCAGTCCGGCCACCCGCTCTCGCGTTTCTATGAGAACCTGTTTCCAATGTGGATGCAGGGCAAATATCTCGCGATGTCCACTGATCTGTCATTGGCTCGGGGTGGCGCAGTGGGAACATCCCGACTTTCACCGGTATCCTTCGACAAGCTGACAATACAAGGTGACATGAGCCGATGATCACTTACTTCTTCCTTTTCGACCCGTTTGGATATGCGATTTCGCCAGTGTCGGTTGTTTCCGTCAGCTTGGCGGGCTGGTTCTACATGCGCGGCCTCACGCGATCCGCTCGAATTCGCGGGGCGGTTTCTATTTGGCGGCCGGCCCTGTTTTTCGTTGGCTTGACCTGCATTCTCGCGGCCACGAATGCGCCTCTGGCTTCTTTGGGGCACAGCCTCTTCTCGGTGCACCAGGTAGAACATCTTCTCCTCCGCCTTGCAGGACCACTGCTCATCGCGGTCTCGCAGCCGTGGCGATTCCTGCAAGTCAGTTTGAACAGACGGTGGCGTCGATACCTCGGCGCGCTTGGGAAATCTTTTGTTGTGCGGTTCATGGCACATCCGGTAACCGCGACTGCCTTGCTCATCGCGGCGCTCTTCGTCTGGCAGTTTCCGGTCCTCTACGGACTTGCGCAGCGCATCGCGGTGATCGAGATGTTCGCGCACTTTGCGATGGTGCTGGCTGGGATCTGGTATTTTGGCATGCTCTTCGACCCGAGAGATCCCCCTGAGGGCGCGAGGCGCGGCGCAAGGCTGATCTCCAGTTTTGCGGTGATCGTTTCAAACATTTTTCTGGGTTCCTTGACGACACTCAAAGAGGTGAGCCTCTATGCCTCCTACCAGACGGCGGCAACCGGGTTGCTCGATCCCCTGTCAGACGAAACCATGGGTGGCTACACGATCTGGGTCCCGTCCTCGATGCTGATGATCGCCGCGATCATTCTGGTCATGAACGGGTGGAACGCGGCCGAGGTGCGTCGCTGGAATTCACGATACGAGTTGGTGCGAGGCTCGAACTCCGCGGCGCTCGAGTTTCCGGAAACGGCCGAAGAATTGCGTCTGAAAGTGGCAAAGCCAAACCGCGACATGGGCCGGACGCTCGCCATAGGCGCCTTGGTCATGTTCTTCATCGTCATGACGACGGTGGTGACTATTGTCTATGCGCTTTGAACAGAGGAGCAAATCAAAGGTTGTACCCACGTCTTTTCCCGCGATCGACATTTTCGCTGCACCGTCGTCGCAGTCAGAGATTTTGGGCACACTATCTCGGGCTGGCCAAGCTCAGAGGACACGAACGATTTTCTGCACTAAAGTTGACCATCAGAACAGACCCACCAGCCTTTGACTGCTGACGCCGCCGCCTCCTGAGTCTTGCTTTGCTGAATTTCGCGAGAACTTGATGCTGCGCTACTTGCCGCTCTCAGATTGCAGGAGGGCGTGTTCGAAGGCCTCCAGCGTGGTCGTGCTGACGTGATGCTCGATCCCCTCCGCATCGCGTTCCGCAGTCTCTTCGTCGATTCCCAGGCTGAGGAGAAACGCGACGACGATCCTGTGCCGCCGGCGGCAGGCCTCGGCCAACTCCCGACCGGCATCCGTGAGGAATATGGCGCGGTAAGGTTCCCGCCGCACCAGGCCAGCAGCTTTGAGTCGCGAGATGTTCTTGGTCACGGTCGGCGGCTTCACTCCAAACCGTTCGGCGATTTCCACCGGCCTTGCCTCTCCGCGCGACTCGATCAGTTCGGCGATCAGTTCAACGTAATCTTCCGCCATTTCGCTCTCATGTGCCTGACGCACGGTCGCGAATCCCTCAGCCTGTGCTTCGGGAGCCCTGTCGACAGTTTCGAACGGTTCATGTTCCTGTGATTGCAGCTTTGTCATAATTGGGACTTTGCAGGGAAACTGCAGGATTGACAACTTGTTTGCATAGGGTAGATAAATTAGCCGTGGCTAACTTTGAAGTTGGGAGACCACGGTGATTCAGAAATCCCTTGGAGCGTTCATTGCCGCACTCGCAAGTGCGCTCGTCCTGTCCGGACCTGTCGCTGCGACGCCCGCCAAGGAGGCCCCATGGCTTCCAGAGGCGGCGGCCTACCGGTTGACTCTCTTCCTCGCGAATCTCGAACCGCTGCCCTGGTATGACGTCGGGACCGCCTGGGCCGAATCCTACCGGGGTTCGGAATTCGCTGTCGGTGCATTGGCATGGCTGAACGGCAGCAGCGACATTGGACCCGCGCCCCTTCTGAACGCCATAACTCGCAAGGACCGCCAGGCGGTCTTCGCCGAGGCGACGCGGCTGATAGCGCGCAGGATCGACGAGGAACTGGACCGGGCAGTCATGGCCGACGACCCTGCACGTGCACAGCAGGCCGTGCGGACAGCTCGAGAACTCTATCGCGCATTCGCGGACGGTATCGCGGCTGCTGATCCCGACGCTTCGAGACGCATCGGCCTCGCCTGGCTGGAACTCAACAGCAGCACAGGCTCCGCCGGTGTTCTTGGTGCTGGTGCCACACCCGCGAGTCGCAAAACCATGGAAGCCGCGCGCGAAGTCATCTCCGGCTATCTCGCCGAGAATTACCTCGTTGACGATTTCGCGCCCCGCCGGACGCTGAGCGCGCTGCCGGAAACTGTTGTCCTGAGTGGCCGCACCATCGAGGTGCCGCCAAGCCTGCCGCCCGGGTCTGACATGTTCGATCAGGATCCGCTGCCGCGCCTCGTCCTCAATTTCGAGGAGCAGGGCATCGACGAGACCGACCTGCCTTTGGTGGCATATGGCGACATGTTGTTCGACAGCGCGCAAATCTTTGGCAATCCGGCGCAGGACCTCGGGGTCGCTTGTTCGACCTGTCACAACCGCTCGGACGTCAACCAGCGGCTTTTCATTCCGGGTGCGAGCCATCAGCCAGGCGCGATCGATGTCGATGGCGCCTTCTTCAATCCGATCTTCAATGACCGGCGCGATGATCCGATTGACATCCCCAGCCTCCGTGGCCTGCGTTTCACCGGGCCCTACGGCCGCGATGGCCGCTTCGCCTCCTTGCGTGATTTCACCCGCAACGTCATCGTCAACGAGTTCGGCGGCGATGAACCGACGCCCTTCATGCTGGATGCTCTGCTCGCCTACATGCTCGAATTCGACTTCCTGCCCAACTCCATGCTGACACCGGATGGTCAGCTGACCGAAGCCGCTCCCGAGGCCGCGCAGCGCGGCGAAGCGATCTTCAATACGCCCTTCGCGGCGCTCGGCGACCGTTCCTGCGCCAGCTGCCACGTCCCGGACACGAACTTCCTGGACCGGCAGGCCCATGATATCGGCTCGGTTGCGTCGGCCTACGATGGCGCCCGCACCGGTGCGATGGATACACCCACGCTGCTCGGCACGGCCTACACCGCACCCTATTTCCATGACGGATCTCTGCCGACGCTGGCCGCTGTCGTGGACTGGTTCGACGAATCGAAAGCGCTTGGGCTGACCGCGGCGGAGAGGGCTGACCTGACGGCCTATCTGGAGACCGTGGGCGCAGCGGATGAGCCCTATGAGGCATTCGACGCCGAGAACACCGCCTTCCGGCTGGCATTCTCCGAACTGACGACATTCGCCTCGACGCTCAATACGTTGCTGCCACAGAGGGATGCGGAGCATATCCTGCTGCTGACCGACACCGTCGCCGCGGACCTTTCGGCGGACGCCAGCACAATGTCGAACTTGGCTGCGCGGCCCGAGGTCTACGCGTTGGCCGAGCGGCTGGCCGAGGTCGGTGCCGCCGTGCGCGGTGAAGACTGGGTGGCCGCCGAAGCCAGTTGGGCCGCGTTCAAGTCCGAAGCCGACGCAATCGAAGAGAGGGCATTCTGATGGCAATCCATCTGAATCGCAGAACGATGTTGGCACTGGCCGGTGCGGGCGCAGTATCGCTCGCAACCCCGTTGGCCGCGCAGGACACTGCGTTGCGGCTGGCTTTCATCCCGCAGGAGAACCCCGAGAAGCTTCTGGGGGACATCGAGGCCATCACCGGCTGGCTGGCTAGTGAGATCGACGTCCCCGTCGAAGGGTTTGTTACCATCGACCATGCGGCAGCGGTCGAGGCGCTGCGCAATGGCGACGCGGATATCTCCTTCATGGGCGCCCTGCCTTTCGTCCTGGCCGAGGCCGAGATCGGTGCCGTGCCGCTCCTGTCCGAGGTCTACCGCGACGCGCCGAGTTATACGGGCCGCATCTTCGTGCGGCGCGACAGCGGCATCGGCGCGCTCGCAGACCTGCGCGGGCGCGACATCGCCTTTGCCGATCCGATCTCGGAATCTGGCTATCTCTATCCGCTCGCCGAATTCGTCGAGGCTGGGCTGATCGACGGTCCGGGCGCGGCGGAGGCATTCTTCGGCCGCGTCTTCTTCGCAGGCGGCTATCAGCAGGCCATGCAGGCGATGGCCGAAGGTCTGGTCGATGCCGCGGGTGCCAGCCAGTATGCGGACCTGCTCCTGACGCCGCAGCAGCAGGCACAGGTGACATGGATCGCGGAAAGCCCGCCAATCCCGAGCCATGTCGTGATCGCGCGACCCGGGTTGGATGCCGAGGTGCAAGACCGCTTCACCAACGCGATGCTGCAGCTCAACGAACCTGAGAACCGCGACAAGCTGCGCTATCTCTACGGGCCGGACGGCTATGTCAGGGCCGACTCCGCCGCCTATGGCGGCGTGCGCGACATGGCACGGCGATATGGGCTCCTGGAATGAACATTGCGATCCGGATCGACGACCTGAACTTTGCCCATCCGGGCGGGAGTGTTCCGGCGCTGGAGCGGGTCTCGCTTACAATTTCGACCGGCGAAAGCGTCGCTTTGCTCGGCCCGTCCGGGGCAGGAAAAACAACGCTGCTGGCATTGCTCGACGGCAGGCTTCAGGGCTGGCGCGGGCGCGTTTCAGTCTTGGGTGCGCCGCTCGATCCCGACCAACCGCCGCCGCGCGCAAGCCGACCTGATACCGGTTTCGTGTTTCAGGAATTCGCCTTGGTCGAACGCTCCACGGTTCTGCGCAACGTGCTGAACGGCCGCCTAGGCCGGATGGCGCCCCTGCGCGCCCTGCTGGGGTCGCCAACGCCACATGATCTCGACATTGCGCGCACAGCCCTCACCGATTGCGGCATTGCCGATCTCGCCGAACGCCGGGTCGACAGTCTCAGCGGCGGCCAGCGGCAGCGCGTGGCCATTGCGCGGTGTCTCGCGCAGGAGCCACGGCTGATCCTCGCCGACGAGCCGGTGAGCAACCTCGACCCCACCCGCGCTGGGGAGGTCTTGGCGCTGCTGACCGGGGCGGCGCAAGCGCGCGGCGCAACGGCGCTGTTTTCCTCGCACCAGCCCGACCTGGCGCGGCGTTTCGCGCAGCGCATCATCGGCATGCGGGATGGGCGGATCGCCTTCGATGTACCGACCTCCGAGTTGAACGATGATGCGACGGCGGAGCTCTACCGCGAGGTCGAACCATTGCCCGGTCTCAGCCTCAGGGCGGTGTCCTGATGCAGTTTGGCGGGTTTGGCGGGTTCGTTACCAGCGCCCTGATCGCCGGCGCGATCCTCTGGTCCTTCGCCACGACTGATGTCGAGTTGTCGCGTCTCGTTTCGGCCGGTCCGCGGATCGCTGACTTTCTCGGGCGGATGTTCCCGCCCGATCCGACAGTGATGGCCGAGATCAGGAAGGGCAGCGCGGAAACGCTGAGAATAGCGATCCTCGGTTCCCTCGGCGCTGTGATCCTGTCGATCCCTCTGGCCATCCTCGCCTCCGAAACGATGGTATCGCCTGCGGTGTTCCGGCCGATCCGAACGCTGCTTGCCTTCATCCGGGCGATTCCGCTGATCCTCGTGGCCATGCTCATGGTGGGCGCTGTGGGGCTCGGGCCGCTGCCCGGCATCATCGCGGTCGCCTTTCATGCAACGGGGATGCTCGCCAAGTTCTATGCCGAGGCGATCGACGGCGTGTCCCGCGCGCCGATCGCCGCACTGGAAAGCGCGGGCGCCGGGCCGCTCGTGCGGCTCAGATACGCGATCTGGCCGCAGATGGCGCCGGTCGTCGCCCGCGACACGATTTTCCGGTTCGAGTTGAACCTGCGCGAGTCGCTGATCCTCGGCATTGTCGGCGCGGGCGGGATAGGCTTTTACATCCAGACCTACGTGCGCTCTTTCCAGTATGATAAGGCGGCCAGCGTCACGATGGCGGTCGTCGCCATGGTCATCGCCATTGAGGCGATCAACGTCGCGCTGCGGCGCCGCTTCACCTGATCCTTAAGCGTATATGTCGATCGGTGTCCCGTCCCTGACCATGGCATAGATTTCCTCGATCTGGCGGTCAGTGACGGCGATGCAGCCTGCTGTCCAGTCGCGGACATTCATTGGGTCAGTCCCCTTGCGCGGTCCGCCGTGGATGAAAATGTCGCCACCGGGCGACTTTCCTTGGGCCTGCGCAAAAGCGATGTCTGCCGCGTTGGGATATGAGATGCCGATTGACAGGTGAAAGAGGCTGTCCGGGTTGCGCCGATCAATCACGTAGGAACCCTCCGGCGTACGGCCGTCCCCCTCGAACTGCTTGTGACCTTCGGGCGCGAAGCCTAATCCGATGGGATAGGTCCGCAAGACGTCATCCGCCCCGTCCAAAACCAGAAACCGCTCTGCCTTGTACATGCGTAGCCGGGCCACTTCGGGTCCGTTGTACGACCGGAACTTGCTGGCACAGCCTGACAGGAAGGCGGCAAATCCGCCCATCAAAAAGGCGCGCCGTGGAAATCTGGTGTTTGTCACTGCTCGACGCCCCTTTTTGCGAGGTCTGTTGGTGCCAGAGGTTACTCTAACGAAGACGTCGGATCAATGACCGTGCGCCAGTGCTCCCTTCGCCATCTGCTCGCCCACCGGTTCACCGCCCGAAGGCCCGTCCTTGATCCGATGCCCGTTCAAAAGCCGCAGCGCATTGGCGACCACCAACAGGGATACGCCTACATCCGCAGCGATGGCGCCCCACATCGAGGCCATCCCGAACGCGGTCAGCCCGACGAACAGCGCCTTGGTTGCCAGCGATATACCGATATTCTGGTGGATAATCGTCATTGTCCGGCGAGAGTGAGCAATCAGCCACGGCACTCGAGCCAGATCGTCGGTCATCAGCGCGATATCGGCCGTCTCGATGGCCGCGTCCGAACCGACAGCCCCCATGGCGATGGCATAATGCGCCCGCGCCATCGCCGGTGCGTCGTTCACGCCGTCACCGATCATCGCCACCATGTCGTGGGTTGCCACCAGTTCCTCGATGGCCGTCACCTTGTCTTCTGGCAAGAGATCGGCACGCACCTCGTCAATGCCGACCTCGGCCGCCACTGCACGCGCGGTGCGCTCGTTATCGCCGGTCAGCATGACGATTGTCTTCACGCCCTGCGCGTGTAGGCGCGCAACGATCCCCTTTGCATCTGGGCGGATGCGGTCGCGAAGCTCCAGTACGCCGGTCACGCCGGTCTCGTCACCCACGGCAACGAGGGTGCTCCCTGCCCCTTCGATCCGATCCCGCAGATCCGCCGGAATGGCATTGCCGAACCCCTTCTCTTCGGCGAAGCGATCCGAGCCGAGCCAGATAGCGCGCCCGTCGGCGCGTCCTTCCAGACCGCGCCCGGGCACGGTGCGGGTGTCCTCTGCGGCAGACACGGAAACACCATCGGCTTCGGCGCGCGAGAGGATGGCGCGTGCCAGCGGGTGTGAAGACCGCGCCTCCAGACTTGCTGCCAGCGCCATGAGATCGCGTGCGGAAACGCCGACCAGTGGGTGAACCGCCGCCACCTCAGGCTCGCCCATGGTGATCGTCCCGGTCTTGTCCATCGCCAGTGCCGTGGTCCGCCCCGGCGCCTCGACATAGGCGCCGCCCTTGATGAGCACCCCCGCCCGCGCCGACGCGGTCAGCGCCGCCACGATAGAAACCGGCGTAGAAATGACCAGCGCGCAAGGACATGCGATGACCAGAAGGACCAGAGCATTGTAGAACCAGTAGTCCCAGGCGCCGCCGAGCAGCAGTGGCGGCACCAGCGCGATGGCGATCGCCAAAGCCATCACGATGGGTGTGTAGATGCGCGCGAACTTGGCCACCCACTGTTCGACCGGCGCGCGGCGGGCATGGGCATCGCCCACCATGCGAATGATTTTCGCGAGCACCGTGTCCGAGGCGGCCTTCGTCGCCCGCACCGTCAGTGTGCCCTCGCCGTTGATCGTGCCGGCATAGACCTCGTCGCCGGGTTCCTTGGGCACTAGCGCGCTTTCCCCAGTAATTGGGGCCTGATCGACGGCCCCTGCCCCGTCCACGACCTCACCGTCGAGGGGGATCCGGTCGCCGCCGCGCACGATAAACCTTGCATTGACTGCCACGGCCGCGGCCGGAACGTCGGATTCAGATCCGTCGTCGTAAAGAACCCGCGCCGTTGGCGGCGCCAGATCGAGGAGAGATGAAACCGCGTTGCGTGCGCGACCGACACTCCAGCTCTCAAGATAGAGCGACAAAGAGAAGAAAAACGCGACCGTCGCGGCCTCGAAGAATTCGCCGAGCCCGATGGCTCCTGCAACGGCCACCACCATCAGTAGGTTCATGTCTGGCGAAAGTCGCCGCGCCGAAGACCATGCCTTGGGCGCAACCAGCCAGACCCCAAAGAGGATCGCGACGGCGAAGATCCCTGCTTCCGCCATAGGCATAGGCACCTCGCCATGCCCCGCAAAGAGCCCGAGCGCGCCGCCCATGCCGGTCTCGACAATGTGAAAAAGGAATCCCGCCGCCCAGAAGCCGCCGCTCAACGAGGTAAAGCGCTTCTGACGTGCCAGATGCGCGGCCTGATCCTCTGCTGCGTTGTCGGCGTCCCACGGTTTTGTGCTCATGCCGGTACTCGCGACCAGTTGCGAAACCTCGTTGTCCGAAATTCCGACTGCGGTATCCAGAATCGTCATCCGACCATTGATGACATCGAACGCCAGATGCTCAGTCCCGCCGACTTTTGGACCGACCACCCTATTCAGGATTGCCACCTCTTCGGCACAATCTAGACCGGAAACTTGAAAACTTCGCCCATTCGAGGGGATGGATTGTGCCGGTCCCGTGTTGGCTCCAGCACCGCAGCACGCAGCACCTTTTCCATGAGAGTGGGGAACTACGCTCGCATGTTTGTGATCATCACCATGATCGTGACTGCAGTCAGAGCTGTGCTTGTGGTCGTGGCGGTGGCCATTGGAAGACATGGGATTGACCTCGGGATTCGTTCATTCCACATTGAGATAGCCCCTACAGTAACTAGAGCTTCAAGAGCAAAAACAGAAACTTGGTCAAATAAGGACACAGACCTGCGGAACCTTGAAACGCGCCGCTAAGTCTGAGGACGCGGCTGACCTGCCAAAGAGTGAGATAGATATGCTTCAAAAATATGCGGTGATCATGGTTGCAACATTGGCCCTGGCTGGCTGCGCGGTGCCTTCTAAGGAAGACAACGATCCATTCAGGATCGGCAATGTTCCAGAATCTGTCGCAGCCCTCGCTGCACCCGACCAGGATCTCATCACGGCACGGCTACGTCCCGAAGATAATTGCTATTGGTATGCCCATAGTGGGCCGGTGGAAACGACCTTGGTCCCGTTGCGATCAGCAGGCGGCAATCCCATCTGCGTCGCGCGCCAATCCTGATTGACGCGTTCAAGCGTCGGATTGACGGCGCGGCTTGGGTCAACTCTGCGGAGTCACGCTGTCCTCGGCCGAATATAGGAACGCCGTCGAGCCAATCTCCACATTCGGATACAGATCGTTTATGTGCGCCATGACCATCCGGACGCAACCGGAACTGGCTCGGCCGCCGATGCTTCGCGGCTGTGGTGTACCGTGGATGCGCAGATAGGTGTCTCGGTCCCCGACATAGAGATAAAGCGCCCGTGACCCGAGCGCGTTCTCAGGTCCGGGTTCCATACCGTCAGCGATGTCGGCGTAGAGCTCCGGGTCGCGGTCAATCATGTTCTGTGTTGGCTGCCAATGCGGCCACCTGACCTTGCGCTTGATCGTGTAGACGCCTGGCTCATAAAGTTTGCCACGAGCAATCGCTACGCCATAGCGCATCGCCGTGCCGCCTTCCTCGATATGGTAAAGATAGCGCGCGACAGCATCGACATGGATGTCACCGGCCACAAGACCATCTTTAGTTATAACCCGCTGCGGCAGAAAGCGCGGGTGCAGGCCCCACGGGTTTGATGTGGCTGGGTTATAGCCCGGCGGTGTAATCTGTGCATCCCAAGCCGCCTTTTCCGCTTCAGTGGGCCAGGTGTCAGCGAGGAGCGGACTCGAGATAGACGCCGAGAACAATGCGGCAGTCGTCTGGATGAAGTGTCGTCTTGTCAGCATATAGATTGCTCCGTTCACGCATTGGACGGCAAACCGAACCTTACCCCGAACGCAGTGTTGTTCGCCCGGGAAAGAGTGAGGCGTTATTGGCAACTTGCTCCATGGTGCCGTTCTATGTCGGTGGCTTAACTCCTAAAGCTACTAGAGGTTCAAGAGAAATTTTGATGCCAGACGATCTCGGTAATACTTCGGGCCCGTTCGTTTCTTTATCAGTCTAAGCGCTGTCACGATCTGTGGGGTGAAACCAGGCTACTGCCACGATGCCGGGCCTCGTCTTGATCTTCGCTTCAATTGTGATCCTTAACTCGCTATGCCGAGCAGTTAAATTGAGCGCTTTCAATAATGGGTCTTTTCAACACGTTTGGCAGCAAGCCCCATATAAAATTTTGCCTCACGCGGAAGTGGTCGTGATGACGTGCATTGGGATATTATCGTTCACGCTTCGCGATAATTGTCACAAGCCCCAACACCTTCTGCGACCACATCAAGCAGGGCGTCTACATCATTTAAAAGAGCTGCTATGCGCGGACTGCTGATCCGGTAGCGAATGAAGCGCCCATCGCGGTCGCTGGCGACAAGTCCGCAATCCAGAAGGCATCGCAAATGATTTGACACGTTGGGCTGCGATAGCCCTGTGCGTTTGACGATCTCGTGAACAACCAACGGTCCTTCACACAGCACGCCTAGTATCGCCAGTCGGCTCGGGTCGGCAAGACCGCGAAAGAGCTTTGCCCTACGCTCGATGCCAGCGGCCGCAGCATTGCGGTCGGCGAAGACTTGCATCATATCACTCCTTGCTGATATGTTTGAACTTGATCCACTTTAGCAGGAGTATTGCACCGATGGCCAACACCGAAAGCACCGGATCGACAGCAGATACGCCGCCCCTCCGTTACCGGGTTTCCGGAATGGATTGCGCCAAGGATGCCGCCCAGATCGAGCGGGCGGCGCAGTCTGCGGGTGTCGCGCCCGACGCAGTGAAAGTATCAGCGGCGACCCATATCATGACTCTGAAAGTCCCTGAAGCAAGCCTGCCGGAGATTGAAAAAGCCGTTGAGACAACGGGATATGGGTTCGACCGCATCGAGAGCGACGAGGACCTTCAGCAAAGTGCGGCCCATCAGGACCCGGGCTACCGCCGCGCGCTCTGGATCGTCGTGATTCTAAATGTCGGTTACGGCGTTCTGGAAATGATTGGTGGGTTTCTTGCCGGGTCACAGGCGGTGAAGGCCGACGCGCTGGATTTTATTGGTGATGGCGCGATCACCTTCCTCGGCCTGCTGGCCATCGGTTGGAGTCTTCTCTGGCGGGCGCGGTCGGCCCTGATCCAAGGCATCTTCCTTGCCCTGCTCGGTCTTGGCGTCTTTGGGACAACCATCATGCGGGCATTCGAGCCGACAACCCCAGACGCCACGCTGATGGGGCTTCTGGGCCTGATTGCTCTTGTGATCAATGTCATCTCCGTGCTGCCGTTGCTGCAGTACCGGAAGGGGGACGCGAACATGCGTGCCGTCTGGCTGTTCTCGCGCAACGACGCCATTGGCAATGCGGCAGTCGTTGTCGCGGCCGGTCTGGTGGTTTGGCTGGGTAGCGCGTGGCCCGACCTCATTGTCGCCTTCGGCATCGCCGGGTTATTCCTGCATTCTTCCTGGTCGATCATCCGCGATGCACGCTCCGACTTGAAGGCGGCGGCATGAACAACCGCGTTCTGGGTGGGCTCTGTGCGATTGCAGCTTTCGGTTTCGATCAGGGCACCAAGGCGCTTGCCCTGAACACCCCGGCGCTTGAGAACGGGGTCGAGGTTCTGCCCTTTCTCAACCTCGTGCGGGTTTTGAACGATGGGGTCAGCTTCGGTATGCTCGGCGGGGTCGTACCCTGGTGGGGTCTGGTCGCACTTGCTGCCGTGGTCGTGGCATGGCTGCTGATCTGGCTATGGAAGGCTCCGGACGGGCTGACAGGTGCGGCGCTCGGTCTGATCATCGGAGGCGCGCTTGGCAATATCCTTGACCGTCTGCGCTATCAGGCCGTCCCTGACTTTCTCGACTTCCATTACGGGTCATACCACTGGCCGTCCTTCAACTTGGCTGACGTGGCGATCTTTTGTGGGGCAGCATTGCTGTTCTGGGACAGCTTTCGCACCTCGAAAGTCAGGCCGGAAAATCGGGAACAAGACAATCGCAAGGGAGATGTCACGGGGGGATAACAGCTAACAGGCAAAGAACTTTGGGAGGGAATTCGGCTTGAGATTTTTGGATTGGATTGACCGTGGCATTCACGGCATCGGCGTCGTGACTGCGTGGCTGACAGTTGTTTCGATTGCTGCTTATGGCGCGCTTCAGATGCTGGATCGCAAGCTACAACTTGGCGTGTCAAGCTATTTGCCCGACCTGTCCACGTCACTGCTGTTCATCCTGATTTTCTTGACCTTTGGGTATACCTATCTGCGCGACGGTCACGTGCGCGTTGATGTTCTTCGCAGACATTGGTCCGCCCGCCGCATTGCGTGGATCGAACTGATTGGCGGCCTTTTTGTCCTTCTGCCGCTCGCCGCCATCCTGACCTACTACGGATGGGACGGTTTGATGCGCACCACGAAATACGCGGAAACCCAGTTGTGGGCACAACGCATTGCCGGGGTCATCGGCCCCATCCTGCTGGCTCTTGCCGGGATGATCGTAGCCCTTCGCAACATCGCCTTTCTGACAGGGAGACGTGCGCAAGGTGCACCGGAACAAGCAAGCGGCCTGCACAATGGTGAATGAGGTCTTCACGGTTGCCATGCTTGTCGTGATGGCGATTGGGGTTTTCAGTGGCTTTCCGGTGGCGCTGGTGCTCGCGGGGACAGGCTTCTTGGGGTTTGTCGCTGCGGTTTGGGTGGGGATCATTGATTTTCAGCATCTGGGGCTGATCTACCTGCGGGCCCGTGGTGTACTGACCAATGAATCAGTCCAATTCACCAGCGTTCCAATGTTGATTTTTCTTGGCCTGATCCTGAATGCCAGCGGGATTGCCGAAACCATGTTTCGCTTGCTGGGGCGTCTTCTGACAGGCGTTCCCGGTCGCTACGCCATTGCGACTTTGCTGATCGGCCTCGTTCTTGCGCCCGCCGCCGGGGTGATCGGTGCTTCCGTCATAACTGTGGCGTTGGTGGCCTATGCCCCGATGATGGCGTCGGGCTACGCACCGCGAACCGCAGGAGGCGCTGTCGCAGCTTCTGGAGCATTGGGTGTCGTGTTCCCGCCAGCCGTGATGCTGTTCTTCATCTCGAACGTGTTCTATCTGCGCATCGGATTGATGTATGTGGCCCTCATCGTACCTGTGCTTCTGATGGTCATGGCCTTCGCGGTCTACTTTGCGGTCACGTTGAGAAAAACGGTCGAAATCCCGCTGGACACACCCAAGACCAATCTTGTGTCAGACCTCTTGTTTGTACTCGCGTCTGTCGCGGTCATCGCATCCATTCCGCTCAGCATCATTCTGGGCTTTGCGACACTAACAGAGGCGGCTGGAGTAGGGGTTTTTGGCGCGCTATTGGTCGCGCTGGCGCGAAAGCGCTTGTCTTTCTCATCGTTGAACTCTGTCACGGTGCAGACAAGCACGATGACGTCGATGGTCTTCTTCATCGTATTGGGCGCATCGGTATTCTCGCTCAGTTTCCACCTGGTCGGTGGACCGGACGTCATCTTCGAGTGGATATCCGCATTCGATCTCACCCGGTGGGAACTGTTGGCGATCCTCCTTGGCGTGATCATCATACTTGGGTTTGTTTTTGACTGGATCGAGGTGCTGCTGGTCTTTGTACCCGTACTGATGCCGATTATTTCAGATCTCGACTTCGCAGATCACGTCGGCTCTGCCTACTTTGCGCAGATCTGGATCGCTGGCCTGATTGCGTTGGCCTTGCAAACGTCCTTCCTGACGCCTCCCTTCGGCTATGCCCTGTTTTTTGCTAAGATGGCGGCACCGAAGGGTATCAACCTATCCGATATCTATCGCGGAGCGGTACCTCTTGTTGCCATTGAGATCGTATTGATCGTGGCGCTGATCTCGTTTCCTCAGCTTATCACTTGGCTCCCCGAAATGGCCCTTGGGGATGCGGATGCGCCGCAGCTGATCCAGCGGTGACAGATGTTATGGGCGCGGACGCCGTGCTTTCCTTCGGAGCGGCACTGCTGTTTCGGCACCGTGCCCGCCCCGCGAACGGCGAGGCAAAAAAGGCCAGAAAAAGAGAATAGAAACAGGAGGATAGCCGATGTCTAGCATGCCATCTGCAACAGGCTTTGACAGCACACTCGCCCTGCTGCGCAACCCGTATGGGTTCATTCGGCAAACTTGCCGCCATCTCGACGCAGACCTCTTCGAAACGCGCATTCTTCTTCACAAGACAATCTGCATGACTGGCGCTGCCGCGGCAGAAGCCTTCTATCGGGAAGAGCAGCTGATCCGCGAAGGCTCGATGCCAAGCCGCATACAAAAGACCCTATTGGGTGAAGGCGGCGTTCAGGGATTGGACGACGCTACCCACCAGCACCGCAAGAAGATGTTCATGTCGATGATGGGGACCGAGCATATAGCCGCGCTTCAGGGCATGTCACTTCACATGCTGGACAACTTTGCGCCGGACTGGGAGGCGAGGAACGAAGTCGTTTTTTACGACGAAGTGCGCGAAATGCTCACGAGAGCCGTTTGCGCCTGGTGTGGGGTTCCGATTCCCGAGGCGGAGGTGGCGACCCGAACGGCGCAGCTTACATCGCTTTTTCAGGACGCCGGTGCCATCGGCCCGAAACATTGGGCCGCGCGACTGGCGCGCCACCGCCTGGAAAAATGGGCAGCACGGATGATCCAACAGGTCCGCGATGGCGAGCTTCAGCCGACGCAGGAAAGCGCCCTTCATTTCATCGCGACATGGCGCGATCTCGACGGGGAGTTGTTGAACCCCAGGGTGGCCGCCGTAGAGTTGCTGAACGTCTTGCGTCCGACCGTGGCGGTGTCTGTATTCATCGTGCAGACGGCGCACGCCCTGTACAGGTACCCAGAATGGCAGGAGAAACTGCGGAACGACGAAGGACTGCTCGAACCCTTCGTTCAGGAGGTCCGCCGCCTCTATCCATTCTTTCCTGCGGTCGCGGCACGAGTCAAAAGTACTTTCGAGTGGCAAGGGTATCGCTTTCCCAAAGGACACCGGGTTCTGCTGGACCTCTATGGTACGAACACCGATCGGCGTTCATGGGATGCGCCACTTGAGTTTCGGCCCGAACGGTTTCGGGGCCGCGCCGAAAACCCCTACGACTTCATTCCACAGGGCGGCGGCAACCACTACACGAACCACCGCTGCCCGGGTGAATGGATCGCGATCAGTCAGATGAAGGCGTTTTGCAGGTATCTTGTGAACGACATCGACTACGATGTGCCGGATCAGGATTTGGAGCTTGACCCAGGAGAGCTGCCATCACTGCCCCAGAACCGGTTCATCATGCGCAACGTCAGGCGTCGGCAGTAGCTTCGGCCTCACCCGGCCCGACCGACCGCGCATCCTTCGTGGCCTCGAACGCCTCCCACGCAACGTAGGGCACGATCAGAAGCGCCGCGACCGGATCGGCCCACCACCAGCCCATCCATTGCGTCAGACCGATTCCGGCCAACACCACAATGGTCTGGTATTCGCAGATCATGGTATCCTTGGCATCATATTTCAGGGCGGGTGAATCGAGCCGCTTGCCGTAGCGATACTTGCCCCAGGCCAATAGCGGATTGACCACTAAAGAGACAAACAGGATCGCGATCCCCCACCAATTGAAGCCCGGTGCCTCCTGCGAGATGAAGGCGGACACCGCCTCGTAGAGGATCGCGGCGACGACGATCCAGAAAGCACAGGCGACCACATAGAGCGCGACCTTCTTGCGATGCAGGACCGTGCGCTTGTCGCCACCGTCCTTCTCGGCCTTCAAGCGCCAGATCAGCGTCCCGGCTGAGGTGGCTTCGACCGTGCTGTCGAAACCCCAACTCACTAGTGCGGCGCTGCCGGTCAGAAGTCCAACGGTGACGGATACGACGACCTCGATCAGATTGTAGACAAGGCTGGCGATCTCGACGCGGATGCCGCGTGTCAGATTGGTTTGTCTATCATTTTTCTGCTTGCTCATGATGCGGTAACCCCTGATATATTCTATAAGTTCCCGCCGAGAGTTGGTTACCTTGTCATCAGTATCTCGCCATTTGGAAGCCGACATTGTTCTCCTTCTAAGCTGCCTCAATAAAGGCGAGCTTGCCCCTCATACATGAAAACAAAGGGTTTCGGACCTTTCGCGTAGCCGGTGTCGAGCCGCTCCATGCGGAAGCCGTTCTGCTCGACCAGAGTGTCTGTCTGGCGGTCAAGGTGACAGTTTCCGGCACAACGTTTCCAGGCAAGCGTGAGCCAGCGCTGCCAACGCTGGACGCTGGGTTCCGGCGCTGTTCCATGCTCGACGAAGCGGAAGACGCCGTCAGGTTTGAGAACGCGCTGGATCTCGGCCAGCACCTTCTCCGGTTCCGACACGCTGCAGAGCGTCCAGGTAGCAATCACGCAGTCAACGCTGCGATCTTCCAGCGGCAATGCTTCGGCCACGCCCTCGATCATCTCCGTTGTCGGTGTCAAGCCCTGAGAAGCCTCCGCGGCCTGATTAAGGAGTTCCGGCGACGGGTCCACACCGACGATCTGATCCACGGCGTCGGGGTAGAGCGCGAGGTTCAGGCCCGAGCCGATCCCGATCTCCAGCACGCGCCCCTTCGCACCTGAGACTGCGCGCCTTCGGTAGGGAAGAAGCTGTTCCTGACCCATGGTGAGATGCGTGAGGCCCGGAAGGATGTGTTTTTCGTAGAACCGCATGAGCTGTTATCCTATTCGTCCAAGAACCGGAAACGCATCAAGCATCCAGTACGACAACGCGCTCAACTGTCCCGTCATCATCGCCACGCCCATGAGGATCATGACGACGCCCGCAATCTGGTGAAGGCGACGGCCGACCCGGCCGATGGCGCGGAGCCGGCCCGCGATCTGATCGGTGAAACCGGCAACGATCAGAAATGGTATCCCGAGGCCAGCGGAATAGACGGCAAGGAGCATGACGCCTTCGCCCATCGTGGCGCTGGCCGCGCTGGTTGTCAGGATCGCGCCAAGAATTGGGCCGATACACGGCGTCCAACCGAAACCGAAAGCAAGACCGAGGACATAGGACGCAGCGGGTTGGCCCCCGGGGATGTTGAGATTGAACCGGAAATCGCGTTCCATCACTGAAACACGCGCGGCCCCGATCATGAAAAGCCCGAAGACAATGATGATGCCGCCCCCAACGAGGTTGAGTTCATACCGCCACCGAAGAAGGGCCTGACCCAATGCTGTCGCGGATGCGCCAAGCCCCATGAAAATGGTGGAGAAGCCGAGGACAAAACACAGGCTCAGCCAGACCGCGCGCGACGGCGAGGCCGCAGCCGCCCCGCCTTCAGCGGCTGTGCGCCCGGCCACGTAGGAGACATAACCTGGCACAAGAGGCAGCACGCAGGGAGACAGAAACGATATCGTACCGGCCAAGAGCGCGGCGGTGAGGCCCAGAAGCGAGATATCTACCATGAATCACCTTCACCCCTGAAAAGTTTGCGCAAGGGCACTCTTGTGGCAGCCCGATATGCCAGGGTCGGAACGATGATCCATTGCAGCAGGGGCGTGAGACCGGCGTCGATGACGGGTACCACCGGCATGATGTCGCGATAGGCCCAGGCCGCCCGGATCACGATGTTCAGCCACTCGCTGAAGATCGTGTAAGAGACGCCCAGGGCCACGGCCAGAAGCAGGACGCGCCCTGCGCGTTCCGACGGCCATGCGTGCCCTCCGACAAGAAACAGGGCGAGCAAGAGCGTGCTCATGGCGATCAACAGGTCTCCGCCGGTGCAGTGCACGA
The DNA here is from genome assembly GCF_000376545.2 of Tritonibacter mobilis F1926. Classification (NCBI taxonomy): domain Bacteria; kingdom Pseudomonadati; phylum Pseudomonadota; class Alphaproteobacteria; order Rhodobacterales; family Paracoccaceae; genus Tritonibacter; species Tritonibacter mobilis. The sequence goes on from NZ_CP015233.1 coordinate 98,587, forward strand.
CCGCGAACGCAATTTCTCCCCAGGTGCCTTCGACCCAGATCGTGTAGAGCGGGATATGTGCCATTTCCCAGATCAGATGACCGACGGCGGTATAGACAATGTATCGGCGGATGACGGACAGCCATCCGGTATCGCTTGTCTCAAAGGTTTCTGTGTTTGCTGTCATGCTGGGGGTCCGTTCTTCGATTAATGCGCGTTTGTCAGGCCGTTGACGTACAGGATCATGTTGATGTGCCGGAAAGCGGAACCCGCAAAGACCCCGGCATGGCGGTTGCCGCGCGCGATAACATGCACAAGCGGAGCCTCGGAATCGTCTGGCGCAATCGCGCGATACTGATCGATCAGACTCTCTATTGGCTCTTGTGCGCGAGCAATGACCACGTTCTCGCCAATCGGTCCGGGAACCGGATCACTGGCGTCGGTCACCACAAGGAAGGTCACCATGTCCAGCATGGGAGATGCATTCACTCCGCCCCTCACCTTTTCAAGAAGTGCCTGCTGATCAGCACAGGGCAACCCGCAGTTGGACGGTACAAAACTAAGAACGACGACCTGATCGGAGAGGCTTTCCAAGACCAACGATTCTCCGTCAGGGCCGAGAAGATCCAACGCAGGAAGTTCGTTGAGGTCAACGGCAGTGAAAGCAGGTTCTTTCTGTGCCATCACCTCGTCAAGACGGTCGCCAGGATGATCTGCGTAGGCCGGGCGGCCCGCGACGAGGGCTATCAGCAGGAGTATGTTTTTCATGACTGTTACTCCTGCGGTCCCATTGCGCCCGGCCCGAGAACCGGGACGCTGATTTCCATTCGGGCACCCGATGCGAATGTCAGGATCAATGGCAAATCGGTGCCTTCTTCGAGTTTTTCCGACAGGCCCATCAGCATCAGATGCATGCTGCCGGGCGCGAGGGTCACTGGTTCTCCGGAGCGCAGGTCCAAAGCGTCGATCTCGACCATTCGGTTAACGCCATCATCACCAGTATCGACAGCATGAATCGTGACGTTCCCAGCGATCGGCGTCGTGATCGCGACCAGTTGATCACTCTGGTCGCTCGTGAGCGTGAGATAGGCCGCTGCCGGGCGGGAGGCCAAGACGCTCGCGCGGGCCCACCCGTCCGATATCGTCACATCGGCCGATGCGAAAAACGGCCAGAGAGTTAGCGCGGTTGCAAGTATCGTGATCTTCATTTGGTAAGTTCCTTCACTCATAACTTTTTACGGATTTCCTGCGCCAGCACCTCGGGCGGCTGACCGCCTTCCTGATAGACCGCCTCAAACTCGCCACCGGGCTGCATGAGGTAGATGTATCCGGCATGCGCCATGAAATAACCGTCCGGCGCGCTGTCGTCCTCGGTCCGCTCGTACCATGCGCGGAAATTTCTGTTGGCCTCGGCAACCTGCGCTTCGGTTCCGGTCAAGCCAATCAGGCTTGGATGAAAGACTGATACATACTCCGCCATGACCGGCACTGTGTCGCGTTCCGGATCGACCGTGATGAAAATAGGTGCTACCTGGGCCGCATCTTCGCCGAGCAGATCCAAGACGCTGGCCATGTAGGCCAACGTGGTGGGGCAGATGTCCGGGCAGTGGGTAAAGCCGAAGAAAACAAGTTGCCAGCGGTCGGCGTAATCGGCCTGGGTCACCTCTTGCCCGGTGTGATCCGTGAGGGAAAATTCGGATCGAATATCCGCCTCACCCGAATAGCGGACGGCCTTCGATCGGTTGCCAAGATAGTTATCCAAAGCCCAAAAGATCGCTAGCCCAGCGAGCGCAGCAGTTATCGTGCCCCACAATATGGTTCTCAGGAGCCGCGATTTCGGAGGGGTTTCACTGGGTTCAATCGACATCTCCGGCCTCCGAAATCAGGGCCTGAAGATCGGCCTTTTCCAACAATCCAGGAACAAGTGCCTCCCCGATCATAAACGTCGGTGTGCCGGATATTCCAAGCTTCCGTGCGAGATCGTGAGACTTTGCGATATGGGCATCGACTTCAGGCGCGTCCATATCTGCCTGCAACTGGTCGTAGTCCAGCCCTGCCTGCTCGGCGGCTCGCCTGATCATGACAGTATTGGCGCGCGGCTGTGCCATCAGGGCTTCGTGGAAGGCCTCAAACTTGTCCTGTTGTGTCGCCGCCAGCGACGCTCGAGCCGCCAGCTCGGAGTCGGGTCCGAGAATTGGCCACTCCCTCATGATGATGCGCAGGTCGGGATTCTCCTCGATTAGTTCGAAAAGGACCGGGGCCGCGCGTCGGCAGTAGGGGCAGTTGTAGTCGAAGAATTCGACAAGCACGATGTCGCCCTCAGGATTGCCCATCACGCCGGTGTTCGGGTCCGCCCGCAGGAGGTCACCCACGCGCTGAAGCGCAGCCCGTTGTTCGGCCTGGGCTTGTGCCTGAGCCTCTTCCTGGAATGTCAGGAGCGTGTCCATCAGAACTTCGGGGTTCTCGCGGATGGTTTGCAGGATCAAGGCTTTGATGGCCTCTTGCTCAACCTGATCGAGCGGCGTCGATTGCTGGGCCAACGAAATCGTGGGCGTGGAAATCAGCGCCCAGAGGAAGACCGCAAACACGCGAAGGGCAGTTTTGAGTATCATCTATTTTTCCCTGTCAAATCGCCGGGGGCCTTGGCCCCCGGCGATGATTGATCAGCCCTTGTCGGTCGAAGGGGTGGTTTCATCCTCGGAGTTGTTCATGGCCTCCATCATCTCGGTGCAGGCCTCCATCATCGGGCCCATTTTCTGCATCATCTTCATCATGGGCATCATGCCGTCCATGCCGGACATATCGCCGTCCATCATATTGCCGGCCATTCCGTTCTCACCGTCCATCATCTGGCCGGACGAACCGGTGTTGTCCTGGGCAACCACGCCGGTTGCCATCAATGTAGTTACGGCAGCCGCCATGCTCAGTTTCTTGATAAGTGTCATCAGTTTCTCCTTAAGGTTTCTTGAGGTTTTCGGGATCAGTCCCTCGGCAGGCTCGGCTCTGCGGCCGTGCTCTTGTTGTCACATGATTTCGATTTGCACATCACGCAGACGCCAAGCCCGCACATCACGGCGCAGGGTGCCACGGCCAAGATCAGCGGGGCGGCCCCAATGGCCGTCACCCAGCCCCAGTTCAGGTAAAGCCCGGCACCGATGATCGCCATTGACGCGAGAATCAGGCCGCGCTGTCCAAATTGCGGCCGCCACGGGCGTGCCACCGGTGTTTCAGTGTGAGGTAAAGTTTCAGACATTGGTTATTCACTCCTTTCGTTGATGATAGTCTGGATTTGGGCCATGACTGCGGGACTGTCCCATTCGGCCGGCCCGACGAGTCGTCCGCGCTCGAAACCGTCGCGGTCGATCAGGATCGTGGTGGGAAGGCCCACTACGGCAAACGCGGCCATCACCCGAATGTCTTCGGCGAGGTATGTATCGAGATGGCGAATACCGATTTCGTCGTAGAAACGGCGGACGATCTCCATTCCGGCACGGTCGATCGACAGCGGCAGGACATGGAAGTCGCCGCCGCCCATTTTCTCCTGCAAGGCGTCGAGCGTCGGCATCTCTTCGCGACAGGGAACGCACCAGGTCGCCCAGATATTCAGCAGAACCACCCTGCCCCGGAAATCCGCCAGCGTCAGATCGCGGCCCTTTCCATCGACGAAAGGTGGCGACAGCATCTGTCGCGGCTTGTCGTGAAGCGGCATCAATGGTCTGGCTTGAACCGGCCCCACGACGCCGAGCGCCGCCATACCAGCGAGCAAATCACGTCGTTTCATGATCCGGCTCCTTCCTGAAGGCGCCGCACAACGGGAAGGATGTCTTCCTCCAAAGAACGGCGGTTGAAGGGGCCGATATGCTTGTGAGCGATCCTACCCTCGCGATCGATCACGAAGGTCTCCGGCAAGCCATAGACGCCCCAGTCAATGGACACGCGCCCATTCCGGTCGGCGCCGATGCGGGTGTATGGGTCACCAAGCTCGGCAAGAAAGCCCAGAGCTTCATCGGGACGATCCTTGTAGTTGATGCCGTATATCGCGACCTCATCCTGCGCGGCCAGTTCGTTCAGCAGGGGCATTTCGACCCGGCACGGTACGCACCAGGACGCCCAGACGTTTACGATGGACACCTGTCCTTTTAGGTCGGCGCTCGACAGCCCGTCGGCGCGTCCCTCTATCGGCGGCAAGTCGAATTCGGGCACCGCCTTGCCGATAAGCGCAGAGGGAAGGCCGTCATTGTTATTGAAAAGGCCCCAGTAAAAGCCGACGGCAATCAGCACGAAGATCGTGACCGGCAGCACGGTGAAAAACCGCCCCCTGCGGCGGCGGCGTTTCTCAACCGCGCTCATTTGTCACCTTCATTGGCAGAGACTTCTGCCTGAAACGTGCGCTCGCGATCGGGCCACGTGCTTTTGATATAGGAGAGCACATCGGCGATCTCGTCGTCGGTCAGCAGCCCCTCGAACACCGGCATGTCGCTCTCGTACCCCGGCACGACGGCACCGATGCCCTTTTTGGTCACGATGAACAGGTTTCGGTCCGAATGGTGCCAGGTATGGCCGGTTTCGTCATGTGGCGGCGCGGGCATGTGCCCATTGTCCAGACGCCGCCGCCAATCGGGCTGCCCCTCCAGTTTGGCACCGTGACAGGATGCGCAATTCTCCGCATAGAGCGTCTGCCCTGCTGCGATGTCCGCAGTAGTCACGGGTTCACCGAGGAAGGACAGCCCATCCACAGAAGCTTCGTCACTTTCCGACTGCGCAAAGACGGCAAACCCGGCCGCGGATAGTGCGACGATAGCGGCACCAATTATTGCGGCCCGTCTCATGTCGAACTCCTGAGGTATTTCACGAGTGCGACGACGCTGAGCAGCAGAACCGCGGCGACGAGCAGGAGCAAAAGCCCTCCGCCGAACATCATCACCCCCATCATCGGGCCAGTCATCATGTCCATGCAGTTACTCATCGGAGTAAACGGTGATCCCGCCCTCGCCGAACGCATAGGTCTTGAGCGTACCGGTCTTTACTCGTGCCATGCCTGGCGCGTTCGAAGGCATGCCCGGCAAAGTAATGCCGGTGATGTCGGGCTTCTCCGTGACCAGCCTTTCCAGGATCTCCGAGGGTACCAATCCACTGACATAATAGCCTTCGATCTCGGCCAGATGACAGCCGAGCCCCTGCTCGGGAACGCCGACTTCGATCGAGCGCTTATCAAAATCCCGATCGTCGATGCGTGTCACCTGATAGCCGTTCTCTTCCAGATAATCAGCGTAGGTGTCGCAGCAACCGCAGCCCGGATCGCGCCAGATCGTGATCTGCTTCGTTCCGTCTGACACGTCGGTACTTGCGGGACCGGTCGCGTCTTCGGTGCTTTGTGCTGAAGTCAGCGTCGTGAAAGTGAAGGTTCCGCCGACGCCAAGTGCAGCAAGCGAAGCCAGGACATATCTTCTGTTCATGGGGTTCTCCATCATGCGACCGCGAGCGCGGCCCAGGTAGCGCCGCCATCGCGGCTGAGGTTCAGGGTGCCGTCGAGGAGGGCGGCTACGTGATTTTCGTCCCTAGGGTGGACCGCGACGGCCCTCCCCTGCCCTTTTGCCTTCTGGGTCCAAACCACGCCGCCGTCCTGCGACGCCCACACCCCCGACGGCAGCGCCGCATATAGTGTCGAAGGTGCCGAAGGGGCGCTGGCCAGTGACAGGACCGGCTCATCCGTCGGCAGCGGCGCCTCGGCAGGTGGCGCATCGCCCGTCACCAGCGCGTCCATCGCATTGCCGGGCTGAACTTCCTGCCAGCGGCAGAAACAGTCTGGAACACGGGTCAGGCCTTTCTCGGTTCCGGCATAGATCCAGATGCCGCCCATCCCGGTTTCGAGATCAACCGATGCCAGCGTCAGCGGGTCGCGCTCGGCCGCGTCGAGCCAGGGCCGGTCCATCGCGAGCGCCCACGTTGCGCCTGCGTCCTCGCTCTTCCAAAGGCCGTCGCCGCGGATCGCGGCATAGAGCATGTCGGGATTTCCGGCGGCCACGGCCAGCGCGGTGACCTCGCCGGAGGCAAGCCCCTCGCTTCGGGCAGTCCATGTCGTTCCGCCATCGTCGGACACGGTCACCCCTCCCCGCGCCAGTCCGGCAAGGAGACGTCCGGGACGCGCAGGATGCGTGGCGATCGAGGAGACCGGGGAAAGTGTTGGCCTCTCATGCCAACTGCGACCGCCGTCGGGGCTGGCCCTCAGTGTTGCGCCTGCGATCAACAGCGTGTCGCCATCGAAGGCCAGGGTTCGAATATTGGCCGCCCCGCCGGCCGCGCGCACCGCGCCGGGCAACACGAGCACTGCGGCTGCACCCATACCCAGTGCCAGGAAGTGGCGTCTGTCCGGCTCAAAATTCAAGGTTCTGTTTGTCATCTCTTGTCCTCCTCCGGGGCTCATGCGACGCGGATCACACCCATCATTCCCGCGGCTTGGTGTTCGAGAATGTGGCAGTGGAACATCCAGTCGCCGAGATTGTCGGCGACGAAGGCGATCTCGACCCGTTCGCGGGGTGCCATCAGCACCGTGTCCTGCCATTCCCGATGCGGCGTCGGCGCACCGTTTCGACTGATCACGCGGAATGAGTGGCCGTGCAGATGGATCGGGTGATCAAAAGCGGTCGCGTTGGTCATCTCGAGGATGTGACTCGCGTCGCGTTTAAGCGTCAGGAACGGGTCAAGCACATGCCCCTGGGCGGCTTTTCCGTTGACGAACCAGATGCCGCGCCCGTCATGCATCATGCCCATCATCCCGCCGGTGAACGTCACCTCATGACGATGCGCAGAACTCAGGTCTGGTTCGGCAATGGGACTGGCTGGCAGTGCGATCGGCCAGTCGGGTGTAGCCTCGCGCAGGGCGGTTTCAGCGTAGGTGAAATCGAGGACCCGAAAATCGTTCCCGCGGTAGGCACGATCGACAAGCTGCGATCGTGCACTTGGTTCACCGTTGCAATCCAGGATCACATCGACGCGCATTGCGGGCCCAAGAACGACAAGACCGTCCGATGGGTTATGTGGCGTAACGGATTGCCCATCGAGCGCGATGATGCGCGGTGTATGGTCCCCGAAATCGAGAGCGAAGATCCGGGCATTCGCCGCGTTGATCAGGCGGAGGCGGATCCGCTCCCCCGATACCACCTCGAATGTTTCCGGCACACGACCATTGATCGTCACGGTGTTCCCGAGGCGGCCTGCGTGGCTCAGGTCATGGGCATTTCCGAAGTCGTCCGAAATCGATGCATCTTCCGCCAGACGCCAGTCGTCCAGCACCCAGATGACGTCGCGGTCGACCCAAGGTGGATTGGCCTCCTCGATGATGAGCGGGCCGTAGAGACCGCGCCCGACCTGCTCGAAACTGCGCTGGTGCGGGTGATACCAGAAGGTGCCGGCATCGACTGCATCGAATTCGTAGACGAACCTGTCGCCAGGGGCGATCGGCGCCCGTGTCAGGTGCGGCACCCCGTCCATTGCGTTCGGAAGCCGGATACCATGCCAATGCACGGTGGTTTCCTCTGCAAGGTCGTTGGTAACCTCGACCTGCAGGCGATCACCTTGTCGAATGCGGATCTCCGGGCCCGGGACCTTACCGTTGTAGCACCAGGCCGCAGTGTCCGGATGTGGCTCGGGAACAAGCCGTGTGCTTCCCGGTGCGGCCCGGAGTGAGAATTCCCGGGTGGCGGCTTCTGCCATCCTCGGAAAAGGCAGGGTGGCGGACATCACACCCGCGAGCGACGACGCGACAAAGGCGCGGCGCGTCACGGTAGGTTTGCATTTCAAAGACATCGGTCTGGGGCTCTCTGATAATTCGGTCCTCCGCCGGAGCCAAAGCGGCAACTGCGGTTGGGGAATACCTGCAACGCGGAGCGGCATTGCTCCGGCGTCACGGCATGACACTGCGGCCGCGAAACCGCGGCGCGTGTCAGATCAGAGAAGGATTTTTGGAGGCTGTTTGGCAGGTGGGCTGGTCAGACCGCGAAAATCCCGCGCGATCGGCAGTCCATGAGCGCTCGAAACTGCAAGTGGACCAAGTTCCGCCGACGCTTCCACGACCGCGGCGGCGGCCGCTGAGTTGCAGACAAAATCACATGCGACGCCCAAGGTTCCCGCCGTATCGTCATCACATGCCTCGCAGCCGACACCTGCCATTTCAACTCCGGCTGCGATCATTTCAGATGCCATCCTGGCCGAACCGGCCGCATGCGCAACCGAGCTTACCGCGAAGGCGGCAAGGACGGCTATCATGATGAGGCGGGCGACAAAGTGCATGCGGCTAATTTACCAGTGTTCAGAGGGTTGTTCCAGCGGGATGTTTTCGCGTCTCCGGACGTCGGAACGCGTCAGATCATCCATTATCGGGCAGTCCGGACGATCATCGCCATGACACCGAACAACGAGATCACGAAGCGTCGCGCTCAGCGCCTGCAACTCCTCGATTTTTTGGTCCACCCGCGCGAGATGGCTTTGTGCGATCGCCTTGACGTCGGCGCTGGACCGCTCGCGGTCCTCGTACAATGACAACAGCGTGCGACATTCATCGATGCTGAAACCCAATGACCGCGCCCGGCCGAGAAACGCCAGCTTGTGCAGATCCTGAACAGCGAAATCGCGGTACCCGTTTTCACGCCGCGACGGTTGCACGAGTCCTATATCCTCGTAATACCGGATCGTTTTCGCCGGCAATCCGCTCTGTTCCGAAACATTTCCGATGTTCATGGCTGGCAATCCTCTCCTTGAAACATCAGATAGTCCTTCCACCTACTGGAAGGTCAAGGGCGCTTGGCAATCATTTTCTGACGCCCCTTCAAAAAATGAATCTGTCCCAACTCCCATAGTGTTCCTCGCTGCGCTTCCCGCGCGGCAGGCTGAGCGCGATGAGAGCGATACCGGCGAGGATACCGAGAAGGCTGCCTGCCACCGTGCCTCCGTCCAGGAACCAGGGCGC
>NZ_CP015234.1:0-58318 GCF_000376545.2 Tritonibacter mobilis F1926
CACAGGCGCATGGGGCACGCCGGAGCGGCCCCAATGTTTGAGCGCCGAGATCGCCGCCTCCTGCAGGGCATCCTGCGCCAGTTGGAAATCCCCAAGGCGGGCAATCAGACCCGCCAGCAGCCGTCCCCTGTCACGGCGCATCACATCATCAATGACCTGCTGCACGGCGATGGCACTGGGGACGGCGCTTTTCATGTCAGTCAGCCTGCGGGGTTATAATCCATCAAAGGCCGCACCTCGATGGTGCCAAAATGCGCCACCGGGACCATCTCGGCATATCGAAGCGCCGTGTCCAGATCGGGCACATCAATCACGTAATAGCCGCCGAGATGTTCGCGGGTTTCAGCAAAGGGGCCATCCATGGTCTCGACCTTGCCAGCGGTGATCCGCAGCGAGGTGGCGGTCTCGCTGCCTTGCAGGCCTTCGCCGTCGATCATGACGCCATCGGCGTTCATTTTCTCGCTGGTGGCGGCAAAGCCTGCCATCATCTCATCAAACTCGGGCGTACCATAGGCGGGTTCGCGGTCCGGTGCGGCGTAGATCAGAAGCATGTATTTCATAATAAAGTCCTTTATCAGTACGTGTTTCAGGCCTCAGAGGCCAAGGATATTGACGCCAAGACAGACCATGGCGTTGAGGGCGGCGAGAATATTGGTGCCATTGCCCACATAACGCAGCGGATGGCCTGCGTTTTCAACCTTCAGGCCAAAAGGATGCGCAATGCGCCCGATCACCAGCAAGCCGCCGGAGATATGGAGATAAAGCGCAGGCGCGCCCATGCCTTCGGCGAGGATCATCAGGATCAGCACAAAGGCGGCCCAATCCGCGCAGTTGCCGTGCTGGCGGATGCGCAACAACAGCTGCGGATCACTGCCATCGCCGATGGAGTGTCCCATGGCACTGCGCAGGGCGGTGACCCGAAACCAGAGGATAAGCCAGATCACTGCGACGGCGAGCGCATAGATCGGCGTGATTGAAAACACCATGAAATCTCCCTTCCCTGTGGTGGTTCATGCTCCTAGGACGTTTATGCGTCGCTTTTTTCGACATGGGTTTGAAATTTTTTCCACCACTCCGCAATTGGGAGCAGAAGAGCCCCCGGAACAGGGCGCGCTGGTCTTTCCCGGCTGCGCCGCCTACACAAGGCTGAGAGTGCCACCCCGACGGAGACCGCGCCATGACACCGCGAGTGCTGACCTGTGATGAAACCCTTGCCGAAATGGCCCGCGTGCTGACCGTTGAAGCGGCCGCGCTGACGCGGATGGCCGCCGAGGTGGGCGATGCGCAGCTCAGGGCGGTGGAGATCCTCGAGGCCATGGAAGGGCGCGTGATTGTGTCGGGCGTCGGCAAATCCGGCCATATCGGCAATAAGATCGCCGCCACCCTGGCCTCGACGGGGACGCCGGCGCAATTTGTACATGCCACCGAGGCCAGCCACGGCGATCTTGGCATGGTGACGCCGCGCGATGTCTGCTTGGTGATTTCCAATTCCGGCGAGACGTCTGAACTGGCCGATATCGTCACCTACAGCCGCCGCTTTGCCATTCCGCTCATTGCCATCACCCGCAAGGCCGACAGCACCCTCGCGACCCAGGCCGATGTGGTACTGTTGCTGCCCGACGCGCCGGAGGCCTGCGGTATCGGCATGGCGCCCACCACCTCGACCACGGCGACGCTGGCGATGGGCGATGCGCTGGCGGTGGCGTTGATGAAGCGGCGCGGCTTTGAGCGCGAGGATTTCAAGGTCTTCCACCCCGGCGGCAAGCTCGGCGCGCAGCTGATGCTGGTGGATGGGCTGATGCACACGGGCGAGGCCCTGCCCCTCGTGGCACCGGACACCCCGATGTCCGAGGCGCTTTTGACCATGACCGCCAAGGGCTTTGGCCTTGCGGGGCTGGTCGAGGGTGGCCGGCTCACGGGTATCATCACCGACGGCGATTTGCGCCGCAATATGGACGGGCTGATGGCGCGCACTGCGGGCGAAGTGGCCACCCGTGGCCCCAAGGTGATCCGGCGCGGCTCGCTGGCCTCAGAGGCGCTGCATGAGATGAACAGCCGCAAAATCTCGGCATTGTTTGTGCTGGATGATGAGGATCGGGTGGCGGGCCTGCTGCACATCCACGACTGTCTGCGCGCCGGTCTGGGCTAGGGGCTTTGGCAAAGCAGGCAAAGAGCAAAGGACACCACTCTAAAGTTTCTTGAAAGCTTCGTCCAAACTCTCATCTGCGCCGGAGCCAAACGCGCGCTTCGCGAGGCCATCCATTCCAATAACGGGCTTTTCACTTAGACCGGCCAGCACTGTTAGGTGCGAAGCGGCGGGCACAATTTTCAGATTGGCGGCATCAATTTCTCCGCCCAGCTGTAGAGCCGGTGAAAACCCGTATATTTGACCGGCCCCCAAAGGCCCCAATCGCTGTTGGGCTGCCGGGAAGCGCCTCTCTCGCGCATATCCTGCTTACAAGCGACTATCCCACGCGATGATCTCAGTAGAGAGCGTCAGAATATATCCAACCTCACCGCCTTAACCCCTCGCTTCAATTCAGCGCTATCGAACTCTTGCTCTGGGCGAAGTGCGGATAAGAACGCCTCAAGAGACGGAGCAACTTCGGAAAGTGCCTTAGGGCTTCCTTCACCTTCCTCACACTCATGGTGCCAAAACAGAACTTTGCCCGTACGAGGATCCAGCAAGAACGCATTGTCTAGACCATCATCTCCAATTGGCAGCATATCTCCGTCGATACGCCCTTTCAGTCTCAGGTAGTTCTTTAAAATTCCATCCTGCCCATTATTCAACCCAAACAAGGAGAAGACCAACTGTCGCTTCTTATCTCCAGCGATGGGAGACGCCTCGACTGGTTCGATCTCGACCCCTTTATCAAACCCCACGGACCGGCCATCATCAGGAAGAACGCTGAGCAGCAGTGGCGGCAACTTGATGCCGTGGGCGCGAGCTTCAATTTCCGAAGCCGTCAATACGGCTGCGCCCTCGTCTAAATCACGAGGAACAATATGAATTTCAGGATTGGTAATCATATCAAAAGTTACTCCTCATATCAGAAGCAGACCCAATGTGCGGTATGTTTTTGTGTAGCTTCGTAGGTATCAACTGAATCACCGTGTCGCTATGATGATGTGGAGTCAGCCCAGCTTTCCTCAAATAGTCTTTTGCCTCTGTATTTGAAGCTAAACCGCCAGCCTCTTTGACCTGTTCATAAACCCGCGCAAAGTCGGCATCACTACCGTTCAACACACCTGGCTCAAATTCGATCTCACCCGCGGACCATCTACTGAAGTCTGGTCGTCCGTTTCGGAACGGCACACCGTCCTCTCCCAGTACTGACCTAGCATCGGTATTGTCTGGATACCACGTCCCATTTCCTGGCTCTCCATCCCAGCGCCCGTTTGATCTTGGAAGCCTACCGCGCGGTTTTTCACGTTTCCGCACAATCCTGATATTGCCGCCGTTCATGCCCAGAGTGTTGGGGTCGATCTCAACCTTGTACTGGTTCACCCGGTGGCGGATACGGGCCACACCATTGGCACCAGCACGGGTGAAGGCTTCGATCTCATCGTGCAGGCCCTTGCCGATTTTGGCGAGAGCACTGATCGCCTTGCCGAAGGCCTCGACGATGCTGGCCAGAACGCCGAGGCTTTTGGCTTTGACAGCCAGGCCCCGCAGCTTGGCCACAAAGGTCGCCAGACGGCCCGCCAGCAGCGCGATGCCGCCGCCGCCGGTAAGGGCCGCGATGACCGCCAAGATGATCTCAATCAGCACCTCCGGCAGGATGAAACCGCTGACTACCCCCGCCATCTCGGCCCAGAAATTGGGCGTCATGTTCATCGCCACCGCCATGAAAACGTGGAAGACGTATTCAAAGGCGTTGGTCTCGCTGGCGATTAACACCAGCCGCTCAATCCAGTCCTGGCCGTTGTCGATGAGCTGCGAGAACAACCGCCCCGCCTCGCCGGGAAGGGCACGCAGGCTATCGAGCGCCGCCTCCATAAGATCCACGGTCCCCGAGGCCAGATCGCGCATCGCCGCCATGATGGTGGCGATGTAGGCGGCCAGATCATCCGCGCCGCTGATCCAGTCCGAAACAGTTTCGGCGGCAGTTTCGACCAAGGATGTCCCGTAAACCGCAATCGCGCCGAAGGGGCCGCCGTATTGCATCATACCCTGCTCAAACGGGCTTTGGCGCGCCACATAAGCGTCATGCCAGTTCTGGGCGTTTTGATAGGCTGCAACGGCGCGGTCGCTGACACCGCCCCAGAAATCGGCCTCGCCCTGGTACCAGGCGGACAGACCTTTGCCGACACCCCGGAACCGCGCCTCGGGGATGGAGAGGAGGCCTCTGGCTTCCCATTCCAGCACATAGGGCTGCAGCTTCACCAGCGCACCGTCCCGGAACGCGGCCAGCGCCGCGCCCAGGTCGCCCATACCGGCGTCAGCCTCTCCGGCACCCTGCGGCACCAGCGTGACCTCCGAAGTCCCCTGTGCCACTTCGATGGGCGGGGTAGTTCCCATTGTGGCCAGCGGGGCGGTCGGCGCGTCCCCGTCTTTCAGGCCATGGGCGATCAGGGGTTCCGTGCGGACCGCGCCGTCCACAACAACGCCTGTGCTGTCCTCGACCCGCACACAGGCATTGGTCAGCGGTGTGTTCCAGGCATCCCGGTAGCAGGCTTCAACCCGGATAAGACCCGCACATGGCAGGCATATCCGGTCCATGTCGCCCTGCGCCGCAGGCGCGCCCGCCCGTGCCTGGGCAGCAACTGCGCTGGGTGCCGGGGTTTTGGGGCTACCATCTGCCATCACAGCGCTCCTGTCTCATGCAGCGCATCCATGCGGCGCTCCAGCTGGGCCAGCTTGGCATCTTCGTTCAAATGGCCTGCAAGAATTTGGATCAGCTGGCCGGCCGGATCACGCTGTTCAAAGCGCTCACCGAAGAACAGCTGCCAGCTGGCCAGAACATGAATGCTGCGCAGCTTGCGAATGCCGTAGACGCTCATTCGCTGCACGACCTGCGCGACCATGCTTTGCAGATCGTCGCGGGACCTGCCGGCGGTTTGCTCGGGAAACGAGCGGCGCAGGGCCAGGGCCATCTCGATCCGCCGCCGCCGCGCGACCGCTTGGGCCATCGCCTGTTCCTGTTCGCGACTGAGTTGACAGGCGGGCGCGGCGCCGGGATGCTCCGGGGCATGATGCAATGTGCACTGCTCCAGCACGTTGCAGCAGATCACGGCCGCGACCATCTGCTGCTCGGAACCGTGGAAATAACGCAGGTATCCGGCCTCCAGGCAGGCCTGGGCGACATACGGCTCCCACAAGCGGAAAACGACCCATTCGCCCTGACTGTTACGCACGCGGGTAAAGGTCCTGAAGTGCTGCCACAGCGCATCCAGGTCCTGTGATGACCGAAGATAAAGCCCCGGCTCACAATCCCAGAACTGCGTTGATTCCGCCCCTTTGGTGAACAGCTGCCGGGTCAGGCTGCTGCCCGCCTCAAGCTGCACAATCCACGGCGCGGCATCGCCCAAGGTGTCAAAAGCGTCCCCCTGAAACAGGCATCGGTGCGGCAAACCCGAGGCCGTTAGAACTTCCGGCAGGTTCGCGATTTTGGCTCCGTCCAGAATGGCGAAACAGCCCAGCACCGTTTCGCAGCCGTCCGCAAGCGAGCCGAACAACGGGGCTTGCAGGGTGTCAGGCACGGTCTTCTGAGGCCAGACACCGAATTGATCCCCAAGCGGCTCAACTCCGCTGATTTCTTCTCCGCCTGCACTGGGCAGAACGCTTGGAACCGCATCCGCTGCGTAGCCCAAATCAAGCCAGTAATCATCTTCTGCCTGCATCATCAGATGCCTCAAACAAATCAACCAATACGTGCGCAATATGGAACCAGAGAAGGGAAACCTCAATCCCGATATCAGCTGTCAGCAAAACAGCACCAAAAGAGATCTATTGCGGGCTCTCCGGCTAGAACTGCCGTGAGACACACCGCAGTCGACGAAAAGAGATCAGGATCGTTTTCTGGCATCGCGGATGCGCAGAATGGTCTGGTGAGATGTGTTGTACCGCCGGGCCACGGCGGCGACGCTATCTCCAGCATCCAGATCGGTTCGTACAGCTGCCTGTGTGGCCTCATCCAGAGATGGTGGCCGACCGATCCGACCACCGGCGACCCCGAGCCCCTTTGCCTTCGCTTGCTTGCGTTCAGCCTCTGTCAAACGCTCAAGCGCGGCCATCGCTTCTAGGGCGCTCCTGAACTCATTGTCGTTGAACAGGTTTTCCTTTGTTCCCAGAGACGCACAAAACGGCTCAGCCCCCATCTCGTGAATGAGCCGGATCGTTTTCAGAATGTCGGATGCATCGCGCCCGAACCCATCAAGCGTGTAGACGATAAGTGCATCGCTAGGTCTTAGATCGCGTATCAAGCGCATCAATTTGGGTCGTCCGGATGCGGCAACCGAGGCACCTACCCGCTCACTCACCGCCAAGCGGCTATGCACGATAAATCCGTCGGCACGCGCAGCCTCCGTGTGTTTGCGGATGGTTGCACGATCAAAGGCATCACGGCTTTGCCAGGTACTCCCCACCTTTGTGTCGAGGCGAACATAGACGTAATCACGGGGTTCCAATTGGTGAACACCTCCTGTCATTGGATGAAACCCATCACTGCCTATTCGGCATGCGAGAGGTTCTTCCTATGCATGTATCACGGTTCACTTATCATGTCCGAAACGCTTTTCGGATGAATGCCACCTCGTGGCAACTCACTGTCCCAGCTTCGGGACAGCAGTGGGACAGTCTGCCCCATTACCTCATAAGGTGTTGTTTTTTATGCCAAATCAAGTTGCCGACAGTCCGAAATCATTATCGGACAAGATTATTTAAATACTATCAGTGGCTTAATGACACTTTGCAGTTTGCTGCGTAATGTGTGGAAAATGGCACGAGGACCTTAGGTCCGCCCCCCCTTTCTCTGGCCCGAACTCCCCAAGGAAGAGTGGCTTCCTGCCCGCCAATGAGACGGCGCTGAGCGTATTTTTGTGATCTAAAAACCATTGGGGATGGCCCCGAGGGCTTTCACGAGTGTTGCTGATCCCATGTCGCCGATTACGCGCGACCACCGTTCAGTACCGCCTGCTTTGATAAAGCTACTTGATCTTATTGGCAGCAACATACTCCTGATACCACGCCACGAAACGGGACACGCCCTCTTCAACCGAGGTCTGCGGTGTATATCCGGTGAGCCGCTCCAGGAGTTGGATATCGGCCCAGGTCGCGGGGACATCGCCCGGCTGCATCGGCATCAGATTACGCTGTGCCGTAATGCCCGTGGCCCGCTCAATGGCACTTATGTAATCGCTAAGCTGCACTGGGTTGGAGTTGCCAATGTTGACCACACGGAACGGTGCCACCGGTGACAGGCTGTCTCCCTCTGGCACATGACCATCACAGGGGCGTTCGGGACGTGCGGCCATCAGCAGCCGGATCGCCTCCACCAGGTCCTCAACGTAGGTAAAGTCCCGCTGCATGTCGCCGTGATTGTAGACATCGATAGGACGGCCTTCGAGGATCGCCTTGGTGAATTTGAACAAGGCCATATCCGGCCGCCCCCATGGCCCATAGACGGTAAAGAACCGAAACATCGTGATCGGCAAATCGAAGAGATGTGCATAGGAATGCGCCATATGTTCGGTCGATTTTTTGGTCGCCGCATAGAAGGACATCTGATGATCAGCCTTCTGGGTCTCTTGGTATGGCATGTTGGTATTGGCGCCATAAGCCGATGAGGTCGATGCAAGCAGCATATGTTTGGGTGGATGTGCGCGGGCAGCCTCCAGCAGCTCAAACGTCCCCATAAGATTGCTTTCCAAATAGGAACGCGGGTTCTCAATGGAGTGGCGCACACCAGCTTGAGCCGCCAAATGCACAACAATATCTGGATTATAGGAGGAAAGCAGATCCGCCAGTAATCCTGGGGTTTCAATTCGGCCAATGACCGGCACAAAGCGCCCCGTGCCCTGCCCCGCGGCATCTTCCAGCATCGCATGACGCCGCTCTTTCAGCGAGACATCATAGTAGTCGCTGAACGCATCCAGCCCGATAACATGTGCCCCATGTTCCAAAAGCAGTTTGCTGAGGTGAAAGCCAATGAAGCCGGCCGAGCCGGTTACAAGAACGGTTTGCATGACGGCACACTCACATTGGGGACATTTCCGCCCCGTCCTAGAGGTACACTTAAGTCATGACAAGAATGGCTGGCAAATGTGAGAGGGGAATAGCCCTGCTGTTTCGGCGGTTTCTCAACCTCAAAACCGCAGGCCATAACCCCTGAGCAATGCCATCTGCTAAGCGGAAGCATACCTCCATTGTTTCCCAATCAATACACGACGCCCCCAACCACCTCAATTGGTGCCCATATGAGGAAAATGCTACATATCCGCCTCGCTATCGACACATTTGAGACCCGCTTCGTGCCGGGCCACAGATCGAAAGTCTCTCTCGTGAAATTGAACGACGAGAGTGATCCTCATGGCGAAGCTCAATGGTACAAACTGGGAGTGGGTTGACGTCACCGCCCTGCCCGATAGCGCACCGCTGACAGAACTGGCGATATTCATCGCACCTGAAGGCACCACCACACTAGTGGCTGCCTCCGCCGCAGGCGGCGGACTGGTCTCTTTTGAACTATCAGGTCAAGGCAGCGCCACTTTTGCCAGCTATCAAGGTTATCCTCCCTCGCAAAGCGGCATGTCGGGCATGGACCTGCATCAAGTGACCCTTGGCGGCAGCACCAGTGTCATGCCCCTAGGTCCCGCCACCGGTGGGGGTCATGGGTATATGATGCGGGAAGGTGGACAACTCGATGTGGGCCAGAGCCTTGATCCCACGGGCGCACTCACCGGAGCATCGGTAGGTCGGATTACGGCTAGCCTGACGATACAGGACGGCAACAGCGTTCAATTGATTACTGCTGGCACTGGTGGTCTCGGCAGTTGGCAGATGCAACCGGGTCACCTAACCCAACAGGATCATATAACCCTACCCGCCGCTGCAGACCATATCAGCGCCTTGGCCTTGGCATGGGACAACATCGTACTCTTGGCCACGGCCGATGGGGACACTCTTCAAAGTTATCGCCTGCAAGAAGATGGCCAACTGGAAGCCCGCGACAGTTGCGGCGCCAGCGAGGGGATCGGGTTGGATACCCCCACCGCGCTTGCCACCGCCACTCAAGGGGAAGAGAGCTACGCCATCCTCGGGGCAGCCGGCAGCGACAGCCTCAGTGTACTGCGCGTTGACAGCGGTGGCAGCCTAACCCCGGTGGGTCACATCCTCGACAGCACCGGCAGCTATTTCCAAAATGTCAGCGAAGTCGTGGTCACCCAAAACGGGGACTGGACCTTGGTGGTGGCAGCTGGCAGCGACGGCGGCTGTTCGGTCTTTGCATTGCTGCCCGGTGGGGTGCTGTCGCCGCTGGCACATCTGCCCTGGAGCCAAGACGAAAGCCTGCCGATCCGCCCGGTTTCCGGCCTTGCGGTACAAGTCTTTAGCAATGGTCTGCATATTTATGCCAGTCCCGAAGGCAGCCAGAGCCTATACCATCTAAGCGTGGACCTCTCCGGTCTTGGTGTGGTGCGCAGCGACACCCTCGCTGGCACCACGATCAGCGGCAGTGCCTACGATGATGTACTGACCGCCGGCAACAGCAACCAACTGCTGGTGGGCGGCGCCGGGGAGGATACCTTTGTCTTTTCTACAGCAATCGCCGACGAAAACGGTGACCTTGGCGCGGTACAGGATTTCACCCCGGGCGAAGACCGCCTTGATCTCTCTGGCCTGCCGCTGCTGCGGAGCGGCGACCAACTGACGCTGGTGCAACAGGGCAACGACGTAGTGCTACACTACGAGGGCTACAGCCTGACCCTACAAAACCTGCGTGTGCAGGATCTCAATCTGGAGCGGGACCTGATGCTGGAACTACAGCGGGGGCAAATCGCTGATGCACCGCCCCCAAGCGGGACGCCCCTCTACGGCACGGCAGGTGATGACGTTCTGGAGGATGGGGAATCTGACGGAGAGATATGGGGCTATGACGGCAATGACCATTTGCAGGGCCGAGGAGGCAATGACCTGCTGCACGGCGGTCGTGGAGCCGACACGCTCAACGGCGGTGCAGGGGATGACACCATCTTCGGCGGCGCGGACGCGCTGGACCTTCGCGATGTCGTCTACGGTGGTGCAGGCAACGACAGCATCGACGGTGGCTACGGCAATGATGAGTTGCGTGGCGATGCCGGCAATGACTCGATCGAAGGTGGCTTTGGCTCAGACACCGTGATCGGCGGCGATGGTGACGACGTGCTGACCGGCTCCGCTCTGTCGGATCAGGTCTTTGGCGGCGCGGGGAGCGACTTTGTCAACGGCGGCTTTGGCCACGACCGGGTCAATGGCGGCGGCGATGCCGACAAGTTCTTCCACCTCGGGGTGGCCAATCACGGCTCTGACTGGATCCAAGACTATGATGCCGCCGAAGGTGACGTCTTGGTCTTTGGCAATAACAGCGCCACCATCGATCAGTTCCAGATCAACTTTGCCGAAACCGAAAACGCGGGTGAGGCAGGGGTCGAAGAGGCTTTTGTGATCTACCGGCCGACGGGTCAAATCATGTGGGCTTTGGTCGATGGCGCTGCACAGGACGAAATCATCCTGCGCATCAACGGCACCGATTACGACCTGATGGCCTAAAGCTCACGCGCTCATCCTGAGGTTTTCAGACGAACCAAGAATTACATTCAAAAAACGTTGACTGACCTTTGCCACCCCCTTTAGCGTCCTCATCGTACAGGTGTTAAGAGCCCTGAAGGGGCCTTTCTACGGAGTTTGCAAAGGGCATATTGCGATGACTACATATTCTTTGACCGGAATCACCGTTCTCTTTTCTGACGAGGAGGACGCCGTGGCAAACGGTGTCGAAACCGGTACAGAACTGCACTATTACCTCCCTGATGGGGTCTCAAACACCCTGAGCTACACAACCGGCACAGGCATCGATGGGGAAAGCGATATCGCCAACATCGATGATCCCAGCGAAGCGTTGGTATCCCTCAATGGCGGTGCATACCCTGATCTTAGCGAAGAGTTCATTCTGGAGGTCACCTGGAATGACAACGGCACCACCCGGACCACCATCGTTCTGGGTGTAGACGAGCTGTATGACACCGGCAATGGCGAGGATTACGCCAACCGCATGAGCATTTTTGTGCTGTCTGGTGATGCCTTGCCATCCATCACCACCGCGGCCGAATGGCTGGCATTCGAAGACAGCATCACCGGCACCGGCTACCCGAGCGGCACCTATGCCCCGAACCAAGATATCCTGCTGTCGAGCTTCTTCCCCAGCTCCAGCGAAGATGATGTGGCCTATGGGACCTCGGGCGACGATCTGATAGAGACCGGCGACGGCGATGACGATATCGCAGGCAACGGCGGCAACGATACGATCAACGGCGGCGCGGGCGAGGACTGGATGGTCATCAACGCCCATAATGCGACTCTGGATGGCGGCGCCGATTTTGACGATGCCGTCATCGTCGACACCAGCAATACAGCCATCCTGGTGGATTACAGCGCTGGCACCACCGGCAACCAGCTGCACATCTCCGGCATGACAGACCTCGAGGATGACAGTACCACGCAATACACGGTGGAAACCGCCAATGTGGAACGGGCGGTGATCGAGGCCACCGGAGAAGTTCTGATTGCGGGCAATGATGCGGCCAATCGGGTGCGATTTAATGAAATGCCCGAGGTGTTCACCTTCAACGGTGGCGGCGGCACGGATCGCCTGGACGTGGATCGCACCTGGGTCGAGAATAACGACGGCGACCGGATTCGCGGGGTCACCCTCGATTTCTTCCTGGAAAATACCCGGCTGGAAGGCTCTGCCACCAGCCTGACCATCTATGACGCCGATGATGACAGCGTGATCGGCGTCCTGAATGATGTGGAAGAGATCCGCTTTGCCACCGAAGACGGCGGGCGCGAAGTGCTCACTGTCGCTGAAGTTCTAGCGCTGGCCGGCGGTGGTGGTGGTGGCACGACCACGTCGGGAGGCAACGATACCATTACAGGCACCATAGGCGATGATACGCTTGAAGGTGGCGGCGGCGATGACACGCTCAACGGCGGCGAAGGGGCTGATACGCTCGACGGTGGAGCAGGTAGCGACACCCTGAACGGTGGGGCTGGCAATGACAGCCTTGCGGGCGGCGATGGCGCCGATACGCTTATTGGCGGTGACGGGGATGACACGCTCAGCGGCGGCGACAGCGAAAGCGATGTGCGTGACGTGATCTATGGCGGTGTAGGTAACGACAACATTGACGGCGGCTACGGCAATGATGAGTTGCGCGGCGATGCTGGCAATGACTCGATCGAAGGTGGCTTTGGCTCAGACACCGTGATCGGCGGCGATGGCGACGACGTGCTGACCGGCTCCGCGCTGTCGGATCAGGTCTTTGGCGGCGCGGGTAGCGATTTTGTCAACGGCGGCTTTGGCCACGACCGGGTCAATGGCGGCGACGATGCTGACAAGTTCTTCCACCTCGGGGTGGCCAATCACGGCTCCGACTGGATCCAAGACTATGATGCCGCCGAAGGTGACGTCTTGGTCTTTGGCAATAACAGCGCCACCATCGATCAGTTCCAGATCAACTTTGCCGAAACCGAAAACGCGGGTGAGGCAGGGGTCGAAGAGGCTTTTGTGATCTACCGGCCGACGGGTCAAATCATGTGGGCTTTGGTCGATGGCGCTGCACAGGACGAAATCATCCTGCGCATCAACGGCACCGATTACGACCTGATGGCCTAAAGCTCACGCACCTTTTGGTGTTCTCACAGTTGCCTCTGATGCCAGAGGCAACTCCAAAGCCTTATGCAACTCACGGACTTGCTCTAGACTGTCGCTCAAGAGTACGTGAGCATCATCCACGAAGTGAGCTTCGCGAAAATTCTCTCGCTTAAACAGGAGCCCCTCCGGTGTCGGGTTCCCCAAGCATCCACGATAACGCGCTAACATCTCATTTTCGATTTGATGCAGTACCAAGGGCGCACAGGGGGGACAACCGCGCACGAACGGAACCAACGTGCGTTCCAGTGCTTCTATCTCTGCTTGTAGGTTATCTGCAGATTGCCACAGCTTCTGACGTACGCTCGCATTACCATGTTCCCTTCCGAACGTCAGCACATTCAGCAATCGCAACACCTCCGTCTTCACCGGTGCCATACTACGATTACAACTCGCACTCAGTTGTGACGGCAATGAGACCCCCCCCAACACGGCCTCGCAAAAATGGCTCACCACGTCCCCAGACTCTGCTACCGCATTGTCATAAGAGAACAGGCGGATAGCTTTCATACCAAAAACTTCCGACCAGCGATCTAGAATTCGGGCATAGTTCAGATAGGCGCTCGCGCGCGGCGACGCAGTCTGTTGATGCAGATAAACTGGATAGCTGCGCCCAGAACCATGCTTTACCAACTCTTGCCACACCGATGGCAGCAACCTATCCCAGCGACGAGCATAGTAAACCACCTCGACTTCAAACCCAGTCAATTGTGCCGCAAGATGAGACACCTTAGCCGGATCTAGGCTTGTAAAGTCCTCGGACGACAGGACCACTGTGTGCCCCGCAGGTAGGTCTTCAATCCACTCTATCAACGGTGCAGGCAACGCCGCATTCGCCTGAGCCACTGCCGGTATTCCATGGTGACCTGCTGCGCGAGGCATGCGGCTATGCCGCCCAAGAGTAGGATACGCCACCCCCTGTTCCATAAGGGCCTCTTGAGCAGCGAACAGCATCTCCTGCAGGCTGCTGGTGCCAGTCTTAGGTGGGCCAATATGAAGGATGATACGGCGAGTCATAGTAATATCCTGTGCGAGGGGACAGAGATCAATGTGCAAGCCAACAGGACATTCGCACCCGATAGCACCACGCCCATACTAAATTCGAAACAGCACCGCCACACTATTTGACTAATCGCTTTCCCGACTGCTACCTGCTCCACACATATTTAGGATCCAAACAGGCCTTCGCCCTTGTCCCGTCTCAAATCCCTCTATCGCCTTTTGATGCTGAACCCCCGCCACCTGCGGTACTTGTGGCTCATTCGACGTAGCAATCTGTTTGATCGAGATTTTTATCTCGACGCCAATCCACGCGTGCATTGGCTATTTCGCCGTTTCCCCGAGCGACACTATATCCTGATGGGAGAAGAGGCAGGATTATATCCAAATCCGGATTTCTCGCCCGTTGCCTACCTGCGCCACAATCACGATGTTGCCAAAAGCGGCCAGCGTCCTTTCGAGCACTTTTTACGCGCGGGGCGTCACGAGCAGCGCGTGACCCGGGAACACTCTGCCACAATCGCAGAAAGCGGCAGCACTGTCGCGCCACTGCGCGGTGCAGGCATCAATCAAAATCCGCAAGCGGTGGTGATACATCTTTATTACACAGACCTCTGGGACGAGTTTCGCGACCGGTTGCGTAGCGCCCGTTTTACTTTCGATCTGTATGTGACGCTCACTGAACAGGGACCAGAAACCGAAGAGACACGCGCACGTATCGCCGAAGACTGGCCCGAAGCTCGGGTGCTGGTGCTGCCAAACCGGGGCCGGGACATTTACCCGTTCCTACACCTGCTTAACGCCGGGTGGCTCGATCACTACCGGGCAGTCTGCAAGCTGCATTCCAAGAAATCGCCACACCGGCAAGATGGCGATGTCTGGCGCACCCATTTGACCGAAGGCATCCTACCCGAAGGCGAAACCGCCAAACTGTTGGAACGTTTTCTTGCAGCGGAAGACTGCGGTCTCTGGGTTGCCGACGGGCAGCATTATGAGGGGGCTCGTTGGTGGGGCAGCAACCTGGAGCGCTGTCGCGACCTGCTGGCACGGCTGGAACTGACCGCGAGTGCCGACACACTCGATTTTCCGGCCGGATCTATATATTGGCTCAAGCCGGCTATTCTGGACATGTTGCGCGGGCTGGCCCTTGGCTTTGACGATTTTGATATCGAACAAGGCCAGACCGATGGCACCCTGGCGCATGCGTTGGAACGCGCCTTAGGCATGATCTGTGCTGCCGGAGGGCTGCAAATCCTCCAAACCACGCAGCTGCGCGACCTCCAGCCAGCGCCCTCAAGACCTGCACCACATTATGTCTCTGCGTTCTACTTACCACAGTTTCATCCAGTGCCCGAAAACGATGCCTGGTGGGGCAAAGGTTTTACCGAATGGACTGCTGTTAGCCGCGCACAGGCTCAATTTGATCACCATGCACAGCCCGCCTTGCCTGCTGACCTTGGCTTTTATGATCTACGCCTGACCCAAGTGATGGACGAGCAGGCCGCGCTGGCACGCGCGGCTGGAATCGACGCTTTTTGCGTCTACCACTACTGGTTTGATGGCAACCGCCTGCTAGAGCAGCCAATCGACCGGCTTCTGGAACAAGCCGATATCGATTTTCCCTTTTATCTCTGCTGGGCCAACGAGAGCTGGCGGCGGAACTGGGATGGGCTGTCAGGCGAAGTGCTGATGGACCAGAGCTATGCTCCCGGCTTTGCCAGCCAGCTGGCACGCAGCCTGATCCCCTATTTCAACGACCCCCGTTACCAACGCCCCGACGGTACCCGGCCGCGCTTTGTGATCTATCGCCCCGAGGACATGCCCGACCCCGCGGCCGCCGTAGCCGAAATGCGCGCACTCTGGCGCACCGAAGGCATCGGAGAGGTGGAACTTGGTGCGGTACTATTCCATGTCGAAGGCGCGCATCCGGTAGCAGAGGATCTGTTCGATTTCTGGGTCGAGATGCCCCCCCACGGGATCGTCACGCAAGATGATGATTATCTCTATGGCGGCGCCCGCGGCAATCGGATGCCTGTAGGGGTGCCCGGGTATTTTGGCGGCGTCATTTACGACTATGATCGTGTCCGCGCCCGCAGTCAGGATCCCGCCTATGCAGGCCAGTTGCCAGCCCACACCATTGCCGGAACCATGCCCAGCTGGGACAACACCGCCCGACGGGGCAGCGCCGCCCACTTGGCCTGGGGCGCTAACCCAATCCGGTTTGAACGCTGGCTACGAGAGCTGCGCACACACCGCCTGCCACACTCCTATCGAGGCGAAATCATGATCAATGCCTGGAACGAATGGGCCGAAAAGGCGGTACTGGAACCCTCTGCGCAGCATGGACGCGGGTACTTGAATGCGCTTCGCCGGGGACTGGGACCAAAGGTGGACCAGAGCTAAATGGCGTCTTCACAACCGCATGTGACGGTCCTGCTGGCACTTTATGATGGTTGCGAACATCTGGAAGAACAGCTGCGAAGTTATCTTGATCAGAGCCTGCGTCCTGCGCGGGTTCTGGCCTCTGATGATCGTCCTCACGATGGCACCGGCGCCGTGTTCCAGAACTTCGGCACACAGGTTACTGCCACCCTATGCTGGGATCTCATTGAAGGGCCTCAACAGGGTCTAACACGTAACTTTTTACACCTTCTCGCCACAGTGAACCCCGCCGAAACAGACTATGTGGCGCTGTCTGATCAAGATGACATATGGTTGCCTGAAAAATTGCAGAGCGCGGTCCACCACATCGCAGCGCAAGGAGATAGGCCGGTCCTCTTGGGAACACGCAGTTGGGAATGGTCTCCATCAACAGGACAAAAAGTACTATCTCGCCACATTCCTCCCCCGCTGAACTTTGCCCACGCTCTTGTGCAAAACTATGCAGGTGGAAACACTATGGTGCTGAACCGCTCAGCCCTGAAATTGGTGCAGGCTGCTCTGCCCGGCATGCCGCAACCTGCACTGCATGATTGGTGGCTTTACCAGTTGATCTCAGGGGCTGGAGGTGTCGTCCTGCTGGATCCTGAACCTCGGCTTCTCTATCGCCAGCACAGCGACAATCAGGTGGGCGCCAATGCCACTTTACACTCTAAACTACGCCGGTTTGGTTATATGCTGACCGGCACCTATCGAAAGTGGATGGATCAGAACATCAGCGCGCTACAAAGCCACGCCAACCTTCTAACACCGGATAACAAAGCCCTGCTGGACCGCCTTGCGCAGGAGCGCAGTGCTTCTCTCTGCACACGCCTGAATATGCTTGCAGACACCGGCTTGCACCGCAAAGGTCGTAGTAATCAGGCTGCACTCTGGATCGCGGCGGCCCTACGGCGGATGTAATTCGCCCTCAGCGTCCGCGCCGGAACAGGTTGCCAATGGTCTGAAACACCAGATCAAAATCGTAGCACATATTCTGATGACGCTGATAAATCAGATCCAGCCGCGCTTTTGCGGGCACGCAGATGCGGGAATAGACCGCATGGGTCTCCTCGCGCGTGGCGCAGCGCTCCAACAGCATCGCCTCATGTCTGTGGTAGGCAATCGAGGCCAGCCCTGTCACGCCGGGGCGCGACTTCAGCACCTCTGCGTAGATCTCGGGGTGGGCTTCGACATATTGCCGAAGCGGCGGACGCGGGCCGACAAAGGACAGATCGCCCTTGAGGATGTTCCAGAGCTGCGGGAACTCATCCAGCCGCTTTGAGCGCAGCCATGCGCCGGTTTTGGTAACACGGGCCGCCTTGTCACCGCCCGAGACGCCGCTGTCCTCGTCAACAAGGATCATAGTGCGCAGTTTCCAGAGTCTAAATGGGCGATTTATGCCCTTCATCCGCTCTGCCACATAGAACACCGGGCGGCCTTCTTTCCAGAGCAGCCACAAAAGCAGCCCCAAAAGGATCGGGCCAAGGATCACGATCAACAGGGTCGCGAAAAAGAGGTCAAACAATCGCTTGTCCCATGTCATGGGCTGGCTTCATCCTTTATATGTGGCTCTAACAAGGCCATTTCGGCCACCATCTGCACCGGATCCGCCACATGCAGCTGCATCTTGGAGGCCAAGAACCCGCTCAGGCGTCCAAGGTCAAGCACCACCTCTGCAATCGCCGCATCCGGCGCGGGCACTGTGGCAAAATCCCGCCCTGCTGCTTGCAACAACGCGCCCATCTCGATCGGGCCGGGCTGGGCGATATTAAGCACGTCCGGCAGGTTCGGTGCTTCCATCAGGGCCGCGATCACATCGGCCAGCGTCAGCACCCCAATGTAGCTGCGCCGCGGCGTGCGACCGTCTTTGAACTGATCCAGACGAAACCCAGGTTTCCAGCCCCCGAGGATCACATCGAACCCGGCGATATTGCCAATCCGCAGCACCGAGACCTCTACCCCCAGCTCTGCCGCCAATGCGCGGGCGCGCGCTTCCATATCGGCCTTGGCCGCACCATAGGGGTTGGCGGGCGAGAGACGGGTCTCTTCGTGCAAAGCCCCCTGCCCCGCGCCATAAACCGCCGCTGATGAGATCAGCACCACCCGCACGCCAGCCGCAGCCCCCGCGCGCACCGCGGCCTCTGCCAGATGGGTATTGAGCGCCAGATCCTTCCCGCGCGCAGGCACGGTGCCCGCCAGACAGAGGATCTGCCCGGCCGCCTGCGCTGCCTGTGCCAATGCCTCCGGCTGTGCCAGCGGGTCAAACACATGCCAATGGGCACCGGACTGCGCGCGCCGCGCCTGCCAAAGCGCCGCCTCCGGCCCCCAGCGATACCGCAGCGCGCGCCCGATCCGGCCGGTGGCACCAAGCACAAGCGGGGTCAGCAGGAATGTCACAGACGCGCGGGTCATTGCTCTTGGGTCCTGTTTGCAAGGGGGCAATCATTGACGATACGCCCCCCACCAGTATGGTGCCTGCAACATATTCACAAACACGCCCCGAGCGCCATCGGGACAAGGACTGTATGCTGAAACTCTCGCTTCTGGTCGCGGCCGTCTCCGTCGCTCTTCTCCCTGCCGCCTGCTCTCGCCTGCCCGGCGGAGCCCCTGCCAGCGAGGAAATCCTGAAATCAGCTGCCGATGCGGATGCGGATTTTGCGCTCTACGCGGTCAACCGGGCTTTCCTGCCCACCGTTGCCCATTGGCCGACCACCGGCAAGCAAGAGTCTCTTGGTTGGATTCGCGCCAGCCAAGGCCCAAAGACCCAGATCATCCAAGCTGGAGATCGGCTGACGCTCAGAATATGGGACAGTAATGACAACTCTCTGCTAACCTCGGTTGAGCAGAAGATGGTACAGTTGCAAGACGTACGTGTCACCGCAAACGGCTCCGTGTTCCTGCCCTATGTGGGCGATGTGAATATCAACGGCCTAACTCCTGAGTTGGCCCGCAAAAAGCTGCAGCAGGAACTTGAGAGCATTGTACCCTCCGCCCAGCTACAACTCGACATGATCGAGGGACGCAACAACTCAGTTGATTTGGTGTCCGGCGTGATCAGCCCCGGCACCTACCCAATGCCTGATCGCAATTATTCCGTAATGGGGTTAATCGCCGCCGGTGGTGGGATTGCAGCAGGCCTCAACAATCCACAAATCCGACTGATGCGCGCAGGGCGGCTCTATGGCACCTCGGTGGACAGCCTGCTCAACCATCCGCAAAAGGACACGCTGCTGCGCGGCGGCGATCGGGTCTTTGTCGAAGAAGACGAGCGGTATTTCCTGTCGTTTGGGGCCACAGGCACCGAAGATCTGCATATCTTCACCAAGGATGAAGTCTCGGCAATGGATGCGCTGTCGATTTCCGGCGGGTTTCAGGACAGCAAAGCCGACCCTAAGGGGTTGTTGATTTTGCGGGAATACCCGGCTTCTGCGGTGGCGCCCGGCGTGCGGGGCCCACGGCAGACAAGGGTGGTGTTCACCCTTGATCTGACCACCGCAGACGGGCTGTTTTCGGCTCGCAACTTCCAGATCAATCCCGGCGATCTGGTCATGGCCACCGAAAGCCCGATCAATGATGCGCTGACCATCTCCAACCTGATCGGCAATATCTTTGGGGTCTTCAGCCGCGCCGGTCTCTGATCGGCGCGATCGGCTCTAGCCCCAGCGCCCCACCGCAAGACAGGCCACACCGTCACCCGGCTGTGCCACCCCGGCTGCGTCATAGCTCACCGGGGTAACGGTGCTGGCACTGAGGGCGGTTGCGGCCAGCATGCGCGGTGCGCTCTCGGTCGAGGTCAGGCTCACCACCGGCGGCGCGTCAAAGGGTTGCGGGAAAGTCCAGCTGCTGCTGCCTGTCCGCGCCGCCCAGCAGATCTGGGTGCCATCCGCCAACCGCAGCCAATCGCCATCCCCCGTGCTGCCTTGCTCCAGCACCGCTCCCGTAGGTATTGCGCCTGAGAGAGCCACTGTCCCCAGCAGATTGCCCGGCCCATATCCCCAGTCCGCCCGCATCAACCGCCCGGCGGTGGTATCGCTGGCCGAAGCCTGTACCGCCGCACCGCTCAGATAGCCGCTGGCGGGATCGGCGCGTAAGGATTCAGTCCAGGTGCTGCCGTCAGGGCTTACTTTCAGCGAAAAGGATGTGTCACCCGCCAGCCCCATCTCCGCGTGGCCAGTCCAGCCGGACTGAAACAGCAGGCTTGCGGTGTCGCTAGCGCTGGCCTTGTTGATTTTCAGCTGATGGCCCGCGCCTGCATGGGTCAGCAGCGTAGCAGGGCCAGACACCGCCAGCGGGTTTTGCGCATCCGGGCTGGTGCCCACGCCAAGACGGGCGCGCACCTCTGCGTCCACGCTGCTCCAGCTGCCGCCCTGCCGCACCACCAGTTGCGCGCTGTCACGGACCCAGGCCCGCCAGCCCTCGGCCGCATCGAAAAACAGCCAGGCCCCATCGCTCCAGGCGGCCAGCCGCCCCCCCTGCCCGACCCATTCCCCACTGGGGCTGGCGCCGATTGCATAGATATCACCGGCACCGGGATCTGTGGGCGGCGTGTCGCGCTCCGTCTCTTCGAGCACCAGTTGTACCACAAGGTCGAGATGGTGCAGCGCCTCATTGTGGGTCACATGTTTTTGCGCCTGCGCTGGCATAAGATAGGGCAGATCAAGACGGTCGGAACGCTGGGACGAGATCGGAGGCATAGCGGCTGGCCCTTCGGTTACTGGCAATCAGCCGCCATCCTGCCTGATGCGGCTGAAAACCGCGCCAACAGGGCGCACGCCCCGTTAACTGCCCAAACCGACATAGGGAATCGACATATAGAACGGGCACACAGAAAACGGGCCTCCCGGCAGGAAGGCCCGTTTTGAAACTGTCAGACTGTCTGAACTGATCTGAGGGCAAAGATCGACTTTGCCGTTTTGGAAGGTCAGTCTTCGGTGGTGCTACCAGATTCGCTGTCGTTGGTCACAACGCCAACCACAACCGCTGCGGCCACAACGCCTGCTGCGATACCTGCGGCACCCAGACCGCCAACACCCAGACCGAGGCCTGCACCAGCACCCGCGCCAGCACCTGCGCCCGCTGCTGCACCAGCACCTGCTCCGGCACCGCCAGCACCGCCACCTGCTGCAGCACCACCCTGAGCCTGAGCCATTGCGCCACCTGCGGCCATTACTGCGATTGCAGAAACTGCGAGAAATTTCTTCATAACTAAACACTCCTGTGGAGATTGAGGATCCTTGAGGGCACTCTATGAGAGCGTCTCGTGTATTTCAACGCCCCCCATATCAGCTAGATCCTTACATTTCAGTTTTTATTCTGTCGTTGCCGAAAAAACGCGCGCGCTTTTGCTGATGGGGCGGTCTGGGGTGGCAATTGCGCGCCAGATATCTGGCTGCACAGATGCAACCCTTTGAAATCAGAGAGCAGACCGCGCCTTAGACTCAGTCCACCACCTGACGGGTTCGGATATAGCCAATGACGGGCCCGGCCCATTGCCGCGACTGGCGTATGCGCCCGCCAGAGAGGTCGACCCAGTAATCATTGACCACCTCGCCCCCTTTGCCGTCACTGCAGCGTTCCTGCAGTCGGCGTGTGGGGTAGGCGCGCTCGACCACCTCCAAGGAGACCCGGCCCAGATCGCGCCGCTCACAGGCCAGTGTGACGCGATAAGATCCGCTGTCATCGCCGCGGAACAGGTAGCTGCGTTGCCCGCCCGTAGCAGGCCCCATAGCGCCCTGCCCGTCTGCGGGCACTTGCGCTGTGATCATGCCACCCCTGAGGCCCCGGGTCGAGATCAGCATGCCATCGCGAAAGCCAAAGCTGATGTTGTCGATACTGCGCCACAGCTCAATCCGGCCCGGTTCATCGTCCCGTCGCGCCATCTGCAGGGTCAGGTAATCGCGCAGATCCTGCTCTTCGATCACCACCTCCACATGCGGGTCCTTGATGCTGGCCAAAAGCGCCCGCGTCAGGGTTGGCGGCTGCGGTTTGCTGCCGCCCCCAAAGCGTTGCTGGATCTGGTCACGGATCAAGCCGCCCACCTCAAGCTCCAGCGGTGTGTCCTCTGGCCCCTGCGCGCAGGCCCCCAGCATGGCACATAGGCCAAGGGCATAAATCAGATGTTTCATTCCCAGAACCTCGCCCGCTGCTCACCGAGACTTTTGCGATGTGCGCCACGCACTTGTTCATAAAGCCGTCCCGGAACCTCGACGCGCTGGCCGCCATCGCGCTGCACCGGACGCATGACCATACCGTAAGAATTACGCGAGGGCTGCCCCAGAAGCCAGTTCAGCGGAATGGTCAGCTTGATGCCCTTGTCAAAGGAGCCTTCGCCAAAATCCTCCGCCGAGACATCGGTGACCGTAAAGAATCCACCAAGCTCCCAGCCATTGTTAAAGGTGCGCGTCAGCGACACCGTGGTGCCGATATCCCCGGCCAGATAGCGGCCGGCATCCACCTGCAGCAGGTAGTTCTTTGGCAACTCCAGATAGGCCGAGGCATGGCCTGTCAGCACATCATAGTCACGAAAGCCCAGACGCTGATCAAAATCACGCTGGCGCACGTAATTGAGCTCGGCCCCAAGACCCAGACGGCTGTCCACCGGCTTCCACAGGATCTCGCCGGACAGCCCGCCATACATGCTCTCGAAATAACCCAGCGAGGCGCGGGCATAGAGGTTGCGGCCCGCGCTCCAGCGCCGTTCCACATAAAGCTGTTCCAGCGTGGTGTCGGCCTGCGCATATTCACGCTGATCGGTGCGCACCTGCGGCAGATTCGACTGCCCCTCACGCCCATCGGCCACATTGCCCCAGATCCGCTGCCGGATTGCGCCTGCCAGTTTCCAGCCCGGCGCCGGGCTGTAGCTGGCCTTCAGGTCCACACCAAAATCGATCCGGAAGGGCACCGAAGGGTCAAAGTAGGACGGCGAGGTATAGGGGCTGAGTGAGTATGAAAACGCCGGATAAAGGTCTTCGGACAACAGCGCATCCTCAGCCGCCGCACCAGCATCCTGCACCGCTGCCACCGCCCAGATCGCATCCGGGGCCTCGGGGGAAAATTCCAGCGCTTCCAGATCAGAGCGGCGCACCACCACAGCCGACAGCCCCAGCCCGCCGCTTGTGGGCACGATGCGGAAGGTCTCAACCGAAGGCGGCAGGCTCTGCGCCATCGCCCGCGCCGCCCGGCCCACCGCGAGGGCCTGCGATTGATAGCGGGTGTTGCGAATGCGCGCTTCCACCGTGGTGCCGCGCAAAGTCACGCTTTCCAAAAGAAGCCCATCCTGCCGCAGCGATTGCGCCAGGAGATCGCGGGTCTTGAGCTTGGCGCTGTTGCTGTCGGCCCAGGCCGTGGTCCAGAGTGCTTCATCCTGCGCCCAGGTGCTGCGCGGCACCACCGGCGAGGGTGCGGGCACCTGCATGGGCGTTGGCGGGTGGCGCGGATTCATCTGGATCTGCGCCGAGATCCCAAACTCCGACCCATAGAGATAATACGCCCCAAGCCGTAGCTGAGGGCTGGCCTGATACTCGACTCCGAAGTTGAAATCCGACTTGCGCTCAAAGACCTGCGCGCTGCCGCTCTCCAGCGTATAGGCATCAGAGGAATATTCCGCCTTTACACCCCATTTTCCGTGGCGCCACTCGACGCCAGCAAAAGGCGCGATGTCACCGCGAAACCATTGATCCACCGAGAGTTCGCCCCCCGTATCACCGGCGGTAAAGCTGCCGCGATTGCCAATGCTCGCAATGGATCCGTTCGATCCCAAACGCCCCCAACCCAGACCGGCAGTGACCTTCAGTCGCCCGGGCAGGGCTTCGGGTTCAAAGGTTTTGGTCGCCACCACATATTCACTGGCAAACAGCCCGGTCCCGGCAAAATCACGCAGCCCCACCGCGACCGCCGGACGATAGCGTCCCTCTTTCCAGAGCCGAAAGCGCACGTCGAAATTGCGGTCGTAATAAGTGTCAAATCCGAGCAGCAGCTGATTAGGATTGCCGTTTTCAATGCCCGTGTAGCGAAACGCCACAGTCATCCACGGCAATGCCTGCACCTGCAGATTGGCGCGAAACTGGCCTGCAAACCAACTCACCGAAGAGGCAAACTGCGCATCCGGCATGGCTTCAGCACTGGGCATGTCAATCACACCGGGCGCGCCATAAAAGTTGAGGCTCGGGGTTTCGGGCCAGGCAAAGCCACGCGGCGTGCTCTCGTCGGCCAACAGGGCCTGCGAAAGCCCCGTACTCAGCATCAAAGCCAGAAGGATGCGCGCAGGTTTTGCGCTTAGATAAAACCTCGGGCCCGCGTTTGGGCCAGACAGGGTCGGGATCGGGAAAGTCACGCGCGGCTATCCTTGCTCAGTCTTATCGTTGTTGTTGGTCTTTTCCTGCCGGGGCGACACCAGGTCGAACGGGAGCCGAACTGGGGCCGACAAGCAGGAGATATCCACCTGTTGTCTTGCTTACTGCCCTACCCTTTGACGCCGATCAACGGTCAAAGCGGCTTTGTTGCAACCTGTGGCACTCAGGACGTCTTGCGATCCCGGTCGGCCTGCACATAGCCTTCGACCCAGCGCAGGATAATCTGGCGCGCGCCCTCTTCATCGCCCACCGCCACCGCCTGCCGCAGAGCCCGCATAAAGGCGGCCACTTCGATCTCGGAGAGCACCGCCTCGCGCGCGCAGAGGATCTTGGGATGGGCGGTGCGGATCAGCTCGCTCGAGAGGGTCAGCTCTTCTTGCATTTTCTCTCCCGGACGCAGGCCGATGATCTCGATGGCGATATCACCTTCCGGATGGTCCGCGTCGCGCAGGCTGTAGCCTGCAGCCTCGATCACCTGACGGGCCAGTTGCAGGATCGAGACCGGCTCTCCCATATCCAGCACGAAGACCTCGCCGCCCTTGGCCTCAGCGCCGGCTTGCAGCACCAGCTGCACCGCCTCACGGATGGTCATGAAGTAGCGTTTGACCTGCGGGTCGGTGACCGTCACCGGACCACCGCGGCTGATCTGTTCCTGAAACAGCGGGATGACCGACCCCGAAGAGCCCAGCACATTGCCAAAACGCACCATGGTAAAAACCGTGCGCCCGGCAGAGCTGTCGCCGTTTGGGTCACAGCGCGAGGCCAGATCCTGCACGATCAGCTCCGCCATCCGCTTGGACGCCCCCATCACATTGGTCGGGCGCACCGCCTTATCCGAGGACACCAGAATGAAACGCTCCACCCCAAATTCCGCCGCCGCAGAGGCCAGCGTCTGGGTGCCAAAAACATTGTTCGCAAGCCCCGGCAGCGGGTTGGTTTCCACCAACGGCACATGTTTGTAAGCAGCCGCATGCAGCACCACCTGCACCTTATGGCGCTCCAGCACCCGGCGCACCTGACGCGGATCGGTGACCGACCCCAGGACCGGGACCAGTTCAATCCCCGCGCCCTCAAGCTGCTGGCTGAGTTCTTGGTGGATGGTGTAAAGCGCCAGTTCCGACAGCTCATAAAGCACCAGTTTGGTGGGGCGGCAGGCCAGCAGCTGACGGCTGAGTTCCGACCCGATCGACCCTCCTGCACCGGACACCAGAACCACCCGTCCGGCATAGGACCCGGCACTGGCCTGAAGCGGCATATCGCAGGCATCCCGGCTCAAAAAGCTCTGCGGGGCCACCGGGGTCAGCTTTTCCACCAGAGCCTCTTCGCCAATAAGCTGGGCAAAGGAAGGCAGCGCCTGCACCTCTAGCCCCAGAGCCTGCAGGCGCTGCGTGATACGCACCTGTTTCGGCGTGCTGAGCGATGGCATCGCCAGCAACACACGTTTGACGTTGCGCATTTTGACCACATCAGAAACGCGGGCCGGAGCGTAGACCGGCAGGCCCATCAGCTTCAGCCCTTGCAGGGATTTATTGTCATCAACAAAGGCCACCGGATCGATACCATCATGGGCCTTTAAGGCCTGCGCCAACTGCGTGCCGGTATTGCCCGCACCATAAATCAACACTCGAGCCCGAGGCCGTGCCCGCCGGTAAAGCGCTAGAACCACCTGCAGCATGAACGAGCGTGCAGCCACCATCATCATCAGATAGTTCAAGCCAAAAACGACATGCACACCAAGCGGGAGTGCAGGGCCAAAGAGGGTGCAAAGCACTGCAGTACTAAGCGCCGCCACAGCAGCCACCAGCACGGTTTGTCCGACCGCATGACGTTCATAGGAAATCAACTGGATCTGAGGCAGTCCCAACCAATAGGCAAGCCCACCCGCGCTGAGCAGAACATACGGCAAGATCGGGAGCATCTGGCCCAGCAAAACCAAGGGGCCGGTCTGCGTGTTCTGCAACATCAGCGCGAACAGCAACGCAACTGGCAAAAGCACCAGATCCAGAAATAGGATGATCGTGGCTTTCTGCGGTCGCGTCAGCGCTTCCACGAGTTTCAGCATTCCCTCATATACTCCAATACACGAGTCCTATTCCCACCTGCACTGCAGGGACCAGTCAGGGAGGTCAATATACTATGTTCAAAGGTGACAACATCGGCCACCATACCACTCTAGCATGTGGCCTTCCCTGATCCGAATAAGAAAAGCGATAACCCCTCAGACTGAGCGCAATACCTCCGATTTCCTTTCAAAAATGCGGAAATTTTCACCGCATCAACGGCCTGAACAGACCCGCTCTCAACCGAAGCACCAGAAGGCTGCCACCAAGAGATAGGTCAGCATTACATACTCAATGTTTCGCACGCGAAACAATAGGTCAGAACCACTTACCCATTGTTTCGCGCGCGAAACAATGGGTAAGCAATACTTACCTATTTCGCACACCCAATCTCTTAGCCTCAAAACAGGAGTTTGAACATGAAACAGGCGCCCCAAAGGACGCCTGCCTGTCTCGAACAAAGAGGGCACCGCGCAAGATCAGCGTTGGGCGAACCAATCTTGCAGGGCCTGCATCAGATCCGGGGTGACGCCGTCTCCGCGCAATTCGATCTTCCGGGTCTCTTCCGTGAAGGTCAACGTCACCCCGGGGGCTGCGTCCAGCGAAACGCGGCTTTGCGCAGGACGGGACGAGCGCGGGGGAGGGGAGGCCTCGGAAGATGGCGCAGGGGCAGACTGCGCGGGCGTCGGGGCAGGGGAGGGCAGGGGACCAGAGTCTAAATCCTCATTTAGTCTCGCATCCCAAGCCGCAATATGCCCATGCAAGACCGCCAGCTCCTCAGAGACATGCTGGCAATCCGAGGCAATCAGATTGCCGGCCAACTCGCGGCCAAAGCGGGGGTTCTCCTCCAGATGGCGGGCGATGGCGAGACCCAGTTTTTCGGGGATCGCGGTCGGGTAGCGCAGCACATCGTCCAGCGCCTCCACCAGCGTCACAAAGCTCGCGATCTTGGAACGTTTGGCGCGGGGGACATTTTGAAACAGCCCCAAAAGCGCCTTGCGCTGATCCGGATAGACCCCCTCTGCCAGCGCCTGCACCGCGATGCGTGCGCGTTCATAATGGCTGAGGTTCACCCGGATCTCGTTTTCCTCGACCATCGCCACATAGGCGTCCGCCGCGCTTTCGGGGCGTACCACCAGCGCTTTGACAGTGGCGAATTTAGGGTCTGAGGTCTCTTGGTAGAGTCTGTTCAGCGCCGTCAGACGCCGCCAGCCGGAGATCAACCCGTGGGTTTTCTCGCCATGGGCGTCTTCGCGTTTGACCACCTCGATCGGGGTGTGCTGACCACGGGCCCGAAGCGACTCCATGAGGCCCAGCATGTCGTCCTCGCCCTGCTCGATGCGGTCACGCACAAGGTAGGTCTCGTCAATGGCCGACAGTGGCAGCTCTTCTATCATCAAGCCCTTGGTGCGGGCCTGTTCTAATACGCTTGAAAGCTCTTCGAGCGCGGCGGAGGCAGAGGTATCAGAAGCCACCTGCGCAATGGGTGCCGCCCCCATTGAGAGCGGACCGGGGGCCGCGGCGGGGCTTTTGTCACTGCCGCTCAGATAGGTGGGCTGGGCCGGGGTCAGCCGTTTGCGTTTTGCCATTTGTGTCGTCCTTCCTCATGCCGCCGGTCGAGGGGCCAAGCCTCAGTATCGCAGTCCCATCCTAATGCCGCCTCAGGAGACCGCGCGCTCTGCCTGCAACGCCAATTCCTCGCGGCGCCAGACGCCGTTGAGCAACCGCTTGAACGCCGCATAGGTTTCATCAAATGTCTCGCGCCCACGGGCATAGGTCTCGCGATTGAAATCGCGGTAATCCGCCTCGTAGATCCCGTTGACCTGCTCGCCCGCCTGACCGATGAGGGCGGTGAAATCCTGCCGGTGCGGCGACAGGGTTGGGCCCATATAGGCCTGCACCAGCCCCGCGAGCTCGCCCTGTTGCGCGCCATCGTAGCGGGTGATCACCGCCCGCACCGCATCCCATTCAAAGCCGATCTCGGGCCGCCCCAGAGCACGAGCCGCAAGGTTCTCGCCTTCCTCGATGGAGGCAAAGGTGGAATGGAGCATGTCAAAGAACCGCCCCGTACTGTCGAACTCCAGAAACGACGCGCCCATCGGCACCAAGAGGATATCGGCGGCCGAAAGACCGTTGATGGTGAGGTAGCCAAGGGCAGGGGGCGTGTCGATAAAGACCACATCGTATTGATCGAGCACCCCGTCGGCCTCCAGCCGGTCGGTGAGCGCATCCCAGAGTTTCCACGAACGCGCCGCCATCCGCCAGACCGGGATCTGGAACTCGGCCCAATACAAATTCAGCTGCGCGCCAATCAGATCAATGTTGGGCCAATGGGTCGGCTGGATCACATCCGCCGCCGTCATCTCCATCGCTGCGGTGAGGCTCTCATCGAGGGGTTGCGGCGCGTCGCCGCGATCCAGACGGCGCTGGTTTTCCACCCGCAGATGTTCGCCGTAGTGACGCGCCAGAAGCGGGAAGGCGGTCTTCCACTCATCCTCGACCTTGCCGCCAAAAATTGAGGTCATCGAGCCTTGAGAATCCAGATCGATCACCAGCACCTTGT
Source organism: Tritonibacter mobilis F1926 (assembly GCF_000376545.2). NCBI lineage: Bacteria > Pseudomonadati > Pseudomonadota > Alphaproteobacteria > Rhodobacterales > Paracoccaceae > Tritonibacter > Tritonibacter mobilis. The sequence continues at coordinate 29,306 of NZ_CP015234.1, forward strand.
AGCCATCGAGCGCCGCCGACATCGCCAGATGCGCGGCGGTCGAGGTCTTGCCAACGCCGCCTTTGAAGTTCGCCACCGCCACCAGTTTGGCGGCCAGGCCTTCGGGGCGGTAGGGCAGGTAGTTCTTGGCCTTTGATCCTTGCGCGGCAAAAAACGCGCGCAGCCGCAGCACCTCATCCAGAGTGAACCACTTGGCGCCGCCTTCGGTTTCCGACCGCCCCTGCGGCAGATCCGGATTGGCTTTGAGCACCCGGCGAAAATGGGCCTGCGCCACCGGGATCAGATAGCGGGTGATTTCCCAGGTGGAGAACAGACGCAGGTGTTTTGCCCCTTCTTCATTGAGACCGCGACTGGCAAGATCGGCCCGTCCGCGGGCGCAGCCTTCGGCAATCTCGGCAAAGCGGGCAGTGTCGGTGGGCTGGTCCAGCTCTGCCATGGCGGCATCGGGGTCAATGTTGAAATAGGGGGGCAGGGCGGTGCCTGCCTTACTGTGGATATCCTTGGCCATCCTGCGTCATGCCTCATGCTGAACCGGAGAGCGCCTTGCCTGGGTTTGCCCAAGTCACCACTCTCGATGTATCGTCTTTTTCACAAGATAGCAGAAAAGGCAGCAGGTGGAAGCATTATGATGATGTGACTAATATTTTCTAAGCAAATCCAACACTTGCGGCGCAGTAAATGGTCTGGATCCGGGCCACGAACAGGAGGGATCAAAAAAAGATATCCTGTTATTATTGTGTTATTTCTAGTTAAGGCAGAGCATGAGCATCTGCAAAGCCCTTTTTTTATTGGGTTTTGGCCGTGAAATTCTGAGGCGAGCGACTCTGAAACCCCGATGAAATGACTCTGAACCCCCGATCTGCTGACTCTGAACCCCCGTTGTGCGGGGCTGTGGATAACCCTAGGGTGGGTGTAATCAAAACCACGAAGGCGAATCCGGCGGCACAGCAGGACGCAAATCGTGGAACAGGCAGAGCAGTGAGACTGAATATATGACCAGCGCGGTGAGCGAGGCCGGGGGCTATCCACCCGAAGGGCAGGGGGCGTATTTCCTCTGTGACATCTTCGATGCGATGCCGAAGAATGATCTGGCGTCGATGGAGCATCCGTTGTTTTCGCTCAGCACGCGGCCCGACCGGCGCATTCTGAACTACGAGCACAACGGCGCCGAAATCACCGTGACGCCGAGCGTCAAGGGGCTGGCGACGATCCACGACAAGGACATCCTGATCTTCTGTGTGAGCCAGCTGATGGCGGCGCTCAATGCGGGCCGTCAGGTGAGCCGCACGCTGCATCTGACGGCGCATGATCTCTTGATGGCCTGCAACCGCGAGACCTCGGGCGATGCCTACCGGCGGCTGCGCGAGGCGTTTGAGCGGCTGGCGGGCACCCGGATCACCACCAATATCATCACCGGCGGACAGGAAATCACCTCGGGCTTTGGCCTCATCGAGAGCTGGGAGATTGTGCGCAAATCCCGGGGTGGGCGTATGGTCTCGGTGGCGGTGACGCTCAGTGACTGGCTGTTTCGGGCGGTGCTGTCGAAATCGGTGCTGACGCTCAGCCGCGATTATTTTCGCCTGCGCAAACCGCTGGAGCGGCGCATCTACGAGCTGGCGCGCAAACATTGCGGACGTCAGGACAGCTGGCAGATCTCGGTGGAGACGCTCCTGAAGAAATCGGGCTCCGCAAGCCCGCGCCGGGTCTTTCGCAAGATGATCCGCGACATGATCGAGGCCCAGCCCTTGCCCGATTACGAGATGGCAGAGCTGCCGGGCGACATCATCCGCTTTGCCCAGAAGGACAAGCTGCTGGAGACACCGCCGCCGGTGGTTTCCGAAGCAGCCCGCGACGAGGCGCGTCGCCTGCTGCCGGGGATCGACGTCCACGCGCTGGAGGCCGATTGGCGCGCGGTCTGGGCCAGCTCGGGCGGGCCGCGCCTGAGAAAACCGGATGCCGCATTCCTCGGCTGGGTGAGAAAACGGAAGAGCTGAGCGTACGCAGGATAGCTTATCGGTTCATGGCTTGTCGTAGATTTCGCTTTAGCAACAACAGGCCCAGCACCAAACAGAGCAACCCAAGACCAACTACGTAAGTGACGGAGACATAATCTGCATCATAGGATGCATAGATTCCGGACCGCATTTGCCCGACAACATGCACCAATGGATTGTACCATAGAATGTCGCGGAACGGTTGCGGTACGTCATCAAACATGAAGAACACGCCAGAGATGATGAACATAGGGCGATTAGCGATAGCCCAAACCGTACTGTAAGAGGGAATAGCGACGAAGAGGTAGCAGTTGATTGACCCTACCCCGAGGGTGAAAACTCCGACCATGGCAAGTGAGATCAATATTTTGGGTAGGTTTAAATGCACCTGCAGATCATAAATTATGATTATACCGGCCAACACGACGTAGATGACTAGAAGTTGTGTGAGAAAGTTCAGCAAAAAGCGGGCGAGTATGGCGTCCACAGCCGTCACGGCGGGAAATTCCAGTAGTGGCCGGTTGAATTGCACTGCAGTCGCGATCTTGTTGCCAACACCAGAGTAGATCTGAAAAACGAGGTAGCCGGATGCAAAAAATAGAGGAAAGTTTGTTCCCAGCGCTGGCTGTCTCATCACCAGCGAGAAGACCACGCTCATCAAGGCGAGCGCGGCTACGGGTTCCAAAAGGGCCCAGATGTAACCTAGCGCAGATTTCCCGTAGGTCGTGGACATCTCGCGTAGGGTGAGTGCAAAAATTGTACGCAGGGCGCGCAAAGAACGGGGTCGAAGAGCTGTCGTTTGCATCTTTGCTATCCTCTGCCCCGGCCTTAGAGAACGGTATTCAAATCGTTTCTCTTGATATAAGACGCACCTTGAGAGGGATTCAACAAGGCATATCAGATTGACTCAGAACGCTGTGAAGCCCGAAGGTGACGTATCTGAAGGTGACGTATCTAAGGACGCCCCGAAAAATACCGGGACAAAGACGCCAGAGCAAAGTAAAGCTGCGGCTGCTAAACCTGCAAAGCCGAAGGGGCCTTCCGCAGGTCCTCAGGCAGGGGCGCCCCGAGTTGTTGAAGTGCCCCCGATGGCCAGCCAAGCCAAACCGAGGAAACGCCACTATGGCATTTTGGCGAGCTTTGCCATGGTCGTGTTGGTGCCTACCCTAGCCGTCTTCATCTACATGTATCAGTTTGCGCTGGATCAGTATGAGTCCCGTGTCGGGTTCGTGGTGCGGACTGAAGAAAGCCAGTCCGCACTAGACATGTTGAGCGGTATTACAGGCGTATCCAGCGCGTCCTCTTCAGATACTGATATCCTCTATGAATTCATTCAAAGCCAGGAAATGGTGCAGCGAGTGAACGAGAAAGTGGATTTACGCCAGCTGTTCTCTCGGCCGGGGCAGGACCCTGTTTTCACTCTACATCCCGATGCCAGCCTTGAAGAACTCGTCGCGCATTGGCCCGAAAGAGTTCGCGTTTACTACGATGGGTCTACGGGTCTCATCGAAGTTCGGGTTTATGCCTTTACGGCGCAAGATGCGCATGAATTGGCGAAGCTGATTTATGGCGAAGCAAGCCGTATGATCAATGCTCTTTCAGATGTCGCGAGAGCAGATGCCACGACCTATGCGGCTGAAGAGCGAGACAAAGCGATTAAGCGGCTTGTCGCTGCGCGCCAGACCATGACAGCTTTTCGTATCCGCACACAGATTGTCGACCCTACCGCAGACATCGCTGGTCAGATGGGGTTGCTGAACACTTTGCAAGCGCAACTTGCAGAAGTGTTGATTGAGCAAGATCTTATCAGGCAAACGGCGCGCGAAGGTGATCCGCGTCTTGAACAGCTCCAAAAGCGGATCGATGTGATTGAGACACGGATCGCGGCAGAGCGGCGCAAGCTGGGGGTCGGCTCATTGGAGAGCGTGGCCGGTGGAAGCGAAAGCTTTGCCTCCTTGATTGGAGAATATGAGAGGCTGAAAGTGGATGTGGAATTCGCTGAAAGGGCTTATCTCAGTGCATTGAGTGCGTATGATGCAGCGGCTTCGGAAGCGCAGCGCACCAGTCGTTATCTGGCCGCGTATTTGCAACCGACGTTGGCAGAAACATCAACCGCACCAGCCCGATCACTGGTCGTTCTTCTCGTTGGCGGGTTTGCGCTGATGCTGTGGTTCATCGGTGTCTTAATCTACTATAGTTTCCGAGACCGCCGCTGACCGTGAAATTAAGGCGCGTGAAATGATTCATCTGGAGCAACTAAATAAGTTCTTTATGTTTCGTGGCCAGCGTAAGTACGTGGCTCGCGATGTGAACCTCAAGCTGCCATCCGGCGTTTCCATCGGTTTGTTAGGGCGCAATGGAGCGGGAAAATCCACTTTGCTGCGGATGATCGCTGGAACCGTGGAGCCTAATAGTGGCCGCATTCGTACAAGTGGGGCGATCTCCTGGCCTGTGGGGCTGGCAAGCGGAACCCATCCTGACCTGACCGGAGCACAAAACACACGCTTTCTTGCCAGGGTCTATGGTGTGGACGGCGATGAGCTTGTGGACTTCGTGAGGGGGTTCGCAGAACTGGGAAATCATTTTCATCAGCCTGTCCGCAACTATTCATCTGGTATGCGCGCCCGTTTGGGGTTTGGCGTCTCTATGGGTATTCGCTTTGATACCTATTTGGTGGACGAAGTGACCTCGGTTGGGGACGAAGTGTTTAAGCACAAGAGCCAAGCCGTGTTCCGCGCACGCATGAAAGAAGCAGGCGCTATTGTTGTAACCCACTCCCCTCAAATGATGCGGGGCATGTGTGAAGCGGGTATGGTGCTGAATGAGGGGCGACTGACATATTTTGAGAATATTGAGGAGGCGATCCGTTATAATAGTGAGTTACAAAAGTAAGGACATTACCAAGTAACTAACTGTAAGACCGCATGTCTTTTTCGCCTGCCCTGCCGGATCAGTCTGTATGCTGGTCGCGGGGCGGCGGGTGCCATCCGTTTGCGAGTGCTGCGTAGTCAAGCCGTCCCTGATCCCGGTCAGGGACGGAGAGCGGGTCAAGACTGATCGACTTGATGCCATGCGTCATGTGCGCCTTTTGCGTGCTGGAGAATTAACCCCAGTCTGGGTCCCCGATGAGACGCATGAGGCGATGCGCGATCTGGTTCGGGCCCGGGAGTGCAGCGGATGATCAGCGCCACAAGCGTCAGCTCGTCTCGGCCGTCTTTCTACGTCATGGGCGGGTCTATCAACGCTCCAAGCCGTGTGTCTGACGTCAGCGGCCATGGGACAGTTTAGGCTGAATTGATAAGAGAGGGTTTCTGAACCGCCCCTTGTTTGCCGGAGACCCAGAAGTAAGGATACTGGGTCATGGGAAAGACGAAGAACGGAAGACGTTATCCAGAAGAACTGCGCGCCAGAGCGGTGCGGATGGTTTTGGATCACGAGAGCGAATATGCCATCAGATCGGCAGCGATATTGTCGATTTCGCAAAAGGTTGGGTGCAGCAGGGACAGCTGACCGGGTATCACCGCCGGAGCCGCACAGAGGCAAAGATGAACTGCGTCAAACTGCTTGGCCAAGGCCTCATGGCTCGAGACTTCGACCGGCAGGTTGCTGAGCTCCAAATCCGGATCGCGGTGCTCAATCGCTACACCGCTCTTGGAATACCCGTTACTGAGCCCGTAGGATAAGTGTATCCGGGGAAAGGGGGGCCCGTTCAAAGCACGATTTGTGCAACAGAGCCGCAACAATACGAACAAACCTTGAAGTCAGACAAAATCGCAGTTTGAAACACGAACTCAAAAGTCTCCGGCACAACCGGGGTGGTTCATCCCTCTTCGCGCAGAAAGATCGCATCTTCTTCACCAAAAACGAAACGAAAGCGACTTTCGATCGCCGCGCATCGCAACAATATCACTTCATCGCTCGACATCAGAGCGTGTTCGCAACCGACTCCAACGACATCGCCGCTTCGGAAAAGACTCAGTGATACATCGTAGTCCATACCTTCGATGTCGAGGATGAAGAATTTTGGAACGCCAGGAGTTCCAAGCGTTCGGACCGGCGTCAGAGGTACAGGGCGCAGCACCCTGTGTGCGGAAATGAAGTCGCGATCCTTGCCACTTCCGGAGCGCAGGTTTTGCGCATTGCTTCCCGGCCGCAAAGAGGAAATGCCCTTGATCCAATCAGCAGGAGGTTCCTTACTGGTGTCAACCTGGAAGAACGTCAGGATTCCGGCATGGTTATGCACCACGGCTCGCTCCACGTGCCCGTCAGGCTCTGCCAAGGCATCGAAACGGCGTACGGACGAGACACTATCGGGGATTCGCCAGCGCGCCGAGCCCGCGCCATCGTTGGAGCCGATGACGAGCACCTCGCACGGTTCATCACAAGCCTCGATAGCATCGTACATCTGTTGATAGATTGAGGTCACGATACCCACCATTGTCCACTGGTTCCCTGTAATATCTGGGCCGCAAGGTCGCGATCGAACCATTCCGGCCACCCGTGAGAAACCTTGCGAAGATCTGGCATGCTGACGGTCTCCACACCGATCCATGCTCCTAGGGCCGCACGGTTGTCCTCCGCTTCTGGGCAATCGAAGAGTGCCTCATAGTCGACCCGGAGCAGTTGTGGGTGCATTCGGAGATGCTCCTCCACTGCCCGCAACTCGGCATTCCTTTGTAATGCAGCACGAATGGCGGTGACTGTCTTGAACCTGTCGATCGACGACTCGACAGGAGTATCTTCGAGATTATCTAGCTCCGCTACATGAAAGGTGCCAGAAGTTATGGCTTGCAACGCTGAATTGGCCGCCAGAAGCGGGTTGGCACGACCGATCAGGACTGTTGGATCGCCAGCCTTCACAATCTGTTGCACCATAGTAGGCTGCCCTAAGACAGCCCGCTGCAACGGGTCAAACCGGTTAAGATCGTGAAATTTAATATCAAGCCAGTAAAGATGCTCGGTGTCCGACCGGAGAAAGTCGAGGTACTCGACAAATTTTTCAAGGGACGGCGGATCGGTTTTTTCCCAACGCTTCATATAGTGCCCAGCACCATCCGAACTATTGTAGAAGACCTCGCCAAGGTTCACAAAAGTCTCTGCATCCCGAAAACAACGTGCAATTGCCGTGGTCCCGCTTCTTGTGTCTCCAATGCAGAATACAATCATACGCGCAGCCTTACATGAACGCCTTCATCCAAAATTTCCCTTATCTTCTTATTCTCATGGTTGCGAATATCTGCACAAAAATACTCTTCTTTATTATCCTGTCCAAAATCCCGGCTCTCACTTTCTGGAATAGTGCGAATAATTTTCTTGTCAGTGTTTGCCGCAAGTTTATGATTCAGCTCAATATTGCAACCGTTCCCAATCGGCTCCAATCCGTTATTAATGAAAAATGATCTGACAGTGTTCCATTGCGTTTTTATCGCTTCGTAATTTAAAAAAATACTTGGCGCAGGGATTTTTTCGATGTAGTTTACATTAATTGAATTATAGAGATCAATCTCCCTTTCAACCGCATTTTTATCATCGGGATCCAGCGCTGTATCCTTAAACCGGACCAGCGATGAGAGATATTTGTCGAGCGGCTTCATGGTTACAACAAATATCATTGACCCATTCTTATACCCTCTCTTGAATTTTTCGATCTCGTCCCTGTGTAGATCTGTAATTACATTATGGTGTGTCAGCCAGCTCTCGCTATCTTTTTCGAAGTTCTCTGCGTTGTATCGTAAATGTTTTCCACCGAAGATGTTCTGCAGCACGCGCGCATTTGAAAAGTTGTTTTCGATAACCCAACGCGTATAATTGGTTCCTGAGCGCGGTCGACCAAACTGTTTAATCGGGAAAAGTCCCATGTTTCGCCCCTCCTAGGGCCAGTCTAAAGAAGGCTACGATCGCCGTTCACAGAAGGATAGATTGGCCGCACGCATCCTATCAAGCTACCCGTCTGGACCTCGGCCCACGAGTGCACGTTCCAGCCGAGACGCTTTGACCCCGACCATGACCGCCCGCCTCTGTCGACTTCGCAGTGGTCTCCAGCGATTACTTTGTGTCGTCAATGCTTACGGCGTCCAAGGCAGAAGTGCCACCAATGCAAGCGCAGATCAAGCTGAATTTGAACTGGCCTCTGGCTCGAGCAGCAAGTACATAATGCTGGCCGCTCCCCGAATGGTTCGGGGTCACCAGCGGCCATATGACGTTTTCAAATTAGGACTCATTATGCCTGCTTACTTCATGTCCGTTGGTGGATTTCAATACAGTCAATCTCTTTGTCAACATTTATTAGAATTCCTCCTGCGTTACTATGATGAGCTTCCAGCTACGGAGGCTTCTTCACAGGAGCCATCAAATTTGTTTTGTATGCGGTTCCAAAACACCAACGTCCTTTATTGCCGAGGGGGATATGAGGAAATCGAAGGTGACTTTGAAACAGTCTCGCTCGAAACGTTCGAATATATCGTTTCGCCAAGTCCCTTTCTTGACGCCAAGACCCTTCGACCGATTGAATTTACACCATTCCAACTTGACGGTCAAAATCGACCTCTGCCCCGTTTTGAACATGCCAGCCCCCGAGTCTCCGTCATCATTCCGGTCTATGGCAGCCCACGATACACGCTTGACATCAGGAACGAGGTTGAAGCCCTTCTTCCAGAGCTTAAGGCATTGAATGGGCGTGTTATCATTTCTGTTGATGGGCACGATCACCCGTTACAAACATCTTTGCACCTTAACCTACTCAAAGGCATCGACGTCGAGACTGTCGAAGTTCACTCTCATGAAAAGAATATCGGCTTCATCCGGAACGTGAATTTCCTATATGAGAAGACGAGCGATGACGAGATCGTGGTGTTGCTCACAACCGATGTCAAAATGCAGCCAGGCAGCCTCTCGCGGGTCATTGCGCCGCTTGTTTCCAACGATGATATTGCTCTATCGACGCCATTCGCTGTCGGTGGAGAGAACCTGGAGGCGCCCGAAAGTGATGTTCTTCATTGGCGCGACCTAGACACGATACTGTCGAATGTCGAGACCAGCTATCCAGATGCTGAGACCAATGTTGGATACATGCTTGCCATTGATCGTCGCAAATATCCCGCTGCTGAGCTTTTCGATGAGTTCTTCGAGAACGGCTATGGAGACGATTCCGATTTGTATTATCGCTGTGTCAATCTTGGTTTTCGCGGGGTCGTCGCCGATAATTGTTGTGTATTTCACGAACATGGTGCGAGCTTCGACTTAACCTCGATGCGTTCAGAACTGCGCAGCGAAAATTTTCGCAGGTTCATGGGGCGCTGGGGACAGGTCCATTCTGAGCGTCACCCAAAGGCCGCAGCTAGGCTCGATATGCTGAAATCAGAGCGTGGGCGTCTTGCTTCCGCCCTCGTTCAATCCTTGCCTATGCCGAAGATCGTTTTTCTCCTTCCGACAAACCTACGTACTATCGGCGGTGTTGCCGCGGTGTTCGATCTTGTTGAGGCTTTGTGTGACCTTGGCGTTTCCGCTGCAGTAATTTGTCGTCAAACCCCGTTCGACGAGAGCGGTTTTGCCTCTCGCTCCATCTCTTACGACAACGTAGCGCGCCGCGATATCGTCTTGGCGAACGCAACCGTTCTGATTGCAACTTCAAGCGATACCGTCGAGCCTGTTCAGGAACTCGCGCGCCAACACGAACTGAAAACCGGTTATTTTATCCAAGGGCCCGAATTTTCATTCTCGGATGGTCAGTTCTTGAGTTCGGTGGTGACAGGTTATCTCGGATTTGATGCGATCTTTGTCGTTTCACGCTTTCTCGAAGAGGTAGTGAAGGACCATGTAGACAAGCCCATCAGCCTCATCCCCTACGGCCCTCGACTGGAGAAATACTACAATCTAGGCATTTCTCGAGAACCAAAATCGATCGCAGTTCAACTAAATGGGAATACCAATAAGGGAGCAGCGTTTGTTGCTGGTGTGGTAGCCTCGCTAGTTCCAAAAGGCTATCGGATATACAGCTTTGGAGATGATGCGCTACGTAGCAAGAGGAAAAACTTCTGCACGCACCTAGGGTTTCTCACGACAGCGGAAAAAATTCGCCTCTTCAACCGTGTCGAATTCTATCTAGACGCAAGCAACTACGAGGGCCTTGGTCTGTTGCTAATTGAAAGTATTCGGTGTGGCGCTATTCCAGTTTACCGGCATAACGGTGGTACTTCCGAAATTTTGAAGACGGCAGGATGCGGAATCGAGATTGGAGATTACGCTGCTATCGGTAAAATTGACCAACAATTGTCCGAATTTCGCCGAAACGCGAATTTTGAAACCGAGCGCGAATTCTGCAAAAAATCCGTTGAAGGCCATACACTAGAAGCGGCTGCTGAAGCGATGTTGGAGTGGTACAATGCACAATGTTGAAAAAATCATTGACGGCGAAATGGTAGGTTGGATCAGTGGCAGGCCCGACGGTTGTCCATCATCCGTGGACCTGTCTTTCTCCGATCATAAACTCCAGGTGTTTGCCGTTCGACCGCGGGTGGATGTCTTGCGCGCCGGTCACACCCTCTTCAGCGGCTTTCATCTCCGCGTGAGTGCTAACTCGACGGAGTATGTATGTCAGGCTTCTTTGGAAGGAAAGGTACGCGAGATAAAGCCATCAGTCAGGCGCGATACCGACCTGATCAAAGTCGACGAAATTGGTAAGGACTATTTTTCCGGCTGGATAAACATCCCTGAGAACATTCTGTCTCTCTCTTTCTTCAGTACTCACGGTATTGCGCGAGCTGAAGTGTTTAAGCGCACGGACGTTAATGATCATCTCGAAACACCGTCGGAGAACATGCACGGGTTCCGCGTCAGAAATTTAGAAGTCTCTGGAGTTTATGCGTTAGTTTTGAATAATGAGTTTATTCACTTTGTGGATCCAGGTGGCATTGTTGCACAAAACGAGGGCTGACCGCAGTTCCCCGGACGGGATCTACCACAGCCACTGTGACAGGAATGCCGAGGGCGGTGTACCCTTTGAGCACGGCGATACGAACCTGCGACCTGGCGGTCGAAGTCGCGAGCCGTGAGTGATTGGCCGAGCAACTTGATGCAGTTCTTCTTTGACTCGACACGGCTCCGGCGGTGATATCCGATCCACCGTCTCCAGATTGCTCGGCCCAGATACTTTGATGCGCGCAGGGCTTAGTTTCGTGCAACCGCACCCAGGCTCGTCGGCTTCTAGGTGTTCAGTCCCGGCATCTGGTGGATCGGATTTATGATGAAACGATCTGGCTCTGAAGTCCAGATTTTGCAGATGTATTCGTAGGGTGTAAGGCCGTTTAGGGTCTTTAGCCTGCGTGCGAAGTTGTATGCGTCCATGAAGTCGGCAAGGTGCGTGCGCAGCTGATCATGGCTGTCGTAATGGTATAGTTTCATCGTCGCTTCATCGATTGTGCGGTTCATCCGCTCGACCTGGCCATTGGTCCACGGATGGTTTGGTCAGCCGGTGCTCGATCCCATTTACTTCGCAGATCATGTCAAAGCGCATCTGCCGCGAATATGCTGTGTTCAGGTTGCGAGGCTGCTCGGAAAATTAAATGCCGTTATCAGTCAAGATCGTGTGGATGCGATAGGGGACGGCCTTGGGCAGACAAAATCGCAGTTTGAAATAGGAACTCAAAAGTCTCCGGCAAAACCGGGGCGGTTCAATAGATAGAGCTTGCCCTCCACCGTCTGAACTTCGGCAATATCGATATGAAAGAAGCCGATGGGGTAGCGCTTGAACTTCTGGCGCTTAGGCTTGTCACCCTCGACATCCTGCAAGCGAGAGACGCCGTGCCGCTGAAGGCAACGATGCAGTGCTGAGCGGGTTATATGCGGAATCGATGGCTGAAGAGCATAGAGGCAATCATCCAGCGGCAGCAGCGTGTGCCGTCGGAATGCGACGATCATCGCCTCCTCAGCTTCAGAGAGAACGCTTGAACGCGGCTCCTTTGGGCCGGTCTTCAGATCCTCTACCGTCGCACGCTTGCGCCACTTCGCAACGGTCTTGGGGTTGATGCCCAACTCCTTGCTCAACTGCGCGAGCGAAGCTTGCGATCGCTGTATTGCAGCTCTGACGGCGTGCGTGGCGCGTAGCGCTCCCGTGACGAACTTGTCCCATATGGCTTCCTTCCATTCCTGAGAAAAGATCGCACCATCAAATCGCCTCGCGCCGGAGACAGCGGAGGAAGGTCCATAGCGCCATGGTCGCAGGCACCTGCGACGTGTGGACGGTCGCATCATTAAAGCTCAACAACGCCCATCAGGGGCGGTAACTACAAAATTTTCTAGATATAATTGTAGGTTGATATTTGTACATATGCAGCGCATTTCAATGTCGTGCTGGCGGTATCGTTGGTTGTTTGAACATGTTGGGGGAATAATGAAATTCGCATTGGGCAATCTGTTTGCCAAACCGAGCAGACGATCACTCGAACCAGCATCCCCTTCTATAACCAGCTATATCGAAGCTGGTGCCAGCACCGCTGAGATCAGCGTCGTTGACAATGGGATCGTCGCGCCTGTCAGCCGATATGTCAAACCGGGGATCAACGCGGACGGGTCGCCTTGCAAAGGCGAGTTTGATGGCGGTTTGTATGATCGACAGGGCAAACGCTTGAACATTGGAGACAATGCTTATCTGGGGCATGTCAATACTGCAGCACAGACCGTTGCAACAGAGGGTTTGAAGCGGCTTCCCGGTCAGTACCTTTATCTGGGGATGGTTCAGAACGTTCATTTTGGGCATTTCACCTCAGAATCCCTCAGTCGGATTTGGGGTGCGGATTTGGTGAAGGATGTTGATGGCGTCATCTATATTCCGCGCTATCCCAATCAGCCTTTGCGACCCTATGTGACCACTTTTTTGGAAGCGCTGCTGCCAGATGCAAACTTTGTACGGCCTGAGGGGATATCGCAGTATGAGCGTATTATAGTTCCCGCAGCGTTGCGCTTTGCGCCCGGTTACATGAAGGGCGGAAGCATGGTCCGAAGCTTCTTTCATCAACGAACTCAAACACCTGCTCTCACTGACAAGGCCACGCCAAAGCGGTTGTTCGTGTCCCGATCTCAGTTTCGTCTGAACGCAGCGCAGAACAAAGCGTGCTTTGTGTGTGAAACGAAGATTGACGAGTTGATGCAAGCAGAGGGCTATACCGTCTTCTATCCGGAGCAACATTCACCAGAAGAACAGTTCCGCCATTATAACAACGCCGATGAACTGGTGTTCGCGGAGGGCTCGTCTTTTCATGTGTATGTTCTCACTGCGCGCCCCGGGCAGAAAGTTTATTGCTTGTGGCGACGCAAGACCATGCATCCGGTTTTTGAAAACCAGCTTAAGAGTTTTAGTGGCGAGCGCCTGCGAGGGGCAACACAGGTGAAAAAGATGTACTATCGCCGTGATGCACCGACCGTTATTCCTTGGGCTCTATCGGAATTGGATTTCGACGGTTTGAGAGATGATCTGATCCGCGAGGGAATGATTTCCGGTACGGCGTGGGCGTCGCCGGAACCCAAGGAAATTGAGGCGGAGCTGGCGCACCATCGCAACGTTTATGATCTAGAACACCCGTTTTGAGGCCGTGCCATCGGCCTATGAATGACATTGACCTGCGAGGTCACAGGGGTCAAAACTGAAGCCATTCAACGTCTTGAAAGACTGTGGCGAGCATTACGAATGCTATGTGCAGTAGAGGTAGGTTAAGAGGTGTATAGACGTTTGCTTTCGGGCGCCCGGCTTGGGATTTTTGCGTTATTCAGCGTATTTTTGGCGAGCAACTTGCAACCGGTGCATGCTAAGAGCGATCACATGACGCCCCCTCTGTTGCTGCAATGCCCCGCCAATGCACCCGATCCCGCAGCGCTCTGCGCCGCGTTGAGCGCTGCGTTGGAGATTGTGCTGCAGGACGCAAAAAGCGCCCGCCACATTCGCCAAAGCCAGATCTCGCCCACAGACTCCTCCCAAACCGCTGGTGCCGATACCCTGCGCCTAGTGCTCTCCGATATCCGCCGCGACCGGATCAGCGGTCATCTGACATGGCAGAGCGGGGACGGCAGCCTGCGCACCGGCCCCGAGGTGGCGCTGGATGTGATGGACACTGCGTTATCTGCCAAAATGTATCCCCGTTTCGCGCGGGGTCTGTTACAAGCCAGCCCAGAGATCATCAAAGACCTGAGCGATTAACCCGACCCCTGTTGTTTTAAATCAAGAGATAAACCAAGACGATGTGTTTCCTTTGTAATGCCACCCAGACGTTTGACCCTCTGCGCCACGGCGAAGACAGCGGGCAAGATTTTGCAACGATTTCCGAGGGAAGTGATGCACTTGCCTCTACGGCCACAAGCTACTCCATCTCCGTGGGGGATACGTTTACTGGCACGCGCAGCAGCGCGGGCGATGATGACTGGGTCGCAGTCACGCTGACTGCGGGCGAAACCTATATTTTTGATTTGGACGGCTCAGGCGGTGGCGGTGGCACTCTTCCCGATACCGATCTCTATCTTTACGACGCGTCTGGCAATCAATTGGCCTATGATGACTACAGTGGCGAGAATGTGGACGCTGAACTGACGTTTGAGGCGACCTATACTGGCACATATTATATTGGGGTCTCGTCTTATTCCTCTTCCAATACAGGCAGTTACACGCTGACCGTCGACCAAGATGGCCAGACCTCTCTGGACGAGATGGCCGACTTCCTGACTGACGGCTATTGGGAAAGCACATTTCGTTCGGGACGCAGCTTTGATACCTCCGGCAGCAATCAGATCACGGTCAATATCACCGGGCTGACCGCCGCGGGGCAGCAGCTGGCCCGCTGGGCCTTTGAGGCTTGGGAGCGAGTCGCCGATCTGGAGTTTGTGGAAACCACCTCTTCGTCGGCGAAAATCACTTTTCAAGATGACGACATCGGCAGAGCGTGGGCGGATACCATTACCAGCGGTGATACCGTTGTGTCCTCGACCGTCAATGTCGGGACCCTCTGGCTTGCTTTCGACGGCACCGATATCGACACCTATTCGTTCCAGACCTATGTGCATGAAATCGGGCATGCGCTGGGGCTTGGACACCAAGGGGCCTATAATGTCACCGCAGCATATGGCACTGATGAGACCTTCGTAAATGACAGCTGGCAGCTTTCTGTCATGTCCTATTTCTCTCAAAGCGACAACACCGCGACCAATGCGTCCTTTGGGTATCTTGTCTCCACCATGATGGCCGATATCGTGGCGATCCAGAACCTTTATGGCGCACCGGATGAGGATAGCGAAACCGCAGGTGACACCACGTGGGGGGCCAATACCACGCTGACCGACAGCTATCTCTATGATGTCTTTGGGGCACTGGAGGGGCGCTCATCCTCCAACCTGACCGGCAATGATTTTGCGCTGACCATCTATGACGTAAGCGGCACCGACACCATCGATCTTAGCCCCAATACCACCAATGATCGCATCGATCTCAATGACGAGAGCTTCTCGGATGTGGCAGGCCGGATTGGAAACCTGGGGATCGCGCGTGATACGGTGATCGAGAATGTCATCGCAGGCAGTGGCAACGACACCATCACCGGTAATGAGGTTGGCAATGAGATTCATGCCGGAAATGGCACTGATATCATTAGTGGCGGTGCAGGGGACGACACCATCTTCGGCGGCGCGGACGCGCTGGATCTTCGCGATGTCGTCTACGGTGGTGCAGGCAACGACAGCATCGACGGTGGCTACGGCAATGATGAGTTGCGCGGCGATGCCGGCAATGACTCGATCGAAGGTGGCTTTGGCTCAGACACCGTGATCGGCGGCGATGGCGACGACGTGCTGACCGGCTCCGCGTTGTCGGATCAGGTCTTTGGCGGCGCGGGGAGCGACTTTGTCAACGGCGGCTTTGGCCACGACCGGGTCAATGGCGGCGGCGATGCCGACAAGTTCTTCCACCTCGGGGTGGCCAATCACGGCTCTGACTGGATCCAAGACTATGATGCCGCCGAAGGTGACGTCTTGGTCTTTGGCAATAACAGCGCCACCATCGATCAGTTCCAGATCAACTTTGCCGAAACCGAAAATGCGGGTGAGGCAGGGGTCGAAGAGGCTTTTGTGATCTACCGGCCGACTGGCCAAATCATGTGGGCTTTGGTCGATGGCGCTGCACAGGACGAAATCATCCTGCGCATCAACGGCACCGATTACGACCTGATGGCGTAAGTAATTACCCGGTGCAACGGGCGGGAACGTTCTTAAGCCTGAACAGGGTTCTTAGCGTTCCTGCCTATGGAATATATGCCGGAACCGTCTATTTTACACCGACTTGAGTGTTGGTTTTAAAGGGAGACCGCCAATGCAGATAACCCCCGTTCTCCTCTGTGGCGGATCTGGCACCCGGCTCTGGCCGTTGTCGCGCAAGAGCTATCCCAAGCAATTTGTGCCCTTGATGGGTGAAGAAACCCTGTTTCAGGCCTCCGCCAAACGGCTCTCGGGCGCCGGTGATGGGTTTGCGTTTGGCGCACCGATGGTGCTGACCAATTCCGATTTCCGCTTTATTGTGACGGAACAGATTCAGGCTGCGGGCATTGATCCCGGTGCGATCCTGATTGAGCCCGAAGGGCGTAACACTGCCCCTGCCGTATTGGTCGCGGCGCTTCGGGCGCAGGCGCAGGATCCGGAGGCCGTGCTCTTGGTGGCTCCCTCAGATCATGTGATACCTGATGTTGACGCGTTCCACGCCGCCGTTGCGCAGGGGCTTGTGGCGGTGAGTGAGGGGCAGATGGTGACCTTTGGCATCACCCCCACCCATGCGGAAACCGCCTATGGGTATCTTGAGCTCTCCGCGGCGCCTGATGCGGCGGGCCGCCCGGTGGCGCTGAAGCAGTTTGTGGAAAAACCCGATGCGGCGCGCGCCGCCGAGATGCTGGCGGCGGGCAATTTCAAATGGAACGCGGGGATCTTCCTGTTCCGGGCCGCTGATATCATCGCCGCCTTTGAGGCCCATGCCCCCGACCTGATGGCACCGGTTGCAGCCGCACTGAAGGACGCAGAGGTGGACCTTGGGTTTTTGCGGCTGGCCCCGGAGCCTTGGGCGCAGGCGGCGGATATCTCGATTGACTATGCGGTGATGGAGAAGGCCAAGAACCTCTCCGTGGTGCCCTTTGATGCGGCTTGGTCTGATCTGGGCGGCTGGGATGCGGTCTGGCGCGAGGCGGGACCGGACGACAATGGCGTCGTGGTCAGCGGTGCGGCGACGGCGATCGACTGTTCCGATACGCTGTTGCGCTCTGACAGCGACCGGCTGGAAGTGGTCGGCATCGGCCTTGAGGGCATCATGGCGGTGGCGATGAATGACGCGGTTCTGGTGGCGGATAAATCCCGCGCGCAGGATGTGAAGCTCGCGGTGCAGGCGCTGAAAGACAAAGGTGCGGCGCAGGCCACCACCTTCCCCAAAGATCACCGCCCCTGGGGCTGGTTCGAAAGCTTGGTGGTGGGAGGGCGTTTTCAAGTCAAACGTATTCTGGTCCATCCCGGTGCCTCCCTGAGCCTGCAAAGCCATTTTCACCGCTCTGAACATTGGATCGTGGTGGAGGGCACTGCGCGGGTGACGGTGGATGATGAGGTCAGGCTGGTGACTGAAAACGAGAGCGTCTACATCCCGCTTGGCGCAGTACACCGCATGGAAAACCCCGGCAAAGTGCCGATGGTCTTGATCGAGGTGCAGACCGGGGCCTATGTGGGGGAGGATGACATTCTTCGCTATGAGGACGTCTACGCCCGGGAGTAAGGTTCATGAAAATCGCAGTTGCAGGGCTTGGCTATGTTGGCCTTTCCAATGCCGTTTTGCTGGCTCAGCACAATGAGGTTGTCGCCACCGACATCGTGGAAAACCGGGTGGAGATGGTCAATGCCCGGCAATGCCCGATCATCGACCCCGAGCTGGAAGATTTCCTGACCACCCACAGTCTGAACCTGACCGCGACCACGGATGCGGCGGCGGCCTACAGCGGCGCTGATTACGTGGTGGTGGCAACGCCGACCAATTACGACCCGCGGCACAATTCCTTTGACACCTCCAGCGTCGAGGCGGTGATCGCAGCCGTCATGGCCGTCAACACCACCGCCACCATCGTCATCAAATCCACGATTCCGGTGGGGTTCGTCATGGATGTGCGGGCGCGGCTGGGAACCGATCAGGTGATCTTTTCCCCCGAGTTCCTGCGCGAAGGCCGCGCGCTTTATGACAATCTGCATCCCAGCCGGATCATCGTTGGCGAGCGGTCCAAGCGCGCCCGGATCTTTGCCGATCTGCTGCTGGAGGGCGCCGAGGAAGAGGCGGTGGACACCCTCTTTACCGATCCAAGCGAAGCCGAGGCGGTGAAACTCTTTGCCAATACCTATCTCGCGATGCGGGTGGCGTTTTTTAATGAATTGGATTCTTACGCCATGGCCGGGGGCATGGACACCCGCCAGATCATCGAAGGCATCAGCCTCGATCCGCGCATCGGCGGCCATTACAACAACCCTTCCTTTGGCTATGGCGGCTACTGCCTGCCCAAGGACACCAAGCAGCTTCTGGCCAATTACGATCAGGTGCCGCAGAACCTGATCCGGGCCATTGTCGACGCCAATCGTACCCGCAAGGATTTCCTCAGCGATCAGATCCTGATGAAAGGCCCCAAGGTGGTCGGCATCCACCGGCTGGTGATGAAGGCGGGATCAGACAATTTCCGCCAGTCCTCCATTCAGGGCATCATGAAACGTCTCAAGGCCAAGGGCATCGAGGTAATCGTCTATGAGCCGGTGTTGACGGAAGATCACTTCTTCCATAGCCGGGTCATCCGCGACCTTGACGCCTTTAAGTCCGAGGCCGATCTGATCGTGGCAAACCGGATGAGCGAAGAGATCCGCGATGTCTCTGACAAGGTCTTTACGCGAGACCTGTTTGAGGCGGACTAAAGGCTCCGAACTGAACATTTAATGTGAATGCAAGTAAACCAGCTCATGGTACAATCATGAGCATTGGATCTCAGCATTCACATTGGCGGCCTAACTTGAACAGAGCCTGCGGAGTAAATGCATACTCACTACACTGACTTCAAATTTTTCAAATACTGTCCATAGTTGTTTTTTTTGAATAATTCCGCACGCTCGGCCAATGCGTCACGACTGATCCAGCCCGCGTGATAGGCGATCTCTTCCAAGCAGCCGGTCTGCAAGCCCTGACGCGTCTCCAGGGTCCGCACAAAGTTGCTCGCATCCAAGAGGCTGCCGTGAGTACCCGTGTCCAGCCAAGCATAACCCCGGCCCATGGTCTCCACCGAGAGGTTGCCCTCATCGAGGTAGCTTTGCAAAAGATCGGTGATCTCCAGCTCGCCCCGCGCCGAGGGCTGAACCTTACGGGCGCGCGCAGGCGCGGTGCCATCCAGAAAATAAAGCCCCGTCACCGCGTAATTCGACGGCGGCACCTCGGGTTTTTCAATGATCTGATGCGCCCGCCCTTCGCCATCAAAGGAGACCACGCCGTAACGCTCGGGATCGGAGACGTGATAGCCAAAGACGGTGCCGCCCACCTCCTTGGCATCCGCTGCCGCCAGAAGGCTCGGCAACCCATGGCCAAAAAAGACGTTATCGCCCAGCACCAGCGCCGAGGGCGCGCCTGCGAGGAACTCTTCGGCCAGAATAAAGGCCTGCGCCAGACCATCGGGGCTGGGTTGCTCCACATAGGTCAGGCTGACGCCCCACTGGCTGCCATCGCCCAAGAGGCGCTTGAACTGATCGGCGTCCTGCGGCGTGGTGATGACGCAGATCTCGCGAATACCTGCCAGCATCAGCACGGAGATCGGATAATAGATCATCGGCTTGTCATAAAGCGGCAGGAGCTGCTTTGAGACAGCCATGGTGATCGGATAAAGCCGGGTGCCGGAGCCTCCGGCGAGAATAATACCTTTGCGCTGCGTCACTCTGCGAGCTCCTTTAAAATATCCTGCAAACCGCTGCGCCAGTCGGGCTGCGGGATGCCAAAAACAGTCTCTAACGTGGTGCAATCCAGCCGTGAGTTCAGTGGCCGCACCGCCGGGGTTGGATAGTCGGATGTGGGGATGTCCGCCACCTCGCAGGCCAGATTGCTTTGGGCAAAGATCTCTGCGGCAAAGCCTGCCCAGCTGACATATGGCGCGCCCTGCAGGTGATAGATGCCGGATTTTGCAGGCTCCGCACGCAGCTGCCCTGTCATCTCGACACAGGCCCGTGCGATGTCACGTGCAGGCGTTGGCGCGCCGATCTGATCGCCGACAATCGTCAAGCGATCCCGTTCCGCACCAAGGCGCAGCATGGTCTTGACGAAATTATTGCCATGGGCCGAGACCACCCAAGAGGTGCGCAGGATCGCATAAGTCCCGCCCGCCGCGATCACCGCCTCTTCGCCTGCGCGCTTGCTGCGGCCATAGGCATTGGGCGGCGCCACCGGATCATCCGTCTGCCACGCTGCCGTGCCACTGCCCGCAAAGACATAATCGGTCGAGATGTGGACAAAGGGAATGCCCGCCTGCACGCAGGCCGCCGCCATCGCACCGGGAGCCGCCCCGTTGATAATAGTGGCCAGTTCTTCCTCAGATTCGGCCTTATCAACCGCCGTATAGGCAGCGGCATTGATCACCGCCTGCGGGCTGATCTCCCGAATGAGCGCAGCACAAGCCCCGGGGTCCGACAGATCCGCACGCGCACGACCCACAGAGATCACCCCCTCATAGCTCGCCAATTCCCGCGCCACTTGCCCGGTTGCGCCAAACACAAGGATGCTCATATCCGCCCCTTCTTCATCTTTTCCCAAATACCTCCGCCGGAGGCCCCTGCCCGCAAGGGCAGGTCTTATGCCTTTACGCCCAGACGCTCGCCCACGCCCTTGCGGGACTGAAGTGCGCGCCACCAGTCCTCATTGTCGAGATACCATTGCACGGTTTTCGCCAGACCTTCCTCGACGGTCACCGAAGGCCGCCAGCCCAGCTCGTCGCGGATACGGGAGGGATCGATCGCATAGCGCGCATCATGACCGGGGCGGTCGGTCACAAAGGTGATCTGCTCTTTATAGGATGCCCCGTCGCCGCGCGGACGCTTGTCATCAAGGATCGCACAGAGTGTTTCGACCAGCTCAAGGTTGGTGCGCTCATTCTCGCCGCCCACATTATAGCTGCGCCCGTTTTCACCCTTCTGCAACACCAGCAACAGCGCATCTGCGTGATCTTCCACATAGAGCCAGTCGCGAATGTTGGAGCCATCGCCATAGATCGGC
The DNA here is from genome assembly GCF_000376545.2 of Tritonibacter mobilis F1926. Taxonomy (NCBI): domain Bacteria; kingdom Pseudomonadati; phylum Pseudomonadota; class Alphaproteobacteria; order Rhodobacterales; family Paracoccaceae; genus Tritonibacter; species Tritonibacter mobilis. The sequence goes on from NZ_CP015234.1 coordinate 50,579, forward strand.
AGGGCCTTACCGGCGAGCGCATTCAAAATCACCACCGGGATGAGTTTTTCCGGGAAATGGAAGGGGCCGTAGTTGTTGGAGCAATTGGTCAGCACCACCGGCAGCCCATAGGTCTCATGCCAGGCGCGCACCAGATGATCGCTCGAGGCTTTGGAGGCCGAATAAGGCGAGCGCGGATCATAGGCGGTCTCTTCCGTGAACATCACCGATTTATCGGCAGGCAGGCTGCCATAGACCTCATCGGTCGAGATATGATGAAAGCGGAAATGGGCGGGTTTGCCCACCGCCACCCAGAATTTGCGCGCGGCTTCGAGCATGTTGAAAGTGCCGGTCACATTGGTCTCGATGAAATCACCGGGCCCATCAATCGAGCGGTCCACATGGCTCTCGGCGGCCAGATGCATCACCGCATCCGGCGCGTGCAGCGCAAAGATCCGATCCAATGCGGCACGGTCGCGGATGTCGGCCTGCTCAAACGCATAGCGCGGGCTCTCGGCGACACTGGCGACATTGTCCAGACAGGCCGCATAGGTCAGCGCGTCCAGATTGACCACCTCATGGCCCGCCGCAATCGCTTGGCGCACCACCGCAGAGCCGATAAAACCCGCGCCCCCTGTCACCAGTATCTTCATGGGTCCTGCTCCTTGCCCAACCGTTCCAGCCCCGCAGCCCCTGTGGCTGTGGTCCCAATATCGCGCTTGTTTTGCGCGTTGCGCGTACCCGTTGCAACCCGTCCAAGCGGTTTATGGCGAAAACCGAGGAAATACCGCTCATAATGGCGAAAGCTCAGCTCCGCCAACAGTAAAGTACCGCCCCAATAGAGGAGAAGAAAAACCGTACTGTCCTGCGCCAGCCCGATCTGTTCCCCCAGCAGGCGCACCACATGCAGCACCAGAAGATGCAGCAGATAAATCCCGTAGCTCACCACGCCCACCCGCACCAGCGGCCGCAGGCGCAAGAGCGGGTGCATCCAGCTGTCTTCGCGCAGCACCAGCGTCGCCAGCCAGCCGGTCATCGCCAGATGCACCAATAGATAGGGCACGCCCGCCAAGACCTGCGGCAAGAGACCAAAGATCAGCGCCAGCAAAATGCCAAACAGTCCAAAAGGCATCCACCGATGGCCAAACACACGCCACAGCAGCGCAAAGCCGCGTGGCTGATGCAGCATCAATGCCAGCCCCGCTCCCAGAAGCAGCGGCGCATAGGTGGCATCGGGCAGATGCACCCAAAGCGGGCCCAGCTGAAACGCTGTGATGCCCAAAGCGCCCAGCATCCCGGTCACGGCCACCACATTGAGCGCCACTCCAAACAGCACCATCGCTCCCCAATAGCGCGGCGGCAGCCAGATCATCACCAAAGGCCAGATCAGATAGAACTGCTCCTCCATCGACAGCGACCATGTGGGATAAAGCGTCGGAATATGTTCGGTCAGGAAATTGGCAAAGAACAGGTAATAGGCAGGCCAGATCTGCAGCACCTCAAGATGGCCGCGCCCGATCACAAAATAGATCCCGGCCAGTGTCACCACCAGATAATAGAGCGGCAGAATCCGCAAGGCGCGCCGCCAGTAAAACCCCCTGAGCGAGATCGCCCCCGCCCGGTCGCGCTCGCGCAACAAAAGCGTGGTGATCAAAAAGCCCGAGATCACAAAAAACAGATCCACCCCCAGAAAGCCGCGCGACCATGCGCCCCCCTCCTGCGCCAAGGCGCTGTGGTGGATCAGCACCGCAAGGATCGCCAAGGCCCGCAAACCATCCAGCGCCCCAAAGCGGGTCCGCTCCAGATAGGCGCGATGGGCTTGGGACGCGGTCAGCTCTGACATGGAGATCAGATGCGAAAGGGGCTTTTGAAATCCGCCAGCGCCTGCGCGGCTGTGTCCTTTTCAGACAGGATCGGCTGGCCGGTGAAGCCCCAGTCGATGCCGCAGCTGTCCCAGCGCACGGCACCGTCACATTCGGGCGCGTAGTAGTCGGTGCATTTATAGATGATCTCGGTCATCGGCGCGCGGGTGATAAACCCGTGCAAGAACCCTTTGGGCACCAGCAATTGCCGACCGTTCTCCGCCGTCAGCTCAACCCCGACCCAGTCTCCATAGGTGGGAGAGCCCACACGGACATCCACCGCCACATCAAAGAGCGCGCCCTGACCGCAGCGCACCAGCTTATCCTGCGCATGGGGTGGGGCCTGAAAATGCAGGCCGCGAATGGTGCCAACCTCGGCCGACATGGAGTGATTGTCCTGCACGAAATCCAGATCGATCCCATGCGCTTCCATCCGCTGCCGGTTCCAGCTTTCCGAGAAAAAGCCCCGTTCATCGCCAAACCGCGCAGGAGTCAGGATTTTAACGCCGGAAAGTTTCGTATCTTCGATCTGCATATAACGTCATGTCCAATCTGTTTCTTTTGGGCTTAGCGCCTTTCGTTCTGCATTCCAACCATGCGTTGAGGCGAAGTACAAAGCATGGCAATTTCACAGTGCGATAGATAACCTTTTTGAAGAATACGGTCGCTACAAGCATATTCTATCAGCCCTGATATCGGAGAAACATATCGGATGAAGATCCTTTTTGTGCATCAGAACATGCCGGGCCAGTATCGTGAACTGGTGCGGTGGCTTGCGGCACAGGGGGGGCATGAGCTGGTATTCCTGAGCCAGCGCGGAGATGTGAAAATCCCGGGCGTTCATACGCTGGTCTACAAAGCGTTTCATACGCCGGCAAAGGATGGCTTTGGTCTCGCCAAGGACTGGGAGGCGGCGGCGGGTGCGGGCTTTGGCGCGGTGCAGGCGGCGCAGAAGTTTGAACAGGAACACGGGTTTCGCCCTGATATCATTCTTGGTCATACCGGTTGGGGGGAGCTGAGTTTCTTTAAGGATCTGTGGCCGGATGTGCCGATCATTGGATTCTTTGAATATTACTACAGCATGGACGGTGGCATGGTGGGCTTTGACCCCGAACAGCCCCCCGGCCCCCATGCGCCCTATTTCAACCGCGCCCGCAATGTGGTGCCCTGCCTCAACCGTGAGGTGGTGGATCTGGGGCATGTGCCGACCTATTGGCAGCGCGACCGTTTCCCTGCGTCCTTTCACGACAAGATGTATGTCTGCCACGATGGCATCCGCGCCGATCGTCTGCACGCAAACCCGGATGCACAGATCACACTGGGGCGGCTGGAGCAGCCGATTTCGCGCGGCGATGAGATCGTGACCTATGTGGCGCGCAATATGGAGCGGGCGCGCGGCTTTCACATCATGATGCGGGCGCTGCCTGCCATACAGGCGGCCCGGCCCAATGCGCGCATCCTGATGATCGGCGGCAATGAGGCCTCATACGGGCGCGAAAGCGATCACCCCGGCGGTTTGCGCGGTGAGATGGAGGCGGAGGTCGGCCCGCACGTGGACTGGAGCCGGGTGCATTTCCTGGGCCGGGTGCCCTATGCGGATCTGTGCCGGATCATTCAGCTGTCGCGCTGTCATATCTATCTGACCATGCCCTTTGTGCTGAGCTGGTCGCTCCTGGAGGCGATGGCGATGGAGGCGACGATTGTGGCGGCTGATGTGGCGCCGGTGCGCGAGGCCATCCGCCATAATGAAACCGGCCTGTTGGTGGATTTCTTTGATCCCGAGGCGCTGGCAGCACAGGTGGCCGAGGTGCTGGCGCGGCCTGATGATTTTGCAGCCCTTGGGGCGCGGGCTCGGGCGCGGGTGATGCAGGATTATGATTTCCTGACCCGCTGCCTGCCCGAACACCTGAGCCAGATCAACCAGCTGGTCACCACAGCCCCGCCGATCCGGTTGCCATAGGTTTCAGGCGAGATCTATGCTGCCGAAATAGACAGCCAGACGGGTGGAACGCGCGCTTTATCGTAGGTTTGGAGGCATCAGATGTCTCTCGTTCTACAGGCGACAGCATCAGAAGTGCTCAGTGACAACCAAGATTGGGCGTGCTTTCGTGTTTGTCAGGAGACAGCTCATGCAAACTCAGTCTGTAGCGCATGGGCATAAGTCTGGCGGATGCCATCCTCCAGCGGGCGTGCCTGATTCCAGCCCAACCGGTGCAGGGTGGTGCTGTCCATCAGCTTGCGCGGGGTGCCGTCGGGTTTGCTGGCGTCGAACACCAGCTCCGCCTCATAGCCCACCACCCGGGCGATGGTCTCTGCCAGCGCGCGGATGCTGACCTCTGTGCCCGAGCCGACATTGACGTGGCTATGGCCCGAATATTCTTTCAGCAGAAACACCAACGCATCCGCCAGATCGTCGCAATGCATAAATTCGCGCAGCGGCGTGCCGGACCCCCACAGCTCTACTGAAGCAGCCCCAGCTGCTTTGGCTTCGTGGAACTTGCGTAGAAGCGCTGGCAGCACGTGGGAGGAGTTCAGGTCATAATTGTCGCCAGGACCGTATAGATTGGTCGGCATCGCCGAAATCCAGTCGCGACCGTACTGTTGTCGATAAGCCTGCATCAGCTTTATGCCCGCTATCTTGGCAATAGCATACCATTCATTGGTGGGCTCCAGCGCGCCTGTCAGCAAGCTGTCCTCGGGGATCGGTTGGGGCGCGAACTTTGGGTAGATGCAGGAGGATCCCAAAAACAAGAAACGTTCGACATCCGCCTCATGGGCGGCTTGGGCGATGTTCGTTTCAATCATCAAATTCTTGTAGAGGAAGTCCACCGGGAAATCGTTGTTCGCTTTGATGCCGCCGACCTTGGCCGCAGCCATGACGATGGCATCGGGACGCTGTTCTTGCATCCAAGCATTCACGGCAGCCTGATTGACCAAATCGAGCTCCTCGCGGGCGGCGGTGATTACCTCACAGTCTTCAGTTGCCAAACGGCGTACGACGGCAGAGCCGACCATACCACGGTGCCCTGCAACAAAGATGCGTTTTCCTTTGAGATCATAGGCCATGCCGTGCTCCTCAGCCTTCAATACTGACGGGCATTTCCATACCGTGTTTTTTCAAAAGCGCGTGGCGGCGAGCCGTCTTAAGGTCTTCGGTGACCATCTCCGCACACATTTCCTGCGCTGTAATCTCCGGTACCCACCCCAGATTTTCCTTGGCTTTGGAGGGGTCTCCGAGCAGCGTCTCCACTTCTGCTGGACGGAAATAGCGGGGGTCGATACGCATAATTACGCTCCCGGGTTTCAAGGCTGGCGCTTTGTCACCCTCAATCGCAACGACAGTGGCGATCTCCTCAACACCGCTCCCGGTAAATTCCAGCTGGACGCCCAATTCAGCAGCGGCCCAAGAAATGAACTGACGCACCGAATATTGCTTGCCGGTGGCGATCACAAAATCCTCCGCCATCTCTTGTTGCAGCATCATCCACTGCATCCGTACGTAATCCTTGGCATGCCCCCAGTCGCGCAGCGCATCAATGTTACCCATATACAGGCAGGGCTCCAGCCCTTGCGCAATATTGGCCAAGCCGCGAGTAATCTTGCGGGTCACGAAGGTCTCGCCGCGGCGCGGGCTCTCGTGGTTGAACAGGATGCCGTTGCAGGCATACATTCCATAGGCCTCACGGTAATTGACCGTAATCCAGTAGGAATAGAGCTTAGCCACCGCATAAGGCGAGCGCGGGTAGAACGGCGTGGTCTCGCGCGGCGGGGTTTCCTGCACCAACCCGTACAGCTCCGAGGTCGACGCCTGGTAGAAGCGGGTCTTCTTTTCCAGGCCGAGGAAACGGATTGCCTCCAAGAGCCGCAGCGTTCCCATAGCATCCACATCGGGGTGTATTCTGGACTTTCAAAGGAAACCGCGACATGGCTCTGGGCACCGAGGTTGTAGACCTCGTCTGGTTGCACGTCCTGAATGATCCGGGTCAGGTTAGAGCTGTCTGTCAGATCGCCGTAGTGCAGCTTGAAATGAGCATTGTCCACATGCGGGTCCTGATAGATGTGATCAACCCGCTGAGTATTGAACAAGGAGGCGCGGCGCTTGATGCCATGCACCTCGTATCCTTTCTCCAGCAAGAACTCTGCCAAATAGGAGCCGTCTTGGCCTGTGACGCCTGTAATGAGTGCCTTTTTCAATGTGTGACCTCCGAGATGCGCTGTTGCCGTACCGGTTTCTGCAGACGTGTCACCACCTTCTGGCAGAGGCAGGTCTCGTTATCCGGGTAGGCGCCCGCACCAGAGCTCCGAGTTAAGACATCTTCGCGGAACTGGACCAGCCGCCCGATCTCAAAACGCTTAGCTTGGCTCCACATCCATTCGGTGTGAAAGTGCTGCGTGACGTGCCTGTTTAACACCTGCTGGCCCCTTTTTTCTATTTCCGGCGCTCAAAGCAATTTTTGATGGCCGCTTCAATCTCGGCCGGTATGCGGACACCCCTATGTGTGATCGGAAAACTCATCCGCATAGGGGCTTTTTACACGAACCTATTGCAGGGCGTATTTCCCGTCGCTCTAGGCAACTTATTCTAAGTGTTCTTAGACGGGTATGCCAAGAGCGGTGTAGGGACTGAGAACGGCAAGGCGGACTAGGATTTCTGCAACTTGTCGACCGAGGGCTTTCGCCCATCAGCTTCAAAAAATGCATCTTCGTTTCAGCGCGCGACGGAGGGCAACACGAGCAGGGCGCTCCAATATCCACTGGGCTTGAAACGCCTTGTTGGATCAGGTCATCTGTCATCGAGAGAGATTTTCTGATTGCTCTGAGACATGCCTAGCCAGACTTACCTATAATTGTTATTATGTTATAACTTCTCATATTTCAAAGCCAGAAACCGGCGCGCAGCATCATTGGGCGCGGTTTTTATGGCCTGCGTATAGGCGCGTTGGGCGTCTTCAATCTGACCCTCCTGTGCCAGCACATGTGCCATTGCCGCATGCCATGGCTGGAACCTGCCAAGCTCGCCCTCTAAGGCGCGCAAGTTTTCCAAGGCCTGCGTGCGCTGGCCCAGCTCTGCCATGACCACCGCCTGATTGAGCGCTACCACCGGGGTTGGTTCAAACCGCCAGAGCGCCTGATAGAGCAGCGCCATCTGCGCCCAGTCAGGTTTTGGGCGCATCATATGACAATCCGCAATGGCGGCCTTGATCTGAAACGCGCCGGGCTGGCGGCGCAGAACGGCCTGTGCCAGCAGAACCTGCGCCTCGGTAATGGCTGCGTGTTGCCAGAGGCTGCTGTCTTGGTCCTCGATTGGGCGCATCGCCCCATCCGGGCCAATGCGGGCGGCCCTGCGGGACTCTGTCAGCAACATCAGGGCCAGCGCGCCCTCAATTTCGGGGTCATCCGGGCGCAGCGCGCACAAAAGCCGCGCCAGATAAATCGCCTCGCGGCAGAGATCGCGGGTGCCCTGCTCCACCCCCGCCTCCTCATTCACATAGCCGGTGGTGAAAATCAGATAGAGCGTGGAGAGCACCGTGCTCAGTCGTTCTGACCATTGGTCGGGCTCTGGCACCTGAAACCCGATGCCCTTGGCGCGGATCTTGGCCTTGGCGCGGGACAGGCGCTGGCCCATGGTCTGTTCGCTGTCGAGAAAGGCGGCGGCAATTTCGCGCGTGGTCAGACTGCAGACCGTGCGCAGGGTCAGAGCGACGCGGGATTTTTCCTCCAGCGCCGGATGACAGCAGGTGAAGATCAGCCGCAGACGCTCATCGGGGATGGTTTCTGCAATCTCCATCTCTACCCGGTCGGGCGTGATCAGCCCCAGCGCGCCTGCCTTGCGCCCTTCGCGCTGGCGCACCCGCAGCTGGTCTATCCCCTTGTTGAGCCCGGCCCGCATCAGCCAGGC